>NZ_CP169082.1:0-1332500 GCF_041893865.1 Brevundimonas staleyi
CTCGGGTCGATAGAGACCGACCTCCTTCAACAGAAGATAGACCTCCAGCATGTCCGACGCCGCATCGGTCTTGGAGACGATATGGGTGCGGATGGCGTCCGGCCCGAACATCCGCAGAGCCTCGGTCGCCGCCTCCAGAATGGCCCGTTCCTTCAGCGTCTCGGGGTCATAGGTCGCATAGGGGCTGAACAGGAGGCGGGGCGCCGCCAGCTCGGCCGCCAGCAGGGCCAGCCGCGCCTCTTCGTCCAGCGCCGCATAGTCGGGACAGACGCCCGCCACCTTGAACAGGTCGCCGACCACCCGCGCATGGACGTCGGAGTTCTGGCGCAGATCCAGCGTCGCCATGTGGAAGCCGAACACATCGACCGTGGCGATCAGGCGCGACAGGCTGTCGTCGGCGAAGACCTGTCCGTGATTGGCCGTCAGACTGTCGTGCAGCACGGCCAGATCGGCCCGGAACTCGCCCGGCCCGGCATAAGGTTCAGCCGCGAAGGGCGCCGGACGCGGCGCGGTCTGGCCGGTCAGGACCGGATGGGTCGCCGACAGCCGGGCGTAGATCTGGCTGAGCGCCCGGCGATAGGGTTCGTCGGCGCGGTGCGGGGAATCGTCGCCCGAACCGTCCGCCAGTGCCTTCAGCTCCGGGCTGATCGTCGCCAGCGATCCCGACAGGCTGAGCTCGGCGCCCAGCAGGTTCACCGCCTCCAGATAGTGACGCAGCACCGCCTTGGCAGGCGTCGCGAAGGCGGCCCGCAGGGCGTTCGCATCCACGTTCGGATTGCCGTCCCGGTCCCCGCCGACCCAGGCGCCGATGCGGATGAAGGGCGCCATCTCCGGCGCGTCCAGACGCTTCCGCCAGCCGATCAGCTGCTCCGGTGCGACCTTCAGGAAGACCCGCTCCAGGAAGGAGACGACGGTGTCGATCTCGTCCTGCACCACCAGGCCGGTCGTCCGCACCAGCCGCGTGGCCCACAGGATCACCGTCTGGCGTCGCAGACCGCTGTCCTCGACCTCGGGCGTCTCGCTGTCGTCCCGCGCATCCAAGAGGTCCGAGACCGCCGCGATCCGATCGAGCACGCTCTTCCTCCGCACCTCCGACGGGTGGGCGGTCAGCACCGGAGAGATCAGCGCCTCGGACAGAAGCGCCCGCGCCTCCTCCACCGTCCGCCCCGCCGCCGTCAGCCGGGCCAGAGCACCCTCCGGCGTGTCCGGCCGCGCGCCCTCGGCCGTCTGCACCCGCGCCCGGCGCTTGCCCGCCCGGTCTTCCGCGACATTGGCCAGCAGGGAGAAAACGGCGAACCCGTGCGCCAGCCCGACCGCGTCGTCCAGCGACAACTCGTTGAGCAGCCGTTCCAGCTCCGCCGACCCCCGCGCCCCCGCGTGCCGGTGATAGGCGACGGAGGCCACCCGCACCGCCTCGATCCGGTCGTACAGATCCTGGCCGCCCTCGACCCGGATCACATCGCCCAGAAGCCCGCCCAGCAGACGGACCTCCTCGCGCAGGCGGTCGTCAGCGGCGGGGGCGGTCGAAACGGGCATGGGGCGATCTCGTCAGCGGGGAGGGCTGTGAAGCGTGACCGTATCAGCGGTTTTCCGCCGGGCCATCGGAAAGCCAACGCTGAAACGGAAAGTGCGGTCCCTGCGAGAGTCGACAAACCGCCGCTTTTCCCTCATAAGCCGCGCCTTCCGACGCAATTGAACCTGCGTCTCCACCTGCACGACCCCATCTCCCGCGCTCATGCAGCGAGGCTCCGCGAGCCGAGCGATAGCGCAACAAGGATGGACGAGGCAGGCGAGAACCCTCTGCCGACGTGATCGTCGCCAGAGGTCGTTTCGCTATGGAGGCCGGTCCAGCGTCACATGAGGTAGTGAATGTTCGAGGCTCTGAACGAGCGGCTGACAGGCGTCTTCGACCGGATCACCGGCCGCGGCGCCTTGTCCGAAAAGGACGTCTCCGAGGCGATGCGCGAAGTGCGCGTGGCCCTCTTGGAGGCCGACGTCGCCCTGCCGGTCGTCAAGGACTTCATCGCCTTCGCCACCGAGAAGGCCACGGGCGAAGAGGTCATCCGCTCGGTCAAGCCGGCCGATCAGGTCATCAAGATCGTCTATGACGGCCTGGTGGAGATGCTGGGCGGCGAGGAGCCGGTTCCGCTCAACACCAATGCGACCCCGCCCGCCGTCGTCCTGATGGCCGGCCTGCAGGGCTCGGGCAAGACGACGTCCTCGGCCAAGCTGGCGCTGCGCCTGACCAAGTTCGATCGCAAGAAGGTCATGATGGCCTCGCTGGACACGCGCCGTCCGGCCGCGATGGAACAGCTGGCCACCCTGGGCAAGCAGATCGAGGTCGCCACCCTGCCGATCGTGGCGGGCGAGAGCGCGGTCCAGATCACCAAGCGCGCCCTGACCTCGGCCAAGCTCCAGGGCTTCGACGTCCTGATCCTCGACACCGCCGGCCGCATCACCCTCGACGAAGGCCTGATGGCCGAGGTCGCCGAGGTCGCCGAGATCTCCAAGCCCGTCGAGACCCTGCTGGTCGCCGACAGTCTGACGGGTCAGGACGCGGTCCGCACCGCCAAGGCCTTCCACGAACGCCTGCCCCTGACCGGCCTGATCCTGACCCGCGCCGACGGCGACGGTCGCGGCGGCGCCATGCTGTCGATGCGCGCCGTCACCGGCCTGCCGATCAAATACATGGGCGCCGGCGAAAAGGTCGACGCGCTGGAGGTCTTCGACGCCCGTCGTGTCGCCGGCCGCATCCTGGGTCAGGGGGACATCGTCGCCCTGGTCGAGAAGGCGTCGCAGGAGCTGGACGCCTCCAAGGCCGAGGCCATGGCCCGCAAGCTGGCCAAGGGCCAGTTCGACCTCAACGACCTCGCCGCCCAGCTGCAGCAGATGAAGCGGATGGGCGGTCTTCAGGGCATCATGGGCATGCTGCCCGGCGTGGCCAAGATGAAGAACCAGATGGCGGAGTCGGGCGTCGACGACCGCATGATCCTGCGCCAGGAAGCCATCATCTCCTCGATGACCAAGGCCGAGCGCAAGAAGCCCGACCTGCTGAACGCCAGCCGCCGCAAGCGCATCGCCGCCGGCGCCGGGGTCGAGGTCCAGGACATCAACCGCCTGCTGAAACAGCACCGCCAGATGGCCGACATGGTCAAGTCCATGTCCAAGGGCGGCCCGCGCAAGATGCAGCAGATGGCCGCCATGCTGGGCGGTCTCGGCGGCGGCGGAGCCCCCGGCATGGGCGGCGGCGCCGACATGAAACGACTGCAAGCCCTGGGCGGCGGCAAGATGCCGGAACCCTCGGCCGACGAATTGAAAGCCCTTCAGGACCGCATCGCGGGCCAGTTCCCCGGAACAATGAGCGGCGGACAACTTCCGGGAGGCCTTCCGGGCCTGCCCGGCTTCCCACCCAAGAAATAACGACTGCCTAGAGAAAGAAGACTGAAATGCTGAAGATCCGTCTGGCCCGTGGCGGCGCCAAGAAGCGCCCCTACTACTACATCGTCGTCGCCGACTCGCACGCCCCGCGCGACGGCAAGTTCATCGAGCGCGTCGGCTCCTACAACCCGATGCTGCCCAAGGACGGCGACAAGCCGCGCGTCGCCCTGAAGGCCGACCGCATCGCCGAGTGGCTCGGCAAGGGCGCCCAGCCGACCGACCGCGTCGCTCGCTTCATCTCGCAGAGCCAGGACGAAGCCCTGGTCGGCAAGGTCAAGTGGACCCAGTCGAACAACCCGAACAAGGGCGCCCCGGGCAAGAAGGCCCAGGAACGCACCGCCGAGCGCGCCCAGCGCGAAGCCGACCGCGCCGAGGCCGAAGCCGCCGCTAAGGTCGAGGCCGCTGAGGCCGCCGCCCGCGCCAAGGAAGAAGCCGCTGCTGCTGCGGCCGCCGCCGCCGCCGCTCCGGCCGAAGAAGCCCCTGCTGAAGAGGCTCCCGCCGCTGAAGGCGAAGGCTCGGCCGAGGTGAACGTCGAAGAGGCTCCGGCCGAAGGCGCCGCCGAAGAAGACAAGACCGAAGCCTAAGGGTTTTCGTCATCTGAGATGACGGAGGGCGGCGTTCGGTTCGGACGCCGCCCTTCTGCTATCCAGCGACGATCAACGGAGAGCCGGCATGGCGAACGACCAGAAACTCATCCTTGTCGGGCACGTCGCCGGCGGCTTCGGCGTGCGCGGCGAGGTGCGGATCACCGCCTATACGGCCGACCCTCTGGCCCTGACCGCCTACGGCCCGCTGCTGCGCGCCGACGGCTCGCATGGCCTCAGCCTGACCCAGACGCGCGCGACCAAGGACGGCGTCGTCGGCCGGGCCAAGGAGATCGCCACCAAGGAAGAGGCCGATGCCCTTCGAAACCTGAAACTCTACGTCCCGCGCGACGCCTTCCCGGCGCCGGAGGAGGACGAATTCTATCTCGCCGACCTGATCGGCGTGGAGGCCCGCGATCCGCAAGGGCTGGTCCTGGGCACGGTCAAGGCGGTCCAGAATTTCGGCGCCGACGACATGCTGGAGATCGCCCCGGTCCTCGGCGGCCCGACCTGGTATCTGCCCTTCACCAAGGAGGCCGTGCCGGACCTGCACCTGTCCGACGGCTGGCTCCTGGCCGTCCGTCCCGAGGAAGTCGGCGAGCGCGAGCCGGACTGAAACCTTCCTTCTCCCCTTGCGGGAGAAGGTGGCCGGAGCGCAGCGGAGGTCGGATGAGGGGTGACTCCCGGTCAGACCGGTGAGCGGACTGCTCCATTCAGAGCGTCTGTATCCTCGTACCCCTCATCCGTCAGCCTTCGGCTGCCACCTTCTCCCGCAAGGGGAGAAGGGACGTCATCGACTACTCGATCTCGACCGTTTCCGCGTCGCCGACGTGCTTCTTGATCGACTCGATCGCGCGCTTGGCGCCCGACTTGTCGGAATAGCCCTCGGTCGAGAAGATGATCTCCGAGTTGTATTTGAACCGGACCCGGAACTCGCCGGCCTTGTCCTTGTAGACTTCGAACTTGTGGGCCATCGGGCGCCTCCTCGTTGCTGACCCGCCGATAAGGCCTCGCTTCCGTGACAGCGGCAACCCGACAATGTCTGACGGCGGACACAGGGTCGTGAGGATGCGCCCTTGAAGCCGCTCCACCGGCTCCCGACATGGGTCCATCAGCAACCGACACGGCAGCCAATGACCGACCTGTCCAATTTCCCGATCACGAACCAGTATCCGGCCAAGGACCCCACGATCCTGCAGTACTACGGCCTGCCGACGCCCAACGGGGTCAAGGCCTCCATCATGCTGGAGGAGATCGGCCTGCCCTACGAGGTCCACCTGGTGGACATCATGAAGAACGAGACCTGGACGCCCGACTATCTGTCGCTGAACCCCAACGGCAAGATTCCGGCCATCCTGGATCCCGACGGCCCGGGCGGAAAGCCGTTCGCTCTGTGGGAGTCCGGGGCCATCCTGGTCTATCTGGCCGACAAGACCGGCAAGCTGATCCCGACCGATCCGGCCGCCCGCTACGAAACCCTGCAATGGGTCTTCTGGCAGATGGCGTCCGTGGGCCCGATGTTCGGCCAGGTCGGCTTCTTCCACAAGTTCGCGGGCAAGGACTATGAGGACAAGCGCCCGCGCGACCGCTACGTCGCCGAAAGCAAGCGCCTCCTGGGCGTGCTGGAAGGCCGCCTGAAGGACCGCCCCTTCATCATGGGCGACGACTTCACCATCGCCGACATCAGCCTGATCGGCTGGGTCAACAACCTGGTGACCTTCTACGAGGCGGGCGAGCTGGTGGACTACGCCTCGCTGAAGGCCGTCCCGGCCTGGGTCGAGCGCTGCCTGGCCCGTCCCGCCGTGGCGCGCGGCCTGAAGATCCCCGCCCGCCCTTGAGCGAACCCGGCGCGGCGGGTGCGCGTTGAAGGCTCATGCCCTCCAGCGTCATCCGCCGCTTCCGCTATGACGAACGCCGTCGCCGTCTGACGGTGACCTTCGTCTCGGGCGAGGTCTACGAATACGAGGACGTCCCGCTCGAGGTCACCGAGGACTTCCGTCGCGCCCCGTCCAAAGGCCGCTTCTTCGGCCCCAACATCCGCGACCGCTATCCGTACCACCGGGTCACCGACGGGTCGGTTCACTAGAACCGATCCTTCTCCCATTGGGAGAAGGTGGCCGCGAAGCGGACGGATGAGGGTCGGGTCTCACCCTCGGCGAAGCCGTCGCAGGACTGATGACGCATCAGCGCTCATAGCCGACATCCGACCCTCACCCTTTCGCGCAATTAAGTTCGCTTCGCTTCCGGGCGCTCAAGCCCTCTCCCACCGGGAGAGGGGCGGATATGCAGCTTCTGCGGTCCATGCCGATGGCGATGGCGGTATCGGCAAGTCTCGCCCCAGGATTTTTGCGGTTCGACACCCGTCTTTCGACGGGCGCCATGACCGCGAAATCACCCCCGCAGTTTGCGGGTCAGGGCCTCGACGTCGCGGGCGATCTGGTCGTCCTGGGGCATCAGCTCCTCGATCTTGCGCACGCCGTGCAGGACCGTCGTGTGGTCCCGTCCGCCGAAGCGACGGCCGATGTCCGGATAGGAGCGGGTCGTGTGCTGCTTGCACAGATACATGGCGATCTGACGCGGGCGGGCCACGGCGCGGGTGCGGCGTTCCGACAGCAGGTCCGCCTGCTTCATGTTGAAATGCTCGGCCACCGTCTTCTGGATCTCGTCCACGGTGATGCGACGCTCCGGCCCGCCGCGCAGGGCCGAGCCCAGAAGCGTCAGGGTCTCGTCCACGCCCAGCGAGGCCAGACGGGCGCCGGCGGCGGCGGCCAGGGTGTTCACGGCGCCTTCCAGCTCGCGCACCGAGCCGGGCGTGCGATCGACGACCTGTTCCAGCACCTCGCGCGAGGCCTCGCCCTGGACCAGGCCCATCTTGGCGAAGGCGTTCAGGCGGTTCTGGGCCACGGCGATCTTCAGCGCGCGGTCGGCGGGCTCGACCGGGCAGGTCAGGCCGGCGGCCAGGTGGCTGCGCAGGCGCGGCTCGACCTCGGTCAGGGCCATGGGCGGACGGTCGGCCGACAGGACGATGCGTTTGCCGTCCTCGATCAGGGCTGTCAGGGTCGACAGCAGTTCTTCCTGGGTCGAGGCCTTGCCGCCCACGAACTGGACGTCGTCCAGGAGCAGCATGTCGGCCGAGCGCAGGCTTTCCTTGAAGGTGGCGGTCGAGCGGTCCTGCATGGCCTTCACGAAGGTCGACAGGAAGCGTTCGGCGGTCAGATAGATGACCTTGGCGTCGGGGCGCAGGCGCTGCGCCTCCCAGGCGATGGCGTTCAGCAGGTGGGTCTTGCCGTAGCCGTAGGGGCCGCAGAAGAAGATCGGGTTGAAGTGGCCGTCGGCCCAGCTGGCCGTCTGTTTGGCGATGGCCAGGGCGAAGGCGTTGCCCTGCCCCTCCACGAAGCTGTCGAAGGTCAGACGCTCCTGCAGGCCGGCCGCACGCACGGCGCGGGCGCCGTCGGTGACGGGGGCCACGGTCGGGGCGACGGCGGGCTCGCCGGCGGCGGCCGACAGGGCCTGGACGGCCACGGCGGACGCGGGCGGGATCGAGCCCACCTCGGCGCGGCAACGGACCTCCAGACGGCGCGACAGGCCGTCCAGGCCCAGCCACAGCTCGTTCAGGCGACGCAGGGCGTTCTTGCGCACCCAGTCGCGCGCATAGCCGGTCGGGGTCACCAGGATCAGCTGGCCGGCGCCGTCCACGCGCACGGCCGACGGCGCGATATAGGAGCTGAACGGGCCGTCGCCGATCTCGGCGCGGAGCTTCACCGAAGCCTCGTTCCAGATCCGGTCCGGGTCCGTCATGTTCGACAACGCCAGGCTCCCCATCGTCCGTACACCCGCCATAAGAAAGTCATGCCACGCCGGAACCCTTCTGGTTCCAGCCCATCGCCGGGTCGGTCGATCGCAGGGACGCGTTCTCCTGATCCCTGAAGCGCAGGCTTCAGAAATGGGTGCGGCCTCTCGAACAGACGTCTCCCGCCGGCGCAGAGGTCAGCCCCCGCTCCGTCTTCATCCGTGTGGGGATGGAAGTGCGTTAGAGGCCAAAACTGGCCCCCCGAACGCCCTCGGTCAACGATGATTCGCGAGCGGAATCGCAGTTAAATTGTTTGACTCCGCTAAAGCCAAATCCCGCTTAGGAAAATGTCGATTTCGCCTGTTCGGCGAACCGTGGCAGTTGCTGATTCACTTAGCGGTAGACAGCAAAACGGCGTGGGAGCCTGAGCACCCACGCCGTTGTATTCATATAACTTTAGTATGACGGTTCGAAAAAATGCGTTCCGTCATGCAACCTTTTTCAAGCTCGACCGTAGCCGAAAAACTTGCGTCAGGCGGCGGACATTTTCTTCAACTGGGCGTGGAGGCGCGAGACCTTCCGGGCGCCGGTGTTCTTGTGGACCACGCCCTTGGTCACGGCGCGCATCAGCTCGGATTGAGCTTCGACGAAGGCGCCCTTGGCGGCTTCGGCGTCGCCGCCCGTCACGGCTTCCTGGAACTTGCGCAGGAAGGTGCGGACGCGGGTGCGGCGCGACTTGTTCACTTCGGTGCGCGCGGCGATCTTGCGGATCGCTTTCTTGGCGCCGGGATTGTTGGCCATCGTCAAACCTATCAACGGAAACGCCGCGGACACCCTGCCCACGGCGTGGAAATCTTCAAGAGCGGGCGGCTATAGCGGAATGGGGTTCGGGGAGCAAGCGGAGTCTGGGATCCACGGATCCGCCCGCTCTACACGACGCTTTCGGCGACAGTTGACGCAGTGTGGTTACAATTGTAGCCATGCGGTGACATCAGAAGCCGGAAGGCCGCCATGAGCGACATCGCCCCGCCCACCGACGCCGAACTCGACATCCTCAAATGCTTCTGGCGCGACGGCGACCTGAGCGCCAGCGAGGTGCGGGCCCGGATCGCCGACAGCCTGGGCTGGACCTCCTCCACCACACGCACCGTGCTGGAGCGGATGCGGGCCAAGGGGCTGATCGACCGACGCGAGGCGCACGGCATCGCCGTCTACTCCGCCGTCCAGCCCAAGGTGGCGGTGATCGGCGGCCTTATGCGGCGGCTGTCGGCGGTGCTGGAGATGGCCGGCCCTCTGCCGGCCTCCGCCTTCTCGGGCAGCGCCCTTCTGGACCCGGCCGATATCGAGGCGCTGGAGGCGGCGCTGGGCGAAACCTCCGAAGAGGACAAGGCGCGATGACCGGGCCTGAGATGCTGGCGATCTCGCTGCTTCTTTCCATCGCGGTCTCGGGCGCAGTCTGGGGCGCGGGCGCCCTGGTCGAGCGGTTCTGTCGCGACCCGCGTCTGCGCGATGCGATCTGGGGCGCCGGCCTGGGACTGTCCGTCCTTCCCGTTCTGGCCATCGCGCTTCTTCTGCTGACCCCCACGCCGGTGCGCGAGGTCGTCGCCGTGGCCGTTCCGGTCGCGGCGGTCCAAACGATAGCGACCGTGCCGACACAGGCCGCGCCGATCGCCGCGCCCCGTCTCGACAGCGGCCTTCTGGCTTGGACGGCCTTGGCCCTCGCCGGAGCCTTCTCCCTGATCCGCCTCGTCGCCCTCGCCCTGAGGGCGCTGCGGCTGGCGCGCCTGATCGCCTGCGCCGCCCCGGCCGAGCCGGACCTGCGGACCCGGGTCGAGACCCTGTCGGCCCGGCTGAAGATCGCGGCGCCCCGCGCCGTCATCAGCCCGACCGCGAGCGAGGCGCTGCTGGCCGGACTGGGACGCCCCTGCCTTGTCCTGCCCCTGTCCGAAAGCGCGACCGACGACGCCGTCATCGCCCACGAACTGGCCCACCTGAAGCGGGGCGACCACCGGACCCTTTGGCTGGAGGAGGCCCTGGCCGTCGTCCTCGCCTTCAACCCGCTGATCTCGCTCCTGCGGGCCCGGCGCGACGCGGCGCGGGAAGAGGCGTGCGACGCCCTGGCCCTGGCCGGCGCCCCGACCGAGACCCGCCGCGCCTACGCCCAGACCCTTATCCAGGCCTTGCGGGACCGCGCCGGTCCGCAGGCGCCCGGCGGCCCCCGCGTCGCCCTGACCTTCACCGGCGCCGGAAGGACCATCGCCATGCATCGCCTGAACGCCGTCATGACCCCGGCCGCCCCGGCCGGTCGTCTTGCGCGCATGATCGCCCTGTCGCTGACGGTCGGTCTGGTCGCGACGGTCGCAACCGCCTCATGGGCCGTCGCCGATCAGCGCCCGATCAGGACCGTCACGCGCGCCGATTCCGGCTCCGCGCCTTCAACGCTGGACTTCGCCTATGTCAGCGCGGCCCTCATCCGGTCTATCGGGCCGCCTGGCCCGAGGCCTGCGGCTTCGGCACGGCGGATGACCGCCGGATCGTTGTCCACGCCGGCGCCTGCGCGACCGGCGACGGCTCGGAGATCGAGGTCCTGAGCCTCGCCGGCGTCGGGTTCTCGGCCGATGGTCGCGCCGCCTTCGGGGCGGTCAAGGCGGCCTGTGACGCCGGTCGCACCATCGAAATCGTCTATGCCGAAGACGGCGCCCGGAAACGCATGTCCGTCCCCTGCCAGAGCCCCGCCGTCGCTCCGCCCGACCCGGTGCGGTTCACGGCCAACCTGTCCTACGATCCGGTCATCCGCATCGCCGAGGGAGACCGGCTGGAGATCTGGCTCAAGCGCGACATGGAAGGCGGAGGCATCGCTTCCAGCGACATCGTGCTGAACCTGGCGCCGGGCGCCATGCCCGCTCAGGCCTTCGCCGACCTGCGCCCGCCGCTGCTCCCCGCCGATCTTCGAGCCGACGCGATGTTCGCCCTCTCCGCCAGAATCGTCGGCGCCGACGGGTTCGTGAAAGCCGTGTCCGACCGCGATCTCGGTCGTCCTCACGCGCCTTATCTCACGAGCGCAACCGCCGTTTCGACCGTCGTGCGGATGCTCCCGGCGGATGCCGCCGCCGACCGGGCCGCGTCCGCAGCCCAGATGGCCACCCAGGCCGCCGGCGCGGCCCTGCCTCCCGCCACCCTCGCCCGCTTCCAGCGTGCATCGGCGACGGACTACCGGACCTACTGCGCCTCCGCGGATCCGGCCGAGGACGGCTTCTGCGCGGGTGTCATGTTCTCCCACCTCGCCCGCGCGCCCGGGAACGGCCTGTGCGTGCCGGAAGCCGGCGGAAATGCACACGCCCGGCTGACCGGCTTCGTGGCGGGCGGCAAGGCCCAGATCGCCCGCATCACCCCCCGCCGGGACGAGGGCGCCTATGAGTATTCGGAGCGGGCGTTGAAGGCGGCCTTCCCCTGCCAGAGCGCTACTCGCTCCGTTGCGGACCAGCCGGCCGTCGAGGCCCGCACCTATCAGGCGCGGTTCTCCATCACCGAGAATGGAAAGGTCATCGCCGCCAGCCGTGTGAGGGTGCTCCCCGACGACAACGCCATGGGGGTGCTGAATGCGGACGGCCGCGAGTATCAGTTCGACCTGTCCCTGGACGGCCCCGGCAACGACCCCGAAGGCCGAGGACGACTGACTGTGCGCGCCGACGTGGCCCGCGTCGCCCTGGCCGGCGGCTGGGAGCCCCTGGCCCAACCTGTCGTGCTCATGAACCCCGACGGCCCGGCCCGCATGAGCTGGACCGACGCGGCCGGCCTGCTGTTCGATATCGTGGTGGAGCCGGCCTGATCTAGCGACCCTTGAACTCCGGCTTCCGCTTCTCGACGAAGGCCGCCATCCCCTCCTTCTGATCCTCGAAGGCGAACAGGGAGTGGAACAGGCGGCGTTCGAACTGGACGCCGTGGGCCAGGGTCGTCTCCAGGGCGGCGTTGACCATCTCCTTGTTGGCCATGACGGCCAGAGGGCTCTGGGAGGCGATCCTGGCGGCGATCTTGCGGGTCTCGTCCAGCAGGGTCTCGTGCGGGAAGACGCGCGAGGCCAGACCGGCGCGTTCGGCTTCTTCCGCATCCATCATCCGGGCGGTCAGGCACATGTCCATGGCCTTGGACTTGCCGACCAGGCGGGTCAGGCGCTGGGAGCCGCCGATGCCGGGCGCGACGCCCAGGTTGATCTCCGGCTGGCCGAACTTCGCCTTGTCCGAGGCGACGATGAAGTCGCACAGCATGGCCAGTTCGCAACCGCCGCCCAGGGCGAAGCCGTTCACCGCCGCGATGATGGGCTTCCGGAACCGGACGATCCGGTCGTGGCCCAGGGCGAAATAGTTGCCCCGGTACATGTCGGCATAGGACTGATCCGCCATCTCCTTGATGTCGGCGCCGGCGGCGAAGGCCTTGTCGCCCGAGCCGGTCAGGATCAGGCAACGCACGCTGTCGTCGTGTTCGACGACATCCAGGAAGTCGGCGATGTCCTTGAACAGGGCCGAGTTGAGGGCGTTCAGCGCCTCCGGCCGGTTCAGGGTGACCACGGCGTATCCGTCCGCGTGGCGCTCGATCAGGATGTTGGAATAGGTCTCGGCCATGGCGGGTCTCCCTTGTTGACCCCGGTCTAGCCGTTCACCCCTCCCACTGGAACACCTCCGTGATCGCCACGTCGAAGACGGCGGCGATGCGGAAGGCGGCCTCCAGGCTGGGCGAGTATTTGCCCTGTTCCATGGCGACGATGGTCTGGCGGGTCATACCGATGCGCGTCGCCAGATCCGCCTGGGTCATCTCGTTCGCATGGAAGCGCAGCTCGCGGATGCGGTTCTTGATCGGCGGCGGCCCCTTGGTCACCGCAGGGCTCGCAGCAGCATCAGGGTGACACCCGCCCGCACCAGCTCGGCGATGATGACGCAGGCCAGAAGCCCATTGGCCAGCAGCACCATCATCTCCCCGGTGATGGAGAAGGCTTCGGCCCCACCGACCATGTTGTCGTCCAGCAGCCCCGCGAAATAGGCGGCGCCCGAGACGCAGAAGATCAGGGCGATCAGGGCCATCAGGGCGACGTGGCTGGCCTTGAGCGAGGCCAGGATCTCGCGCTCGTCACGGGTGTTCCGCTCGGCCTTGGGCGTGGTCAGGGTCGCGATCAGGGTCAGGGCCACCTCGATGACCGCCACCACGAAGACGGCGCCGGCGAAGGCGATGCCCATGGCCCCGACGAAGCGCTCGTCATTCAGCCCGCCGTTCAGGACGCGGTCGATCAGCTCGCGGAAATAGATCGCCCAGACGACCACCGCCGAAAAGATGCTGATCCACAGATGCTTCTCGCGAAACGACATTGCGTCCCTCCCGCCGCGACACGCGACGAGGGCGATGTCGCATGTAGCAGACACGGTGTCCATTATTTTGGACATATAGTCTGAAATGTCAGACGCGGATACGGTTACCGGTGCTTTCTGACCATGCGGTACAAAACCCACACACCCAGAGGGATGGCGGCGATCCCGCACAGCAGAAAGGCTGTCTGATTGCTCGTGATGAGGGCCCCGACGGCGGCCAGGAACAGGGTGAGGATCAGGATGCGTTCTGCCAGCATCGCTCGCCTCAGACCCCGACCATCTGGCCCAGCTTCAGGACGGTGTTCCAGTTCCGGCCGGTGCCCATGCCCAGCATCTTCGGCGTGGCCTTCTTGAAGATCTCGCTGTCGCCCTGCCCGCGCGGGAACCAGAAATAGAGGACGCCTTCCACGGCCGCGACCGCCTCGCCATCGCGGCACAGGGCCTGGACGGCGTCGAGCGCGCCGTCCTTGATCCCGTCCTTCATGACCATGGCCACGACCTTCGACGGGTGGTCGGCGGCCTCGTTCGGGAAGGGGTTGGCGGCGATCAGTTTGGCCCACTGGTCCGGCGTGCGCGCCATGGCGGCGATCCTGACGTCGAACCGCCGCGCCATCTCCGCCTCGATGGCGGCCTCCAGAGCCGCCGTCGCCATGCCCGTCTCGACCACCAGATTGCCGCTGGCCTGTAGCGTCCTCGGGTTCTTGAACCCCATCTCCGCCGCCATCGCCCGCTGCTCGCCGACAAGGGCCCGGACGCCGCCGGTGTTCATGCCGCGAAACAGGATGATGCGGTGGGTCATCAGCGCTTCTGGCAGCTCGAACAGTAGAAGGTGGATCGCCCGCCCTGGACGATGCGTTTGACCACGCCGGTGCAGCCTTCACCCAGGCACGGTTGCCCCTCGCGGCCGTAGACGTCGAAGCGGTGCTGGAAATAGCCTTGGCCGCCCTCGGCGTTGGCGAAGTCCTTCAGGGTCGACCCGCCCGCCGCGATGGCGTCGTTCAGCACGTCGCGGATGACCGAGGCCAGGGTCTCCAGCCGGGGCCGCGTCAGCTTGCCCGCCGCGATCAGGGGCGAGATGCGGGCGCGGTACAGGGCCTCGCACACATAGATATTGCCCAGACCCGCCACGATCCTCTGGTCCAGCAGACTGACCTTGATGTTCTGGCTCTTGCCGGCGAAGGCCTCGGCCAGATGGGCGGCGGAGAAGCCGTTGCCCAGAGGCTCCGGCCCCATGCCGACGAACCAGGGATGGCTCTCGACGGCCTCGGTGGGGATCAGGCCCATGAAGCCGAACCGACGCGCGTCGGCGAACCCGACCCGCGTCGCGCGACCATCCCGGACGGCGCAGAAGCTCATATGTTCGTGCTTGCCGGCGATGGGCGCCGGTTCCTCGAACTCGCCCAGCTGTTCGCCGTCGACGGTGAAGCGGCCGGTCATGCCCAGGTGGGTCACCCAGGTCTCGCCGGTCGACAGGGCCGCCAGCAGATATTTGGCCCGCCGGTCGATCCGCTCGACGGTCGCGCCGTCCAGTCGCTCCACGAACCGCTCGGGAAAGGGAAAGCGCAGGTCCGGGCGATTCTGTCGCACGCGCGTCAGCCGCGCCCCGACCAGCACGGGCTCCAGGCCGCGTCGGACCGTCTCGACCTCGGGAAGTTCAGGCATGTCGAAGGTCTAGCGGGTCGCCGCGACGGGGTGAAGACGGACCAAGCTTGGCCATGAACGTACGCCCACGGACTGTCCGCAACCCGACGGACGCCAAACCGCCGTCAAACCCCCATCAATCCGTAAAACCCACGCCGCACGACCAAGGCATCCGGTTCTCCTCGGCGCGATTTGGGGGAATCGATGACGGATGTTCCGGCGATATCCGGTCAGGGGCGGCGCACGCGTCCCCTGATCACGCTTCACGGCCTGCGCCGGACGGCGACCCGGCTGCGTCTGTCACTGGCCGCGGGTCTTCGCCTGGGGGAACCGGTCGTGGTGGCCCTGGTCGTGACGGTCGTCCTCAGCGCCTATTTCGTCGCCCTGCCCGGCGTCGATCTGGCCGTCAGCGCCCTGTTCCATTCGGCGGACGGCTTCGCCCTGTCGCAGGATCCGGCGCTCAGGGCGCTGCGGAAATCCTCCAGCTGGGTCATGGGGCTGATGCTCGCGGGCCTGATCGTCACCTTCGTCGGCGGCCTGATCCGCAGTCCCCGCCGCCTGCCCGACACCGCCCGCCGCGCCCTGGTCCTGATCGCGGGCCTCGCCCTCGCCTCGGGCGCCGTCGTCAACGGCGTGCTGAAGTCGATGTGGGGTCGCGCCCGGCCGATCCAGATCGAGACCTTCGGCGGCGACGCCGACTTCACCCGCGCCTGGCAGGTGACGGACCAGTGCCTGTCCAACTGCTCCTTCGTCTCGGGCGAGGGATCGTCCGCCGCCTGGATGGTGGCCGTGGTCGCCCTGATGACCCCGCCCGCGTTCCGCGCCTGGCTAATGCCCTTGGCCGTCGGCTACGGCTGGGCCCTGTCGCTGAACCGGATCGCCTTCGGCGGGCATTTCCTGTCGGACATCCTGCTGTCCTGGGCCCTGACGGCCCTCGTCGTCGCGGTCCTGCACCGGCTGATCCTGACCTGCCCCAAGCTGGCGCGTCAGAGCCGCCGCGCCCGCCGCCGGATCGTCGTCGCCGCCTGATCCCGCCGATGATAGACTGGGCCATGGCCGGTCTTCTTCGTCAGTCCCTGCGCGTCCTTCTGGCCCTCGCCGTGGCGGCCGTCGCGACCTGGGGGCTGGGGCTGTTCTGGGTCGCCATCGGCGGCGGCGACCTGCCGCTGCACGGCTGGATCGCCATGGCGCTCGGCGTGGCGGGAACGGTGGGCCTGACCTGGGGGCTGATGGCCCTGGCCTTCAAGTCCAACCGCGAGGGCTGGGACGAACAGGTCGACAACACCCTGGATCCCGGCCGCGAGGACGGCGAAGAGCGCGACCCGTATTGAACCCCGGCGGCCGGGACTGCATGGTCCTCCACGAACCCCGGTCCGGAGCCGATCCGATGCGCCTTCCTCTTCTCGCCCTCACCGTCTTCGGCCTCGCCGCCTGCTCGAACGGAGGCGAAGCCCCGCCGGCCGAGGCGCCCCCGCCCGCCGCGCCCGCCGTCCTGGGCGGCGTCGATCTGGGCCAGCCGGTCCGCGCCATCGGCACCGAGCCCTTCTGGGGCGTCGAGATCACGCCCGAACATCTGGCCTACACCGCCGTCGATCACCCCGGCCTGACCGCGACCAACCCTGGCCCGACCATCCAGGGCACGACCGCCGTCTACGCCGCCGCCGGCGCCGACGGCACGACCCTGGTCGTCACCCTGATCGCCACCGAATGCTCCGACGGCATGAGCGACCGCATCTATCCCCTCACGGCGCGGGTCGAGCTGGGCTCCCAGAAGCTGAACGGCTGCGCGGCCTCGGTGGCGTTTCTGAACAGCCAGCCGGCGCCGTAACCTGGGCAGCTGAGATCCAGAGCATGACGCCACTCGCTGACATCATGCAGAAGCTGTTCATCGTTTGCTGGTGCGTTGGCGTGGCCGCATGGTTCTATGCGGCCCGCTACTGGCTACCGATGTGGGCTGTCGGCTTCAAACCTCGAGACCGGCACAAGGGTTATTGGCGGAAGGTGCTGATCGGCTTCGCTGCCTTCATGCTGGCGGCAGTCGTCTCAATGATCGCTGGCTTTGTCGCGCAGACCTGGGGAGGCGGGTGGTGATCATTCACCCTCGACTCTAAGCGGCGTTCAGCTACCCATCCCCCAACAGTGGCCCCAAGCCCGGCACGCTCTTCACCGCCTCGCCCAACAGGTCACGCCCCGTCGCCGCCCGCACCGTCTCGCGCGCGGCGGGCAGGAGGCGTTTCAGGGCCGCCTTGTCGACACCCGCCTCCTTCAACCGCTCAAGCAATCCCATCGCCTCGGCCACGGCCGCGCCCGACACCCCGCCGGCCGAGGCCATGAGGCCGCCGAACAGGCCGCGCTTCGGCCGCTCGGCCGCCTTGGACCGCGCGGCGGCCTCCGCGCCCGGAACGGCGGCGTAGAGGGCGGCCAGGGGCTCCCGCCCCGCATGACGATCCAGAAGGCCGAGCGCCCCGATCAGGGCGACCTGGCCCTGCGCCTCCGTCAGGCCCGCCGAGGCGGCGGCGGAGGCGACGATCTGGTCGAAACAGAAGGCGGGTGGGGTCACGTCGGAAACTTTCATCGCTGACTTAACGGTTCTGGAACCGCGTCGGCTGCATATGGGGCGCATGACCCAGCTGGAAACGCCGCAGGACCTGCGACCTCTCACCGCGCTGCGCTTCGGAGCCGCCATCTGGGTGGCCCTGTTCGCCTTCTGGCCGGACCTGGACGTCAGTTGGATGCCGAACCTGGTGGCCAAGGGCTATCTGGGGGTCGAGCTCTTCTTCGTCCTGTCGGGCTTCATCCTCTGCCACGTCTATCTGGCGGCGCACGGCGAGAAGCGGTTCAGCTACGGCGCCTTCCTGTGGGCGCGGATCGCGCGGGTCTATCCGCTGCATATCGCCACCCTGGTCGGCGTCGGCGTCCTGGCCTTCGGAGCGCTGGCCGCCGGGATGAGCGTCAACGGCAATATCCTCAGCTGGTCGGCCCTCCCGGCAAACTTGCTGATGGTCCACGCCTGGGGCTTCGCGCCCGTGGCCGGCTGGAATCATCCGTCCTGGTCGATCTCGGCGGAGTGGTTCGCCTATCTCAGCTTCCCGGTGTTCGCCGTCGTCGCCTGGCGTCTGCGCGAGCGGCCGATCGCGGCCGTGATCGGGGCCGTGGCCTTCCTCGTGGGCCTCTACATCGTCTTCCCGATGCTGGCGGGCTTCCCCCTGACCCAGGCCACCATCGCCTGGGGCGCCCTGCGCATCGTTCCCTGCTTCGCCCTGGGCTGCGCTCTCTATCTGATGCACCGAAAGATCGCCCTGCCGCGTCCCGGCCTGATGAGCGCAGGCTTCGCCGTCGCCATCGCGGTCGCAGGCTTCCTGTCGGCGCCCGACGCCGTCATCGTGCCCCTGTGCGGCGGCCTGATCCTGAGCCTCGCTTCGCTGCCGAACGCGCGCGCCGGCTGGCTGGCGTCCAGGCCCGCCGTCTATCTGGGGGAGATCAGCTATTCGGTCTATATGGTCGTGGTGCCATGGAAACTGCTGGCCGTGAACGCGGCGTCCAAGCTCACGGGCGGCGGCGACAAGCTTCAACTTTTTGTGTGGCTGGCCGTGTTCCTGATGCTGCCGGTGGTCGCGGCGGTGTCCTATCACCTGGTGGAATTCCCCGCCCGGCGGGCGCTTCGCGGCATTGCACAACGCCGCGCCGAGCGCGCGAAAGCGCGCACAGGCGATCCACAACTCGCCTGAAAAGGGGCTTTTACCCCACGCTAACTATCGTCTAGGGATAAGGCCGGGCGTAACAGTCGGAAACAATCCCAACATGACGAAACGGATCACCGCCGCGCTGGTTGCCGCTTGCCTGGGCTTCTTCGCCCTGTCGCCCGCTCCGGCCAAGGCTGAGGATCCGTACTGGCAGTGCGTGACGTTCGCCAGAATGTTCTCGGGCATCAACATCTTCGGCGACGCCTGGACCTGGTGGAACCAGGCCGTGGATCGCTTCCGCACCGGCCGCGCCCCCGAAACCGGCTCGGTCCTGGTCTTCCGTCCCGAAGGCCGCATGAGCCGGGGCCACGTCGCCGTCGTCTCCGACATCCTGACCGACCGCGTGATCCGCGTGACCCACGCCAACTGGGGCGGCAGCCGTGGCCGCGTCGAAGAGAACGTCACCGTCGTGGACGTCTCCGGCGCCAACGACTGGTCCCAGGTGAAGGTCTGGTACAATCCGATCCGCGACCTCGGCTCGACCGTCTATCCGACCTACGGCTTCATCTATCAGGGCGCGCGCGACGCCTATGCCGCCGGCCGCCAGGTCGCCTCGAACACCACCGGTTACGCCGCCGCCCCGGCGCAAAACTAAGACCGGCCCCACCCCCTAAAAATCGAGCTCCCCCGAATGATCCGCCTCTATCGTTCGGGCTGCGCCGCCTGCGAGGCGGTCGAGATCGACGTCATCGGCGGCTGGGACATGCCCGCCGACACCCTCTGGATCGACATGATCGAGCCCAGCCACGGCGAGGACGCCGCGGTCGAGAAGGCGCTGGGCATCTCCATCCCCACGCGCGCCGAGATGAGCGAGCTTGAGGCCTCCAGCCGCCTCTACCGCGAGAACGGCGCCACCTATGTCACCGCCGACGTCCTGCACCGGGGCGACGACGACCTGCACCGCGACGACGACGACCTGCCGGGCATCGATCCGGTGACCTTCGTCCTGACCAAGGGGCCGATGGTGACGATCCGCTATTTCGATCCGCGGCCCTTCAGCCTGTTCACCGACAAGCTGGAGCGCGAGCCGTCGCTTTGCCGGACCGGGGCGGACATGTTCCTGAACCTGATGGAGGCGATCATCGACCGCGCCTCCGACGTCCTGTCGGGCCTCGCCGCCAAGGTCGAGGGCTTCGGCGTCCACGTCTTTTCCGAAGGCAAGAGCGTCGAGTTCCAGCACCTGATCACCAAGCTCGGCCGGGCCCACATCGCCAACGCCCGGATCGAACAGAGCCTGGCGGGCCTGGCCAGGGTCTTCTCCTTCGTCGGGGTCGACGACTGGTTCGAGCGTCTGGAGGAGCCGCGCGAGCATCTGCGCTCCCTCAGCCGCGATGCCGCCAGCCTGATCGCCCACAATCAGGCGGTCGCGGCGGGCATCAATTTCCAGCTCTCGGCGGCGCTGGGGCTGATCAACATCCAGCAGTCGTCGATCTTCAAGATGTTCTCGATCTTCACGGCGGTGCTGATGCCGCCGACCCTGATCGGCGCGATCTACGGCATGAATTTCGAGCACATGCCCGAGCTGCGCTGGATGGAGGGCTATCCGATGGCGCTGGGCCTGATGGTCCTCTCGGCCGTCGCGCCCCTGATCTATTTCCGGCGACGCGGCTGGATCTGACCGGCCGTCACCACTTCGGCTTGATCGACAGCTGGAAGGCGACCAGCCCCTCGCTGACGTCGTTGTCGATGCCGTGGCCCGAGATGCCTTCGGCGCGGATCTCGCGGTAGACGAGGCCGAAGGAGCCCTGCATGTCGCCCTTGCGCATCGCCACGCCCAGCGAGGCGTCGCCCAGGAAGGAGCCGCTGTCGCGGCTGTAGCCCGAGCGAGCGTATTCGCCGTCGCGGTTGCGCGCGAAATTATAGCCGACCGCCGTGCCCGAGCCGGCGGCGTAGATGTACCAGCGGGCGCGCTCTCCGAACGCCGCCGAGCCTTCCGGCAGGATGCGGTCGGCGCTGGAGCCGATGCGCAGCGTCGCTCCGGCCTCGGCCGTGCCGCCCCGGTCGCCCGCCCCGATGCCGACATGCGGGCTCAGGGTGACTTCCAGGCCGGACGCCGTATAGCCGCGCGCCGCGTTCCAGCCGCGCGTGTAGCTGACGTCATAGCCGTCGGCGTCGAACATGGCCTGATCCATCGACGTCAGCGGCAGGGGCGCCCCGTCGGCGCGGCGCAGTTCCCCACGCGTCCGCAGCCTCAGACGGTCGCTGTAGCCGTCGGCCTCGCGCCAGACGTCGCGGGTCGTGGTGGCGGCGAAGGCGCTGCGCTCCTCGACCGGCGTATAGTCTGAGGCGAACTCCACCACCGGCGCGAACTCGCGAACGGGCGGGGCGCTGAAGCCGACCTGGCTGTTCAGTCGTGCGGTGATGCTGGAGGCGGTTTCCTGCTGGGCCTCGGACCAGTTCTGGTTCACCCACGTCTGTGCGCTCGCCGGGACGGACAGGGCCGCCAGCGCCGCTACGCTCAGAACAAGATGCCTCAGACGGATCAACGGTCCCCTCACAGTCCGTTAACAGCTTTCACCCTGCACCGGATTCCCCAGGAGTCCAATCGCATTTTCGCGACACCTTCCTGACATGATCGCCCAACGCGACTTTTAACGCAGAGGTTCCCCTATCGGGGGTTTGCAAGAGGGTTAAGGGGCTGGAGCGCCGGTTCGCCCCGTCACGCCCTTCTCCCCCTGCGGGAGAAGGTGGCCGAGCGAAGCGAGGTCGGATGAGGGGTACGAGGACGCAGCATAGATGGGTCCGGTGCTCATCCGGCTGAAGTGAGTTTCACCCCTCACCCGTCGGCGCAAGGACGACGGCTGTCGCCGCCGTGCGCCGTCTCCCTCTCCCGCAAGGGGAGAGGGCCATCCCAAACGAAAACGAGCGGCTCCCGGAGGGAACCGCTCGTCGCAGTCACATGGCGAAATCGTGTCCGCTTACTGGCAGGCCAGGCACTCGTCGTAGTCGGTGCGGGCGGCCGAGAAGAGGTCCGGCTGGTTCGGGTCGACCTCGGCCTCTTCCTTGCCGTCGGCGCCGGCGAAGGCGGCGCGCTGAACCGATTTGGAGCGCAGGTAGTAGAGCGACTTCACGCCGGTCTCCCACGCGCGCCAGTGCAGCATGTGCAGGTCCCACTTGTTGACGTCGCCGGGGATGAACAGGTTGATCGACTGGGCCTGGCAGATTTCCGGCGAACGGTCGGCCGACAGTTCGACGACCCAGCGCTGGTCCAGTTCGAAGGCGGTCTTGAAGATTCCCTTCTCGTCGTCGTTCAGGATGTCCAGGTGCTGGACCGAACCCTCGTGCTCCAGGATCGAGTTCCACACCGCGTCGGTGTTGGCGCCGTAACCTTCCAGCAGCTGCTCCAGGTACGGGTTCTTGACCGCGAACGAGCCCGACAGGGTCTTGTGGGTGTAGATGTTGGCCGGGATCGGCTCGATGCCCGCCGACGTGCCGCCGCAGATGATGGAGATTGAAGCCGTCGGGGCGATCGCCAACTTGTGCGAGAAACGCTCCATCACGCCGCGCTCTTCGGCGTCGGCGCAGGGGCCCTTTTCCTCGGCCAGTTTGACGCTGGCCTTGTCGGCCTCGCGACGCAGGTGTTTGAACAGGCGCATGTTCCACGACTTGGCCATGGCGGATTCAAACGCCACGCCCTGCGACTGCAGGAAGGAGTGGAAGCCCATCAGGCCCAGACCCACCGAACGCTCGCGCTTGGCCGAATAGACGGCGGCGGCCATTTCCGGCGGGGCGCGGGTGATGAAGTCCTCCAGGACGTTGTCCAGGAAGCGCATCACGTCCTCGATGAAGCGGGGCTCCTCGCGCCACTCCAGGAACATCTCGGCGTTGACCGACGACAGGCAGCAGACGGCGGTGCGGTCGATGCCCAGGTGGTCGGGCCCGGTGTGCAGCATGATTTCCGAGCACAGGTTCGACTGCTTCACCTTCAGCCCCAGCTCCTGCTGGTGCTTGGGCATCTGGCGGTTCACCGTGTCGGAGAAGATCAGATAGGGCTCGCCGGTCTGCAGGCGGATCTCCAGGATCTTCTGCCACAGCGAGCGGGCGTCGACCTGGCGCATCACCTCGTTGTTCTTGGGCGAGCGCAGGGCGAACAGGCTGCCGGCCTTCACCGCCTCCATGAACTCGTCGGTGATGTTCAGACCGTGGTGCAGGTTCAGGGACTTGCGGTTGAAGTCGCCCGAGGGCTTCCGGATTTCCAGGAACTCCTCGATCTCCGGGTGGTGGACGTCCAGATAGACCGCCGCCGAACCGCGACGCAGCGACCCCTGTGAGATCGCCAGGGTCAGCGAATCCATCACGCGGATGAAGGGGATGATGCCCGAGGTCTGGCCCGCGCCCTTCACCTTCTCGCCGATGGAACGGACGCCGCCCCAGTAGGTGCCGATGCCGCCGCCGTTCGAGGCCAGGGAGACGTTCTCGTTCCAGACGCGCTGGATGCCGTCCAGCGAGTCCTGCACCGAGTTCAGGAAGCAGGAGATCGGCAGGCCGCGGTTCGCGCCGCCGTTCGACAGCACCGGCGTCGAGGGCATGAACCAGAGCTTCGACATATAGTCATAGACGCGCTGGGCGTGGTCGGCGTCGTCGGCGAAGGCCGTCGAGACGCGGGCGAACATGTCCTGATAGCTCTCGCCGGGCAGCAGGTAGCGGTCCTCCAGCGTCTTCTTGCCGAAGTCGGTCAGCAGGTCGTCGCGCGACCGGTCCAGTTCGATGCTCTTCACCACCGTCAGATGGGGCTTCTCAGGGGTCGGCGCAGCCGTAACCGCCTCGAATTCCACCGTCTTCAACGCTTCGCCGCCAGCCATAATGGTCATCGCCCTGAACAAAAACAGAAGTTAAGCCGCCTGCGCCGCAACCACTGCATCTAGTGGCCGAAGCGCTCCCTGAACCAATATATGGGTCCCAGATGCCTAACCAATGGTCAACGGGCTTGACGTCGGAATTCGTCTCGAATCATCACGCGACGGGGGATGAGCCTGTGCAAAAGCCGCGACGGCCGTGCGACGCACCATCGTGACCGGATTCACGAAGCCGTGATCGGGAACGCAGGCCCAGCTTGGCCGTTTCGGGGGCGATGAAATCCTCCGACCTCGTTCCGTTTTTGCGCCGCGCGGCGACCGTCGCCCGCGCCGAGTTCGCCGCCCTGGGCGCCCTGGCCATCGTGACCCTTGGGATCATGACCTTCGTCGAGATCGCCGACGACATGACCGAGGCGGACGGCCAGGCCTTCGACCAGATGGTGCTGCAATGGATGCAGCCGATCGCCGGTCAGCCGCGCGGGCCCTGGTGGCTGCAAGAGGCGGCGGGCGACATCACCTCCCTCGGCGGCATCGCGGTGCTGGGCCTGTTCGCCATCGTCGCGATCGGCATGCTGCTGATCCTCAGGAAGCGGCTGTCGGCGTTGCTGCTGGTCGTGGGCCTCGCCGGCGGGGTGGCCCTGTCAGAAGGGCTGAAGGCGATCTTCGAGCGGGAACGCCCCCCGGCCGTCTATCAGGCGGTGGCGACGCTGAACGCCAGCTTCCCGTCCGGCCACGCCCTGCTGTCCACCGTCTTCTATCTGTCGGTGGCAGTGATGATGACCCGCGCCTTTCCGAAGAAGCGGCTGAAGGCCTATGTGCTGGGCGTCGGCATGGTCTTCGCCCTGATGGTGGGGTTGACGCGGGTCTATCTGGGGGCCCACTGGGCGTCCGACGTCATGGCCGGATGGTGCGTCGGCGCGGCCTGGGCCATGGCGCTTTGGCTGGTCAGCTATGCGGTGGAGCGTCGCCAGACGCGTCATCACGCCCATCTGGTCGACGACACCTCGGGCCGCGACGAAACGTCGGTCGCCGAAAGCTGAGATTTCGTTAGGTCCACGCCCCGCAAAAGGGTTAATGTGACACTGAACCGAGGTGTCGGCGCCCCCGCGCCGGCGCATCGGCGGGAGGCTTCCATGATCGGTCTGATGATCGCCCTCGTCGCGAGCCCGCTGACCCTGCCCGAGGGTCAGGCGGTTCAGGCGTCGCTGCAGTCCTGCGCGCTGGAGAACGGCCGCTACGTCTGCCGCTACGCCGTACCCGACATCCTGATCGTGCCGGTGCCGGGGACGAACATCGTCGCCGACGCGCCCGCCACCGTTCTGGGCTCCGCCCCGTCCGCCGAGACCGGGACCGTGCCGCCCGAGACCCTCGTGCCGGTCACGACCGCGCCGATGGTCGCGACGCCCGTGACCGTCACGCCCCCGGTCGCGCCTCCGACGTCGCCCACCCCGACCGCGCCCGCCCCGATGGCCGCGGCCGAAGCCGGCCCGATCCGGCCGATCGACAGCGGCGTCCTGACGGAACGCGAGAACCAGCTGGTCGCCCGCTGCGCCGACGCCGGCTGGATGTCGCTCTGCCTGCCCGACGACCGCCGCGAGGCCCGCACCCTGCGCGACAAGCAGACCGCCTATCTGGCCGTCCGTCGCGAGGTCACCCGACTGCTGGGCGAGGAGCGCTGCGACGCCGCCGTCCGCACGGCGCTGGACGGCGGCTACATGGGTCTGGCGCGCGAGACGCGGGAGTATTGCGTGGCTCCGACGACGGCGAGCACGAGCATCGTCCCGGCTCCGACCACGGCGTCACCCGCCCAGACCGAAGTCGCCGAGGCCAAGGCTGCTGAAGCCAAACCGGAAGACGAAGCCGCCGAGGACTAGGCGCATCCGGCGGACCTTTCGTCGCGCCGCCTTTCCATCCCCCGCCCGCTCCGGCAGGGTCGCCTCCTCGACCGGAGAGCGACGCATGAAACCGAACGTCAGCATGACGAGCCTTCTCGCCGCCATGGCGGTCGCCCTGACCGCGACATCGGCCGGCGCCCAGACCGCTCCCCCGAGGGACCGGCCGGAATATGTCGAGCCCCGGGTCTATTCGGCCGAAGAGGCCGTTCGCGGCGTGGCGGAGACGGGATATCTGCCGGGCCAGTTCGCCTTCGTCGTCCGGGGCGGTGGTCGCGAGCTCGGTCGCGTCTTCCTCAATTCCCAGGTCGACTATAGGGACCCTGGAACCCTGACCGTCGTGGTCCGGGGCGCCGCTCTCGACGCCCTGACCGAACAGCTCGGCGGCCCGCCGGAAGACCGGCTGATCGGCCGTACCGTCGTGGTGGACGGGGTCGCGCTTCGGACCCGCATCAACATCTCCGAGGGCGGACGGCCGACGGACCGGTTCTATTTCCAGGCCCATGTCGCCGCCGAACGGGCCGACCAGATCCACGTCATGCCGGGCGCGCCCGTCCCCATCGTCGCGCCGCGATAGGCCGCAACGAAAAGAGGCCCGGACATCCGCCCGGGCCTCTCGTCGTTTCAGACCTTGGTCGTCTTAGTGACCCGGGGTGACCGGGGTGCAGACGGTGCCGTCGGCGCAGTCCGAGAAGTGGACTTCCGGCGGCTCGACCAGGATTTCCGACGGACGGACGACGACGTCCGGACGCTGGACGTAGATCTGGGCCGGCGCGATGCGGATCGGCGGCGCGTCGACATAGACGGGCGGGCCGTCGATGTAGATGGCCGGGCTGGCGACGTTGATCGGGCGACCGATCACGCGAACGCCCGGCGCGGCGACGCGAATCGGTCCGCCCGGGTTGTTGATCGGCGGGCCCCAGCCCCCCGGTCCCGGCCAGCCGTGACCGCCACCGGTCCAGGGGCCGTAGAAGTCGACGACGCGCGTACAGGCGCACGGGACATCGCCGTAGTGTGGTGTTTCGGGGCAGCCATGGCCGTCCGGGGCGGCAGCGCCCGAGATCAGCATGGCGGCCACGATCGAAGTGATCGGATCCATGGTCAGCTCCCCTTAAGTCCTTGCGAGACCTCGCTTTTCCCCTGTCAGGCGAAGTCCTGAAAGGTCGGGCGAGCCGCCTAATCAGCGTTATATTAACCTTTTGAAACTGTCTACCATCCACAGCCCCGCTTAATTGGCACTGTTGCTTCGGCTCCACGGGTCGATGTTTTCGCCCTCGGCGTCGCAACCTTTTCCCGAGCTTCACCGTGCGCCTTCGCGGACGGAAGGACCCTGCCCCGGTCGTCCTCGGATAGGGGGAACTACGGATAGAGATTCTACCCTGCATTAACGCTTGTGGTGGCATGACCAATCCGTGCGGCAGGGGAAGACGCTGATGCAAGGTCGCTGGCGGTTGTTCCGCCACGAAACAGGACGCGAAGCCGGGCCGCCGGCCTGGGCCTATGTGGCGCTGTTCTGCGCCAGTCTGCTCATCGGCATCTGGAGCGCGAAACAGTTCGGCGCGGTCGTCATGTGGCCCGCCAACGGCATCCTTCTGGCCGCCTTCCTGCAACTGCGCCGCCGTAAGGCGATCGCCGTCCTGATCGCCTGTTTCGCCGTCAATCTGTCGTCCAACCTGGTGCGCGGCGACGCCGCCCCCTTCTTCTGGCTGAACGCGGTGCTGAACCTGGCCGAGGTTCTGATCGCGGGCGTCCTGGCCCGGCGGCTCTGCGGCGCGGCGCTGGACCTGCGTCGTCCCCGCCGCCTGCTGCGCTTCGCCCTGGGGGCGGTGACCCCCGCCGTCATCGCCGTCGCCGTCGTCATCGTCAGCGTGGCGGCGACCACGCACCACTATTCGGCCGAGATGACCGCCTTCACGGCCCAGCGCTACTTCGCCATGGAGGCGATCGGTCTTCTGACGGTGACCCCGACCCTGCTGCTTCTGGCCCGTCGTCATCGGTTCCGCGACACCAGCGCCATCGCCGGACCCAAGGAGAGCATCGCCCTGTTCAGCCTGCTGACGGCGGTCACCCTGACGGTCTTCTGCCAGTCCAGCCTGCCGATCACCTATCTGATCTTCCCGCCGCTTCTGCTCCTGGTCTTCCGCGTCTCCACGACCGGCACCGCCCTGGCCGTCCTTCTGGTCACCCTGGTCGGCGGGGTGGCGACCATCACCGGCCATGGCCCGGCCACCCTCCAGCGTCTGGCCGTCGACGCCGAGCTGGCCCATGTCCCGACCATCGTGCGTCAGCTGAACGTCTTCTACGGCTTCCTCCTGACGATGATCGCCGTCGCCCTGCCGGTCTCGACCATCGTGTCGGAGCGCCGGCGCATGATGGAGCGTCTGGAGGCCCGGACCCTGGCCGCCCAGATCGCCCGTCGTCAGGCCGAGGCCGCCGACGCCGCCAAGTCCCGCTTCCTGGCCCTGATGAGCCACGAGATGCGAACCCCCCTGCACGGCGTAATGGGCTATGCCGAGGTGCTGTCGCGCCGCCCCAACCTGGCCGAGGACGCCCGCCATCAGGTCGGGGAGATCCAGAAGTCCGGGGCCGCTCTCCTGACCCTGGTCGAGGACGTGCTGGAGGTCTCGCGCGGCGACGCCGTCGTCGGCACGGACGCGATCGACCCTGCGGACCTGCTGGCCCAGGTCGCGGCCGCCAGCGGCGACTGCGCCCGCGCCAAACAGCTGCCGATCCACATCCGCGTCCAGTCGGGCGCAGAGGCCCCCGTGCTGGGCGACCGGCGGCGGCTGCGCCAGATCCTGCACCGGCTCGTCTCCAATGCGATCAAGTTCACGAGCCGGGGCCAGATCGTCCTCGGTGTCGAACGCGAGGGCGCCGAGACCGTCTTCCGCGTCACGGACACGGGGCCGGGCGTCGCCCCCGGCGTCGCGCCCCACCTGTTCGGCGCCTTCGTCCAGGCCGACGATTCCATCAGCCGCGACCATGTCGGGGCCGGCCTCGGCCTCGCCGTCGCCCAGCGCCTGACCCACGCCATGGGCGGCCGGATCGCGCTGGAGAGCACCTCCCCGGCCGGATCGACCTTCGTCGTCCGCCTGCCCCTGGTCCTGGCCGACACCGACGCTGTCGCCCCGGCCGCCGACCCCGCCCCGGCCGAGACCGGCGGCTCGGCCCGCGTCCTGATCGTCGACGACCACCCGACCAATCGCGAGGTCGCCCGCCTGATGCTGGCCCCGCTCGGCTGCGACGTCTTCGAGGCGACGGACGGGGTCGAGGCGGTGGAGATGGCCTCCTCCTCGCCCTTCGACCTGATCCTGATGGACGTGCGGATGCCGCGCATGGACGGCCTGGCCGCCACCCAGGCGATCCGCGCCCTGGACGGCGCCTTTTCCCGCACCCCGATCCTGGCGGTGACCGCCGACGCCATGCCGGAGGATGCGGCCCGATGCCTCGCCGCCGGCATGGACGGCCACGTCGCCAAACCCCTGACCCACGCCAGCCTCTTCGCCGCCATCGACGCCGTCATGGGCGTGAACGATGAAGCGAACGAGGAAGCTGCCTGACGCAGTCCCTATCCGTGCACCCCAGCGAAGGCTGGGGTCCAGATGGAGGTCTCCGCCGGTCTGAGCAGCGGAGCCGGTGCGTCATCCCGGCCGCCTGAATCCGTGATCTGGACCCCAGCCTTCGCTGGGGTGCACGGATGATTTGGGCTAGACCTCGAACACCCGATACGGCGTGTCGCCCAGCGTCCGCAGCACCGGCAGGGCCACGTTATAGACCGGCACCCCGCGATGGGTGGCCCCTTCCGGCGCGCCGCGATGGGCGTGGCCGTGCACCACCAGCTTCACGTTCTCGTAGCGGTCGATGGTCTCGGCCAGACGCGACGAGCCGAGGAAGGCGTGGATCTCCGGCGGCTCTCCGACCACCGTGTCCACCACGGGCGAGTAGTGCAGCAGCACCACCGACCGTTCGGTCCTGAGCGACCGGATCGAGGTCTCGATCTGGTTCGCGTCCTCCACCGCCTCCTGCACGAAGGTCTTGATCGAGCCTTCGCCGAACGGGCTCAGCATGTAGCGGCCGAAGCCGCCGACGAACCCCTTGCCGCCGGCGAAGCCCACGCCTTCGATCTCGTAGCTGCGGCCGGCCGCGATCATCTTCACCCCGGCCTCGCACAGCATGTCCTGAACGTGGTCCGGCTGGCCGCATTCGTGCTCGTGATTGCCCATGACCCCGACCATGGGGATCCGGCAGGTCTTGAGGTCCTCGATCAGGATCTCGACCTCTCGCGTCTTGCCGAAATTGACCATGTCCCCGCACAGGCACAGGACGTCGGCGTCCTGATGCACCTGTTCAAAGAGCTCCCGATACGGCTTCTCCGACGCCTCCCCGACATGCAGATCGCCGACGGCGGCGACGCGCAGCCTCTTCTTGGGACCGGCGTCGAGGCCGGGCTGGGGCGTTTGCGGATCAGTGGATTGGGTCATGACGTTCCTCCAGTCCCTTGCCCACGATGTCGCCAAAGCCCCATTCGGTGATGTCGGCGATATAGTCGCGCGGGCTGAACAGACGGCCGCGACAGACCTTCACGCGCGGCGGCGGCAGGGTGACCTGGGCCTCCAGCCTCTGCGCAAGCTCGGTCATCACCCAGGCCGGGATGTTGTTGCGCTCGGTCGGATAGGCGAACCGGTAGTTCAGAAGGTGCGCCATCAGCACCTCCCAATAGAGGTCCATCTGGTCC
This sequence comes from Brevundimonas staleyi, assembly GCF_041893865.1. Classification (GTDB taxonomy): domain Bacteria; phylum Pseudomonadota; class Alphaproteobacteria; order Caulobacterales; family Caulobacteraceae; genus Brevundimonas; species Brevundimonas staleyi. Next base: position 29,977 of record NZ_CP169082.1, read on the forward strand.
AGCAGGCTCTTCCAGTCGATGGCCCCCGCCTGCTTCAGGATGACGTGGTTCACGTCCGCCCCGTCGTAACGATAGCGGTCCTGAATGAAGACCTTCGACAGGATCAGGGCCGTCGGCGGGGTGATCTGCACCTCGTGGCCATAGACCTCGATCGTGTCCTCGCCGAACCAGCTGTCGGAGACGGCGATGGTCCCGTTCGACATGGCGAAGATCACGTCGAAGAAATGCTTCTCGTCCTTCCAGACCTTGGCGATCCAGCGCTCGTCCTCGACGTCGGTGCGGTAGCCGCGCGCCTGGAAGAAGGCGAGGATGCGGGGGTAGTCGCCGGGCTTGCAGAAGACGTCCAGGTCCTTGGTCGGGCGACTGATCCCCGTATAGGCCGTGACCGCATAGGTCCCCGACAGCAGGAAGGGGATGCCGCTCTCCTTCAGCAGCCGCAGGCTCTCCTCGTAGAAGGCCACGGCCTCTTCCGGCGGATGGAAACTGGGATCGACGACTGTGTCTGACATCGGAAGCGGCGCCCTTGGAACAAGGGTCTGAAAACGGCCGCCCGGTCTCCGGGGTTCCGCCTCAGTCGGCGTAGTCGCCTTCGAAGGCGAACCGTTCGGCCCAGAAGGCCTTGAGCTGCGGCAGGGCGTCGACCCGTCGCGCCACCTGTCCCAGCCTCGGCGCGACCTCATGGAACCGGGGCCTCAGCGGCCGCCAACGGCTGACCACCGCCATATAGAGGTCCAGCACCGACACCGTGTCGCCCAGCAGGAAGTCGCCCGCCGGCTCGATCTGGCGTTCCATCGCCGCCCAGCAGTCCGAGATCCGCGTCTGCGTCCGCGACAGCAGCTCGGCTTGCGCCTGCGGATCGTCCCCGACCAGGCGCGAGGGCACGTCGCGGGTCCAGTAGATCGAATAGATCGAGGCCGGAATGAAACACATCCATCTCAGGAACTGGGCCCGCATCGGATCGCCGGGCGGCGGGGCCAGCCGCGCCTCCGGATGCCGTTCCGCCAGCCAGATCAGGATGGCCGCGCTCTCGGTGATCGTCTCACCGTCCGGCGTCACCAGGACCGGAACCTGACGCATCGGATTGTGCGGGGCCATTCGCCGCCGCTCCCCTTCCGATTCATAGGTGACGATCTCCTCGACCCGATAGGGCGCGCCGATCAGGGTCAGGGCCGCCTCGACCGGCACGGAACCGGACCCCACCGCCCCATAGACCAGATACTCGCCGGCCATCGTCGCCCCCGCGTTTCGACCCACCTTATACAAGGAGCCCCGCCGCCCGGAGGGGGGCGACGGGGCGAGCGGGCCATAGCAGGGCGCTCAGCAAACCGAGACCCCCGACGCTCGGCCGGCGTCGTGAAAACCCCTGTTTGGTCGATGCGGTTCCCGGTCGCAGGGTCACGGCGCCCCTTGCCCGGCGTCGGCGGTCATGAAAGAGCGAACCGGCGGGCCTTGGGGGGCGTCGCGTCGAGGGGATCCGTCTGAATGCTGAAGTCGCCGGCCGTCCGTTATCTGGGCCTGTTCCTCCTGATCACCGTGGCGCTGTTCAGCGTCCTGGCCACGCCCTGGGCCGAGCGGATGTTCGTCGCCCCCTTCACGCGCAGCCTGGTCCACGCCTGCGCCTTCCTGATCGACCTGTTCGACAACCGGGTGATCGCCGACGGCGCCATCCTGCGCTTCAACGACGGCAAGGGCGCGGTTCAGGTCCTGGCCGGCTGCAACGCCGTGGAGGTCTGCGCCCTTCTCAGCGCCGCCATCATCGCCTTCCCGGGCAAGCTCCGCTACGGCCTGATCGGCGCCGCCGCCGGCATCGTCGCGCTCCAGACCATCAACCTCCTGCGCATCATCAGCCTGCTCTATCTGTCGCGCGGCTCCCAGGAAGTGTTCGACTTCTTCCACCACTATGTGTGGGACGCCATGATCGGGCTGGAAGGCCTCCTGATCTTCTTCTTCTGGACTCGCTGGCAGGCGCGGCGCGAGGCCGCCGACCGTCAGGCTAAGGAGGTCGCGGCATGAGCCTGATGTCGCGCCTGGCCGCCCGCACGCCGGAAGAGGCCGAACGTCGCCGCTTCGCCCTGTGGGCTGGCCTCTCCCTGATCGTCCTTCTGCCGCTCTGGTGGATCTGGGGCGCCGACGTCGTCATCGGCCTGCTGCGGCCCCTGGCCGGTCTGGTCTTCCGCCTGTTCGGCCTGACGGGCGAGATCGGTACGGGCGCCGACGGCGCCTGGATGGTCGGCACCCCCCTGACCCAGGCCGGTCAGCCCATCAGCCTGCCGATGGACCGCGAATCCTTGCGTCGCATGATGCTGGGCTTCCCGCTGCTGGCCGCCTTCATGATCGCCCCGCCGCGCGTGGCGCGTCTCTGGCGGGCGGCGGCCATCGCCGTGCCGGTCCTGTGCCTGGTCTTCATGGTCAGCGTCGCCCTGTCCGTCTGGGGCGATCTGGCCCCCATGCTGAGCCCCGACCTGGCGTCGGAGACCATGACGGTGACGATGCGCCCCGACCAGCCGCCGCTCCATCCCTTCGTGGCCCAGGTCGTCATCATCGGACGCTACGTCGCCTATTCCATCGCCCCCCTGCTGACGGCGCTGATCCTGTGGGCGACGCTGAACCCCGAGGGCCTCAGGACCCTGGTCGCCGAGATCAAGGAGTAGCGGTCCGGCCGCCTTGCCGGGGCCATGGTTCGCATATACACGCCGCATACGAAACATATATGCGGAGCCGCCCCATGGGCATCGTCAACATCGAGGACGAGCTGCACGAACAGCTGCGTCGCGCGTCGAAGGCGTCCTGCCGCTCGATCAACGCCCAGGCCGCCTTCTGGATCAGGCTGGGCATGCTGTGCGAGCTCAACCCCGGCCTCAGCTTTCAGGAGCTGATGGCGCGCGAGCTCAAGGCCGCGGGCGTCGAAACGCCTCCTGTCGCCGCATGACCAAGACGCCTGAAGAGATCGAGCTGATGGCCGAGGCCGGTCGCCTCCTGGCCTCGGTCTTCACCCATCTGGACGGCCTGACCCTGGCCGGAATGACGACGCTCGAGGTCAACGACCGGGTCGAGGCCTTCATCGTCGACGACCTCAAGGCCCGCCCGGCGTCCAAGGGCCAGTACGGCTACGGCTTCGTCCTGAACTGCTCGATCAACGAGGTCGTCTGCCACGGCGTCCCGTCGAAGGACGAGGTCCTGAAGGACGGCGACATCGTCAATCTGGACATCACCCTGGAGAAGCACGGCTTCATCGCCGACAGTTCCAAGACCTATCTGATCGGGAACGTCGGCCCGGCCGCCCGCAAACTGGTCCGCGCCACCTACGAGGCCCTGTGGAAGGGCATCCGCGTGGTGAAACCGGGCGCCACCCTCGGCGACATCGGCCACGCCATCGAACAGCACGCCAAGCGCGCCGGCTATTCGGTCGTCCGCGACTACTGCGGCCACGGCATCGGGCGCGAGATGCACGAGGCGCCCCAGGTCCTGCATTTCGGCAAGGCGGGTTCGGGGATGACGCTCAAGGAAGGCATGACCTTCACCATCGAACCCATGCTGAACCAGGGCGTCCGCTCGGTCCGCACGGAGGACGACGGCTGGACCGTGGTCACGGCGGACCGGAAGCTCTCGGCCCAGTTCGAGCATACGGTGGCGGTGACGAAGACGGGGGTGCGCGTCCTGACGCTCCGCCTCGACGAGACGGCCCACGCCGCCTCAAACAGGGCCGCCTGAAACGAGAAAGGGCGGCGATCCCCCCGGATCGCCGCCCCCAGCTTCAACCGATGAAGCGGGCCTTCAGGCCTACTCCTCGGTGTCGCACTCGTCGTCTTCTTCGTCCTCGTCCTCATCGTCCGAGTCGTCTTCGTCCTCGTCTTCGTCCTCGTCTTCGTCGTCTTCCTCGTCGTCTTCGTCTTCGTCCTCGTCCTCTTCGTCGTCCTCGTCTTCGCAGTCATCCTCGTCCTGGACGAGCGACAGACCGCTGTCGGTGGCGAGCGACATGACCGAAGCCATCCAGACCGGCGTTTCGGACGGAGCGGTTTCGGCCTCGGCCGAGGCCGGAGCCACGACGCCGGCCGCCATGAGCAGGCTCATGGCCGTGGTTGCGAGAAGCAGTTTCATTTCCAGGTTCCCCCGTTGGTGGAGCGCCCAAGATCACCCCTCGCCGAACAATGTCCAGTGGACAATTCTGGTACGGTTTCGGACGATTTTCGCGCCGACGACGCCGTCGAAGGCCTTCCGCCTCACCCCTCCCAGCACCCCACGGCGGCCAGCAAGATACTGAACATGCCCAGGAAATAGAGTTCGTAGGCGTCGGCGAAGGCGGGCGTCAGGATCAGCGAATTGGGCGTTTCCCCCTCCTCCACCAGCCCCGCCTCCTGCAACATCGTCAGGATTCGTCGGGAATGGGTGCGGGAGATTCCCAGCCGCCGCGCCAGGGCCGACAGATTGACCTCCACCGTCCCCTCCGCCCGCGTGCGCCCGGCCCGGAAGGCCGTCTCGGCCAGGCTGTAGGCCAGGAACAGCCCCATGGACCGCCGCCCGACCCCGCCCAACGGCTCGATCAGCTCCTGATCCAGCGCCGGCGCCGCCAGATGGCGGATGGCCAGGAAGCCCACGATCCGCGCGAACACATCGGAGGCCTCGAACGTCTCGACCATCGGCCCGACGCGCGGATCCAGCGCGGCCAGGCTGTTCAGTTCGATCAGGTAACCGGCGCGAAACGCCCGGACCATCTCCGGCGCCGGGCCGTACCGCCGCTGCCGCCCCTGCCGGAAATCGTCCAGCGGGACGATCAGCCCCGCGGTCTGCATCCGCTTCAGGATGGCCGAGGCCCGCCCCGCGCTGAACAGATCCCTGGCCGCCTCGCGCAGGCCCCGGTGATGCAGCCGGTCGGTCGCGTGCAGATGCAGGGCCAGCACCCCCATCGCATAGGTCGGGATGTCGCCGATGCAGCGATAGAAGCCCGGATCGCGGTCCAGCAGGGCCAGGGGCGCGTGGGTGGAGTTCCGCATCGCCTCGGCGAAACCGGGCCGCCGATGGACGGGAGGCAGGGAGGCGGTGTCGGTCATGCCGGGTCGGCTCGAACAGTGAAGCTTCCCCGTTAATCGCGCCGCCGCCCATGTCCAGTGGTCGGCGCTTCCTGATCGACGATCACCGCGGCCCTGATGCTTCAGCGGCGGCGTCTGACCGCCTGACCGCTTCGCCCCGCCTTCGAGAGGCCCGAGCGAACGCGGGCGGGCCTCTTCCTTGTCAAACATCGCGCCGATGTTGGCAAAGGATCGCCCCAGAACGCCTTTGAATTCAACGGCCGCGACTTTTGAGAGCCTTCTTCCCTGCCCAACCAAGGAGCTGGGCGACACTGGGCGCATGACCCAGACCCAATCCACAGAGCCGCCCGTCGAAATCTGGTTGAAGATCCGCGACGCCTATCGGGCGGGCGCCACCGCTCCCGTTCTCGCCGAACGTTACGGCATCTCCCTGCGAACCCTCCGACGTCGCATCGCTCAGTTTGAGTGGCGGCGTCAGGACGACGTTCTGGAGCGTCGGCGCGCCGCCGCGCGCGCCGTCGGCGACGAGATGCTGGAGGTGATGTCGGACGAAGGGGCCGAGGAGTTCGGCCTCCTGTTCGAGCCCCGGCCGCACATCCTGCGCCGCTTCGCCTTTCGCAAGGCCTCGGAAGAGGCGGCCATGGGGCGGCCCCAGCAATCCCTGGCCTGGATCCGGGTGCTGGAACGGATGGATCGCTGCGGCGACCGGGCCGAGGCGGAGGGCGAACTGTTCCGCGACGTCGATCATCTGCGCGCCGCCTATCTGCGTCGCCTCGACGCTCTCGGCGACACGCCCCCGCCTTCGACATCATAGACCGTGGCACGTTGGCACGTTGGCACTCCAAATTCGGAAACAGTGCCAAATCATCCCCTGATCCACACAAGATGTTGATGCTGGGGATCGTTAACCATCAACCGGTAGCAATTAGGGCGATTCTGGGGTTCACTGGCCCCAGTCCTTTTCACCGCTCGGATTCCGGTCTCCTCCCATGAACGCGCACACGATCATCACGCCTGCCAAGGCCGGCCTGCTGACCCCCTCGGCCGCCTACAAGCCGTTCCGCTATCCGTGGGCGTTCGACATGTGGAAGAAGCAGCAGCAGGTCCACTGGATGCCCGAAGAGGTGCCGCTGGGCGAGGACTGCAAGGACTGGGCGGCGAACCTGAACGACAAGGAGCGCAACCTGCTGACGCAGATCTTCCGCTTCTTCACCCAGTCGGACATCGAGGTCGCCGACAACTACATGGAAAAATACGGTCGGGTGTTCAAACCGACCGAGGTGAAGATGATGCTGTCGTCCTTCGCCAACATGGAGACCATCCACATCGCGGCCTACGCCCTCTTGCTCGAGACCATCGGCATGCCCGAGAGCGAGTTCGGCGCCTTCATGGAATACGAGGCCATGCGGGACAAGCACGACTACATGGGCCAGTTCGGGGTCGAGACGGACGCCGACATCGCCCGGACGCTCGCCATGTTCGGCGGCTTCACCGAGGGGCTGCAGCTGTTCGCCTCGTTCGCGATGCTGATGAACTTCCCGCGCCAGAACAAGATGAAGGGCATGGGCCAGATCGTGTCCTGGTCGGTGCGCGACGAGAGCCTGCACTGCGACGGCATCATCAAGCTCTACCACGCCTTCAACAAGGAAACGGGCTGCGTCACCCCGGCCGTCGCCGACGACATCGTCGAATGCTGCCGCACCGTGGTCGGTCTGGAAGACAAGTTCATCGACCTGGCCTTCGAGGCGGGCGAGGTGAACGGCATGACGCCGGACGACATCAAGCAATACATCCGCTTCATCGCCGACTGGCGCCTGCGCCAGCTGAAGCTGCCCGAGCTCTACGGCATCAAGGAAAACCCCCTGCCCTGGCTGCAGTCCCTGCTGTCGGGCGTCGAACACGCCAACTTCTTCGAGGCCCGCGCCACGGAATATTCCAAGGCCGCGACGCAAGGAAACTGGCACGGCGCCGACGGCGTCTGGGGCGAGTTCGACAAGATGATGGCCCGCCGCGACATGAGCCTGGTCCCGGGGTGACGCTCCGTTTCTCCTCCCCGTGCGCAGCATGGGGAGGTGGCGCGGCCCCGCTTGGGGCCGTGACGGAGGGGGCGAGGCGATCTCAAAGACCAGACTGGATCCGACCCTGAGCCTCCCCCTCGATGAACTCCAGAACGCCGTCGAGTTCGTCCCGAACTGCGATGGCCCGCACCCGAATGACGCGGACGCCCTTCCCCTTGAGCCAGGCCGTCCTGCGCTCGTCGTGGGCGATCTGGGCGTCGTTGGAGTGGGTTCCGCCATCGACCTCCACCGCCAGCTTCGCGGCCGCGCAGTAGAAGTCGAGGATGTAGGGACCGATCGGGTGCTGTTTGCGAAATCCCAGCCCGGCCAGTTGATCGCCTTTCAGACAACGCCACAGTCGCGCCTCGGGCGGAGTCAGGTTCCGCCTAAAAGCCCGCGCGCGCTGATAGCCGATCCCGTCCGCCACCCGGTCGCCCCCTCCGTCACGGCGCGAAGCCGCGCCGCGCCACCTCCCCATCGCTGCGCGACAGGGAGGAGAATTCTAGCGCAACTTTCCCGAGATTCCCAATGACCACCAACGTCGCCGTTGTCGGCTTCGGCAATGCGGGAAAGACCTTCCACGCGCCCCTGGTCGCGGCCGAGCCCGGCCTCGAGCTACACACCGTCGTGTCCAGCCGCCCGGACGAGGTCCGCGCCGTCTGGCCCGACGTCCGGGTGGTCCCGACCTATGAGTCCGTCCTCGCCGATCCGACCATCGGCCTGATCGTCCTGGCCACGCCCGACGCCCTCCACGCCGAACAGGCCGAGGCGGCGCTCAAGGCCGGAAAGCCGGTCGTGGTCGACAAGCCTTTTGCCCTGAACCTCGCCGGCGCCCGGCGTCTGGTCGAGCTGTCGGAGGAGACAGGCGTCCTCCTGTCCGTCTTCCAGAACCGCCGCTGGGACGCCGACTTCCTCGCCCTCCAGGCCGAGCTGGCCTCCGGCCGTCTGGGCCTGGTCGTGACGGTCGAGAGCCGCTACGACCGCCACCGCCCCCTGGTCCGCGATCGCTGGCGAGAGAACGACGGCGACGGCGTCTGGATGGACCTCGGCCCCCATCTGGTCGACCAGATCCTGACCCTGTTCGGAAGCCCTGAGGCCATCACCTGCGACCTCGCCATCCAGCGCCCCGGCGGCCAGACCCCCGACTGGGCCCATGCCGTGCTGCGCTATCCCGACAGGCGGGTGATCCTGAACGCCGCCATGGTCTCGGCCGCGCCCGACGTCCGCTTCGCCGTCCACGGCACGAAGGGCAGCTGGCTAAAGTCCGGCCTCGACGTGCAGGAAGACCAGTCCAAGTCCGGCATGGTCGTGGGCGCCCCCGGCTGGGGTGTCGATCCCAGGCCCGCGACCTTCGTCGACGGCGAGACCAGCCAACGCACGCCCGCCCCCGGCCCGGCCGGGAACTACCAAGCCTTCTACGCCGGCGTCGCCTCGGCCCTGCGTGGCGAAGGCCCGCCGCCCGTCACGGCCCGGCAGGCCCTCCAGCTCATGGAGGTGCTGGACGCCGGCCTCCGCAGCCACGCCTCGCGCCGGGAGGTCGCGCTCTAGCGGACCCGCGTCGAGCAGCGGCTGCGGTTACCCGCCTCGCAGGCGCGGACATCGGCCTCCCAGCGGGCGCGCTCGGCCTGCCAGCGGGCCTGTTCCGCCTCCCAGTCGCTCTGGGCGGCCTGGGACCTGCGGACATCCGCCTCATAGGCCAGCTGGGCCTGGGTCGAGGCGGTCACCGTCTCCTCGTACCGGGCCCGATCCGCGTCTTCCTGGTTCTGGGCCAGCTGATTGCGCGAGGCGATCTCGTCGTTCAGCGCCTGGGTCGTGCGGACCTCGGCCGGGTCTTGCTCGGAATCGTCCGCGCGGTGATAGGCCTCGCCGTCGTTGACGGTCGGGGTGGCGGGCTGGGCCTGGCTCAGCAGCTGGTCGGCCCGGTCGGCGGCGTGGGCCTGACCCGTCGGCTTCTGCGCCTGGGCCGCGCCGGCGGTCAGGGCCAGAACGGCGAAGGCCGCAAGGATTTGGGTCCGGATCATGATGTCGTCTCCCTCTCGCCCTCACCAGCCCCAAGAGCTTGGCCATATCAGGGCGCTCCTGCCGGAACGCCGTTCGCGCCGAAAGGTGGCGCCGGACGCCCGGGCCTGTCTAAATGGCGAAAGACTCTCCTCCCCAGCGAGCCCCGCCATGATCCTGACGACCAGTTCCGGCGACTTCCCCATTCCCTCGGATGTCGCCAGCCGCCTGCCCCAGGTCCCGCCCGTGCCGGACCCGACCGCGCCCCAGTACAAACAGGCCAAGCGCGCCTTCACCGACTGGCTGGACGCCGCGCCCCAGCACGCGATCGACTTCGAGCGCCTGCGCCGCTGGCATCTGGTCCAGAACGACCTCGCCGCCGCCGCCCGCGCCGAAGGCCGCGCCTTCGTCGTCACCGAGGACGGGCTGGACTGAGCCGTGGCGCGCCAGGACTTCGACCCCGCGAACACGCCGCCCGACGGCCGTCCCGCATCGAAGTCCCGCCTGTTCGATCCCGACAAGGACGGCCCCTGGAAGGGTTCGGTCCCGGGCCTCGACCTCGGATCGGCCGTCACCGTCCTGGCCTATGGCACGGACGAGGTCGGGATCGGCCCCCGGCTGCACGTCCACCCCTATGACGAGACCTTCGTGATCGTTCAGGGCCGGGCTCGGTTCTTCGTCGGGGACGCGGTGCTGGAAGCCTCGGCCGGCGAGGTGGTGCTGGGGCCCAGGGGCGTGCCGCACCGGTTCGAGAACCTCGGCCCCGGCCGGCTCCAGACGATCGACATCCACCACTCGCCGGAATGGATCCAGACCGATCTGGAGTAGACGACACGGTCTGGGAAGAATGGCGCACCCGACAGGATTCGAACCTGTGACCTCTGCCTTCGGAGGGCAGCACTCTATCCAGCTGAGCTACGGGTGCGTCGCCGGGCCTCGCGGCCGGACGAAGGGCCTTACAGCAGGTCGCGGCTCGCCTCAATCCCGGAACTGGGCCTGTAAGCGCTTGGCGAAGGCGAGGCCCCGGCCTAGCGTGCCGGCGATCTTCCGGAGAGCCCCGATGCGTCGCCTGTTTCTCGCCGCCCTCGCCCTGCCCCTGATGCTGGTCGCCGCCTGCGCGACGACCCCGGCGCCCGATCCGTCCGGCGACAGTCTGGACGCGGTGGCCGAGGACTATGTCCATCTGATCCTCGAGATCGGCGAGCGGGAGCCCGGCTATGTCGACGCCTACTACGGCCCGGCGGCCTGGGCGGAAGAGGCCAAGGCCAGCCCCCGCGACGTGCCCGCCCTGATCCAGGGCGCCGCCTCCCTGACCCAGCGGCTGAACGCCCTGTCGGCGGCGGGCGCCGAGCCGGCCGTGGTGCAGCGGAAGGCCTATCTGCTGGCCCATGTCTCGGCCGCCTCCGCCCGTCTGCGGATGATCGGCGGGGAGCGGATGAGCTTCGCCGACGAGGCCTATGCCCTGTTCGGCGTTCGGCCGGAGCTGAAGCCGCTTTCCGACTACGACCCCATCCTGACGCGGATCGACGCCTTGGTGCCGGGCACCGGCCCCTTGGCGACGCGGGTCGCGACCTTCCGGAACCAGTTCGTCATCCCCACCGACCGGCTGCAGGCCGTGATGGACGCCGCCATCGCCGAGTGCCGCGCCCGCACGATCCGCCACATCCGCCTGCCCGCCAACGAGCGGTTCACCCTGGCCTTCGTCACCGACAAGCCCTGGTCCGGCTACAACTATTTCCAGGGCGATGCGGCCTCCAAGATCGAGATCAACACCGACCAGCCGATCTTCACCGACCGGGCCATCGACCTGGGCTGCCACGAGGGCTACCCCGGCCACCACGTCTATAACGCCCTGCTGGAAAAGACCTTCGTCGTGGATCGCGGCTGGGTCGAGATGAGCGTCTATCCCCTGTATTCGCCCATGTCCTTCGTGGCCGAGGGCAGCGCCAACTACGGCATCGACCTGGCCTTCCCGGGCGACGAGGCCGAGACCTTCGAGCGGACCGTCCTGCTGCCGCTGGCCGGTCTGACGGGCGCGCCGGTGCATGAAAAGGACGAGCTGAACGCCCTGGTCCGCCAGCTGGCGCGCGCGGAATACACCATCGCCGACGACTATCTGTCGGGCCGGGTGAACCGCGAGGAGACCATCGCCCGCCTGTCGAAATACATGCTGACGACGCCGGAGCGCGCGGCCCAGCGGGTTCGGTTCATCGAGACCTATCGCAGCTACATCATCAACTATGGGCTCGGCCGCGACACGGTGCAGGCCTGGGTCGAGGCCCAAGGGCCGGATCGCTGGAAGGGGATGGAGACGCTTCTGGCCAGCCAGATCCTGCCGGTGGATCTGCTGTAGCCGGACTCCAAAACACCGTCCGAAGCGTCCGAAGAGTCCGAAGAGTCCGAAGCGTTCGGGTGTGGTTTTGCGAATGCCTCCGGGGGTTGAGGGGTGTTCGCGCGATTATGCGCCCGCTTTCGGGAGCGGTAAGGAAAACGGGTCTCAAAAGGTCGGGACTTTGATTTCGCTGAAGGATTCCGGCGATGCTTTGCCAACTCGAACCAGTTCCTTCTCCCCTTGCGGGAGAAGGTGGTGGGCGAAGCCCGACGGATGAGGGGTACGGGGATGCAGACGCGATGCGTCCAGCGCTCACCCGGCCAGAGTGAATTTCACCCCTCACCCGTCGGCTCAAGGACGATCGCTGCGCGCTCGTGCGCCGTCTCCCTCTCCCGCAAGGGGAGAGGGATCTCCGTTATTGAGCGGTCATGCCGCCATCGACCTTGAACTCGGCGCCGGTGATGAACTTCGCTTCGTCGGAGGCGAGGTAGAGGACGCAATACGCCACGTCGTTCGGTTCGCCGATCCGCTTCAGCGGGATGCCGCGGGCGAGGCGTTCGTGGGCCTTCTGTTCGTCGCCGCCGGCCATGGCGACGAAGGGGTCCAGGATGGCGGTCTTGATGAAGACCGGGTGGACCGAGTTGACGCGGACGTTCCAGTCCATCTTGGCCGCCTCGAGCGCCACGGTCTTGGTATACATCCAGACGCCCGCCTTGGTGGCGTTGTAGGCGCCCATGCCCGGCGCGCCGGCCAGACCCGCGATCGAGGAGATGTTGACGATCGAGGCCGAGCCCGAGGCGCGCAAGTGCGGCATGGCGTGCTTGCAGCCGAACATGACCGAGCGGAGGTTGATCTCGTACTGCCGCTGCCAGTTCTCGGTCGTGTCCTGCTCCGCGAACAGGAGGACGTCGCCGACACCGGCGTTGTTCACCAGGATGGACAGCCCGCCCATGTCGGCGGTCGCACGGGCGACGACGTCGATCCACTGATCCTCCGAGGCAACGTCATGGGCGTAGGCGGAGGCGGCGCCGGGGATTTCGGCGTTGATGCGGGCGGCCAGATCCTCGGCGCCCTTGCCGTTGATGTCGGAGATGGCGACCTTCGAGCCCTCGCGCGCCAGCATCCAGGCGATGGCCTCGCCCAGGCCCTGTGCGCCGCCCGTGATCAGCGCGGCCTTGCCCGCGACGCGTCCGGTCCTGCTCATTCTCATTCCCCTCCCAGGGCTTTCGCGGCGTCGTCGATAAAGCGCGCCATCGTCGTGTCGAGATCGGTGACGCCGCCCGCGTCATGGGTGGTCAGCAACACCGTGACCCTGTTGTAGACGTTCGACCATTCGGGGTGATGGTCCATCGTTTCGGCCTTCAGCGCGACCCGCGTCATGAAGGCGAAGGCGGTGTTGAAGTCGACGAATTTCAGCGCCCGTTCGATGGCCGGACGGTCGCCGGACGACACGGACCAGCCGGTCAGATCCTTTGCGGCGTCGGCGGGGGCGAGGGTCGGTCGGGCCATGCGAAAATCTCCTGTCCTCGGGCCTAACGCGCCCGCCGTGCGCCCGCAAGGCGCCGCTACGTCACCTATTGGACACTCGGTTCGGTACGGGAACGCACATCGGAACCCGGGCGTTGGAAAGCGTCGCTATTCGAACGGAAGGATCATCATGACCAATCTCTGGATCGCTTCGCTCGACGCCGCCGACCGCGCCCGTCTGGAGCCGCACTTGGCGGAAAAGACCTTCTACCAGGGTCAGATGATCTATGACGCCGGGGAGGCGGTGGATCAGGTCTGGTTCCCGCTGAACGGGGTGGTGTCCCTGATGACCGTCCTGCCCGAGGACAAGATGGTCGAGACCGCCGCCATCGGCCGCGAAGGCCTGGTCGGGGTCACCTGCGGGCCGATGAACGCCCGCGCCTCGTCCCGCGCCATCGCCCAGATCGAGGGATCGGCCGCCTGTTGCCCCGGCGATGTCTTCTCCGAGGTTCTGGGCGACAGCCCGAGCATGCGGAACGCCCTGTCGCGCTTCACTGAAAGCCTGTTCGCCCAGGTGCAGCAGACCGCCGCCTGCAACGCCCAGCACCGTCTGGACGAGCGTCTGGCGCGCTGGCTGCTGACCCTGCACGACCGGGCGAGTTCCGACCGGTTCGACCTGACCCAGTCCGACATCGCCGGCATGCTGGGCGTGCGTCGCGCCACCGTGTCGGAGGTGGGGGCCGAGTTGGAAGGCCAGAAGCTGATCCGGCGCGGACGCGGCTGGGTCGAGGTGCTGGATCGGCAGGCGCTGGAGAAGGCGTCCTGCGGCTGTTACGGCGCCATGCGGAACGTGATGAAGGATCTGGGCGTGCCCCGGCCGCGCGCGCCGAACGCCTGACCTTTTCAGGCCGCCGGTTTCGGGGCACCGTCGCGGCATGAGCGACGCCGAACCGCCCCCGCATCCGGTCAGAAAGCCCTTCGGTCGCTGGCGGCGATGGCTGCCGCGCGCGGCGTTCGAGAGCGTGCTGATCGTCTTTTCGGTCGTGCTGGCCCTGATGCTGACGGACTGGGCGGATCGACGTCGGACGGCCGCCGAGGTGGCGGAGGTGCGCGGCTACTTCATCGCGGAGATCCGCGCCAACCGGGCCATCCTGGTGTCCGACTTCATTCTGCCCCATCATCGTCGTCTCCACGCGGCCTTCGGGACGGCGGCCGAGGGAGAGCCGACGCAGGACAAGGCGATGCAGGCCTATCGCGAGGTGTTCCGGACCGGCATCCACGTCGCGCCCCTGAGGGACGCGGTGTGGCGCAGCGCCGAGACCGGCGACCTGCTGGCCGAAATGCCGATCGAGGACCTGTTCCTGCTGGCCGATATCTACAAGGCGCAGGGGACCCTGGCCGACATGAGCCAGGGCTTCATCGCGGGGACGCCGGGCGTGCTGTCCGCGCTGGAAAGCGGAGAGGGCGTGCGCGCCGCCATCGCGACCGGGCAACTGCATCTGAGCGATGTCGTGGCGAGCGAGGAGGGGTTGGTCCGGCTCTACGATCGCGCTCTGGCGAAGCTGGATCGCGATGCGTCCAACCGCACGGATGACGCCGCGCCTGCGAAGCGCTAGACCGCTGCCATGACCGCCTCCCCCTTTGGTCCGCACTCGTCGGGCGACACCTCCTCCTTCGGTTTTCGCGACGTGGATGCGCGCGAGAAGGTGCGGATGGTGCGCGGCGTGTTCGACAGCGTGGCGTCCAACTACGACCTGATGAACGACCTGATGAGCGGGGGCGTGCATCGGCTGTGGAAGGATGCGGCGGCCGCCAAGCTGAACCCCCGTCCGGGCGAGACCATCCTGGACGTCGCGGGCGGCACCGGCGACATGGCGCGGCGCTATTCCAGGATGGCGCGGCGCGCGCAGGAACGGCGCGGCGGCGAGGACGCCTCGGTCATCGTGCTGGACTACAACGCCGAGATGATCCTGGCGGGGGTGCAGAAGGGCGGAGAGCCGGAGATGATCTGGACCGTCGGCGACGCCATGGCCCTGCCGATCCCCGACGCCTTGGTCGATGCCTATTCGATCAGCTTCGGCATCAGGAACGTCGCCGACATCGCCGTGGCCCTGAAGGAGGCGCGGCGCGTGTTGAAGCCCGGCGGGCGGTTCCTGTGCCTGGAGTTCTCGCGCCCCCCCGCCGAGGCGGTGAGGAAGGCCTATGACGCCTGGTCCTTCCACGCGATCCCCCGGATCGGCGAGTGGGTGGCCAAGGATCGCGACAGCTATCAGTACCTGGTCGAGAGCATCCGCCGCTTCCCCGACCAGGCGACCTTCAAGGGAATGATCGAGGAGGCCGGTTTCAGCCGCGTCGCCGTGACCAACCTGTCGGGCGGAGTGGCCGCCATTCACTTCGGGTGGGCGGTCTGAGCTTTCCCGCCTCATACCGGGTCGCACCGGCCCCGCCGCCGACCGTACCCGTGCGCGATCCCATCGGCGCGACCTGGCGGCTGATCCGCTGGGGCGGGGCGCTGGCGAAGCATGACGCCCTGATCCCGCGCGAGATCACCCCGATGCTGCCCGGCTGGGCGCGGCCCGTCGCCGGGTTCGTGCATCTGTTCGCCGGGCGCGAGGGGCGGGACGGACGGCCGGGCCAGAGGCTGGGTCGGGCGTTCGAGACCCTGGGGCCGGTGGCGATCAAACTGGGTCAGGTCATGGCCACCCGCGCCGATATCTTCGGCATCGAGTTCGCGCGCGATCTGGGCCGGCTGAAGGACAAGCTGCCGCCCTTCCCGACCGATGAGGCGCGGCGCGAGATCGAGCGGTCGCTGGGGCGGCCGGTCGAGAGCCTGTTCTCCGATTTCGGCGATCCCATCGGGGCGGCGTCGCTGGCCCAGGCTCACCCCGCCTGGCTGGCGGATGGGCGCAAGGTCGCGGTCAAGGTGCTGCGCCCCGGCGTCGAACGACGGGTGGTGCAGGGGCTGGATTCCATGCGGCTGGCGGCCGGACTGGTCCACCGGCTGGTTCCCCTGTCGCGCCGGCTGGAGCCCCAGGCCTTCGTCGAGACCGTGGCCCGGTCGATGAACCTGGAGCTGGACATGCGGCTGGAGGCGGCCGCCGCCTCCGAGCTCGGCGACATCATGGACAAGGCCCGCGCCGACGGCGGCCACATGTCGGCGCCCAAGGTGGTCTGGGACGGGGTCGGCAAGCGGGTGCTGACCCTGGAATGGGCGCCCGGCCTGCCCATGACCGATCCGGCGGCGATCGAACAGCCGGGGCTGGACAAGGACGCCCTGGCCGACAACGTCGTGCGCGCCTTCCTGACCCAGGCGCTCGACTACGGCGCGTTTCACGCCGACCTGCACGAGGGCAATCTGTTCGCCTCGGCGCCGGCGGAGCTGACGGCGGTCGACTACGGCATCGTCGGGCGGCTGGGACCGGGGGAGCGGCGCTACCTGGCGGAGATCCTCTGGGGCTTCCTGACGCGGGACTATCCGCGCATCGCCCGCGTGCATTTCGAGGCCGGATACGTGCCGCCGGACCATTCGGTCGAGGCCTTCGCCCAGGCCCTGCGCGCGGTGGGAGAACCCGTCATCGGCAAACAGGCGTCGCAGGTCTCGATGGGCCGGCTGCTGGGCCAGCTGTTCGAGATCACCGCCCTGTTCGACATGCACCTCAGGCCCGAGCTGATCCTGCTGCAGAAGACCATGGTTTCGGTCGAGGGGGTGGCGCGTCGGCTGAACCCCGACCACGACCTGTGGGCCGCGGCCCAGCCGGTCGTGGAACGCTGGATCACCCGCGAACTGGGTCCGAAGGCCCAGGTGCGCGACGGCCTGCGCGAACTGCTGGGCGGGGCCCGCGCCCTGTCGCGGCTGGTGCAGGATCCGCCTCAGGCCCAGACCGTTGTCGTCGAGCGGGAGAAGACCCCCGTCTGGCTGGCCGTTTGCGTCATCGCCGCAACAAGCCTCTCGGCCGCCGCCCTCATTGTGTCGCTTTGGCCCCGGATACTGGGCTGACGCTCCCGGAGTTCGCATGACCTCGCTCAAGACGACCGCCCTCGCCCTGATCCTCATCGCCCTGTCCGGCCCCGCTTTGGCCCAGACGACGCCCTCGCCCACGCAGTCGCTGAACCAGAGCCGCTCCCTGGCGCCGTCCGCCGGAGCGGCGGCCACCCTGCCCAACACCTTCGACAGCCCCGCCGCGGCCCCCACGCCGGCCCCGCCCATCGCCCCGGCGCCGGCCGGTCCGGCCGCCTCCCACGCCCAGATGGCCGAAGGCGCCCTGCGCGCCGTGATCGACCAGTTTCGCGCCGCCGAGATCGACGAGGAGCTGTTCACGCCCGGCGTGGCGGCCCAGCTGAACACCCGGCTGGCGAACTACAGCCGCGTGATCCGGGGCTATGGCGAGGTGCAGTCGATCGAGCCGCTCGGCGCCAACGGCGGCGTCGGCGAGTTCCTGGTCCTGTTCGACAACGCCGCGACCCAGTGGCAGGTCGGGCTGGACGAGGCCGGGCTGATCGCCGCCGTCCGTTTCCGCGAGGCCCCGCCGGAATCCTCCGAGCCGCCCGCCCCGGCGACGCCCGCCGCCCCCGCCCGACCCGGCGCCTGATTTCCTTCCGTCTCCCCCTCCCCGGACATCCCCATGAAGCGTCTCGCCCTCGTCGCCCTCGGCCTCGTCGCCCTTTCGGCCTGCGCCTCCGGTCCGGGCGGACCGAGGGGACCGGGCGGCCCGCCGGGGCCCCGGCCCGGCCTGTTCGTCAGCCCCTTCGGCGAGCTGTTCTTCTCCGAACCCGGCCAGCCCTGGCCGGTCGCGACCTGGTTCACGGGCGCGGACAGGGACGGCGACGGTCGTCTGACGTTCGAGGAGTTCAGCGCCGACGGACAGCGCCAGTTCCGCGCCCTGGACACCCGCCGCGACGGCCGTCTGACGCCCGACGAGATCTCCGCCTATGAGATCGACCTGGCCGAGGCCCGCGGTCGTCTGCCGGGTCTGCAAGGCGGTCGGGGACCGGGTCGTCCGCCGCAGGGCTTCGGCGGCGGCGGGGCCATGAATCTGGCCGAACCGGCCGCGCCCCAGCAGCGTCGCGGGGGCCAGCGCCAGCGTCTGCCCACCGGGCCCATGGCCTATGGACCGATCGCCGCCGCCGGCTTCTTCAACTATCCGCAGCCGGTGAAGGCCGCCGACCTGGACACCAACCAGACCGTCACGGCCGAGGAATGGGCCCGGGCGACGGAGCGCTGGTTCATGGCGCTGGACACGGACCGGGACGGGGTCCTGAACCTGGCGACCCTGCCCCGCACGCCGTTGCAGCAGATGATGGAGCGCGGCCCCCGCTAGGGTCCGTACTCAATAAGGTCTGGCGGTGAGTTTGGCGTTCTGATTCAAGGCTTCTGGAAGGGAGCCTTGGATGCGGAAGCTTTACTGGCTGGACGACGAAGCTTGGGCGCGGATCGAGCCGCACCTTCCGACGGGACGGCGAGGGGCGCGCAGGGTCGATGATCGCCGCGTGTTGTCGGGCATCGTGCACATGCTGCAGTCAGGCGCGCGCTGGCGGGACTGCCCGCCGGAGTACGGGCCATACACGACGGTCTACAACCGCTTCAATCGCTGGAGCCGGCAGGGCGTTTGGCACGACATCTTCAAGGCCCTGACCGGCCACAGCGGCATCTACTCCTCGGCCGCCATCGACAGCACCTCGGTCAAGGCCCATCGCTCGGCGGCGGGCGCAAAAGGGGGGGCTTCGTCCAGGGCATAGGCCGCTCCAGAGGCGGCCGCACGACCAAGATCCACGGCCTCGTGGACGATCGAGGGCGACCCCGTGTGCTGTTGCTCAGCGCCGGCAACACCAACGACATCACCATGGCCCACGCCCTGATCGAGGCGGCCGGACCGTTCGCAAGGCTGCTGGCGGACCGCGGCTACGACGCCGATCACCTCCGAAGGCGACTGGCCGAACGACGCGCCGAGGCCGTCATCCCGACCACGACCTCGCGCAAGCGGCCCATCCCCTACGACGTCGTCGCCTACCGACAGAGGAACACCGTCGAACGCCTATGGGCCAGGCTCAAGGACTTCAGGCGTATCGCGACACGCTACGACAAACTCGCCGCGAACTTCCTCTCCAGCGTCCTCATCGCCGCCACCGTCGCCTATTGGGCCAAATGAGTCCGGACCCTAGGCCGCGTTGGACGCCCGCGCGGGCGCCGTGGTCGATCCCGTCTGGTGATACAGACGCCCGGCCGCGTAGCAGGGGGCGATGGTGCAGGTCTTCATCAGGAACCGGACGGTATAGGCGCCCGCCGACTGGGGCGTGACGTTGATGATCGGGAAGGAGTCCGGAAGGGTGTCCCGCTCGATGATCTTGCCGCTCGAGTCCAGCAGCTCGAAGTCCATGTCGGTGCATTCGTTGTCGCAACCGCCGATGATCCGGTAGCTCTGGCCGCGCTGCAGCTGGACGGTCCAGTTGTGGACCTGGGTCGGCTGCAGGGCCACGACCTCGTCCTGGACGCCCGAGACGGCGGTGAACCCTTGCGTGTTCTCGGCCGCCGCGTCGTCGATATAGCTCTTGGCCAGTTCGCGCAGTTCCGCGCGCTGTTGCTCGGTCAGGGAGACCTGGGGGGTGGCGTTGATCGCCGCCTGATCGCCGTTCTGGACGTTGCCGTTCTGCGCCGTCGCGATCCGGGCGGGGGTTCCGGTGGTTCCTGGGTTGGGCCGATCCTGTTCCGGCATGGGGTTGTTGCATCCCGCCAGAACCACACATCCAACAATCGCCAGGGCCGGTACGCGCATGCCAGTCTCTCCGCGGAAATGAGTGTTACC
The DNA here is from genome assembly GCF_041893865.1 of Brevundimonas staleyi. Lineage (GTDB taxonomy): Bacteria > Pseudomonadota > Alphaproteobacteria > Caulobacterales > Caulobacteraceae > Brevundimonas > Brevundimonas staleyi. The sequence continues at coordinate 49,658 of NZ_CP169082.1, forward strand.
GAACAGAATGGCCAAGCCAGACCGTTGTTCCCGCAAAGCTGTCGTTAAGAGACTTAATCCAGCGAAGGCTTGCCGCGCCCGCTCTTGATCGCGGATCGGCCCGACTTGGCCTGAAGGCGACGCTCCTTCGACGCGCGCGTGGGTTTCGTCGGTACACGGAAGGTCGGGGCGATGGAGGCCTTGTCGACCATCTCCTGAAGCCGTTCGATGGCGTCGACGCGATTGCGGTCCTGTGTGCGGAAGCGGACGGCGGTGATGACGATGACGCCGTCCAGCGTCAGCCGACTGCCCGCCAGCTTCATCAGCCGTTCGCGGACGGGATCGCGCAGGGACGGCGAGTTCTTCGCGTCGAACCGCATCTGGACCGAGGTCGAGACCTTGTTGACGTTCTGGCCGCCCGGCCCGCCGGAGCGGAAGAAGCGGAACTCCAGCTCGCTCTCGGGGATGACGGTCACCGGACCACTCGTTTGGCCATGACCACGGCCCGGTCCAGCGCCTGAAGAAAGGCCGAGCGATCCTTGGGTCCGAACGGCGGCGGGCCGGAGGTGGCCACCCCCATGGACCGCAGATGCTCGCCCACCATTCGCCCGGCCAGGGCCGAGCCGATGGAGTCCGGGGTGAAGGGCTGGCCGTTCGACTTCAGCGCCTGGGCCCCGGCCTTCAGGCAGCGGTCGGCCAGGGGGATGTCCTGGGTGATGACGATGTCGCCGGACCCAGCCCGTTCGGCGATCCAGTCGTCGGCGATGTCGGGGCCGGCGTCGACGACGACCTGTTCGATCCACGTCTCGCGGCGGGTGTTGATCCAGCCGTTGGAGACCACGAAGACCTGCAGCCCATAGCGTTCGGCCACGCGATAGACCTCGTCCTTCACCGGACAGGCATCGGCGTCGATGAAGAGGCGGGGCGAGGGCATGGATGCGATCTACCCCTTCTCCCCTTGCGGGAGAAGGTGGCGGGCGCAGCCCGACGGATGAGGGGTACGAAGACGCAAACGAGGTCGGACGAGCGGACGGCTCACCGGCAGTGCCGGGAGTCACCCCTCATCCGACCTCGCTTCGCTCGGCCACCTTCTCCCGCAAGGGGAGAAGGACCCTATTGTTGGTAGGCCACCGGCATGCCGCCCTCCGCACGCCCGCCGTTGCGATAGCGGTCGCGCAGCAGATGCTGGCGGCTGGTCAGGGACTGTTCCTGGCCGTTGATGAACTCCGTCGTCACCGAAGACATCGGTTCCAGCGGGTCGCCGGACCAGACGACCACATCGGCCGCAGCACCCGCACGAAGCTCGCCGAACTGGCCGCCCATGCCGAAGATGCGCGCGGGGTTGACCGTCAGGGCCGCGATGGCCGCCTCGAACGGCAGGCCGTGGGAGACGGCGTTGCCGGCGTTGTAGCGGGCCTCGCGCGCGCGGTGGACCGAGCCCTCATTGCCCTTTATGGCGATGACGACCCCGGCCGCGTTCAGGGCCGCGGCGTTCTCCATCCGCGCCGCCCGCATCTCCAGGTTCGAAGGCAGGTTGGAGATGGGGTTGAGCAGGACCGGCGTACTGGCGGCGGCGATGTCGGCGGCGACCAACCAGCCCTCCTCGGCGCCGTCGAGGATCAGCTTCAGGCCCTCCTCGCGGGCCAGACGCAGGACCTGCTGGATGTCGGCGGCGCGATGCACCGTGACGATCAGGGGCAGTTCGCCGTTCACGACGGGGATCAGGGCCTCCAGATCCGCGCGCGACAGGGAGAGGTCCCGCAAGGCCGCCCGGTCGTAGGCGCCGCGATTGCGGGCATACAGACGGACCTCGTGCAGGGTCTCCTTGAACTGGGTGAACTGGGCGCCGCGCGCCCCGCCCGCGATGCCCGCTCCGGCCTCGCCGAACGGCGCGACCATGGCCACGCGCGGCTTGACCAGGATGTCGGTCCCGGCAGCCAGATGGATGACCGAGGCCGTGCCCGCGAACAGACCCGGCGACTGGAAGCCGCCGTCGCCCGCGCCGGCGAAGTCCGAGTCGTCCTGATGCTGGTGCCCGCCCGAGCCGCCCGGATGGTTGGGCACGACGATGGCGCGGGTGATGCCGCCCAGACGCGCCACCGGAATGGCGATGGACCAGGGGTCCAGACCGTAGCTGACGTCGAAGGAGGCCGAGATGGTGTTGGCGTTGTTCGACTGATCGTCCGAGCCGGCCACCGAGGAGATCTCGCTGAGGCCGAGACCGGAATCGACCGCGACGAAGCCGGGAGTCACCACCTTGCCGGTCGCGTCGATGACGCGGGCTCCGGAGGGGGCCGCGCCGGCGCCGACCGAGACGATCCGGCCGCCGTCGATGACGACCGTGCCGTTCTCGATGACGGAGGTTCCGGTCAGGACGCGACCGCCGGTGATGGCCGTCACCTGGGCGAGGGCCGGCATGGCCGACAGCGCGAGAGCCGTCAGCGAGATAAGGGCGAGACGGCGCATCAGCGGGCTCCCGGAGCGATGTTGGCGGCGGCGATGCCGAAGCCGGGCTGGCCCAGCTCGTAGTCGGACACGGGCTGATAGCGCGCATCGAAGCGATCGAAGGTCAGGGAGCCGTCGATGAAGACCTGATCCGCGCGGGCGTAGATCGAGAACGGATTGGCGCTCCAGATCACGACGTCGCCGCGCTTGCCGGCTTCCAGCGAGCCGGTCTCGTCGCCCAGGCCGATGGAGCGGGCGGCGTTGGAGGTGATCCAGCTGATCGCATGTTCCTCCGAGATGTTCAGACCGGCGCGGCGACCGGCGGCCAGGGCCGCGGCGGCTTCCTGGTTCAGGCGCTGGGTCAGCTGGGCGTCGTCGGAGTGGATGACGGCGCAGGAGCCCTCGGGGGCGTCCACGAGGGCGGCGTTCTCCTCGATGGCGTCCAGGGCCTCCATCTTGAAGCCCCACCAGCCGGTCCACATGTCGGCGCAGACGCCGGCGGCGGCCAGTTGCGGGGCCAGCTTGTAGGCCTCGATGGCGTGGTGGAAGGCGGTGATGCGGAAGCCGAACTCGTCGGCGATGTCCATCATCACGGCCATCTCGTCGGCGCGGTAGCAGTGGTTCTGGACCATGATCGAGCCGTCCAGCACGCCCGCCAGGGTCTCGTTCTGCAGGTTGCGGGTCGGGGGCGAACCCTCGCCCGAGGCCCGCCACTTGTCCCATTTGTCGCGATAGTCCTGGGCCGCGATGAAGGCGGCGCGATAGCCGGCGACATTGCCCATGCCGGTGGCCGGCGACTGGTTGCGATTGCCGTAGACGCGCGACGGGTTCTCGCCGCAGGCCATCTTCACGCCGTAGGGGGCGCCCGGGAACTTCATCCCCTGCATGGTGATGGAGGGGACGTTCCGCACCGTCACCGAGCGGCCGCCGAACAGATTGGCGGAGCCGGGCAGGATCTGGAGGGTGGTGATGCCGCCGGCGCGGGCCGTGTTGAAGCCGGGGTCCTGGGGCCAGATCGAATGTTCGGCCCAGACCTGGGCGGTGTTCGGGTTGGTCGCCTCGTTGCCGTCCGACATGCCGGTCACGCCGGGCGAGGGATAGACGCCGAGGTGGGAGTGGACGTCGATGATGCCCGGCGTCACGAACCGGCCGCGCGCGTCCACGACGCGGTAGCCGGCGGGGACGGGGGTGTTGGCCGGACCGACCGCCTCGACCTTGCCGTCGCTCATCAGGACCACGCCGTTCTCGATCCGCTGGTCCGTGCCGGTCAGGACCGTGCCGCCGACGATGGCCAGGTTCTCGCGCGGCAGCGCCTGATAGGTCGAGGGATAGGGATCGAGATTGGCCGCGTAATCGAGACCGCGCGCCAGGGTCCGTTCGCGCGACGGGCTGGACGCGCCGTCGTTGGCGGAGGCGCCGGGGCCGTCCGTGGTGGCGCAGGCGGTTAGCGCGAGCGCGCAGGCGACGACGGCGAGGCTGGGCCCCCTCAAGGCGTGACGGATCATCGAAAGCTCCCCTGTCGCGCCGACGGCGCGGAACGGAGCGGATTACAAAAGCGTCGCAACCCGTCCGTCAAAGGCGGAAACATTACAAACCTGTAAGGCGTGCTCGCAGGGCGTCATCATCCATCCCGTCGATCTCGACCATCTTGAGCCGCGACAGGCCGCCGCGCGCGAGGGAGACCGAGGACTTCGGCACGCCGAGGGTTTTCGCCAGCAACAGGATCAGGGCGGCGTTGGCCTCGCCCTCGACCGGCCGGGCGCGAACCCGGACCTTGAGGACGGGCCGGCCGTCGGCGTCAACGTCCCAGCCGTCGATCCGGTCGGCGGCGGCGCCGGGCGTCAGTTTGACAGGCAGGCGGGCGTCGACGGCGGTCAGTTGGCTGCTTTCCGGAGCTCGGGCTGTCGGCTGTCCGCGATGCGCCAAACGACCTCGATCTCGTCGGCGCCGAACGTCGCCATGGCCCGAGTGGAGCCGTCGCTGTTGACGAACTCGACCTCGCAGGCTCCGGCGTCGAACACCATGACCACCGCACCGCGATCACCCGTGACCAGCCCCAGGTCAGGTCTGTCGACCTTCAGCGCGACGACGTCGAGTTCTTCAGCCATGCGAAGATGGTAGCACGAAAGTCGTTGTCAGGTAAGGCGGCCCGTCTGGCTCGCGGATCGTCCAGCCGCTTCTCAGCGTTCGCTCCATCGCACCGTTCCGGAAGCGAAAATCGACGCGGTAGCGGGCGCCGAAGCTGTCCGAGAACAAGAAGACCGCATCATCGGTCCTGGCCGCGAGCCTGAGAGCGACCCGAAGCCTGTCGGCGTCTTGGACATCAATCCCGAGAGCGGCCGAAAGCACTCGAGCCTTCGGACCGCCGACGGGATGGTTGGGGTTGAGGCAATAGTCTTCGATCTTCCCATCCGGGATGATCGCGTCCTCTCCCCGAGGCAGTTTCACTGGATGCCTAGCCCAGCGCGGACATCAGCTCCGGCACGACGGTCTTGTAGTCGCCGACGATGCCATAGTCCGCGACCTGGAAGATCGGGGCGTCGGCGTCCTTGTTGATGGCGACGATGATCTTGGAGTCCTTCATGCCCGCCAAGTGCTGGATGGCGCCCGAGATGCCGACGGCGATGTAGAGGCCCGGGGCGACCACCTTGCCGGTCTGGCCGACCTGGTAGTCGTTGGGCGCATAGCCCGCGTCCACGGCCGCGCGCGAGGCGCCGACGGCGGCGCCCAGCTTGTCGGCCAGGGGCTCGATCACCGCGTGGAACTCTTCGGCCGAGCCCAGGGCGCGACCGCCCGAGACGACGATCTTGGCGGCGCCCAGTTCGGGGCGATCCGACTTGACCATCTCCTCGCCGACGAAGGACGCCTTGCCGGCGTCGGCGCCCGCGACGGTTTCGACCGGGGCCGAACCGCCTTCAGCCGCCGGAGCGAAGCTGGTGGCGCGGACGGTGATGACCTTCTTGGCGTCCGAGGACTGGACGGTCTCCAGGGCGTTGCCGGCGTAGATCGGGCGCACGAAGGTGTCGGCCGAGACGACCTCGACGATGTCGGAGATCGGGGCGACGTCCAGCTTGGCGGCGATGCGCGGCATGAAGTTCTTGCCGTCCATGGTCGCGGGCGAAAGGATGGCGTCGTAGCCGCCGGCCAGACCGACGACGGTCGCCGTCACGGCCTCGGCCAGGGCGTGACCCAGTTCGCCGCTCTCGGCCAGCAGGACCTTGCGGACCCCGGCGATCTTGGCGGCCGAGTCAGCGGCCGCTTTCGCGCCCGAGCCGACGACCAGGACGTCGACGTCGCCGCCCAGGGCCGCCGCGGCGGTCACGGTCTTGTTGGTGGTGTCGCGGACGGTCGAGCCGTCGTGATCTGCAATGACGAGGACGGCCATCTTACAGGGCTCCCGCGGTCTTGAGTTTCGAGACGAGTTCGGCGGCGTCGGCCACCTTGATCCCGGCGGAGCGGACCGGCGGGGCGGTCACCTTCACCACCTTCAGACGGTCCGCGACATCGACGCCGTAGTCGGCGACCGCCTTCATGGCGATCTCCTTCTTCTTGGCCTTCATGATGTTCGGAAGCGACGCATAGCGCGGGGTGTTGAGGCGCAGGTCCACCGTGACCACGGCCGGAAGCGGCGCGGCCAGGGTCTGGATGCCGCCGTCGACTTCACGCGTCACGGTCGCCTTGCCGCCGGCGATTTCGATCTTGGCGGCGAAAGTGGCCTGGGGCCAGTCCAGCAGGGCGGCCAGCATCTGGCCCACCGCATTGTTGTCGCCGTCGATGGACTGTTTGCCCATCAGGACCAGGTCCGGCTTCTCTTCGTCCACCACGGCCTTCAGAAGCTTGGCGATGGCCAGCGGCTCCAGGTCGGCGTCGGACTGGATCAGGATGCCGCGATCGGCGCCCATGGCCAGGGCCGTGCGGATGGTTTCCTGGGCCTGGGTCACGCCGATGGAGACGACGACGATCTCGGTCGCCGTGCCCGCCGCGTGATGCTCCTTGCCCTCTTTCAGACGCACGGCCTCTTCGACGGCGATTTCGTCGAAGGGGTTCATGCTCATCTTGACGTTGGCGAGGTCGACACCGGTCTGGTCCGCCTTCACGCGGGCCTTGACGTTATAGTCGATCACCCGTTTGACGGGGACGAGAACCTTCATGCTTGCCAGTCCTTAGGATCGCCGAATTGTTGCGCCACGGAATGGAACGGGCGAAGAGGCCTGTCAACGTAACGCGACGTGAACTTCCGCGCTCGCACCGGGTGGAAAATCGATGAATCGCTTCCTGACCATGCGTCGCCTGACGATCCTGTTCGTGGGGATTTTCGCCGTTCTGGTGGCCGGGGCCTTCGCCTTCCAGCGCTTCTATGTCGCGCCCGAGGAAAAGTGCGAGAGCCAGGGGCGCTGGTGGTGGGCCGAGGAGCGCCGCTGCATCACCCCTACCTATCTGCCCGACATCACCGGTCGCCCGGCGGGCATGACCCGCGCCGAGGCCTCGGATCGACAGAACCGCGAACTGCTGCAGATCGAGGACGGCCTGGCCGCGCAGAAGGCCGCGCGCACGGCCCAGACCGAGCGGGACCTGGCCGACTATCGCGAAAAGACCGGCCGCTAGACTTTGATCGGCATCAGCGGAATCGCTTCGCGATTCCGCTGATGCCGTGAATCAAGGTCCAGCTTGATTCTGGAGCCTGATCCGACCGGAAAACCGCTCACACTTTTCCGGATCAGGCTCTAGACCGCCGCTTCGAACAGGGCGTCGCGAGCGACGTCCGGGCGCAGCATCGGGAAGAAGTGGGCGCCATCGGGCACCACATCGACCGTGACGAGCGGCAGGCCGCGCGGCGAGGGCTCGACCGCACAGGTCGAACCGCGCTGGCCCTTCAGGATATGCACGGGACGACCCGAGGCCTTCAGGGCCTTCCACGGATCGTGGCTCTGGACCGCGTAGTTGGAGGCTTCCCATTGCGGCGAGCAGGCCAGGACGAGGCCCTGCTCGTCCTCGACCAGGCCTGAGCTCAGGTAGTCGACGAGCATGATGTCGGACCAGCCCTTGAAGGCGCCGCGTCCGCGATAGGCGCTGAGCGCCTGCTCCCGGCTCTCGAACCGGGCGCGACGGCGCAGGGCGGCCTTGGCGAGCGGGATGCGGCCGGGCAGCTGGTCCAGCAGGGGAAGGTGCAGGGCCGCGACCATCCAGCGTTTCCAGATCACCGGATCGAAGGCCACGACGCGGGAGACCTTGGCCGGACGTTCGGCGGAGGCGAGGATGGCGCTGGTCCCCCCCATGGAGTGGCCGGCCAGGACCACCGGCGGCCCGTCGAGGGTTTCGAGCAGACAGACGAGGTCGTCGCGATGGTCCTGCCACCCCCGGCGGCCCTCGGTCGTGGTCGGCAGGGTCGTCGCCCCGTGACCACGCAGATCGGGCGCGAGGATCCTGAGCGAGGAGGCCAGCGGGGCCAGGAGCGAGCGATAGGTGGCGGCGTTGAAGCCGTTGGCGTGACAGAAGACCAGATCGACCGGCCGTTTCGGATCGCCGAAGTCCAGAACGGACATCTCGCCCGCGCCCCATCGGTTGGCGATAGGCACGGTCATGCGGCGGGGCGGGGAGAGCCGGGCGGCGTCCATGACGCGAACCTAGGGACCCGAGACGCGCGACGCCACCCTTAAGCCGCCACCCGGCAGGCCGGACATTTCCCGTGACCCTCGATCGTCGTCCGGTCCAGCGCATAGCCGGCGGCAGCGGCGGCCTGTTTCAGGGCCTCGCCCTCGGGCGGAGCGATTTCCTCGGTCGCGCCGCAGCAGTCGCAGATCAGGAAGGCCGCGGCATGGGCCTTGTCGCCGACCGAACAGGCCACATAGGCGCTGATCGAGGCGATCCGGTGGGCCATGCCCGTCTTCTCGAGAAACTCCAGGGCGCGATAGACGGTCGGGGGCTTGGCCGCGACGCCGTCGGTCCCATAGCGGGCGATCAGGTCGTAGGCCTTCACCGCCTCGCCGGATTCCAGCAGCATTTCCAGCACCCTGCGGCGTGGCGCGGTCATCCGCTCGCCCTGTTCGACGCAGCGCGCCTCCGCCGCCGCAAGGGCGCGCGAGATCTCGGCGGGGCTCAGCCCCTCGTCGTGGTGTTCGTGATCGCAGTGGGCGCCCATGACCCAGAGCTAAGCCGCCTTAACCCTCATCGCAACCGTTGCCGCTTGACGGTTTGTAATGTTATCTCATAACAGTGCCAACTCTTCCTCCCCGAGAGACTGCCATGCGTTCTGTTTTGACCTCCCGTTCCGCCCTTCTCCTCGCCGTTTCGACCGTCGCCCTCGCCGGCGCGGCCCACGCCCAGACCACACCCCAGACGGCGGATCAGGTCGATGACGTGGTGGTGACCGGGCGACCGTTCGGCGTGTCGGAGCGGGCCAGCCTTCTGGCCACGGACGTGCTGGACGAGCAGGCCCTGACCGTCGCCCCGGCCGCGACGCTCGGCGATCTGGTCGCGGGCATTCCGGGCGTGCGTTCCTCCGCCTTCGCGCCGGGCGCCAGCCGCCCGGTGATCCGGGGTCTGTCAGGCCCACGGGTCCAGGTCCTGACCAATGGTCTGGGCCAGATCGACGCCTCCTCCGTCTCGCCCGACCACCAGGTGGCGTCGGACCCGGCCGAGGCCCGCCGTATCGAGGTCGTGCGCGGCCCCTCGACCCTCGTCTTCGGCGGCTCGGCCATCGGCGGGGTGGTGAACATCATCGACGACCGCATCGCCTCGGAGCATCCGGAAGGCGGCATCGACGGTCGCATCGGCGCCCAGGCCTCCAGCGTCGATGACGGCCAAAGCCTCGGCGGTCGTCTGGCCATGGATGTGGGACCGCTGGTCGTGACCGTGGACGGCTTCACCCGCCGCTCGGACGACTATTCGGTGCCGGTCTTCCTCGAATCCGCCCGCCGTCTGGCCGCCGACGGCGAGACCGCCGGCGACGAACGCAAGGTGGACAGCAGCTTCGCCGACATCGACCAGTACGGCGCGGGCGTCAGCTACATCGGCTCGCGCGGCTTCCTCGGCCTGTCGGTCAAGAAGCTGGAGACCACCTACGGCGTGCCCGGCCACGAGCATGGCGAGGAAGAAGGCCACGAGGGTCACGACCACGGCGACGAGCCGGGCGTCTCCATCGGTCTGGAACAGACCCGCTATGACGTGCGCGGCGAACTGACCTTCGACAGCGGCCCGTTCGAGCGGTTCAAGGGCTCGGCCGGCTGGGCCGATTATCACCACACCGAGTTCGAGGGCGACGAAGTCGGCACCCAGTTCTTCTCCGAAGGCTACGAGGCCCGCGCCGAACTGATCCAGCGCCGCACCGGCAGCCTGCAGGGCGTGATCGGCGTCCAGGTTCTGGACCGCGACTTCGACGCCCAGGGCGACGAGGCCTATGTGCCCAAGACCAATATCCAGGAGCAGGGCATCTATACGGTCCAGCGCTTCGACCGCGACGGTTACGGCTTCGAGGCCGGCCTGCGGGTCGATCAGCGCAAGCTGGACAGCCTGATCGCCGATCGCGACTTCACCAACGTCTCGGGGTCGCTGGCCGGGTTCGTGCGCCCGTCGTCGGAGACCTTCCTGGGCCTCAGCCTGTCGCGCACCTCGCGCGCGCCGTCCGAGGTCGAACTGTTCGCGCAAGGCGCCCACGCCGCCACCGGCGCCTTCGAACAGGGCGACGCCAATCTGGACAGCGAATCCGTCTGGACCCTGGAGGGCACGGCCCACTACGCCAAGGGGCCTTTCAGCGCCGACCTGCACGTCTATGCCGCCCAGTACGACGGCTTCATCGACCTGCGTCCCACGGGCGCGGAGGACGACGGCTTCCCCGTCTTCGCCTATGTCCAGACCGACGCCGACTTCCACGGTTTCGAGGCCGAGGCGGACTATGCGCTGTGGAGCGACGGCGATCGCAGCCTGACCCTGAAGGGCGCCGCCGACTATGTGCGGGCCCAGACGGACCTCGGCCCGGCCGCCCGTATCCCGCCGTGGTCGGCGACCGTGGGTCTGGACTACGCCTCGACCCGGTTCGACGCCGGGGTCTCGGTCCGCACCGTGGGCGAGCAGGACCGCACCGCCGGGTTCGAGCTGCCGACCGACGGCTACACCACCGTGGGCCTGACCGCCGCCTGGCGTCCGCTGCAGGACCGGAACGTCACCGTCTTCGCCGCGGCCGACAACCTGACCGACCAGGAAATCCGCGAACACGCCTCGTTCCAGAAGGACATCGCCCCCCTGCCCGGCCGCAATCTGCGCGTCGGGGTGGCCTATCGGTTCTGATCCCTCGCCAAGCCTTGCAGGAGCATCGGTTTGCGGCGGCGGGCCGGTTCCGCTAGAAGGCCCGCCTTTCCGTCATTCCCTAGAGCTCTCGCGTCCATGACCGACACCACCGCACCCCAAGACTCCGGCCTGGACGGCAACGTCCTGTTCTACGGCAAGCCCGAGCCGCTCTCGCACGACCTGCACGGCAAGCTGGGCGTCAACCCGGTCGAGAAGCCCTACGCCTTCGTGGGCCAGTCGCACGTCGTGCCGCTGACGGTGACCGAGTTCGCCCCGGCCGCCCTGTCCTACCCGGTCGTCTTCCTGGGCGATTCCAAGCAGCCGGTGGCCGTCATGGGCCTGCGCCAGTCGGAAAACCTGTACGTCAGCCCGGCCGGCGACTTCCGCCCGGAGGCCTATATCCCGGCCTACGTCCGTCGCTATCCGTTCGTCTTCGCCAACGACACCCAGGGCCAGCGTCTGATCCTGTGCATCGACCGCGACGCCCCGTTCATCGTCGAAGGCGGCAAGTCGCCGCTGTTCGAGGACGGCAAGCCGACCGACTACGTCAACCAGGCGATGGAGTTCTGCAACAATTTCGAGCAGGAGCGTCAGCGCACCGAAAGCTTCGTCAAGCTGCTGACGGACCTGGACCTGTTCGACGTGCGTGAAGCCGTCTTCACCCCGCGCAACGAGCGTGGCGAGCCGGGCCAGCCCCAGAAGCTGGCCGACTATTTCGCCGTGTCGGAAGACAAGCTGAAGGCCCTGCCGGTCGAGAAGCTGGCCGAACTGCGCGACAACGGCGCCCTGGGCCAGATCTACGCCCACCTGGTGTCGCTGCTGGGCTGGGACCGCCTGATCGCCCTGGCCTTCCAGCGCGCGACCGAGAACGGCGAGATCGTCAACGGCGAAGTCGTCGGCAACGCCTGATCGGCCCCAGGCTGAAACGAACAAGGCCCGGTCGCGAGACCGGGCCTTTTTTGTTGGTCGATGCCGACCCGCCTACCGCCTGACGAACACCCCGCGCGTCAGGCAGGAGAAGACCAGCCGGCCGCCTTCGTCGAGCAGGTCGTGCTGGGCGATGACGATGCCCTTGTCGTCGCCCACGGGGTCCTTGCCCATCACCGTCATCCGCCCGCGCAGCAGTTCGCCCGCGGGCGGATTTCGCATGAACCGAAGCCCGTCGACGGCCAGGACCTTGGACTGGGCCCAGCCGGCGGCCTTGTCGGACGCCAGCCGGCTCCACAGTGAATAGACCAGGGCGTCCGGCGCCCCGTAGGCGGCGTCCCAGCCGGGCGCGAAATGCGCCACGAACAGTTCGATCGCCGCCTCGTCGATCGCGATAGCGCCGAGCTGCAGCACCTGACCCGTTTCCAGGTCCTCGAAATGAACGTGAAGCGGATCGGCCATGGTCTGTCCTTTTGGATCAGGCGGGTTCTTCGGACACCCGTACCAGAAGCTTGCCGTCGTGGTCGCCCGTGAACAGGCGGTTCAGCGAGGTGACGGCGCCTTCCAGTCCGTTGTCGACGTGGACCTTCCACTGGACCTTGCCGGACGCCAGCCACGGCCCGACCTCGGCCACGAACTCTTTCGCCTTGGGCGAATAGTCCATGACGAGGAAGCCCTGCATGGTCATGCGGTGGGTGATCAGGCGGCTGAGGTCCGGCGAGGGCGGGCGCTTGGTCGCGTTATAGGCCGAGACCATGCCGCAGACGGCCATGCGAGCGTGGATGTTCAACCGGTTCCACACCGCCACCATGATGTCGCCGCCGACGTTCTCGAAATTCAGGTCGATTCCGTTCGGGGCCAGGCGATCCAGGGCCTCGCCCACATCCTCGCCCTTGTAGTCGATGGCCGCGTCGAACCCGAGCTCCTCGGTCAGCCAGCGGCATTTCTCGGGCCCGCCGGCGATGCCGATGACATGGGCGCCCTTCTGTTTGGCGATCTGGCCGGCGATGGAGCCGACCGCCCCGGCTGCGGCCGAGATGACCATGACCTGACCCGGCTCGGGCTTCAGCACCTGGGTCACGCCGGCCCAGGCGGTCAGCCCCGTCATGCCCAGCACCGACATATTGGCCGTCAGAGGCATGCCCGGCGCGCGGTGAACACGCGACACGCCGGTGTCCGGCACGACGCCATAGTCCGACCAGCCGCCCATGGCCGTGGTGACGAGGTCGCCGACGGCGAACTTCTGGGACTTCGTTTCCTCGACCACGCCCAGGGTCAGGCCGCGCATGACGTCGCCCAGACCCACCGGCGGCAGATAGCCGACCGCGTCGTTCATCCAGGTCCGGTTGGTCGGATCCAGCGACAGATAGATGGTGCGGACCAGGACCTCGCTGTCCTTCAGATCCGGCACGACATTCTCGACCAGTTCCAGATCGCCGTCCTTGATCAGCCCCTGCGGCCGCTGGCGCAGCACCCACTGACGGTTCTTGAGGCCCATGACGTCGTCTCCGGTTGGTTTCTTTTGCAGACCCGCATCATGCCCGGCCCGGCCGCCAAGGCAAAAGAAAAAGCCGGTCCAAGCGGACCGGCTTCAAAGTGGCATCATCGAGAATGAGGCGCGGAGGCGGCAGGACCGGCTGCGGCCGGTCCAAGTCGGGGGGGGGCGTCGCCGCCTCCGCATGTTGAGAACGATGTCATCCGATAGTCGTTCCCCGGTTCGGCGAACTTTTTTCGCTTTTGATGTCGCGGCCGACGAAACGGAACGGCGCCGCTGAACGGGACGTTGTCGGGACTTGAGAGTTTCACCGTCGGAAGGCCCGCCATGACCCACCACGATCCCCATTCCGAAGCGGCCGATGCGGTCCACGAAGGCCGCCCCGTCGACGCCCAGTACGTGCGCGGCGCCCGGCCCGGCACACGCATCCTGGTCCTGCTGATCGTTTCGGCCGGGGCGGCGGCGATCCTGCTGCTCGGCATGTGGTTCGTGTCGAACGGCGGCTTCGCCTCCCAGAACGTCAACACGGGCCAGCAGGCTGTCGACGCGGCAGCTTTCCAGGAGGCCGGACGGGTTCCCGCCGCCGACGCCCCGACCACCCCGACGGGCGAGGCCGCCCCGGTCCCGACCGGCGAGGCTCCGAACGTCAACGCCCCGACCGTCCCCTCGAACTGAGGGACCAGACAGCAGAAAGCCCCGCCGGATCGCTCCGGCGGGGCTTTTGCTTTGGCCCGGAGAGGCCGCCTGAACTCAGGCGGCTTCCTTCTGGCGGGTCGGGTGGAAGAACAGGGCCTGCGAGATCGCCGCCTTCACCGTCTCCGGCTGGAAGGGCTTGGTGATCAGGAAGGTCGGCTCCGGACGCTCGCCGGTCAGCAGGCGCTCGGGGAAGGCGGTGATGAAGATCACCGGCACGTCGAACTTCTTGAGGATGTCCTTGACCGCGTCGATGCCCGACGAGCCGTCGGCCAGCTGGATATCGGCCAGGACCAGACCCGGACGGTGGCGGGCGACCGCGTCCACGGCCTCGTCATGGGTCGTCGCCGTGGCGGTGACGTTGTGACCCAGTTCCTTCACCAGACTTTCGATATCGGCCGAGATGATGGCCTCGTCCTCGATGATCAGGACGTCGGTGGCCAGTTCGGCGTCGATCTCGGCCTGGGCGTCGCCGATCAGCCGTTCGACCGAATGGGCGTCGGCCGACAGGATCTGGGCGGCTTCCGAAGGCGTGAAGCCTTCCAGAGCGGTCAGCAGGAAGGCCTGACGCGAGCGCGGGGCGATCCGCATCAGGCGGCGCGAGGCGTCGTCCTGATTTTCCAGGCCGCTGCCGTCTTCCAGCTGGGCGCCCGTCGAGGACCAGATGGTGTGGAACACATGATACAGCGCCACGCGCGGCGTCATGTCGGGCGACAGCTGGCGTTCGCCGGCGGCCAGGGCCTCCAGCGCGACACGAACATAGTTGTCGCCCGTCGCCTGATCCCCGGTGAGGGCCCGCGCGTAACGGCGGACATAGGGCAGGTGCGGCGCGAGTCTGGCCAGTAGGCTCATCTTGGTAGTCCCCGACAAATCAAACGGTGCAGCCCGTTTCACCGGGCCGTGCTTGAAGCCTCAACGTAGCACTAACGCCACGGTTCCCGAGGGTTGCGATTTAGCTTCACCATAAAATGACCTAGAGACGGAACCCGCGTTCGTCCGCGACGTTGACGGGGCTGAACACCAAGCCCGGCGCATAGAGCGGGCGCGTGAATGAGATCAACGATTGGCGGCGCTGACATATATGATCGACTCTTCGGACTCCGGGCGTAAGCCCAAGCCCGCCGGCGGAGAACCGCCGCTCGAGGAAGCGCGCCTGCGCCAGCAGGCCATCGGCGTGAAACTGCGCCACATGTTCGACGAGGTGGTCAACGAGCCGGTCCCCGACGAATTCCTGGAAATCCTGCGTCGCGCCGATCAGCGCTCCAACGACGAGAACAAGGCGTGAGCGCTTCCTCCGGCCGCTCGACCGCGCCCAAGCCCCCTTCCGCCGACGACGAAGGCTTCAAGCGCGAACTGGTCCAGTTGATCCCGCACCTGCGCGCCTTCGCCCGCACCCTGACCGGCGATCCGACCGCCGCCGACGACCTGGCGCAGGACGCCATGATGAAGGCCTGGGACGCCCGCGCCTCCTATCAGATGGGCACCAACATGAAGGCCTGGACCTTCATGATCCTGCGCAACCAGTTCTATTCGGAGAAGCGCCGTTCGTGGCGCTCGTCCCAGCTGGATCAGGAAGCCGCGGAGCGGACCCTGGTGGCCGTGGACGATCCGGAAGCGCCCGTCGCGCTCGACGAACTGCGTCAGGCCCTGAACACCCTTCCCGAGGAACAGCGCGAAGCCCTGATCCTGGTCGGCGCGGGCGGCTTCGCCTACGAAGAGGCGGCCGAGATCTGCAACTGCGCGGTCGGCACGGTGAAGAGCCGCGTCAGCCGCGCCCGCAAGGCCCTGCAGCAGACGCTCGAACGCGGCGGTTACGGCCGTGACGGCCGCGCCGCCGGCGACGCCATGCGCTCCATCCTCGCAGACGCCGACCGCCTGAGCGGCGCGCGACAAGGCTGATCATGGCGTCCTCTGGGCCCGCGCGGGGTCGGATCGCCCGGCGCGCGGCCTCCTCCATCGGTCGGTTCTGGGCGCGGGGCGTCACCGCGCCGCGCGTTCAGGGCATCCGCTTCCGGCTGGGCCTGGCCATGGCCATCGCCCTGTTGCCTATCCTGCTGCTCGGCGCCTTCCAGGCCCAGGCGGAGTTCCGGCGTCAGGCCGAGGATCGCCGCGCCGATCTGCAGTACGCGGCCGAACGCACGGCCCAGGCCGCCAAGGCCCGGCTGGAGTCCGCCAGCGTCCTTCTCAGCGCCATGGCGCCGGAGGCGGCCGGTCCAGACTGCGGCCCCCGACTGGCCGGTCTGGTCCAGCGGCTGGACGGCTACGACGCCCTCTACCGCATCGGCCTCGGCGGCCAGACCATCTGCGATTCCCGGCCCGCGCCCCTGGTCGACGGCGGCGTCCGCTTCACCGACCGTCCCTGGTTCCAGCGCCTGCGCGCAGGCGAGGAAGTCACCCTGGCCCGCGCCTCGGACGAGCTCAGCGACGAGCCCGCCCTGGTGATCGGCGCCCGCTGGGAGCGTCCGCGCGGCGTGTTCGCCGGAGCCATGGCGGCGGTCCTGCCCCTGTCGGAGTTCCAGCCCGACGTCACCGACCCCGCCCTGCCCGAGGACGCCGAGGCCGCCCTGACCGACGCCGAAGGCCGGGTTCTGGTCTCCACCAACGTGCGCGCCTTCACCCTCAAGGAGGGCCCCGGCCTGCTGGGCTGGGTCGAGCGCGCGCGTCAGGGCCAGTCCGCCGTGTTCGAGGCCGACGACGCCACCGGCGAACACCGCGACTACGCGGGGGCGGCGCTGGCTGGACGCGACGTCTATGTGGTCATCTCCGCTCCTTCGCCCGGCCTTCTGTCCTGGGCGCGGCTGAACCCCATCGGGGTGCTGCTGCTGCCGCTGGCCGCCTGGGTCACCGCCTTCGCCGCCGTCATGCTGGTGTCCGAGCGGATCGTGGTGCGCTGGCTCGACTATCTGGAGCGGATCGCGGCGCTGTATGCCCGCGGCCGCTATTCGGTGCGCCCGGTCCAGGCCGCCCACGCCCCCGCCGAAATCCGCCTTCTGGCCCAGACGCTGGACGAACTGGCCGAGGCCATCGCCGCCCGCGACCGCTCCCTGAACGAGAGCCTGTCGGAGAAGGACGCGCTGATGCGCGAGATCCATCACCGGGTGAAGAACAACCTCCAGATCATCTCGTCCCTCTTGTCGATGCAGCAGCGGGCCCTGAAGGACGAACCGGCCAAGGCGGCGCTGGGCGACACGCGCCAACGGATCTCGGCCCTGGCCCTGATCTATCGCACCCTCTACCAGTCCGACGACATCCGCCACGCCGATGCGCGCGAGTTCCTGACCGAGCTGACGGGCCAGATGGTGGCCTCGGAGTCCGGGCGGGGATACGCCGTCACCTCTGCCATCGACGCCGACAGTCTGGTGGTCGATCCGGACAAGCTGGCGCCGCTCGCCCTCTGGCTCGTCGAGGCCATCACCAACGCACAGAAACACGCCTTCGCCGGGCGTGGCGGGGCGCTGAAGGTCCGCTTCCGCGTCCATGGCGACACTTCCACACTGGAGGTCGAGGACGACGGCCCCGGCCTGACCGAGGAGGCGGCGCGCGCCGGCGTGGGCCGCACCCTGATGGGCGCCTTCGCCAAGCAATTGCGGGGTGAGGCGGAGCTTTTGCCCGCCCCGAACGGCGGCACCATCGCCCGCATGGTCTTCGCCACGCCGGAGGCCGTGGTTCCGACGAACCCGGACGATCTGAAGCCCTCCGACGCCCCCGTCCGCCCCGGAACTCTCAGCCGCACATCGCGTTGATATTCCATGCGGCGGGACATCCTCCCGCCCCCGGATTTTCAGGAGTTTCCCATGCGCAAGATTTTCGTCCTGGTGGCCGCAGCCGCCGCCCTGACCACTGCCGCCTGCAACACAGTTTCCGGCGTGGGCCGCGACGCCTCCGCCGCCGGCAACGCCGTGACCACCGCGGCCGAAGACGCCAAGCACTAGGGTCCAGACCCATAAGCGGGATTCCCAGATCGGGCGAAGCGTGATTCCCTGCTTTGAGGCAGGAGGACGAACATGGCTTCAGAGTTCTGGTTGACGGATGCTCAGTTCGAGCGGCTTCGGCCGTTTCTGCCGAGCAAGCCTCGTGGCGTGCCCCGGGTCGATGATCGACGGGTGATCTCGGGAATCGTTCATGTGCTGATCAGCGGCGGGCGCTGGATCGATGCGCCGCCGATCTACGGCCCTCGCAAGACGCTCTACAATCGCTGGGTCCGTTGGGCCAAGGCGGGCGTCTGGATGAGGGCGTTCGAAGAGTTGGCGGCGTCGGGCGGGCCGCCGGCCGAGCTGATGCTGGACTCGACCTGGGCCAAGGCTCACCGCTCGGCGACGGGCGGAAAGGGGGGGCTTCGGCCAACGGCATAGGTCGCTCGCGCGGCGGGCCGACCACCAAGCTGCACGCCCTGGTCGATGGATTGGGGCGGCTCGTCGCCTTCATGATCACGCCCGGCCAGCGCGGCGACGCACCGGTCGCGGCCGACCTGATCCAGGCCGCGCCCGCGTCAGCGACCCTCGCCGCCGACCGGGCCTACGACAGCGACGTCCTGAGACGCCTGCTGCGGGCGCGAGGCACGACCCCGGTCATCCCCAACGCGCCTTATCGCAAGCGACTGCACCCCTTCGACCCCGAGCCTTACAAGCGAAGGAACCTCGTCGAGCGCGCCTTCTGCCGTATCAAGGACTTCCGCCGCGTCGCCACTCGATACGACAAGCTCGCCTGCACATACGCAGCCGCCGTCGCCCTCGCGGCCATCATCGTCTGGTGGTTATGAGTCTGGACCCTAGGGCTCTTCTCCCTTCGATCCTGATGACAGCCCCGTCGGTCCGCCGGCGGGGCTTTCGCTTGCCCTCCGGCGAACCGCCGCTAGGCTGCGAGAACGAGGTGTCCGGCAGACGACGCCCGAACGCTCAGGGGGAGCCGAATGACCGACGCCACGCTCGAACAGGACGATAAGGGCCCCGGTACTGGAGGCCCTGGCCTCAACACCGTCGTCGGCGCCTCGGCCGCGGGCACGGCCTTCGAGTGGTACGACTTCTTCATCTTCGGCTCTCTGGCCACCATCATCGCCCGGCATTTCTACGCCGACGTGGGCGAGGCGACGGCCTATATCCTGGCGCTCCTGACCTTCGGCGTCGGCTTCGTGGTGCGGCCTCTGGGGGCCCTGGCCTTCGGCTGGTTCGGCGACCGGACGGGGCGCAAGACCACCTTCCTCGTCACCATCACCCTGATGGGCGTCGCCACCGTCGCCATCGGCCTGTTGCCCGACTATTCCCAGGCCGGGATCGTCGCGCCGATCCTCCTGATCCTCATGCGGATCATCCAGGGCTTCGCGCTGGGCGGCGAATACGGCGGGGCGGCCATCTATGTCGCCGAACATGCGCCGCCGAAGAAACGGGGCCTTCTGACCTCCTACATCAACACCACCGCGGCGCTCGGCCTGATCGGCGCCCTGGTCGTCATCCTGACCACCCGGATGATCGTGGGGACCGAGGCCTTCGACGACTGGGGCTGGCGCATTCCCTTCTGGCTGTCGGCCCTGCTGCTCGGCATCTCGCTCTGGATCCGCGTCCGCCTGCATGAGAGCCCCGCCTTCGTGAAGATGGCGGCCGAGAGCAAGGTGCGTCAGGCGCCCTTCAGGGAAAGCTTCCTGACCTGGAAGAACGGCCGCTTCGTCCTGATCGCCCTGGTCGGCATCATGTTCGCCCAGGGGGCCGTCTGGTACTGCGGCTATTTCTACACCCGCTTCTTCATGGAGCGTGTCCTGAAGGTGGAGGTGGCGACCGTCGACATGGTGATCCTGGCCATCACCGTGGCCTCGGCCTTCCTCTATGTCTTCTTCGGCTGGCTGTCGGATCGGGTGGGAAGGAAGCCCGTGATGATCGGCGGCATGGCCCTGTTCCTGATCGCCCTCTTCCCCGGCTTCCACGCCCTGACCCAGGCCGCCAACCCGGCCCTGGCGGAGGCCCAGGCGTCGGCCCCCGTCACCGTCATCGCCGACCCGGCCACCTGCGCGGTCCAGTTCGACCCGGTCGGCAAGACCGCCTTCGCCTCCTCCTGCGACCTGGCCAAGACCGTCCTGTCGAACGCAGGCGTCTCCTACGAGAACATGGCCGCCGCGTCGGGCTCGCTCGCCGCCGTCCGCATCGGCACGGTGGAGATCGCCTCGGTGGAGGGCGCAGGTCTCGACGCCGCCGGCCTGAAGGCCGCCCGCACCGACGTCGAGACGCGGGTCAAGGCGGCCCTGGCCGAGGCCGGCTATCCGACCGTGGCCGATCCGGAGCGGATCAACCTGATCGCCGTCTTCGCCATCCTGATGGTCTTCATGGTCGCCGCCACCGCCGTCTACGGCCCCCAGGCCGCCGCCCTGGTCGAGCTCTTCCCGACGCGGGTCCGCTATACGGCGATGAGCCTGCCCTACAACATCGGCACCGGCTGGGTCGGCGGACTGTTGCCCGCCGCCAGCTTCGCCCTCGTGGCCTGGTCGGGGAACATCTATTTCGGCCTCTGGTACTCGGTGGCGTTCACGGCGGTAGCGGCGGTGGTGGCCCTGTTCTTCCTGCCGGAAACCAGGGGCCGCGACCTGCATACGATCGGCGACTGAGGCGTTCCTGATCTCTCCCTCCCCTCGGGGGAGGGTGACTGAGCGAAGCGAAGTCCGGTGGGGGCGGCAAGGCGAGGCCGCACCTATATCCGTCGTTGCATCGCCCTGCCCTCCCCACCCGGTCGCTGACGCGACCACCCTCCCCCGCAGGGGGAGGGAGACCACCGAGGATCACGCCATGAACACCGCCGCCCGCGACGCCGGACTGAAACTCCTCCGCCAGCACGCCCTCCTCGCCGGAGAGGCCATTCCGGCCGGAGCGAACGGCATCGCCGTGGACGACCCCGCGACCGGCGAGATCATCGGCCACATCCCCGACCTCGGCGTGGCCGAAACCGAACGCGCCATCCAGGCCGCGCACGACGCCTTCCCCGACTGGTCCCGCTCCGACCCGCACAAGCGCGCCGCCTTCCTGCGCGAATGGGCCCGGCTGATCGACGAGAACACCGAAGGCCTCGGCGCCCTGATGGCGTTGGAGAACGGCAAACCCTTCGAGGAGGCCAAGGGCGAGGTGACCTACGCCAACGGCTTCATCAAATGGTTCGCGGGCGAGGCGGAACGGATCCTGGGCGAAACCCACGACAGCCCGCTCGGCCACGTCATCCTGACCTTCCGCGAGGCGGTCGGTCCCTGCGCCCTCATCACCCCCTGGAACTTCCCGGCGGCCATGCTGACGCGGAAGCTCGGCCCCGCCTTCGCCGCCGGCTGCACCGCCGTGGTCAAGCCGGCCTCCCAGACCCCCTTCACCGCCATCGCGCTCGCCGAACTCGCCTACCAGGCCGGCCTGCCCAAGGGGGCGCTCAGCGTCATCACGGGCGATGCGGCCACCATCGGCGGCGTCCTGACCGCCTCCCCCCTGATCCGCAAACTGTCCTTCACCGGCTCGACCCCGGTGGGTCGGAAGCTCGCCGAACAGTCCGCCCCGACCTTGAAGCGGGTGTCGATGGAACTGGGCGGCGCCGCCCCCCTGATGGTGTTCGAGGACGCCGACCTCGACCTCGCCGTCGCCGAGACGATCAAGGGCAAGTTCAGGAACTCGGGCCAGACCTGCGTCTGTCCCAACCGCGTCTATGTCCACGCCTCGGTCGCCGAGAAGTACGCAACGAAACTGGCCGCCGAGGTCGCCAAGATCCCCGTCGGCCCCGCCTTCGAGGACGGGGTCAAGGTCGGCCCCCTGATCGAGGACAAGGCCATCGCCAAGGTCGAGGATCACCTGAGCCGCGTCCAGGCCTCGGGCGGCAAGGTCCTGACCGGCGGCTCGCGCCACGCCCTCGGCGGCCGCTTCTTCCAGCCGACGGTCACCCTCGGCGGGGACGACACGCTCTTCCGTCACGAGGAGACCTTCGGCCCCCTCATCCCCGTCTTCCCGTTCGAGACGGAGGAGGAGTGCCTGACCAAGGCGAACGACAGTGAGTTCGGCCTCGCCTCCTATCTTTTCACCAGGGACCTCGACCGCGCCCTGCGCATCGGCCGACGCATCGAGGCGGGCATGATCGGGGTCAACACCGGCCTGATCTCCACCGCCGTCGCCCCCTTCGGCGGGGTCAAGCAATCCGGCTACGGCCGCGAAGGCTCGACCCACGGCATCGAGGAATACGTCGACATCAAACAGGTCACGCTTGCCCTGAAGTGAAACGTCTCAAGCCGCTCGTCTGGCCGTTCGCCCTGCTCATCGCAGCCGGTCTGACGGCGCTCGTGGCCGAGGCGATGGCGCGCTCGGTCGAGACCGTAACTCTCTACGGCATGGTCAAACTGGTCAGCGATCTGGTGCTGCTGATCGCGGTCGTCTGGCTGGTCGCTGGACTGATCCGCGTGCTCAGGCCGGCGAAACGTTAGACTTTCTTCAGGCTGCGGCCGAAGTCGGCGACATCGTCGATCGGCAGGCTCTCGCCCTCGAACCAAAAGGTCGTCAGCGCGGCGTGGTTCAGGGTCACCCACTCTATCGCCTTCGGGGCGATGCGGTTCAGGTCGCGAGGATCGAGACTGCTCGCAAGCACTCGAGGGTTCGGCCCGATGGAGATCGAGGCGCTCGGCTGATTGCGGCCTAGCTTCGTGTAGATCTTGATGCGCGGGCCGTGCTGGCCCAGCGCCGTTGAGATGAAGACATAGGCAAGGACGCCGGTCCATTCGGGAGGCAGGTTGGCCATTTCGACGAGGTCATCCTCTCCGAGCGCGCGCAGTTCCTCGTCGAGCGTCGGCTCGCGATCAGTCCAGACGGCGATGGACTCCTGAAAGCTCATGCCGGGATGATCCGGCCAGTCCGCACGGGAGTCAAACCGGCAAGGCTCCGCGCTTGACCACCGTTCGCATCGCCACGCTGGACGATACCCGCGTCACCCCCGGAATGGTCGTCAGGGCCTTGGCGTGGACCCGCTCCAGATCGTCCACGTCCCGCACTACCAGCCGCAGCAGATAGTCCGATCCGCCGGTCATCAGATAGCATTCCACAACCTCGGGCACGGAGGTGATCGCCGTCTCGAACGCCGTCAGGGCGCTCTCGGCCTGGGACGAGAGGGTCACGGTCACGAAGACCGAGATCGGCAGGCCCACGGCCCGTTCGTTGATGATGGCGGCGTAGCGGCTGATCACCCCCGCCCCCTCCAGCGCGCGCAGTCGACGCAGGCAGGCGCTCTCGGACAGGGCCACGGCCTTGGACAGGTCGGCGTTCGTCATCCGTCCGTCCTGCTGCAGGGCGCGGAGCATCTTTCTGTCGGTCGCATCCAGAGCGACGGCGGAAACGGTCTTCATGGCGGCCCCTGACGCAATCTCCTGCGAGTTTACGCCGATCACTCATCGAAAAGAACAGGAACCTGCACCGCGCCCGTCGCTAAAGATGCAGCCAATCGCCGCCGCCGGCCGTTCGCCTCGCGGGGCTCTTCGAACCGGAGACATCTGATGCGCGTCGGCGTTCCCAAGGAAATCAAGAAGAACGAACACCGGGTCGGCCTGACCCCCACCGCCGCGCGCGAATACGTCGCCCACGGCCACACCGTCTCGGTCCAGACGGGCGCCGGCCTCGGCGCCGGCTTCACCGACGAGGACTACGTCAAGGCGGGCGCCGAGCTCGTCGCCGACGCCCCGACCATCTTCGCCAACGCCGACATGATCGTGAAGGTGAAGGAGCCCCAGAAGGTCGAGTGGGAGATGCTGCGCGAGGACCAGATCCTCTACACCTACCTGCACCTGGCCCCCGATCCCGAACAGACCAAGGGCCTCTTGGCCTCCAAATGCGCCGCCGTCGCCTACGAGACCGTGACCGACGCGCGCGGCGGCCTGCCGCTGCTGGCGCCGATGTCGGAAGTCGCCGGCCGGATCGCCGTCTTCTCGGCCGCCGAGACCCTGCTGAAGCACAACGGCGGCATGGGCCTCTTGTTCTGCGGCGTTCCGGGCGTGGCCCCGGCCCGCGTCCTGGTTCTGGGCGGCGGGGTCGTCGGCCTGAACGCCGCCCGCATGGCGATGGGCCTGGGCGCCGAGGTGGTGGTGCTGGAACGCTCCATCCCGCGCATGGCCTATATCGACGAGGTCACCAACGGCCGCGTCATCACCCGCTACTCCTCGATCGGCGCGATCGACGAAGAGGTGGTCAAGGCCGACGTGGTCATCGGCGCCGTCCTGGTCCCGGGCGCCGAGGCGCCCAAGCTGATCAAGAAGGACCACCTGAAGAAGATGAAGCCGGGTTCGGTCCTGGTGGACGTCGCCATCGACCAGGGCGGCTGTTTCGAGACCAGCCACGCCACGACCCACGAGGACCCGACCTATACGGTCGACGGCGTCGTCCACTACTGCGTCGCCAACATGCCGGGCGCTGCGCCCCGCACCTCTTCCGAAGCCCTGAACAACGCCACCCTGCCGTTCGGCCTGGCCCTGGCCGATCACGGTCTGGCGGCGTTGAAGAAGGACCCGCACCTGGCGCGCGGTCTGAACGTCCTGAAGGGCGAGATCACCTACCCGGCCGTGGCCGAGGCCATGGGCCTGCCCTGGTCCGACCCGTTCGGCGTCTGGGCCAAGGGCTGACTTCAACTTCCCTCTCCCCTTGCGGGAGAGGGAGATTTCGCACGGCGCCCCGGGCTCGACCCGGGGCGACGTTCTGGCGAAATCGGGTGAGGGGTTTTGCCGTCATCAAAGCGGCAGTCCCCTTGCCCGCCGCCGGTGAGACCCCTCACCCGCCGGCGCAAGGACGATCGCTACGCTCTCGTGCGCCGTCTCCCTCTCCCGCAAGGGGAGAGGGTCACGCGGTTACGATCCTCGGCGCGTCCGAAATCTCCGGCGCTCCGGTCGGGGCCATGTCGATTTCCTTTTCGAGCTCGGCCATCGCCTTGTCGGCGACCTTCCAGTCGTCCTTGTTCGGCGCCTTCAGATGGGCCCAGTCGGCCTTGATCTTCTCGCGGGCCTCCTTGAGCTCGCCCATGGCCAGCTTGACCTGTTCGAAGAACCCCGCGTCGCTCATGGCGGCGCTCACGACCGCCTCGAGCCGGTCCGCCCTCGCATCCTTGTCGTCGGCGACGCCGAAGGCCGTCGCATAGGCGGCCTCATAGGCGGCGTGGGCCCGTTTCATCTCGACATCCATCTTCGCCGTTTCCGCCTCGGTCTTCGCCTCCAGCCCGGCGTCGTCGACGGCGGCGTCCTCGACCGGCAGGCCCTCGACCGCCGCATCCGCCGCCTCGCGGGCCTCCTGGGCGTCCCGCTGCATCATCTTCATCTCGCCCATCGTCGGGTTCTTGCCGCCGGCGTCGACGAAGTCCTTCACCGCCGCCTTCAGCTCCTTGGCCAGTTCGGCGGTCATCTTCAGGGCGGCCTTCGGGTCGATCTTGACCATCAGCATCAGGGCGTCGCGACGCTGGCGCACCGACTCGACCTTCTTGGCCGCCAGTTCCTTCTGCATCGACCGGGCGCTGTCGCGCATCTCCGACAGGGACGGCAGGCCGAAACCCGGCGACTTTTCGTCCGCGGCGGGCGCGCGCGGGTCCTTCAGCGGCGTGCGCCAGGCCGGAAGCGATTGGACCGAAAGGGCCTGCATCGAGATCATTCTGATCTCTCCAAATCTGTTCGCCGCCACCCTGCACCGGCCACGCTTTCGATCCGCTTAAGCGCAACGGGACGTACCCGCCTGTAAATCGCCGCTCTCTTGAGCTATAGCCCCGGCGCTCAAGCAGCGAGCGACCGCGTCGCGAGCGGTAGCGCCCCTAAGAAATCTCATGAAATTCCTCGACCAGGCCAAGATCTACATCCGTTCCGGCAACGGCGGCGCGGGCTCCGTCTCGTTCCGGCGGGAGAAATTCATCCCGAACGGCGGGCCGGACGGCGGCGACGGCGGCCACGGCGGCAATGTCTGGGTCGAGGCGGTCGAGGGGCTGAACACCCTGATCGACTACCGCTACCAGCAGCATTTCAAGGCGGCGACCGGCGGCCACGGGATGGGCCGCCAGATGCACGGCGGCAAGGGCGAGGACGTGGTCCTGAAGGTCCCCGTCGGCACCCAGATCCTGGACGAGCACAAGGAAGAGGTCGTCCTGGACATGGTCGAGGCGGGCCAGCGCGAACTCCTGCTCTCGGGCGGCAACGGCGGCTGGGGCAATGTCCGCTTCAAGGGGCCGCAGAACCAGGCGCCCCGCCACGCCAATCCGGGCCAGGAAGGCCAGGAGATGTGGATCTGGCTGCGGCTGAAGCTGATCGCCGACATCGGTCTGGCGGGCCTGCCCAACGCCGGCAAGTCGACCTTCCTCGCCGCCGCCTCGGCCGCGCGGCCCAAGATCGCCGACTATCCGTTCACCACCCTGGCCCCCAACCTCGGCATGGTCGACCTGTCGCCCGGCGAGCGTTTCGTCATCGCCGACATCCCCGGCCTGATCGAGGGCGCGAGCGAGGGCGCCGGTCTCGGCACCCGCTTCCTCGGCCATGTCGAACGCTCGGCCTCCCTGATCCACCTGATCGACGGCACGCAAGATGACGTGGTGGAAGCCTATCGCATCATCCGGGGCGAGCTCGACGCCTATGGCGAGGGCCTGGCCGACAAGCAGGAAATCCTGGCGCTGAACAAGATCGACGCCCTGACCGAAGAGGCGCGCGAGGAGAAGGCCGATCAGCTGGAAGCCGTCGCCGGTCGTCGCCCCATGCTGGTCTCCGGCGTCTCGGGCGAAGGCGTGCCCGAACTGCTGCGCGCCGCCTGGGCGGAGGTTCGCAAGACCCGCGGCGAGATCGACGACGAGGGCGACGAGATCGAAACCTTCGAGGCCGGCTGGACGCCGTAGGGCCGGAACCGCTCCGAACCGTGATCATCATGGCGACAAGCCCGCTCCGGTCGTGTTAGCTGCGCTTTCGTTTGCTCATCCGTGAGCATAAGTCCGAGCCCGCCCCGCCTTGTCCTTCTTCCATGCCGGTCCCGCGCCCCAGGCGCACGGCCCCCGCCCGGGGGCGCTCAGAGATGGGCTGAACCTGACGGCGGGCATGAAGGTCGGCCTCTTCGGCGGCTCCTTCAATCCGGCCCACGACGGCCACGCCCATGTCGCCGAGACCGCCGTCCAGCGTCTGGATCTGGACCGCGTCGTCTGGCTGGTCTCGCCCCAGAATCCGCTGAAGGACAGCCGCCACACCGCGCCGCTGATCGAGCGGATGACTTCGGCCCGGACCTTCGCCAAGGGACCGCAGATGATCGTCTCGGACTTCGAGACCCGCGTCGGCACGACCTGGACCGTCGACACCCTGCGCGCCCTGAAGCGCCGCCATCCGGGCGTGCATTTCGTCTGGCTGATGGGATCGGACAATCTGGAGAATTTCCACCGCTGGCGCGGCTGGACCGACATCATGCGGATGATGCCGGTGGCCGTGATCGCCCGGCCGGGAAGCCTGCTGGAAAGCCGCGCGGCGCCCGCCGCCCGGCGGTTCGCGGGCGCCCGCGTCTCGTCGAACGAGGCCCGACTGCTGCCGACGATGCAGGCCCCGGCCTGGACCTATCTGACGGCGCCCCTGAACCCCAGTTCGTCCACCGCGATTCGCGCCCAGAAAAGGCCTTGAGGCCGTAAGTCGACGTTTGGGGCCATCCGTGCTAGGAGGCGTGTCCAAGTGAACCCTCCCGGAGCCCTCCGCTGACCCCCCCGCCCGCGCACGACGCGCATGACACTCCCACTAAAGAGGGGGCCGTCTCCAACACGGCCCACGAGATGGACCCGATCGAGCCCATCCACGCCGAAGACGGTGACGACGAGGACCTTTCGGACGATTCCGCCGAGGACTTCCCGCTGTTCGGCGAAGACGACGGCGACGATGACGACGCCTCCTTCGAACGCCAGGGCGAGGTCCCGACCGGCACGACGCCGCTCGAGGTCGCCCTGCTGACCAAGCTCGACGACGACAAGGCCCAGGACATCGTCCTGATCGACCTGAAGGGCAAATCCCCGATGGCCGACACCATGATCGTGGCCTCTGGCCGCTCGCACCGTCACGTCGGCGCCCTGGCCGACCACCTGCTGCGCACGCTGAAGGACCACGGTCTGGGCCGCGCCAAGGTCGAGGGCCTGCCGCACTGCGACTGGGTCCTGATCGACGCCGGCGACGTGATCATCCACCTGTTCCGCCCTGAGGTCCGCGTCTTCTACAACATCGAGAAGATCTGGGCCGTCGACAGCGCCCACCGGACGCCGGCGTCGGTTTAAGGAGTCCCTTCTCCCCTCGGGGGAGAAGGTGGCAGGCGAAGCCTGACGGATGAGGGGGCTATATCCGCCCGCTCACCGTCGAAGATGAGGGGTTGCCCGCCAGCCCCCTCATCCGAGCCCTTCGGGCCCACCTTCTCCCCCGAGGGGAGAAGGATTTCTGGAGCACGGAATGAAACTCGCCATCGCCGCCATCGGCAAACCCGGTCGAGGCCCCGAAGCCGCGCTGGCCGACGACTACGCCAAGCGCGCCACGGCGGCCGGGCGCGCGTTGGGTCTCGGCCCGCTCGACCTGATCGACTTGGAACCCCGTAAGTCCGGCAAGGCGCCCGAGGCCGAGCTTCTGCTCGCCGCGGCCGAGGGCGCTCACCTCATCGCCTGCGACGAGCGCGGCAGGACCTATTCCAGCCGCGCCTTCGCCGACCATATCGCCACCCTGCGAGACCGGGGCGAGCGGCGGCTGGTCTTCGTCATCGGCGGGGCGGACGGGCTGGACGCCAGCGTGCTGGCCGCCGCCGGATCGACCCTGGCCTTCGGCCCCCAGACCTGGCCGCATGCGCTCGCCCGCGCCATGCTGGCCGAACAGCTCTATCGCGCCGTGACGATCCTGAACGGATCACCCTATCATCGCGACTGATGAACCGCGTCGCCGTCCTCTCCGCCCTGATCGCGCTCGCCGCCCTGCCCGCAGCGGCGTCGGTGCAGGACGACCTCCAGTCGCTTCAGGCCCAGTATCGCGACGAACAGGTCCGGGCCCAGCGTCTGCGCGCCGACGCCCGTGACGCCCAGGCCGAGATCACGGCGCTGGACCGCGAACTCGCCACGCTCCGCACCGACCAGACCGCCGACGACCAGCAGATCGCCGCCCAGCGCCAGCGCCTTCGCGACCTCGGCCGGCGCGAGGCCGCCATCGTCGCCGAACTGGCCAAGGCCCGCGACGGCCAGGGCCGCCTGCTCTCTGCCCTGCAGATGATGAGCCGGAAGCCCCCGCCTCCGCTCCTGATCCCCGCAGACGAGGCCGTCGACACCGTCCGCGCCGCCATCCTGATGAAGGCCATGGCCCCGGAGATGCAGCGCCGCGCCCGAACCTTCGCCGAGCGTCAGGCCGAGGTCGTCCGCATCCGCCGCCTGGCCGTCCTCTCCTCCGAACGCCTCCTGACGACCGAGAGCGCGCAAGGGGATCGCCGCGCCGAGGTCGAGGACCTGACCGCCCGCCGCACCGCCCTTCTGGCCGTGCTCCGCGCCGACGCCGCCCGCGCCGAACGGGCCGCCGCCGCCCTGGAGACCCGCATCCGCAACCTCGGCGGTCGTCCGGCCGCGGTCACCGATGCGCCCACGCCCTCCACCCGCCTGCCCGGCGGCCGCGCCCGCCTGACCGCCCCCGTCGCCGGATCTCCTCTGGCGAAATCCAGCGGCGCGGGCGTGCGCTGGGCCGCGCCCTCCGGCCCCGTCGCCGCCCCCGCCGGCGCCCGCGTCGATCACGCCGGCCCGCTCAGCGGCTGGGGCGAGGTGGTCATCCTGGATCTCGGCGGCGGATGGCGCGCGGTCGTCGCCGGTCTGGACAGCCTGTCGGTCGAAACCGGCGAACGCGTCGCCGACGGCCAGGCCCTGGGCTCGGCCGAACGGGGCGGCGAGGTCTATTTCGAACTCCGCCGCGAGGACCGCGCGGTCGATCCGACGCCGTATCTTTGAAAGGAGGCAACAGGCATCAGGCAATGGGCAACAGAACCCCTGTGTCGCTTGTCCTTATTGCCTATTGCCTGATGCCTATTGCCTCGACCGAAGCGAAACCGCTTCCCAAGCCTTCATGACGCTGATTTTATCCACCGGACGCGGGGACGCCACGATTTCATCGTGAGTTCCCGCACCTGACCTCCCGCCTTGCCGCCCCTCGGGACGGCTCCGAAAGAGACCGAATGCGTAAACTGCTCATCGCCGGCGCCGCCGTCGCGGCCCTTGGTCTCAGCGGCATGACGGTGGCGTCCCAGACGCCCCGCAACGAAACCTTCCGCATGCTGCAGCTGTTCGGCGACGTGCTGGCGGTGGTGGAGCAGGCCTATGTGGTCCCGGTCGACAACAAGAAGCTGATCGAGGCGGCCCTGGCGGGCATGATGACCGCGCTCGACCCCCACTCCAACTACCTGCCGCCCGAGGGCTTCGAGGACCTGCAGGAGCGCACCTCGGGCGAGTATTCGGGCGTCGGCCTGACCATCACGGCCGAGGGCGGTCTGGTGAAGGTCATCTCGCCGATGGACGACAGCCCGGCCGCCCGCGCGGGCGTCCAGGCCGGCGACGTCATCTCGGCCATCGAGGGCCAGAACGCCTCTGGCCTCACCGTCACCCAGGTCTCGGAGAAGCTGCGCGGCGCCATGGGCACCACGGTCACCGTCACCTTCCTGCGCGACGGCGAGGAGCCGCGCGAGGTGACCCTGACTCGCGAGGTCATCAAGGTCGAGAGCGTCACCAGCCGCATGGAGGGCGAGTTCGGCTATCTGCGGATCTCGACCTTCAACGAGAACACCGGCCGCGAGCTGAGCGCCGCCATCGAGAAGATCAAGCGCGACCATCCGGGCGTAAAGGGCTTCGTCCTGGACCTGCGCAACAACGGCGGCGGGCTTCTGACTGCGGCCATCGACGTGTCCGACGCCTTCCTGGAGCGCGGCGAGATCGTCAGCCAGCGCGGCAGGAAGCCCGAACAGATCGAACGCTATGCGGCTCGCCCCGGCGACCTGACCGGCGGCCTGCCCCTGGTGGTGCTGATCAACTACGGCTCGGCCTCGGCGTCGGAGATCGTGGCCGGCGCCCTGAAGGATCAGGAGCGTGCGGTGCTGGTCGGCCTCACCTCCTTCGGCAAAGGTTCGGTCCAGACGGTCATCCCGCTGGGCGGCGGTCGCGACGGCGCCCTGTCGATCACGACGGCGCGCTACTACACCCCGTCCGGCGCCTCGATCCAGAAGATCGGCATCGAGCCGGACCTGGAGGTCGCCCGCTCCGAGGCCGAGGCCCGGATCGTGTCCCGCTCCAGCTTCATCTATTCCGAGGCCGCCTATTCCACGGCTCTGGACGCCTCCATCGGCGCCGAACGCAAGGGACCCCACACGCCGCGCGAGGCCCCCGGTCCGGACTACGACAAGGACGCCGACTACCAGCTGCAACGCGCGCTCGACGTCCTGCGCGCCGGCGGCGACCTCACCCGCGTCGCGGCGGCCCCGACCGGCATCGTCATCAGCGAGCCCGCCGCCCCGCCCCCCGCCGCAACGGACACGACCGAGGAAGAGTAGGGCCCTGCGTCTCCTCCCCGTTCGTCGCTCGGCGAATGGGGGAGGAGACTTTCAAGCCCCAAAACATGCCTAACGCACCGTTAGGCTTTCTTAACCGCCGCCCGTTCATAGTCGCCTGTGATGATCGTCGTCCGGAATCCGTCCGGTCGCCAGATTGCAGAGCGTCCTTCGTCCATGTTCGCCAAGCGTCAGTCCGCCCTCGCCGCCACGGCCGGCGCCCCGCCCAAGGGCGGGGGGCTGAAGTTCGACGTCAAACAGGTCGGCGCGGTGCTGAAGAAGCCGCCGGTCATGGTGGGGGGCGCGGGCCTCCTGCTGCTCGGGACCATCGCCCTGTTCCTGACCGTGCTCGGCGATCCGCGCGCGGGGACGCCCACCGCCCGCGTCGCCCTGCATCGCGAGGCGCCGGTCGAGGCGCCCGCCCCCTCCGGCCTTGAGGCCTTCTCCATGGGCGGGTTCTCCGCCTGGCAGGGGCTGGGCGCCGATCCGTCGCTCGACCCCAACGGCGCGGCCGGGAGCGAGGCCCTGATCACCCTGCCGGACGGCACGACCGTCGCCGGCGGCTCGGCCATCGCCGCGCCCCAGATCGCCGCCTCTCCCCTGATCGCCGCGCCCATCGCCGGGCTCAGCCAGCCGGGCCCGCAAGGCGCCCTGCCCGTCATCGCGCCCGACGGCCGCGTCCCGGCTCAGGCCTATGCCCGTCCGTTCCAGTCGAACGGCAAGCCGCGCGTGGCCCTGATCGTCGGGGGCCTGGGCCTCAACGCCGTCACCACCCGCGCCGCCATCGAACGCCTGCCCGCCGATGTGACCCTGTCGTTCGTGCCCTACGCCCAGGGCCTGCAAGGCTGGATCGACCTGGCCCGCGCCCAGGGGCACGAGGTGATGATCGAGATCCCGATGGAGCCGACCGGCTATCCCAACAACGATCCCGGCCCCTACACCCTGCTGGCCAACGCCACGCCCGACGACGTCGAGGCCAAGATGAACTGGCTGCTGGGTCGCGCCACCGGCTATTTCGGCGTGACCAACTATCTGGGGGACCGGTTCGTGACCTCCGACACCGGCATGGCAGCCTTCCTGGGCATTCTGCGCCAGCGCGGCGTGGCCTTCATGGACGACGGTCTGGCGCGGCGGCGCCCCGGCGCCTGGGCTCGCGCCACGGCCGATTCCGTCATCGACGAGACCCAGACCCCCGCCGCCATCATCGGCCGCCTGAACGCCCTGGAAGCCGCCGCCAAGGCGCGCGGCGCGGCCCTGGGGACCGGCTTCGCGTACCCGGTCACGGTCGAGGCCGCCGCCCGCTGGACCGCCGGTCTGGACGCGCGGGGCCTGCAACTGGCCCCCGCCTCGGCGATGACGCAGCGGCCGGGGCGCTGACGCCGGGGCAATAGGGACCAGGCAATAGGCAACAGGTTCGATCCTGCTTGCTTCCTGTTGCCTGATGCCTATTGCCTGTTGCCTCCATGGCTGACCTCTTCCCCCATCACCGCCCCAACGTCGGCGTCGTCCTGTTCAACCAGACGGGCCAGGTCTGGTTCGGCCATCGCGCCGGGCAGGCGGGCAGCCATTCCTGGCAGTTCCCGCAGGGCGGGGTGGACAAGGGCGAGGACATCGAGGCCGCCGCCCGGCGCGAACTGGAAGAAGAGACCGGGGTCACGTCCGCCGAGCTGATCGGCCGCACCGAGGGCTGGATCGTCTACGACTTCCCCGAGGCCCTGAAGGCGCAGCACAAACGCGAAGGGCGAAAGGCCTTCGACGGCCAGAAACAGGTCTGGTTCGCCTTCCGCTTCACCGGCGACGAGACCGAGATCCGGCTCGACCAGCACGACGAGATCGAGTTCGACGCTTGGCGCTGGGGCGACCTGTCGGAGGCCTGCGACCTGATCGTGCCGTTCAAGCGCGCGGCCTATGAGCAGGTGGTGGCGGCGTTTTCGAAATACGTGGTCTGACCTCCGAAGGAGGCCCACG
Source organism: Brevundimonas staleyi (assembly GCF_041893865.1). GTDB lineage: Bacteria > Pseudomonadota > Alphaproteobacteria > Caulobacterales > Caulobacteraceae > Brevundimonas > Brevundimonas staleyi. The sequence continues at coordinate 82,961 of NZ_CP169082.1, forward strand.
CTCCCGTCAGTGGCTCCCGCCGCCGGGAGCCATGCGGAAGACCATCAGCCCCGACACCACCAGCACCGCCGCCAGGATCCGCATCCACGACAGGCTCTCGCCCAGCAGGACGACGCCCACGACGAAGGCGCCCACCGCCCCGATGCCGGTCCAGATCACATAGGCCGTGCCCATCGGCAACGTCTTCATCGCCGAGGACAGCAGGGCGAAGCTGGCGATCATGAAGACGATCGTGCCGACGCTGGGCCACAGCCGGGTGAAGCCATGGGACTGTTTCATGAAATAGGCCCACACGATCTCGAGCAGGCCGGCGATGAGAAGAGAAATCCAGGCCATGGTCACGGCCCTCCTTGCGAAGAGCCGGGCCGTCCCGGGCATGTCCCGGCATCCGCCGGGGCGAGGACGTGGCCTCGTCTGCGACCTATCTAGGACAGGCCGGTCGGGCCTTCAACCGCCCCTCGGCCCCAACAGGATGATCCCCGCCCCGACCAGGCACACGACCGCCCCGATCAGGTCCCACCGATCCGGCGTCCGGTGCTCGACCAGCCACAGCCACATCAGGGAGGCGGCGATATAGACCCCGCCATAGGCCGCATAGGCCCGCCCCGCGGCGTCCGCCTCCACCTTCGTCAGGACCCAGGCGAACAGGGCCAGGCACACCATGCCGGGGATCAGCCACAGCGGGGACCGATCAAGCCTCAGCCATGCCCAGAATGCAAAACAGCCGGCGATTTCCGCGCCGGCCGCCAGCAGATACCAGAGGACGGTCATGAAGCGGCCTTCAGGGTGAGAATGACGATCTCGGGCGGGGCTCTGAACCGGACGGGCAGGATCGAGACCCCGACACCGCCAGTGACGAACAACTTGCGCCCATCCTCGTCATAGGCGCCGCAGGGCCAACGATGCGAGGCGGGCGACGGCAGGACGGGGCGTCCGATCAGCGGCAGATTGACCTGCCCGCAATGGGTGTGGCCCGCCAGGGTCAGGGCCACGCGCGACGGGGCCTCCGCGAAGGGATCGGGCCAGTGGGTCAGGAGGATGACCGGATCGCTGTCGGGAACACCATTGAGAGCGGCGCTCATTGAAGGCTCCATGCGCCGGGACACGAGGTCGGCCAGGCCCGCGACCCAGAACGGGCCGCCATCGCTCTCCACCCGCAGGGAGCGGTTCTCCACCACCCGGACATTCGCCTGCGTCAGGGCGTTCGCGATCTCCGCTTCATCGAACCAGGAATCGTGATTGCCCAGCACGCCGTAGACACCCAGCGGCGCCTTCAGGTTCCGGAAGGCGAGCACACCTTGAAGGATCTCCGACCGCTCTGGAGGCGCGCGAAGGTCCGAGGGATCATGGCCGCCCGTATAATCGCCCAGAAGGACCACGAGATCCGGCTGCTGCCTGTTCATCCGGTCCACGATATCCGCGACACGGGTGACATCGACGTGCGGCGCGGCGACATGGGTGTCGGAGATGACCCCGATCCGGATCGGCGGGCCGCTCCAGCCCGAGCTCTCGATGGTCACATGGCGGACGGTCAGGGTCGCGGGTTCGATCAGGAAAGCCCAGACGCCCAAGCCCCATCCGATGACGGAAAGCCCGATCACCGTCCGGGCAAGAAAAATCCGGCCGTCGCGCAGCAACAGCCGGATCATCAGTATCGACAGGATCGGACCGAGAACCGCGGCGATCCATGCAAGGACCAGAACGCCGTCCGGCCCGGCCATCAGGGCGGTCAGGCCGCCGCGACTTCCGTCGCCGCCTCGGCCAGGATGGTCAGGCCGGCGGGGGTCACGTCGGCGAAACCGCCGTGGACGGTGAAGACGCGCTTGTTCGCGCCGTCATAGACCGTGACCTGGCCTTCGCGCAGGGCGGTCATGAAGGGGGCGTGGGCGGCCAGGACGCCGAAGTCGCCCTCGACGCCCGGCGCATCGACCTGATCCACGAGGCCATTGAAGACCTCGCGCTCAGGCGACACCAGCGAGAAGGAGAGTTTCCCGGCCATGCTTAGGCGGCTTCCGCGGCCAGCTTGGCGCCCTTCTCGACGGCCTCTTCGATGGCGCCGACCATGTAGAAGGCGGCTTCCGGCAGGTGGTCGTATTCACCGGCCACGATGCCCTTGAACGAGCGGATCGTGTCTTCCAGCGAGACAAACTTGCCGGGCGAGTTGGTGAACTGTTCGGCCACGAAGAACGGCTGCGACAGGAAGCGCGAGATCTTGCGGGCGCGCGACACGATCAGCTTGTCGTCTTCCGACAGCTCGTCCATGCCCAGGATGGCGATGATGTCCTTCAGGGCCTTGTACTGCTGCAGGACTTCCTGGACCGAGCGGGCGACGTTGTAGTGCTCTTCGCCGATGACCAGCGGGTCCATGATCCGCGAGGACGAGTCCAGCGGGTCCACGGCCGGGAAGATGGCTTGGGCGGCGATGTCGCGCGACAGAACGGTACGGGCGTCCAGGTGCGCGAACGAGGCGGCCGGGGCCGGGTCGGTCAGGTCGTCGGCGGGAACGTAGATGGCCTGGATCGAGGTGATCGAGCCCTTCTTCGTGGAGGTGATGCGCTCCTGCAGGTTGCCCATCTCGGTGGCCAGCGTCGGCTGATAGCCCACGGCCGACGGGATACGGCCCAGCAGAGCCGACATTTCCGAACCGGCCTGCGTGAAGCGGAAGATGTTGTCGACGAACAGCAGCACGTCCTTGCCTTCCTCGTCGCGGAAGTACTCGGCCTGGGCCAGACCCGTCAGGGCGACGCGGGCGCGGGCGCCGGGCGGCTCGTTCATCTGGCCGTACACGAGGGCGCATTTGGAGCCTTCGGTCGAGCCGTTGTTCTTGGTCGGGTCCACGTTCACGTTGGACTCGATCATCTCGTGATACAGGTCGTTGCCTTCGCGGGTGCGCTCACCCACGCCGGCCAGAACCGAGTAACCGCCGTAGGCCTTGGCGATGTTGTTGATCAGTTCCTGCATGGTCACGGTCTTGCCGACGCCGGCGCCGCCGAACAGGCCGGTCTTGCCGCCCTTGGTGTAGGGGCACATCAGGTCGATGACCTTGATGCCCGTGACCAGGATTTCCGACGAGGTCGACTGTTCTTCGAACGACGGCGCCTCGCGGTGGATCGGGCGGAACATGTCGGTCTTGATCGGGCCCTGTTCGTCGATCGGCTCGCCGACGACGTTCATGATGCGGCCCAGAGTGCCCGGGCCGACCGGGGCCTGGATCGAGGTGCCCGTGTCGGTGACCGGCTGGCCGCGCGTCAGGCCTTCGGTCGTGTCCATGGCGATGGTGCGGACCATGTTCTCACCCAGGTGCTGGGCGACTTCCAGAACCAGGGTGAAGGGCTCGCCCGTCTTCTGGTCGACGTTCTGGGTGTGCAGGGCGTTCAGGATGGCCGGCAGGTGGCCGGTGAACTCGACGTCGACGACGGCGCCGATGACCTGGGCGATCTTGCCGGCGGCGCCGGCGGCGACCGTCTTGGCGGCGACCGGAGCCTTCTTGGCGGCAGGGGCCTTGGCGGCGGCGGGAGCCTTGGCGGCCGGAGCCTTCTTGGCGGCGGGTTTCTTGGCGACGGTGTCGGTCATCGGTTCGGGGTCCGTTTCGGTCTGTTCTGTCAGGATCGGAGGATCAGAGCGCTTCCGCGCCGGCGATGATCTCGATCAGTTCGGTGGTGATCTGGGCCTGGCGCTTGCGGTTGTATTGCAGCGTCAGGGCATTGATGAGGTCGCCCGCATTGCGCGTGGCGTTGTCCATGGCGCCCATCTGGGCCGCGAAGAAGCTGGCCTGGTTTTCGAGCAGGGCGGCCAGGATCTGGGTCTTGATGTTGCGCGGCAGGAGCGTCTCGAGGATTTCCTCTTCCGAGGGTTCGTACTCGTAGACGGCGCCGTTCAGGTCGATCGGGGTGGCGTCGCCGTCGACGACCGCCGGGATCAGCTGCTTGGGCGTCGCCACCTGCGAGATGACCGACTGGAAGCGGCTGTAGATCAGGGTGACGACGTCGGCGTTGCCCGTCTCGAACTCCGAGGCGATCAGGTCGGCGATCGGCTCGGCCACGGCCATGCTCATGACCTTGTGGTCGCTGAGCTCGAACGTCTGGATGATCTTGTCGCCATAGATGCGGGCCAGACCATCGCGGACCTTGCGGCCCACGGCGATGACGCGGACGTCCTTGCCGTTGGCGGAGAGGGTGTTGATCCGGTCCTTGGCGGCGCGGATGACGTTGGTGTTGAAACCACCCGCCAGACCCTTGTCGCCGGTGGCGACGACGACCAGGTGCTTCTGATCGGCGCCGGTGCCGGCCAGCAGCTTGGGCGCGCCGTCGCCGGAGACGCCCGCCGCCAGGTTGGCGATGACCGAGGCCATCTTCTTCGCATAGGGACGGGCGCTTTCGGCCTGATCCTGGGCGCGCTTCAGCTTGGCCGCGGCGACCATGTTCAGGGCTTTCGTGATCTTCTGCGTGGACTTCACGCTGTCGATCCGATTGCGCATTTCCTTGAGGCTGGCCATCGGGCGCTACTCTTTCAGCTTACCGGGTCAGACTTAGGCGAAGGTCTTGGCGAAGGCTTCGATCGCCGATTTCAGCTCGGCTTCCAGCTCCTTGGACAGGGCCTTGGTCGACTTGATCGAGTCGAGGATCGACTGGTGCGCCGAGTGCATGCGGGCCAGCAGTTCCTGTTCAAAGCGGCCGATGTCCGACACGGCGATCTTGTCGAGGTAGCCGCGCGTGCCGGCGTAGATCGACACGACCTGCTCTTCGACGGTCAGCGGGGCGTACTGGGGCTGCTTCAGCAGCTCGGTCAGACGGGCGCCGCGGGCCAGGAGGTTCTGGGTCGAGACATCCAGGTCCGAGCCGAACTTGGCGAAGGCGGCCATCTCGCGATACTGGGCCAGCTCGCCCTTGATCGAACCGGCGACCTGTTTCATCGCCTTGATCTGGGCCGAGGAGCCCACGCGCGACACCGAGATGCCGACGTTCACGGCCGGGCGGATGCCTTGGTAGAACAGGTCGGATTCCAGGAAGATCTGGCCGTCGGTGATCGAGATCACGTTGGTCGGGATGTAGGCCGACACGTCGTTGGCCTGGGTCTCGATCAGCGGCAGGGCGGTCATCGAGCCCGAACCGTTGTCCTCGTTCAGCTTGGCCGAACGCTCCAGCAGGCGCGAGTGCAGGTAGAAGACGTCGCCCGGATAGGCTTCACGGCCCGGCGGACGGCGCAGCAGCAGCGACATCTGACGATAGGCGACGGCCTGCTTGGACAGGTCATCATAGACGATCAGGGCGTGCATGCCGTTGTCGCGGAAGAACTCGCCCATGGCGGTGCCGGCGAACGGAGCCAGGAACTGCAGCGGGGCCGGTTCCGAAGCGGTGCAGGCCACGACGATGGTGTAGTCCAGAGCGCCGCGCTCCTCGAGCGTCTTCACGATCTGGGCGACGGTCGAACGCTTCTGACCGATGGCGACGTAGATGCAGTACAGCTTGTCGCTTTCCGGCGCGCCTTCGACGTTGATCGACTTCTGGTTCAGGATGGTGTCGATCGCCACGGCGGTCTTGCCGACCTGACGGTCGCCGATGATCAGCTCGCGCTGGCCGCGGCCGACGGGGATCAGGGTGTCGATGGCCTTCAGGCCGGTCTGCATCGGCTCGTGAACCGACTTGCGGGGAATGATGCCCGGCGCCTTCACGTCCACGCGGCGACGCTCGGTGAACTGGATCGGGCCCTTGCCGTCGATCGGCTCGCCCAGCGGGTTGACGACGCGGCCCAGCAGACCCTTGCCGACCGGAACATCCACGATCTCACCCAGGCGGCGGACGTCGTCGCCCTCGGCGATCGCGGCGTCAGCGCCGAAGATCACCGCGCCGACGTTGTCGCGCTCGAGGTTCAGGGCCATGCCCTTCACGCCGGCCTTGGGGAATTCGATCATCTCGCCGGCCTGGACGTTGTCCAGACCGTGGATGCGGGCGATGCCGTCGCCGACCGACAGGACCTGACCGACGTCCGAGACGTCGGCTTCCACGCCGAAGTTGGCGATCTGGGACTTGAGGATGGCCGAAATCTCGGCGGCGCGGATGTCCATTTGGATCTCTCTGTCTTCGTCTTCTGGCCGGGCGATCAGGCCCGCGGCATTCGTGTTTCGGGTGCGGGCCGAGGCGCGCTGCTTTTTAGTGTGAAGCGCGTCAGACGCGCTTCAGTGCGAACTTCATCTGGTCGAGCTTGGTCTTCAGCGAGGCGTCGAACAGCTTCGAGCCGACCTTGACCTTGAGGCCGCCCAGGATCGTCGGATCGACGCGGGCGGTCATTTCGGGAGCCTTGCCGAGAGCCTGCGACAGGGCCTGCTTGATCTTGGTGGTCTGGGCGGCCGTCAGGGCCGTGGCCGAGACGACCTCGGCGGCGACCACGCCGGTGTGGGCCGAATACAGGGCCTCGAAGCCGGTGATCACGGCGCCCAGGTCGCGGGCGCGGCCGTTCTGGGCCAACAGACCCAGGAAGTTCTTGGTCGTGCCGTCGAACTTCGCCTTGTCGGCGATGGCGACCAGACCCTTTTGCTGGTCCTCGGCGGCGATGATCGGCGAGTTGGCCAGGCGGCGCAGGTCGGCGCTGTCGATCCAGGCGGCCTTCAGCGACTTCAGATCGGCGCGAACGGCCTCAAGGCGGCCCGTCTCAAGCGCCAGATCGAACAGCGCCTGTGCGTAGCGCGCGCCGACTTCCGTCGTTCTGAAATCGTCAGCCAAGGCCTGTCCGTCCGCTGTAGCGTATCTGTTCAAATAGACCGGTCGCGAACCTCGCGCCGGTCAAAGGCTTGAAATGCTTAAGGAAAGCACACAAAAGGCCGCTTCAACCGAAACGCCCTCTGGAAGCCGGGCGCCTGATAGCATGGGCTTTTCGCTGTCGCAACCAAGGCTGTACGGACGATTCCGTCGCACCCGGAAAGGGTTTCGTCAGGCCGGCGATCTTGCCTCCCACACCCCTGCGCCATAGCGTCTCGTTGAACTGTTGGGCCGCCCGTGCGCTAGAGGGCGAATCCTTCCTCTACGAAAGACACTGATACCCGATGTTCGACAGCATTATCCCGCTGCTTAGCGACCCGGCCGCCTGGGCGGCCCTCATCACCCTGGTGGTGATGGAAGTCGTGCTCGGCATCGACAACCTCATCTTCATCTCGATCCTCTCGAACAAACTGCCGCCCGAGAACCGGTCGCGCGTCCGCCGCATCGGCATCGGCCTGGCCCTCATCATGCGTCTGGCGCTTCTGTCGATGATCGCCTGGCTGGTCGGCCTGACCGCCGCCGTCTTCACGGTCATGGGCAACGAGTTCTCGTGGAAGGACCTGATCCTGATCGCGGGCGGCCTCTTCCTGATCTGGAAGGCCACCAAGGAAATCCACCACACCGTCGATCCGACGCCGTCGCACGACGTCCTGGACAAGAAGGACGTGGTCATCTCCAACGCCGGTTCGGCCATCGTCCAGATCATCATCCTGGACCTGGTCTTCTCGATCGACTCGATCCTGACCGCCGTGGGCATGACCGAGCACCTGCCGATCATGGTCATCGCCGTCCTGGCCGCCGTGACCGTCATGCTGCTGGCCGCCGATCCCCTGGCCAACTTCATCGCCAAGAACCCGACCGTGGTCATGCTGGCCCTGGGCTTCCTGTTGATGATCGGCTTCGTCCTGATCGCCGACGGCTTTGGCTTCCATGTGCCCAAGGGCTATATCTACGCCGCCATGGCCTTCTCGGCCGGCGTGGAGGCGTTGAACATGCTGGGCAGGGCGTCGGCGTCCAAACAGGAGAAGGCCCGCGCGGCGCGCGAAGCCGCCGACGAGGCCGAGGCTCGCGCCAAGGAGGCGGAGGCCGCGGCCGCCGCCGATCCGGCCCACTGATGGATCTGCGGGCGTCCCGTCTGGTCGCGGCGTTCGCGGGGCTGATCGGCCTCGCCCTCGCCCCGGCCGCCTACGCTCAGACGGCGGCGCCCGCCGCTCCGGCCGCACAGGCCGCTCCCGCCGCCCCGGCGGCGCGTCCGTCCCGACCGCCGCGCTACGGCTATGAGGTGGTCAACGTCTTCCCGCACGACCCGACGGCCTTCACCCAGGGGCTGGAGTTCCACGACGGCCTCTTCCTGGAAAGCACCGGCCGCCATCCCTCCAGCGTCCGCCGCGTGCGGCTGGAGGACGGAGAGGTCCTGGCCAAGCGCGAACTGGACATGCAGTTCTTCGGCGAGGGCCTGACCGCCGTCGGCGACCGGATTCTCACGCTGACCTGGCAGGGCGGCCACGGCTTCGTCTGGAACATCGACACCCTCGAGCCCGCCGGGACCTTCTCCTATTCCGGCGAGGGCTGGGGCCTGACCCACGACGAGACCCGCGTCATCCTGTCGGACGGCACCCCGACCCTGCGCTTCCTCGATCCCGACACCCTGCAACAGACCGGCTCGGTCGAGGTCACCTACATGGGCCGGCCTCTGGACCGGCTGAACGAGCTGGAGTTCATCGAGGGCGAGGTCTGGGCCAATATCTGGCAGACCGATTTCATCGTCCGCATCGACCCCTCGACCGGCGTCGTCACCGGCGTCATCGACCTCAGCGGCATCCTGCCCGACCCGGTCCACAACCCGGCCGACGACGTCCTGAACGGCATCGCCTGGGACGCGGCGAACAAGCGTTTGTTCGTCACCGGCAAGAACTGGCCGAAGCTGTTCGAGATCCGCCTGACCGAGGCGCGCTGACCTCACCCCCGCCCGCGCACCCCAGCGAAGGCTGGGGTCCAGATGGAAAAGGGGATGACGGGATCAGACGGACCGGCGCGACACCCCAGCCAATTCGGTTTGTGATCTGGACCCCAGCCTTCGCTGGGGTGCACGGATGAGAACGAGCGAATCTCCGTCAAAGATAAAATTCTTTCCGGCGCCCCGAAACACGGCCCCGCCTGGCTCAACGGCGCGTTTCGCCCTCCGAACCTGCCCAAGTCCGAAACGCCCGTACAATGGTGCTCACGGTTCGCGGAGAGGGCGGACGCCAGAAGGGTTTCGTCCGTTTCGTCCGTTTCGTCACGGCAAACCGCGTCATGACGAACCGGACGAAAGCCGCGCTCGAGCAGCAAGCGACCGCGTCGCGAGCGGTAACGCCCTAAAGGAAGCTGTACGGATCCACATCCACGGTCAGCCTGACCGACCCCGGCACCTTCACCCGGCTGAGCCACGAACGCAGGAACCCCTGCAGGTCCACGTCCCGGTCCGCCCGCACCAGGAGCCGCTTCCGCCGCCGCCCCCGGATCAGACCCAGCGGCGCATCGGCCGGGCCATAGACCTCCAGCCGCTCGGCGTTCGGGATCGCCGTCGCCAGATCGTTGGCGATCCGCTCCACGGCGTTGGCGTCCTCGCTCGACAGGATCAGGGCCGCCAGCCGCCCGTGCGGCGGCAATGACGCCGCCTCCCGCTCCGCCATCTCGGCCTCGACGAAGGCGTCCCGGTCCCCGGCCGCCAGCGCCATCAGCACCGGATGCTCGGGCGTCCAGGTCTGCAGCAGCGCCCGCCCGGGCTTGTCGGCTCGCCCCGCCCGGCCCGTCGCCTGGGTCAGAAGCTGGAAGGTTCGCTCGGCCGCCCGCAGATCCCCGCCACGCAGACCCAAATCCGCATCCACCACCCCGACCAGGGTCAGGCCGGGGAAGTTGTGGCCCTTCGCGGCGGCTTGCGTCGCCACCAGGATGTCGATCTCCCCGTCGGTCATCCGCTGGATCATCGCCCGCATGGCCTTGGGATCGGGAATGGTGTCGGAGGAGAACACCGCCGTCCGCGCCTCGGGGAAGAGCTGACGCACCTCCTCCTCGACCCGTTCGACGCCCGGCCCCACCGAGACCAGACTGTCCTCGGCCCCGCACGACGGACAGAGCTTGGGCCGCGCCATCGAGAAGCCGGTCAGATGGCAGACCAGCCGCCCGGTGTAGCGATGCTCCACCAGCCAGCTGTCGGTGTCCGGCGAGGTCATCCGATGCCCGCAGGCCCGGCACAGCACCACCGGCGCATAGCCCCGCCGGTTCAGGAAAAGCAGGGTCTGCTCCCCCGCCAGCAAGGTCTCACCGATCGCCTCCCTCAGCGGCTGGGACAGCCAGGTCTGGGGGTCGGGCGGGCTCTGGCGCAGGTCCAGCAGGCTGATCTCCGGCAACACCGACGCCCCGTGCCGGGTCGCCAGCTTCAGCCAGCCGTAGCGCCCATGATGCGCGTTCCACAGGGTCTCCAGCGACGGCGTCGCCGAGGCCAGGACCACGGTCGATCCCTCGATCCGCGCCCGCGCCACGGCCAGGTCCCGGCCGTGATAGACCAGCCCCTCCTCCTGCTTGAACGACCCGTCGTGCTCCTCGTCGACGATGATGAGCTTCAGGCTCGGGAAGGGCAGGAACAGGGCCGAGCGCGCCCCGACCACGATGTTGCAGCGGCCGGCGACCACCGCCTCCCACGCCATCCGCCGACGCGGCGGGGCTACCCCTGAGTGCCACTCCGCAGGGGCCGCCCCGAACCGTTTGGTGATCCGCTCGATCAAAGCCTGGGTCAGGGCGATCTCCGGCAGCAGGATCAGGACCTGCGCCTCCGGATCGGCCTTCAGCGTCCGCGCCACGGCCTCCAGATAGGCCTCGGTCTTGCCCGACCCCGTGACCCCGTCCAGCAGGAAGGGTTTGAACCCGCCCACCGTCGTCGCCGCCGCCAGGGCCTCAGCCGCCGCCGCCTGATCCGCATTCAGGGTCGCGGGCTTGTGATCCGGGTCGGGCCGGTCGAAGGCCGCCAGAGCCTCCACCTCGAACGCCTCCAGCACCCCCTCGTCGACCAGCCCCTTCACCACGGCCGAGGACACCCCCGCCGCCCGCGCCAGCTCCGGCCCCGGCATGGCCCGCTCGCCGATCGCCTCCAGCACCGCCGTCCGACCCGGCGTCGGCCGGTTGGGCGTGCGATCCCCGACCCGCCTCAGCTTTCGCTCCGGCCGGGGTCTGGGCGCGCGCAGCCCCTTCAGCGCCGTCGCCGCCATCTCTCCCGGCGGGCTCAGGGTCCAGCGCGCGGCCCATTCGACGAAGTCCACGGTCCGCTCCGGCAGACGCGGATCCTCCAGCAGCGCCTCAACCGCCTTCAGCCGCCGGTTCGACCCCGTGGTCTCCCTGACCTCAGCCACGATGCCGCGCATCAGCCGGGGCCCCAGCGGGACCGCCACCTGATCCCCGCGCGCCAGGTCCAGGCCTTCGCCCACCTCGTAGTCGAAGGCCTCCTGCACCGGCAGGGGAATGAGGACGGAGGCGACTTTCAAGACACGTCTCCTCCCTGCCGCGAAGCGGTGGGGAGGTGGCTCGAAGCGAAGCGAAGAGACGGAGGGGTTCTTGCGGCCGCCCAGAACCCCTCCGTCAGCTCGCGAAGGGCTCGCTGCCACCTCCCCATTCGCCAGGCGGCGAACGGGGAGGAGACGTCTCGCCATCGACACAGGACGCCGCTAAAAGCCGTCCCCATGAAACTCTTCCTCGACACCGCCGACGTCGCCGTCATCAAGGACATGCTGCCCACCGGGATGGTGGACGGCGTGACCACCAATCCCACGCTGATCGCAAAGTCCGGGCGCAACATCGCCGAGGTCATCGCTGAAATCTGCGCCCTGGTCGAGGGGCCGATCTCCGCCGAGGCCGTCGCCACCGATTTCGAGACCATGGTCAAGGAAGGCGACAAGCTGGCCGCCATCGCCCCCAACGTCGTGGTGAAACTGCCCCTGACCTGGGACGGCCTGCGCGCGACCCGCGCCTTCGCCGACAAGGGCATCAAGACCAACGTCACCCTGTGCTTCTCGGCCGCCCAGGCCCTGCTCGCCGCCAAGGCCGGCGCCACCTTCGTCTCGCCCTTCGTGGGCCGTCTGGACGACCACGGCGCCATCGGGGTGGAGCTGCTGGAAGAGATTCGCACCCTCTACGACATCCACGGCTTCGAGACCGAGATACTGGCCGCCAGCTTGCGCAACCCCGGCCACGTCACCGCCGCGGCCCTCGCCGGTTCGGACGCCGCCACCCTGCCGGCGGACACTTTCAAGGCCCTGATCAAGCACCCGTTAACCGACAAGGGGCTTGATGCCTTCTTGGCCGACTGGGGCAAGACCGGCCAATCGATTCTGTAGTTTACGACCCGGCGTTCCGGGAGGAGCGTCGCCGTGAAGTCGAAGGACCAGACCGCAGACCTGTTCGCCGCCAGTGAACTCCACTGGCCCGACGTCCGCGCCTGGCTCCAGGCCAACCCCCAGACCCTGCTCGACGACCGTTCCCTGCTGGAAGAGGTCGGTCTGAAGCCGCATGGCCGCAACGTCGTCGAGTTCGGCCGCGCCGCCCTGACCCGGCTGGAAGAGGCCGCCGAGCGCGAGGCGGACGCCCGGAAACACATAGAATCGGTCGCGCGCGCGAACTTCGCCGCCCAGACCCAGACCCATGTCGCGGCTCTGGACCTGATGGAGGCCCGCAACCACTCCGACCTCGCCCGTCGCCTCGATGCCGTGGCTCAGGGCCGTTTCGGTCTCGCCGGCGCCGCCATCGCGCTGGAGAAGCCCGGCGGCGTGCCCTTCGGCTGGCGCGGTCTGGAGACCGGCGGCGTCGACGCCCTGCTGGGCGATCACGGCCTGACCTGGCTCGGGCCGATGTTCGAGGGGCTGGATCTGTTCGGCCCCAATGGCGAAGAAGCGAAGTCGGTGGCCCTGATCCGCATGGCCCCGCATCTGGGCGGCGAACGCCCCGAAGAGGCCCGCCCCGCGCTGTGCGCCTTCGCCTCCTCTGAGGAAGAGGGATTCACCGCCGGCATGGGCTGCGAACTGGTCGCCTTCATCGCCCGCGTCGTCGAACGCACGGCCGAGCGCTGGCCCATCCTCAATTGACGGCCTCCGAGGCCCTCTCCGCCTGGCTGGAGCATCTGGCGCACGAGCGGCGTCTGTCGCCCCGAACGCTGGAGGCCTATGGGCATATCGGCCGGCTCTATCTCGGCTTCCTCGAACGCCATCGCGGCGGGCCGCAGAGCTTGGCCGATCTGGGCGGGGTCACGGCCGCCGAACTGCGCGCCCATCTGGCCGAGCGGCGCTCAGGCGATCATCCGCTGAATGCCCGGTCGCTCAGCCAGACCCTGTCGGCGATCCGCACCTTCCACGTTTTTCTCGACCGCCGTTGCGACACGCCGGCACCCCAGCTGGCCCTCGTGCGTGGGCCGCGCGTGAAGCCCTCCCTGCCTCGGCCGGTCAGCGCGGATCAGGCCGTGGGCATTCTGGCCGAGCCGGGCCTGGATCCGGACGCCGAAGCTTGGGAGGCCCTGCGCGACACGGCAGTGCTGTCGCTGCTCTACGGCTGCGGCCTGCGGATTTCGGAGGCGCTGAGCCTGACCCGCGCCGACGCCCCCCTGCCGGAAAGCCTGCGGATCACCGGCAAGGGCGGGAAGGCCCGGATCGTGCCGGTCCTGCCCGCCGTGCGCTCGGCGGTGGATGCGGCCCTGGCCGCCCAGCCCTTCCCGCTGGAGCCCTCGGACGCCCTGTTCCGCGCCCGGCGGGGCGGCCCGCTGAGCGCCCGGCACGTACAGGCGACGGTGCAGACGCTGCGAGGCCGGTTAGGCCTGCCGGCCTCGGCGACGCCCCACGCCCTGCGACATAGTTTCGCGACCCATCTGCTGGGGGCCGGAGCGGACCTTCGCAGCATTCAGGAACTGCTGGGCCACGCCAGCCTGTCGACGACCCAGAAATACACCGCCGTCGACGCGGCCCACCTGCTGGGCGCCTACGCCTCGGCCCATCCGAGGGCCTAGTCGCGCGGCGTGGTCACAGGCGCGGCGGGCGTGCGACGCGCCTCCCGGCCAATCGCATCAGAGCCCGGAACGCGATAGTTCACGATGACCGGCGCGGGGCATCCGTTCACGCGGCGATCCAGAAGGCGATAGTGGGCGACCCGCGCATCCCCGTCCCGCCACATCAGACTGCCTCCGACGGTGGGGTCGCCCGCCTGCCGGATCTCACTCGCGCAGCCGAAACCGCTGTCGCCGAGGACCCGCATGCTGGCCGAAGGCGCTGGAGGCGGCGGCGGGGCCGACGGGATCACGGTCTGGGGCGCGGCGGCCAGAAGGAGCAGGATCGACAGCATCGGAACCTCCATACAGGCCCCCAACCTACACCCTGCGGCTGCATTTCGACATGACCAATCCGTAATCCGGTCCCACTAGGCGGGACCGCGCCGCCGTCATAGGCTCGTTGCAAACGCCGCGGGGAGGCGGCCATGATCGAGCGGACGGCGCAGAAACCGGGAGAAACCCGGCGCGAGGGTCTGGACCGACGGCGGATGCTGGCGGGGAGCGCCTGTCTGCTGGCCGGCGCGGCGGGCCCTGTCTGGGGCCAGGCGGCGTCGCAGGATCCGCCCGCGCCGCCGCCCGAAGCCCTGTCCCTGTCTTCCAATCTCTTGACCCGGATGGCGGCGGTCGTGCGGATCAACCAGAGCCGCCCCCTGCTGTTCGTCGTCGACACGGGGGCGGAGCGGACCGCCATCGCGCGCGACCTGGCCGAGACCCTGGCCCTGCCGGCGGGTCCCCATGTCACCGTCCACGGCATCACCTCGGCGGAGGTGACCCCGACCGCCCTGGCCGACAGGCTCTATTTCGGCCGTCGGCGGTTCAACGACCTGGTCCTGCCGGTGTTCGAGCGGTCCCTGCTGGCGGCGGACGGCCTTCTGGGCCTCGACATCCTGTCCCAGTTCCGCCTGTCGATAAACCTGCTCCAGCGCACGGTCACCCTTTCGGCGTCGGGGCCGGCCTTCTTCGCCAGCGGCTCGGCCTCGGTCATCCCCACCCGGCTGTCCAGCGACACGCGGGCGCGGGTGGAGGCGTCGGGCCAGCTGATCCTGACCAACGCCATGGCCAACGGCGTGCCGGTCCAGGCCTTCGTCGACAGCGGGGCCCAGTATTCGATCGCCAACACCGCCCTGCTCAGAGCGATCGGCGGCCAGGTCGGCCCGCGGCCCATCCCGCTGTACGGCGTCACGGGCCAGACCATCGACGCCTATCCGGGACGGCTGGATGCGCTGCAGATCGCCCGCCGCCAGCTCGGCCCGACGCCGGTCCTGTTCGCCGACCTGCACGCCTTCCACACCCTGGGCCTGGGCGAGCAGCCGGCCCTGCTGCTGGGAGCCGATATCCTCTATCGCTTCACCCGGATCGAGCTGGACTATGCGTCCCGGCGCATGGGTTTCGGCGGGTTGCGGCGCGACGAGAGGCCGGTCCCGCCGGACGGAAGCGGACTCTAAAACACCGTCCGAAGCGTCCGAAGAGTCCGAAGCGTTCGGATGGCGACCGGACGATCCGGGCGGACTGACGGTTTCAAAGACCCGCGCGGCAGATAGGTCCGAAGATCGGAGACCGCAAGAGACGTCGAGGAATAAATTCTATATCGCCCGCACCGATCCGCCGTCCAGCCGCACCAGCGACCCGGTGACATAGGCGGCCAGCGGGCTGGCCAGGAAGGCGGCGACGGCGCCGAACTCCTCGGTCGTGCCGACGCGGCCGACGGGGATGGAGACGACCGAGTCCGCCCGCGCCTGTTCCGGGGTCTTGCCGGTGCGTTCGGCGGCGGCCCGGTCCAGCTTGTCGATGCGCGGGGTGTCGATCCGGCCGGGCAGGAGGGTGTTGACGGTGACGCCATCGGCCGCGACCTCGCCGGCCAGGGTCTTGGCCCAGGCGGCGATGGAGGCGCGGAGCGTATTGGAGACGCCCAGGGTCCCGATCGGCTCGATCAGGGAGACCGAGGCGACGTTCAGGATCCGGCCCCAGCCCGCCGCCCGCATGGCCGGAAGGACCCGGTCGGTCAGGCGGAAGACCGACAGCACCATCTGTTCGAACTGGGCGCGCCACAGGTCGGGGTCGAGGCCCGCGACGCCCGAGGGCGGCGGCCCGCCGGTGTTGTTCAGCAGGATCTCAATGGGGCCGCCCAGCAGGCCCTCGGCCGTATCGACGGCGGCCAGCAGGGAGGCGTGGTCCGCCAGGTCGGCGGGGACGATGACGGCGCGGCCGGTCGCCGTGGCGTTGATGCCGTCGGCCACGGCCTGAAGCTTTTCGGCGTCACGCGCCAGGAGGGCGACATGGACGCCTTCGGCCGCCAGGGCCTCGGCCACGGCGCGGCCCAGACCACTGGACCCGCCGCAGACAAGGGCGCGTTTGCCGGTGAGTTTCAGGTCCATGAGAGGCTCCTGGTCTCCCTCCCCCTCGGGGGAGGGTCGTCGCGAAGCGACGGGGTGGGGAGGACAAGGCGACGCAAGTCAGGTCTGTGGGGGTTCGCCTTGCCGCCCCCACCCGGTCTCCGCCTTCGGCTCCGACCACCCTCCCCCGAGGGGGAGGGAAAAGCCGGTGCGTGCCTTACGCCTGCATCGTCCAGCCTTCGACGCCCATGGCCGCCTGTCTGACGGCTTCCGAACGGGTCGGGTGGGCGTGGCAGGTGCGGGCGATGTCTTCCGACGAACCGCCGAAGGCCATGGCGATACAGGCCTCGTGGATCATCTCACCGGCTTGCGGGCCATAGATGTGCACGCCCAACACCTTGTCGGTCGTCGAGTCGGCCAGGACCTTCACGAAGCCTTCGGTCTCGTGGTTGATCTTGGCGCGCGAGTTGGCGCTGAACGGGAATTTGCCTTTCTTGAAGGCGACGCCGGCGGCCTTCAGCTGCTCTTCCGTCTTGCCGACCCAGGCCACTTCCGGACCGGTGTAGATGACGCTGGGGACCAGGTCGTAGTCGACGTGGCCCGCCTTGCCGGCGATACGCTCGATGGCGGCGACCGCGTCTTCTTCCGCCTTGTGCGCCAGCATCGGGCCGTGGGTCACGTCGCCGATGACCCAGATGCCGTCCTTGCCGGTCTTCAGGTGGTCGTTGACCAGGAAGCCGCGCTTGTCGGTTTCGATGCCGACCGACTCCAGACCCAGGCCCGCCGTGTAGGGGCGACGGCCGATGGCCACCAGGACCACGTCGCCGGTCAGGGTCTCGGCGGCGCCCCCGGCGGCGGGCTCGAGCGTCAGAACCACGCCGTCCTTGGCCGCCTTGGCCGAAGTGACTTTCGTGCCCATCTTGAAGGTCATGCCCTGCTTGGTCAGGCCGCGCTGGAAGGCGGTGGCGACCTCGGCGTCCATGCCGGCGCCGACCTTGTCGAGGAACTCCACGACGGTCACTTCCGCGCCCAGACGACGCCAGACCGAACCGAGCTCCAACCCGATCACGCCCGCGCCGATGACGATCAGCTTCTTGGGGATGGCCGGCAGGGACAGGGCGCCGGTGGAATCGATGATCTTGCCCTCGACGAAGTCCACGCCCGGCAGGGGGGTGGGCTCCGAACCCGTGGCGATGACGATGTCCTTGGCCGTCAGGGTCGTGACGGTTCCGTCGGCGGCGGTCACCTCGACCTTGCCGGTCCCGACGATCTTGCCCGTACCCTTGATCCAGTCGGCCTTGTTCTTCTTGAACAGGAACTCGATGCCCTTGGTCAGCTGACCGACGCTGTCGGCCTTCTGCTTCATCATCTGCGGCAGGTTGACCTTGGGGGTTCCGACCTCGATGCCGAGCGTGCCGAACTCCTTGTTGGCGACCTCGAACAGCTCCGAGGCGTGCAGCAGGGCCTTGGACGGCATGCAGCCGACGTTCAGGCAGGTGCCGCCCAGCGTCGGGTTCTTCTCGACGCAGGCGACGCTCAGTCCCAGCTGGCCCGCGCGGATCGCGGCGTTGTAGCCGCCGGGTCCGCCGCCGATCACGACGACATCGTAGGAAGCGGTAGCGGGAGCGGGAGCGGCGTCGGCCATGGGAACCTCTGTTGC
This sequence comes from Brevundimonas staleyi, assembly GCF_041893865.1. Taxonomy (GTDB): domain Bacteria; phylum Pseudomonadota; class Alphaproteobacteria; order Caulobacterales; family Caulobacteraceae; genus Brevundimonas; species Brevundimonas staleyi. The sequence goes on from NZ_CP169082.1 coordinate 100,772, forward strand.
GGGCGCGGACGGGGAGTCGGCCGCTGTCCTAGCGTCTGACCTGATCTGGTCAACCACTGTGGCGGATATGGGGTGTCCCGCCGTCTCCGGCGAGGGGGTGTCAGACGGCGAGTTGGCCGGTGACGCGCCGTCGCGGCCTCCGGCGCGAGACCGCGACGATGATGACGCCCACGACCAGAAGGACGCCCAGAACCAGCCAGGTCGGATCGACGGGCAGGCCCACAGGCGCGACCGCCTCGGCCGAACGCTGGGCGATCTCGCCGCCGCCCCCGTAGGTATCGGCCTGAATGGAGGCGTTGGCCGGTCCCCCGCTGGAGCGGTCGATGGCCAGGCGCAGGGCCGCGTCGGCGAGGAAGCCGAGGAAATAGGCCACCGCCGCTCGGGGATTGCCCGAACCCAGCATGATGGCGGCGATCAGATAGAGGACCACCGCCCCGATCCAGAAGACGGCCTGGGGGATGCCGCCGCCGGCCTCGACCATGGCGGAGGCCCGCTCGGTCGCGACGGACGGCTCAGCCCCCTCGAAGAAGGGGGACAGGAACGGCCAGGCCAGCCAGCCCGCATAGCCGATGACGGCCAGGACGAGGACGAAGCGCAGGATCTTCATGGCCGGGCCTCCGAACGCGGCGAAACGACGTTCGTTAACCTAACACGGCCTTCGGCCAAGCCAAGCGTTCAGGCGGCGCTTTCGATGTCGGCGGGTGCGGCAGGCAGGGTCAGGGTCGCCTCGGCGCCCTCCCCCTCGGCCCCGGTCAGGGTCAGGGCGCCGCCCGACTGGCGGGCGAAGGCGTGGACCTGGGCCAGACCCAGACCGGCCGCCCCGTCGCGGGTGGTGAAGAAGGGTTCGATGGCGCGGGCGGCGGTGGCCGCATCCAGCCCCGGCCCCGTGTCGCGCACCGTCAGCCGGGCGCCGTTCTCGCCGAGCGCCTCCAGCCGGACGGCGACCGAACCGGCGCCGCCCAGGGCCTCGACGGCGTTACGGACCAGGGCCTGGACCGCGCTTTCGAAGCCGACCGGATCGACGCGGACGGGCGCCTCCGAGGACGGCCCCTCGATCATCAGGTCCACGCCCGGCCCGGCCAGGGCCCGCAGACGGCTCTCCATGGCGCGCAGCAGGACCCCGGCGTCCAGCACCTGGGCGTGAGCCTCCTCCCCTTGCGAGAAGGCGGACAGACGACGGGTCAGGGCCTCGCCGCGCTGGCCGGCGGCCAGGGCCGCCTGGCCCAGACGCTTGACGCGCGCCGGGTCGTCCGAGGACTTCAGCATCATGTCGAGCGCGCTGGTCATGACGGCCAGAAGCGCATTGAAGTCCTGGGCCACGCCGCCGGTGAGACGGCCGACGCTTTCCAGACGGCGCGAGGCCTCGTTGCCCGTCTCGATCTGGGACAGGGCCTCGGCGCGGGCCTGTTCGGCGGCCTTCGCCCCGCGCAGGCGTTCGGCCTCGACCGCATGGACGATGCCCGCGCGCGCGGCCTCGGACTGGCCGCGGGCGGCCTCAAGTTCCGCCGTCAGGGCCGCCTCGCGTTCGCGCGCGGCGTCCAGTTCGGGGGTCAGGTCGGCGACAGGGGCGACTTCGAGGGCGGCTTCCGCGACCTCGACCGGCTCGATAGCTTCGGCCGATCGCTCGAATTCGGCGGTGTTTTGAGCGTCGATGGTAACGGCCGGATCGGTTTCGATCTCGCTGTTCGCCACGACCGGATCGCCGGCCAGAAGCAGGGCGTCGACGGTCTCTCCGGGGATGCTGAGCGGCAGGATGCGCCAGGTCACGCCGGTCTCGCCGCCGAAGCCGGAGACGATGCCGTCGGCCTCGCCCGCCGGGGCGTTCAAGGCCGCGCGCAGGGTCTGGCGACCCTCGACCCGCTCGGCCTCGCCCAGGAACTGGTCGGCGAAGTCCGCGCCGATGATCTCGTGCGTGCGGCCGAACAGGGTCAGGGCCGTGGGGTTCACCTCGCGGATGATGCCGTGGGAGGAGACCACCACCAGGGCGCTGGAGGCGACGTCGAACACCCGCCGCGTCAGGTCGTCGGCATAGGGGATGGGGGCCGCCGGTTCCGGCTCGAGCGGCGCGGGCGTGGCCAGGCCCTCGGTCTCCACGATGGCGGCGGTCGAACCGATGATCCGGCCGTGGGCGTCCTCGATCGGCATGGCCGTGACCGAGACCAGCATCTTCTTGCGGGCCGAGGGATTCATGAGGATGTGCTGGAAGCCCTTGACCGTCTGGCCGCGCAGGGCCCGAGCGGAAGGCAGGAGGTCCGGCGGCACCGGACGGCCGTCCGGATAGGTGATGCCCCAGGTCGCCGAGTGGAACCGCAGGCCCAAGAGCTCGGCGTCGCGGCGGCCCATCAGGCTGTGCGCGGCGCGGTTGGCGAAGACGAATTTGCCGCCCAGGTCGGTCTGGACCAGGGCGACGGGAATGGCGTTCAGGGTCTCGTACAGCCGCGTCTCGGCCGCCTCGCGGGCCCGGGACACCGCGCCCAGCTCATCCGAGGTCGAGACATGGCGGGTCCGGTTCGCGATGGCGAACCAGATCGCGATCGCGGCCACGACATGGCCGCCGATGGCCAGCGCGCCGAGGATCAGCGTCCAGTTGACCTCGCCTTCCATGAACATCCGCAATCTTCCCGTCTTGGCACGCGGTTGACCCGCCTTTCCCACGCCGATGCAAGCCCGGCGCCGCTCGGCGTCCCAAGGCGGTTACGGCCTGGCCCCACGCCGGTCCAGTCGCATTCACGCGATGCCTGTTGAACGCCGTGTGAACAAACAAAAAGGGCCGGACGTCGCCGCCCGGCCCCTCTCGATCGGATACGCTTTCCGGCCCCTTAGAGCTTGAAGCGGATGCCCGCGAAGACGTTGTAGCCGAACTTCTCGTACTCATAGGTCCGCTCGCGCGAGCCGTAGTAGCGGATGCCCGCCTCGTCGGTCAGGTTCTTGGCCTCGCCGAACACTTCCACGCCGTTGCCGAAGGCGTAGCTGGTCGTGAAATCCAGCTGGCCCCGGCCCTCGACCCACATGTCCAGGCCCGGACGGGTCGCGTCGATGGCTTCTAGGAAGTCAGAGCGGCGGGTGTAGGACACCCGGGCGCTGAAACCGTGGTTCTCGTAGAACAGGGCGGCATTGTAGGTCGTGTCAGACTGGCCCGGCAGGACGAAGGTGTCGCGTCCGGCGTAGGCGGCGGCGGTTTTGATCTCCGCGTCCGTCAGCGTGTAGTTGGCGAAGACGCCGAAGCCCGAGGCCCACCCTGGCAGGAAGTCGAACGTCTGCTGCCAGTTGAACTCGATGCCGGCCAGATAGCCCTCCGGGGCGTTGATCGCCTCCGAGTAGATCGCCGTCGTCAGGGTGGGGGTCGTCGGATCGCTGAACGGCGCCGAGGTGTTCAGGGTGAAGCGGTAGTCCGACAGATCCTTGTAGAAGGCGTTGACGGAGACCACGCCCAGCGGACGCATATAGTATTCCAGGCCGGCGTCGAGGTTGTTCGAAAGGGCCGGGGCCAGGTCCGGATTGCCGCGGGCGAAGGTCACCGTATTGCCCTCGGTGGTCTCCAGGACGCGCGGGACGATCTCCGAATACTCCGGCCGCGAGATGGCGCGGGTCAGGGCGAAGCGACCAATCAGGGCATCCGAGAAGGCATGGCGCAGTGTCAGGTTCGGGAAGAAGTCCGTGCGGTTGTCGCCGACCGTTGTAAGGACGCCGACCGTGCCGTTGCGCGGCACGACCAGGGCCGAGCCGTCATAGCTGGTCTGCTCGACCCGCACGCCGACCAGCACGTTGGTGGCGCCGATGTCGAACCGGGCCTCGCCGTAGCCGGCCATGATGTCTTCCTGAACCTCGTAGTCGGCGCTGATCGACTGCGGCAGACGGCGCGAAGCCGCGTTGGTCGAGGCCCCGCGAATATTGTTCAGATAGGTCAATGCCAGGTCGTGATCGAACTTGACGCCCAGGTCGTAGTCGTAGTTGCGCGACGGCCGAGTGCTGAGCAGCGGCGCCAGCGGACCCGGATTGACCGGCGCGGTGTTGGTACGGTCGCGGTAGCGCTCTTCCTCGGCGGTGACGTCGCGGGTCGCGTACTTTGCGCCGAACTTCAGCGTCACGTCACGTCCGCCGATGACCGTGGGCAGTTCGTAGTTGGTCCGGAACGAGACGTCTTCCTGCACGGTGTCGTTGGTGCGGAAGGTGTTCTCGCGGAAGGTATAGCTGGTCGGCGTCGAGTAGAAGCCGCTGCCCAAGGCGCTGTAGGTCGGCAGGTAGCTGTTGGTGGCGTCATAGCTCAGGTTGACCGCAGACGACCGGTAAACCAGTTCGTCGCGGTTCGGATAGGTCTGCTCGGAGCGCGCCCAGGCCAGGGTCGCGTCCCAGACCGCACCGTTGCCGAAGGTGTATTCGCCACCCGCGTTCAGGGTCGCGATCTCGTTGTTCTGTTCGCGATAGCGCAGGGCTTTGTGGATACGTGCGCCGTTGAACGTGCCGGCACGATCGGTGAGCCCGGCCTGGGGCGTGCCGTCCGAATAGGTGAAACGCAGGGTGTCGCGATACTCGCTGTCATTGAACTGGGCGTAGGAGCCACGCAGCCAGGCGCGGGCCTGGTCGTTCGGGCGCCATTCCAGAGCGCCTGTCAGGGCCTGGCGGGTGCGCTGGGTCTCATAGTCCTTGAACAGGGTTTCTTCGATATAGTAGCGGCCGAAGGTGGCCGGCACGGCCGCATTCGTGCCGAGCGTCCAGGCGTTCTCGAGGTTGTCCGGGCGACGGTTCGTTTCGGAGTAGCTCAGCGACAGCAGGGCGCCGAAGGTCTGGTCCGGGCCGAAGACATTGGAGATGGTCGCGCCGGCGCGGGTGTCCGAGCCGCCGTAATCGTTATAGCTGCCGCCGGCGTAGCCGCTGACCGCCAGGCGGCGGTTATCGAAGGGCGAGCGGGTGTTGATGTTGACCGCGCCCGCGATCGAGTCCGCGTCCTGGCTGGGCGACAGGGTCTTGGACACTTCGACGGTCGAGACGATGTCGCTGGGCAAGGTATCCAGATCGACCGCGCGGGTCGTCGGCGACACGGCCGGAACGGCGACGCCGTCGACCGAGACGGCGGTGAAGGCCGAGGGGGCGCCGCGAACGTTGATGTAGCGGCCTTCGCCCTGGTCACGCTGGATGGCGATGCCCTGCACGCGCTGCAGCGATTCCGCGACGTTGGGGTCCGGGTAGCGGCCGATGGCGTCGGCCGACAGGACATTCACGGTGCCGGCGGCGTTGCGCTGCTGGTTCAGCGAGCGGGCGATGCCGTCGGTGATGACGCCCGTGACGACGACGTCCTCGATATGGTCGCCGCCCTCGGCGCCCGATCCGACCAGGATTTCGACCGACGTGGCCGAACCGGCGGCGACGGTCACCGACCGGGTCGAGGTCGGCAGGCCCAGATAGCGGATCTCCAGGGTGACGGCGCCGGCCGACAGGCCCGACAGGCTGAACACGCCCTGGGTGTCGGTGACCGCGCGGCGGCCGGTCTGGACGACGACGACCTCGGCGCCGGGCAGACCCGCGCCGTTGGCGCCGTAGACGCGGCCGTGAAGGGTTTCGCCCGAGACGGGCGCCTCGGCGACGAGCGCCGAGCTTTCGGCCGCCGAGACGGCGCCGGCGAAGACGAGCGGCGTCATGGCGACGCCGAGAAGAAGAGCCAGTTTCATTGCATGATCCCCGAGGCCCGGCGACATTTCGCCTTGGACCGACGGGGCGTCCGCTTAGCTTGGCGCCGCAACGCGCCCGCGACGGTTCCGCGACACCGGTTTCTCGGTTTCAAAGCCCGAGTGTGACGGTCGATCCGGGACCGGACGGAGCGTCACCGTACTGACGCAGGACCGTCGTCATCGCGCCGTTGACCGAACGTCGCACCGCGTGGTCTGCGCGCCCGACCCGAGAATTGTGGAGCGCCCCATGCGCCGTCCGTCCGCCCTGTTCGCCGCCGCCTCGCTGAGCGCGCTGCTTCTTTCGGCCTGCGCCACCCACGAGGTCGACTATCAGGGCGAAGGCGACGGCGTGATCGGCGCGGGCGTTCGGGTGCAGGCGACGCTGGAGACGCCGTCGGTCGGCACGGGCGGTGGCGAGGACGCGGCCGACGATCCGGCCATCTGGGTCGGCGAGCGGCCGGTCGTGGTCATGGGCAAGACGACGCCGGGATTCGTCGCCGGCACCGACAAGAAGGCGGGCCTCTATATCTACGGCTTCGACGGGAGCGTGCTGCAGTTCATGCCCGAGGGCCTGCTGAACAACGTCGACGCCGTGGACCTGAGCGTCTCCGGCCGGTCGCAGGTGGTGCTGGGGGCCAGCGACCGCACGCCGGGTCGCACGGGCGTGTCCCTCTACATCTTCGATCCGACGGGCACGGGCCAGAACGGGGTGCGACCCTGGGGCGCGATCCAGACCGATGTGGTGGAGCCTTACGGCTTCTGCTTCGGCCGTCGCGGCGACGAGGTTCACGCCATCCTGGTCGGACACGAGGGCGAGGTGCGCCAGTTCGTCCTGAGCGCCGATGCGAACGGCCGGCCGGTCTCGCGCGAGGTGCGCCGGTTCGAGATCGGCTCGATCTCCGAGGGTTGCGCCGCCGACGCGGAAACGGGCGCCCTCTATCTGGCCGAGGAGAATGTCGGCGTCTGGCGCTATGGGCTGGACCCGGCGTCGGGCGATGCGCGCACCCTGATCCAGGGCATCGAGACCGACAGGCTGGTGGCCGATGCGGAGGGCCTGACCATCCTCGCCGACGGCGAGGCGCGCTATCTGATCAACTCCAGCCAGGGCGACAGCGCCTTCCCCGTCTGGCGCATCGACGGCGCGGCGCCCGTCTACATGGGCTGGTTCGTGGTCGAGGACGGGGTCGTGGACGGCGTCACGGGCACCGACGGTCTGGCGGCTCTGGGCGGCCGCGTCTCGGACGCCTTCCCGGAAGGGCTGGTCGTGGTCCAGGACGACGTCAACGACGTGGGGACCCAGAACTTCAAATATATCGACTGGCGGGTCATCAAGGCGGCGCTCGGGATCGATTGATCCGGCGGGCGGGGGGCGTAAGCTGTCGGCATGAACGACGACCTCGACTCTGAAGACGGCGGCGGTTTCGACGCCGAGGACTGGACGCGGCTGAAGGCCTTCACCGGCCGGGTCGCGACCCTGGATGACGTCCAGGCGCGTCGGGCCGTCTTCGCGCTGGGCGACTCAGAGGATCCGCAGGTGCTGGACATGGACCTGCCCCAGCCGGTCATCTGGTGGGACGACGACGGCGAACAGGGGGCGGTCGCCGTCCAGGCCGAGGTCCACCCCGGCGCCTTCGGCGAACCGATGGAGGTGCTGGGTCTGATCCTGCCAGACGGCGACGCGGTCGTGGCCCTGCTGGACGACGTCGATCTGGTCGACGACACCGATCCGCATTGGCGCAGGCTGGTCGATGAGGCCATCGACCCGAACGCGGCGGATGAGGACTGAGGAAGCTTCAGCTCTTTCTTTCGTCATCCTCCGGCGAGCGTAGCGAGACCGGGGGATGCAGCGGCGCGCGAGAGCGCGAACCTGCCGCGTACACCGTAGCCCCCCGACATCCTGCCTGAACAGATCGCCTTCGGCGCCGCTGCGTCCCCCGGTCTGCGCCGCCAAGCGGCGGCTTGCCGGAGGATGACGAAAGAAAAGGTGTGAAGCCGGAAAGCAAAAAGGCCCGGTCTTGCGACCGGGCCTCTTGATCTCGACTGGAGCGGGCGAGGCGATTCGAACGCCCGACCCCAACCTTGGCAATGTTGGGGATCAACATTTCCGGGCTTTTCAGGACGTTCCAAAAATCAGCTTTGCATATTGTTTTACATAGATTTTCTTGTTTATCCGGTTACGGAGCGTTTCGCCCGGTTTCACTTGAGTTGGTAGCGGAGTGGTAGCGGTGGCTCGGAAATGAGCGTATATTTCTATCACCATGACGAAGCAAAAACTCACCAAGCGCGTGGTTGAGAGCGCGCCCGTTCCGGAGACCGGCGAGGGTCGAATCTGGGACAGCGAGATCGCAGGCTTCTGCCTCCGGATCTATCCTGGGACCGAAACCGGACAGGGCCATGCCGCCAAGCCTGTCCGAAGGATGTTCGCCATCAAATATCGGGTCCGCGGGATCCAGCGCTGGCTGACGCTCGGCGAGCATGGGGATGGGCCGGACAAGCTCACGGCGGATCGGGCTCGCAAGGAGGCGGCGTCGGTGGTGGTCGATGCGCGGCGCGGCATCGATCCCGGCGAAGCCCGCAGGCGCATCGAGGGCCTCACCGTCAAAGGCCTGGTCGAGCTTTATCTGGAGAAGGGGCCGGACGACAAACCGACCAAACGGGATTCGTCATGGGCCATGGACCGGACGAACCTCGAGCGCCACGTCGTGCCCCTGCTTGGGAAGATGGCGCTTGATACGGTCACCCGCGACCACATCACCGGGATGATCCGATCGATCACGGCCGGGAAGACCGCCAAGGATGTGAAGACCAAACTCCGTGGTCGGTCCATCGTCAAGGGCGGGGCAGGCATCGCTGACCGCACCTATTCCACCCTGCGCGCGACCTTCAACTGGGCGATCGACAAGGGGCATTTCGCCGGCCCGAACCCCTGCGCCAAGGTCGAACGAAAGCTCCGACCGGCGGTCGAACGCTTCCTGTCCGAGTCCCAGGCTCAGGATTTGATCGCCGCACTCGACGCCCTGGAGGCGGATGCGACGATCTCCGAACGGCAGGGCGCGGTCTATCGGCTTCTGCTTCTGACAGGCGCGCGCCGCAACGAGATCGCGGGCCTGCGGTGGACGGAGGTCGACTTTGACCGGCGCCGGCTCGTGCTACCGCCGAGCCGCACCAAGGCGGGCGGTCGCACGGGGGATCGTCGGATCTCGCTCAACGACATGGCCTTCGGAATCCTGCAGCGTCTCTACAAGACCCGCGGTCGAAGCCAGTTTGTCTTTCCGGCCACCAAGGGCGACAACGGATATGCGACCTCCGAGTCCAAGATCTGGCGCGACAAGGTGCTCCCGAAAGCCAAGCTGGAAGGCGTCCGCATCCACGACCTGCGCCACAGTTTCGCAAGCTTCGCCCTGGCGGACGGGGCCAGTCTCCCGATGATCGGCAAAGCGCTGGGACACGCCAACAGTCGCGCCACGGAACGGTATGCCCATCTGAGCGACGATCCGGTTCGGGCGCTTGCAGAGCGGATTGGTGAGCGATTCAGTCCCAAGACCTGAAGGAAACATTGGACGACTGGCTTCGCCAACCCGACAAGTGGCGAAGTGGAAAGCATCCGGTCGTGCCCCTCAACCGGCGCAGCAAGAGAGTTTGCTGACGTCCTTGTTGAACGTCAGCGCGGCCAGCTTCAGGCCCTCGACTGTCGTGAGGTAGGGGAAGATCGTGTCGCCCAACTGCTCCACTGTCATTCCGCACTTGATGGCCACCGCCGCCGTCTGGATGCTGTCCGCCCCTTCAGGCGCCAGAATGTGCGCGCCGAGGAGTCGCCGCGTGCCGCGATCAGCCACCAGCTTGATGAGCCCACGCGTGTCCCTGGCCGCGAGCGCGCGAGGAACGTGATGAAGGGTGATCATCGAGGTCTGCACATCGTGACCGGCCGCGCGGGCTGCGGCTTCCGTCAGTCCCACCGTCGCCACCTGCGGATCCGTGAAGACGACCGCCGGCATGGCGCGATTGTCGTAGACTTGGGTGTCGCCGTTCAGGGCGTTCCGGGCAGCCAGTCGCGCGCCGTAGGCGGCCATATAGACGAACTGATCCGTGCCGGTGACATCGCCTGCGGCATAGACGCCCGCGCGCGTCGTGCGCATCCGGTCGTCGATGAAGATGCCTCCCGTTGGCGAGATCTGGATCCCCATCTCGGGAAGCCCCAGCCCATCGGAGTTGGGAACCCGGCCCGTTGTGATCAGAACATGCTCAGCGGTGGTCACCCCGGGGCCACCGGACTGCGTGAAGCTGAGCGCCACGCCCTCGCCGGACGGGTCGATGGACCCGTAGACTGCCCCCGCCACGACTGTGACGCCCTCGTCCATGAGATAGCGTTGCAGCGCCTGGCTGATTTCGGGTTCCCCCTCAGGCAGTAGCCGGGAGCGGCAGGCGATGGTGACGTGGACGCCCGCCCGGCTGAACATCTGGGCCAGTTCCACCCCGATATAGCCGCCGCCGATCACCAGCATCGATCGGGGCAGGGCCTCCAGTTCGAGCGCGGTCGTGCTGGTCAGATAAGGCACGGATTCGATGCCGGGGATCGCTGGAACCCCCGGACGTGAACCGGTCGCGATGATCACCTTGTCCGCAGTCAGCCGGACGCCGCCGACCTCCACGCCGCCCTCGACGAGTCTCGCCGCGCCTTCGTGGTAGGTGATGGCGTCATAACCCTGCAGCACGTCCTGGTACTTTGCCTGGCGAAGGTCGTCGACCAGTCTGTCCTTCTGGCGAACCGTCCCCGACCAGTCAGCGATGGCAGCCGACGCCCGGACGCCGTCGAAGCGGCTCGCGGCCCGGGCCTGGTGCAGGGGTTCGACGGCGCGGATCAGAGCCTTGGACGGCACGCAACCGACGTTGACGCAAGTGCCGCCTATCGTTCCGTCTCCGACGAGCGCGACCCGAGCGCCCTGTTCCGCCGCCGTGATGGCGGCCGAGAACCCGGCCGACCCCGCCCCGACCACGACGAGATCGTAAGTCTTGGCGATATCCCGTGAGGGCGTGCAACAATCACTCATACGGTCCGGATCCTTCTAAATAGACTCTGCCGCGAACAAGGCGACGTCAAACCCGACGTTGCCCGGCTTGCGTCGGATAGCGGCGAGAGCTGGATGTCATCACGAGCGTCTGCTGACGCGGAGACTGGCCGCGCGAAAGTTGGTCGAATATCGGCCTCGAGGCGTCACAACCGGACGCCGGCAGCCCCTATCGGCGCGCCTGAACACGGGCAGGATAGCCGGCCCTGGTCGACGCGAGCGCCAAGGCGGCCGGCGTCACCCGAGCGTCATCGTAGGTCACCACCGCCACGGCCTGTCCAGTCCCGCCCGAGGTCACGGTGACGGTCACCGCTTCAACGCCGGGCAGGCGCGAGATGGTGCGACGGACGATGGGCGCGCACGTCACGCAGGACACATTGCTGACGTCGAGCCTCACCGTGCGTTCGGCGGCTTGGGCGGCATCGGCGGTCATGAGAGCCGCCGCGAAAACGAGGGCGGTGCGGATTGAAAGGCTCATGATCGAAGTCTCCGGGAAATACTCAGGCGCCGATCAGCAGCGGCGCGACATAGGGGAATGCAAGAGCGAGGGCGACAAGCAGGGTCGCCGTCCAGAGCGCGATCTTGACGAGGCGGGTCGAGGCTGGCCGGGTGCAGTTCACGTCTTCGTCGCAGGAGGCCTGCGGCTGACGGTAGACCCGGTAGAAGCCGAGGCTCACCAAGACCACGGCGGCGGCCACGAAATAAAGATGGTAGGGGGCCAGCGCCGTGACATTGCCGATCCACGCCCCGCTGATCCCGAGCGCGAACAAGGCCAAGGGCAATACGCAGCAGGAGGTCGCGCCGATCGCGGCGGCAAGTCCTCCGACAGCAAGCCACCCGCGAGCGTTGGGTTTGTCGGTAAGCGCCGGATGTCCGCCGAGTTCTTGCTTGCCGTCTGCCATTGACACTCCTCACGCCTTCACGGGTCGATACACACAAGGTAGGGTCTGTAGTCACTACAGATACAAGGGGTAAAACGCTTCATGGACAAATCGGCCCTGCGGGATACGGCCCCACAGCTTCCTATCGGCGAGTTGTCCCGGCGGACCGGGGTCAACATCGAAACCGTGCGCTATTACGAGAAGATCGGCCTGATGCCCGCGCCTGCTCGCAGCGAGGGTGGGCATCGCCTCTATGGCCGCGGCCATCTGCTCCGGCTGAATTTCGTGCGCCGGGCGCGGGAGCTTGGGTTCACGCTGAATGAAATAAGGGATTTGCTTGAACTGGCCGAGCAGCGCGATCTTCCGTGCGCGGAGGCACGCGTGGTCGCCGCCGCCCATCTGGGCGATGTCCGTTCAAAGCTGGCTGCCCTGAGGAAGATGGAAAAGGTGCTGGTCGATATGGTCGCTCGCTGCGCCGACGGGGCCACGCCGGATTGCCCGATCCTGGAGGCCCTGTTTGATTCCGAGGCCGCAACCCGGCCGGCGCCGTAACTAGGCCCCTGCCCGCCCGCAGCTTTCAGGTTCGGACCTTTGTATCCCGCCTCATCCAGGGTTCTGGCGGCTGATCTCTGGCGCTGTTCCATGACGGCGAGCCTCGCCTCGCCACGTCACGCAATCGACTCGGCGGATTTTGCAAAGACGAGAACGCTCTTGTATCTGTAGGGACTACAGACCCTACTCGGTTGTCCGAGAGGATCGACACCAGCGCGCTCAACACTTGCTGGGCTCAGATCGCCATATTCCAGCTCACCGAGGAAAAGCATGCCGGACCAAGAACCCATCACCCGCGCGGCTGACAAAGCGGGCGTAGTCGGCGCGATTGTTGCGGCTATGGGCTGCGCGGCGTGCTTTCCGGCACTCGGCAGCTTGGCCGCGGCTTTGGGTCTAGGGTTCTTGAGTCAGTATGAAGGGGTCTTCATCCGCTACCTGCTCCCTCTGTTCGCGGTCATCGCGTTGACGGCCAACGTAGCCGGCGGGATGCGTCATCGGCGATGGTCAAGAATGATCCTCGGCATGGTCGGACCTCTGCTGGTATTGGCGGCCGCCTTGCTGATGGCGAGCTTTGGCTGGCCGACGGCCTGGCTCCTTTACCCAGGTCTCGCATTGATGATCGCCGTGTCGATCGGGGATCTGGTGTCCCCGCCGAAAAGGAGTTTCGGCGGCGTGGCTTGACTTCCCTCTCCCCCGGTAAGACGAGCAGATGGCCTCTGGTCGCAGGATCACACCGCTGCCACCTCATCGTTTGCCACAACAAGATCGGTGGCCGAGGAGATTCAGCGCGCTGAGCCATCCCCGTGAATCTGCAGGATTTACAGACCCTATCTCCGTTCCGACGCGATGCGGCCGACATGGTTACGCGAGCTTAGACCCGGAGAATGGTGTGAGTGATCAAACCCTAGCAGTTTCCGTGGCGTTCTTTTTCCAAGGCTCCTGCCGAACCGAAGGCCACGTCGCTTGGCACGTGTTGGCTATTTGTCGGCCGACTGCGCTGGCATCTGAGCGACGATCCGGTTCGAGCGCCTGCAGAGCGGATTGGTGAGCGTTTCAGTCCCAAGACCTAAGCTCGGGGCGACGCGCCGGTATCAATCCCGCACCAGAGTTTGACTTTGAGCGCACTAAGACACTGATGGTGTTCCAATATGCCGAATGGCAAACCAATATGTTTGACAATCTTCATATTAGGACACTATAAGTGTTCAAATGCTAGGAAAGCTAAACAAGCTCGAACGTATCCTCCCGGAAGGCCTTCTGGTCGATTCCGGCTGGATGAACGAGAACGGCTATCCCAATTCTCTCCGTGCCAAATACGTCGCTTCGGGGCGACTGGAACGGACTGCGCGCCGGGTCTACCGCCGTCCGCGCGGAACCCTCGACTGGCCGACAGCCGTTCTCTCGCTCCAGGCCCTCCTCGACTATTCCATTGTGATCGGAGGCCGCACCGCGCTCGAGTTGCAGGGCTATGCCCACTACCTTCCTGCCGCCCGCAAGGAAGTTCATCTCTATGGCGACGAGACCCCGCCGACCTGGCTCGCCGACCTGCCGCTGGACGTAGAGTTCAAATATCACCCGTCCCAAAGGCTCTTCCGGAACGCCCGATACTTCGAGGTCGCCCGGCTCCGCGAGGACTCCAGCGAAACCGGCCTCCTGGCGGACTGGGCCCGCGCCGCAGTGGTGGACACCCCCCTGGGCCACTGGCAATGGCCCTTGCGCCAATCGACGCCCGAGCGCGCCATCCTCGAACTTCTGGACGAATTGCCGGATCATGAGAGCTTCGACCAGGCGGACCAGTTGATGGGTGCCTTGGCCACCCTCAGCCCGCGACGGCTCCAGCGTCTGCTCGAGGATTGCATGAGCGTGAAGGTCAAACGCCTGTTCTTCTATTTCGCCGACCGGCACGGTCACGCCTGGCTCAAAGCCCTCGACCGCAGCACGATCGATCTGGGCAGCGGCAACCGTGTGCTCGTCAGGAGCGGCCGCCTCGACCCGACCTACAGGATCACCGTGCCGAGGTCGCTCGATGCCGGTCAGTGACGTCTACGCCCGCCAAGTCCGCCTTCTCGTCCGCACCCTTCCGCTAGTGTTCCAGGAACCCTGCTTCGCCCTGAAGGGCGGCACCGCGATCAATCTGTTCGTTCGCGATCTGCCGCGTCTGTCGGTGGACATCGACCTGACCTATCTCCCCGTCGAGGATCGTAATGCGTCTCTCGCCGCGATCGATGCGGCCCTGAGGCGGATCGCCGACGAGGTCGAACAAGCCCTGCCGGGATCTGTCGTCGTCCGCGGCAAGGGCGGAGCCCAGCCTGTGATCGACAAGCTGCTTGTTCGGGCCGACGGGGCGGTGATCAAGGTGGAGGTGACGCCGGTCCTGCGCGGCGTGGTGTTCGAGCCCGAAGTCCGTCCGGTTTCAGCAGCGGTGGAAGAGCGCTTCGGCTATGCGGAGGCACGGATGGTCTCCCATGCCGATCTCTATGCCGGCAAGATCATGGCCGCGCTGGACCGCCAACATCCTCGCGATCTGTTCGACGTCCGCGATCTGCTGGCCAATGAGGGGATCACGCCGGCACTGCGACAGGCCTTCGTGATCTATCTGGCCAGCCACCACCGGCCCATGGCCGAGGTGCTCCGCGCCAATCCCAAGAATCTGGCCCAGGAGTTCGAACGCGGCTTCGATGGGATGACCGAAGACCCGGTGGACCTCCAGGACCTCATCGCTGCGCGCACAGCCCTGATCACCGCCATCGTCGATGACATGCCCGAGGCCCACCGCGCCTTCCTGATCGGGTTCAAGGCCGGCGCGCCTGACTGGGACCTCATCGGCCTGCCCGACGCCGCCGACCTCCCCGCCGTGCGCTGGAAGCAGTTGAACCTCGACCGCCTGGAGCCCGACCGACGCGCGGGCATGGTCGAACGGCTTCGACAGACTTGGCCGCAATCAGTCTGACAATACCACCAGACCGCAACATGCTCACTGACTCCGAGGTTCGGACGCTATGAGCAACTGACGCAAACGGTCGTTTCGGTGTCTGCCCGAGCGGTCTAGATGGAAATTTCCGGAACGCCAGCCTGCCCTAGGAGCGCGTAGAGTTCGGCTACCTTTGATCGTTGGCCACGTTGCTGGCAGAACGCAAAGATGGCCCGCTGCTTCGCTCGGGAGAGGGCGACGAAAAACGCGGCGAGGCCCTCTTTGTCGCCGGGTTTGTGCGCCCACCAAGCTTGGTCGTCGAGACCCATGAAGACGATCGTGTCGTACTCAAGCCCCTTGCTCTTATGCACGGTCATCAGAGGTATCTGATCGAGACCTTCGAAGGCATCCAAGCACTCGGACCAGGTCGATACCCCGGTCGCCGATGCCATCAGGTGCTGCAGGACCCCTTCAACGACGATCTCGAGAAGACTGCCTGCTCCATATTCAACATAGGTTCTTTGAACGGCCGCGGGATCGAGGAAGGTCAACACGGCCTCTGCGATGTTAACCGCCGCCTCCGCCGAGGGCGCGGTTTCAGTCATGTCTTTCCTAAGCCCGGCCAGAAAACGGGACAGAGCGGCTTCAGCCCGGGCGTCCGCAGCATCGTCGCCGGGCGGGATCGCTCTCAGCGCCGAGACAGCGGCGGATAGATACTGCCAGGCCGCAGGCGAACGCTGGACAGATCCGAGCCTCAGCGCAGCGACGACGAGCCGGCAGAGGCTGTCTGACAGCAGGTCCTGAAGCGGGACTTTGCCGACCAGCGCGCTTTCGTTGCGAATGCGCAAGCCGCTCGCGGCCATCGGCGCGCGGAGTTCGGTGTCCACCGCCTCCGCCTTCTGCTTGACGAGGATCGCATAGTCGCGTGGGCGACGTCCCCTCCGCGTCATGTCGCTGGCCAACCACGTCGCGAGATGGCGCGTTTCTTGAGCGCATGTCGGGCTGTTCCAAATCTGGGCCACGTCGCCGTCGATAAGTTTGCCTGTCTTGGCAACGACCTGTGGCGACGATGGGTCGAGGGCGCGTGCGACGACATGCTGGATGGCGACGAGATCCGGTGAAGAACGAAAGTTGAAGAGCAGCGGCACCCGCAGAGCGTGGAAGTCTGCTTCCAATCGGGCGAAGGCGTCTGGTCTCGCGCCGGCCCAGCCCATGATCCTTTGTTTGTCGTCTCCGACGCCGGTGATAACGGCGCTGCTGCCCCTGAAGACCGAATAGAGGAAATCATACTGAGCGAAGGTGGTGTCCTGAAACTCGTCGACGAAGATGAAGGGATAGGTGGCGCGGAGTGCGTTCGCGATCTGAGGATTTGATCTCAGAAGCAGCTCGGCCATGCGGTTCAACGTGACGAAGGTCAGGTTGGATGGATCTCCCGCACCCCGTTGCTCTGACCACCACCTTGTCGTCGCAAACTCAGCCCCGGATCGCGGTTCCGGGTGAGGAACGAGCATGCGTCTGGCCCCCACCGTTCGACCCTCGAAACTCGAAGGACCGATTTCCTCGATCTCGGCCTTCCATGGCTCTGGCGCCGCTAGCCGTGCTCGAGTGAGCCAATAGTTGGTCGACTTGTAATCCCAGAAGGCAATCTCATAGGGCTTCGTCGGGCGCCATTCTGCGGGAATTGCGGTGTGAAATCTGTCGACCAGGTTCTTGGTGAAGGCGTCGAACGTGATCGACGTGAACCGATCCGAAAACTCCGCAGGGCATCGCTGTTTGACGCGGTCCGCCAGATTGCCGGCGGCATCGCCCTTGAAGGAAATGGCCAGGATCTGGAAAGGCGGGCGGCACAGGCCTGTTTCCAGCAGATAGGTCGCCTTCTGAGCGAGGAACTCTGTCTTGCCCGCGCCAGGGCCTGCAACCACCGAGGTCGATCCCGGGTGGCGGAGCGCGGTCCACGCGGCGGGTTCGAGGGCATCGATTCCGCGCGGCCTCCAGTCGTCTGGCGCGGTGAACCGTAACGTCATGATGTTAGCGATACGGTCAGAGTCCCGGGCGCAGCCGGCGGTGGGGGATCGAGCTGGACCGCGACGGCGCCGAGCAAGGCCTTCAGTTCCTCGGGAGCCGCCGAAGCGAGGGCCGGACTGTCGAGACCGCTCAGAACCCGCACATGCGTGCTTGGCTTGCCTCGCCCCAGAAAGAGGTACCGATACCAACGCAGCAGGCTGTCCTGGCTGGAGTCGTAGAGGGCGTGATTGCCGCCGTCGCCTAACACCGAGTCCCGCGGCTCCCCGGCGGCGGACGGTCCGGAGCGCCCAGGCTCTGGCGACGAATAGGCGGCTTGCAACGCCATCAGCATCGAGTAGTCCAAATCCAGCGGCTCACAGAAGAAGACGTTGAACCTTCGAAGAGATCGCGCCCACGTCTGAATGTTTGTCCAGTTCGCGGCGGCGAAGGTATCGAAGGCCGCCAGGTCGGCCGAGGGGCCCGCCGGACTCGGGCTTTCGAAAAGTTGGTCAGGCCGAACGCCGTTTTCCATCAGCTGCGCGCAGACGGTCTTGATGCGCCCCCAGCCCCCGCCCGCACGACCGTAATCCAGATCCAGAAGGGTCGCGTGCGGAATGTCCAGATCGACAAGCAGCCGCCACAGGTGGTTGACGTGGCGGCCCCCAAGGGGAACCACCGCCACGAAAGACCGATCGATGTCCAGGCCAAGGGCCTCGGCGAGGCGCGGGAGCACCACCTCTTCGGAGGCGCCTTCGCCGAGGATCACGAAACGGGCAAAATAGAGCTCGGGGTAGGTGCGCACAGCCTCGCGAACGAACTTCGAAGCCTCGTCCGCGATCGGAGGCAATCGGATCCCTCTCACGCGGCAGGCGCGGGTTTTCGGGTCGAGACGGAAATGACGGACTTGCTCGGGCTTCACCCGCGCCAGAATGCTGGGCGAATGGCTCGAGAGCATGGCTTGAGCCCGTGACCCTGCGGTCAGTTCCTGGATCTGTCGGACGATACGGGAGAGGTAAAACGGCGCGAGATTGTTTTCTGGCTCTTCGACGGCGATCAGGGTCAAGGCGGGAACGCTGATGCCGCCGGACTGAAATCCATCAGGGCGGGGATCCGTCGCCAGGTTCGATTCTACGTCGAGCGTCGCCGCAGTCATGGCGAGGTGGAACAGGGATCGCTGGCCGTCACTCAACTCATCGAGACCACGTTCGCGCCCTGCCTCGTCGGGGCGGAACAAGACCTCAGCCTTGCGGATGGACTGTTCGAACCGGAGATCGATAGGCCGAAACACTGGCGTGGAGTCCGTGCCTGCGGTGTGGACCTGCTGCCATCGCCTGGTGACTGCTGCGACCACGGCGTCTACCGCCGGCTCGCCGGAGAACGCGTTGTTCAGGGCGGAGCCCGCCGAAGCGAACGTCGTCCGCGTGCCTTCCGACCAGTTGATCGCCCGCCACAAGCGTCCACGCAAAAAGGCCGTCACCTGCGAGATGCCGTCGCGCGAGGCCGGTACATAGATGAGCTGGATTCTGGCTCTATCTTTGGGTTTCAGGTCCGAACACTCAGCGTCCGTAAAGGCGCCCATCGTCCGAACGGCGCGATAGGTGTGTTCGATCGCCCCATCGATGGAGCCGTCATCCGTCCAAATCCCCTCCATCCTCAAGCGACATTTCATTCTTCCGCTGTCGTCCGTGGCCATCTGAGAGAAGAACTCAGGAACGGCGGACGCGTCCGCTAGCGGATCGTCGAGCTCCGGAAAGGCCAAAACCGCCTCTATTGTGAACCGGCGCTCGTTGGGCGGATTCACTTCGGCAGCCGGGACATGAAAGTCTTGTCGCCGAAGCCTCCGTTGGTCCGGCGTAACGCCGAAGAGCCGCTGAAGCGCAAGCATAACGGCGGTCTTTCCTGCACCGTTCACGCCGACGAAGGCGGTCAATCCTTCATCGAGAAGGATCGGGACAGGGTTTTGTCCGAAGCATCGGAAGCCGGAAACTTCGAGTCGTTCGATGTGCACGACGCCACTCCCCTCGACGCGACGCGCTGAGGTGCCGCAACCTTTACCTGCGGCTTGTTCTGGCCGCCCTTGCCAGGCCCGACAAGGGGTTATCCTGAGCCATTAGCCTGTGACGTGATGGTGTGGACGACCTCCACCTGACCAGCTTTTCTGGGCACCCTCACCGGAACCACACGCCAAGCTACGTCGATCAACAAAAAGCCCGCCATCTCTGGCGGGCTTTCCGTATTCCATCGACGATGAGGGGAGGCTTTCGCCCGCGTGTCTCAAAGCCAGTGGCGAACAGGTGGGGTTTTAGAGCGAAAGTGTCAACTCGAAAGTGAAAGTCCGTCACTCCGTCGACAACCCCGATCATTGCCGCCTACGTTAGCGTAATGCCTTTCACGCCGCAGGAAATAACTGATCTGCCGGACGTCATATCGGCACCCCGTTTTGCGACCTATCTGCAGGCCAAGCAGGGGCATGTCGACCAAGCGTTGGAACTTTACGCTTGGAATATGGAAGTCTCCGCAGCCTTTATGGTGCCGCTTCACCTGTGCGAGGTGGCCATCCGCAACGCGGCGGCGGACGCCATCGAGGCGGTCCATGGCGCCAACTGGCCTTGGGTGAACGGTTTCATCAGGAGCCTGCCCGTTCCTAGGCGGCAGACAGACTACGATCCCCAGCAGAATCTTCGGACGGTCGCCGGGCGTCAGCCAACTGTGGGCAAGGTCGTCTCAGAGCTCAATTTCGCGTTCTGGGAAAAGGTGTTCACTCAGGGACAGGACAGCCGGATCTGGGACGCGCATCTGCGCACCGTCCTTCCTGGAATCCCTGCGGGTCTGACCGTGGCGCAAGCGCGCGCGCAGATATTCCTCGACCTTGAGAGGATTCGGAAGTTCCGGAACCGGATCGCCCATCATGAGCCGATCTTCGCCCGCAACCTTCAGAACGATTATGCCTCGATCCGGGAACTGGTGGAGTACAGGCGGGCAGAGGCGGCGAACTGGCTGGTGACGTGACCCCCGTTTCTCATCCAGCCATAACGAGAGTCCTTTGGTGATCTGAACTGGGGTTGGTGGGGTTGGCAAGAGGCCGGTCAGCGCAGCCTCCAACCAGCGCAGCGGACCGGCCGATCTTTCCGCTGAGCGCATCTGCGTAGGCCTGCGGCGTCAGCCAGCCGAGCTTCGAGTGCGGCCGGGTTTCGTTGTAGTCGCGCCGCCAGGTTTCGAGCACCGCACGGGCGTGCGGCAGGGATCGGAACAGCGTCTCGTTCAGCAGCTCGTCACGCAGACGGCCGTTGAAGCTCTCGTTGAAGCCGTTCTGCTGAGGCTTGCCCGGCGCGATGTAGTGCCAGCCCACACCGGCGTCGTCGGCCCAGGCCAGGATGGCGTTGGACGTGTATTCCGTGCCGTTGTCGCTGATGATCGTCTCGGGTCGCCCGCGTCGCAGGATGATGGCGTCCAACTCGCGCGCCACCCGTCGCCCTGACAGCGAGGTGTCGGCGACGAGCCCGAGGCACTCGCGGGTGCAGTTGTCGATCACCGTCAGGATGCGGAAGCGCCGCCCGTCCGTCATCTGGTCGGACACGAAGTCCAGCGACCAGCGCTGGTTTGCGACCAGAGGAATCTCCAGCGGCCGCCTTGTGCCCATCGCGCGTTTGCGCCCGCCGCGCCGACGCACCGTCAGCTTCTCCTCGCGGTAGATCCGCTGGACACGCTTCTTGTTGACCGCATGGCCCTCGCGCCGGAGCATCACGTGCAGACGTCGATAGCCGAACCGCCGACGCTCCTGGGCCAGGGCCTTCAGCCGATCGCGCAGGGCGCCGTCGTCCGGTCGCGTCGCCTGATAGCGCACGCTCGTCCGGTCCACGCCCAGCACCCGGCAGGCCCGCCGTTCGCTCATCCCGTAAGCCGACTGCAGGTGCGCCGCCGCCGCTCGATGCGCAGCGGGCGTCACCACTTTTTTCCCAGCAGATCCTTCAGCGCGACGTTGTCCAGCATCGAGTCCGCCAGCATCCGCTTCAGCTTGGCGTTCTCCTCTTCCAGCGCCTTCAGCCGCCGGGCCTCCGACACGTCCATGCCGCCATACTTGGCCTTCCATTTGTAGAAGGTCGGCGAGCTCAGCCCGTGCTTCCTGCACAGATCCGCCACCGGAACACCGGCCTCCTGCTCGCGCAGGATCCCGATGATCTGCTCTTCCGTAAACCGTGATCGCTTCATTCTGTCCGTCCTTTCGAGGGGCGGACTCTAGCTATTCGTGGAGGAGTTTCAGGGGGTCACGTCACGTACTGTCTTTTTGAGGAAGGTGTATTCCTTCTCGCCGTAGAGATATCCCATGCGCATCGCATGTTCGATCAGATCGCTGTTCGCATTCGCCGTGGGATCTTTCGCGATCCGCTTCAACCCGTCGAACAGGTTGCCGGTGTCGATCTGGATGAAGCGGTTAATGCAGACATTGCCGACATAGGTCTCGCGGTCGGTCATCCGATTGCGGATGTAGCAATGCTCCTTGATGTCCTGGCCGCACGGACAGTGGTCCCACTCGTCGCTGATTTCCACCGCGACAAGCCCCCACTCTCGCCTCGCAACGTCGAAGTCCTGCGATAGCGACAGAGGCAGGATGTGAGCCCTGAGCCTCTCGAAGTTATGGCCGTCCATTTCGGCTTCTCCATTGGCGGGGCGGTATTCGACCCCTGCGGCGGCGCGTCGGATGCTGGGCCCGCGCCCCTACTTCGACCAATGTCCGAGCACCCACTCCCAGGCGTGACGATCGTAGTCCCAGCGCCAATGGGCGCGGACCCATTTGGTTTTCCCCAAGGGCCGGATCGTTCGCATGTTCTGCACACGATCGACGGGCTTGGGCGGCCGTGGCGGGCGGATTCTACGGAGCTTCATCATGGGGACCTCAGTTCAGAGTGTATTCGCGCCAGGGAATGGCGCTGACGGGGACGCGAGACAGGAAACGCGCGATGTCGGGCCGGCCGAAATAGGTCGCCGCGCCCCGGTGGTTCTGCGCCATCAGCACCACGGGCAGACCGGGAAAGGCGGGCTGGAAGCTGTGCGCCACCCGGGTGGCCTCCGCGTTGTTGTCGAGGATGTGCCGCTTCACCACGACGATGGCGAAGACGATGCCTTGTTCGCGAACGATGGCGCCTTCGAAGCGCATTGGGAGTACTCCTGATGAACGAAAGGCCGCGTCATGGATGACGCGGCCTTTCGAGGTTCAGCCTTTCGGCGGGTAGGGGTCGTTTCCGAAGCTGTCACGCTCGCGGATCTGACCGTTGCGACCGTGGATCAGCAGTTCGCTCTGCTGGTTTTGAGCGATTCCTCGTGCCTGAGAGACCGCTTCAGCCTGTGTCTGATGCACCGTGGTTGCGCGCGCATTGCCCGCACCACGAACGGCCCAGCCATTGGCGTGGGGGACGACATGTTGGTTCTTGCCCATTTCCTTCACCTCCTTTCTCGCTCTCGATGAACGCCTCGTATGATATAGTTTACGACGATACGCTTGTCAACACCGTCTTCCGGCGCGTATGATTTATCTGTACGGCGTTTCCGAGGGACCGAATGTCTTTGGCCACCAAGCTCAAGGACCTGCGGGTCAGACGCGGGCAATCACTCCAGCAGGTCGCTGACGGCGTCGGCGTGTCCAAGGCTCACATCTGGCAGCTTGAACGCGGCGACAGCACCAACCCGAGCCTGGACCTGCTCAGGGGGCTGGCGGACTATTACAAGGTGACTGTGGCGTTCCTGTCTGATGAGAGCGAACCTGCGGACAAGGCACCTGCCCTTCAGTTCTATCGAGAGTTTGACGGTAAGCTGGACGATAAGGCCTGGGCGGCCGTTCGCGCCATGGCTGAGGCCCTGAAGAAGCCGTGAGCGAGCTCCTCATGGATTTGGCGGACTGCGGCTCTCCCGAGCGGCTGATCCAGACCATCCTGAGGCATCACCCTGACTGGACGCCGCCCGTTCCGATCGAGGCGCTCGCGGCGGCCGTGAACATCCTCGAGATCAGGGATTTGGACACGACCTCTTTCGAAGGAGCCTTGCTGACCGACCTGGACAAGAGCCAGGGCATCATTCTGTGCAGGCCGGGCGTGCCAGGCGGCCGTCGACGGTTCACCATCGGCCATGAGCTCGGTCACTTTCTGATCCCCACCCACGTTGGGAATCAGAAGTGCACGCAGGCGCACCTCAGCGAGCGTGGATTCGCGACACCCGCGCAACGGCGCGAAGCCGAAGCCAACCGTTTCGCCGCGGGCATCCTCATGCCGAAGCCTTGGTTCGAACGCGACGCGGACCAACTTGGCCTTCCGGACGTCGGTCATGTCAGAAAGCTGGCGAGATCCTATGATGTCAGCCTGGAAGCGGCTGCGAACCGGTTCGTCGAGCTGACCTCGACACCGTGCGCCATCGTCTTTTCCTACGGTGGAGTGGTCCGTTACGCCCGTTCACACGTGAACTTCCCGCGGCTGGCCGTTGAATGGAAAAGTCGCCTGCCGTCAGATTGCGCCACCAAGGTTAAGCCGAACACTGGCGTTTCAGCGCCATCTGACTGGATCGAGATGGATGGGACGATCTGGCTTCAGCATGATTGGGGTCGTCCGGCGCCACGTGTTCTTGAACAGGTTCTGCGGCAGGCGAACGGGTACGCGGTGACCATGCTCCTGGTGGCCGACGGTCCGACAGACGACGAGGACGAAGAGGAAGACGACCTAGTCGCGCGATGGAGTCCAAGACTCTAGCTCGCGTGCTGAAGGCGTCAGAACACTCATTTTCGGTCAACCGTTGGACAAGGTGCCCATCCCATTTCTCGCATAGGCCGCCGCCAACTGAGAGGACGAGCCAAACGGCATGGTCTGGCGCAACTCCATCCTTCACCATCCCCTAGCAAACGGGGAGACGCTCGTCGTCCGTCCTCGCCATTGGGGTTGTCGGGGTCATCTGCCTGACGGCCGCCATCGGACATCGCGCTCTCTCATGCGGATCGCCTATGCCTTGGGTTAGGTTCGCGAAGCTGGAACGAACGGACCGGAACCATGGTCGAGCAGGAAGAGGCAGACCCTCGCGAGGCGCTGGCCGATGAAGGCCTGCTGTCGCCACAGGTCGAAACTTGGCGACATATCTACATCGACAACTACCGTGACTGGTTCGAGCTCGCGCGCGAGCTGAACCGGTATGCCGTGAGCCTATTCCAGGATCATCAGGACGCCGGCGACGGCGGGCCTGCAAATGCGGCGGCGCCGACCGCCGTCCGCGTCTACGGCCGTGCGCTGAACGCCTACACAGCGAGCATCATGCTTGCCGAGCGCGCCATGACGATAGAGGCCGTGGGAGCGGTGCGCCCCATTCACGAAGCCGGGTTCTGGCTCAGTCTTCTGGCGACCAATCCGGAGAAGGCGCTCGAGGAGCTGGACATCGATCACCACAAGCACGCGGTCGATCGGGAACAGCTCCGGGCGGCCTACCCAGGAAACGCCGAGCTCCATTCCGCGTCGGTGCAAAGAGAAGCGGCTCATGCCGCGCTGCTGGGCAAACGCCGGCCGATCTCCATGAAGGCGTTGGCGGCGAGCCTGCCCGGAGACCCCGGCTACCTCCAGTATCGTCTCGCGAGCGGCTTCTACGAAGCCCGTCGCGACGCGCGCGGGCTTAAGCTGACGGATTTCCGCATCCTACGGTTCGAGGACACGACCCCAAGCAGCTCGCATGCGGAAACGATGCTCACGTTCGAAACCTCAACGGGGCGAAGGGAGATGCAGCTCTCGATCGGGGTCATGCTCGACCTCGGCAAGGACGGCATTCATCTGCGCGGCCCCATGGCGCGGTGGCAAGTCATGGGCCACGCCTTGCAAGAGGCCCGCAGGCGTTTGGGTGAAGCTGGCGACCAAGAATCAGTGATGCCATGATGTGAGATGCCTGGCGCAGCGAAAGACATCTGGGCGTCGGGCGCGATCAGCCCATGGTGATGCTGGCCCGCTGATCCTGGAGGCGATCGAACGCGTTGCGGATCGCCAGGGAGAGATTGATGCGCAGGCGCGTCACCGCATTGTCGCGGCCATCGAGATAGTCTCGTTCAAGGCGGCGTAACTGGTCGGCGGCCCGCGCATCGCTGAAGACGTCGAGACTGTCGAGTTCCTCGTGAACCGCGACGATCTGCGCGGTCGAGCCCCGGCCGACGATGCGGAAGTCGGGGCTCGCGGGCAGTCCGCCGGAGACGGGCGAGAACACCTTGATCGTTTCCCGCCCCTTGTTCTCCGTGGTGACGAAACTGTGGTCTGCGATGTCGATGATGAAATCGCCGGTCAGCGCCGTCGCAGGCTGATACAGGCCCGACCGGTTCCGGAGCCTTTCATGGAGCCAGTAGTCCTGATCCGTATCGATCGGTGCTTCGCCCGGCTCGTCGTCCCACGGCCTGTAGCCCGACTGCGGATTGAGCGGCGCGTGGATATAGGCCCCAAGGTTTGAGGGGAGCTTGCCGTAGCTCAAGTCGAACTGGTCCGCGAAGGCGGCGGCCAGCCGGCCGGCGACCAGGAGCTCGAGACCGCTGAGGTGGAGCGCTCCGATCATCGCGGCGTGCGCCAGCCCGACGCCGTCGTAGACCCGCGCGCCCGCCTTGCCCGAAACGCTGTCCCGCGCTCTGGGCGCGAGTCCCTGATCGTGGAGCAGCGCGAAATTGCGCGGCGTAATATCCGCCGCCAACGCCACTTCGCGCGAGGTCAGTAAGTCCTGTGTCGATCTCGAAGGGCGCCCCATGTAAACTCTCACTCTCTGGAAGTTTTAACTTCCACGAAGTGGGTGTTTCCGTCAAGGGCTTGCTCCCACCCCACGTGCGAGGCCAGAGCTGCGGCTGTGCGCAGCGTTCAGATGTAGTGCTTGAAGGGCAAAGGCGGCAGGTTGGCGATTGGCGCGGCGGTCAGGATTTCGCCGACGTCGTCTGCAAACCTCAAGGTCACCGGCGTACCATCTCCGTAGATGCAGGCATTGAAGTTCAACTTGGTGAGACCGAGGACGTCTTGCATGACCTGGGTCAGATCCGCGTCGCCCTTGGTCACTTCGATGGACAGCG
The DNA here is from genome assembly GCF_041893865.1 of Brevundimonas staleyi. Classification (GTDB taxonomy): domain Bacteria; phylum Pseudomonadota; class Alphaproteobacteria; order Caulobacterales; family Caulobacteraceae; genus Brevundimonas; species Brevundimonas staleyi. Next base: position 126,907 of record NZ_CP169082.1, read on the forward strand.
GGTTGGGCGCTTCGCGCCCGGGATAGGTCTGGAGATCGGGCACGAAGCCGATGGTCCACAAATAGCCCTTGCGCGGGCTGACCGTCAGAGCCGTTCCGCGCAGGACAGGGCTCCGTCCCTGACGGAAGAGTTTGATCTCGCGCGTCGTCTGAATCCGTACGCCGACGAGCCGTGTGTCAGGTCCCACGGCGCTGGAAAAGCCCCGCCATTCAGCCTCGTTGAAATGCTGCTTGGCGTGAATGAAGAGCTCCTTGGGTGGGCGGCCGTGCTTGGCGATGTAGGCCTCGACCACCAGGCCGGCGATCTCCTTCGCCTTCGCCTCATCGAGGTGAAACTCGGACGTCGTCAGGGAATACCAGGGCCCCACGGCGCCCTTGAACACGACGCCGTCTCCGGATCCGAGAAACATCTGGGCGCCGCAGCAGGCGTTCCCTGGCGATCCGGCGGTATCGGTCTTCTTGAAGACGAGACCGATGTAGCAGACGTCCTCTCTGACACCCGCTAACGCCCAGGGGCGCCCCCCGGCCTTGAAGAAGGCGGTCGTCGACAGGTTCCAGGCGATGTTGGCGGGATCCTGGAGCATCCGCGGCTTGCCGCCGAGCGCATTGACGCCCTCCGGATCGATCGTTGATTCCCGGACGATCTGAAGAACCACCTTCTGATCGAGCAGCCGCGCCTTGAGCTGGTTGTGGAAATCGACCTCGTACCGGTAGGGCTCGGCGGCGGCGTTGTCCTCTGCGAACATCGACGGCGCCTGCACAAAGTTCCTCGCCGTACGAGCAGAGAACCTCTGGCTGGTCCTGGTCCGTTCGGGCAAGGGGACGATCGACTTCGGCCGACAGAAACGGTGGACGTCGTCCGGTATCACGACAAACCAGACCGCCGGAACGCTGTCCTCCTCGCGGAGGAACTTGCGAATGGCCTGGTCGAAGAGATCGACGGTCTTGTACACGCGTTCGTGGCCGTCCGGGATCCGGACTGTGCTCGACAAGGCCGCCGCTGAAATCGAGATGGTCGCGACGGGGTTGGCGGGCCATTTGGTCTTGAAGGCTGCTTCGAAGCCCGGAAACGCCAGGTGATGCTGCTCCGCCTTTGCGGCCGGGATATATCCCGTGATCTGAGCCACCCACTTCTTGTACCGCGCGATCCCTTCGTCCGTGCCGATGACGCCGACTCTCATTTCAGCGGGTTTGGCCTCGTCGATCATGGGGCCGAAAAGGAACAGACCATCCTTAGGGTCGGGCAGCATCTGGCCGTGTCCGAACTGGAGTAGCGGCTCCGTCAGGATCTGCAGGCCCTGGATCGGATCAGTCATCTGCGGACTCCGCGAGGCCCGCGATCTCGAAGGCCTCGTCCGGTTCCACCGGCGCCTCCGGAGGCGTTTCGTCCTCATCGTCCGGGACCACGGCCCGGGATTTCACGGCGGGATCGGCGCAAGAGATCGGCGATTCAAACAGGACTGGCCGCGCATCCACGACCACCTCTGCGAAATCGCCCATCGGCAGCTTCAAATGGCCGTCCTCGTCACCGATCCAGGCCACGTAGGCCAGCATCAGGTCGCGCCATTGTCCGTTCCACCAGTTTCGGCAGAAACCGCGCCGGAGCTTGTGCATCTTCTCCACGCTGTCGAGCGGCGTCTTGCCGTCGTGCGAGAAGATGATGGCCGCCTTCATGACAAAATGGGGCGTGTCCGTCATGACGGGCTTGGCGATGAAGCCGAGGTGCCAATAGACGCCCCGCTTCTCACTCCGGCCCACCATGGCCTTGCGCCTGCGTTTGCCGGTGTGATCGACAAAATAGGCGGTGTCCTTTTCGATCAGGTCCTTGGTGAAGAACCATGCGACCGAGTTGTCGGCCATCTCGAACGCGGACAATCCCTTGGCCTGCATGGCGTTGTTCCAGGATTGCCGCAGGAGATTGACGACCATGCGCCGGGCGTCCGCGCGTTTGACGCCGGGCATCGCCGCCGGCATCCCGGCCAACATGTCTTCCCGCGTCAAGGTGTAGCGACGCTCGATGACCTGTTCCGGCAGCGCGAGCTTCAGGTCCACTTCTGTTCCGAACGTCCCCACCAGCCTGAAGTATTTGAACCAGGGGAGACGGGTCCCGGACATGACGCTCGAGACCGCCGTCTCGGCGACGCCGAGCGAGAAGAGGGACACTTGGGGAGGCAGCGCGGCAATTGGGAGCCAGTTCGAGTAGAGCTGCTCGGGCTCGATCCGAGGCATCTGATCGGCGTCGGACCGCCGGAGGCACCAGGCTGCGACGTCAGCCGGAGCGATTGCGCCCTTCGGCACGCCGTCACGCTCAAGGACCTGAAAAACTCTCGCCAGGGCGGGCGCCCACCCGGCCTTGAAGTCGATGACGTTCTTGCGGGCGATATTGGCGTTGAAGTCCGAAAAGGGGACATCGTCGACCCTGACCGGCAAGAGGAAATTGGCGATCTTGTCGCTGCGCTCCACCGTGACGGCGAGGTGGATTTCGTCTTTCACGCCCTCCTTGTTCAAGGCGGCGGCAGAAACGACGAGGATGAATTTCGCCGTGTGATGGCGAATGGCGTCTTCGATGTCGTCCCAGAACAGCTCCCCGCCGATCAGCTTGGTGACATCCGACCAGACTTCATAGCCGGCGCTGGCGAGTTGAACGCCGAGCCATCGGACGAAATCGTTCTCCTCCGGATTGGCATGGCTAATGAAGACGAGGCGTCGGCCGGGTCCGGCGGGCGTTTGAGGCGATGGCGAGGTTACAGATGATGGAATCACACAGGAACCATAGCGTGATTTCCAAAAATCTTCCTGTTTTGTTCCGCCGCGCTGTTTGTTGATCCGTCGCACGCTTCGCCGTCGCGATCTCGCTAGAGGTTGTAGACGGCCTTGAGCCGCGCGACGAGTCGCCCCGCGTCAGGCGGCGTGAGTTTCAGCGCCTTCGGATCAAAGGTTTTGTCCGCCTCGACCGCTTCGACAAAGGCCCGCAGATCGGCGGCGATCCCGTCCGGGAGCGCCAGGGTCATCGTCGGCCCCAAGAGCTGAAGGAGCTTGAACACATCGTTGCGATGCTTGGTGACATTCCGGCTATCGACCTGCTGGCCGTCCGCCCGGTCGCGCGCCAGGTTGTTGTAGGCGAACGCCTTGAAGGGAATGAGGGTCTGGACGTCGATGACAGGGACGCCGTCCATCTCTGTCGTTCCGTCCTTGAGCAACGCGTAATAGGCGTCGTCGAGCAGCATGGCTGACAGGCTCTCGACCGTCCCGTCCAGCGGTATGGGCGTGAGGCGCGCGCCCTCCGGCACGGTGATGACATCGGGCAGCCGCGAGAACAGCTCGATCATCGCCGGATAGGTCTTGTCGGAGGGATGGGTGAACCGGAAGAAATTCCTCGCGCCGTCGCTGCGTTCGCGGGTCTGGTAGCCGCCGGCGTCGATGAAGGCCCAGAAAGATCGGACGAACTCCGGCTTCAGGGCCTCGAGACAGAGGACCAGGTCGAGGTCCTTGGTCGGTCGGAACGGCAGACCGGCGCCGGTCATGTGAATCTCGGCCGCTGCGCCGCCGATCAATGTGTACTGGTCCTCGAAGCCCGCGAAGGCCGCCTTGAACACATCAATGCCTACGACCATCCGAAGGGCTCCATGAGGGTGTCGACGGCCTGATCGAGGCGTTCGTCATGACGATCCTCCAGGCTCAGATACAGGGAGAGGCGATCCACGACGGGTCCGTGATGGCAAAGCAGACGGGGATCGTAAGACCAGGTTTCGATGCGGATGGCTTCCGGGTCCCGATCGTCGGCCGGCTGAAGGTCGTGCTGGTAGACCAGCCCCTTCCACTGACGTGCGGAGACCGCCCGGACTTCATGAACGGGAGGACCGAGGAGGGTGTACTCCGACAAAGCGGATTCCCCGGCCAGCGGCAGTGCCTGGGCCTCAGGAAACGGCCTGACCAGGCGACGGGCACGGACGGGCGACTGAAGCAAGTCACGGACCGCCCGCCAGAGGTCGTCGCCCTCCTGCTTGAAAGCGATGCGACGCTCCCGGCCGCGAACATCGATGCCGAGAATGCCGTGCCGCTGCAGTTCATCAACCACCCGCCCAGTGCTCATGGCGGAATATTGAAACCGCTCGGCCAGGGACTTGGGCGTCTGGCCATCGAGGTCCTCACGAAGCAACGAGGCCAGGACCACGACCTGGGCGGCCGGCGTCAACTGCTCCACGGCCGGCCGGACCTCTGACCGGAAATACTCGCGCAGATCAGCGCCGAGCTCGGGCAGGAACAGCTGATTGCCGGGAACGATGAAGTTGACGCCCTGCTGGATAAGACGCTGTCGGTTGGCCGAGCTCAGGGCGTCCGTGAGGAAGACGACCATGAACGCGTCCGATGTCGAGCGGGCGGTCTGGATATGTTTGGCGATCGTGGCCGGGGTTTCCGCGTCCTGGCCGGGCGTGGCGAGAATGAGCAGCTTTCGTCCAAACAGGCTCGTTTCGGCGAGACGATAGCGATCCGTCAGGAAGAACGGCAGGAGGCCCACGTCGGCCTCCTTGAACGTCAATCGGATGTCGAACAGCTGCGTGACGTAGGCCGCCGCATCGTCGAAAAGACGGCCCAGGGTTCCAAAGGATGTCGCGTTCGATAACATTGGATTGGACGATAACATTGGCAATGTTACTATTCAATCTAATGTTATTATTGTTGTCGTGGGTGCGCTTTCGCCGACAGGCCCACACCCGCGAAACGCCGGTATCAAGCTCGCTTCCATTGGAAGAGGTCCGCATCGCGTTCAAGGTCTTCACGCCTGAGCCGGCGCCCCCCAGGAGCAGCCAGACCAGTCGGTCCGGGAGTTGATCTTCAGAGAAGCCAGGCGCCCCGGCGAGCGGCGTCAGTTCGATCAGCGCCTCCTCCTGGCCCATCCTGAACTCATCCCCGCCGAGACGGTGGCGCTTACCTGCAGGCATTTTTGGGGTGACTGGAAGCACATCCACCCACTAGGCACTAGGCCTCGTACGCCTTGGCGTCGATTGACCAGAGTACCTTGGGTGCGGTGCGCGCTAAGCTTCCTGGTGCGACATCTAGTTGGCAAGTCCTCGGCGACATTGGGCGTGTGTCATTGTCATCGGGGTAGGGCCTGGGGTTTTGGCGCTTCCCGCCTGGGCGGCGTTGCTGCTCATGCCCCCAAGCATCGTTTCACACTGGAGCCGTTGCTCCGCCGTCAGCGGTTGGGCCGTCGCGCACCCGGCAACAAGAGCCGCCAGCGCCAGCGCGCCGAGAAATCCTGCGGATTTGGTCATCTGTTCGTACCTGTCAAAGACAATCTTCGCCTGACCTTGAAGGGCCTGGGCCCGCTCCGCCTTGATTCAAATCAACCCTGCCATGCCCAACCCTGCCAGGGTTTCGTTCTGGCTCCTGGCAGGGTGTCGCGGGCCCGCTGTTCGCTGCGCGCTCCGTATGACCAAATCGGGAACTTGGGTTCCGATGGGCTTCCGGCGTGCGAAAGGCGGGCGATCACCTCCAGAACCACCGGACGATTCGCCTTCCCCCGCGCGCCGGGGCCAGACGCCCTTCGGCGCCGCCGCAAATGGACGATTCGCATCGCCCTTGTCGCCGCGCTGGAGCAGTTCGCGGCTGGACCGGCGCTCACGCGGCAGCCCGCCGAAGATCACACAGACTCGAAGCAGCTTGCGGCCTATTCTCTCACCAGAAAACTGGCGTGCTCAAGATGGCGGTCGTGACGGCTGCCGACGACACCACGAACCCGCGTGAAGCGGCCTGGCTCAAACACAGCCATTAGCGCCGACGCGAGCCCGCTCGCCGGCATTGGACGAAGGCCCGATATGACCCTCAAGATTCGTCAGGACGAGCTTTCCCAAGGCCTGCTCGGCGCGCCGTACGCCGACCTCACCCCGGTCCAGAGAAGCGTCGTTGATCTGATGGTCAGCGAAGCGCCGTCGGGCGTCAGCCCGGTTCTGGAGACCGACGACCGGACGTTTTGGGAACGGCTGGCCGACACCGTCGCCGACGTGGGGGGATCATGGACCTTCATCGGCTTGTTCAGCTGCGTCCTGATCGGCTGGGCCGTTCTCAACCTGGGGCTTGCGCGCTTCTCGTCCGCCTTCGATCCCTACCCCTTCATCTTCCTCAACCTTATGCTCTCGGCGGTCGCGGCGCTTCAGGCCCCGGTGATCATGATGAGCCAGAAGCGTCAGGCGGTCCGCGACCGTCTTGCGGCCGAGCACGACTACACGGTCAATCTGCGGGCCGAGCTGGAGATCATGCGGCTGCACGACCGCCTTGAACTCAGCCAAAACCAGATGGCTCGCATCGAGGCGGCCCTCGCTGCCTTGGCCAAGCCCTGAGGCCAACGTGGTCAGAGCGGGGCCATGCTTCCCGAGCGGACAAACCGGGAATGCCATGACAAGGCCTCGTCAAGCAGCATCGGCGTCTGCAGCCCGTAAGACCCCTTCAGGGCGCGCTGGTAGTAGTCCTCCAGCGCCGGGCGGAAGCTCGGATGGGCGCAGGTGTCGATGACGACGCGCGCCCGCTGTTTGGGCGACAGGCCGCGAAGATCGGCCAGGCCCTGTTCAGTGACGATCACCTGGACGTCCTGATTGATGTGATCGACGTGGGAGACGGCGGGCACCAGGGTGGAGATCTTGCCGCCCTTGGCCGTCGAAGCGCTCATGAAGATCGAGATGTAGGCGTTGCGGGCGAAATCCCCCGAGCCGCCGATGCCGTTCTGGATCCGCGAGCCCATGATGTGCGTCGAGTTGACGTTGCCGTAGATGTCGGCCTCGATCATGCCGTTCATGGCGATACAGCCCAGGCGCCGGATCACCTCGGGGTGGTTGCTGATCTCCTGCGGCCTGAGGATGATGCGGTCGCGGTAGTCGCCCATGCTCCGGTTGACCCGCTCGGTCAGTTCCGGGCTGAGGCTGAGGGCGGTTGAGGAGGCGACCCGCAGCTTGCCGCTGTCCATCAGCGCCATCATGCCGTCCTGGATGACCTCGGTATAGGCGCTCAGGTCCTCGAAGGGCGCGTCGATCAGGCCGGTCAGGACGGCGTTGGCTGTATTGCCGACGCCCGATTGCAGCGGCAGCAGCGACGGCGGCAGACGTCCTTTCGACACCTCGTGCTCGAGGAACTCCAGCAGGTGTCCGGCGATGGCCAGGTCATCCGGCCCGGGCGCGGTGAAGCCGGCGTTGCGGTCGGGTTGGTCGGTCTCGACGATGGCCACGATCTTGTCCGGGTCGCAGCGGAAGCACGGCTCGCCGATGCGATCGCCGGCGCGGATCAGGGGAATGGGCACCCGGTTCGGCGGTAGCGCCGTGCCGTAGTAGATATCGTGCATGCCCAGAAGCTCCGGGTTCTGCCACCGGTTCACCTCCAGGATCACCTGGCTGGCACGGTCAAGCCAGGTCTTGTTGTTGCCGACCGAGGACGCAGGGATCAGCGCCCCGTCCTCTCGGATGCCGGTGACCTGGATGATGGCGGTGTCCAGCGGGCCGAGGAAGCCCTGCCAGGCGACAGGCGCGACCTGGCTCAGGTGCATGTCGGAATAGGCCATCTCGCCGCGATTGATCCTGTCGCGACAAGTCGGGTCGCTGTTGTAGGGCAGCCGGAATTCGATGCCGTCGGCCTTGGCCAGGGCACCGTCCAGCTCCGGCCCGGTCGAGGCGCCGGTCCAGATGCGCAGCTTGAAGGGACGCCCCGCCGCGTGCTCGGCCTCGATCCGGGCCGCCAGCGCCAGGGGCACGGCGGTCGGATAGCCTGAGGCGGTGAACCCGCTGAGCCCCACTGTCGTATTCGGCGCGATCAGAATAGCGGCGTCCTCGGCCGACATCACCTTGGCCCGGTGCCTTGCGCTTGCGATGCGGTCATCCGTCATGGAACGATCCTTCCAACGTCTCGAAACCTCCCTGCGCGTAGGTCCACGAGCCTCGCGCCGTCTCCCACGATCGTGATCCTCGATGCGCCGGGATCAATGGCTGAGCAGCAGGCAGACCGGGGACGCGCCTAGCAGCCCATGGGTCACGCCGCCCAGCACCCATTCGCGCATGCGGGCGTGGCCGTAACCGCCGGCGACGATCAGGCCCGCCTGATGCTCGTCGGCGAATTTGAGAATCTGGCTCGACCGTGCGCCGTCATCGCCCTGAAGCACCTGGGCGCTCGCCACGATGTCATGGCGTCCCAGGAAGGCGGCGACATCGTTCGTGCGGGCCGCGGCCTCGTCCATGCCGCCCTCGGCGCAGATCTCGATCACATAGGTCAGGGCCGAGGCTCTCAACATCGGCAGGGCGGAGGCGACCGCGCGCTGGGCCTCGCGGCAGTCCTTCCACGCCACCACCGCCGCCGTTCCCGGAGAAAGGCGGACCGGCGCGGGCGGGACGATCAGAACAGGACGCCCGAGCGCCATCAGGGCGTCGCCCGGGTCGATGGACCGTTGCGGCGCTCGCGCGGGATCGAGACGACCGAGGATCAGCAGGTCGGCGGCGCGGACGGCCTGCCCCACCACATCGGACGGAAAGCCGATCCTCCCGCGCCATTCGCAGCGATCGGCATGGGTTCCGACCGCCTTCCAGAAGGTCGTTTCGGCCTGGGTCACATCGGCCTCGGCCATGTCCCGGAACAGACCGAGCATTTCACCCAACATCGCCCCGCCGGCATAGGGATCGACCTGGGGCGCATCCGGCAGACTGGCCGATATTCCGATCAGGCGCGCGTCGAACCGCTCGGCGAGATCGCAGGCCAAGGCGATGCGCGCCTCGGTCTCGACGCCCTGGTCGACATAGACCATCAGGCTCTCATAGGTCATGGGGTTGGCTCCGGTTTCGGGCCAACTGCGCCCTTCGCCCCGGGCGACGCATTGATCGGGATCAAGGATATCGGCCGATCGCCTTGGCAAGATGCGCGCCTCATCGGATGGAGACATGCGCCATGACCTCGAGTCCCACCGCTCCGTCGCAGGGGCCAGCAGGCGGCCCCTGCGCCCCTTCCTCGATGGTCCCCCGGAGCTTCTACAGATGAGGATCGCCCAAGTCACACCGCTGTACGAAGCCGTGCCACCGAAATTCTATGGCGGTACTGAACGGGTCGTGGCGCATCTGACCGACGCCCTCGTGGACCTCGGCCACGAGGTGACCTTGTTCGCGAGCGCCGACGCAGAGACCCGGGCGCGTCTCGTTCCGGTTCGCGACCAGGCGATCAGGCTCGACCCCTCGCCGTTAAAGTCTGACCTGGCGGCTCATCTGACGATGCTGGCTCAGGTTCTGGACCGGGTCGACGATTTCGACGTGATCCATTTCCATACCGACATGATCCAGTTCCCCATGTTCCGGAACTGGGCGGGCAAGACGCTGACGACATTGCACGGGCGGCTGGACATGAAAGATCTGGCGGGGGTGTATGCGCGGTGGCCCGAGTTCGGCCTCGTCTCCATCTCCGACGACCAGCGTCGCCCTCTGTCGTTCGCCAACTGGCGGGCCACAGTCCATCATGGGATGCCGGCCGAACTCTACAGATATTCCGGCCGGTCGGACGGCTATCTCGCTTTTCTGGGACGCATATCGCCCGAGAAACGGCCAGACCGGGCCATCGAGATCGCCACGAGACTGGGAAAGCGGCTGAAGATCGCGGCCAAGGTGGATGCAGCCGATCGCGTCTACTACGACGAGACGATCAGGCCATTGATCGAGAGCAATCCGCTGATCGAGTTCATCGGCGAGATCGGCGATCACCAGAAGTCGGAGTTCCTGGGCGGCGCTGACGCCCTGCTCTTTCCCATAGATTGGCCCGAGCCGTTTGGCCTGGTCATGATCGAGGCGATGGCGTGCGGCACGCCCGTGGTCGCGTTCCGTTGCGGTTCGACCAGCGAAATCGTCGAGGACGGAATGACGGGCTTTCTGGTCGACACCATGGCCCAGGCCGTCGCGGCCACGCTACAGGCCGCGCAACTCGACCGGCAGGCCATTCGCGCCCAATTCGAGCGGCGTTTCTCCGCCACCGCCATGGCCCTGCGTTACGTGGATGTTTATGATGCGCTCCTGGCCGCCTAGCTGAAACGGACGCATCCTCAGAGATCTGGTGGGAGGGCGGTCAGACGGGCCAGACCTCCATGGCCCTCGGACCGGGCCTGTGGCGACCTGACGTTCGGCTCACGCGTCGACGGTCGTCACCAGCTAACCCGGAACTCACCTCCCGCCGATCTCCGGGGGCGGGTCGCGGTCCGCCTCCGGGCGGCATTTCCCGCCACGCTGGAGTTCGTCCTGTCGCACGACGAAAACCGAGACCTGATCGCATATTTGAATTCGATCCAGTCGCCGACCGGCTCGGGAGGCCAAGACGGCGCCGGCGCCGATCAAGGCGAGCTTAATCCCGGCGCGGGTCAGCTCCCGGCGACCAAATAACGGACGAAGCTTTACGGTTGCAAAAACCTTGGCGAATACAAGGGTTCGTCTATGTCACACCGAACGATTTTTGAATTTTACTCCTCGTCATCTGAGTAATTCAACGCCGAATAGATCGCTACGGGTTGCGGCATTTGATCTGGATCAACGATTTCGTTAGGCGTTCGGGGCTCCGGCGCGCATTTTAGCGAATGATCGCTGCCACGAAGCCCATGCTTGCGCCGCGAACGCTTCCTCACGGATGCGTCGACCGGCCCAAAGTCAACGATTGCGACAGTTGCGGCGCGCGGGCGTTGAGCGTCTGCGGCAGCGTCGCCGATCAGGATCTCAAACGCCTGGGAGACCTGGCTGAAGTCGTCAAGCTGGCAGCCGGGGCGGTTCTGACGCGGGAAGGCGAACCCGCGCCCCATGTCTTCAACATCACGTCGGGATCTCTGAGGGTCTACAAATTGTTGCCCGACGGTCGGCGCCAGATCACGGGCTTTTTGTTCGCCGGCGACTTCCTGGGCCTGGCGATCGGTGAGGTCTATGTGTTCTCCGCCGAGGCGATCGAGCCGACGACCGTCTGCAGGTTCCGCAAAGGACCGTTCCGCGCCCTGGTCGAGAGCAGCTCGCCGTTGGAACATATGCTCCTGCACCGCACGTCTCATGAGCTGGCCGCCGCTCAGAACCAGATGCTTCTGCTGGGGCGCAAGACGGCCATCGAGCGTCTGGCGTCCTTTCTTCTCGACCTGCCCGGGCACGACCCCGCCCGTCCGACGGCCCCTGGCCATGTCCGACTGCCCATGAAACGTGGCGAGATCGCCGACTATCTGGGATTGACGATCGAGACGGTCAGCCGAGTGCTCACCCGCATGAAGGCCAAAGGCATCATCTCGATGCCCTCCCAGAGCGAGCTGATCGTCGAACGTCCGGACTTGCTGCGCGCGCACGCCTGCGGAGAACTCTGACGCCGGACCGTTGAGCCAGATCAAGGCAGCCGGCGGGCCGGGAGGGTAGGCGGGAGACCGCTGACCCGGAGGACCGCATCATGGACGCTGACTCAAATATCGACCGCTACCCGCCGATCAACGGGGCCGCGGTCGAAACCATCGTCGAACTTCTCGATCGTGAACGGCTGATGAGCATCGGAGTCAATCGACCCGACGGCTGGCCCCAAGTGACGACCGTCGGCTATCTGAATGACGGGCTGAACCTGTATTTCGTCAGCGGCCGCGAGAGCCAGAAACTGGCCAATCTCCAGGCCGATGATCGTGTTTCGGTCTCGATCCACTCGCTGGCGGAGCGGGGCGGCGCCGTCGGGGTTTCGATGGCCGCGCACGCGACCGAGGTGACGGACGCCGGCGAAGTCGAACGGCTCAACCAGATGATGTTCAAGCGCTGGCCGATGGTGAGCGTCTACTGCCCGGCGACCAGTTCCGTGGCGATCATCCATGTGAAACCGGAACTGATCTGCGCGATCTCGGCCGTCGATGGCCGAAGCCGAACGGAATGTTTCTCGCTAGGCGAACCTGCGGGACCAGGCGGCCGAGAGCCTGACGCCACCCGCCCGGATGCCATTTGATTTGATCGCCTTCCCGCCGTTCGAAACGCCGGTCGCAGCGCCCCCGTGATCTGGATCAAGGCAGTTGTCAGCCCGCAGGGCTAGCCTGCCTTGACCGGTCGGCCCAAGGCGTGGGCCCGGCCGGCTCCGCGACATTCAACAGGGATCGTTCATGCCGACATCGACCGTGCCCGTGCCCGTGCCCGATATATCGATGTCTCTCGCGCTGTCGCTCATCAACGCCTCGGTCGCCCCCGTGCTTCTGCTGGACGGTGAACTCGAGGTCGTGGCCGCCAGTCAGTCGTTCCTCGAGGATTTCGACATCGACCCGAACGCTATCCCGGGTTGCCGGCTGGCGGATCTGGGCGCCGGCGAATGGAATGTGCCGCAGCTGTGGTCTCTGCTGAGAGCGACCGCCTATGGCAAGGCTGACATCCGTGCCTACGAGATGGATCTGGTGCTCGCCGATCGGCCACCCAAGCATCTGATCTTTCATGCGCGTCGCCTGAGCCCAGGGCCGGATCAGGGCGTGCGGCTCCTGTTGACGATCACGGATGTGACGATCCCCAGGGCGAAGGACCGTCAGAAGGACGAACTCATCCGTCAGAACGCGCTGCTGTATCAGGAGGTGCAGCACAGGGTCGCCAACAGTCTCCAGATCATCGCCAGCGTCCTGATGCAGGGCGTTCGAACGGTCGGATCGGATGAGAGCCGAAGCCATTTGCGAGACGCCCATCAGCGCATCTTGTCCGTCGCGGCCGTGCAACGGCACCTGGCCGGATCCACGACGGGGGACGTCGAACTCCGGGCCTATTTCACCGACCTGTGTCGGAGCATCGGCGACTCGATGATCAGAGACCACAACCAGTTGGCGCTGACCGTATCCGTGGACGACAGCATCGCTTCATCCGGCATGTCCGTAAGCCTGGGTCTGATCGTCACCGAGCTGGTCATCAACGGGCTGAAGCACGCCTTTCCCGACGACCGAAACGGCGACATCGTCGTCGATTACCACGCCCGAGGCGATGGCTGGATCCTCAGCGTGACCGACAACGGCGTCGGCATGCCCAGCGGATCCCAGACGGTCAAGCCAGGTCTGGGCACCGGGATCATTCAGGCTCTTGCTGGTCAGCTGGGCGCTCGCGTCGAGCTCGCCGACGCGCGGCCCGGTACGCGGGTATCCATCATTTGTCTCCCCTAACCACAAACGGCGTCCTGAAAGGACTTGCAGATGGTCAATAGAATTCTCGCTCCGGACGACCGGGCCCTGGCGGAGGAGAAGGTCGCCGAACCCGCCGTCCACCATGTGCCGCGAGGCTTTTCTGATAAATTCGCCCTCGGCTTCACCAAACTGCTGCGCGTCTGCGCCGACACCTTCTTCGCCAAGAAATACGGTCACCGGGCCATCGTGCTGGAAACCGTCGCCGCCGTGCCCGGCATGGTCGGGGCCACGCTGACTCACCTGAGATGCCTGCGACAGATGAAGGACGACGACGGCTGGATCCGCACCCTGATGGAGGAGGCCGAGAACGAGCGGATGCATCTGATGACCTTCATCGCCGTGGCCCAGCCGACATGGTTCGAGCGGCTGGTGATCCAGCTGGCCCAGGCGGTGTTCTACATCGGCTTTTTCGGGCTCTACCTGATCTCGTCGCGCACGGCCCACCGGGTGGTCGGATATTTCGAGGAGGAGGCCGTCATCAGCTACACCCTGTATCTGAAGGAGATCGACGAGGGCCGCTCGCCCAATGTTCCGGCGCCGGACATCGCCATCCATTATTGGAAGCTGCCAGCCGACGCGACGCTGCGCGACGTCGTGCTGATGGTACGGGCCGACGAGGCCCATCACCGGGACGTCAACCACGGCTTCGCCAGCACGCTGAGCGGAACGGCGATCGATCAGCTTCCCGTCGCCCCCTATCCGCCGCACGCCAACGAAATTCGCATGCACGCGTGAAATACTCCGAGGGCTGCGAGTGAGGAGCGACTTGAATGGAGGCCGGCAATCGCCGGCCCCAAGGTCCTGCTCCACACGGGTTGGGCCGCGGACGGAGAGCGGCTGAGCGTCGAGGAATCCGTCCTGACCGGCGAGGCCGCCCCGGTGCTCACTATCCCGTCAAACGCTGGGGTTCGCGCCGCCGCCACCCGACGCGCTCAGCAAACAGTATTTGACCCCGGCGCAGGCGACCTCGAGGGCATGGCCCGCGGCCGCTGGTGGCGATCGTCGTGTTGAACCGGCGCCCGGTCGGCGGCTCCAGCGGTCAGGCAAGACCCACGGCCTCCGACGGCCTGCGGCCATGCCCGGAGTGTGGTCGTTCGCCGCTCGACGACGTCAGTCTAGGTTGAATAAGAGAGCTGCGTCATCATTCCCGCCGCCATGTGGTAGAGGTGATGGCAGTGGAAAGCCCACTGACCGGGATTGCCGGCATCGAATGCGATGGTGACCGACCGCTGGGGTGGGATGTTCACAGTATCCCGCATGGCGCCGGAAAACCGCTGACGATTGATCGCCACCACCTGAAAATGATGGCCATGGAGGTGCATCGGATGGGACATCATGCTTTTGTTGAGCATGGTGACCTCGATCCGGTCACCCCGGCGCACCACCATCGGCTCAGCGGTTTCAAGACCCCAGCCATAGGTCGCCATCGATCCGGTCAGCGCCAGATCGAAGGCCCTGTGATCCGAATGGTTTTCCAACGGAACCAGAGCGGACAAGCGAGCTTCAAAATCCAGATCCAGCACGGGAGCGTCATCGACGGACAGTTCAGGCAGTCTGGAAACGGTCGCCCCCGGGGGCTGAAGGATCAGGCCCGTCCGTTGCCTGGCGCCCTCCCGAAGAGCAAGGACCGGAAACGACCGGACCTCGCGCGGCAACTGTAGACGGACGTCGAGCCTTTGCCCCATCGCCACAGGAAAGCGCCGGCCCTTGACCGGTTGGACGAGCTGCCCGTCGACGGCGATCACCTCCCCGTCGACCTCACCCAGATCCAGGGTGAAGGCGGTAGCCGTCGCCCCGTTTATAACCCGTAGCCGCACCCGTCCGCCGAGTTCGACGGCAACGATTTCAGGGTCGCCGAGGGTTCGGTCGTTGGCGAGATAGGCGTCGTACTCGACGTCATTGATGTCGATCGCCATCCCGACGCCGTCGGTCGAGGCGGTCGTCGGCGCCATGCCGGCGATCGGCGCATGATCGGGCGCCGGGCTGCCGCGTGATTTCAGCCTTTCGAGGATCTCCTCGGGGGAGGAAAACGAAAAATCATGCAGGAGAACGATGATCTCCTGTTCGTCGCGCCGCTCCTCCGCCAGGGTTCGGACAATCAGAGGAGCCGCCAGCAACGCCTGCTCCTGCAGTGTGTGGGCATGCATCCAGTGCGTTCCCGCCGCACCCACCGGAAAATCGAAGCTCCGTTCAGTGCGGGCCGCCATGAGCGGGAGAGCGGCGCCCGCCACCCCGTCGCTTGCAAAAGGCGGTGTCAGGCCGTGCCAATGAATGATGGTCGCCTCATCCGTATCGTTCTCCAGCATCACATTGAATGCGTCCCCCTCCCGCAAGGCCAGGCCGGGCGTTCCATTCGGCTGACGCAACCCGAAGACGCTTGCCGCCCTTCCGTTGACCTCGATGGTTCGCCGGGCGATCCGAAGCTGTACGGGGACGGTCGCCGGCCGAGCCATGAAGCTCTTGGCCCACGAAACTTGCGGGGCTGCGAAAGCGAGCGCCGTGGCGCCCAGCAGACTGCCCTCGAGGAGGCGGCGGCGATTCATCGGGAGCTCCTGGATAAACGGTGGCGGCCACTTTGAAGCCCCCAGCGGTCCGTGCATTGATCGGGATCAATACCCGACCGTGATCCGCAGGCTTGCTTTGTCCCCCCAAGGAGCCGCAGGTCGTACGCACCGGATCGACCCGGCGACAGGACGCAAGCCATCTGCCTTTCAGCCGCCGTCAGTTATGCCGCCGCCGTCGTGCTGATCCCGGTCGGCACGGTCACCCTGGTTCGGGGACTACGGACGGACAGGCGTTATGCCGCCTTGTTCGCCCTGCCCCTTCTGTTCGGCCTTCAGCAGATGTTCGAGGGTCTGGTCTGGACCGCCGGCGGGCTCGACGATCAGGTCGCGGTGGCCCGGTACTCCCTGGCCTATATGTTCTTCTCCTGGCTGGCCTGGCCCGTATGGGTGCCGGTCGCCGTCTTCCTCATAGAAGGCTCTCGCCGCAAACCCCTGTTTCTCGTCATGGCGGTCCTGGGCGGGATGCTGGGAGGCCTGCAGTATGTCCCCTATTTCGCGCATGAAGGCTGGCTCACGGTGAGATTCCTGCCGAACGCGATCGTCTATCAAAGCACCGAGCTTCTGGACTTCATCATAGGGCGGGAAGGAACCTACGTGATCTACATGGCGATCGTGGCGGGCTCGCTCCTCCTGTCGTGGGACCGCAACGTCAAGGTGTTCGGTCTGCTGGTGTTCGCCGTCATGGCGGTCACCTACGCCTTCTTCGCCTACGCCTATGTCTCGGTCTTCTGTTTCGGCGGAGCGCTGATGTCTCTCTACCTCGTCTGGATGGCTTTCGGCGGAGGCTTCAAGACGGGTCGACGTGAGCCCGACTGCGCGGTCGGCTCCGTGCCGACATGATGCCCGCAGGCTTGACGCTCCATAGTCTGCCCAGGCGGCGCCGGTCGGCAGGCGAAACCGCCGTTCGCGCCGCCGTCGGAAAAGGAAGAGCGGATGAGTGAAACCGGCGGCATCGGGGACAGCGCCCGCGACGCTGTGCTCAACAGAGACTGCTTCTGCATCACGCTCGACAGATCCAGCTTGAGTGCGGCGATCCGTGCGGAGGCCGGGGATCCGGACCTCGTTGGCGCGCTGCTCGCCTCAAGGCCGAATCTGTTCTCCGGCGGGCCCGTCTTCATCTCCACGCACGACGTCAAGGCCATGCTCGACGTCGTCGCGGCCATCGAAGCGGCGACCGGCGACACGGCCTATCAGGAAGAGGTGCTTGGCTGGGCTCCCGCGATCGCCCGCCACGACTTCGGCCCCCGCGGCGTTTTCATGGGCTATGATTTTCATCTTGGCGGCAGCGGCCCCAAGCTGATCGAAGTGAATACGAATGCCGGGGGCGCCTTCCTGAACGCCTTGCTGGCCCGCGCCCAAGAGGCCTGTTGCCGCCAAGCGAGTGACGCCAGACGCGCAAACGCGCCTGGCGAGTTCGAAGCGCTCGTGTGGCAAATGTTTATCGACGAATGGGAATTGCAGGGTCGCGTCGGTCAGCCACGGACGATCGCCATCGTCGAAGACGGCCCGAAAGATCAGTTCCTCTACCCGGAGTTCCTGCTGGCCCAGCGGTTCTTCGAACAGCGCGGCGTGAAGGCCTGTGTCGTCGATCCCTCCGAACTCCGGATTTCCGGGGGACGCCTGGAACATGATGGGCAGACCGTGGACCTCGTCTACAACCGCCTCGTCGATTTTTCCCTCGACGCCGCAGGCCACGAAGCTTTGCGAGACGCCTATCTCCACGGCGCTGTCGTTCTGACGCCCAACCCCCGCAACCATGCCCTGTTCGCCGACAAACGGAATCTCAGCCTGTTGTCGGACCCGGCCATGGTCGCCGGTTGGGATCTGACGCCAGGCCAACTGAAAAGCCTTTCGGCGATCCCCCACACCGCCCTCGTGACGGCCGAAAACGCGGAGAGGCTGTGGGCGGAGCGCAGCCGGCATTTCTTCAAGCCCGCTGGCGGTCATGGTGGAAAGGCCGTCTATCGCGGCGACAAGCTCACCCGGCGCGTTTGGGCCGAGATCCAGCGAGGCGGCTATATCGCCCAGGAACTGGCAAAGCCGAGTGAACGTCGCATCAAGATCGACGGAGAGATCCAGTCTCTGAAGCTCGATGTCCGCCTCTACACCTATCAAGGCCAGCCTCTCCAGATGGCCGCCCGCGTCTATCAGGGCCAGACGACAAATTTCAGAACCCCGGGCGGCGGCTTCGCTCCCGTTTTTGTCGTCTAGGCCCCCGAATGCCGAGGTCAGGCGTGGCGATGCTTGCGCCCCTGGCCGGCCAGGGTGCTTCGGATCCTGTCGCCCGCCAACCAAACGTGACGTCCGGACCGAAGCCGCTGACCTTTCAACACGCAGCGGCGCCGTGGTTTAGTTTTCAGCTGAAGCGCGCCTTTGACGGTCAATCGGGAGGGCATGGGTCAGCATGCGAGGCATGGCCATGCCGAGAACGACGCCGAACCCGGTCAATACGGCCATGATGATGAACGAGGCATCGGGCAACCAGGCGACATCGTATAAAAGGCCTCCCCCGGCCGAACCGACGGCCGCACCCAAGCTTGCGGCAGCCGTTTGCCGGCCGAGTTGAGCGCCCTGCGCCTGACCGGCCATGCTGGAGGTCCAGTAGGTCAGGATCGGCGCGAGAATGCCGGCGCTTGCCGCCACGGCGCCGATCACCGCGAGCATCAGGGTGAAATCCGTCGCGCGCGGAAGCAGGAACAATCCCGTCGCCAGGACGACCAGGGCCGGTGCTATGAGCCAGCGGGTCGCCGAGGGCTTGATCCAGGGCGAGAAGACAATGGCCTGAACCACGAGCATGACCAGGCTGCACTCCGTAAACATCAGGGCGATCTGAGTCGGGGTCATGCCCAGTTCCTGCTTGCCGCGAAGCGCCAGACCGACCTCGAAAACACCGACACCGGCCGCGACGATGAATCCCAGGATCAGCAGATTTGGGATCAGCCAGCGGCCTGTCGACGAAGCGGTCGGGTCGGGCGCGCCCATCCGCCCCCTGCGCCGGCTTCGTGGTATCGCCAAGACGGCTGCGCCGGCCACGGAAAATGCGAGAACCGCCGTCGCGCCCAGCGGAAACGCCAACGACCCCATGGGATTGGTGATCGACAGCACGTCTGCGGCAGCGCGCGCGATGAACACGCCTAACATGGGTCCCAGGAGAAATCCCGAGACCCCCGCCAGGCTGACGAAGGTCAATCGGCGCGCGCGCACCTCGTCGGTCGCCGCCAGATCCCCTACGGCGGCAAGCGCCACCGGCGTGACCGCAGCGGCGAACAGACCGCTCAGGATCCGCTCCGCGTAGACCGCGACGAGGCTCTCGACGAAGGCGAAGACCAGCATGGTGGCGCCAAAACCCGTCAGGCCGATCAGCAGGATGACGCGGCGTCCATGCCTGTCCGAAAGGCGGCCCCACATCGGTGCGAAGAGAAACAACGACAGCATATAGAGGCCGGTCAGCAGACCTGTCGACCGGGAGACCTCTCCCGCCGAGGCGCTTTCGCCAACCAGCCGTTCAATCAGGAACGGCAGCAATGGGAGGACGACGCCGAAGCCCATCGACACCGTGAACACCGAGGCCATCAGGACAGCCATCGCAACCGGTGGCAGGGTCAATCTGGCGTTACGCTTCACACCGCCGCCGTCGCGGTAAGCGTCGGCTCCGCTACGACCGCCTCGCCGGTCCGGCGGATGCCGGTCAGGCGGGTTCGTTTCAACATCAGGGCGTTGATCGCCACGAGCGCTGAGCTCCCGGACATGGCGATGGCGGCGATGCTCGGTCCAAGCAGGAAGGGATAGAGCACGCCGGCGGCCAGCGGGAAGGCGATGACGTTGTACCCGACGGCCCACCACAGGTTCTGGTGCATCTTTCGAAGCGTCGCCCGGGACAGTTCGATGGCGCCGACGACGTCGAACGGGTCGCTCTTCATCAAGACGATGTCTGCGCTCTCCATGGCGACATCCGTGCCGGCGCCGATGGCGAAGCCGACATCGGCCTGGGTCAGGGCCGGGGCGTCATTGACGCCGTCGCCGACCATGCCGACCTTCTTGCCCTGAGCCTGCAGCTCCTTGACCTTGCTCGCCTTGTCGCCGGGCAGAACGTCGGCGAACACGCGATCGATGCCGAGACCCTTGGCGATCCGTTCGGCCGTACCCTGGTTGTCCCCGGTCAGCATGATGACCTCGACGCCCCGAGCGCGCAGGGCCTTGACCGCCTCGATCGCAGTGGGCCGCACCGCGTCGGCGATGGCGATCAGACCGACCAGTTTGCCGGCCACGGCCAGGTGGACCACGGTCCGGCCGGCGCCCTGCAACGCCTCGGATTTTGCGCCGAGTTCCCCGAGGTCGATCTTGTTCTCGGTCATCAGCCGCTTGTTGCCGAGCAACACCGTCTTGCCGCCGATCTTTGCCTGAGCGCCCTTGCCCTCGAGATTGGTGAACCCGCTCGCCTTGGGCGCCTTCACCTTTTCGGCCCTGCGCAGGATGGCCTGGGCCAGAGGGTGGTCAGATCCGGCCTCCACGGCCGCGGCTGCGGCCAACACCTGATGCTCCGTGGCGCCGTCCGCCGTCACCAGATCGACGACTTCGGGTTGGCCCATCGTCAGGGTGCCGGTCTTGTCGAAGATGATGACGTCCAGCTTGGTGGCGTCCTCGAGCGCCGACGCATTCTTGAACAGGATGCCATTCATGGCGCCCAGTCCGGTCCCGACCATGATGGCCATAGGAGTCGCCAGGCCCAGCGCGTCTGGACAGGCGATGACAAAGACGGTGATGGTCAGGCTGACGGCGAACAGGAGGGGCTGGCCGATGACCCAGAACCAGACCACGAAGGTCAGCAGGCCTACGAGGATCGCGGCCCAGACAAGCCACTGGGCCGCGCGGTCGGCCAGCAGCTGCGAGGGAGCCTTGGAGTTCTGGGCCTCCTGAACCAGTTTGACGATCTGGGCGAGTGCTGTGTCCGCACCGACTTTGGTGGCGCTGTACTGGAACGTGCCGCTCTTGTTGATCGTCGCGCCGATCACGGTGTCGCCCACCTTTTTCTCGACCGGCATCGACTCGCCGGTCAGCATGGATTCATCGACGAGCGACGCCCCCTCCAGCACGGTGCCATCGACCGGTATCTTGTTGCCGGGCCGGATCACGACCGTATCGCCGGACACCACCTCCGCGGTGGGCACCTCCACTTCCTTGCCGTCACGCAAAACGGTCGCCTTGGGCGGGGTCAGATCCATCAAGGCCCGAATGGCTTCGGATGCGCCGGCCCTGGCGCGCATCTCAAGCCAGTGACCGAGAAGGATGAAGACCAGCAGAATCGCCGACGCTTCGTAGAACTGCTGTCCGCCGTAGATAAAGGTGGAGCCGACGCTGAAGAGATAACCGGTGCCAACGCTCAAAACTATGAGCACCGCCATGTTGGCGACGCCGCTTCGCAATGACCGCCAGGCGGCAACGACGAAGGGCCAGACCGGATAGAGGATGGCGCCGCTCGCAAGGATGAACAGGACGAGGTCCAGCCTCATGCCGAACGGAGGCGGAATCCGGATGAAGTCCATGCCCATCGGCGAGAAGGCGAAGATCGGCAGACTGAATCCCAGCGCGACCCAGAAGCGGTTGCGCATATCGCGCACCATCGACTGCATGTCTTTTCCGGAGCCATGGCCCATTTCGTGGGCCATGGCGTCCTTCTGCGCCTTGCCCCGGGCCGGGTCTTTCCCGTTCATGAGGCCCGACTTCGCCTTGGATGTCTCGCGGGAATGTCCTCGATGCGCGTCGGCGGGCCCGACCGGCTCCGGGGCGCCTTTGGCCGGCGCTTCGTGATTCTGGCAGACATGGTTGGGGAGGGCCTCGCCGGCGCAGTGGAAGCCGCAGGCCTCGATCGCCGCCCTGATTTCAGACAGGCTGGTCTTGGCCGCGTCGTAGGCGACCGTGGTGGACCCCGACACCGGATTGACGGAAACGCGGCCGACGCCGTCGATGCGACGCAGCTGTCGTTCAATCCCGGACGCCCCAAGGACGGAGAAGAGATTACCGACTTCAAGCGTCCGGGTGGTCATTGATGCTCTCCGACTGGTGAGGGAGAGCCCGAGTGACGCTCCGTTGGATTGTCTGCGCCCCTCCCGGTCGGCAATGGTCCTGGAGCGGTCACGTCTTTAAGCGCGGGCGTCTAGGGTGTCCGGGCGCCGGCCTCGGCGAAGAGTCGGCCTTCGATGCCCATGGCCGAGTCGGTCGCGGCGATTGAGCGCCGCCCGGATGTCTCGCGTCCATCGAGCGCTCTGATGGCGTCGATCGTTTCGGGCACGACGATCGCCTGATTGTCGACCATGTAGGCGTAGAAGAGCTCATCGCCCTGCACCGTGAGCATGTCGGCCCACAGCGCCACTTCATAAAGGTCGCTGCGGGAGCGGCCCCGATCCGCCATCAGTTCCTTGACGGCGTTAAGCGCATCCAGACCGTGCTCAGTCTTCATCAACAGGATGCGTGACGACGAGCGGAAGGCATTGAGCACCTCCTCCTTGTCCACGGGACGGGTCAACTGGACTGACCAGTAGTGCAGATGGGCGATCGTCTCGGGGACCTTGACCGCCATGGTCACCACGTCGAGGTCGGGATCGACAGTCCGGGCGTCCGGACCCTGGTGGCTGGGGATTTCGGGCTCAGGAACCAGGGTGTTCATGATGCCGCCCTGATGGCTCTCCCACGGATCGGTCGCGCGGCGAAGCAGGGTTCCCCGGGCGCGTCCAAGCAGACCGGCGCGCTTGAGTGCGCTCAAGGTCCGCACAGTCGCGGTTGTGTTGCAAGAAACCACTCGGGTCGATTCACGCCCGATCGCCGTCTCGAAATTGGCCTCGGCGACGAAGGAATGCCCGGTTATGCCGTGCTTCTCGCCCCCTTGAAGAATGAACTTGAGCTGACGCTTGCGGTATTGGGGGACATTGTCCGCCGCCACGCGCTTGGGGGTGCAATCGACAACGACATCCGCCTCGCCAAGCAAATCATCCAGGCGGCCAGCCGTCTGAACGCCTGCGGCCCGGAACGCATCCTCTGCCGGGGCCGTGGCGGCAAAAAGCGGCACACCCTTGGTCTGAAGCACACGGGTTCGCCAGTCCGTCGCGACGTCGGACACGCCAATGAGCGTCATATCGCTCTGGGCCCTAACGGCATCGGCGACGCGTTTGCCGATCACGCCATAACCATTCACGGCAACCCGTATCGACCTGGTCATACATACGTCTCCTCCGGCCTAGAAAGCAGACGATGCGGGATCCGCGCATTGATCTGGATCAAAGCTCGCCGCGCCGGTGCATGTCATCCTCGGTCGATGTCGAAGGACAGCGGAGCCGAGGCGCAGATGCCAGAAGAGACGAACCGCAGGGTCGAGCGGCGGTGATGCTGGCCGCTGCAATCTTCGACGTCGATGGGGTCCTGCTGGCTTCGCCCCACGAGAGGGCGTGGCGCGAGGCGCTCGTGGGGCTTGCCGAGCCGGACCGCTTCACGACGGCTATTTATCAAGCCCATGTCGCGGGAAAGCTACGGCTCGACGGCGCCCGGTCCGCACTCGAGGCCTTGGGTGTGAGCAACGCCGACCGCCACGCGGTCGCCTATGCCGAACGCAAGCAGGCGCGGCTGGAGGAGCTGATCCGGACAGGCGCCGTGGCGGCCTTTCCGGACGCGCTGCGTTTCGTTGAGGCGGTCGCCGCCCTCGGCTGGCCCATGGCGGCCGCTTCCTCCTCCAGGAACGCCACCGCCATGATGCGCGCGATCCCGCTGCGGGCCGGCCGGAGCCTGCTCGACATCTTCCGCGTCAATGTCTCGGGTCGAGACCTCACGCACGGCAAGCCGGATCCGGAGCTTTTTCTGATCGCGGCCCGCGAGATGGGCGTGGCGCCCGCGCAGTGTTTCGTGGCGGAAGACGCTCCAGCGGGGATTGAAGCGGCCCGCGCCGGGGGCATGGCGGCTATCGGCGTTGCACGCCTCGGCGACGCCGAGATGCTGCGTGCGGCGCGCGCGGACCTGGTGGTCACAAGCCTGGACGACGTCGTGATCACCGAGCTTGCGCTTGGCCGGCTGGTCGGCCCGACACTGTGAAGGATCCGAAGACCATGAAACAGGCGCTGGAGCCGACTGCCGACGCCTCATGGGTCCTGAGTGACGATGGCTGTGATCCGCTCCGCGAGAGCGATCGCGCCACTCGGTTCGCGATCAGCAACGGGTTTCTCGGCGTACGAGCGTCCCAGACGGTCAATCGATCACCGCAGGGCGTCGGTTCACCGAACACCTATGTCGCCGGACTGTTCGATACGCCCGATGGCGACCGGGCAGTGCCTGAGTTGATCCCTGTCCCGAACGGGTTGCAGGTCCATATCAGCCTGCCTGGGGGGCCGCTTGTCCAGCATTTCGGCCCTGGTCCATCGCATGCGCTCACGCTCGATATGCGGCGAGGCCTTTTGCTTTCGGAATGCCGCCTGGTCGACGGATCCGCCGTGAGCGCCCGCCTTGTCCGGTTGAACCTGGTGTCACAGGACCGCAGATCCCTGGGATTGCAAATGCATCATTTGGAGGTTGAGCGCGGCGAGTCCGAGATGACGCTCGAAGCGTCCTTCGAAGGCCTCGATCGCGACCTCATGGCGGAGCGGCTCGACAACGAATTGGGCGTATGGCGCACCCGCCGTTCCGGCAAGCGCTTGGAAATCGCGGCAGCGGTGGCGTTGCGGATCGACGGCCTGGAGATGGCGCCGGTCGTGCTCGCCCCGTTCAAATGGTCGTGGACCTGGAAAAGCCGTCCCGGACAGATCATCTGCCTTGAGCGCATTATGGGGGTGGCGCGAAGCGCGGTTCCCGGTCCGGACGCCGGCGTCAAGGCTCTGAATGAACTCAAGGCCGGTCGAGATTTAGGGTGGCGAGACCTGCTCACACGGCATGAGACGGCCTGGGCACATCGTTGGTCGTCCAGCGACATCGACCTCAAAGGCGACGCCGCGGCGCAGAAGGCGCTTCGATTCGCCATCTACCATTTGAACAGCGCCGCCAACCCGGACGACCCGCGTGTCTCTATCGGCGCCAGGGCGCTGACAGGGGCCGACTATCGGGGGCACGTCTTCTGGGACACCGAGATCTTCCTCCTGCCCTTCTATATCGTGACCTGGCCGGAGGCGGCCCGGTCCCTGCTGATGTACCGGTTCCACACCCTGAACGGGGCGCGGGCAAAGGCTGCGGATCGAGGATGGCGCGGCGCGTTCTACGCCTGGGAGTCGACGGATACCGGTCTGGAGACCACGCCTGAGCAGGCGGTCGGTCCGGATCGACAAATCGTCGACATCCTTACCGGCGTGCAGGAGCAACACATCAGCGCCGACGTCGCCTATGCCGTCTGGCAATATTGGCAGGCGACAGGCGACGACGAATTCCTGATCGAGGCCGGGGCGGAAATACTGCTCGAGACCGCACGCTTCTGGGCCAGTCGGGCCCAGCCCGAAGCCGATGGCCTGCACCACATCCGCAACGTCATCGGCCCCGACGAGTATCACGAGAATATCGACGACAACGCGTTCACCAACGTCATGGCCCGTTGGAACATTCGCCGCGCGCTCGACGTCGCCGGCCTGCTGCGCCAAAGATGGCCCGATCGATGGTCAGCCCTGTCGAGCCACCTCGACCTGAACGAGGCCGAGCTGAAACGTTGGTCCGACGTCGCGGAGACGTTGGCGACGGGTCTGGATCCGGCCACCGGCCTGTACGAGCAGTTCGCGGGTTATTTCGATCTCGAGGACGTGGATCTATCGGCCTATGCGGGCCGCACCGTCCCAATGGACGTCATCCTCGGGCGTGAACGCACCCAGCAGTCGCAGGTGGTGAAACAGGCCGATGTCGTTGCCCTGCTGGCTTTGCTGCCTGGCGAATTCAACGCCGGCGCGGACCTGAAAAACTTCCGATACTACGAGCCCCGCTGCGGGCACGGCAGTTCTTTGAGCACGGCCATGCACGGCCTCGTGGCCGCGCGGCTGGGAGATGTCGAAAGGGCGCTCGACTATTTCCACAGGACTGCGGCGATCGATTTGATCGACACCAAGTCCGCGATCGGAGGGGGGGTCCACATCGCGGCTCAAGGCGGCCTCTGGATGATGTCGGTCTTTGGGTTCGCCGGACTGGCGCTACGGAGCGACGGACTCGCCCTCGCGCCGCAGCTGCCGGCGAGTTGGACCAGCCTGAGTTTCAGCCTCCAATGGCGCAACCGGAGCCTCGCGATCAGGATCGACCAGACCAACCGGACACTCGAGGTCTCGCTGGAATCCGGACTGCCGATGATCATCGCGGTTTACGGAGAACCCCACAGCGTCAGCCTCGACCAGGCCCTTGTCGCCGACATCAGGCAACCGGTTGAACCCGGTGATGGATGAGGTTGCCCACCGCCCAGTTCTGACATGGATCAATGCGCGAATTCGCCGGATAGCGTCATGGAGCCTGGGGTCGCTATCGGCCCGTCCCGTAAACCGGAACAGCAGATGTTTCTCAAAACCTACGTCAAGAGAGTCGTCCTGGTGGCGGCAAGCGCGACCGCAGCCCTTTTGTTGGCCGGGTGTGAAAACCAGGATCGGAATACTCGCCCGATCCTGTTTACAGCCGACGAACAGGGCCGATCGATTTCCGTCATCAATCCCGAGACAGGCCAGGTCGAGACGACCCGTATTGCCGTTTCCCCTCACAACGTTCAGGTCTCCAGCGACGGTCGATCCCTCTTTGCAGTCGGCGCCTCAGCACCTCAGGGCCCGGACGGAGAGGCTGAAATGGATGGACCGGGGCGCCTCCTCATCTTCGACGCGAGCGCCGTTTCAAAAGGCCCCAGCACGACTATCCCCGTCGGCAGGATGCCGGCGCATGTCGTCGTCGATGCGCGGAGCGAGCGGGCGTTTGTCACCAGCGCGGGAGACAACATGCTCACGGTCGTCGATCTCAAGTCGGGCTCAGTGGATCGCAACATCACTGTCGGGCGATCGCCCCACGGCCTGCGTATGAGCCCGGATGGTCGTACCCTCTATGTCGCCAATACTGGCGATGGGACGGTTTCCGTCGTCGACGCCGTCGATCTGGACGAAGTCGAGCGCATTCCAGTCGGCCGTGGCCCGGTCCAGGTCGCATTCACGCCGGATGGACGCTTCGGCTATGTGACCTTGCGAGATGAGAACGGCACGGCCGTGATCGACACCGCAAGCCGACGGGTGGTCGCCCGTATCCCGGTCGGACCCGGACCTATTCAGGTCTTCGCCTCACCTGACGGCCGGGAGGTCTATGTCGCCAACCAGGGGACAGAAGCGCGTCCAGGCAACACCGTCTCTGTGATCGACACCGCCCGTCAAACTGTCGTCGCCACGATCGTCGCCGGCGCGGGCGCTCACGGCGTCGTGGTCGGCGGCAATGGCGACCGGGTCTATATCGCCAATAGTTTCGCCGACACGGTGTCCGTGCTCGATCCCCGGACCCGCCGGCTTGTCCGCACCATCCCGGTCGGAAGGGGGCCGGGCGGCATCAGCCTCGCCGAGGTCAACGACTGATTTCTCCTTCGGTCTCCACGCCACGGAACGAACCGCCGGCATCGAGCCGCCGTCGGCGGCACAGAGGCTGTGTGGCGTCGACGGAACCTTGCCCGCCACGACGTCTCGCGATCAGATGGCCAGATCCATATGCGCAAGCACCTGCTGTAACGCCCTCGCCGACGCGTTCAATGCCGCCGTCTCCGAGGGGGTGAGTGCCGGCGACAGAATGCGTTCGACCCCGCCTGCGCCAAGAATGCACGGCAGGCTGAGACAGACATCGGCGATACCGTATTGTCCGGTCAGCAGCGTCGAGACTGGCAGCACCGCCCTCTCATTGCGCAAGATCGCCTCGCATATCCGCACGATCGCGGTCGCCACCCCGAAGGATGTGTAGCCCTTGCCCTGGACAATTCGGTAGCCGGCGTCGCGCACCTCCGTGGCGATCTGGCCCTGGTCGAGTTCCTGCCCCGGCGGACAGAATTCGCTCAGCGGCAACCCTCCGACACGAACGGTCGAGAACGCTGCTACCTCGCTGTCGCCATGCTCGCCCAGAACAAGCCCGTCGATGGACCCGGGCGTGACCTGCAGGCTCTCGGCGAGCGTCTGTTTGAGACGGCTCGTGTCGAGCAGTGTTCCCGTGCCGATGACCTTTGCCGACGCAAAGCCCGAGCGACGCAGCGCCATTAGCGTCATCACGTCCACCGGGTTGGCGGCGACAAGGATGATCCCCGCGAACCCGGCCTGGACCAGCTCTCCGACGCAGGTCGTGACGATCATGGCGCTTTGGGACGCTACGGACAGGCGACTTTCCGAGCCGTGCGTCGCCGCCCCTGCGGTAATGACAGCAATCCGGGCTGTTGCCGCGTCGGCGTAGCTTCCGGCCCAGATGCGCGCGGGCCTGGCGAGCGCGTTCGCATCGGAGAGGTCGGCCGCCTCAGCCTCGGCCAGCGCCAAATCGCTGTCGATCAGCACAATCTCCTCGAACAGGGCTCGAAGCATCAGGGCATATGCGGCCGTCGCCCCGACGTGGCCTGCGCCAACGATCACAATCCGTTCGTGTTCGATCATCGGGTCTTCCTTTCGACCGGCGCGGCTGGAGCCGCCCGCACCGCGCCGCCTCCCCGGCCAGCGTCGCTGACCGAAAAACATTCTGATCGGCTTCGGCCTTGACCGCTGCCGCTTCTGATTGCCCGGGAAACACGGGGATCGGCCTGAATACTCGCCAGCTTTGACAGCGCGCGCACTCACCCAATCGAGCTCGAAACCCTAATGGTTTGTGAGCCCGGGCCGGATCAGGCCGGACGACCCAGAGGGGCCGGCCGGCCCCGCATCCCGGTCACGGCTTCGAATGGTTCTGTACGTCCTGAAGATAGACAATCAGATCCGCGATTTCGTCGCTTTCCAGAGTGATTTGGGGCATCTCCGGATGGCCGTTCGTAATGCCTTCGGCAAAAGCTTCCTGAAGGTCCGCCACCGGATAACGGGTCCCCAAGTGCCGCAGCGGCGGCGCGGCGGCGCTCGGACTCTCCCCCGTGGGTCCGACGGAGTGGCAGGCTGCACAGCGGCTTTCTACAAGCGCCTTCCCCCGAGCGATGGAGGCGAAATCCAGCGTTTCCACCGGATAGTATCGCGCTGCTTCCGCAGTGCGTGATGCTTCACGATAGACAGGATCGGTCGTACATCCCGTCAACAAGAACAATCCGGTGATCGCGATTAGACGCAAGACTTCCGCTCCATGAGGTTGTGCTCAAAGCGCCTCTTTCGGCGCGGCCGTCATTGATCGAGATCAAAGCCATCGGGATGCGGTGCAGTAGCACACCTTGCCCAGGTCGTAGCGGTTCGCCCTGAGCCAGAGAGCCTCCCGACCGGTATGAGCGCGGTCTCGACATACAGCTGAAGCCAGCTTCCTGTCCTTGTCCCATGACGTCGATCAAGACCGCGCGAGCGCCACCGCCTCAATGATGATCGGTTCGATGAGGTCGTTGAGATCCGAGCCGGGCTATCCGCCGTCGGTTAGAGCCGCACCAGCGATTTCCCACCCCCGGCCGGATGTGCGGCGGGTTCGCCCGCGCTGTTCTGAGGACGGCTCGACTTGCGCTGAACCCCCGTGTCCGGTCATCTGAAGCGATGGGCAAATACGATCCGCTTCGAGACTATCTCCGCAGACAGAAGACGGATGAGCTCGAACTCTCCTTCGTCGAGATGGAACGCAAGATCGGCTATATGCTGCCCAAGAGCGCGAGCCTGCCGCAGTGGTGGGCCAGCACGGCCGATCCGGCCACGACCCAAATTCAGCGTCGGGCCTGGGGCGACGCCGGCTTCGACGCCCTTCTGATCGCTGGGGCTGACCGTGTGCGTTTCAATCGGGTCAAAGCCCCACATCCCGCGCATTAACCGCCAAAATCGAACGCCGTCTGGTTTTCCGCAACGGCGGCTTTCCGTTTTCGACGGGTCTTGGCGCCTGGATCCGGGTCAATCACGGCCTCTGGTCGAGCGGCTCCCTTTGCCTGTTCCTGGATTCGCCTGATCTGTGGCGGTTCGACCGGTTCGACCGGTTCCTGCGCCGATACTACGGCCCGCGGCTCCGGCAGACGCCGGGGCGTCCTTGCTCGTCTCCATGCCAGCAACTCGCTCTGCCACCAGCCGACCCGGTTGCGAGAGACCTGGACGCAGGCCGGGAAGTCTCCGCTCTTCTGCATGCGCCAAACCGTCGTCCGGCTCAGACCACAGATCACCCTGACCTGCGACCAGGGCAGGATCCTGTCTTCCAACGCGTCGAACGGAGGCGGCTCGCTCACAGGGTCCATGACACCGCCTCGTCCGCCCGGCGCTCCAGAACCTCGGCCAGCAACCGGGCGTCTCGCGCCGCGTCGACCGGATCGCGGACCTCCCAGGTTTTAAGAACGTCCTTGAGGGCGAAGCTGACTGCGGGGTCGATCAACAGATCCGCCACCGTGGGCGCCCACTCGGTCCTGAACCCTTCGAAACACATCTCAGCCATGACGCCGCCCCCGTGCCGCCGGCGGTGCAGACGCTCGCAGGTCACTGACCTGGTCCAGAGCCCAGGCGCGAAGCACGCCACGCGGATAATAGGGCCTATGCCGAACGTGGAGACAGGGAGGGCCATTGCCCCCAGTGGACCACAGCCGTGCGAGGGTCTCGGGCTTCATGCGGATACCGAACTGTATCAGGAAGGCGGACGCTTCCTTGCGGGTCAGCAGGTCCTCATCGGTCGCCCCTGTCGGCGAGATGACCGGTACCGATGCCGGGGTCATCGGCTCGGCTCCCGCACCCGACAGTCCCGGGAATTGCGGGCGCCCCTCCCGGCCGAGAGCGCGAGGTAGCAGTCAACGGCTGCGGCGACGTAGGCCTGGGTCTCTGCAATATTCGGAATGCGGCCGAGCCTGGCGACACGATCCGGCCCAGAATTATATGCGGCGAACGCAAGCCTGACGTCCCCGAAGCGGAGCAATTGCCGGGCCAGATAATCCGCCCCACCATTCAGGTTCTCGACCGGATCAAACCGGTCTCTGACGGCGAGATCGGCGGCGGTTCCCGGCATCAACTGGGTCAGGCCGCCAGCGCCGACGGGAGACACGGCATCGACCCTATAGGCGGATTCCACAATCACCAGGGCATGGAGCATCTTGGGGTCGATCCCATGGCGCTCGGCGGCGGCGGCGATCGCCTCCATGAAGGGTTGGGACAGGGGCGGCAGTCTAGGTGTGAGGTCGACGACGCCCGCCACGTCCGACACAGGCTGCGCGGTGGGACGGCCGAACAGATCGCCACCGGCGTTGCGCCAGTCGACCGTTTGAGCGGCGGCGTTACCCGCTGCAAACACCAGGGCCGCTGCGGCCACGAGGGTTCTCACCATGTCAGTGTCTCCCGAAACACCCCCTCCAGGTCTCGGGTTCGGACGGGGCCAAAATAGCGACTGTCGAAACTCCCCGGCGTGTCGCCGAGCAGGAAGAGCTCGTCCGGCGCCAGCCGACGGCATCCGGTCCAGCCGGGCAGATCCATTCCGCGCCGGTCTTGATCCAAAACGGGAACCACCCTGTCAGGAGTCCGAACCACGGCGCCCACTCGGCAAACCTGATCGCCGCCGACCGCAGCCACCCGTTTGATCAGCAGGACCTCGTCCGGCATGCCGAGCGCGCCCAGATAGCGCCGGGCGATCGGGGGTTGGGGCAGAGCGACCATCGCGCCACTCTCCACCGCGCCGCCAGGCTGTCGCAGATAGAGGCCACGCGGGACGCTGGGGCTCTCGTTGACCAAAGCCAGGGCTGGCGTCTGCTCGGCGATCAGGGCGCCCAGGGTGAGGAAGAAGACTGTGACGCCGAGCACGGCCCAGCGGTTTCCAGTATCGAGAGGTGTCCAGGTCATGGCCGGTACGGCTCCAGGATCAGGTCGCGGGTGATCATCACGCGGACCGGAGCGCCTGCGCGCAGACGGATCGACGGCCGGACGTCCAGCTCCCGGTCCACGAGCCGCCCCCCGACCTGGGAGCCCTCGATGGCGGCGGCGTCCCCGGCGTCGCCGAGCAGGCCGCCTGAACCCTCGCCATCGCCGTCGCGTGCGATCTGACCGAGGGTGGTGATCGCGCCAGCGAACAGGGTTCCGATCAGGAGGGGGAATAGCCGCCGGTCGACCTGGCCCCGAACCCCGACCGCGCCTTGCGCGTCAACGCCGGGCTCGCCGGTGAGCACCAGGCTCTTGCCGTTGGGCAGGATCAGCCGGTCCCAGGTCAGGAAGGCGCGTCGGTCGCCATAGGCGCTCTCGCCCTCATGACGGCCGATAAGCCGGGTCCCCTGGGGCAGGACGAGATGGCGGCCGCTGACGGTGTCATAGACGTTCTGCGAGACCGTCGCGACGACCGGCCCGGCGCGCGCGGTGTCCACCCCGGTCAACAGGACCGCAGGAATGATCGCGCCCGCCTTCAGCTCATAGGGCGACAGCGGCGCCGTCAGGGTGTGGCCATTATAGGTGGCGCCGACGTCCGCAGCGCCCGAACGGGCGCCGGCTGTCGCTGGACCCGCCCCGGCATGCGCGGCAGGACCGGCCCCGGTTGACGACCCCTCGAAGAACAAGCCCGATCGCGCCGCCTGTTCGCCCGGACTGGGCCCGGTCGCCCGGGTCGTCCGCGATGGCGCATAATCGGCGCTGTACCGGCCCGGCGCGGGCGACGGCGGAGGGACACCAGGCTTAGCCGTCTCTGCCTCGGCTCCAGTGCGCGGCTCGGGCAGCCGGTCATAGGTCGCGGGCTGGTCGGTGACCGCTTCGGAGGGTCGAACGGAGCCCCGGGCCTGCTCTTCCCGGCCCTCGACGGCGCGGAGCCGGGCGCTGTCGCGCAGTTCCGGCTGGACGACGAAGGCCCAGGCCAGGGAGCCGGAGACGAGGATCACGCCGCCGATCACGATCGTCTGGACGACCGACTTGCGCAGCCGGGTGACCGGCGGCCGCGGCGCCCGCATCGACAGGCCGGGCGGCGGCGCCTTTGCCGCGCTGGTCAGGTCGGGCCTGACCTCAGGGCCGACGCCGGACCCTGCCGAGGAAGCGACGTCGTCGGGATTGTGGGGGCTATCCTGGAACGAGGTCATCGGGCGGGTCCCTGGAGGCGGCGGATACGAACGGTCTGGGGGCGACGATCGCCGAGCCTGAGCTCGGCGCGATCGAAGACGCGATCGACGATGAACAGACCTCCGGCCTGGCGGTAGTTGACCATCTGGGTCTCGCCGTCGGCGGCGATCACGAAGAGGGCCGGCGCCTCGTCGATCTGAAGATCGGGATCGAAGGCGATGAAGGTGCGCTGCCCGTCGTTGAAGACCGAGGCCGGCGTCCACCGTGCACGCCGCCCCTGCGGCTCTATCCGGTAGCGGGCGTCGATGGGACCCTCCGGCATCGCCACCGGGTCCGACACGCGGATTTCCGCCGCCTCGGCGATCGGCGCCATGGCCGGGGGATCCATCGCCCCCGTGTCCCAGGCGACCGCCGCGTTGAACCCTGAGGCGTCACCGCTCTTCAGGTCGATGAAATAGACCCGTCGGTTGGTGGTCAGGACCAGGTTGGTTTCCAACCCGCGTTGCAGCGGCTTGAGCAGGACATGGGTTCGCTGACCTGCCCCGTCGCCGGAGGTGGTCTCGCCGATCTGCCAGCGGACGGTGTCGCCGGCCGCCTTGGAGACGAGGGTTTCGCCAGCGCCCAGGGTCAGGGTGGTGACCCGCAGAGGCGCCGTCCAGACCTCGAATACCCGGCCCGGAGACCAGGCGAACACCTGGACCCCGCCGACGAAGGCGTCCGATCGCGAGGCGGCCCGGGCGTCGAGGTTGGCGGCGACGATGGCGCGGCGACCGGTCATCCCCGTCGCTTGCGCCACGGCCGTCGGCTGGGCTTCATAGGGTGTGCCGACGGGAACGGCGGGCGCCGGGGTTGCATCGGCGACCAGCGCATCATCGACTGGTACTGTCGGTTGCGGCAGGGCCCCGGCCTCGGCGATGACGGCAGCCTCGGCCGTGAGGACAGGCATAGGCGAGATCGGCGGCGGCCCAGCCGTTCGGCCGAAGACGGCGCAGCCGGACAGGCTGAGGCCCAGGCCGGCCAGGATCAGGAAGCGTCGGGGGTCCATGATACGTCCTCGATTTTCAGTCCAAGGGGGTTTTTCATCAGCTCGGCCTCGGTGCGGGGCGGCTGGGTCGTTGTGGTGATCAGGGCGCGCCAGCGCTCGACGCCGGCCTGCTGGCCGTTGACGAAGCGGGTCTCGCGCCATTGCAGGTCGTAGGTCCGCTCGGTGCGCCGGACGACGTTGAGCACCTCCACGTTGACGGCCTCGCGACCGACCTCGGCGAACGGGTCGTGGGTCTGGGCCCAGGCGTTGAGGAAGCTCGCCGCCTTTGGCGTCATCAGGTCGTAGGCCCGCAGCCAGTTCTGCCGGATGACGATGGGGTCGATGGATTTGGATCGGATGTCCCGGACCCAACCCGCGAGAGTATGGCTGATCTGGGCTTCGGTCGGTTCATAGCGGCCGCCGATCGCCGTGATCCTCTGGGTCTGTCCGAGATCGGAGACCTCGACCACAAAGGGTTTGACCACGGCCCGGTCGGCCTGGACCCACCAGCCCGCACCGAGGAAGCCGGCGAGGACGAGATTGGCCACGGCGATACGGCGCCAGTTGCGGGCATGGGCCAGGGACAGGCCCATCCGGTCGTCCCAGATCTGGCCTGCGCGCTGATAGGGGGTCGTCTCGGGCGCCGAGGCCAGGGCGCGCTTCGGACGAAAGAAGGGGTGCATGGTCAAGACTCCTCGGTTCTCAGATTGGGAGACAGGACGCCGCTGGTCTCACCGGCGGGCATGAGGCCGCGTCCGGCGTTGGCGACGAAGAAGGCTTGCAGGGCCTGGGCGCGGGCTGGCGGTCTCGCCCCTCCACGCCCAGCCGATCCGGCGGCGGCTCGGTGGAAATCGGATCGGGCGGCCTGGGCCTCCGCGGCAATCTTCTCGGCGGGCCGCCCAGGCCGCGCCTCGCCGCCCGCGCCGTCGTTGGCCGCGCCGGCGGGTTCCGACGCTTCGCTCGAAGCCGAACCCGTGGCTTGGCGAGGCTGCCAGGCCACGGCGGGCTCAGACACGCCGCTAGGGGAAGAGGAGGGCGCGGCGGACATCGCCCCGCCCGATGGTCGACGCGGGCCGGACGGCGACGGATTGTCGTTCGAGGGTTTGGGAGGCGTCGACGGCGGAGGCGACATCGGCGGGGTCGGAGACCGGCCCGCCCCTGCCCCGGCCGCGGCCCGTGCCGGGCCAGACATCTTCGCCGCGCCGCCTGCGACAGCCGTGCCCGCACCCGCGATCCCGGCTCCGGCCAGGGCGGCGCTGCCGCCGACCGCGATTCCGGCCGTGATGGCGGCCCCGGCGCCCAGGGCCGGCCCGCCTGTCACCAGGGCCGAGGCCAGATTGGGGATGAACATCGCCAGCATGGCCAGAAGGATCGAGGCGACGAGGATGCTCAACGCCTCGTAGATGTCGGGATTGGCCGAGGGCTGGAGCTGGTCGAAGACGGTCCTGGCCCCGGAGATGACGATGGCCAAAGCCAGCACCTTGAGGCCCGACGACACGACGTATCCGAGGGGCCGTTCGGCCAGGAAGGCGGACTTGTTCCAGATGCCGAAGGGCAGGAGGATGAAACCGCCCAGAGTGACGATCTTGAACTCGAGCAGGGCCACGATGATCTGCAGCGCCAGCACGGCGAAGGCCAGCATGATGCCGATCATGGCCAGGCCCAGGATCAGGGCGTCTGCCATGTTGCCGACCACGTCGAGCGGATTGTCGACGGGCGCGGGGGTCTCGCCGAGCGCCTTCACGATCTCCCAACCCTGGGCCAGGATGGCTCCGGGATTGAGGAAATCGGCCCGGCTCAGGGACCCGCCGCCTGCCGTCAGACCCAGTTCGATGAACCCGGCGTAGATCGTCTCGGACAGCTGTTGCCAGTCGTTGATCAGCCAGGCGAAGGCTCCGATCAGCAGCACCTTGCCGAAGCCGGCTGCCAGAACTTCCCGGCTGGACGACATGGCCCACTGGATGCCGGTCAGGGCGACGACCAGGACGATCAGGAGCCCGAAGACGCCGTTGACCGCGCCCTGCAGGGCGTCGAACCCGGCCGAGATGGTGTTGGAGAACACCACCATCAGCTCATTGGGGGTTTCCACTCCGACCGACATCGCTTGCGCTCCTCAGTCCCGCGCGTGCGACAGGGGATCGAAGGTCGGTGCCGCGGGCGTTCCGGCCGAGCCCGCCCAGCGGCGGCGACGGGCCTCGTCCCCCGAGGCCTGGGTCGTGGCGTCGCGCGCCGTCGCCTCGGCCAGAAGCCGGGACTGGGCGAGCATGATGGTGCGCAAGGCCGCCAGATCCTCGGCAAGGACGGCCAGCATCTGGTTGGAGGACTGGATCGCGGCGGTCTGGCCTGAAGCGGCCTCGCTGGCCGAGAGGGCGCCCGTAAGCCGCTGATTGCGTCCCTGTCCAAGACGTTCGAGCTCGGCCGCCGTCCGAGCCACATCCTCGGCCGTTCGCCGGGCGTTGGCGGTCCGGGCCTGACCCTGTTCCAGAAGCCGCAGCATGTCTGAGCCGGACAGGTCATCGGGATAGAGGCTCTGGAACTGCTGCTCCAGGCCGCTGACCGAACTGGCGATCCCGCGCGCCGTACGGGCCAGTTCGGCCATGTCGCGCAACGACTGGCTGTTGCCGGTCAGGTGGCTGTAAGGCGAGGCCGCAAGGCTCTTGGCCTCGTTGGCCAGGCTCTCCAGCTGACGCGCCGCCTGAAGCGCGTTTTCGATGTGGTTGCGGGGGTCGAAGACGACCTGTTGTGCAGGCGCCGTGGTCGCGGTCGCCAGCAGGCTGACGGCGACGAGGCCGGCGGCCAGGATCTGGACCGGCCTATTCGGCCGCGAGCGGTCGGGCGAAGGCGTCGAAAACAGCATCAACATTGTGCACTCCCTTGGCTGTGAGAAATTCCCGCGCGAACCCGGCCTCTCCGGAAGCTGCGAGGATGTCGTCGATGAGGGTCTGGTCTTCCGGTGCGCTGGCCCCGCACAGGGCGAGGGCCACGCCGGTCAGGCGCAGATCGAACAGGCGTCGGCCGCGCGGCTGGCGCCAGTAATAGGCCCGCTTGGGCGTGGCGAAGGCGATCAGCTCGAGCTGGCGGCGGTTCAGGCCGAACCCCTGATAGAGGCGCGCCGAAGACGGTTCGAGCGCGCGGGGGTTGGGCAGGAAGACCTGGGTCGGGCAGCTCTCGATCAGACTGGTCGCGATCGGCGAGGCGGCCACGTCATCCAGACTCTGGGTCGCGAACACGACGGCGACCCGCTTCTTGCGCAGCGTCTTGAGCCACTCCCTGATCTTGGCGGCAAAGGCGGTCTCGCCGAGGAAGAGCCAGGCCTCGTCGAGCACCAGCAGTGTGGGTCGACCGTCGAAGCTGCCTTCGAGATGATGGAAGAGCGCCGAGAGAACCGGAGCTACGGCCGAGGGCGTGGCCATCAGGCTTTCCAGCTCGAAGGTGTCGAACCGGCTGGGAACGAGCGCCTCGCCCTCTCCGTCGAGCAGGGCGCCGTGCGGACCTTTGAGTGTCAGGGGCTCCAGCGCGGCGGCGACGGCCTTGTCCTGCACCAGGGCGCAGAAGACCGTCAGGGTGCGCTGCGCGACGGGGGCGTCGGCCAGGGCCGCGAGCGCCGCCCAGATCTCTTCACGGATCCTTGGCACCGGCTCCAGCCCCGCGAGCCGGACGGTCTCTGCGATCCATTCCGACGCCCAGGCCCTTTCGATCTCCTGGTTGATGCGCGCCAGAGGCTGCAGCGAGAACCGCGCGCCGGGCTCCAGCGCACGCCAGCAACCGCCGGCCGCCAGGGTCGCCGCCCGCGCCGATCGACCCTTGTCGAAGAAGACCACGCGGGCGTCCGGGTAGCGGAACCACTGCAGGGCCAAAAACGAGAGTAGCGCGCTCTTGCCCGAGCCCGTTGGTCCGACCACCATGGCATGGCCGACATCGCCGACGTGTAGCACCAGCCGGAAAGGTGTGGACCCCGTCGTCCGGGCCGTCGCCAGCGGTGGGCCGTCCAGATTGAGGTCCACGGACGGGCCGGCCCAGACCGCCGAAACAGGCAGCAGATCGGCCAGATTCAGGGTCGAGACGAGCGGTCGGCGGACGTCGGCATAGGGCTCGCCCGGCAGGGAGCCAAGCCAGGCCTCCACGGCATTGAGGTCCTCGATCCGGGCCAGCAGCCCCTGAGCGTTCAACGCGGCCTCGATGGCCCGCGCCTTGGCGGCGGCGCCGGCCTCCGTCGCGTCAAGCACGGTCACCGTCAGGGTCAGATAGCCGAAGGCGCAGGCCTCGGCACCGAGGGCGGCCAGCGCCCCATCGCACTCCTCGGTCTTGGAGGCCGCGTCGGTATCGAGGAGCGGCACCTCCTCCTTGGTGATGGCTTCGCGCAGCAGGACACCGACGCCCTTTCTCTTGGCGAACCAGCGCTTCCTCAGTTTGACGATCTCCCGCTCGGCCTCCGGCTTGTCGAGACCGATCCAGCGGGCCGTCCAGCGGTAGGGAAACGGCAGGGCGCCGAGCGCATCGAGCAAGCCGGGACGGGTGATAGACGGCAGGCCGCGCACGGACACGACCTTGAGCCAGCGGTCGCCAAGACGCGGCGCGATCCCGCCGGAAAGGTCGGCGTCCGCCAGCCAGGCGTCCAGATACATCGGTGAATCCGGCGCGGCGACCGGGAAGGTCCTCGGCGACACGCAGTCGTGCAACCAGGTCAGCAGTTCGGTGTCGTCGAGCGGATCGATCTCGGGCAGGGCGTCCGACAGGAGGTCGAGCGTGGTCGCCGCCTCACGGGTGAAGACCGCCACGGCCTGGCGCCAGTCCGCGCCGCCCTTGGCCAGGCCGTCGAACAGCCAGCGCTCCATTCTCCGCGTCTCGTCGGCCGGCGGCAGCCAAGTCAGGGCCAGGCGAAAATCCGTCTCGAAGGCCGGGTCGCCAGCCTCGAAGCGGCTCCGACGTTCCTCGTCGAGAAGCCAGGCGACATCCAGGTCGAACGCGCTCTCCGGATAGGGGGCGGCCTCACGGCGGCGCGCCTCCATATGCAGGCACCAGCCCGTCCCGAGACGCTTCAGCGCATTGTTCAGACGCGCCCGGACGGCCATCAACTCGTCCTCGGTCGAGGATTCCAGGTCCGGTCCCCGGAACCGGAAGCCCGTGGTGAAGGAGCCGTCCTTGTTGAGGATCACGCCCGGCGCGACCAGGGCGGCCCAGGGCAGATGGTCGGCCAGAGCCGCCGGGCGTCTGCGATGTTCTTCGAGAAAGCGCATCGGCCCCTCACGCGTCCATGTGGCCAGGCAGGGCGAGGTGGCGCCGAAGCACATCGAAGAACCGGCGGTCCGCTCTGGCCGCCCACAAGCCGATCGCGTGGGCGACGGCCCACCACAGAAGGCCGAGCCACCAGATCCGCAGAGCCAGGCCGAGCACCACCGCGATCGTCCCCATGGCGATGGCGTAGTCCCGAGGCATCCCGGCCATGAGGATCGGCTCGGTCAGGGCCTGGGCGACCGGAAGATCCCAGCCCTCCGGTCGGCCGTCTTGGAGGGAGCCGGCCATCATCCGATCTCCGCCCCGCCGGCGAAGCCGAAGAAGTCGAGGAAGAAGGTCGAGGCCGCGAAGGCGATGCAGAGGCCGAACATGATGCCGAGACCGCGCCGCATCGAGGATCCGTTCTCGCTCATCGCGATCCCGGCGCCGAAAACGACCACCGCAACGACCGCTGCGGCCTGGACCACGGGCCCGGTGATGGACTGGACCACCTGCTGGAGCGGTCCCTCCCAGGGCATCCCCGACCCTCCGGCCAGGGCCGGCCCGGCCATCATCAGGCCGCACGTCATCATCGCGCCGAACAGGCGGCGCCCAAGTCTTCCACGCATGTCTTGCTTCCTGTGTTCAGCGCGTCTCAGCGCGATGCACCACATTGCAAGCAAATATATCCACAGGTTGTCAACTCTGTGGATCGATTATTTTACGCGACTTGCGGACGACTGACAGACAACTTGTCACAACTCAAAACATGACTTGCGAAGACTTGTCGTTCGAAAGTCACCCCGACTTAGATTGCGACTTTCCACGACTTGCGTTTCGTGCCCGACAGCGCTCGTTGCCAAACGACGCCGCCTCAATTTCAGGTGAAGGATTGGCCTCAAGCCAAGACGCTGATTGCGTAGCTGTCGTCGCCCAAGGGCTCGACACCGAGCACAACCCGAACCATCCGTCCGGTGGCGGTCCGCCGGATGTGGACATCCAATCTATCGGTGGATGATCGGGCGGCGAGGTGTCCAGGAGAAAGTTTTGGCCGACGGCCTCCCCGAACGGCCCTTTCGCGGTGAGCCAGCGGCAGCTTGATTCGAGAGGTCTGAGACGCGGCTGAGGCCTGAAATGCGCGCCACATGCAAATATTCGGGTGACCGCGCAAATTTGACGTTGCACTCGGACGGGGGGCCGACGCTTAACTTTCCGGTATCAAACGCCCCGCCCCCTTCAGAGGGTTGCTATAGCGATTGCGGAGAGATCCGAGGTGATCTCGACCGGAACCCCGGTGGCCTTGCGTTCGGAATAGCGGTCCACCAGCTGGACGGCGTGGGGCCGGACCAGAATGGTGAAGCGCACCAGCTCCTCCATCACGTCGACGATCCGCTCATAGTAGGCCGAGGGCTTCATCCGACCGGCCTCGTCAAACTCCTGGAAGGCCTTGGCCACGCTCGACTGGTTGGGGATGGTGACCATCCGCATCCAGCGGCCCAGAAGGCGCAGGGTATTGACGGCGTTAAAGCTCTGGGACCCGCCCGACACCTGCATGACGGCGAGGGTCCGGCCCTGGGTCGGGCGCATGCCGCCAAGGCTCAACGGCAGGTGATCGATCTGCAGCTTCATCACGCCGGAGACCTGGCCGTGCCGTTCCGGACTGCACCAGACCATGCCCTCCGACCAGAAGGCGTGCTCGCGCAACTCGCGTACCGCCGGGTGGTCGTCGTCGCCCGGCGCGCCAGGCAGGGGGAGGTCGGAGGGGTCGAAGATGCGGGTCTCGCATCCCATCCGCTGAAGCAGGCGGGCCGCTTCCTCGACGCAGAGCCGCGAATACGACCGCTCGCGCAGCGACCCGTACAAAAGAAGGATACGCGGCGCCGGGTCGGTCGGACCCAGTCCCCGGGCGGGCTCGGCGGACAGATAGGCCGCGTCCAGGGCCGGCAGGTGATCCGGATCCGGCAGCGAACGCAGGCGGGCGAAGGTCATCAGAGGTCCTTGGTCAGATAGGCGGCCGACGCCGGGCAGACGTCCGCGAACTCGCGGGTTCGCCGGATCGCGGGGGGTGCAGACGCCCGATCCGCGACGACGAAGCCGCGCCGGGTGAAGAAGCGCTCGGCCGTCGTGGTGAGCAGATGCAGACGGGCAGCGCCCAGGTCGCCGGCGGCGGTCTCGGCGGCGGCCAGCACCCGACTTCCCAGGCCGCGGGCCTTCTGGTCGGCAAGTACGACCAGGGAGCGCAGCAGCAGGTCGCGCCCCTCCCCTTCCAGCCCGACGTAGCCGATGACCGCGCCGTAGTGATCGGCCCTGAAGTAGCGCCCGGCGCCGGGCTCGGGCAGACCTGCGCCGCGCAGGGTCGCGATCAGATCCGCGTCATCCGCGTCCACGAGATGCAGGACGACCATCAGGCGACGTCCGCCGGCGGGGCGGTGTCCGGGAACCAGCGGCGACCCATCCACAGCGCGACGGACACCAGCAAGATCAGCACCGGCACCTCGACCAGCGGGCCGATGACGGCCGCGAAGGCGACCGGCGAGGTCAGCCCGAAGGCCGCGATGGCCACCGCGATGGCCAGCTCGAAATTGTTCGAAGCCGCGGTGAAGGCCAGGGCGGTGGTGCGCGGATAGTCGGCCTCGATCAGCTTGCCCATGAGGAAGCTGACCACGAACATGACGAGGAAGTAGATCGTCAGCGGAATGGCGATGCGCAGGGCGTCCAGCGGCAGGGCCACCACCTCCCCGCCCTTGAGGCTGAACATCACCACGATGGTGAACAGCAGGGCGATCAGGGTGATCGGTCCGATGGGCGGCAGGAAGCGCTGTTCGTACCAGTCGGCGCCCCGGCGGGCGATCAGGCTGCGCCGGGTCAGGAAGCCGGCCAGGAAAGGAAGACCGAGGTAGACGAGAACCGCGCCGGCGATGGTCCAGACGCTGACGTCCACCACGCTGCCTTGCAGGCCGAACAGGGGCGGCAGGACCGTGAGGAAGATCCAGGCGTAGAGGCTGAAGAACAGGATCTGGAAGATCGAGTTGAAGGCGACGAGCCCGGCCACATACTGGTTGTCGCCCCGAGCCAGCTGGTTCCAGACCAGCACCATGGCGATGCAGCGCGCCAGGCCGATCAGGATGACGCCGGTCATGTATTCCGGCTGATCGCGCAGGAAGATGACCGCCAGGGCGAACATCAGCACCGGGCCCAGCACCCAGTTCTGAAACAGGGACAGGGCCAGCACCCGCTTGTCGGCGAAGACGCGCGGCAGGTCTTCGTAGCGGACCTTGGCCAGCGGCGGGTACATCATCAGGATCAGGCCGATGGCGATCGGGATGTTGGTCGTGCCGATCGAGAGACTGTCGACCCAGGCGGGCAGGCCGGGCGCCAAGGTCCCCAGAGCCACGCCGAGGCCCATGGCC
Organism: Brevundimonas staleyi; assembly: GCF_041893865.1. GTDB lineage: Bacteria > Pseudomonadota > Alphaproteobacteria > Caulobacterales > Caulobacteraceae > Brevundimonas > Brevundimonas staleyi. The sequence goes on from NZ_CP169082.1 coordinate 169,370, forward strand.
GCGAAGATCCACAGCGTCAGCCAGCGGTCGAGGAAGGAGAGGCGACGCGGCGAAGCGTCCGCCAACGGGGTGTCGATCATCGCTTCACCCGCCGGCCGGCGGCGTCGATGACGACCTCGCCGTCCTCCTTGGTGAAGGGCTTGAGATCGTCGGCGGGCAGAAGATCGAGAACGGCCTCGGACGGTCGGCACAGGCCGACGCCCAGAGGACTGACGACGATCGGGCGATTGAGCAGGACCGGATGGGCCTCGATCGCATCGAGCAACTGATCGTCCGTCAGGTCCGGGTCGCCTAGACCCAGTTCGGCGAAGGGCGTGCCCTTCTCGCGCAACAGCTCGCGCAGCGGCTTGCCGGTCCGTTCGGCGAGCCAGGCGACCATGGCGCGCGACGGGGGCGTCTTCAGATATTCGACGACATGCGGCTCGACGCCGACGTGCCGGATCAGTTCTAGCGCGTTGCGCGACGTCCCGCAGGCGGGGTTGTGATAGATGACGATGTCCACGGGATCCTCAGGGGCAGCAGGGCGCGAGTTCAGCCAGCAGGGGTTCGCACAGGTCCGCCCGGCCCCCGCAGCAGTCCTTGAGCAGGAACAGGATCAGGTCGCGGAGCCGGTCCAGGTCGGCCCGGTAGATGATCGACCGGCTGCGGCGTTCCGACTTGATCAGCCCCGCCCGGCTCAGGACGCCGAGATGGGACGACAGGGTGTTCGCCGGGATCGCCAGATGGTTGGAGATGTCCCCGGCCGGCAGACCGTCGGGTTCGTGACGCACGAGGAGCCGAAACGCCTCCAGCCGCGTCGATTGCGCCAAGGCGGCGAGAGTGAGAATCGAGGCTTCGGTTTCCATAGTTCCGAATTAGTCGAACTATGGAAATATTCAAGTGCTCTTATGGCTGCCAAGCTTTAGCTAGGCACTGCAGCAAGAGGCTTGTTGCTCGATCATCGGGCAGCTACGGCCGCATTTCGTACGTCGCGATCAGCCGCTTTGGGTCAAAGTCCGTCGTTTCTGGTTCGACCAAGATCAGGCCAAGACGCTAATCGCGTAGCCCTCGTCACCCAAGGGCTCGACCCCGAGCACGGCTTCGACCTGCCGTCCGGCGGTGGTCCGCCGGACGTGGACAATTCGATCGACCGCCTGGGCGATCGCCCGGCGCGGCGTGCGCGACGAAACCTCGGCGATTAGGTCCTCCATGCGACGCAGGACATCGTCGGCCGAGTTGGCGTGAATGGTCGACAGGCCACCGGGATGGCCCGTGTTCCAGCTCTTAAGCGTCTCGAGCGCCGCCGCTCCGTCTCGCATCTCACCGACAACGATCCGATCCCGGAGAGGTTGTGGCAAGGCGAGCACGATTTCCTGAATCTGCACCGCCGCGTTCTGGGTGGGCTCCAGGGCCATTGTTCCCAACGGAGCGGCGCTGTCGAGTATCTGCCGCCGCCGCCGATGCTGACGATCCCCGCTGAGACCGATGTTAAAGGCGACCTTCAACAGGAATGCCCGGGGGTGACGGATGTCCAGATCCGCCTCGATCGCTGCCACTCGTAGCCAGATTTCCTGGACCAGATCCTCAGTGTCCGCGCCGAACCGGCGACGAAGTCGCGCGACAAGCCAAGGTGAGTAGCGGCGATAGAAGGCTTCCAGTCGGGCGTGCCGGCGGGACCGGCCGCTGTTCTCGTCTCCCACGGTCTTGGCTTCCGACACGCAACCGCCTCCATCCAGATGAAGGGGCGCTGAGAGTCGCACATGGAAATACCTGCGCCCGTGAGGGGTCGTCGGACGACGTTATCGACGCGTCCGGACAGGACGGCGGACAGCTCGAAACCGTCGTCGTCATGATCAGCTAGAATGTCGCAGGGGATTCCACGCCCCTATCGGCCAAGGCCGACATCGGAATCGTGGCTGATTTGATTTAGGTCCGCAAGACCCGGAAAGGTGGAAAGGGGCGGGCGTTGGAACCTTGCGACACAAGGCCCGGAAATTTCAGAGAGTGTCCGACCGCTACAGGCTTTCGCCGGTCCCTGCGGACAATGGACATGCGCCTATAGACCGGCGCCCGCTCGGCACCCTATCGCGGCAGCGGGCCATTGGGAACTGGCGCGGAGACATCCGGATTAGCCAAAGACTTCGGACGCCGCATCTGCGTCCCTCATGGCTGGGATGACAGCCGACAGCGTAGGGTGACCGCTGTAATCGAGATCGCCCAGATGAAGGAGCGACAGACGTCTCAGTGCAGCGGCGGCGGTCGCGATACCGACGGAGGCGATCTGCTTTTGCGCGTCATTGGGAAAGAAATAGTCCACCCGATGATCGTCCATGCGGAAGAAGCTCATCGGGGCCGCGTGGAGGTGGGCTGAGAAGTACCCGTAGAGCGCAGTGAAAACATCAGGATTCCAGCCCGCAAGGGCTGCAGACTTGCGCATACCGCCGATGAAGATCGTTTCGCCTGACACGAGGCGCTTCTGTTGTTCACCATCGAAGCCCGCGAAAGCCGGATGTGACCGAATTTCCATAATCAGGTCTTCGCGACCCGCCTTCAGGTCAGCGGTGCCCGCGGATGCGGGCCAGGCGCGAAGCAGCTTGATTCTGGAGACCGTGTCGTGAAGTCGCAGCACGGCATAGCGGAAGGCCCAGTCCTCCTCGTTCACCCGTTCGACCAGGTAGGCATACATCGACAGGCATTCGACGATCATGCGCGCGAGGCCCAGCACCGCAGAATGATCGAACATGTTGGATCGACACACGAAGCCGATCGACCGACCATGGGCGCAGGCCTTGGCGTGCACCATAGACGCCAGTTCGCAAGCGCGGTCCGTCGCCGATCCAGTCAAGACCATGGAGACATCGTTCGAGAACCCGCTGACGAGGATGAGCTCTTCCAGAGCTTCATCCACCGGGGTCACGGGCGCGGATACTCCGTCGCAGGCTCCGAGGGCATGGCGCCGTCGGCGCAATTTCCTGTTGAGGTTCACCGACGGGCGCCCGGGTCTGCTCGCAACGTCGTCGCAACTCCCGCAAGCAGGGAATGGGGCGCGGGCATTGGAATCCTCCGACAAAGAGGCGCGCTGATTGAAGGGCGGCCGCATCCTAACGCCTGCCGAAGCACGCGTTCCCCGGACCGAAGACCGACCTCTATTCACGTCTACCCGCTGAGCTTCATTCTGGCAGATTCCCCATCCCGCGAAAACGCCCAAGACAACACGCAAGCCGTGCTTTTCCTTGCCGACTGCCCGCCAATCAGAGAGACTCGGACCGATGAAGAAACCTCTGAAGTCATTGACGCCTGCGAAACGCCGGGAGCTGGACCACGCCGTGGCCATCCTGCGGGAAGAGTTTGCCGTCGCGACCTCCACGCGTAAGGCGCAGCGCCTGCGCGACGGACGCATCCTCAAGATCATCCTGTTCGGCAGCTACGCGCGCGGCGACTGGGTTCACGACCCGGTCGGGCGGTATTTTTCGGATTTCGACCTACTCGTCGTCGTCGACCATGAGGACCTGACGGATTTCGAATTCTGGGAGGACTCAGAAAAACGGCTTCTGGCTGACATCACCTCCGGCCAAATGTTGCGCACCCCGGTCAGCGTTATCGTCCACAGTCTTGATGACGTGAACTACAAGCTGGAGCACGGTCGATCATTTTTCATCGACATCGTCCGCGACGGCGTGACCCTGCTGAACACGCCCGGGGTGGACTTTGTCGAGTCTATGGCGCTCTCGCCGGAAACGGCATTGCAGGAGGCAGAAGACACCTACGAAGAAGCCACCGAGAGCGCCGACGAGTTCATCGACCTAGCAGATGTTTCACGCTCTCGGAGCTACACACGAAAAGCGGCTTTCCTCCTGCACCAGGCTGTCGAAACCCTCTACGCCGGACTGTTGCTCGTCCTCACCGGCTATTCACCGAAGTCCCACAAACTGACCAATCTGCGCCGGCTGACGGAGCCCCTCGTGCCTGGTCTGGCGCAGGCTTGGCCTCACGAGACCAAGCTCCAGCGGCGCAGTTTCGAGCTCCTTCGCGCCGCCTATGTGAAGGGTCGATATTCGAAGCATTTCAAGATCACCGACGAAGAGCTGGCATATCTCGTTGAACGGATCGGGATTCTGCGAGGCCTGATCGATGCGGCGTGCCAGAAACGGTTAGCCGACCTGCGTGATCAGGCCGGTCGAACCGACTGATCAATCGGCTAAGGTAGCCGACCCCCACCGAACAGCAGGATCGCGATTGCCCCAGATTCCCCGGATTCTCGTCCCGCTCGACCCTCATGATCCAAACACCTGGATCGAGGCGCTCAGCTATGGGCTCGATCTGTGCGACCCCGGAGAGACGGATGCCCATCGGATTATCCTTGCGGTCCCGAGCCGCGCCCAGATGAAGTCCATGACTATCGCGGGCCACCTCGGTGCAATGTTCACCAAGGCGCTCGCCGAGGGCCAGAGCGTAACCCTCCCCCGCGGTGTGACCCTATTGGCGGAAGCTGTCGCCCAGCTCCGGACGGGCGCTGAGAAAGTCGTCGTTATCGCCTACTACGCTGACGACCAGGCTCTCGATAAAGTGGATGGTCTAGCCAATGTTGAGGGCGTGGTGGTCGTGCCGAGCTGGGCAGACTCCGTTTCCCGCTGGACGAAGCGATGGACGCCACAGGTGCACGGTCAGGCTGCGGTCGCGCCAGTCATCCTCATCGCAGACCCCAAGGTCGAGAAAGCCCTCAAGACACTGAGCCGATCAGTCAATCTCGGACCCGAAGTCTTACACGCATCCGACGACGCCTTAGCCGAGCAAACCTTCCGCATCCTGCGCAATAAGGGGCACAAGGCCGCGCCTGCCGATATTCGCTCTTGGGCCATAAAGAACGGATGGAAGGACAAGGCTGCCACCCGGCTGGAGACCTTGGCCGCACGCATCCTCCTCTCGAAGGCGAAGCCCTCCCTCGCCAAGATTCCTGAGGCGGAAACGCGCTACGCCAACTGGGTCTAGGCCGATACCTTCGTCGGGGTACCGCCTTGCGCAATGCGGTCATGAGCATGCCTGCTGGCATAGACAGTCGACGCTGAGGGCTGAGCATTTGCTCAGGAGGCATAGGCCCAAGTTAGGGCTGGCCCTGCAAGGACCCAACGGATCTCTGCCCGCATCCCGGCAACTGCACGTTTCGTCAGATCACGGCGGGTCTAGAACCTGGGCTTACGCCGATCTGAAGCAGCCACACCCGCGATCGACTTTCAATGAATGACAATGCGCACGAGGCTGTGCTATAAGAGTTTCACGGCCGTCTCGCCGGACCTGTCGCCGGGTCAAAGCGGGCAGATAGATCAAGCACCTCCTGTCGATCCTCAACAGAGGTCGATGCGTAATCGGCGAACTTCGACCATTTGCTGAGGTACCGACAATGCGCGTTTTCTATCTGAGTCATTCTAATCTCAAATCTTTGAAGCGGTCGCTCGCTGGCCAGCAGGACGTGCGTTCGAGCCATCTTACCGAGGCCATTGCGAGGGGCTTCGGCTTTGGAACGGCCGCAGCCCTTCAAGCCTGGATGAACGATGACGACGGTCAGTATCGGCCGTTTGATCAGGAAGCGTTTTCGGATCGGGTCAGCGAACTGCATGGAGCTTCTGAAATCACGTTCAACTTCCCCGAGCTTCCCCGCGAAGACCGGTACGTCGAAGACGTCTTCGATCAACTGCATCCCATCGTCTTCAGGAAGGATCACATCCAGTTCCAACTGCCAGGCATCCACGAGATCGTTGACATTCAGCTGCGCCCTCTGCCGGGCGGGTGGTTCCGGTTCGACCGCTCACATGCGATCCACACGCCGGTCCAAGCAGGCCCTTACTACCCGAGTCGTGACATTGACGATGACGCGTCTTACGCCATGCATCGGGCGATCGAGAGCCTTGCGAGCTATTGACGTGACCCCCGTTTCTCATCCAGCCATAACGAGAGTCCTTTGGTGATCTGAACTGGGGTTGGTGGGGTTGGCAAGAGGCCGGTCAGCGCAGCCTCCAACCAGCGCAGCGGACCGGCCGATCTTTCCGCTGAGCGCATCTGCGTAGGCCTGCGGCGTCAGCCAGCCGAGCTTCGAGTGCGGCCGGGTTTCGTTGTAGTCGCGCCGCCAGGTTTCGAGCACCGCACGGGCGTGCGGCAGGGATCGGAACAGCGTCTCGTTCAGCAGCTCGTCACGCAGACGGCCGTTGAAGCTCTCGTTGAAGCCGTTCTGCTGAGGCTTGCCCGGCGCGATGTAGTGCCAGCCCACACCGGCGTCGTCGGCCCAGGCCAGGATGGCGTTGGACGTGTATTCCGTGCCGTTGTCGCTGATGATCGTCTCGGGTCGCCCGCGTCGCAGGATGATGGCGTCCAACTCGCGCGCCACCCGTCGCCCTGACAGCGAGGTGTCGGCGACGAGCCCGAGGCACTCGCGGGTGCAGTTGTCGATCACCGTCAGGATGCGGAAGCGCCGCCCGTCCGTCATCTGGTCGGACACGAAGTCCAGCGACCAGCGCTGGTTTGCGACCAGAGGAATCTCCAGCGGCCGCCTTGTGCCCATCGCGCGTTTGCGCCCGCCGCGCCGACGCACCGTCAGCTTCTCCTCGCGGTAGATCCGCTGGACACGCTTCTTGTTGACCGCATGGCCCTCGCGCCGGAGCATCACGTGCAGACGTCGATAGCCGAACCGCCGACGCTCCTGGGCCAGGGCCTTCAGCCGATCGCGCAGGGCGCCGTCGTCCGGTCGCGTCGCCTGATAGCGCACGCTCGTCCGGTCCACGCCCAGCACCCGGCAGGCCCGCCGTTCGCTCATCCCGTAAGCCGACTGCAGGTGCGCCGCCGCCGCTCGATGCGCAGCGGGCGTCACCACTTTTTTCCCAGCAGATCCTTCAGCGCGACGTTGTCCAGCATCGAGTCCGCCAGCATCCGCTTCAGCTTGGCGTTCTCCTCTTCCAGCGCCTTCAGCCGCCGGGCCTCCGACACGTCCATGCCGCCATACTTGGCCTTCCATTTGTAGAAGGTCGGCGAGCTCAGCCCGTGCTTCCTGCACAGATCCGCCACCGGAACACCGGCCTCCTGCTCGCGCAGGATCCCGATGATCTGCTCTTCCGTAAACCGTGATCGCTTCATTCTGTCCGTCCTTTCGAGGGGCGGACTCTAGCTATTCGTGGAGGAGTTTCAGGGGGTCACGTCACTATCACCGCGAGGCGGTTGGCGAAGGGCACACGCCCTCTGAATCCTGGCTGGTCAGTCGCTCACGTTAACGAACTGGACTTTGTTCCCCCTCCTCGACAGGAGGGGGAATGTCGTCTGAGAGAGTAATGGATGTCTGGGATGTCGCATCCTTTCCGGAACCGGTGATCGAAGCACTCCGTGCTGTAGACGGCGCTTTCGTGGCCCACACGCTAAACGTCACCCAGAATCGCTATGAGCCGGACCCCACGGACGAGCCACGTCGGCTCGGGCTCGACGTGATCGCTCGCACCATGGCGGGAGTAACCATCCGAGCCTGGCACTACGGGCGTCTCTGCGCCGATGAGGTGGAATTACTGATGCGCGAAGGCCTGTGGCCCACGAGTCAGCATCGTCGCAATATGCGCCTACGCACGCGGCAGGATGCCGGCGACCTGACGAGCGACGATGTCGCGAGCCTGACGGCATGTTGCGAGCTGAACACGGACTCCTTCGGTGTCAAGGACGGGGCTGTCTTCATGACCTCCACGCCTCGGCACCCCGAGGAGGACTATGTGTGCAGCCTCCTCGCATCTTGGGGTGGCGAGGCGTTGGCGCGCCCACGCGCAGGAACGCCCCTCGGCCAACGGCTGGCGCTTATCGGCGAGCCCGCGGTCCTCGAGATTGCGCTGCCATTCGATCTTCTCCCCGACTGGCGGCAAGGCCTCGTCGTGGAGGCGATTGAAGGTGGGTGGCTTGCTCGCCAGGGCTGTGGCGTTACAGAGAATGGACGGGACCTGCACGTGATCGAGCCATTGGCTCCGGAACGTATTTTGAGGGTGCTTCGTCCGTGCGACCACGACTTCCATACCCTCGGCAAATCCTATCCCACGGCAGCGGTCTGCCTGTCTCCGGATGGCGCGCTCCGCCGGTAACCGGGGCGAGTCACCGACTGAGGTTCGCGCCCCTGCCGGTGACCAGTTGCGCCAGACCGTTAGTCGAGGGAACGAGCACTACCGTCTGATCGATCTTGACGCCGGCGTACCCCATCCGAAGCCTGGCGTAGTGTTCCACACCCGATCCGTCGCGCACTACCGCCCACGGCGAAGCCCCTGCCTCATCATGAAACCCCGTTTTCACGACCACACCTCGCACCGGCTCCCTGCCGAGAACCCGTACATCCCTCGCGCCCTCCAGCCGACGCTGATTGAGGGTGCGGATGATGTCCCGCCGCACTTGGAGCGTGCGCAGTTTCGTCTCCATCTCGCCGTCGAGCCGATACCGCCGCCCGGACCGCCCCGCGAGCCCTAGCCGTTCCAGATGTCTCAGCCGCCCGCGCGTCAGAGCCGCCCAGGCGTCGGTTGATCCGACCCCGTCATCGACCATCCCGTTCTTGTCCGCCTCGGCGATCAGCCGCCGGTCGAAACCGGTAAAGCGGTCGGCCTCCGTCTCCTTCCAGATGCGCCGCTCAGCCTCCACCCGCGAGAGATCGCCAAGCCGCTCCTGCGCCACTTCCTGCGCCCGCGCGCGAAACCCATAGCCGATGTAGTCGCGCGGAATGACGAGGTCTCGCCCGTCCTCGCGCCGACCCCGGACCAGCACATGGGCGTGAGGTTGATCGGTGTCGAAATGGCAGGTCGCCACCCATTTCAGGTTCGGCTCTCCGAGGTCCGCCGAGACCCGGCCCATGACCTCGCGGACATAGGATTTCATGTCGAGCCGATCGCCATGTTCCGGCGAGATGATGAACCGGAAATGATGCCGGTCCTGGCTCCACCCTTCCGTTTCAAAACCGGGTTGAACGCCATCGAGACCAGGGTCGAAAAACTCCGGCCGCGAGCCTTCCGCCCCGGCGCCCGCTCGCCCGAGGTAGGCCACATGCTTGGCGAGCGCGGCTCCCCGATCGGCGCCCTTGCCCATGTGCCGCGAGACCAGCGCCTTGACGATGACCTTCTGGCGAACGTCCAGACGAAAGGCGCGACCTGACCGGTTCTGAGCCGCCTTGAGCACCCCTGACCGGTTTCCCAGCGTAAAGGCCCTCGAACTCGCCAGACGCTTGAGCATGCCGCTTTTGACATCCATCCGCTCGGTCTTGAGGGAAAGGGGAAGGCCGACGTGCACCGCGTCGACGGTCCGCTCGGAACGGGCTGAGACCCGCCCCTCGATCGCGTCCCGGATCAGCATTCGCAGTCCTCCAGAGCATGGAGCGAAGGCTCGAAGGATGACAACTCAAGACAAGTCGTCAATGATGCTCCGAGCTGCCGCTAACTGTCGGGCAGAATAGAAGAAACCGGCGCAGTCAAAAACACCCTTTTATCTTGCCCTCCGACCCTTTTTGCAGATTGTCATCCATCGAAATCACACGCCGACATACCCTATCAACAGTCATCATAGTTGGTGACCGGAAGCGAGATACACACGCTGCACAGGCCGTCGATCGGATCGAGCCGCCGGATGACAAACAAAAACCCGCCCGGCCGAAGCCGAGCGGGTCGTTGTTTTCAGGTCCAGTCTCTCAGGCGGCCCGGGCCTTGATGGGCACATGCCGCAACCCGGACTCCATCGCCTTCTGCCCGAGGTTGAGCGCAGGTCCGAACGGCCGGTGGTCCTCCCTCATCCCCGCCAGCGAATGGACCAAGGTCAGGCAGACCTCCGGCTCGAGCGCGATGAGCTCGTCGTTCGCCCTGAAGGGAGCCGCCTTGCCGTGGGTGTCGAAATCCGCGCGGGCGAGGATCAGCTTCACCCCCTTCTGCTGGGCCCATTTGATCGCGAGTTTCTCGGAGCCCTTCGCCCCGGTCGTCGCCAGAGCCATGTCCGGCCATTCCTGTTTCGCCCAGTTCAGAGCGTCGAAGATCCGACCGGCATCCTCCGCGCTGTCGGCCGTCGGCGCGCCCCGGAAGGCGATCACCGGACCGCCCGGATCCGCCTCCCCGGACTTCCGCTGCTTGATCGCCCGGATCGCCTGTTTCGCCTCAAGCTGGGCCGCCGTCAGATGGGTGCCGCGCCGCGATCCCCGCCAGGCCGTCCAGACCTCCCCGGTCGCGACCGTCCAGGTCTCAGACGCCGCGTCCCGGATCAGTTCGCAGGCCTGCGTCGCCGCATCGCCTGCTCGGGCCTTCGCCGTGGCTTCCTGGAGTTCGACGTCAGCCGCTTCCGATCCGTCGAAGTCCCGGTCGAGCGATCGCATCGTATCGCGCGCCCGGTCCGCATCGCGTTCGATCCGCCCGGCCGCCGAATGGAAGGCGCCGATCAGGGCCTCTCCCAGGATGGTCTGGAAATCCTCCAGCGCGGTGTCAGAGATGACGTCGATCAGCTCGGTCATGAGCGCGCGCCCGAGTTGAACCAGGGCGTCTTCGGTCGGAAGCGAACCTCCCTCGTTCAGGGAAGCGGACAGGTCGGCCAAGGCGGAGGATGAAGTGTTGAAACGGGTCATTGGAACATTCCTAGAGAATGTCGAGCGCCCCATGCGCAACGACCCCGGTTTTGGCCACAGCGGGGTCCCCGGCAGTCACCGGAGCGGAGGGCCGCTTGCCCTCCGTGGAGGGAATAAGGCGAAGCCGTTGACTTCCGGGGTGCTGTGACAAAATCGGAGGGCGTTGTGTGGGGGTAAGTCGTCGTCGCCCTTCGCGACGACGACACCACTCGGCGCCGTTGCGCCGATACGGAAGACAAGACAACGCTCTTCCCGTCCGTCGGCGTCGGCGAGCCGGCGGCGCTACGCGGTTGCGAACGTCTGAGGGCGCCGCAGGCAATAGTCCGATGCTCACTCACTGGCATGAGAGAAACCAGCGGTGCTAAATCAACCCGTCCTTCAAACGTCGGAGCCTGGTATGGAGAAGATCACCGTCGCCGTGCTGCGAACCCAAGGCGGATGGCGCGTCATGAAAGACGATCGGCAGATCGGTGAATATGACTTCCGTGTCGATGCGGAGGACGCCGGATTAAAGCTGACGCGGCAAATCCATCTCTCAGGCCGCGACGTGGAGCTTCTCGTGCAAACCGAGGGCTCCCACGACGTCACGCCGATGCGAGGCTGGGAGACGGTTCACTGAAGAGAGGACGGCCTGTCTACGGGCCTTATTCTGCGGCGGAACCGGTCCAGACGACGGGACGCCAGCCTGCCAAGAAAGGCCTCCATCGCCCCCTGAACGGGGCCGCTGATGTCACGCTTGCGGGCGTCCATGTCGAGGACATGCGCCGCCTTTTTTTCGGGAATTCCAGCCAGAAGCAAGGCGCGCGTAGTCGTCGCGGGTCCCAGCGCAGAATCTGACGGGCGACTTTCAACTCAGCGGCCGGGGCCGCGTCGGGACCTCGATCGGCCAGAGGCCGACAAGCGGGCGGCCCGATCTTGGCTGCCCGGGCCAAATACAAACGGCGACCTCGTCGAGGCCGCCGTTCAGATCGTCTCAGATTGCAGCAAGGGCGTGACGGATCTCAGTCGAGAAGCGCCAGCCGGTCGAGGGTGCGGGGAGTGTCCGCCGCCGGCCGATAGGCGACGGCGGCATGCAAGGCACAGAAGGCCCCCCGGGTCACCGGTTGACCGCACAGACTGAAGTCAGCGGCTCCGGGCTCACCGAAAGGCCAACGGCACTGGCAGCGCCGCACCGAGAGGACTGTTGCCAGGCCATGTTCAGCCGCGACTACGGGACGAGCGTCGATCGGCCGGGTCGCCAGGGACCTGGCCGGCGAGAGGCCGACCGGCTTCGGACGGGCGTCAGAGCCTTTGGGCGGGCGGCCGGAACGGCCCGCCGACAGACCTATGCGATGGACCTTGCCGAGCACGGCGCTGCGCGTGATGCCATTGGCGAGATCGCGGGCGATCTGCTCGGCGGTCTGGCCCTCGAGCCAGAGTGTCTTCAGACGACCGATGCGGTCATCGGTCCAGGCAGAGGCGGTCATGGGAAGCTCCGATGCTGACGAGCCCGATCGGCTCGCCCTGCGCCGCCCTGCCTTTCCCTCCCTCCCCAAAGGAAACGGCCCGACGCTCGCGCGCCGGGCCGCTCTCATTCGCCCGCTGTCTAGAACGGGATGTCGTCGTTTAGGTCGTAGCCACTGGCCGGCTCCTGGACCTGGCGACCGGAGTCGCCCTCGTCCTCGGCGGCGCCATCGGAAGCTTCGCGCCGGTTCTTCAGTCGGATATCCCCGACGATCACGCGCATGTCGTAGTGTTCGACACCGTCCTTGCCGGTCCAGGTGTCGTTCTCGACATGACCCTGGATCACGACGCGGCTGCCTTTGCGGGCGAACGGGCCGATGTATTTCTCGGCCGTCGCCTCGTTGAAGCAGATGCAGTTGAAGCCGGTCGTGCGTTCGCCGGGCGTGCCGTCGGCCTTGCGGAAACGGGTAGTCTCGAGCACGCGGAAGCTTGCCCGCTTCTTGCCCGAGCCTTGAGCCGAGAGGACGGAGGGGTTGGCCGTCAGATAGCCTTCGATGATCACGGTTTGCATGGTCAGTCTCCTGAGAATTGAATGTTGATGAGGGATCAGGCGGCGGCGCGGTCGGCGCTGCTGTCCTGGATGTCGCGTTCCTCGGCCCAGTCGAGGACGGTGAGCCGGTTGATGACCAGTTCCTTGGCCGTCCGCTCGGTCCCGTTCTTGGCCGCGTAGGCGGTGTCGATGAAAGCGCCGATGACCACGGCCTCACACCCCTGCGCGAGGCCCCGGGCTATGACCTTCTCGTTGAGGCCTTTGGACCAGCTCACGCAGTTGACGCCGACCAGCCGATCCTTGCCGGCGTTGTCGACGCCGCGGCTTTCAAGCAGGCGAAACACCGCCTTGCCGAAGTCGTCGGTGATCTGGGGGTCGGCCGCCAATCGGCCGGTGAACATCACGTTTTGCATGTCAGTCTCCTGGATATCCGAAGCCGTCGGGGAGCCGATCTCCCCAATCCCGCTTCACCCGGAAACTCCCTTCCTCCGCTCCTTTGGACGGTGTTCGGTCGCGCACGCGATCCTGGGCCTCACCGACATTGCCGAACCCACAATGTGATCCTATATTGGATCATATTAGGAGGCTTGTTCGATGCCCGATCCCCAGTGGACTCTGCCCGAAGCGGCGTTCGTCCTTGATCAACCGCTCGACGCGATCAAACGCGACGTCAACCGCCGACCACTCAAGCCAGAGGCCTCAGGTCCGGCCAAGCGCGCTGTGCGATGCGTCGGCCTGACCGATCTCGTCTATCTCGACATGGTGGCCACCTATCGCCACACCCTGACGCCTTCCGCGCTCGACGACCTGTATGTCGCCGTGATCAAGGAGTCTCCGCAGTCCGCCAGTGTTTCTGTCGGGCCGCTCATCGTGCAGTTGAAGCGGCATCGGACAAATGTCGCGCAACGCCTGAAGGCGCTGGAGGCTGTGGATCGCGCCATCGAGATCAAACACGGCGCTCCCGTCGTAAGAGGCACCGACATCGAGGTCCACCGCCTAGCGGCGCTCTCGGCAGGCGGAGCCACCGATGAGGAGATCCTCGAGGACTACCCGTCGCTGTCGCTCGCCAAGATCAAGGCGGCGACCGCTTATGCGCGCGCCCATCCCAAATCCGGTCGCCCTTACCCGGCGACGTCGGCGAAGCGCGCGATGCAGGGAGCCGACCTTGGCGGGCTCGAGCCATTCATGCGGCCGAGGGGATGATCTATCTGCTTGACACCAACGTCGTCAGCCAGAGCAGCAAGCCCAAACCGTCCGCCAACATCCTGGCCTGGCTCCGGTCGGTCGATGACCACGAGCTCTGCATCAGCGCCATGACTGTCCGCGAGTTGCGATACGGAGCGGAGCGGGCGACAGCCGCTGACCATCCTGCCGCCGCGGCGATCACACAGGGCGTGGACGCGGTCATCGCCGCCTATGCGGGCCGCATCCTGCCCATCGACGAAGCCGTGGCCGCCGTCTGGGGCCGGATGCTGGCCGAGCGCGACGGCGACGAGGAGGATACCGCCCTGGCCGCGACCGCGCTGGTCCACGGTCTGACGCTCGTCACCGCCAATATCAAGGATGTGACGGGTCGCGGCGTCCCCCTTCTGAACCCGTCCCGGTCCCCGCCGAAGGCGACGCCGGTCTGACCCGCTCAGGCGGCCTGCCCGTCGAGGACGGTCTGAACCGGATGGCGGCGCAGCACCGCCTCCAACACGGTCGGCCGCTCAACCGGGACGAAGACCCGAGGCGTGTAGGCGATGATCTCCACGAAACAGCCCGAGGCGACCAGGGCGTCGCGATCCGTCCGGCCTCCCACCACCTCGATGCGCCAGCGGTCCATAACGCGGGACCGCTTCAGCCACAGCCCGCCCTCCAGCGATAGCTGGACGTTGCGGTCGAGGATCGTGGCGGCGGTTCTCGCGCCGTCCGCCCAAACCTCGGCGACGTCGGTCAGACCCAGGCTCGTCTTCAGAGTTCGAGCCTGAACCTGGTCCAGAACCCGCCCCAGCCAGCGGCGTCCGTCCGGCGCCCGGACCCGGCGAACCGAGCAACCCCGCGCCGGCAACCGGCCCCAAATCGGCAACAGCAATCCCGTGGCAAGCGTCAGTTCGCGCGTCCGCCAAGGGTCGGTCCCGGCGACCTCTTGGTCCCAGACCCGCCGCCAGGTCGAAACCTCCGCTGGCTTCCACGCCGACTCCTCGAACGTCTTCTCGGCCATCGTCTGGCGATCGTCGGGCCGAACCAGCCGCACGGCGGTGATCAGGCGGTTCTCGTCCGTCGAGGTGGTCAAGCCGAGTTCCGCAATCGCGGCGCGGCCCGACTTCTCGTTGACGACCAGCCGGTGGGCGACATCCTTCGCCCAAGTCAGGGCGGCGTCGGCGACGAGGATCTCGCGCCTTACCTTGAGCGAGAAGGTCACCAGAGCCGTCTCGGCGCCGGTCGAGACATCGGTCCGGATCACTTCCTGATCCGTGACCTCCAGTTCCTCGGCCTCGATGTCCTCCAGCCCGCGGTCCAGTTCACCGGAGGCGGCGGCTCGATCGAGGATGCCGGACAGGATGCGGTCGAAGTCCGCGAACAAGGCGTTCTGGTCGGCGATGCGCAGCGCCAGAAGCCGGTTCAGGAAGGTATGGATCGGCGGCAGGTCGTCGGAGGGTTTGAGGCCGCCGTCGTCGTCGAGCAGCTTCAAGCTCGTCTTGGCCACGAAGGTCTCAAGCGTCATCGAGTCCAGCTCCCCGAAGGCCAGTGCGCCGTAGAAGACCAGCAATGCCCGGCGCGCCCAAGGGCTCTCCAGATTGTCCTCGGCGCGGAACAGGCCGGCTCCGGCGGTGCGCCGTTCGCCGCGCGTGAGCGCGCCCAGAGAGTCCAGCCGGCGCGCGATCGTCGAGGTGAACCGCTTCTCGCCCTGGATGTCGGTGGTGACGGGCCGGAACAGGGGCGCGGATGCCTGATGCGTCCGGTGGGAGCGGCCAAGGCCCTGGATGGCGGCGTCGGCCCGCCAGCCCGGTTCGACCAGATAGTGGACCCGCCGCTGCTGGTTCGGAGCCGACAGGTCGGCATGGTAGCTGCGGCCGGTTCCGCCGGCGTCGGAGAAGATCAGCACCCGCTTGCGGCCCGACATGAAAGCGTCGGTCTCGGCGCGGGCCGCGGAGGCGCCCCGCCGCTCCACGACGCGACGACCGTCCCTCACCACCACCCGGCGCGACCGGCCCGTGATCTCGGCGACCGCGTCGGTCCCGAAAGCTTCCAGCAGGGCGTCGAGCACGCCCGGCACAGCGGGCAGCAAGGCCATCTTCTCGATCAGGGCCTCGCGTCGGGCCAACGCCTCCTGACTGAGGGCGGGACGACCGTCGTCTATGACCGGGACCATGGTGACATTGCCGTCATCGTCCTCGACCGCCTCCATCAGATGCACGGGAAAGGCCTCGCGCAAATAGTCGAGGACGTATTCTCGCGGCGTCAGGTCGATGGAGAGGTTGTTCCATTCCTCGGGCGGGATCGAGGACAGCCGCCGCTCCATCACCGCCTCGTTTGTGGAGACAATCTGGACCACGGCCGAGCGCTCCGAGGCGAGGTCGTCGCGGATTGACGCGATCAGGCTCGGCGCCTTCAGGCCAGCCAGAAGGTGACCGAAGAAGCGCAGTTTAGCGCCCTCGAAAGCGGAGTGGACCGCGGAAGCCGCCATCGCGCTCTTCGGCTTGCCAGCCTCGTCGCTGAGACCGGTCGCCTTCAGCGCCTCTGCCAGATTGGCGTGGATCAGCTGGAAGGCGTCGGCCCACTGGTCCCATACGCCGACGTCGTCTGGCGTCAGCGGATGGACCAGGGGTTCGTACTCGACGCCCTCGAACGACAGCGATCGCGCCACATAAAGCCCGAGCGCCTTGAGCTCGCGTGCGACCAGCTCCATGGCCGCGACCCCGCCCCGGTCCATGGCGTCCAGGAAGTCGGCGCGGGACATGAACGGCGCTTCGGGCCCGCCCCACAGGCCAAGACGTGCGGCATAGGCGAGGTTCTCGGCCGTGGTGGCGCCCGTGGCCGAGACATAAAGTATCCTGGCGTTCGGCAGACGGTTCTGCAGCGCCAGCCCCGCCATGCCCTGCAGCGAGGCCTTCTTCGTCCCCCGCGCGCCCTTGCCGCCACCGGCCGCGTTGGCCATGGCGTGGGCTTCATCGAAGGCGATGACGCCGTCGAAGTCCTCGCCCAGCCAGGCGACGATCTGGTCGAGGCGGGAGGGACGGACGCCCCGCGCCGGCTGACGCAGGGTCGCGTAGGTGGTGAACAGAATACCCCGGTCCAGCCGGACCCCGTCTCCCTGCTTCCAGCTCGACAGCGGCACGATGTCGTGGGCCCCGCCGCCGATGGCGCCCCAGTCGCGCCGGGCGTCCTCCAGCAGGGCGTCATTGCGGGAGAGCCAGACTGCGCGCACGCGCCCCTGGCTCATGTTGTCTGCGACGATGGCGGCGATCTGCCGCCCCTTGCCGCAGCCGGTGCCGTCGCCGAGGAAGAAACCCCGACGGAAGGCGAACGCTTCGCTTTGATCATCGCGCACGAGCGCCACCTCATGCGGTGCTTCGCCGAGGCGGAACCGGCCGGGCAGGAAGGCCGCATGGGCCTCGCCGGCGTAGATCACCGTCTCCGTTTGGGCGTCGGAGATCCGGCCCTGGTTGAGCACCGCCGGCGGCAACACCGGCCGGTAGGTCGGCGCGGGCGGCGCGACTGAGGCCATGGGCCCGGATTCGACCAGGGGTGAAGGGTGAGGCCGGGGATCGGGCAGGACGATCCGCGCCAGGGCATGCGCCTGATAGAGGCCGACGTCCCGGCCCTCTCCAGCCCAGGGCCGCGCCTCATAGGCCAGGGGTGTTGCTCCGGCCAGGAAGGCCAGTCGGCCTGCGGGAAGGGCCAGCCCGCGGTCGCGCGGCGCGAGGAAGGCGGCGGCGTCCAACGTCAACCGCACGCGCGGGCGGGCGGTGCCGCGATTCGGAAGGCTCGCGAGAATCCGGGCGGTCGCCTCCAGATCCTCGGGTTGGTGAAGAAGGCCGTCCCAGACGGCTGTCCCGCCGCGATCCATAACCAGCAGGCCGGTCTCGACCGAGGTGCCGTGTTTGGCGAAAGCGCGCGCGGGAAACGCCACGGCGGCCACCATGACGCCGTGGCCTTCGAGCACCCGCCTCAGATCGGTGTCGGCAAGGGCGGTGAGGGGCACGATCGCCGCCATCCGGCCGCCGTCCGCCAGAACCTTGACCGACGCGATAAGATGGGCCTGAAGATCCGAGAACGGCGGGTTGCAGACCACGACGTCGAACGCCCCGGCGTCCCCGAGGAGGTCGGGTAGATGGCGGCCATCGTGCCGCCGGCGCGTCGCCTTGGCGAACAGTCCGTCGAGGAGCGCGGCGCGCGTGGGCGCAAGCTCGTTTAACGTCAGGCTCGCCCCGCACGCTTCGGCCACTACGGCCAGCAATCCGGTCCCGGCCGAGGGCTCCAGCACGAGGTCGCCCGGCCGAACCTGCGACGCCAGCACCGCGAGGGCGGCGAGTTGGGGCGGGGTGGAGAACTGGTCCAGCGCGACCTGTTCCTCACTGCGCCGGCTGTGGGTCAGGCCAAGCGCTGAGACCGCGGCGAGCAGAGCGGCGATCTCGGCCGGGGCGTCCTCGAGCCGGGCGATCTGCGGCGCGAGGCGGCGGATCTGAAGCACCGTCGCGGCCTCGATAGCGTCATAGGCGTCGCGCCAGGTCCAGCCGCCCTCGGCGTCGGACGCTCCGAACGCGGTGGTCATCACCTCGGCCACGAGACGTCGATCCAGCGGGCGCGAGCGGGCAAGATGGATGGCCAATGCACGGGCAGCGGCCAGGATGTTGGCGGGGAGATTCCCGACGGCGAGGTCGGCGAACAGCGACAGGTTGCGGATCGTTGACATGGAAGGCTCCGATCGCCTGGAGCGGAGGGCTCCTCCCTCTCGGTCCTCCAGGCTCGCTTCGCCCCGCCCTCCCTTCGTCTCCCCGACAGTCGCGTCGACGCGCACGACGACAGAGAAACACCGTCCCGGCAGGTCGCCGGGGCGGTGTTTCCGTGTGCGGATAATCAGGCGGCGGCGACGTCCAGGGCCGCCTTGCCCGCCGGAGTGACGACGAAGGCGCCGGCCCCCTCGTCGTCCTCATCGACGCCATCGCCGGCGGCCTGGTCCTCGACGTCCGGGGCGTCCTGATCGGCGTCGATCGGGGCGGCCCAGGACAGGGCGGCCGGAGCCCAGGTCCGTTGCGCGGCCTGTTCGGCCACCCAGTCGACCAGCTCGGTCTTGCGGAGCGTCTTCGCCCGCTCGTCCTCTGCGCCCATGGTCTCGAGCATGCCGGTCAGCAGGCCCTTGGAGTGGGGCTGCAGGAAGGGGGCGTCGGGTGTCCAGTGTAGAGTGATGTCCGCCTGGCAGAGAGCGGCCAGCTCCGCCGCCTCGGCCCGGGCGCTGCGGCGGATGGAGAAGGTCTTCTCCTCCCGGACGTCGAGGCTGATGGCGGTCAACTCCGCCAGCAATCCCATCTTCTCGCCGTGGGCCAGCCCATGCACCCAGCCGATCACCGTCTTGCCGGACGCTTCCCAGGCCGTGCGGCGATCTTCGAGCCGGCGACGCACGTCCCCGTCCAGGGTCTCAATGACCCGGCCATTGGCGGGATTGAACCCACAGGCCGTGATGGCCAGGGCTGAGTCCACGCGCCCGATGTGGGCGCGCCGGACGAGGACGGTGAACAGCCGGGCGATCAAGGCCGTCAGCCCCGCCCCGGGATCGTCGGCCAAGGCGCGGATCAGGCCGCGCGTCGCTACATCGGTCCGCACGGTGTGAAGGGCGTGGTTCACGCCTTCGGTCTCCGGCTCCGGAGCCTCGACTTCCGGCGGGACATAGGCCGGTGGCGCCGAGGTCCGACGCGCGGCCTCCGGCGCGGCGTCCTCATCCTCATCGTCGATCTCGGGTTCCTCCGGCGTGTAGCAGCGGACATCGACGCCTGCCTCCGCGGCCGGCCACAGGACCATCGTCGTTACGACCCGGCCCCCGCATCCAGTCTGGTCTGATGCGATCCTGGCGTGGATCATATCGACGATCGCCAGATCGGCGACGTCGGGGTGCTCGACGTCCGCCAGGGCGATGCGCGCTTTCTCTGTCCGATCGTTGAACACCTCCCGCTGCGCCCGATAGCGCGCCATCTCTTCGGCGGGGAGTGAACCGCCATACACATAACCGAGCGCCTCCAGATCATCGGTAAGCTCTGGCTCCGGGCCGGCGGTCACGTGAACCGAGATCCCTTCGGCCTCGAACACGGCCGCGATCCCGCGTGCGCGACGGGTCCAGACGTCGGTCAGAATGTCCGGGTCGAGCAGGACCGGCGGAAGCTCGCCGAACAGATCGCTCTCCGTCCGCCCCCCGGCGTCGGCATAGGCCCGAGGATCGACCAGGGCGCAGCGGCGATCGCGCGTGGTGACCCGGCTGTCGTCGAGACGTTCGCTGACCCGCCATTCCTGAAACCCATGGCCGTCCAAGGTCATCTGGGCGAGAGCCTCCTGCTCCTGGCGATCCGGCAGCCGTGCCAGCAACCGGGTCTGGCGAAGGGTGATGCGGCCCGCCTTCAGCGCCACCAGAGCGGCCGGCGCGACCCCGGACAAGGCGGCCAGCCGTTTGATCTCGATCTCGTCATAACCGAGCGCCCGCGCCATGGCGGTGATCGCCAGTTTCGACTTCAGCATCCGGCCGATGGCCGCGATGACGTCGGCCACGTGGACCGGGACGGCGGTATTGGTCAGCAGGACCGCCGCCGCCTGGCGCGCCGGATCGGTCTCGACATAGGTCCGGACCGGATAGTCCTCGTCGATGTCGCCGGCCTCCAGCAGGATAGCCAGCGCCAGACGACGACGACGACCGTCGAGGGCCATGAACGGCTGCTCCTTTTTGCCGCGACCGGGCCTGACGGTCACGGGCTGCAACTGACCGGCCGCCTTCAGGGTAGCGGCCAGGGTCGGAATATCGTCGTCGGGCGGTTCGCCATAGCGCAGGTTCTCTCGCGCGATGCCGAGATCCCCGAGGCGGACGATGCGTTCCACGGGCGTGAAGATGACGGCCGGGGTCGGGGTTTCAGGAATAGAGGTTGTTGGGGTGATGACGGGAACGAGGTCGCTCATGAGGTCTCTCCTGCCGGGCGTCGGGGCCCATCCCTGCCGCTCCGGCGCCCCTCAGCGCCCTCGCTCCCCCTTTTGCGACGTTGCCGCGACCGCGACCTCGTTCCAGTCGCCGAACGGCGGGTCGGGCCATGACGCCTCGACATCAAGTCCATCGCGGACCAGGCGGCGGCGGAGCCGGGACGCCGCCGCCTCACCGGCCTCGCCTCGATCGGCGGCGATCAGGACCCTGCGCACGCAGGCGGGCGGGCTCCAGACGGCGAGGTTGTTGGCGGCCATGAGGGCCCAGCCGGGAAGACCGAAGCGGTCCATTGCCGACAAGGTCGTGACGACCCCTTCGCCCACCAGCATGTTTTCGGCCGCAGGCGAGAGGCGAACGGCCGCGCCGGGGGGCACCTGACCCACGGTCTTGCGAGCCAGGCGCAGACCGGCAGCGAGCAGCCCGTTGGTCTCGAGATATGTCAGTTCGACCGCCGTCAGACGATCGTCGGCGTCGCTGATCCGGGCGATCAGAGCCGGACGCGAGCGCCCGCCGCTCCGATACACCGAGAGTGGCGCGGCCGGGTGCAGCCGAAGATTGGAGACCGCGTCCTCGGCCAGAACGGCGCGCCGCTGTAGATAGAGAGCGGCCGGACCGTGGGGTGTTCGCCCCGTCGTCGCGGTCCACAGACGCGACGCGGTCTCCACGCGAAAGCGCCGGTCCGGTCTCGGCGATGAGGACCGTCCGCGCCCGCCGCCGGTGAGCCGACCGGCGTCGTCGATGAAGCCTCGACCGCGAAGATCATCCCGGGCAGTGCGCCAGTCGGCGCCGCCGAATCCGTGGATGATGACGCGATCATCGGCCAGCATCAGAGAAACCGAACGATCCGCCGTGCTGTGACCGGGTGCGGGGATGCTGGCGCGTGAGCCCCCGGCGTAAAGGTCGCCGCCCAGGGCGGTGACGATGGCTTTCAGGGTCATGGCGGCCTCAGATCAGGCCGAGCTGTTTGAAGCTCGCCGTACCCTGGCGGCCGATGACGAGATGGTCGTGGACCTGCAGGCCGAAGACGCGCGCAGCATCGTTGATCTGCCGCGTCATTTCGATGTCAGCGCGCGAAGGCGTCGGATCGCCGGACGGATGGTTGTGGACCAGAATGAGCGCGGAGGCCGAGACTTCGAGCGCGCGCCGGATAACTTCCCGGGGGTAGACCGGCGCGTGGTCAACGGTCCCTTCTGCGAGGAATTCGTCCCGGAGGAGGACGTTCTTTCGATCCAGGTAGAGGGCGCGGAACTGCTCCCGGGGTGCGTGGGCCAACGCTGAGCGCACATAGGCTATAAGGCATGACCAGGACGATACGACGGGACGTCGGCAAGCTTCCGACCGGGCCAGACGGACGCTCAACTGCTGCAGTAGTTTGAGGTCGGTGATCGTGGTCGCGTTCAGTGAAGCGGCCCGGGCGAGTTCCGGCGGGTCGGCAGCGACGACGGCTGCCACCGAGCCGAAGACCTTCAGCAAAGTCTCAACGGCCCGGGGAATGTCACGCTGTGGCAAGGTGCGTGTCATCAGCAGGGAGAGTAGGGACGCGTCGTCCAACTCCGGCTGAAGGGCTCCCGGTAGATCAAAAAGCGACGCCGAGAGACGATCGGAGGGCTGGGGCGTCGATGAGGGCAAGGGTCGCATCACGGGCTCCTGGACTGTTCCACCCCCGCTCGGGGCGGCCGCCTCCGCCCTTCCTTTTTCTCCGGTTCACTGTTGGCAAGGTACGCCGCGGGCGTCAGGTTGGCTCCTGAAATGGCTCCTCATGCTCGCCGGCCACGCCTCGTTTCTGGCCAGACGTCTCGAAGTGGCGGGACGCCGAGACCCTCGAAGTCCGCCCCATCTTTTTTCTGGTCACCCTCAGGAATGGCCTGATCTTCCTGTTTGCGATCCCGATCTTCGAGCTGCTCGAACATGCCCAGACGAGCGGCTGGATCCAGACGGTGTTCACACTGCCCTGAGCCAGGCGCCGCGAACTTGCTGGACCGCCTAAAACCAAAAAGCCGCTTGGCTGGTGGACGGGGCTTCGCACCAGAGTTGCTAAGCTCACCGCCAGGATCCGCGCCTGCTGACACGACAGGAAGGCCTCGAGCGGTCTCCTATCCCGGCTGCGCTCCGGCGGTTGCCGCCGAAAGAGCCCGGGCCTCGCTGCGGATGCGCACCCACATCATCGCTGCGTTGAGAAGGCTGAATATGATCGCATAGCCGACCAGTCCGAAGGCCAGCGGCAGGACCGCGATCTCGAGGGCGACCACGACATAGTTGGGATGGGAGACGAAGCGATAAGGCCCCCGAGTGACCAGCGGCGCGCCTGGCAAGGTGATGATCCGGGTCGTCCAGCGGGAACCGAGAGTGGCGATCACCCAGACCCGGCCTGCCTGGAGCAGAACGAAGACGGCGAGCAGGGCAAGGTTGACCGGCCTGTCCCACGCGAACGCCCACAGTCCCAGAAGCCAGGCCCCGTGCAGGAGGACGATGAAGACGTAGTGGTCCGCGCCCGTCTCGACGGCGCCCTGGGCGCGCAGACGGTGAGTGTTATACTCGGCCAGAACCAGTTCCCCGAGCCGCTGCGCGGTCACCAGGGCGAGGACGACGATGGACAACATCACGCCGCCGCCCTCAGGGTCACGGTGCTGAGGGTGAAACCTGGCCCCAGGGCGGTCACGACCGACCGGTTCGGCAGGCCCCGTCGTCTCGCCCGGTCGAGGACGTAGAGGACCGTCGGCGCGGACATGTTGCCGTGGTCGGCCAGAACCTCCCGTTCGTGATCCAGACTGCCCTGATCGAGGGACAGGGATCCCTCCAGGGCGTCGATGACCTTCATTCCGCCCGGGTGACAGATGAAACGATCAACATCCTCAAGCTCCAGGCCCTGGCGTTCGAGCATCCCGACCATCGCCGGTCGAAGGTTTTCGCGGGCGAACGGAGGAATGGCGCGGTCGAAGATCACGCCCAGACCGGTCGGGCCGACGCGCCAGCCCATGACGTCCAGACTTCCGGGCCAGGTGTGTTCGCCCGCCGCCTCGATCGAGGCGAAGCCCGCCTCGCCGCAGCGCACCACACAGGCGGCCGACCCGTCGCCGAACAGCGCCGTCGCAACAATGTCCGCCTTGGTCAGATCCTCCATCCGGAACGAAAGGGTGCAGAGCTCGACCACGACCACAAGGATCACGGCCCCCGGCGAGGCCTGGGCCAGCCTTCCCGCAAGGGCGAGGCCCGTCGCTCCGCCGGCGCAGCCGAGGCCGAAGACCGGGACCCGCGCTGCATCGGAGCGAAATCCCATCCGGGCCATGGCGCGGGCCTCAAGGCTGGGCGTGGCGATGCCCGTCGATGAGACCGTGATGACCACGTCGACATCGGAACCTTTCAGGCCTGCTTGATCGAGAGCCGCTTCCGCGGCTCTGGCCAACATGCCGACCGCGATGTCGAGATAGGCCTGGGTCCGTTCCGGCCAACTCCGTGGAGTGAGATACCAATCCAGGGGCATGGCCGATTGCCGCGTCCTGATCCCCGCAGTGTCGAACACGGGCAGCATCCGGTCGATTCCGGGAAACCGGTCTCTAAACAGCGCCTGAGCGACCCGGACCACGTCCGTCTGGGTCATGACATTCGGCGCGTTTGCGGTCGCGATGGAGAGAAGTTTGGCGGAAGCCGGCATCGAGGTTCGCTCCGGTCGGCATCGGTTGCGACCCGAACGCTAATCGCGCGAAAGCTTCAAGGTTCCAAAAAGGCTTACAGTACAGCTAGATAAGAACCGGCATCACTCGCAAAAGCACCCAGAAGCGGAAGCATAGCGTTCGAGGATGAAGCACGAAACAGCTCCCGAGATGGGCGGTCGGCGTGCCTCTCGACCAGTTCATTCTCGACCGCTATCTCGCCAGCGCCGGTCAGAATGAGACGTCGTCGGGTCTCAAACGCCGTAACCCGCAAGGTGGACCGGAGCGATGGCCACGGCCTCACGTCTCTTTTCACACCGTCGGTTTCGGTGTGAGGTTGGCTGAAAGCCTGGCGAGACGACGCGGCAGATCCCGTTCGATGGTTCTCTTCTGATAGGGACTAAGCTTGCGCCAGCCCGCTATCTCCGGGCGCGTTCGACCACAGCCTTCGCACTGACCCGAGCGGCCGTCGAAGGTGCAGATATCGATACAGGGCGTGCCGGTCATGAAGGAACTACCCGGCCAGGGCCACGACGGCCTGCCAGGTGAGAACCAGGCCGACGATGGCGATCAGCCCGCCTGAAAAATAGGGCGCTTTCCGCGCAAAAGCCGCGAAACCTCCCGACCAGCGCTTCTCCGCATGCCGCATCCCGATCGCCGCTGCGACACCGACGGTGACCATGGTCGCCGCCAATCCGATCGAAAAGCACAGGACGAGGGTCGCACCCAAGGCCACCTGCTTCAGCTGCAGGCAGAGCAGCAGGACGGTGATCGAGGCCGGGCACGGGATCAGGCCGCCTGTCAGGCCGAAGAGCATGATCTGCCAGGTGGTCACCTTGCGGTTGGCGAACCGTTTCTTGATGTCGTTGGCGTGGGCGCGTTCATGGGCGTCCTGGTGGCCGGGGTTTGAGACATCCAGGCCGCCGTGGTCATGACCATGCTCGTGATCGTGTTCGGCGAACTCGACGTCGAAGTCATGGGTGTGATTGCCGTGGCCCAGAACCAGCCGCGCCGTGAAGGCGTGGGGTTCGGGAATGACGTCAGCCGATTCGAGATAGCCGTCGCGTGTCTCGAAGTGGAATGTCTGGACGGAGCCGTCCGCGCGCGTGGTGGCGACCTTGATGTCGCCGGCCCTCGGGACAGGACCGTGATCGGGGGCAAACCGGAAGCGCGGCGGAATACCGTCCTCGAAGATACTCAGGCTGACGACGCCATGGCCCGTGTCGATCCAGCGCGTCTCGTCGTGGGTGTGGTCATGATCATGCTCGTTATGGACGGCGTTCTGCTCGCGCCATGTGGCCAACAGCATCCATGCGGCGACACCGAGGATGATCACGGCCGAGGCCAGTTGGAACCAGCCCTCCGAGGCTTCGATGTCGAAGAACTGACCGAAGTAAAGACCGGTCAGGGCGATCGCCCAGACGATGGCCGTGTGCGACAAGGTCGCCGAAAGCCCGAGCAATACCGCCTGCCAGACCGTCCCGCGCACGGCGACGATGAAGGCCGCCATCATGGTCTTGGAATGCCCCGGCTCAAGACCGTGAAGCGCCCCGAGAAGGAGGGCCGAGGGAATGAACAGCCAGGCATGGGCCGAGCCCTGCGCGAGCAGGTCCGCAAACGGAGTCATCGGCGTCTCACAGGTATTTGGTGATGTCTTTGAACTCGGCCATGGCCTGCCGCGCCTCAGCCGGATCGCCCTCCGCCGCATGGGCGAGGCAATGGTCGATGTGATCGTGGATCAGGGCCTTCTTGGCCGCCGCCACGGCCTTCTCGATTGCGTGAAGCTGCTGGGCGAGGTCGAGGCAGGTGCGGCCGCCCTCGATCATGGCGATGGTTTTCCGCAGATGTCCCTCGGCGCGTTTGAGCCGATTGACGATCTCGGGATGGGATTTATGGACGACGTGGGCCATAGCAAGATGCTATCCCCCCGGAGGGGATAAGGCTAGCCCCCTGGCTCGACCCGCAGGATGATCTTCGATGTTTTCCCCGCTCCGACATGCCGGTTATCGGCACCTGTTTACGGCTCAGGTCGCGGCCCTGCTCGGCACGGGCATGGCGACGGTGGCGCTGGGTCTGCTGGCGCATGATCTGGCCGGGGCCAATGCCGGCGAAGTCTTGGGGATGGCCCTGGCCATCAAGATGATCGCCTATATCGGCGTCGCGCCCTTCGCGAGCGCCCTGGCGGCCAGGCTTCCCCGCAAGGCCCTGCTGGTCTCGCTGGATGTCGTCCGGGCCTGTGTCGCCGGCGCCTTGCCGTTCGTTGGCGAGGCCTGGGAGGTCTATGCCCTGATGACGGTGCTGTACGTCGCCTCGGCGGCCTTCACCCCGGCGTTCCAGGCGATGATCCCCGACCTGCTGCCTGACGAGGCGGAATACACCAAGGCCCTGTCGCTCTCGCGCCTCGCGGCCGATCTCGAGAGCGTGGCCAGTCCCGTGCTGGCGGCCGTGCTCCTCGCCTTCATGAGCTACAACAATCTGTTCGCCGGGACGTCCCTCGGCTTCGTTATCTCGGCCCTTTTCGTCGTCACGGCTGCACTGCCGGTACTGACGCAGACGGCTCAGAAACCCTTCATCCAGCGGCTCACGGGCGGGGTTCGCCTGTTCGCTTTGACGCCACGTCTGCGCGGTCTGATCGCCATCAGCATCGCCGAGGCCGCCGGCGGGGCCATGGTGTTCGTCAACACGGTCGTCCTGGTGCAGTCCCGCTTCGCCATGTCCGGCCAAGCCGCCGCCTGGGCGCTAGCGGCTTTCGGGGCGGGGTCGATGGCGGCGGCGATCGCCCTGCCTCGCCTGCTGGACCGGGTCGCAGACCGGACCGCCATGTTGTGGGGCGCCGCGATCATGACCCTGGTGCTGCTTGGGGGATCGGTGCTGGCGACCACCTATGTCGCCCTGCTCATCCTCTGGGCCGTCATGGGCGTCGGCTATTCGCTGACCCTCACACCGGCGGGTCGCGCCTTGCGTCGGTCTTCCAACGCACAGGATCGTCCGGCCCTGTTCGCGGCGCAGTTCGCCCTGTCCCACGCCGCCTGGCTGATCGCCTATCCGGTCGCCGGTCTGGTCAGCGCGGCTGCGGACCCCAGCGCGGCCTTTCTGGTGCTGGCCGCCCTGTGCGCGTTCGGAACGGTCCTAGGATTTGTAGTCTGGCCTGCGAACGACCCGACGGACCTGCCGCATCGGCATGACGCACCGGCCGAAGACGATCCGCATCTGGACGGTCAATCCGGAGAGGCGTTGCACAGCCATCCCTTCGTCATCGACGAGCGCCACCCGCGATGGCCGACGACGAAGGAGTGAGCCCAAGGCGGGAGACATCCGACCGTAAGCCTCAGTCGACGAAATCGACGCTCTCGTAGTCGCCCGAGGTTTGAAGCGTGATGGTGACACGCTCGCCGCTGCGGTTACGCCAGAACCAGCCGTGATGACCCGCGAAAGCGGCCGTTAGCACCCCCGTCTCGCGGGCGGAGGTTCCCTTGCTATAGCCGTGATAGGTGATCCCTTGGCCGTCACCATGGGTGTCATAGTTCACCGCCGGGCCACTGGTGGACCAGGTGAAGTTCGCCTTCGCGCCGTCCCCCATGGCCATTTTGATCTCGGCCCCCTCGTCAGGCTCAAGGGTCAGGGACGTGCGATGGCTGCGACCCGCCGATGCGCCATTGGTTGTCGTAGCTGCGGCTGCCGTCTGGGTCGTGACCGCTGGCGGGACGGCTTCGGTCTTGGCAGACCTGGCCGGCTCCTGAGTTGCGGTGTCTGGTGAGCCCACTGGTGCGGCTGCCGGCAAGGCAGGCGCGGTCCTCGTGGATGTAATGACCGCCGCCGTTGAGGCCGCTTCAGCCGCAGCTTCAACGGCGAGTTGGCGCTTGATCCGGCCCATCTCGGTCAGCCCGAAGACCGAGCCGATGCGGGTAGGATCGACGCCGTACTCGGCTGGAAGGACCACGGTGACCAGCAGGGCCGAGGCGATGACGACGGCGACGCCGGTAGACTTGAGCAGCTTGGCCGTCGACGGCAGTTCGGCGGGATCGGGTTGATTGAGATTTTGCATGGAAGGTCTCCCGTCAGGCGACGAAGAAGCCGACGAGCTGATAGCCCGTCAGGATGAAACCGAGGATCATGAGGATGACGTTGGCCAGATAGGCGTGGCGCCCGAAGCTGGCGGTCCGGCGCCAGAATCCCATGGCGATCAGGATGGCTCCGAGCGCCAGAAGCTGGCCGATCTCCACGCCGATGTTGAAGGCGATCAGGTTGACCAAGAGGCCGTCTGAAGACAGCTGGAAGTCCTGCAGTTTGGTCGCCAGACCCAGGCCGTGGAACAGACCGAACGCCAGGGTCGCGGCCCTGGCGTCCGGCTGGACACCGAACCAGCGTCGGTAGGCCCCCATGTTGTCGAGCGCCTTGTAGACGACGGACAGGCCGATGATGGCGTCGATCAGATAACTGGAGACGTTGACGTTCAGCATCACGCCCAGCAGCAGGGTCGTCGAATGCCCGACGGCGAACATGGTGACGTAGAGGCTGATATCCTTGAGGCGGTAGAGGTAGAAGATCACCCCGAACAGGAACAGCAGATGGTCGTAACCGGTGACCATGTGCTTGGCCCCCAGATAGACGAAGGGCCAGAAGACGATGCCGGACGTCTCCTGGATGTAGCCCTTGTCCCCTGCCGCCACCCCGTGCGCCAGGGTGGCGGTGAACAGGCCGTTGAGGAAGAGCACCAACAGGCCTGCGCTCAGCAGGCCGATGGGCGTTCGCAACCAGGCGGTCGCGCGCTGGAGACGCGGGTTCATGAAGTCCTCCGGGAGTATGCGAAGGGAAGCCGCTCACGCCACGACCGTCTGACGCCGTTCGGCGAAGACGGGCGGCCGTGGACGAGGCTGTAGAGGGCGGGGAGCACGAGCAGGGTCAGCAGGGTCGAGGAGATGATCCCGCCGATGACGACCGTGGCCAGCGGGCGCTGGACCTCGGCGCCGGCTCCGACGTTCAAGGCCATGGGCACGAAGCCGAGGCTGGCGACGAGCGCCGTCATCAGCACCGGGCGAAGACGGGTCAGCGCCCCCTCCCGGATTGCCTCGCCAAGAGGCTTCCCTTCGGCGATCAGGCTGCGGATGAAGGTGACCATGACGACACCGTTGAGCACGGCGACCCCGGACAGGGCGATGAATCCGACCCCCGCCGAGATCGACAGAGGCAGCCCACGCAGCATCAGGGCGGCCACCCCTCCGGTCAGGGCCAGAGGCACGCCGGAGAAAACGATGGCCGAGTCCTTGACCGAGCGGAACAAGGCGAACAGCAGGCCGAAGATCAGCAGCAACACCGCGGGAACCACGAGTTGCAATCGTTTGGCGGCCGAGATCAACTGCTCGAACGTTCCGCCATAGGTGACCCAATAGCCGGCCGGTATGGCGACCTCAGCATCGACCCGGTCCTGAACCTCGCGGATGAACGAACCCAGGTCGCGGTCGCGGACATTGGCCGTGGTCACGATGCGGCGTTTGCCGTTCTCTCGGCTGATCTGGTTCGGACCCTTTGTGAGTTCGATCGTGGCGACCTCATTCAGGGGCACGAACTGACGCGGCTGTCCTTCGCCCGCCGGGAGCGGGACCTGGAGACGACCGATGGCGTTGGTGTCGGCGCGCAGACGCTCGGGCAGGCGGACAACGACGTCGAAACGACGGTCACCCTCGAAGATTTGCCCGGCGGTCGTGCCGCCCATCGAGGTGGAGATAACCGACTGGACGTCTTCGATGCTCAGGCCAAGGCGCGCCATGGCGGGTCGGTTGGGTGTGATCTGGAGCACCGGCAGGCCGGTGATCTGTTCGGTCTGGGGATCGGCGGCCCCGTCCACCGAGGCCACGATGGCTTCGATCTCGGCGCCGAGGCGCAGCAGTTCGTCGAGATCGTCGCCATAGACCTTGATGGCGACGTCGGCCCGCACCCCGCTCAGCAGTTCGTTGAACCGCATCTGGATCGGCTGGGTGAACTCGTATTTGCTGCCGGGAATCTCATTCACGGCCTCTTCCATCTCGGCGACGAGGTCGCCGCGAGACTTGCGAGGGTTCGGCCAATCCTTCCTGTCCTTCAGCATGATGAAGGTGTCGGCGACCGAGGGCGGCACCGGATCGGTGGCGACCTCGGCGGTGCCGATCTTGGCCACGACCCGCTCCACCTCGGGGAAGCGGGCGATGCGGGCTTCCAACGCAGTCTGCATCTGCACGGCCTGGGTCAGGCTGGTGCCCGGGATGCGCAGGGCGTGCATGGCGATGTCGCCTTCGTCGAGATTGGGCACGAACTCCGAGCCCATCCGCGACGCCCCGAACCCGGCGAGCAGCACCAGCACGACCGCAATGCCGATCATCAGGCTGCGGGTCCTGAGCGCGAAGTCGAGCGCCGGCTGATAACCCACCCGGGCCCAGCGCATCAGGAAGCTGTCCTTCTCCTCGACCTTGCCGGTGACGAACATGGCGACGGCGGCGGGTACGAAGGTCAGGGACAGCAGGAGCGCTGCCGTCAGGGCGATGACGACGGTGATCGCCATCGGGTGGAAGGTCTTCCCCTCCACCCCGGTCAGGGCGAAGATGGGGACATAGACCAGGGTGATGATCATGACCCCGAATAGCGAGGGCCGGATTACCTCGCTGGAGGCGGTCGCCGCCAGATCGAACCGTTCCTCGCGGGTCAGGATACGACCCAGGCGATGCTGGGCCTCGCCGTAGCGCCTGAGGCAGTTCTCGACGATGATGACGGCGCCGTCCACGATCAGGCCGAAGTCGAGCGCGCCGAGGCTCATCAGATTGCCGGAGGTTCCGGTCCGCACCATGCCGGTGATGGTCATCAGCATGGTGACGGGAATGACCGCCGCCGTGATCAGGGCCGCGCGGATGTTGCCGAGCAGCAGGAACAGCACGACGATGACCAGCAGGGCGCCCTCGACGAGGTTCTTTTCGACGGTGTGGATGGCGCGTTCCACCAGTTCGGTGCGGTCGTAGACCGGCGTGGCGACGACACCGGGCGGCAGGGCCTTGGCGGCTTCCTGCAGGCTGGCGGCGGCGGCCTGGGCGACGATACGGCTGTTCTCGCCAGCCAGCATGAGAACCGTCGCAAGGACCGTCTCCTTGCCGTTCTCGGTCGCGGCGCCGGTGCGAAGTTCCTGGCCCATTCCGATGTCGGCGACGTCCAGGATGCGGATCGGAACGCCCCCACGCGTGGCGATCACGATGTTGCCCAGGTCTTCACTCGTCGAAGCCTGCCCCGGCACCCGGATCAGATACTGTTCGCCGAAGCGCTCGACATAGCCCGCGCCGACGTTGGCGTTGTTGTTGTCCAGCGCTTCGACCACCTCGGCCATGGTCACCCCGTAGGCCGCCAGCCGCTGCGGATCGGGTGTGACGTGATACTGACGCTCGTAGCCGCCGACGGTGTTGACCTCGGTGACACCGCGCGTGTTGCGAAGCTGGGGCCGGATGACCCAGTCCTGAAGCGTGCGCAGGTCTTCGGTCGTATAGGGCTGGCCGTCGGGACGTCGTGCACCCGGCTCGGCCTCGACCGTATACATGAAGATCTCCCCGAGGCCGGTGGCGATAGGGCCAAGTTCAGGGGTGACGCCGGGGGGAAGCTGACCGAGGGCGCTTTGGAGGCGCTCATTCACCAGTTGGCGTGCGAAATAGATGTCGGTGCCGTCGTCGAAGATGACGGTCACCTGGCTCAACCCGTATCGCGAAACCGAGCGGGTGTATTGAAGGCCCGGAACGCCTGCGACGGCGGTCTCGACGGGGAAGGTGATGCGCTGTTCGGCCTCCAGCGGCGAATAGCCGGGGGCTTCGGTGTTGATCTGAATCTGGACGTTGGTGATGTCCGGAGTGGCGTCGATCGGCAGGCGCTGGAAGCTCCAGACGCCGATGGCGCAGGCCAGGAGGACGAGCCCCATGACCGCCCATCGGAAGCGGATCGACAGGGCGATGATGCGTGCAAGCATGGTTCTCGCGCCCCCTAGTGATCATGGCTCGCGCCGGACTTTTCGATGTCCGCGCGAATGAGGAAGGCGCCGTCCACGACGTATTCGGTTCGGGGTTCGAGCCCGCCAAGCACCTCGGTCCACTCGTCGGTCCTTCGGCCCAGTTCGAGCATCCGCACCTCATAGGTGTTGCCGACCTTGGCGTAGACGACCTGGAAATCGCGGAACGGCTGGATGGCCTTGGTCTGGACGGCGAGAGGCACTGCACCCTCACCGACCTGAACGGTGCCCTGTACTCCCAGGCCCGGCCGCCAGACGCCGCCCTGATAGGCCAGTTCGACATGGGCGATCAGGGTCTGGCTCATCGGATCAGAGCCGGGCAGGATGGTTTCGATGACGCCATTGAAACGGTGGTCACCTGCCAGACTGGTGACCTCGACCCGCTGGCCCCGGCGGACACGTTCTGCATCGCGCGGATAGAGGGCGAACTCGGCATGGAGGCGGGTTGGGTCGCCGATCACCAGCATCGGCTCGCCGCCCGCGCCGGTGATGGCCCCGGCGTTGACGTTCTTGGCCATGATGACGCCGGAGATCGGCGCGGTGACGGAATAGGTCTGGAGGCTCTCGCTGGACTCGACCCGCGCCACAACCTGGCCTCGCGATACGCGCTGGCCCAGTTCGACGTTCAACGCCATCACCCGACCCGGATAGCGGGCGAAGACATCGCTCTGGCCCTCAGGCGTGATCTCGACCCGACCGCTCAACGGCAGAGACTCGCCCAGGACTGCGGAACCGGCGCGCTGCGTGGTGACGCCACCGGCGCGGGCGGCGTCGGCTGAGATGACGGTGCGACCCTCATAGGACTGGTAGGCCCAGGTCGATCGCTTGCCGTTCTGGGTCGCCGCGACCGCCACGTCGAAGGAGTGCGGCTCGGAGACGACACCGGGGCTGGCGAGATAGTCCTCGGTCGGGATGAAGGTGAACCGATCGACCTTCGGCCCGAGACGGGTCAGGGCCATGGTCGCCTGGACCTGACGTGGATCGAGCGGCTTGTCCTTCAGATAGGGATAGAGCCGGAACAGGGGCTCTGGTCCTTCCTCGAAGATGGTGATCTCAAGGGCGAAGTCTCCGTCGCGGAGCATCCGGCCTCGGTGAGGGCCACGCTCATAGTCGGCGGCGGCAGCCTCGCCGTTTTCGCCTGCCTTTTCGGCGGGCTTGTCTCCGCAAGCGGCGGCGGCGAAGGCGAGGACGATCGCGGACGCAACGAGCCAGCGCCGCGAAGGTGTCAGGCGGATCATGGTTGAGTCTCCAGGGCGAGGATCAGGGCGCCGTGCGCGCCGGTCAGTCTGTCGAGGCGGGCGCGATCGATATGGAATTGCTTGAGCACCGCGACGCGGCGGGCGCGGGTCTGCAGCAGGGCGGTCTGGGCGGAGATGACGTCGTTGTAGGTGAAGCCGCCCCTGTTGAAGCCGTCGCGCACCAGAACGACGGCGCGCTCGGCCTGGGGAAGGGTTTCCTGCCCGATCCTGCGAGCTTCGCTGGCTCGGGCCATGACCTGAACCTGCAGGCGCGCGATCTCACGTTCACGGTCGATGCGGGCGGCGGCGAGATCACCCTCGGCGGCCAGCCCCTCCGCTCGGGCGCGGTCGATGGCCCCGAGGTTCTGGTCGTAGCGACCAAGGGGAATCGACGCGCCGACGACAAAGCCGAGGTCGTTGCCGTCCCCGAAGTGACGGACGCCGGCGCTGACCGTGGCGTCCGACCGGGCGCGGGCCGTCTCCACCGCCACCCGGGCGACGGCGATGTCGCGCTGTGCGACGAAGATGTCCAGGTCCGCCTGGGCGACCCCATCCGTGACGTCGAGCGCCGACCGGGTGTCGGCGAAGGTCTCGGCGCCAAGGGTGAAGTCCGATGACCCATCCCAGAACCGGGCCAGCGAAATGTTGGCGACCCGGACGGTAATCCCGGCCTGATCGAAGTCGATCTGGGCCTGAGCCAGTTCGGCCTCGGCGCGCGCCCCGGCGAACAGAGGATCGCGCGCCATGTCCACGCGGCGACCGACCTCGGTCTGGAACCGTTCGGCGAGGTCAAGGCGCTCGCGGGCGATCTCCAACTCGGCCTGAGCCGCCAGAGCTTCCGCCCAGGCGCGCTGCACCTGTTCGAGCCGGTCCAACTGGCGAATGCGCGCGGTGGCGTCGACCAGCAGCCCTTCGGCTTCGGCGAGAGAGACACGGGCGGACCTGTCACCGCCCCGCTCGAACCGTCGCTCGGCTGTGAGCGTGGTCTCGGTCCGACGGAACAGGTCGCCTCCGCCGATGGTCGGAAAGTTCTCGACCATCACCCCAAGCGTGGGGTTGGGACGAACGTCCGCCTGACGCACGGCTGCCCGCGACGCCTGTCGCCGGGCCTGGGTCGGTGCCAGTGAGGGATCGACCAGGGCGGCTCGACGCAGCGCCTCGTCCAGCGACAGTACAGGCGCGGTGGACGTGGCCGCCGCATCCTGTGCGACAGCAAGGGTCGGCGGCAGCGAGGCCGCCAGAATGAGCGCGAGGGCCGACACGGCCGTCAGTCGCGCCCACGGCCCGGCAATGCCGGACGATGGGGTCTTCAAGGGATTCTCTCCGGGAAACGGGGGTGCACGCGCGACCGATTGGCCGCGTCGGATCAGATGATCGTGCGCGTCCGTCTGGGAGGGTATTCAGGCCCGTCGCCGTCGTGGGCCGGACGTGCGCCATCGCCCGCCGGCTGGATCAGCACGGCGTTCATGGCGACGAGGGGGCTCAGATCGCGGTTGAGGATCGGGATGGCGGTGTGGCTGTCGCCGCTCGTATGGTGGTGATGGCTTGCTGGACGCCCGGCCTCGCCCTCGTCTTCGCCGTCTTCGGCTTGATCCAGTGGATCCTCGGCTGGCGCGTCGGGGGCGATATGGACGTGCAGCGAGCCATGATCGACGTCCGCGATCTCTGCGTGATCACCGTGGCCGATCGCGACTGCCGGCCAATCCGACGCATGGGCAATCTGGTGCCGCCCTTCCTGAACCCCATGCAGGCTCAACGTCGCCACGAGGGCGGCGCACAGGCTGACGCAAATGGTGCGAAACAGGCGAGACAAGATTGAACGGCTCCTTCATCCGCCATAGTGCGACCCGATCCCAATGGCAACGGTCGAGGTTGCCGCATCACGATATGGCTAGGATTCGTCCTTCAGGTGGATACGTGATGGCGGAGGTCGGGAGCTCCGTTGACGGCTGCGACGATGCGAACATTGATCGATCCGCCAGTCGTGGTAAGGGGCGGCATGGGAGTGACTCACTATCATTCTCAAAATGTTTTCTTGGTGGGCTGCGGGTCGCTGCGGCGCCAGTGCGGCGCCGACCGGTCGGGATTGACCGACGCCGAGGCAGTACCCACGTCTCGTGGCCCGGGGTCAGGCCGGCGCTGCGGGCCGGGCTCGCCGGCTTTCGAACCGGCGTCGGATCCAGGTTCGCCCAGGTTTCTCAACGAGCAGATGCAGGGCCGCCGCGATCAGCGCCGTGACGACGAACAACCCTGCCAGTTCGACTGGCGTGATGCGGAAGGCGCTGTCGATGCCGCGCAGTTCGGCGACCACGCCCTTGAAGGCGACGAGGACGGGCATGTGCACGAGATAGAGGGCGAAGGAGGCTTCACCGGCGAAAACCAGCGCAGGGGCGGCGAGAGGCCCCTCGCAGTCCGCGCGTGCGAGCAGGGACCAGGTCAGGATAACGGGGGCTGAGAGGGCGACGATGATCCGGTCGTCCAACGACAGCTGCATAGCGCCGAGCAACACGAGGGTAGCAGCCAGGGCGGCGGCGATGGCGACGGGCCGGCTCCAGCGCCAGCGATGGCCCAAGCCGTAGAGCGCCATGCCGATCAGAAAGGCCGGCGCTATGCGCAAGATGCCCATGTCGTCCTCGGCCCGAGGCAGAACCTTGCCGAAGGTTGAGACGTAGGCCGCGTCGATGACAACATAGCTGACGATGCCCAAGCCGAGCAGGAACCAAGGACGATGTCTCATCCGGATGGAGAGAAGGGCGTAGGCCGGGAACAGCAGATAGGCGAACCATTCCGCCGAGAGCGACCAGGACGGGCCGCTCCAATTGTATCCGATTTCGCTTGGAAACCACGCCTGTACCAGGAACAGGGTCTTGAAGAAGCCCTCTGTCGTGTAGGTCGAGAGATCGAACGGAACGCCAGAGATTGAAGCTCCGAGCACCATGATCAGAACACCGCCTAAAATCGCCAGATGGAGGGGATAGAGCCGAGCCAAGCGGGCCACGAGGAAGCGCCTGTAGCTGAACGTTCCTGCGGCGAAAGCGGGGCCGTAGACGTGGGCCAGAATGAAGCCCGACAGCATGAAGAAGGCGTCGACCCCCAGCCGGCTTCGCTCGATGATCGGGCTGTAGCCCAGGGCCGGATCCCACTGAAGCTGGTAGTGGAACAGCACCACGCCCATGGCCAGGAAGGCCCGCAGGCTGGTCAGGGCCCTCAGATCAGCCGGGTAGCCTTCGTGAGTCGGAGAAACGGACGTCATGAACGATGGCCCCCACGGCGGGCGGCACAGGACGGACCGCTTAATTGGTATACGCATCGGTCGCCGCCATCCCTCATCCTCTCGCATCCGGGGGTCAGGCCTGCCGCGCTGGAGAAAAGGCCATGATCTGATCCTGCGCCGCTCGCGGGCTCATGGCGGTCGGCTTGCAGGTTTCATCGGAAGGCGGGATGACGCGTGCCACCGGCTCAGCCCACAGTTCAGCGCGGGCCGTGGTGAACGATGGCCTGGATCTCATCGAGCGCGGTTTTCTCCATGGGCGATGGATGGGCCGTCTATGCGGGCGCGCACGAAGACCACGTCGCCCACCCATGTCGCAATCCAGCTGACCGTGGCTCGCGCGGGCTCGGTCCGCGTGGTTCTGGACGACCGTCCGCCCTGAGCCGTCAGGCGATCGTCATCGGGCCTTCTGGCGCTGATCGGCCGGCCCTCGCCTCGTCATTCCGCCCTCTCCGACGGCCCTGTCGAGCCCTGAGGCCCAGCCGGACCGCATCGTGGCGGGCTTCAAAGAACAGCTCGGCG
Organism: Brevundimonas staleyi; assembly: GCF_041893865.1. GTDB lineage: Bacteria > Pseudomonadota > Alphaproteobacteria > Caulobacterales > Caulobacteraceae > Brevundimonas > Brevundimonas staleyi. The sequence goes on from NZ_CP169082.1 coordinate 206,792, forward strand.
TCAAGGTATGTAAGCTGGATGCACGCCTTGAAGGGGCGCTCCTCAAGCCGTCTGAGGACCCGGCGCCCGGAGCCGTCGCCCGGGAGCCTGGGCGGTCGGCGCCTCAAGGTCCTGGCCTAGGCGCAGATGCAGGCTCCACGTCTTTGCTACGCTCCCGTGATTTTCCGTGGGTTTTTCGGCCTGTTCACCAGCCTGTGGGATCATCTCTTGGGCAAGTTTCCGGTCCGGGGTCCACACGCCCCGGGCAGGCCAGATCGGCGGTCGGCCCGACTACCCGAGAGGATATTTTAAGACGCTCGCCGAACCAATCCGACGGGATGTCTAGGGAAATGTCCTGCGCTACCGCGAGGCGCGTCCGAGAAGGTCGATCAGTTCTGTGGCCTTGGCCTTGCGATCGGAGAGATCGTCGCCGGTCATCGCCCCCATGACGCAGTGGTCAAGGTGGTCTCTGAGCACCTCGCTCTCGACGCGCAGCAGGGCCGCCCGTACGGCCTGGAGCTGGGTGAGGACCTCCACGCAGTAGCGGTCCTCCTCGACCATCCGGGCGATGCCGCGCACCTGGCCCTCGATCCGGTTCAGGCGGTTCAACACCTTGGGTTTTGTTTCCGTCTGCATCCAATTCCTCGCTCTGACCGTTCGACCATACCCCAGGACAGCGCCTTGCGCGATACCCCCTTAGGGTATATATGGCGTCCAGCTGTTTCAAGGAGCCCGCCATGTCCATGCCCTCCCCTTCGCATCCGCCCGACCACAGCTGCTGTTCGGCCAAATCGGCGGACAGCGGCGCGAAGGCGGTCGATCCGGTCTGCGGCATGACCGTCGATCCGGCGACCACAGCGCATCGGGCGGCCCACGACGATAAGGACTATTTCTTCTGTTCGGCGGGCTGCCGGACCAAATTCATCGCCGATCCGGACCGCTATCTCGGCGAGGCCCGGCAACCGGCGCCTGTCATCCCGGGCGCCATCTACACCTGCCCGATGCATCCGGAGGTGCGCCAGGAGGGCCCGGGCTCCTGCCCGATCTGCGGCATGGCGCTGGAGCCGGAGACCGTCACCGCCGAGGCGCCGGTCAATCACGAACTGATCGACTTCACCCGCCGCCTCTGGGTTGCCGCGGTCCTGACCCTGCCCGTCTTCGCGCTCGAGATGGGCGGCCATCTGACCGGACTGGCGATGCGGATTTCGGGCCAAACCTCCAACTGGATCCAGTTCGCGCTGGCGACGCCCGTGGTGCTGTGGGCCGGCTGGCCGTTCTTCCAGCGGGGCTGGGCTTCCCTCCGCAACCGCAGCCTCAACATGTTCACCCTGATCGCCATCGGCGTCGGCGCGGCCTGGATCTACAGCGTGGTCGCGGTGCTGGCGCCGGCTCTGTTCCCGGCGGCGGTCCGCCGGATGGACGGCAGCGCGCCGGTCTATTTCGAGGCAGCGGCCATCATCACCGTCCTGGTTCTGGTGGGCCAGATTCTTGAGCTGCGCGCCCGCGAACAGACGTCCGGCGCCATCCGGGCGCTGCTTGATTTGGCGCCCAAGACCGCGCGGCGGCTCCGTGACGACGGCGGCGACGAGGACGTCACGCTCGACATGGTCGCCGTCGGAGACCGGCTGCGCGTCCGCCCCGGCGAGAAGGTGGCGGTCGATGGCGAGATTCTGGACGGTCGCGTAACCATCGACGAGTCCCTGGTCACGGGTGAATCCATGCCGGTGACCAAGGGCGTCGGGGACAAGGTCGTCGCCGGTTCGCTCAACAAGACCGGCTCGTTCGTGATGCGGGCTGACAAGGTCGGCGCCGACACCCTGCTGGCGCAGATCGTCCAGATGGTGGCCCAGGCCCAGCGCAGCCGCGCGCCGATCCAGCGGCTGGCCGACAAGGTGTCCGGCTGGTTCGTGCCGGCAGTGATCGGCATCGCGGTTCTCGCCGCCCTCGTCTGGGGCCTGGTCGGTCCCGAACCGCGCCTGTCCTACGCGCTGGTCGCCGCGGTCTCGGTGCTGATCATCGCCTGTCCCTGCGCGCTGGGCCTGGCAACGCCGATCTCCATCATGGTCGGGGTGGGGCGCGGCGCCCACACCGGGGTCTTGATCAAGAACGCCGAGGCGCTGGAGCGTTTCGAAAAGGTCGACACCCTGGTGCTCGACAAGACCGGCACCCTGACCGAGGGGCGCCCGTCGGTCACGGCGATCCGGCCCGCGCCCGGGTTCGACGAGACCGAGCTTCTGAGACTCTCCGCCAGTCTGGAGCGGGCCAGCGAACATCCGCTGGCCGACGCCGTCGTCCGCGCCGCGACGGATCGCAAGCTCGCGCTGTCGGAGGCCTCGGAGTTCGACAGCCCGGTCGGGCGTGGCGTCACCGGGGTGGTCGACGGCCGCCGCGTGGCGCTCGGCAACGGCCGCTACCTCGGCGAGATCGGCGTCGATGTCGCCGCCCTCGAGGCCGAGGCCGAGGCGCTACGCCAGGACGGCGCCACCGCGATCTTCGTGGCCGTGGACGGGGCCGCGGCCGGCGTCCTCGGCATCGCCGACCCGGTCAAGGCGACGACCGCCGGGGCCATTCGCGATCTGAAGGCCGCGGGCCTGCGCCTGGTGATGATGACCGGGGATAACCGGACCACGGCCGAGGCGGTGGCGCGCCGGCTCGGCATAGACGACGTCCAGGCCGAGGTCCTGCCGCAGGACAAGGCGGCGGTCGTCGAGCGGCTGCGCGCCGAGGGCCGGATCGTCGCCATGGCTGGCGACGGGGTCAACGATGCCCCGGCCCTGGCCGCCGCCGATGTTGGTGTGGCCATGGGCGCAGGTTCCGACGTGGCGATCGAGAGCGCCGGCGTCACCCTGCTGGGGGGCGACCTCCAGGGCATCGTCCGGGCCCGCAAGCTGTCGAAGGCGGTGATGAGCAACATTCGCCAGAATCTCGTCTTCGCCTTCGGGTACAACGCCCTGGGCATCCCGGTCGCGGCGGGGCTGCTGTACCCGATCTTTGGCCTCCTGCTGTCGCCGGCTCTGGCGGCGTTGGCGATGGCCCTGTCCTCCGTGAGCGTCATCGGCAATGCGCTGCGGCTTCGTGCGGTCAGACTTTAACGGGGGCGGCATGGGGGACCGGGGCCAGGAGAAGGCGACGACCGGCGTTTGCGCCATTACGCACTCCGGCAGCCGATCCCTCGCCTGATCCAACAGCGTTCGGGTATATTTGATCAAGGCGGAACCGTGTCGGAGGACCCGGATTTAACTGGCGTTCATGTCCGGTTGCGCAACGGCGCCGAGATCCCGGTTCAAGTCCGCGTCCCGCCGCCGCCTCGCCGGCGCCCTCTTCAACTAGCCGCCGGCCGATTCGCCGGCGCCGCCCACGCCGGAGACACCCGATGTTCAACCTGACCTTCACACGCTCGTCGGTTCTGCTCGCCGGCTGTTCCGCTCTCCTCGTGGCGGCGTGCAGCCCGGCCGCCGAGCCGCCGGCGGCCTCCAAGGCCGACGGGTCGGCGCAGACTCCGGAGCCCATGGCGATGGCGCAGACGCCCTTCTCCGCCGCCGAGGCGAGGATGCACGAGGCCATGAGGTCGGCGACGGGAGCCAGCGCCGGAGAGGCATGGGCCCGCAAGATGATCCCCCATCACCAAGGCGCCCTCGATATGTCCCAGATCGTGCTGCGCGACACGCGGGATGCCGACATTCGCCGGATGGCGCAGAAGACCGTCGAGATGCAGACCGGGGACATCGCCGAGCTCCAGCGTTGGCTCGAAACAAACGTGGGGGCCGCAGCCGGTGCGGCAGCGCCGGGCGGAGGCGGTGAGCCGCCGTTCGCGCCGGCCGAAGCGAAAATGATGGAGGCCATGATGGCCGCGACCGGGGTCGACACGGACCAGACCTGGGCTCGCAAGATGATCGCGCATCACCAGGGCGCCCTCGACATGGCCCAGGTGGTGCTGCGCGAAAGCCAGGACGCCGACATCCGGCGCATGGCGCAGAAGACGATCGAGATGCAGACCGCGGACATCGCGGAGCTGCGCGCCTGGCTGGAGGCTCATCCCGCCAGCGCAGGATGATCCGGCGTCGGCGAGAAGTCCCGTTGCAGATTTGCGAGTAGAGGAAGAACAATCGATGGAAAACATGAAGACCATGCACGCCATGAAGGGGAGCTATCGGTCGTTCGCGATCGAGCTCGTCCTGGATTTCATCATCATGTACCTCGTGATGTACACGATGATCGCGTCCCTCAATCATTTCTACTTCAACCTCAACAACGTCTACATGACCCTCATGATGGTCTCGCCTATGGCGATCCTCATGCTGGTGTTCATGCGGTCGATGTATCCGTCGAAACGGACGAATCTGCTGATCGGCGGGGCTGCCGCCCTGGTGTTTGCGGTCAGCTTCTGGGGTATGCGGACCCAGGCGGCGGTGGGAGACACGGAGTTCCTGCGTTCGATGATCCCGCACCACTCCGGCGCCATCCTGATGTGCCAGCAAGCCTCGCTGACGGATCCGGAAGTGCTCGGTCTGTGCGAGGAAATCGTCCGCTCCCAGGAACAGGAGATCGCCCAGATGAAGGCTCTTCTGGCGCGGCGGTAATTCGGCGGGCGGCCGCGAGGGCCGCCGGCGCGGTCGGCTCTGCGGCAGCGTGTCGCGAGGGCCGACCGCGTCGCCTGCGTAAATCCCTATAGATCGTCGCCGTACGGAGGCGCGGTCATGACTTTCAGGAGTATCCCATGAAGCTGGATCGTCGACTACTGCTGCGCGGCGCTGTCGCCGGAGGCGGTCTCGCGGCCCTGCAGGGCTTGATGCCCGCCTGGGCCCAGACAGGTTCGCCGGGGTTGCGGGCGGACCTGCCGACCCTCACCGGCCCGAACATCGACCTGACGATCGGTCAGTCGCCGTTCACCGTGAACGGGCGCACCGCCACGGCCACAACGATCAACGGCGTGCTTCCCGCGCCGGTGCTCCGTTTGCGCGAAGGCCAGAACGTCCGCCTCGCGGTGACGAACCAGCTTGATGAGGACACATCCATCCACTGGCACGGCATCCTGCTGCCGTTCCAGATGGACGGTGTGCCGGGCGTCAGCTTCCCCGGCATCCGCCCGCGCGAGACCTTCGTTTACGAATTCCCGGTCCGGCAGTCCGGCACCTTCTGGTACCACAGCCACTCAGGACTGCAGGAGGCGCTCGGCCATTACGGGCCCATCGTCATCGACCCGGCGGGCGCCGACCCGGTCGCCTACGACCGCGAACATGTGCTGGTCCTGTCGGACTGGAGCTTCATGCACCCGCACGAAATCTTCGACAAGCTCAAGAAGAGCCCCGGTTACTTCAACCGCCAGCGCACCACCCTGGCCGGCCTGCTGGACGGCAGCGACCGGATGAGCCTGGAAGAGCGCCGGATGTGGGGCGAGATGCGCATGGATCCGCGCGACATCCTCGACGTCAACGGCTCGACCTACACCTATCTGATCAACGGCCACGGGCCGCGGGAGAACTGGACCGGTCTGTTCCGGCCCGGCGAGCGGGTGCGGTTGCGCATCATCAACGCCTCGGCCATGTCGATCTTCAACGTGCGAATTCCCGGACTGCCGATGACCGTGGTTCAGGCCGACGGCGAGAATGTGCGCCCGATCGAGACCGACGAGTTCCAGATTTCTGTGGCCGAGACCTATGACGTCATCGTCCAGCCGACCGAGGACCGCGCCTACACCATCGTCTCCGAAGCCATCGACCGATCGGGCATGGGGCGGGCGACCCTGGCGCCGCGTCTTGGAATGACCGCCGAGGTTCCGCCGCTGCGGGAGGTTCCCAACCTGACCATGAAGGACATGGGCATGGGGGACATGGGCGGCATGGGCGGAATGGATCACGGGTCCATGGGAGCCCAGCCGGGCGGAGCCATGGCCGGGATGGACCACGGGGCCATGACCGGAGCCTCCGGCGGAGCCATGGCGGGCATGGATCACGGCGCCGTGCCTGCCCAGCCTGCCGGGGCGATGCCTGGAATGGATCACGGCTCCATGGCCGGAATGAACATGCGCGATCCCGAGAATGCGCCGCCCGACATGGCGGTCGGTGTGGGCGTCGATGCCATCGCGATGGCGCCGGCCAACCGCATGGGCGAGCGTCCGATCGGGCTTCAGGATGTTCCGCATCGCGTCCTCGTCTACACCGACCTCGTCTCGCTCCAGCCCAACAAGGATCAGCGTCCCCCGTCCCGGACGATGGAAATCCATCTGACCGGCAATATGGAGCGGTTCATGTGGGGCTTTGACGGCCGAAAATTCAGCGAGCTGGTCGAGCCGATCCGGTTCGAGCGGGACGAGCGGGTGCGCGTGACCCTGGTCAACGATTCCATGATGGCGCACCCGATCCATCTGCACGGCCATTTCTTCGAACTGGTCACCGGGGGCCCTGCCGGGCACCAGCCGCTCAAACACACTGTCAACGTTCCGCCGGGCGGCAAGGTCAGTTTCGACCTGACCGCCGACAACCCCGGCGACTGGGCCTTCCACTGTCACCTATTGCTGCACATGCATGCCGGGATGTTCAATGTGGTCACGGTCCGTCCGATGGAAGGAGCTGCATCGTGAAGACGTCGGTCGCCGTCCTTCCCCTGATCCTCGCCGCGGCCTCCGCGGCGGCGGGAACGCCTGCGCTGGCGCAGAGCCACGCCGGGCATGCAACGCCCGCGCCTGTTCGCCAGACGCTTCCGGAGGGTTGCGTCGCGCGCGGCTCCTCCACCGCCGATGCATCCCGGATAGGGACGGCCGGAGCGCCGACGTGCCCGACGGGCGCGGTGCCCGTCCGTCTGCAGGCTGGGGCGATGCCGGCGGGGCACGACATGTCGACCATGGGCCAGACCCGGCCTGCGCCGGCCATGCCTGCGGGACACGACATGTCTACGATGCCCCAGACGCAGCCCGCTCCAGCCGCCGCGTCTAGACATGCCGGTCATGACATGTCGACCATGGGTCAGACCCAGCCCGCGCCGGCCATGCCGGCGGGGCACGACATGTCGGCTATGGGCCAGACCCAGCCGGCTCCGGCCGCCGCGTCCCCGCATGCCGGCCATGACATGTCGACCATGGGTCAGACCCCGCCCGCGCCAGCCATGCCGGCGGGGCACGACATGTCGACGATGGGCCAGACCCAGCCGGCTCCGGCCGCCGCGCCCCCGCATGCCGGCCATGACATGTCGACCATGGGTCAGACTCCGCCCGCGCCGGCCATGCCGGCGGGGCACGACATGTCGATGATGGGCCAGACGCCGACTCCGGCGATGCCGGCCGGTCACGATATGTCGACGATGGGTCAGATGCCGGCCGGACACGACATGTCCGGAATGGCCATGCCGCCCGACGTCCCGACCAGCGCGGACAATCCGGGCCGTCCGCCGGAAGCCCCCGCTCCGGCGGGCGCGGCAACCGGGCCGGCCAATGCCGCCGACCTGCTGTTCGACCCCGCCGAAATGGCGGCGGCCCGCGCCCAACTGCGGGTCGAGCATGGAAATGTGCGCACGACGGCGGTCATCATCGACCAGCTCGAAGCGACCTTCGCCGAAGGCGAAGAAGCCTACGCCTGGGACGCCCAGGGCTGGACCGGCGGCGACATCAATCGCTTCTGGTGGAAGTCGGAAGGGGAAGGCGCCTTCGACGGCGAGGTCGAGGAGGCCGAGATTCAGGCCCTCTACAGCCGAGCGTTCCGACCCTTCTTCGACTTCCAGACCGGCCTGCGGCAAACCTACCGGCCCGAAGGCGACCGGACCGACCTGGTCGTCGGCATCCAGGGTCTGGCGCCCTACTGGTTCGAGGTCGACGCGGCGGCCTTCCTGTCCAACAAGGGCGAACTCACGGCAAGGGCGGAGGCCGAATACGATCAGCGCATCACCAATCGCTGGATCGTCCAGCCCCGGGCCGAGGTGGTGCTGTCGGCGGAGGACATCCCAGAACTCCGGATCGGCTCCGGCCTGTCGTCGCTCCAGATCGGGGCCCGGCTGCGGTACGAGTTCCGCAAGGAGTTCGCCCCCTATGTCGGCGTGGAATGGACCAAGAGCTTCGGCAATACGGCGGACTTCCTGGAAGCCGACGGACGAAGCTCGGAAGACACCCGACTGGTCGTCGGCATTCGGGCCTGGTTCTAGCGAAGGCTGGCGGGTTCATCTTGGTGCCGGGCCCGCGCAGTCAACCAGCGGGGGGGCATGAGGATGCCCTCGCGTGGGTCAGTGCGCCACTATAGCCAGTGTCTTGCGCACGCTGGTGTCCGGCCGGGAGGGGTCCAATGACAGCGACTCGGCGAACCCGGGCCGTCGCTATCGATCTGGATGACACCTTGATCTCAGCCTATCGCCGCCCGGACCTGGCGTGGCGTAGGGTCTGTCAGTTGTACCAGACCGAGCTTGGCGACCTGGCTCCGGACCATGCGGCGCGGGCCCTGACGGAGGCGGGGCGGGCTTTCTGGAGCGATCCGGAAAGCCACGCCATCGGCCGCGGAGCCCCGAGGCAGGCCAGGCGCATCATCGCGGCCAAGGCCTTTGAGGCCCTGCGGCGCGACGGATGTGCGACGCCCTCTCCGGAAATCGCCGAACGCCTCGCCGACGCCTTCAGCCTTCATCGCGACCGGCAGATGCGGCTCGAACCCGGGGCGGACGCCGTGTTGGTCCATCTGCGGGATGCTGGATACCGGCTGGCGCTTCTCACCAACGGCGCCGGTCCCCTGCAGCGCGCCAAGATCGAGCGTTTCGGCCTGGCTTCGCATTTCCACCACATCCAGATTGAAGGCGAGGTCGGCGTGGGGAAGCCCGATCCCGCAGCGTTCAGGCGAATGTTCGCCGCCCTGGCCGTCGAACCGGCAGAGGTCTGCGTCGTCGGCGACAGTCTGGTATGGGACATTCGCCCGGCCATGGCGCTGGGCTGTTTCACAATTCTGTACGATCCGGAGGCTGGCGAAGCTGTTGGACGCGGTTCAGGGGACGCCCACGTCGTGGTCCGGACCCTGGCGAGCCTGGCGACCCATCTCCCCGGAGCGGCGAGGCCGCCTGGAGCGAGTGATCGCGCCGGGTTGCGACCGCCCGGAGCCGACAATGCTCACGGCGGAGGGTGACCTCCGGCGCCCGGACCGGGAGGCGACGGAAGCCCATCCACGACGAAAAACGCCGCGCAGCAGGTTGCGCGGCGTTCCTCCACATCAGGCGTCGGCCCCCCAAGGGGACGGGAGGCCGACTCCTCAGTGAACCATGAAACGGACGACGCCGTTCATCTGATGGCCGTCGGCGCCCTTCGCGGCCCAGGCGGCGGAATAGGATCCCGGCGCAAGCGTGGGCAGAGGCGCGGTGACGGTTGTGGCCGGCGGCGCCTCGGATGACACCACCACATCGACCGGCTGGCCCGCGGCGCCCGTCAGCCTGAGCGACGTCAGGGTCATGGCGTGCGGAAATGTCGCCGAAAACGCCGTCGGGGCAGCGGCCAGCATGGCGTTGTCCGCCGGCGCGGTGACGACGCCGTTGGCAGGCGCCTGCACGGCGGCGTGTTCCTGGGCTGACACGCCGGCGTGCGAATGACTCTGGGCGTGGGCGAGTGAGACGGGAGCCAGCGCCGCCACGGCGGCGAGGCTGGCGAAGATTGAACGGTTCATGAGAAAGCTCCTGATGCTTACGCGAACTATTGTTTGGGCGGCATGGTCATGCCGTCCATCTTCGACATGTCATGCCCGGCCATCGGATCGGCCGGCGGCGGGGTCGGGGCGGGTGCTGGCGCCGGCGCGGGGCGGGTCGGTCGGGGCGTCGAGGCCCGGGGGGACGGCGCCGGGGCTGGTGCGGCGGCCTGCGGCTGCGCAGTCGGCTCGGGCGTGGCGACCGGCGCGGCCTCCATCGGGGTCGTCGCCGAGGCGTCCGGCGCCGTCTGGGCCTCGACCGGTTGAGGTTCGGCGGCCGGCTGGCAGGCGCCCAGGGTGATCGCCGCTGCGGCGGCTAGGATCGGGACTCTCATGTGACAAGCTCCTGAAAGGAAAAGGCGATGATCGGGTCGATTTCCCGCGACGCCCTCATACTAGATTACGCGGACGGGCGCCGCATCCCTCGCCGCCCGGATGTCGATCGACGGAGCGCCGCTGCGGCGCGAGCGGGGCTAAGGCGCAACGAAGGTTCCAAGGACCCTCGAGCTGATCACTCAACGGCCCGGACAGCGGGCGTGTCGTCCAGCGCCTCGGACAGCTTGCGACGAGCCCGCGCCACGCGGGTCTCCACGGTCTTGATGGAGACACCCAGCATCCCGGCCGTTTCCGCCTGACTGCGGCCTTCGATCGCCGTCAGCAGAAGCGGAGCCTTGAGGTGCGGCGGCAGACGGCTCACGGCCTCGTTCAACCGCGCCAGCCGGGCGTTGGCATCCATCCGGTCATCCACCGCCTCGGCCCCGTCCGGCACGGACATGGCTTCCGGCGACGACAAGTCGACGCCGCCCCGGATGAGCCGCCGAACGAAGCGGCGGCGGCTCCAGTCCCGGCATTTATTGAGCGCGATGGTGCGGATCCAGGCCTCGAAGGGCCGTGTCGGATCGTAGCGTCGGATGCTGATCCAGGCCGCCGCATAGGTGTCCTGCAACAGGTCCCACGCGTCCTGCTCGTCGCCGACATAGCGCCGGACAAAGCGGAACAGGCCCGTCTTGGTCTGCCGCATCAACTCGCTGAAGGCCGCCCGGTCGCCGCCGGCGGCGCGGGCTGACAGGTCCGCTGGACTCTCCACCCGGATCGTCAGCCTTCGGCGGGTGCGAGGGCGGCGACGATGCGGTCGTCGAACACCTCCGCCTGGGCCGGCGTCAGCACGGACCGCATCTCGAAGACGTGGGCGATCGTCTCCTTCTGCAAGGCGCCCATGGCGACGTGGAAATGGTCCACCGCCGCCTGCACCTGGGGGCCGTCGCCGTCGCTCTGTTCGATCGCGCGCGCCAGTTCCACGTTGGCCGCGCGGACGTCCGCTTCGAGCGCGGTCCGGCGCACGGCGAACCGGGCTTCGACTGCGTCGATGCGGGTCAGCTGGTCGGGCGAGAGCTTCAGGTCGTGGTGCACGATGTCGTGCAGGGATGGCGGTTCGCGCCGGCTCAGCACCCAGCTGGCGCTGATCCAGGTGCCCGCGCCGCTGGCGACCGCCGCCAGGACGGCCGTCAGGGCGATGGCCCGCCAGCCGCGCATCATCGGCCGGCCTCCAGTCTCACCAGAGGCGACAGACCCGCATCGACCGTGAAGATGGCCATCTCCCCCGGCGGTCTGGGGGCGGCGATCGCGCCGACGCCGCCTGCCGTCAGGCCAGTGACCAGGGCCATAGCGACGGCCCCCAAACGCAGTTGCGACGCGAACCTTTCGCCGCGAAGCGCGTCGACCCGGCTCCAGACGAGCGGTTCGAGCCCGTCGAGCGACCGGCCTAAGGGCGTCGCCGTCGATCCGGCCAAAAGATCATCCAAATTACGCGCCATCGAACACTCTCCTTGCGCCCCTAATCCCTACTACGCCGAAACTAGCCAAATCCCTCAAACGAGGGGACGGCCTCTCCGGTGCGTAGTTAGCAGAAGGGACGGGATGGGAGATAACAATGTCGATACGCAAATTGCTGTCGGGGCTCGCCCTGGTGGCGGCTCTGTCTGTCAGCGCGCCCGCGTTCGCGCACGAGGATCATGACAAGCAGGCCGCGGCCCGCGCCCAGGCCGCCGCGCCGGCGGGCGCCGTGCCAGAAAGCGGCGTGATGGCCATGCCGGGGATGGCCATGGACATGGACCACGGGGCCATGACGGTGGACGAGGGTCCCAAGCCTATGCCTCAGCGCCTGTATCGCTGGCTCGGCGCCATGCATCCCGCCGCCGTCCATTTCCCGATCGCGCTGTTCCTCGTCGCCGCGCTCCTCGAGATCGCCGCCCTGACGCTGCGTCGGCCGGTCCTGACGCAGGGCACGCGCGTGATCATCGCCCTGGCGGCGATCTCCGCGGTCGCCGCGGTGGCGCTGGGGTGGTTCGCCATGGGACTGCCCGGGAAGGACGACGTGACCCACCTCTACCATCGGTGGCTCGGCACCTCGATCGCCGCGCTGGGCCTGTTGAGCTGGTGGGCCAAGGAACATTGGGTCCGCCGGCCGGGGCGCGGGCGTGAGCTGATCTACATCGGCCTGTTGACCGTCACCGCCGCCGCCGTGGTCGTCAACGGCCTGCTGGGCGGGATGCTGACCCACGGCATGCGGCATCTGATGTTCTGAGGCCCCCCCGGGGGCCGTCGTGGTCAAGCCACGTCGTTTTCAATCCATTCCGCCGGACCGGACGCTACCGTCGCCGCGGCAAACCAGGAGACTTGACCATGATGCATCGTTCAGCATTCGCCGGACTGGCTGTCGCCGTCCTCGCGACCTCCGCCCAGGCTCAGGCGCCGGCCCACGCTCAAGCCCCCGACCCGGCGCATACGCAAGGCTCGGAACACGCCCCTGGCCATGCGCAATCCGCTGACGAGGCCCAGGTCCGAACCGTCGTCACCGCCTACAAGGACGCCATCGAGCGGATGGACGTGTCCCAGACCCCGGCCCTGTTCTGGAGCGACTCGGAGATCTTCGAGAACGGCGGCGTCGAGGGCTCGTTCGCCTACTATCTCGAGCACCATCTCGGGCCCGAGTTCGCCGACCTGGCGGGCTTCGACTTCCGCAACCACGAGATGAAGGTGGAGGTCGACGGCGACACCGCCTTCGTGAGCGAGACCTACACCTATCACATCACCTTCAAGGACAGCGCCCGGGCCCCCATCGAGCGCCGCGGCGCCGCCACGAGCGTCCTGCGCAAGCGGGGTGACGAGTGGAGGTTCGACGTCTATCACTCCTCGGCCCGGCCCTTCCGCCCCGCCGCCTGATCGCGGCGGCGACCGTCATCGGCGGCCTCCAGATATCGCTCGCCAGAGGGACCCATGAGATCGATGCCCACGCTTTCACGCCGTGCATTTCTGGCCGCGGGGGCCGGCTCCGTCGCCGTCGCAGCCTGCGCTCCGGGCGCCCGTTCATCGACCGAGCTCGCGGTCTACAAGACACCCACTTGCGCCTGTTGCACGGCTTGGGTGGACCATATGCGCGCCGCGGGCTTCCAGGCGCGGGTCAATGAACTTCCGAGCCTGCGCTCTATACGCAGCACCCAGGGCGTGCCCGAGGCGCTCGCCTCCTGCCACACGGCCATGATCGGCGGCTATGTCCTCGAGGGCCATGTGCCGGCCGAGGATGTCCGCAAGCTTCTGGCCGAACGTCCCGAGGCCGTGGGCCTCGCAGTGCCGGCGATGCCGCTGGGGTCTCCCGGCATGGAGACGCCAGACGGCCAACGTGAGCCCTATGAGACCCTGCTGATCCTCAAGGGCGGCGGCACGCGCGTCTTCGCGCGTCACGGCCAGGCGGCGCCATGAAGGTTCTCAGGCTCTCCACCCAGCTGCACAAATGGATCGCGCTCGTCGTCGGGCTCCAGGTTCTGTTCTGGGTGGGCGGCGGTCTGGTCATGACCGCCATCCCCATCGAGACGGTGCGCGGCGAACATCGCGCGGTCGAACTCATGCCGGATGCGCTGGAGCTCGGCGCGCTTCCGGCTCTCGGCGAGATCGCGCGCCGCGCGGGCGTCGCGCCCGTCCAGGCGGAGCTCCACACGACGCCGCGGGGGCCGGCCTGGACCCTGAAGCCCGCGGCGGGCGAGCCGGTCGTCGTGTCCGCCGCGACCGGCCGGCCGTTCGGGCCGATGTCGGCCGCCGAGGCCTCGGCCTTCGCCAAGGGCGCGTACAAGGGGGAGGCGCGGGTTTCCGGCGCGGTGCTTCTGGAGACGGCGCCCGAGGAAACGGGACGCACGGGACCGCTGTGGCGGGTGGACTTCGCGGACCGCGAAAAGACGTCCTTCTATCTGTCGCCGGACACCGGCGAGGTGATGACCCGCCGCTCGGGCGTCTGGCGGATCTTCGACTTCTTCTGGCGTCTCCACGTCATGGATTGGAATGACGGCGAGGACTTCAATCACCCCCTGATCATCATCACTACCGCCTTGACCCTGAGCATCGTGATTTCGGGCTTCATCCTGCTCTGGATACGGATCTCCCGCGACCTGAAAATGGTGCGTGCGGCTCCCAGGCGGGAGCCATGAGCCGGGCGACCAATCGACCACACGAAAACGCTCCGCCAAGAGACGACAGCGACCGGACTTCACAACCGCGTCTCGCTGCCCTGGCTACCGCCTGGCCGCCGTACATCCTGCGGCAGGAGGACGTAGCGGCCAACGGGGCCGAGATGTTCGCCACGACCTTCGGCGGTTTCGAGCGGCTGGCGCCGATCTATCGCAACGCCTTGATCGACACACGGCATTCGTGCGTGCCAATCGACTGGTATCTGCAGCCACACAGCTTCGCGGAGCGGAACGACCTGTTCTTGGAACACGCAGTCGCCCTGATGGCCGAGAGCGCGACGAGCGCGCTGGTGCAAGCGGGGCTGGGCCCCGAGCATATTGATTGCATCGTCACCGTCTGCTCGACAGGCATCGCCACACCATCGCTCGAAGCGCGGCTGATGCAGGTGATGCCTTTCCGACCCGACGTACGGCGGGTTCCCCTGTTCGGCCTGGGCTGCGCTGGCGGCGTCATGGGGCTGGCTCGGGCGGCCGAGATGGCCAGGGCCTACCCGGAGAGCCGCGTCCTTTTGCTCGTCGTCGAGCTGTGCGCCCTGACGTTCCGCTTTCAGGACCGGTCGAAGTCGAACCTGGTCGCCACCGCCTTGTTCGGCGACGGCGCGGCGGCTGCGGTCGTGTCGTGCCGCGACGACGCCGAGGGACGGGTGCTGGGCGCCAGCCATGAGCACACCTGGCCCGACAGCCTGGACGTCATGGGGTGGGACGTGGCCGACGACGGACTGAAGGTGGTGTTTAGCCGCGACATTCCGAGCCTGGTCCAGAACGACTTCAAGCCCATCGCCGAGGCCTTCCTGGCCGCCAACGGCCTGACCGCCGCCGACGTCGGCGGCTTCGTCTGCCACCCCGGCGGGGCCAAGGTCATCGAAGCGCTGGAGGGCATCTTCGCCCTGTCGCCGGGAGAGATGCGTCATACCCGCGAAATCTTGCGCGACCACGGCAACATGAGTTCCGCCACCGTGCTGTTCGTGCTGCGCGCGGCGCTGGATGCCAGGGAGCCGGGGCCATTGTTGCTGACCACGCTCGGCCCCGGCTTCACCACCGCCCTGATGCTGGTCCACCCAGAATGATGTGGCTCCCGATCGTCCTTGGGCTAGTCGTCTCCCAGCGGCTGGGCGAGCTGTGGCTGGCGCACGGGAACACCAAACGGCTGGTGGCCGAGGGGGCGGTCGAGATCGGGGCGGGCCACTACCCGCTGTTCGTCATCCTGCACGCCGCCTGGCTCTCGGCTCTGGCGATCTTGACGCCATGGACCGAGAGTCCGAACCCGTGGCTGCTGGCGATCTATGTCGTGCTGCAGTTCGGTCGGGTCTGGGTGATCGCGACCCTCGGCCGGTTCTGGACCACCCGCATCATCACCCTGGCCGGCGCCCCGCTCGTGCGGTCCGGCCCATTCCGCGTCATTCGTCATCCCAACTACTGGGTCGCATCTCTAGAGATCGCCATCCTGCCGCTGGTCTTCGGCCAGGTCTGGATCGCAGTGGTGTTCACCGCGCTGAACGCCATGCTGATCGCCTGGCGGGTGCGGCTGGAGGATCGCGCCCTGGCCGATCGGGCATAGGAGCTCGAACGACCTGGGTGCGAGACCGTCCGGGTCGACACGATCAGGTCACCCGGTGCGAAATCTCGGTCAGAGCCCTGAGACCGGTTCCGAAGCGGGCGATAGACGCCCGATGCCGTTCCAGTTCTCCGTAGGGCAGATAGCGCACATTGAGATCGGCGATCCGGCTGAAGGCCGGACGTTGCAACTGCGCCCTCACATCGTTTTCGCGGCTGTCGGGAGCGACCAGGAAGAGGCCGGCGGAGATGTTCAGTTCGCCTGACAGGGCGAGGTCCAGCATTCGCACAACACCGGAGTAGATCGTGGTGGAATGCTCGACCTCGAAGGCGGCCGCCACGCGGTCCGTGTCTCCCTCCAGCCAGAGTACGTCGATCAGCCGGATGGACTCGGCCCCTGGACCGTTCGCCAGCGACGGCGGTAGATGTTCGAGGCATCCCTCGCTCAGGCGTGCGCCCTCATGCTGGCGGCCGCGGTCATTGGACGCGATCCAGACCCTGTATCCCAGCGCGCGACCCAGATCACGGACCCACCCCTGGATCTCTGTGTGGGTCCGGTCCGTCTCGCGCTGCCGGAGCGCGGCCTTTTCGAATTTGACCGCTTCGGCGCGCGCTTCGGCCAAGCGCGCGTCCCAGCCGCTGGCGGACAGACTCTCGCCGTCCAGGGGCGGCGCCGGATAGCGGCCGGAGCCCACGTCGAACAGGAAGCCCGCGATCGCCCCGAGATCGTTGGACAAAAGATCGCTGTAGCGAGCGTTGAGGGCTAAAATTCCTTGCCGCATCGCAAGGTAGTGCTCCCAGCTCCCGAGCTTGACCTTTGATCCGGTGATCGCATTGTAGCCGTTGACGATCGCGGTATTGAACGGCGAAACGTGGGTGGGGTGAAGAAAATAGATCAGGTTGGCCACTGCGGGCCCGAGGCCCTTGATCCGGAGCTGGTCGATCGTGCGGATGCCCGTGAGAATTTCCGTTGCTGTCGAACAACAGCTGCAATGATGCAGGAGCCGGCCGAAAGCGCGTTGATTGGCCGCGTTTTCGTAGATGTCCGGGATGCGAAGCTTGGGTTTCCACAGGAAGGCATGATCCGCGCCCTTGAAGATCTGCCGTTGTTCGGCGACCGAATGAACGATCGTTTCCAGCGATGACCCGCGATAGGCCACGCCGAAGCGGCCGGCTTCGATCTCCTCGACGACCTGGCCGATGCCGCGTCGGATGGAGCGGAAATTCTTAAGACGCTCGTCCCACAGGAACCAGGTCTGGTAGGTCGCAGCCGGGTCGCGCCGCCACTGTTCAATAAGATCACGAACTCGATCTGACACGGCGCGCCCCCTCAATTCTTGAGCAGTCTAGGCGGGTCCAGGTCGCTGGGCCAACGGCCATTCGCAGCCGGTCCCAAGAGCGCGTGCGACGCACCTGGCTCCAGCGCGTTCGGCGCGCGCCAGCGGCTACATCGCCATTTCCATGGCCGAGACCGGAGCCAGGGTTCCCATGATGGACACCAGGGCCAGCAGCCCCAGGGCGAGGAGTGTCTCCATCACCAAGCTGCGTTTCAGCCGTGAAATGGCGGGGCCAAGATACTCGGGGTCGTCCAGGGCGCTGCCGAGGTCGGGCGTCAGATGAAAGCGGTTCGCGGCCGCCAGAACCAGCATGAGCGCGAAGAGCACGAGCTTGCCCGTCAACAGCAGACCGTAGGGGGTGCTCAGCAGGCCGGCGATACGATCTGGCCCGACCATGAACCAGCTGTTCACCAATCCGCTAAGAACCAGGACGGCGACCGATGCGGTTCCGACGCCGGCAAATCCGTGAAGCGCTCGATGAAGGATCCTATCGCCATCGACCGTTTCTGACCGCCGCCGCAACGTCAGGATCAGCAGGGCTGCGAGCGCACCGAGCCACACCGCCGCCGCCCAGCTGTGCAGGATCGCGGCCGTCAGATGGACATAGCGCCCCGCGCCTTCGGTGGCCGCGCCGTGTCCCGTCCAGGCGAAGCTGGCGCAGACGATGAGGCCGGCGACAGCGACGAATCTCCACAGGCCGCGGGACGGCTTGTCTTCGATGAGCGCAAGAAGCGCGAGTAATGCGGCCAGCGTCCGGACGAGAAAGGCGGGCCCAAGGCTCGTGCCCGTGATCATGAAGCCGAGCGTCGCCGGCTTGAGACCTTCAGTCAGCGAGCCCGCCATCACAGCGGTCTGGGCCGCGAGCGCGGCGGCGGAGCCCATGGCGACCACGGCCGCCGCGCTGACCAGCAAGGATCTCGTCCAGCCGAGGGCCACCGCGTCCGACCCGCGCAACCCGTAGAGGAGGAACAACGGCGTCCCGAGCAGGACGACCGCGCCGCCGTACTGCGCGAGCCGGAGCAGGATGACCAGAACGTCGAGCACGAGGGGTCAGCGTACCGTGAAGGCAATGACGCCGGTCATACGGTGGCCGTCTGCGGAGGCGGCGTGCCAATTAAGGCTGTAGGCGCCGGCCGCGAGCGGGCGCGCCGTCCGTCCCGTAACGGCCATGCCGTCATCGGAGACGGTGGTCGCGACCGGGAATTTGGCGCCGGCGGTGTTCACGACCTCGAGGCCCGAGAAAGCGGGAACGACGCGTTCGCTGAAGGTGACCGTCAGCGAACGCGGCGAGGCGATGCTCGCGCTCGCCGCCGGGTTGGAGGCGACGACGCGCGCGTGGGCGGCAGCCTGCGTCGCCCCCAACAGCAGGGCGCCGACGGCGCCGACGACGGAAAGGATTTTGCGAGTGGTCATAGGGAGGCTCCGGAATCAGAGGGGTTCAATGAGATATACGGGCACCGGGCTTTAATCCCTCGTTCGAGCTTCGGGCGGCCCCACGCTTATTCGGAGCACGGCGTTGGGCGCGCCCGACGCCGGCCCGGAGACCTGCGAGGTCGATCCTTGACACGGCGGGCTGACTGGCGTGGGATGAACGCCCATGTGGCACCTCGTCCGCACCCTTCTATTCGCCCTGGCGGTGGCCGGCTTCGTCGGCCAGGCGTCCGCGCACGCCACCCCGTTCCAGGTGTTCGAAGCGACGGGCGGCATGGCGGACATGGATTGCGCCGAGATGATGGTGATGGCGGAGGAGCCTTCGGGCGGGCCGATGAGCCCCTGCGAGGAAATGACGCCCGACTGCATCACCAAGATGGGCTGCGCCGCCGTCGCGGCGCCCATGCCGCCGGCGCCGACCGTTCAACGGCCTTCGGCTCCGCGGGGAATCCGGTTCGCGGCCGTCGATGTCGTGCGAGAGGGCGCAGGTCCGCTTCCACTCAAGAGTCCGCCGAAACGGCTGGCGTAGACCGCTTCCGCTGATCGAAGGCCGTGCCCGCCGTTGCGCGGGCGACCGCCGATCGATCCGAGCGCTTCGCCGATGTCCCGCCCTCAGGGCGGGACCCATGGTTTCGAGGAATTTCATGACCTATCGTTTGAAGCCGGCGGCGCGCGCGTTTGCGTGTCCGCCGCCCCGTGCCCGCCTGCCGCGCGTCGCGACACGACGAGCCGGGGCTTCGGCGCCGTCCCGGGAACCTGGGCTGAACGCAAGCTGGGCGATCCTTCCGGCTTCCATTCTGCTCCTGAGCGTCTGGACCGCGCCGGCCAAGGCCGACCCGCAGACGTTCGACGAGGCCCTGGCCCGCGCGGCGGCCGGAGCCCCCGGTCTGCGCGCCAGCGCCCTAGGGGTGGACGCCGCGCGGGTCGCGGCTCCGGCCGCCGGCCGGCTGCCGGATCCGCGCCTCACGTTCGGTCTCGACGGGTTTCCGGTGACCGGCCCGTTCGCGGGGCAATTCGACCAGGACGACTTCACCATGCTCAGGATCGGCGTCGAGCAGGACGTGCCGAGCCGCGCGCGCCGTCGCGCTGAGCGAGACATCGCCGAGGCGCAGATCGGCATCGCCGGCGCCGAGGAGTCCGTCGCGCGGCGGGAGGTCCAGATCGCAACGGGACTGGCCTGGATCGACCTCTTCTACGCCGAACGCCGCCTCGCGGCCCTGGATGACGTTCTGAAAACCCTTGAGCCGCTGTGGAACACCGCGCCCGCCGGAGTCGCATCGGGCGCCTATCGGTCGGCGAACGCCCTCGGTCCGGTCCAGCTCAAGGCTAATTTGGACGATCGCCGCAGCCGGCTCGTCGCCGACTTGGAGAAGGCCCGGTCTGAGCTGGCGCGCTGGACGGGCGATAACGATCCCGAAACGGCGGGCGCGCCGCCGCAAGACGATCTCGACCTGGCCGCCTTGCGGGACGGCATCGCCCGGCTGCCGGCCGTGCGCGTCTATGGCGCCGCGGCGCGGCGCGCCGACGCCGAGGTCGATCTGGCGCGCGCAGGACGTCGGCCGGACTGGTCGTTCGAGGCCAGCTATGGCCGCCGCGACGAGCGGTTCGGCGACTTGTTCTCCGTCGGCGCGAGCGTGCGGCTGCCGATCTTTCCGGGGCAGAGGCAGGATCCCGTCATCGCGGCGCGCGCCGCTGACGCGCTGCGGGTCACCGCCGAGCGTCAGGACGCCGAGCGTCTGTTGACTGCTTCGCTGAGGAGCGCCTTGGCCGAACACGCGACGGCCAAGGATCAATGGCTCCGGTCGCGCGACGTCGTTCTGCCCAACGTCCTTCAGCGTTCCGATCTCGAAACCGCGAGCTATGCGGCGGGCAGGGCGGGCATCGTTGAAGTTCTCGAAGCCTTCACCGCCGTGGCGAACGCCCGGCTCGACACGCTCGATCGCGAGGCCGCCGTGATGCGCCAGGTGGTCCAGATCAGTCTCACCTATGGGAACACCGACCGATGAACGCCCTTCGCAACAGACGCCTGGGCATCGCCATGGGCGCGCTTCTTCTGGTCGGGGTCGGCGTCGGGGCCGGCGTCGTCATCGCCCCGCGCCTGGACGGGGCCGCCGACGGGACCGCCGAGGGAGGAGGGGAGCGCGAGATCCTCTACTGGTACGATCCCATGGTTCCGAACGAACGATACCCGGGACCGGGGAAGTCGTCGATGAACATGGATACCATCCCCAAATATGCGGATGAGGGGGGAACCAACGCCACCCCGGGCGTCCGGATCGATCCGGCACTGAGCCAGAATCTGGGGGTCCGGTATGCCACAGCCCGCCGTGGCGTTCTCGAGGGCGATCTCAGCGCCACAGCGGTGGTCGAATACAACGAACGGGACATCGCCGTGGTCCAGTCGCGCGCGGACGGCTTCGTGCAGCGGGTCTACAACCGCGCGCCGGGCGACGTGATCGCCGCGGGCGCGCCCCTGGTCGATTTGCTCATCCCGTCCTGGGGAGGAGCCCAGACGGAATATCTGGCCGTGCGGCGCACCGGCAATACGCCCCTAGTCCAGGCGGCGCGGCAGCGACTAGTGCTGATGGGCATGTCCGAGAGCCTGATCACGTCGGTCGAGCGCAGCGGGCGGGCGCGGAACACCATCACCATCTCGACGCCCACCGGCGGCGTGATCAAGACGCTGGGCGTGCGCGCCGGCATGAGCGTCGCCCAGGGCATGACCCTGGCCGAGATCAACGGCCTGAGCACCGTCTGGATCAACGCCGCCATCCCGGAGGCCCTGGCGAGCCAGCTGAGGGTTGGGAAGTCTGTCGAGGTGGCCCTGGCCGCCTTCCCGGCCGAGCCGTTCACGGGCCGCCTGACCACCCTGTTGCCGGAACTCGTCGGCGACAGCCGCACGGTCACCGGACGGATCGAAATGGCCAATAGAGGGGGGCGTCTGCGCCCCGGCATGTTCGGTCGGGTCACCTTCGGCGGCGGTTCGACGTCGGATCTGATCGTGCCGACCGAGGCGGTGATCCGGACCGGAGAACGTGACATCGTCATGCTAGCCCTGCCGGAGGGCCGCTATCAACCGGCCCAGGTCCGGATCGGACGGGAAGCCGGGGGGCAGACCGAGATCCTCGCCGGTCTCAGGGAAGGGGAACGGATCGTCGCGTCGGGGCAGTTCCTGATCGATTCCGAAGCCAGCCTGTCAGGCGTCGCGGCGCGGCCGATCGGCGAGACTTCCGGGCCCGCGCGCGCCCCGGCGTCGCCGACGGTCGGCCGGCCTGCCGCCGCCGCCCAAACGGGCGAATCCATGGCCGCGCCCGCTCAGCGCGGGAGGTCTGGGCGATGATCGCCGCGATCATACGCGCCTCGGTCAAGGGACGCTTCCTCATCCTTGTAGCCGCCCTCGCCCTGCTCGCCGCCGGCCTCTTCGCTGTTCGCACCACGCCGGTCGACGCCCTGCCGGACCTGTCGGACGTGCAGGTCATCATCCGCACCAGCTATCCAGGGCAGGCCCCCCAGATCGTCGAGAACCAGGTCACCTATCCTTTGGCGACCACCATGCTGTCGGTGCCCGGCGCGCGAACGGTTCGGGGTTATTCCTTCTTCGGCGACAGCTTCGTCTATGTGCTGTTCGAGGATGGGACGGACCTCTACTGGGCGCGCTCGCGGGTCTTGGAATACCTTAGCCAAGTCCAGGCGCGGCTTCCCGCGACCGCCCAACCTGCGCTGGGTCCGGACGCCACCAGCGTGGGCTGGGTCTATGAATACGCCTTGGTGGACCGCACTGGCCGCACCGACCTGGCGCAGTTGCGAAGCCTGCAGGATTGGTTCCTCCGGTACGAGCTGAAGACCGTGCCGGGGGTCGCCGAGGTCGCAAGTCTCGGCGGCATGGTGCGTCAATACCAGGTCGTGCTCGACCCCGTCAGGCTCGCGTCCTACGGCGTCACCCATCAGGCGGTGGTGGAAGCGCTCCAGCGCGCCAACGGCGAGACGGGCGGCTCGGTGCTCCAGCTCGCCGAGGCCGAATACATGGTGCGCGCCAACGGCTATCTGACCGAGCTCGACGACTTCCGGGCCGTGCCGCTTCGCACGGGGGCTGGAGGGGTTCCGATCAGCCTCGGAGACGTCGCGACCATCCAGATCGGCCCGGAGATGCGGCGCGGCATAGCGGAGCTGAACGGCGAAGGCGAGGTCGCCGGCGGCGTCGTCATCCTGCGGTCCGGTGCAAACGCCCGCGCGACGATCGCGGCGGTCGCTGAAAAACTCCAGATACTCAAGGCCGGATTGCCGCCGGGCGTAGAGGTGGTGACGACCTACGATCGGTCGCTGCTCATCGACCGGGCGATCGACAATCTGAGCGGCAAGCTGATCGAGGAGTTCATTGTCGTCGCCCTCGTCTGCGGCCTGTTCCTCTGGCACGCCCGGTCGGCGCTAGTCGCCATCCTGACCCTGCCGCTGGGCGTGCTGGCGGCCTTCCTGATCATGAATCTTCAGGGCGTGAACGCCAACATCATGTCGCTGGGCGGCATCGCCATCGCCATCGGGGCCATGGTCGATGCGGCGGTGGTCATGATCGAGAACGCCCACAAGCATATCGAGCGATGGGAACACGACCACCCGGACCACAAGCTCGTCGGCGAGGACCGGTGGAAGGTCATCACCGAGGCGGCCGTGGAGGTCGGACCCGCCCTGTTCCTCAGCCTGTTGATCATCACCCTCTCGTTCATTCCAGTGTTCAGCCTACAGGCCCAGGAGGGCCGGCTGTTCGCGCCGCTGGCCTTCACCAAGAGCTATGCGATGGCGGCCGCGGCGATCCTGTCGATCACGCTCGTGCCGGTTCTGATGGGCTATCTGATCCGGGGAAGAATCCCGGCCGAACAGAGCAATCCGATCAACCGCTGGCTGACCCACATCTATCGGGGGCCGCTGGACTGGGTGCTACGGCATCCCAGGAAGACCTTGGTGGCCGCCTTGCTGGTATTCGCCACCACGGCCTGGCCCCTTAGCCAGCTCGGCGGCGAGTTTATGCCGGCGATGGACGAGGGCGACCTGCTTTATATGCCCTCGGCCCTGCCGGGCCTGTCCCCGGCCAAGGCCGCGGAACTGCTGCAGCAGACCGACAGGATGATCCGAACCGTGCCCGAAGTGGCGACCGTATTCGGCAAGGCGGGCCGGGCGGAGACGGCCACGGACCCGGCTCCGCTTGAGATGTTCGAGACCACCATTCAGTTCAAGCCTCGCGATGAATGGCGGCCCGGCATGACCCCGGAGAAACTGGTCGAGGAGCTTGATCGCGCGGTTCAGGTTCCCGGATTGTCCAACGTCTGGGTGCCTCCCATCCGCAATCGCATCGACATGCTGGCGACGGGCATCAAGAGCCCCGTCGGCGTCAAGGTGTCCGGCGCTGACCTGGCCGCGATGGACCGTATCGCGGCCCAGGTGGCCGAGGTCGCCAAGACCGTGCCGGGCGTGACCTCGGCGCTGGCCGAACGCCTGACCGGCGGGCGCTATGTCGACATCGACATCGACCGAGAGGCGGCGGGCCGCTACGGCCTGAACATCGCCGATATCCAGTCGATCGTTTCGGGGGCTGTGGGCGGGGAGACGATCGGTCAGACAGTGGAGGGGCTCGCCCGCTATCCGATCAGCGTCCGCTATCCCAGAGAACTGCGCGACAGCCCGGAGCAACTGCGCGCCCTGCCGGTTCTGACGCCGTCGGGTCAGCAGATCACCCTTGGCACGGTCACGGATATCCAGATCGCCGACGGCCCTCCGATGCTGAAATCCGAGAACGGCAGACTGACCACCTGGGTCTATGTCGACGTGCGCGGCCGCGATCTGGCGTCCGTCGTCGCCGATCTGCGTCAGGCCGTCGCCAGCGAGGTGGAACTCGCGCCGGGCGTCAGCATCGCCTACTCGGGCCAGTTCGAATATCTCGAACGGGCGGCCGAGCGGCTGAAGATCGTGGTTCCGGCCACGCTCGTGATCATCTTCATCCTGCTCTATCTGACCTTCGGTCGCTTCGACGAAGCACTGCTGATCATGGGCACCCTGCCGTTCGCCCTCACCGGCGGGTTCTGGCTGCTGTATCTGATGGGCTTCGACCAGTCGGTCGCGACCGGCGTGGGTTTCATCGCCCTGGCCGGCCTTTCGGCCGAGTTCGGCGTGGTGATGCTGATCTATCTCAAGCACGCTCTCAGAGACCGGGGGCCTGACCCGGACCGGGAACAGGTCGAAGAGGCCGTTCGCGACGGCGCGCTGCTGCGGGTTCGGCCCAAGGCGATGACGGTCGCGGTGATCCTGGGCGGTCTGTTCCCGATCCTGATCGGCCACGGCGCGGGGTCAGAAGTCATGACCCGGATCGCCGCCCCGGTTATCGGCGGCATGATCACGGCGCCTTTGCTCTCCATGCTCGTTATCCCCGCAGGCTTTCTTCTTCTAAGAGGCCGCAGGTTCCGTTCGACCCCAGTCCTTCGAGGAGACACACAATGAAGCGCCGCATAATCCTGCTGACCGGCCTTGCTGCTGTTATGGCCGCCTGCGGCCAGCAGGCGGAGCCCGAAACCCCGGCGATGCCGATGGCCGAGCCCAGATCACCGAGGGCAAGCATTGAGGCGGGTGGCGCATCGTCGTCCCCGGGCGCCGGCTCGCGAACGGCAGATGGTGCGGGCGTTATCACGGCCGTGGACCCGGCGGCGGCGACGATCACCATTAACCACGAACCAATCCGTTCGATCGGATGGCCCGCAATGACCATGAAGTTCAAGGCATCGCCGGCTGCATTGCAGGAGGCTACTGTCGGTGACCGCATTCAGTTCGATCTGACGGTTCGTGATGGAGCAGGAGAAGTGACGGCGATCTACCCCCATTGATCCTCGGAGGCATTGTCCGGCGATGAGGGGACGGACCAACGCAGTGCGTGGGACGATGGAGCTTTGTAAACCCGGATGCGGGCTGTGTGGCGATGCTCAGGTCGAAAGACGACACCTGTCCTGCCTACCCGCCGTCTCTAACGTCTTGCAAGGTTGAAGGAATGGAGTCTGTACCTTGGCGGTTTGTTGAGCTTAGAGACCGAGACTGGAGACCCGCTCGCCAAAGGCCATCACCGGGCCTTCTGGGGACGGTGCCGCCTTGACGAAGAGCGGACTTGGCTTGGCAGTCGATGCGACCGGAGACAGTCACCACGTCCTGAGCGCCTACCTCCACCTCGTCGATCCGGGGCCGCGGGCGTCCGGGGCGCGGGGGCCTGCCCCCCTCATTGACGAAATCCACCGTCATCGCCATCCCGACGACGACTGATTCAGCCATGGGCGGGCGTATCGGCGCGGGCGAAGATTCCGAGCGCGTCTTCCGGGTCGCGGCCCAACGGTCCCTGGATCCGACTGGAGCGAGACGATGAAGCCTCGCTCCAGGGACGCATTGAGAACACTTTGGGCGTCGCGCGAAGGGCTCGTGCGGGCTTTGGCGCCGGAGCGTCGTGGTCGCCTCACGCTCGTCTGTCTAGCTGCGCAAGATCACCGGGGGCTGCCGTCACGACGCGTTGCTGCCTCGAACGTCAGCGACGCATTGTTGGTGATAAAGCGTCCGCCCGTCTCTGTCGGCCGATCCAGGGTCGCCGCGACAAGCATCACCGGCCCGGTCACCCCCTCGGGAAGGCGCAAGCGGCCCTCCTGATCGGTCAGAACCTCGCGCCGCTCCCCCTCTCCGAAACTCACGGTGACCGGGTGCGCTGTCAGCGGGCGGCCGTTCCTGACGAGTTGGAATCTCACGGGAGAACTCTCCCCGGCGTCGAACTCGGGGAGCAACTCGACCTCGAGTCCTGCGGGACCCGTCGAAGCGGGGCTGCAGGTCTGGAAGCAAACGAGCGTCTTGGCCAGCCGGCGAGACTGCACATGGAGTGTCGCACCCCGGGGCAGAATTCCACGAACCGCAGACACCTCCTCGGCCTTGAACGGATGCTCCTCGAGGTAGGTGTCGACCTGATCGGGCCGCCAGTTCGACTCGCCCCAGATCGTCTCCACCGCGACGACAGCCATCCCGGTGCTTTCGCTCGAGACGGCGAGACGCAGGGATTGGGCCGTCTGGGCTTCAACCGTGACGGTGGCCGGGCGGCCATCGACCATCGCCCGAACCTCGGCGAGGCGGGTGCGCGGCGAACCCACGTTGAGCGCGGGAAAGTCCGACGAGGACGTCGCATGGACGATGAGCGGTCGCCCGCTCGGACCGACGAAACTCGCCGGGATCAGAAAGAAATCATGGGCGGCCGCCGCGCCCGCGAAAAGCCCAAATCCAGTCGCCATCAGCAGTGCAATACGTCTTCTCATGTTGTTCTATCCTTCACTCGATCAGGTGTTCCGCCGGCGTACGCCGAGCAGGGTTGTGGATTCCGTTCGCTCCCCTCGAGCCTGCACGAGGCTCGCGGCGGCGCTTCAGCATGTGGCCCTCCTGACATGCTCAGAAACGAGCGGTCAGGCCGACGTAGTACCGACGACCGATCAGGTCGTAGGTCGACGGGTCGGTGTTGGCGGCGATTGCCGGGGAATAGACCGGCGGCTGCTCGTCCGTGAGATTGTTCACGCCGGCCCGGAGCGAGACCCTCTCGTTCACCCGGAAAGAGGCATTCAGGTCGACGTAGTGGATGGCGTCGATGACCTGGCTGCGGTTGTTGAAGTTCTCGACCGAACCCTGGTAGCGCCACCGGACGCCGACGTTCCAGGGGTCCTGGATCCAGTTCAGGGTCGACAAGAATTTCCACTCCGGCAGCGTCAGGCCGAAACTGTTCGAGACCGTGCCCTTCCGATCCGTGAAGGCGCCGCCAGGGATGTCCTGACGCTGCCATTCCTGAAGCTTCGTGCCGGTAATGTTGAACGCCAGAGCGCCCCAATCCGGCGCGCCGATGTCGCCGAGATCGAGATTCCAATCGACCTGGAAGTCGATCCCCTGGGTCTGCAGCGTCCCGAGATTGGCGTTGGTTTCGAGGGTGCTCGTGATCTGCCCCGAGTTCGGGTCGCGGCTGAACAATCGGCAGAAGACGTTGTTCGGGTCATAGGTCGGGTTCGAGGTGCCGTTCTGATTGTAGCAACGACGCAGTTGTTCGGTCGTCGAGACCGTGCCGACGACCTGTTCGATGGCGATGTCATAGTAGTCGATCGAAGCAGAGAGTCGGCTGAGCCACGGGCTCGCGAACTGCGACTGCCAGGTGACGCCCACGGTGAAGGATTCAGCGGTTTCCTCCTCAAGCAGAGGGTTGCCGCCGGTGAGCCCGGAGACTTGCGAGTTGGAGAATGTGAACGAATCGATGACCTGGCCCGGGACGTTCTGCGCCAGGCACAGGGCCCGCACAGCGTTGGCGTCGGGCGCGCCCGGCGCACGGTACGCCCCGCGGATGTCGCAGGGGTCGCCCGAGAACTGGCGCACACCGGTCGAGGAGACCGGCACTCCGATCGACGGGAAGCTCAAATTCTGCGCTGCGAACAGTTCGCCGATCGAGGGCGCGCGGACCGCCCGCTGAACGCCGCCGCGGAACCGCAGCCCGGTCACCACCTCCCAGCTGAGATCCGCCTTGTAGGAACTCACGCGCCCGATGGTCTCGTACTCCGAGGCGCGGTAGCCGAGGTTGGTCTCGAGGTTTCGCACGAAGGGCAAATCGCTCAGCAGCGGGATCAGGATCTCGCCGTAGAGTTCTGAAACCTGATCCGAGCCCGCGAGCGGCAGGCCGGAGTTTCCGGCTAGTTCGGGCCCGACGACTCCATTCAGAGTGAAGGTGCTCAGCAGAAGGTTGTCGGGAACAAAGTCGTAGTTCTGCTCGCGGTAGGAGGCCCCGACGGCGGCTCGGACTTCGCCGGCGGGCAGGGTGAAGACGCCGCCCTGCAGGTTGAGCTCCGCGACCCTCTGATCGTTCGTCGTCGTATTCTTGGCGACACGACCGACGTAGCCGATGCATGCGCTGCTCAGCGGGTTTGTTCCGAACGGGTTGAAGCCGCCAGCGCAGATCGACGCACCGCCGTCCGGAGCGTCCAGAAGACGCTGCAGCGCGGAGCGCGAGAGGTAGCCGGTGTAGACGGTGCCGTTGTCCACCCGCCCGTAGGAGACATAGGCATCGTACGTCCAGTCGCGGAAGCCGGCCAGATCACCGCGCAAGCCCGTGGTGATCTGGTAGACGTTGTAGTTCTCGGTTTGGCGTCGCGGGCCGAGCTCGTTGAAGCGTTTGTCGAGGCGGAAGTTTCCGGCCGGGTTCGGGCGGGAGTTCAGGACGCCGCGCAGTTCGGCCGGGATGAACGGGTTGGTCGACGGGATGCGGAACCCGGTGGTGGGACCAGTGGCGGGATTGGACGCGAGCTGATTGCCGCTCTCGTACTGAGAGAACATGAAGTCGGCGTAGAGCTCCGCCGCTGCGTTGATCTCGTAGTCCGCGGCCGCGTACACATTGTAGCGCGTCTGCGGAATGATCATGTAGTTGCGGTCGCCGGTGGCGTAGGTGAAATCGGTCTGCTGCAGCGGACCCGGCGTCCGGAATCCTTCATAATCGATGCCACCCGGACTGACGTAGTCTCGCGCGCCCTGATAGGTGAACAGCGTCCCGTTGTTGTTGAAGCCGAAGGTATCGCCACGCGCGGCCCCGGGCACCGCGGCGTTGACGGCCGCGGCCGAGGGAAGGTTGGTGGCGTCAAACACCGTCGAGCCCAGAGGAGAGGTCCCCGCGAACCCCCCGATCAACGAGAACGAGCGGTCGGCGTTGAGGACCGAGGCGCGGTTCGAATAGGTCGCCGACAGCACGGCGCTCCCACGGCCTTCGGCGATGTCACCGCCGACCGTCAGGCTGACCGCTTCCGCTCCCGCGTCCCCGCGGGCCGAGGCGCCATACTGCAGGTCCAGCTGAACGCCTTCGAAGTTCTGGTTCAGCAGGAAGTTGAGGACCCCGCCGACTGCATCCGATCCGTAGGTGGACGAGGCGCCGCCGGTGATCGTCTCGATGCTGGAGATCAACGGCGTCGGCAGCAGGTTCAGGTCGACGACGGAAGAGGCGTTCGACGGCACGATGCGGCGGCCGTTCAGGAGCACCAGCGTCCGCGTCGCGCCGAGCCCGCGCAGTTGGACGTTTGCCTGACCCCCCAAGTTCGGACTGTTCGAAGCCGCATTGCCCAGGCCAGTGAACTGCGGCAGGTCGTTGATGAGGCTCTCAATGTTGACCGATCCCGTCGCCCGGAAGTCTTCCTGGGTCACGGTGACGATCGGGCTGTTGGCGCTGTAGTCCTGCCGCGCGATGCGGGAGCCGGTGACGACGACCGTGTCTATTTCGGTGGCTTCCAGCGATTGGGATGCGGGCGGTTCCTGATCCTGAGCCGCGGCGGGCAATGCCGTCAACGCGGCGGTGGCGATCGCCAGACCAGACAGGACTGAAGACGTGAAGAGTCGGCTACGAAAAGAGACGTCGGCCAAAGGCTTTTCCTCGTTGGATTTCCGGCCGAATTGTGGCCCCCTGCTAAGCTCTACGCAGCGCGCGAGGACTTCCCCTTGCTCCTCCCCCAAACTTTCTTCAGGCCTTCGGCAACACCCCACATCTCTGAACCGGCCAGACGCAAACCAGGCATGGTTCGTCGCCTTAGGGAGCGCCGCCCCCTTTCCGATCCGAGACGTTTCACGCCGGGACAAAAGCGGTGCCTCGCACAACCCCTAGAGTTCGGTGAGAGCTCGCTGAGCTCTGCGTCCAGTGCTTGCGTGACCAGCTCCTCCGATCCTCCGATGCCGAACTTAGATCAGCCGCGTCCTATTTGGCACAGGGTGCGCGGGAAGTTGAGATCGTCCCATTTCGCTACGCGTTTCACCCGGTTTCAGCTGTTGCCGAGCCCAGAGCGCATAAAACCCGACACGAAGAAAACTCCGTGTCTGGTAGCGGTGTGGTAGCGGCGGGGAAAATGGGGTGGGCGATCCCGCTGGGACCGCCCTGCCATAACTTAATGATTGCCTTGGCAATCTCGACTGGAGCGGGCGAAGAGATTCGAACTCTCGACCCCAACCTTGGCAAGGTTGTGCTCTACCACTGAGCTACGCCCGCACTCCGTAACGTGGGCCCGTATGGGCGCCGCGTCTCGTCGAGAGGCGGCCGTATAGCGGACCCTTTCGGCGTCCTGCAAGCCCCTTTTCAAATTTTAGCGCGGAGCCATTCTGATAGCGCCGTCCAACCGGATGCACTCGCCGTTGATGTAGACGTTGCGGGCCAGCTCCAGCACCAGGGAGGCGTAGTCGGCGGGCTTGCCCAGGCGGCTCGGGAAGGGGATCTGGGCGGCCAGGGCGTCCTGGATCTTCTGGTCCATGCCGGCCATCATCGGGGTCCACATGATGCCGGGCAGGATGGTGTTCACGCGCACGCCTTCCTGGGCCAGGTCCCGCGCGATCGGCAGGGTCATGGCGTAGACGCCGCCCTTGGAGGCCGAATAGGCCGCCTGACCCACCTGGCCGTCCTGGGCCGCCACCGAGGCCGTGTTGACGATCAGGCCGCGCTCGCCGTCCTCCATCGGGTCCAGGGTCACCATGCCGGCGGCCGATTGCGACAGGACGCGGAAGGTGCCGAACAGGTTGACGCGGACGGTGCGCTCGAACTGAGCCATGTCGTGGGCCTTGATCTCGCCGGTGTCCTTCTTGCGCGAGACGGTCTTCTGGCCCGTGGCGATGCCGGCGCAGTTGACGGTCAGACGCTCCTGGCCGTGGGCGGCGCGGGCCTTTTCGAAGGCGGCGGCGACCGAGGCGTCGTCGGTCACGTCGACCGAGCAGAAGACGCCGCCGATCTCGGCCGCGATGGCCTCGCCCTTCTCGGCGTTGAGGTCGAACAGGGCGACCTTCACCCCTTGCGCTGCGAGCGCGCGGGCGGTGCCTTCGCCCAGGCCGGACGCGCCGCCGGTGACCACCGCCGAAAGGCTGCTGTCGAGTTTCATCGCTGTCGTCCCTATATTCTGTTTTGAACCTGAGTTTCGAATGAGGATTTAGCGGCCATGACCGCCAAAGCCAAACCTGCATCGGGGCCCATCACCCCGGAGGACGCCATCGACCCGTCGAAAGCGCTGGTCCCTTCGGTGCAGAGGGTGAACGAGATGCGGGTGAAGGCCGGGTTCTGGCCCAAGCTGGGCCGGGTCGCCTCGCGCATTCCCTTCGCCAACCAGGTGGTGTCCGTCTATTACGCCGCGCGCGATCCGGAGACGCCGATGGCGGCCAAGGGGATCATGCTGGGGGCCCTGGCCTATTTCGTCATGCCTATCGATGCGATCCCCGACGTCCTGGCGGGGATCGGCTTCACCGACGACGCGGCGGTGATCACCGCCGTCATCGCAACCCTGGGCGCCAATGTGAAGAAGCGCCACCGCGAGCTGGCCGAGAAGGCGCTGGAGAAGCTGCGCTAGGATGGTTCGTCCGGTTCGTCCGGACGAAATCTACCGTGACGAAACGGACGAAACGGACGAAATCCGTGGGGCGAGCGTCAGGGTTTGACGGCCGACGCAGGCGCGTCGGCGGGTGTGAGCCGGATTGTCAAAGACCGATGCCGGAGGTGGGAAAGACCCGACGCCGGCGCAAGGGGTGATAGAGAATAAATTCTTCTACCTCGCAATATATCCGTTCACCCCAGCGGAGGCTGGGGTCCAGATCACAGACTCAGGCAGCTTGGACGACGCACCGGTTCCGCTGATCGACCCCCGTCTTTTCCATCTGGACCCCAGCCTTCGCTGGGGTGAACGGTGAGACCTAGCTCTCGACCGTCACCACGACCTTGCCCATGACCGTGCGATCCGACAGGGCCTGGATGGCCTGGTGGGCGCGTTCCAGCGGGAAGGTCTGACTGACGCGCGGCTTGATCTTGCCCTCGGCGTACATCGTCATCAGCTCG
Organism: Brevundimonas staleyi; assembly: GCF_041893865.1. GTDB lineage: Bacteria > Pseudomonadota > Alphaproteobacteria > Caulobacterales > Caulobacteraceae > Brevundimonas > Brevundimonas staleyi. The sequence goes on from NZ_CP169082.1 coordinate 239,118, forward strand.
GCCATATTGGCCATATGCCCCTTGGGATCGCGCGCGGCGGCGGCGCCCCAGAAGACGCCGACCACCGAGACCGACTTCAACAGGGTCAGGTTCAGCGGCAGGGACGGAATGCCCGCCGGGAAGCCGACGACCAGATAGCGGCCGTTCCAGTCCATGGCCCGAAGCGCCGGCTCGCAATAGTCGCCGCCGACCCCGTCATAGACCACGTCGGGGCCGTCGCGGCCGGACGCCAGCTTCAGCTCGCCAGACAGCTCCTTCTGGGCCGCCTTGTCCATCTTGCCCGACGGATAGATCAGGCCGTTGTCGGCCCCCATCTCCAGCGCGAACTGGACCTTGTCGTTGGTCGAGGCGGCGGCGATGACGTGGGCGCCCATGGCCTTGCCCAGTTCCACGGCCGCGGCGCCGACGCCGCCCGCCGCGCCGAGCACCAGCAGGCTCTCGCCCGCCTTCAGCTGGGCCCGGTCCTTCAGGGCGTAGTAGGAGGTGCCGTAGGTCATCACGAGAGCCGCCCCCTCCTCGAACGACATGCCGTCGGGCATCTTGACGACGCCGGCGGCCGGGACGGCGATCCGCTCCACCATGGCGCCCCAGCCCGGCATGGCGATGACGCGGTCGCCCTTGAAGATGCCCTTGACGCCCTCGCCCACGGCCTCGACCACGCCGGACAGTTCGCCGCCCGGCGAGAAGGGGCGCTGGGGCTTGAACTGGTATTTGTCCTCGATGATCAGGGTGTCGGGGAAGTTCACGCCCACCGCCTTGACCTCGATGACGATCTCGCCCGCCTTGGGGGTCGGATCCAGCACCTCCTCGACGACGAGGCTGTCGGGGCCGCCGACGGTCTTGCTGAGGACTGCGCGCATGGAGGGTCTCTCGTTCTGGAAGGGTGGGATCAGGACAGGCCGGCGGGAACCGCATCCCGGATCCAGCCGGTGATCGACAGGCGGGGCGCGGCGGCGAACGGCGCCACGAAGCTGACCGCGTGGCGTTGCGGGACGCGGAAGATGTTGAGGGCGTTGTAGCTGGGCCGATAGGCCTCGGCCACATGATCGTCTTCGTCGATGAAGGCCAGAAGACCGCCCCAGTCGGTGCGCCAGTCCGGCGTCAGGTTGAGCACATAGGCGTAGAGGCGGCCCGCCGAGGGCTTCTCGTCGTCGTGCTCCGTCAGATAGTGGCCCGCCGTGTAGCGCGTCGCCTGGGCGTCGACGTAGGCGCAACGGGGATCGCCGGTCAGGGTTCGCACGAACCCCAGGAAGGCGGGCCCGTTCAGGAAGGCGGCGACCTGACGCCAGGCGTCGGGCAGGGGCTGGTCCTTCTCGATCGGCGTCGAGATCCGCACCGTATCGAACATGTAGTGGAAGCCGCGTTCGGCCTCCCGATGCGCCAGGGCGAAGACGGCGGCCCGGTCGGCGGGGCTGAGCCCCTCGATCATCTCGACCGGCACGTCGGCGACGACCCCGCCGCCGATCGTCGAACAGATCCAGTCGCGCTCCGACGCCAGGAGGGCGTGCAGCCGGGCGGCGGCGTCTTCGGTCAGGAATCCCGGGACATGCAGACGGCCGAACCGGGCGAAGGCGGCCTTCAGCGACAGGGGGTCCAGCGTCGGGTCCAGCGACAGGGGACCCAGGGGCTCCGGATGACCGGCGAAGGTGCGGAGGGGGCGATCAATCATCGACGGGAAGGGATTATCCGGACGACCGCGGTGGACAGGACGCCCGCCCCGGTGCAGGGCAGGACGCTAACGATCCGACGCGCTTTAGGGAAGACGCCATGCCTGCCCCCGCCCTCATCCTTCACGGCGGCGCCGGCGCCCGCCGCAGCCGCGACTACACCGCCGAGATCGCCCATATGCGGCAGGTGGTGGAGGCCATGAAGGCGCGGCTGGAGGCCGGGGCCTCGGCCCTGGACGTGGCGGTGGAGGCGACGGTGATGCTGGAGGATTCCGGCCTCTATGTCGCCGGGCGCGGAGCCTCGCCGAACCTGGCGGGGGAATACGAGCTGGACGCCAGTCTGATGGACGGACCCAGCCGCAGGGCCGGGGCGGTGGCGGCGTTCCAGGGCTATCGCAATCCGATCAGGGCCGCGCGGGCGGTGATGGAGCACAGCCCGCATGTGCTGCTGGCCGGATCGGGCGCGGCGCGGTTCGCGGGCGAACACGGTCTGGAGCGGATCGAGGACCCCGAGGCCTGGTTCACCCGCGCCGGTCAGGGCGAGGACAATCATCCGCCGGGACAGGGACCGGCGCTGAGCCACGGGACGGTCGGGTGCTGCGTGCTGGACGTCGAGGGACGGCTGGCGGCGGCGACCTCCACCGGGGGCGTGTTCGGCAAGCTGCCGGGGCGTGTCGGCGACACGCCGATCCCGGCGGCGGGGGTCTGGGCCACGGACCGGGTGGCGGTCTCCTGCACCGGACAGGGCGAGTATTTCATCCGCACGGCGGCGGCGGCCCAGATGCACTGGCGCGTCGAGGCCGGGGCGTCGATCGCGGATGCAGGGGCGGCGGTGATCGCCGGGATCGGCGACATGGGCGGCGACGGCGGGCTGATCGCCCTGGACGCGCAGGGCAACCGGGCGGATCCGTTCAACAGCCAGGGGATGAAACGCGCCTGGCTGACGCCCGACGGCGAGATCGGGGTCGAGGTGTTCGGGAAATAACGCACGGCGGTTTCCCTCCCCCTCGGGGGAGGGTCCTCGCGTAGCGAGGGGGTGGGGGCGGCCGGGCGACCGAGCGACGATGTTTCCGGGGGCCTTGCCTTGCCGCCCCCACCCGGTCTCCGCTGCGCTCCGACCACCCTCCCCCGCAGGGGGAGAGAGAAATCCCGCGCCGCGTCACATTACAGCGCCGTAACTTACGCGGCCGCCAACCCCTGATACGGTCCTCCGCGAAATCCCCCGGAGTCCGTTCATGAAATCCCGTCTCCTGTCCGCCGTCGCGGCCCTCGCCCTTCTGTCCGGCGCACCCGCCATCGCCCAGGCGCAAACCGCCCCCGCCAGCGTCGAGGTGCCGCCGCTGGGCTTCGTGAAGCGGACCCTGGCGAACGGGATGGACGTCTATACGTCGCGGGATACGTCGACCTCGAACGTGACGGTCCAGGTCTGGTACCGGGTCGGCTCCAAGGACGATCCCCAGAACCGCTCGGGCTTCGCCCACCTGTTCGAACACCTGATGTTCAAGGCGACCAAGGACTTTCCGGACGAGACCTTCGACCGCCTGACCGAGGATGTGGGCGGCGCCAACAACGCCTTCACCAGTGACGACGTCACCGCCTATCACGAGACCATCCCGGCCAATCACCTGGAACGGCTGATCTTCGCCGAGGCCAGCCGTCTGTCGTCCCTGGTCGTGGACGAGGCCGTGTTCGAGAGCGAGCGCGACGTGGTCAAGGAGGAGTACCGTCAGGGCGTCCTGGCCAATCCCTACGGCCGGATGCGTCTGTTCCTGCCGATGCTGCTGTTCAAGGAAAGCCCCTATCGCCGCTCGACCATCGGTTCGATCGAGGATCTGGACGCCGCCACCATCGAGGACGTGCGTCGCTTCCACGCCACCTTCTATCGCCCGGACAACGCCGTCCTGATCGTGGCGGGCAATTTCGATCAGGCGGAGCTGGACGGCTGGATCGACCGCTACATGGCGCCGATCACCAATCCGAACCGGCCGCTGGAGGTCACGGACGCGCGCGAGCCCGAGCCGACCGGTCCGCGCGAGATGACCGTCCGTGCGCCGAACGTGCCGCTGCCGGCCATCGTGCGCGCCTGGCCGACCGTGCCCTACGGCCATCCCGACCGCGCCGCCCTGACCGTGCTGGACGGGGTCCTGTCCACCGGCGAGAGCTCGCGCCTGTATCGTTCGCTGGTCTATGAGCAGCAGATCGCCGCCCAGGCCGGGTCCTCGCCCGACTTCTCGCAGCAGGCCGGCTATCTGATGACCCAGGCCATCATGTCGGACGGCCATACGGTGGACGAGGGCCTGACCGCCCTGAACGCCGAGATCGCCAAATTCCGCGACGCGCCGGTCACCGAGGCCGAGCTGACCGAGGCCAAGAACGAGCTGATCGCCGACGCCCTGCGTGGTCGCGAGACGGTTCAGGACCGGGCCAATGTGCTCGGCTGGACCCTGATCAACACAAACGACGCCTCGGTCGCCGACCGCGAGATCGCCGAGATCCAGGCCGTCACCGCCGCCGACATCCAGCGCGTCGCCCGCCGCTATCTGACCGACGAACGGTCGGTGACCCTGCGCTATCTCAGCGCCGACGACGCCAACCCGGTCACGCCGCAGGAGACCAACATCACCGCGCCGGTGACCCTGGCCGATCTGGCGCCCGTGGGTCAGGTCTTCACCCTGCTGCCGGAAGGCCAGCGGGCGCAGATGCCGGCGACGACCGAGCCGGTCGCACCGACCACCCCTCCGGTCGCCGACTTCCGCCTCGACAACGGGATGCGGGTCCTGGTGGTGGAGAAGGACGGGCTTCCCCTGATCTCCGCCCGTCTGAACTTCGACGCGGGCGTCGCCAACGAGGCGCCGGGCAAGGCGGGTCTGGCCTCCATGACCGCCGGCCTCCTGACCCAGGGCACGACGACCCGTACCGCGCCCCAGATCGCCACCGAGATCGAACAGCTGGGCGCCGCCATCGGGGCGGGATCGGGCGCGGACTTCTCCAACGTCTACGCCAACGCCCCGGCCAATGTGTTCCCGGAAGCCCTGGCCCTGATGGCCGATCTGGTCCGCAATCCCGCCTTCGCCGGGGAGGAGCTGGATCGCCAGCGCGACCAGACCCTGGATGCGCTGCGGATCAGCCTGTCCACCCCCGGCCCGGTCGCCGGTCAGGCCGCCGCCCGCGTCGTCTATGGCGCGGCCCCCTATGGCGCGCCCGGTTCCGGCACCCTGACCACCGTACCCGCCCTGACCCAGGCCGATGTGGTCGGCTTCCATCGCACCTACTACCGCCCGTCGGAGGCGACCCTGGTCTTCTCCGGCGCGATCACGGAAAGCCAGGCCCGGTCGCTGGCGCAATCGGCCTTCGGCGACTGGCGCGACGCCACCGCCGCCCCGGCCGCGCGGATCGAGCCGGCGGGCGAGCCCCTGCCGACCCGGATCGTGGTCGTGGACCAGCCGGGCGCCGGTCAGGCGGCGGTGACGGTGGCCCTGCGCGGCGTGTCGCGGACCGACGCCGACTACTTCCCGCTGACGCTGGGCAACACCCTTCTGGGCGGCAGCTTCACCTCGCGCCTGAACCAGGAAATCCGCATCAAGCGCGGCCTGTCGTACGGCACCCGGTCGGGTCTGGGCGTGCGCCGCGAGGACGGTCTGTTCACCGCCAGCGCCCAGACGCGCAACGACGCGGCGGTGGAGGTGTCCGACCTGATCCTGGCCGAGATCGCCCGCCTGTCGACCACCCGGCCGACCGAAAGCGAGCTGACCACGCGCCAGGCCATCCTGACCGGCGCCTTCGGGGCCTCGCTGGAGACGGTGGACGGTCTGGGCGGCCTGGTGGCTGGCATGGCCCTGTACGACCTGCCGATGAGCGAACTGTCGGCCTATGTCGGCAAGGTCGAGGCCATCGACGGCGAGGCGGTGCAATCGGCCTTCGCGGAGCACCTGCCGGTGGATCGGGCCAGCCTGGTGATCGTCGGCGATGCGTCGAAATTCATCGACGCGCTCCGGGCCAAGCATCCGAACGTGGAGGTCATCCCGATCTCGGAGCTGAACCTCGACAACGCGGCGCTGCGGTAAAACGAAAACTCCCTCTCCCCTTGCGGGAGAGGGAGGCGTCGCACGAGCGCGTAGCGATCGTCCTTGCGACGGCGGGTTAGGGGTGAAACTCACCCTGGCCGATGAGCCGTCGATCCGACGCATCTCGATTGCGTCCTCGTACCCCTCATCCGGCCCTGCGGGCCACCTTCTCCCGCAAGGGGAGAAGGGAAGTCAGTCCTCGCCCGCGTCGTCCGCCTCGTCCGCCGCGGCTTCTTCCTCGGCCCCCACCGCGTCGGCGGCCTGGTCCAGGGCGTACTGGGCCATCAGTTGGTAGCTGACCAGCTGCTCGGGGTCCTGAGAGGACCAGGCGCCGTTCGCGGCGATGCCCTCGGCCATGATGGGGGCGGCGGCCAGGGCTTCCTGCACCTCGGGATCGTTCATGGCGTCGGCGACCAGGGCCTCGACGTCGATATTGGACAGGGCCTCGGCGGCGATCTGGCCGGCGTGGCGGGTGATCTCGGCGGTGAAGGCCGAGACCTCGGGCTGGTATTCGGTCCAGAGGGCGGCGATGCGCATCTCGCGCTGCTCTTCCGACAGGCTTTCGTCTTCGGAGATGGCCTCGGCGCGCTCGCCGAAGGCCTCCATGCGCGCCTCGAAGGCGGCCGAGGCGCTTTCGATGGCGGCTTCGGACGGGGTCTTCTGCTCGCCGGCGAGAGCGGTCGACAGCGGCAGGACGGCGAGGGCGGCGGCGAGCGAGAGGGCGCGGATCATGGCGGCGGTTCCTTGGGTTCGACCCCAAGGTCCGCTCCGAACCCTCTCAGCTCAAGTGAAATCGCGGTAAGGCGACCGCCGCCGGCTCAGGAACCGGCCGGGGCGGGCGCGGCCTCGGCCTGGGCGGCGGCGGTTTCGATGCCGGTCCGGACCTGGTTCGGCACGCCGCGGATCTGGGGCATGGCGGCCTCGATCTGGGCGCGCATCTCGGCCTGCTGGGCCTCGGGCAGCTGGGCGGCCTGGCCGTGGGCGAAGGTCTGGACGGCCGTGGCGAAGGCGTCCGCCTCGGGCTGATAGCGGGCTTCGATGGCGTCCAGCTCGCTGTCGCGACGGGCCGGATCGCCGGCCGTGTTGGTGATCACGGCGGACATTTCGTCCTGCATGGCTTCCATCTTGGCGCCGAAGGCCTGGGCCAGGGCCTCGAACTCGGCCTCGCCGGGCGTCTGGGGCGCGGCCGGGGCGGCGGGAGCGGAGGCCGTCTGGGCGAAGGCGGCGGGGGCGGCCGCGAGGGCGGCGGCGACGAGCAGGGCGCGGATCATGGGAAACTCTCTTGGACTGCGATCCCCGCCTCTCCCGCAAAATCGACGCGGGCTCAAGCCGAAACCCCTATTTGGGGCTGCCGCGCATCCGGGCGCCCTGGGGCAGGGCCGCGTCCTGGTAGCGGGCGACGATGGCCGCGATGGCCTGGCGAGCCGCCGCCTGGTCGCCGTCGGCCGCCTCGATGGCGCGCACGATCTCGGCGTTCATGCGGGCGCGGTCGTCCGGGTCGGTCACCGCCGGAGCCAGGGCCGGGATGTCGACCCATTCCCGGGCCGGCGGGATCACGGACGGCATGCCCGTCTGGGCCAGAGACGGCGCGGCGGCGGACAGGACGGCGGCGGCGACCGCCCCAACAACGAGTTTGCGCATGGGACCCTCCCTCAAGGTCCGAGGACGATGTCCCCGAACCCCGAATTATGCAAGACCGCGTTCTGTGAACCGATCGTCGCGGCGCCTTTCGTCAGACGCCCAGCGCTCAAGCCGCGAGCGGTAGCGCCCTGAAGAAAATCGCGCTCAAGCAGCGAGACGCCGCGCGTCGAGCGGTAGCGCCCTAAGAGAGAGCGACCTCAGCCCTTGCGGTCGCGCTTGGCGAGCACGCGCAGGCGAAGCGCGTTCAGCTTGATGAAGCCGCCGGCGTCGTTGTGATCGTAGGCCTGGACGCCTTCCTCGAAGGTCACCAGGTCCTGATCGTAGAGGCTGTTGGGGCTCTCGCGGCCGATGACCGAGACATTGCCCTTGTAGAGCTTCACGCGAACGGCGCCGGAGACCTTCTCCTGCGACAGGTCGATGGCGGCCTGCAGCATCTCGCGCTCGGGCGAGAACCAGAAGCCGTTGTAGATCAGCTCGGCGTATTTCGGCATCAGCTGGTCCTTCAGGTGCATGGCGCCCCCATCCAGCGTGATCGACTCGATGCCGCGGTGGGCGGCGATCAGGATGGTGCCGCCGGGCGTCTCATAGACGCCGCGCGACTTCATGCCGACGTAGCGGTTTTCCACCAGGTCCAGACGGCCGATGCCATTGTCGTGGCCCAGTTCGTTGAGCTTGGTCAGGATCGTCGCCGGCGACATGGCCACGCCGTCGATGGAGACCGCGTCGCCCTTCTCGAAGCCGATGGTGATGACGGTCGCCTTGTCGGGCGCATCCTCAGGCGAGATCGTGCGCTGGTGGACGAACTCGGGGGCCTCGACGGCCGGGTCTTCCAGCACCTTGCCCTCGGAGGAGGAGTGCAGAAGGTTGGCGTCGACCGAGAAGGGCGCCTCGCCGCGCTTGTCCTTGGCGATCGGGATCTGGTTCTTCTCGGCGAAGTCCAGCAGGGCCTCGCGGCTGCGGAACTCCCACTCGCGCCAGGGGGCGATGACGCGGATGTCGGGCTCAAGCGCATAGTAGCCCAGCTCGAAGCGGACCTGGTCGTTGCCCTTGCCGGTCGCGCCGTGACAGACGGCGTCGGCGCCGACCTGTTTGGCGATCTCGATCTGGCGCTTGGAGATCAGCGGGCGGGCGATGGAGGTGCCGAGCAGATAGTCGCCCTCGTACTGGGCGTTGGCGCGGAACATCGGGAAGACGAAGTCGCGCACGAACTCCTCGCGCAGGTCGTCGATGAAGATGTTCTCCGGCTTGATGCCCATCTTCAGGGCCTTCTCGCGCGCCGGCGCCAGTTCCTCGCCCTGGCCCAGGTCGGCGGTGAAGGTCACGACCTCCGCGCCGTATTCCGTCTGCAGCCACTTCAGGATGATGGAGGTGTCCAGGCCGCCGGAATAGGCCAGGACGACCTTCTTGACGGGCTTGTCGGAAGCTTTGGCCATGGCGGGGTCTTTCAGAGAACGGCGGGAGAGGATTTGGCCGCGCTTAAACGGCCTCACGCCCCCCGATGCAAGGGCGAGACTGTGGCGGGGCCCGTGCTGGCGCGGCCGGGGCGGCGGGTTTATGGATCCGCGCATGACCGAGACGCCCGAAACACCGTCCGCAGCCGAGCCCGAACGCGTGCTGAGCGAGCCCGCCAAACGCGCCCTGGCCGAAGCCGCCGAACGCCGCGCCCAGGCCGAGGCCCTGGCCATGGAAGTCGAGCACGGCGGTCCGACGGGGCCGGAACCGACGCGCTACGGCGACTGGGAGAAGAAGGGGCTGGCGGTCGATTTCTGATCCGTTGCCCTAACTCCGTGCACCCCAGCGAAGGCTGGGGTCCAGATGGAAGACCGGCTGGCTGGATCAGCAGTTGAAACGCCTCATCCCAACGATCTGAATCCGTAATCTGGACCCCAGCCTTCGCTGGGGTGCACGGATGGTGAGGCGGACGCGAACAAATTCACCGGAACCGTGTTAACCTTTTCGCTCAGCGGGTTTTCCCGCCTTGGGAGGGTTCCATGCGTCGTCTCGTCCTGATCGTCCTCGCCGCCGTCGCGCTTCCGGGCGCAGCCGCCGCCCAGACCTATGGCCAGCCCTACCATGGCGGTCACGCGCCCACGACCTACGGCCAGCCGTATGGCGGACAGACCTATGGGTATGGCCAGAGCTACGGACAGAGCTACGGCTATCAGAGCAGCGGCTACGGCGATCCGCGCGCCTATCGTCCGCCGGTCCAGTACGGCCACGACCGGGGCGGACGCTATGGCTACAGCACCGGCCAGTGGACGCGCTGGTCCAGCCCGCCGGGGCGCGGCTATCACGACGTCTATGGTTACAACGACGACCGGGCGCCGCGGGGGACCGACCACCGGCGGTATCGGGACGACGGCTGCTACTGCGGCGTCGGGGCCTACCTCTACGACCGGTAACCTGCCGGCATGTCCTGAGCCGACAAGCGGCTCAGGCCGGGCTTCACGCCAGAAAAGCGAGATTTAACCACGTCTTGAACGGATTGCTCCCTCACGGGGGGCAAGGGCGGGCGTTCGCTTCGGAGGCGTGTTCAGGGTGGCGCGAACCTCGCGGAGTCCGCCCAGTGAAAACGCTTATCTCGATCCTGACCGCCCTTCTGCTGATCGGCGCCTCGCCGGCCCTGGCCGGCGAGCGCGGGGGCGGCGGCGGCCAGCATGGCGGCGGCGGATACGGCGGTGGCGGCGGCTGCGGCGGTGGATGCGGCGGCGGTGGCGGAGGCCATGGCGGCGGCGGACACGGCGGCGGAGGTCATGGAGGCGGCGGCTGGGGCGGCAACGTCAATGTGAACCTCAACGCCAATGCGAACGCCAGCGCCTCGGCCTATGCGGGGGCGGGCAGCTACATCAACGCCAGCGCCTATGACGTCGGGGCGATCCGGGGTCAGGGCGGCTATGGCGGCACCATCGTCCACGGCAGCGGCGGCATCGACATGGGCGGCTACGGCTATGGCGGCGGTTACGGCCCGGTCGTCGTCACCGGCCCCGGCTATGGTCCCAGCCGTCCGTTCGGCTATGTCGCCCAAGGCTTCGGCCGTCGCTATGTGACCATGGATCGCGTCGGCGGCCTGCGCCCCATGCCCTGCCAGAGCAACTGCGGCGGCGGCTACACCCCGCCCGCTCCGCCTCCTCCGCCGCCCGCCCCCTATCCGACCCCCTGCAACTGCCAGGGCGACCACGGGCACGGCCATGGCGGCGGTTACGGCGGCGGCTACGGCTATGAGCAGAGCTATTCCGGCGGCCGGGGCGGCTCGTCCTACAGCCGCTACGAAAGCTACAGCGAAAGCTCGAGCCAGGGCGGCGGCTACGGCTACCAGCAGGGCTACGCGGGCGGATACCAGGGCGGTTACACCGGTGACGGTCAGTACGCCGAGGCGCCCCGCTATGCGCCCATCCCGTACCAGGCCTCGCCGCTGGAGCCGGTGACCTATCCCCAAGGCTACGACCAGGGGGCCTACGCCCCGCCGCCGGTCCAGTATTCCCAGCCGACCTACGCCCCGGTCGAGCCTCAGATCTATCAACCGGCCCCGGTCTATATCCAGACGCCGCAAGGCTACTACGGCGACCTGCCTCCGGGCGACACCGGCCAGGGCTATACCTATCGCCAGGAGCCCGGCGAGCGCGGCTGACACCCCGCCGTCACCCTCGGGCTCGTCCCGAGGGCCCATCCGTCCGCCGCACGGACAGACCGGCATGAGCCGGAGCCGCTGAGCCATGGATCCTCGGGACAGGCCCGAGGATGACGGAGCGGAGGGTTAGCGCACCCCGTCCATCTCGGCGGCGATCCGCGCCGCCGCCATCACCGGGTTCTCATCGGCGATGACCGGCCGGGCGACGACCAGATGGGTCGCTCCGGCCCGGAGCGCGGCGGCGGGCGTCGCCACCCGCTGCTGGTCGCCCAGATCGCCGCCGGCCGGACGCACGCCCGGCGTGACGATCAGGAAGTCCGGACGCCCGGCCTCCACCGCGATCTCCTTCACGCGCGCGGCCTCCAGCGGGCTCGACACCACCCCGTCCACGCCGCAGTCCAGCGCCTGGCGCACCCGCGCCTCGACCAGATCGGCGGCCTTCGCCGAATAGCCGATCTCCTTCAGGTCTTCGTCCGACAGGCTGGTCATGACGGTGACGGCCAGGATCTTCGTGTCGTGGCCGCCGCGCCCCTTTACCGCCGCGCGCATGACCTGCGGCTCGGCATGGACGGTCAGGAGGTCGCAGCCCCCCTCGGCCACCGACCGGGCTGCGCCCTCGACCTGGGCGCCGATGTCGTGGAGCTTCCAGTCCTGGAACACCGTCTTGCCCATGGCCCGCAGCTCGTGGGCGAAGGCGACGCCGCCGGGGCGCGCCAGAAGCGTCAGGCCGGTCTTGTAGCTCTCCACCCCGTTTCCGATCCGCTCGACCAGGGCGCGAGCCGCCTCGATGGACGGCAGATCCAGCCCGACGATCAGGCGCGGGTCGGACAGGAGAGGCGAGGTCATCGACGGGCTCCGCGTGACCGGCTAGACCGGACGCGAGGGTGCGTCGGCGAACCGGCGTTTTGACGATGTAAGCTGGGGGACAGGCAATGGACGCGCTCGATCTGGGGGTCAACCTGTTCGTGACCCTGTTCGCCCTGCTGGACCCCTTGGGCAACATCCCGATCTTCGCGGCGGCCACGGCGGGCGCCACCCTGCGTCAGAGGATTTCGGTCTCGGCCCTGATCTGCGCCTTCGCGGCGGTCTTCCTGGCCTTCTTCTTCTTCACGGGTCTGGGCCTGCTTCAGTTCTTCGGCATTTCGCTGGCGGCCTTCCGCATCGCGGGCGGGGTTCTGCTGCTGTTGCTGGGTCTGGACATGGCGCGCGGCGACTTCCTGTCCAGCTTCGCCGACAAGGACGCGGCGACCGATCTCAACGACGTGCGCGGCTATGCGCGGCGGCGGTTCCAGCGGCTGGTCGTGCCCTTCGCCATCCCCCTGATGATCGGGCCCGGCGCCATCTCGGCCATCATCATCCAGGCGGGCGAGGCCGAGAAGATCGGTCCGGCGGGCACGGTCGCATCGCTCGTCGCCATCGCGGCGGCGTCCCTGGTGTCCTTCGTCTGTTTCGCCCTGACCGGGCCGCTGGGGCGGCTGCTGGGCGACGTGGGTCTGGCCATCATCGTGCGGGTGCTGGGCCTGATCCTCTGCGCCCTCGCCATCCAGTTCATCATCATGGGTCTGGGCGAGGCCCTGCCCGGCATGTTCGCGGGTTCGGTGACGACGCCCTATCCGGCGGGCGGGCACTAGGTCTCGCACGCCCCGTCACCCTCGGGACAAGCCCGAGGATGACGGAGTTTGGATCAGGCGAAGTGGAACAGGTCCAGCTTCGTGCCTGCGGCAATGTCGGAAGCCGCCGTCCGCCCCACGACCGCGTCATGCCGCGCGGCGGAAATCCCGTCGCCGGGACGCAGAGCGATCAGATCCTCCGCTGCGATCACCGCACCGGCCGCGATGTCCCGTGCGGCGTAGAGGCTGCGACGCGCCACCACCATGATCTCGCGCTCGGCCTCGACCGGGCGTTTGATCCCGTCGCCGAGCGAGGCCTCTACCGCTCGCACCCCGGCGATCAGGCCGGTCAGCTCTTCGGGCGACAGGGACATGGCGTGGTCGGGGCCGGGCATCGCCTTGTCGAGGGTGAAATGCTTCTCGATCACCATCGCGCCGCGCGCCACGGCGGCCAGGGAGACGGCGTCGCCCAGCGTATGGTCCGACCAGCCGACGGGCTTTCCGAACGCCTCGGCCAGGGTCTCCATGGCGCGCAGGTTCGCGTCCTTCGCCGGGGCAGGATAGTTGGAGACGCAGTGGAGGATGGTCAGGCCGGGGTCGCCGTTCTCCGCGATCCAGCCGACCGCCTCGGCGACCTCGTCCAGCGTGCTCATGCCGGTGGAGAGGATGACCTCGCCCCCTGCCTCGGCCGCCAGCCGGGCCACGCCCTTCACGAAGGGGGCGTTGGTGATCTCGCCGGACGCCAGCTTGAACCGCTTCATGCCGATCCCGGCCAGCATCCGGGCGCTGTCGATGTCGAAGGGCGAGGACATGAACTCGATCCCCACCGCGCGGCAGTGGTCGGCGATACGCGCGAAATCGGCGTCGGGCAGTTCCAGCCGTTTCAGCATCTCGGCCTGGCTGGCCGCGCCGTCGCGGGCCTTCTGATACTCGGCCATGGGCGCCTCGGGGGTCGAAATGGCGCCCGATTTGAACGTCTGGAACTTGACCGCGTCGGCGCCCGCCGCCCTGGCCACATCGACCAGCTTCAGCGCCAGATCGAGGTCGCCGTTGTGGTTCACCCCGGCCTCGGCGATGAAGACCACGCTCATCGGGCGATCTCCCTGGCCGGATTGCCGACGACGACGGTTCCCGCCGCCACGTCCCTGACCACCACCGCCCCCATGCCGATCACAGCGCCCTCGCCGATGATCAGACCCTCGCGGATCAGGGCGCCGGCCCCGATCTCGACCCCGTCGCCGATCCGGACCGAGCCGTTGACTGTGGCGCGGGGGCCCAGGGTGACGAAGTCGCCGACGACGCAGTCATGGGCGACGCCGGCATAGACATTGGCGATCAGGTGCCGACCGACGACAGCGTCGGCGTTGATCAGGGCATGGTGCGCGATCAGGGCGCCGGGGGCGACACGGGCGCTGTCGGCCACTGTCGCGGATTTCGCGATCACGCTGAGAGCGCGACAGCCCAGGGCCTCCAGCCGTTCGGCGACGGCCCAGCGGGCCTCGGGCTTGCCGATGGCCACGGCGAACAGCCGCTCGCCCTGCATGGCTGTGAACTCGTCCTCGGACAGGACCAGATGACCAGAGACGGCCGGTCCCGCCTGACGTTCGACGAAGACGACACGGTCCACGTCCACGCCCAGATCGGGATGGGCGGCGATATGGGCGCGGGCGAAGGGCATGGTCTCGCGGCCGTGGCCGCCCGCCCCGATCAGTCCGAACATCGCCTGTTGAGACGCCATGGACGCAATCCTAACGCCTGATTTGCCCCGTCACTCAAGCGAACGATCAGAGACGGTCCAGCCGCTCCGCGTGGCCGCCGACCATCTTGAGGGCGGCGCCGTTGGGCAGGAGCTTGGCCAGAGCCTTCATGACGTTGTTCATGGCGCCCGGCGTGACCTGGGGCCGGTTGGCCTCGCAGGCCTCGTAGCCGACGCGGGCGACATGTTCGGCCGTCTGCCACATCCAGGCCGGATAGGCGGCCGAGACCTCTTCCCGCGACCCGTTCACGTCGTGGAACTCGGTCAATGTGTAGCCGGGGCACAGCGCCGTGACGTGGACGCCGGTCCCCCGCGCCTCCAGCCACAGGCCTTGGGACGCCTTGATGAGGAAGGACTTTATGGGGCCGTACAGGGTGTCGCCGCCCGTCGCGGGCATGTGGCCGGCCAGGGAGGCGACGTTGATGATCCGACCGAAACCACGCTGAACCATGCCGGGCATCAGCAGGCGCGACAGGGCGACGGGGGCCAGGAGCATGACCTGCAGCATGGCGTCGTGCGCGGCCGGATCCGTCGTCAGGAAGCCGTCGGTGCGCGAGAAGCCGGCGTTGTTGATCAAGCCGTCGACCGTCAGGCCGCGCTCCGTGATGGCGGCGACCAGCTGGGCCGGAGCGTTCGGGTCGGCCAGGTCGGCGGTGATGACGGTCGCCGTCTGACCGTGGGTCTTCCAGATCTCTTCGGCCAGGGCGGTCAGGGCCGCCTCGCGCCGCGCGGTCAGGATCAGGTCCCAGCCCTTC
Source organism: Brevundimonas staleyi (assembly GCF_041893865.1). Classification (GTDB taxonomy): domain Bacteria; phylum Pseudomonadota; class Alphaproteobacteria; order Caulobacterales; family Caulobacteraceae; genus Brevundimonas; species Brevundimonas staleyi. Next base: position 254,239 of record NZ_CP169082.1, read on the forward strand.
TCGGCATAGACGCGGGCCAGGGCGGCGCCGATGCCGGCCGAGGCGCCGGTGATCAATATGGTAGGCAATGAGGTCTCAGGCAGAAGCGACAGACGGTGCGACAGGGGGCTCTGTACCAAGAAGTCGAGCTTTCTGGACCTGGAATTCGTGTTCAGTGATCGCGCCTTGGTCCCTTAGCGCCGCGAATTTTCCGAGTTCGTCGACGGGCGATACCGAGCGATGCGCGGTCGCGCTGGCGTCGAGCCGCCTCATCAGGTTGCCGTTATGATCTTGGATCATGCCGGGGATGAGGAAGAGGTCTACCAAAAGCCAGACCCCCAACGGGATCAGGAACAAAAGACCAAAGCCCGCCGCCAGCAGGAGAACCCAACCGAGCAGAGACAGGATCAATTGAGCAACCGCCGAACCTGTTCTGCCGAGATAGAAACGATGCCCGCCGAATCCGCCGGTGAAGAACCACAACAGGTACGCAACGCCTGCAGATTTCTTGGAGGCCTCAAAGGCCATCAACGCCTGAGTGTCTTTGCTCAGGCCCGAGCTCGTTTCGGACATACAACCCCCTGAAAGTCCCGAGGAGAAGTAGCCACGAAGCGTGGCGTAAGATCAACCGAAAGTTAGTCCGATCAACTCAAGCTGCGACGGCGCCGGCGGCGCGGATGGCCTCGGTGCAGGCGGGGTGGGGCTCAAGGCCGTCCAGGGCGGTCGATTTCTCGGCCAGCAGGTCGGCGATGGTGATCTTCGACAGGGACTCCGAGGCCGCCTGATCGGCCAGGGTCAGGACCTTGGCCACCTGACGCGGGATATGCTCGCCGATGGGGCAGCCCTTGGCGCCCTGCGGCGGCGAGCCCAGGTGGGCGCAGCCGTTCACGGCCTTCAGCACCTCGTCCAGGCGAATGTCCTGGGGCTGACGCAGCAGCCAGGAGCCGCCCGACGCGCCCGGACGGGTCGCGATCAGCCCGGCCTTGGACAACAGGGCGGTCACCCGGCGAATGACGACGGGATTGGTCGGCACCGAGGCCGCCAGAATGGCGCTGGGGCAGGCGCGCGCGGCGTCATACGCATCCTTGTGGGCCAGATAGGCCAGGGCGTGTGCGGCGACGGGAAAGCGTTGGCTGTCTGACATTTTCGTCCGGTTCCAGACCCCAAGGTAGGCACGAGAGACCAGATTCACAAATCCCGCGTGTCGACTGATCGAACACGGTGCAACTGAAACCGTTTCCGTGCGATTGAACCGGCCGCGGAATGAGCCTACAGGCCCTCCGCTTTGATGGGCCCGCCGACCGCGGCGCCCGGAGGATATTCATGGCTGGGGACGCATCCCCCGGCGAAGGCGCTCCCCCCGCCTCGCCCGCTCAGACCACCGCCGCTCCGGACGGTCATGCCGCGCCCCAAGGGCACGGCAAGGCCGGATTCTGGGCCCTGACCATCGGCGCCATCGGCGTCGTCTTCGGCGACATCGGCACCAGCCCGCTCTACGCCCTGCGTGAGGCGATCGGTCACGCCCGCGACGGCGTCGGCGGCGATCTGGCCATCATCGGCGTGGTGTCCCTGGCCTTCTGGGCCCTGATGGTCGTTGTGACGTTCAAATACGTCCTCTTCCTCATGCGCGCGGACAACAAGGGCGAGGGCGGGACCCTGGCCCTGATGGCCCTGGCCACCCATGCGATCGGCCGTCGGTCGGCCTGGATCTTCATTCTGGGCGTCTGCGGCGCGGCGCTCTTCTATGGGGACGGCATCATCACTCCCGCCATCTCGGTGCTTTCGGCCATCGAGGGGGTGAAGGACGCTCCGGGCGTCGGCACGCGTCTGGACGCCTTCATCGTGCCGATCTCGGCCGCCATCCTGATCGGCCTCTTTCTGGTCCAGTCGCGCGGCACGGCCAAGCTGTCGAAATATTTCGGCCCGCTGACGGCGGTCTGGTTCCTGTCGCTGGGGGCGCTCGGCCTCTATCACATCTTCGACGACATCTCGGTGCTGCGGGCCCTGTCGCCCCACTACGGGGTGATGCTGCTGATCAACGACGGCTTCCTGGGCTTCATCATCCTGGGCAGCGTCTTCCTGGCCGTGACGGGGGCCGAGGCCCTCTATGCCGACATGGGCCATTTCGGAAAGGCGCCGATCCGCGCCGGCTGGCTGTGTTTCGTCCTGCCCTGTCTGACCCTGAACTATCTGGGCCAGGGCGCCCTGATCCTGGCCCACCCCGGCGCGGCCGAGAACCCGTTCTGGTCCATGGTGCCGCAGTTCGCCTACTGGCCCATGCTGGCCCTAGCCACCATCGCCACGGTCATCGCGTCGCAGGCCGTCATCACCGGCGCCTTCTCGGTGACGCAGCAGGCCGTCCAGCTGGGCCTCCTGCCCCGTATCGACATCCGCTTCACCTCGGAGACCCAGGCCGGACAGATCTTCGTGCCGGCGGTGAACACCTTCCTGATGGTCGGGGTCCTGACCCTTCTGTTCGTGTTCCAGAGCTCGCACAACCTGACGGCCGCCTACGGCGTGGCCGTCACCGGGGTCATGCTGATCAACACCCTGATGGCCTATTCGGTCATCACCAAGAAGTGGAAATGGCCGCTGTGGGCGACGTTGGGCGCCCTCATTCCGTTCGGCTTCATCGACAGCGTCTTCCTGACCTCGAACCTGCTCAAGATCCCCGACGGCGCCTGGCTGCCGCTGGTGCTGGGCGCGGTGCTGGTCCTCATCATGTGGACCTGGACGCGCGGGTCCCAGATCCTCTCGGCCAAGGCCAAGAAGGACAGCCTGCCCCTGACCGACCTGATCGAGATGCTGCGGGCCCGCCCGCCGCATCGCTCACCCGGCACGGCCATCTTCCTGACGAGCGACCCCGACGTCGCGCCGGTCGCCCTGATGCACAATCTCAAGCACAACAAGGTGCTGCACGAGAAGAACGTCATCCTGACCGTCCGCACCGCCGAACGGCCGCGGGTGCCCGACAGCGAGCGGGTCAAGATCGAGCCGATCAACGACGACTTCAAGAAGATCACCCTCAGCTACGGCTTCATGGAAAACCCCGTGGTGCCGCGCGCGCTGAGCCTGTGTCGCAAGCAGGGGGTCAAGTTCGACATCATGTCGACCAGCTTCTTCCTGGGCCGCCGCTCGGTCGTGCCGTCGTCCTCGCAGGGGATGCCCCTGTGGCAGGACAAGCTCTATATCTTCCTCATGCGTAACGCCGCCAACCCCACCGACTTCTTCCACATCCCGCCCGGACGCGTGGTCGAGCTCGGCACACAGGTCTCGGTTTGAGCGGCGGGACCCCGAAAGGGAAAAGCAGCGCCGCGCGCGGTCGCCGCATGGCCGACAAGGCGCGCGGGCCGCGTCGCGAGCCGATCCAGCGCACGGGCGAACCGGACGCCGCCGCCGACATCGGCGTCGAGGCGCGCATCGCGGCCGGCATTCTGCTGAACGCCGCTCTGGAGCGTCGCAACGGTCTGGACGAGGCCATGGCCTCGGCCGAGCTGAAGAGCCTGCCCGGCCCGGATCGCGCCTTCGCCCGCGCGGTGGCCATGGCGGCGCTGCGTCGTCTCGGCGAGATCGACGCCATCCTGAACCGCCGCCTGCAGAAGTCGCCGCCCGAGGCCGTTCGCACCATCCTGCGCGTGTCCCTGGCCCAGACCCTGGTGCTGGACACCCCCGCCTTCGCCGCCGTCTCCACCGCCGTGAAACTGGCCGAGCGCGACGCCAAGACCCGGCCCTACAAGGCCCTGGTCAACGCCGTCCTGCGCGGGATCGAGCGCGAGGGGCCGGGCCTGACCACGGCGGAATCGAACCTGCCCGACTGGATCGCCGCCCGCTGGAAACAGACCTATGGCGAAGCGGCGCTGGCGGCCATCGCCCTTGCCGCCCGCGACGAGCCGCCGACCGACCTCAGCCTGAAGCCCGCCGAGGACGCGAACGCCCTGGCCGAGGCGCTGGACGGTCAGGTCCTGACCGGCGGCACGGTGCGCGCCGGGGTGCGCGGCGACGTCGCCGCCTGGCCTGGATACGAGACCGGCGGCTGGTGGGTTCAGGACGCGGCCGCCGCCGTCCCCGCCCGCCTCTTGGCCGCGAAGTCCGGCGAAACGGTTCTCGACATGTGCGCCGCGCCCGGCGGCAAGACCCTGCAACTGGCCGCGACCGGCGCGACCGTGACGGCGCTGGACCGCTCCGAGCCGCGCCTGCGTCGCCTGCGCCAGAACCTGGACCGCACCGGCCTCTCGGCCGAGATCGTCGTCACGCCGGGCGAGGACTGGGAGGACGAGCGCACTTTCGACGCCGTCCTGCTGGACGCGCCCTGCACGGCCACCGGCACCCTTCGTCGCAATCCCGAGGTGCTCCGCGCCACCAAGCCCGCCGACGTAGCCAAGTTGGCCGATGTCCAGCATCGGCTGCTGGACGCCGCCGCCGAACGCGTCGCGCCGGGCGGCCGTCTGGTCTTCTGCGTCTGCTCCCTGGAGCGGGAAGAGGGCGAGACCCAGATCATCGCCTTCCTGCGCCGCAACCCCGCCTTCAGGACCGCCCCCGCCGATCCGGCGGCGGTCGGCGCGCCGGCCGAGGCCCTGACGCCCGAAGGCTGGCTGCGGATCCTGCCCTCCATGTGGGCCGAGACCGGCGGCGTGGACGGCTTCTTCGCCGCGCGGCTGGAGCGGATTTAGTTTCCATCCGTGCACCCCAGCGAAGGCTGGGGTCCAGATGGAAGACCCGGCTCGCCTGAGCAGAGTGACGGGTGCGCTATCCCAGCCGCCTGAATTCGTGATCTGGACCCCAGCCTTCGCTGGGGTGCACGGTGATAGGGGTTAGGCCGCGACCCGCGACCGCTCCTCCGTCGCCCCCAGCGCCCGGTTCAGCGCCGCCGCCAGGGCGGGGATGTCCAGCGGCTTGGTCAGATAGTCGCGGAAGCCCGCCGCCTTGCCGCGCCGGATGTCGTCCGGCATGGCGCTGGCGCTGAGGGCCAGCACGGGCAGGCCGCGCGTCAGGGGGTCGGCGTCCAGCCGCGCCTTCAGCTCGAACCCCGACAGGCCCGGCAGGTTGATGTCCAGCAGGATGACGTCGGGGCGCAGGTCCCGCGCCAGCGACAGCCCCTCATGCCCGTTCTCGGCCACATGCAGCTGGATCGGACCCAGCGCCGCCACGACGTGGCGCATCAGGGCGATGTTGGACGGATTGTCCTCGACATAGAGCATGGTGGCGCCCGCCCTCACATTGGCCAGGGTCCCGGTCGGGATCGGCGAGGCCGTCATCGGCTGGGCCGCCGGGCGGGCCAGGGGCAGGTGCAGGGTGAAGGTCGATCCCTCCCCCTCCACGCTGGCGCACTCCAGACGCCCGGTCATGGCCTCGGCCAGACGACGCGACACGGCCAGGCCGATGCCGGTTCCGGCGACGTCCGAGGTCTCCCGCCCCAGACGGTTGAAGGGCTGGAACAGCTCCGCCATCCGGTCCTCGGGAATGCCGACGCCGGTGTCATGGACGGACAGGGCGACGCCGTCGGCCGTCTGGCGCACCTCCAGAAGGACGTCGCCGCCGGCGCGATTGTATTTGATGGCGTTGGACACGAGGTTGATCAGCACCTGACGCAGCCGCGTCCGGTCCGCCACGACGCCCAGACCGGCGGTCGGAGCGGGCGCGCGCAGGGTCACCCCCGCGGCCTCGGCGGCGGGTCTCAGATTGTCGCAGACCTGGCGGACCACCAGCTGGGGATCGACCCGCTCCACCGACATCGAAAGCTTGCCGGCCTCGATGCGGGCGAGGTCCAGCACCTCCTCGATCAGGCTGAGCAGATGCTGGCCGGAGCCCAGGATCTGTTCGACGGCCTGGGACTGACGCCGGGTCAGGGGTTCGGCCGCCTCGTTCATCCGCATCAGCTCGGCGAAGCCGATGACGGCGTTCAGGGGCGTGCGCAGCTCATGCGACATGCCCGCCAGAAAGTCGGACTTGGCCTGGCTGGCGGCGGCCACGGCCTTGGCCTGTTCGTCCGAAGCCTCCAGCGCCAGACGCAACTCCTGCGTGCGTTCGGCGATGCGACTTTCGAGCGAATCATTCAGCTCGGCCAGGCGCGCGGCCTGTTTCCGGGCCTGCAAACCCAGTCTGACACCCGCCAGACAGCCTGACAGGGCCAGGGCGACGATGAGCAACACGAATTCCATGACGATCCTCCCGATGGGAAGAGCATCACATCTTTAAGTTGCATTATCGTAAACCGAAGATTGCGCTCCGGCGGCGATCACTCGCCGTCGGCGGGGGCCTCGGCCTTCTTGCGCGGCGCGCGGCGCTTGGGCGCGGCGGCCTCTTCGGTCGCTTCGGCGGCCGGAGCGGCGGCGGGCGCCGACGACCGGGTCAGGAAGCCGGGCAGGGCCTGGGCCGTGTCGTCCGAGGCCTCGGCGCGCGGCGCGCGCGGGCGGCGGGCGGGTCGTTCGGCCGGTTCGGCGGCGGCCTCGACCGGGGCGGCTTCGGCCGGCGGGGTGTAGCTCACCGGCGCGGTGGAGGCGATGAAGTCGCCGGCTTCGCGACCGCTCTCGGTGCGGCCTTCGTTACGACCCTCGGCCTCTTCCCAGGTGCGGGTGTCGGGCGTACCGCCCTCGGCCTCGAAGCGGCGGTTGCGTTCCTCGCGGCGACGCTCCCAGCGTTCGCGACGGGTCTCGCGGCGACCGCCGCCCTCGCCCTGTTCGCCCTCGGCGCGTTGGCCGTCCTGACCGTCGCGGTTCTCGCGCGGCGGACGCGGGGTCCATTCGCGGTCGCGATCGCGGTTCTGCCCGTCCCGGTTCTGATTGCCGTCGCGGTCGCGCCATTCGCGGTTCTCGCGCGGCTGCTGGTTCTGGCCTTCGCCGTCGCGGGGCTCGTTCTGCTGCTGGGCGGCGCGTTCGGCGGCCTGTTGCGCGGCGAGGAAGGCGGCGGCCTGGGCGCCGGATTCGTCCTCGAAATCGATGTCGAAGCCCTGACCGGCCAGTTCGCGCGCGGCGATCTCGCTCACCGGACGCGCCGGCTGCAGGGCGCGCAGGACGCGGAAATAGTGTTCGGCGTGCTGGAGATAGTTCTCGGCCAGAACCCGGTCGCCGGACGACGAGGCGTCGCGGGCCAGCTGCTGGTAGCGCTCATAGACGGTCTGGGCGTTGCCGCGGACCTTGATGTTCTCGGGGCCTTGCGAGTCCCACGAACGGTTGGGGTTCGCCGCATTCGCGTTGCCGCCGCCGCCACCGGGTTTCCGGTTGCGCCCGCGCTGACGCTTCATGCCCTTGAAATCTCTCATCGGACGCTACCGTGTGCTTTCGAGAAAACGGCCGGATCGCTGCTTGAGCGTCGGACTCGTTCGTTTCGTCGTTCCGTCTCGCGCGGGGCCAATCCCCGCTGTCGATGTGATCGGAAATCTGTCGTCGCCCCGTGGTCCGCCGGGCGACCGGCCCGACCGTCACATGCCCCGAGCGCGCGAACTGGGCCGTGTTCCGGTCCGAGGCGTGCGGTTTGGGTGGGAGACAGCGAAGACTTAGCGCGCGCCGTGCGGGTTTGAAAGAGGTTTTTGGTCAGGGCAGCTCAGGGCGATCTTTCCAGATCGGATCTCGGTCCCAGTCCAGCGACAGGTCGTCCCAGTGCGGATTGTCCCGCTCGATCAGGTTGATCTTCCACGGCCGAAGATACCGCTTCAGCGACTTTTCCTTCTGGATCGCGCCGACCATCGACCCGAACGACTGGTACCAGACCAGGCGATGTAGACCGTGCTTGCGAGTGAAGCCGTCGAAGCGGCCCTCCCTATGCTGGCGGATGCGTTGATAGAGGTTCGAGGTCACTCCGATTTACAGCGTGCCGTATAGCTTGTTGGTGGTGATGTAGACGGCGATGAACGGGCGTTCGCGCATCCCTGAACCCTCCCCCGTCATCCTCGGGCTTGTCCCGAGGATCCATTCGTCGGCAACACGGGAAGCGAAGAGTGACGCACCCGCATAACGCGAGTCAATCGGCCGATTTCGATGGAGGCGTCATGGATCCTCGGGACAAGCCCGAGGATGACGGAGTGCAGGCGACGCCCGGGGACTACCCCTGACGGATCGGCGTCGTGCGGGGATCGGGGCCGTTGGTGACCACGCGGTGCCGGTCGCCCAGATCCTTGACCACCTTGACGTCGGTGAAGCCCGCCGCCTCGAACAGGGCCTTGACGGCCTCGCCCTGATCCCAGCCGATCTCGACGGCGAAGACGCCCGTGGGCTTGAGGATGCGGGCGATCTCTGGGGCCAGGTCGCGATAGGCCTGCAAGCCGTCAGGTCCGCCATCCAGCGCCAGCACCGGATCGTGGTCGCGCACCTCCGGGTCCAGACCCGGAATGTCGTTCGACGGAATATAGGGCGGGTTGGACACCACCAGGTCGAAGCTGTCGTCGCCGAAGCCGGCCGCCCATTCGGTGCGCAGGAAGGTCGCCCGGTTGTCGAGATCGAGGTTGGCCGCATTCTCCTTGGCCACCGCAAGCGCCTCGGACGAGATGTCGGTGCCGACCCCCGTCGCGCCCGGCCGGTCCGCCAGCACGGCCAGAAGGATGGCGCCCGACCCGGTGCCCAGGTCGATCATGCTGAACTGTTGCGCCGGCTCGAAGGCCAGCATGGCGATGTCGAGGATGGTCTCGGTGTCCGGCCGGGGGCTGAGCACGTCGGGCGTCACGTTCAGCATGATCTTCCAGAAGCCCTTGCGGCCCAGGATGCGCGACACCGGCTCGCGGCGCAGGCGGCGCTCCAGATAGCCGGCAAGCGTCGCCGACTGCTCGGCCGTCAGCGGCCGATGCGGATCGGTCAGGATTTCCAGTCGCGAGGCCCCGGTCGCGGCCTCCAGCAACAGGCGGGCGTCGATGGCCGGGCTGTCGATCCGGGCGGTTTTCAGCTGTTCCTGGGCGGCTTTCCAGGCTGCGACGAGGGAGGGGGTGTCGGTCATGGGGATCGGCTCGGCGGACGGCGTCATGGAGGGCGGAAAGCGCGCGGACAGCGTGCGTTCCCGCGTCTGGCGCGGGTCAGTGCCTCAAGCCCCGGTTTCAGGCAAGGTCAGGCGACCTTGATCGGCTGAGGAGGAATCGCTTCGCGATTCCGCTGAGGCCGTGAATCAAGGTCTCTGATAATGGAAGCCCGGCCCGACCGGAAAACCGCTAACACTTTTCCGGGCCGGGCTTGGCCGGAACATCGGCCGCCGCCGAGCCGTTTCCCCGCCGATGAAATCTCCCCTCGCGCCCCGCTCGTCCGCCCGCAGAAACCTCGTGTCGGGGCCATGGGCCTTCGTCGGCGCCGTCATGGGCGGTCTGGCCGCCGGGGCCGGCGCGGCCCACCTTCTCTACACCCAGGGCCACAGATACGGCGTCGAACTGCGCGCGCCCCGCCCCGAACCCGAACCGCCCAGGCCGCCGACGCCGGAAGACTACGAGGCCAAGGAACCCGGCCGGGGCCGGATGGCCGAACGCCCGCGCCAGATCCCGCACAAGGGCTGGATCGACATCTTCTGGCGCGTCGGCATGGCCTATTTCGGCGACCGGGTCGGCTTCGTCGCGGGCGGGGTGACCTTCTTCATCCTGCTGTCGATGTTCCCGGCGCTTGCGGCCTTCATCACCATCTACGGCCTGTTCGCCGATCCGACCGATGCGGCCAGTCGCGTCGCCTTCCTCTATTCGGTCCTGCCGTCGAACGTGGCCCAGTTCATCAATGCGGAGCTGACCCGGCTGGCGGCGGGCTCGACCGGCCAGCTGACCTTCACCCTGATCTGGACCCTGGCCCTGTCGCTTTGGACGGCCAACAACGGCATCAAGACCCTCTTCTACGGGCTGAACGTCGCCTATCACGAGGTCGAGAAGCGCAACATCGTCCGCTACAACCTGCTCTGCTTCGCCTTCACCCTGACCGGGCTGGCGGCGGTGCTGATGAGCGCGGCCCTGGTCGTCGGCGTGCCCGTGGTGTTGGGCGTGTTCGGCCTGACCGAGGAGTGGGACCAGCTGGCGCCCCTGCGCTGGCCCTTGCTCTTCCTCGGCTATGTCGGCGCCCTGACCGTCATCTATCGCTTTGGCCCCTGCCGTCAAAGGGCGCGCTGGCGCTGGCTGACGCCGGGCGCCCTGTTCGCGGCCAGCCTCAGCGTCTTCGTCTCCTTCGTCTTCAGCTGGTACCTGACCAATTTCGTGCGGCTGGACTCCTACGGTCCCCTGGCCACGGCCATGGGCTTCCTCCTGTGGACCTGGATATCGGTGCAGGTGATCCTGATGGGGGCCGAGGTGAACGCCGAGATCGAGCACCAGACGGCGATGGACACCACCACGGGCGCGCCGGTGGCCATCGGCGAGCGCGGGGCGGTCATGGCCGACAGCATCGGTCCGCGTCGCGGCAATCCGGCCGCGCTTCGCTTCACCCTGAAGCACGCCGAGGCCCTGGCGGACCGGCTCTCGCGGCGGCGTGATCGGACGTGATCGGCGTTCCGGCCAAGCTGGAGTCGCAATCTCGCCCGTCAAGGCCTATCTCTCTGGCCATGAGTAACAATTTTCGTCCCACCACCCTGGAACGCGCCTACGAACTCGCCCGCAGCGGACAGTGCCGCACGGTCGGCGACATCAAGTCCCAGCTGCAGGCCGAGGGCCACGAACGGGTGCAGGACCGGCTCTACGGCTCGTCCCTGACCTCGGCCCTGAGGAAGCTCTGCGTCGAACACTATATCGCCCCGCCGGAAGAGGATGCGGCGACGAAAGCGAACGAGGCCTGATCGTCTCCTCCCCGTCGCTTCGCGATGGGGAGGTGGCAGCGAGCTCTTAGCGAGCTGACGGAGGGGGCGACCGGGTCTCGACGAGCGAGCATCTGCCAGCCCTCACTCCGAATATCGCCTCGCCCCCTCCGTCACGGCGCTGAAGCGCCTCGCCACCTCCCCATGCTGCGCACGGGGAGGAGACATTCGACCACGCTTGCCGTTGCGGTCCTTGACGCGTAATCGCGCGGACGATGTTCGGCCTCGCCAACCCCGCCCGTTTCATGAGCTTCACCCGGCCGCTGACGCCGGTGCTGTGGGCCGTGACGGCCGTCCTCTTCGCCGTCGGCGTCTGGCTCAGCTTCGCCGCCCCCGGCGACTACCAGCAGGGCGACACGGTGCGGATCATGTTCGTCCATGTGCCCGCCGCCTCCATCGGCCTGATGGTCTATGCGGCGCTGGGCGTCTCCAGCTTCTTCGCCCTGGTCTTCCGTCACCCCCTGGCCGACGCCGCCGCCCGCGCCGCCGCCCTGCCCGGCGCCGCCTTCACGGCGCTCGCTTTGATCACCGGCGCCCTGTGGGGTCAGCCGATGTGGGGCACCTGGTGGGTCTGGGACGCGCGGCTGACCAGCGTCCTGGTGCTGTTCCTCTTCTACCTGGGCTACATGGCGCTCCGCGCCTCCATCGACGATGAGCAGAAGGCCGCCCGCGCCGCCGCCGTCCTCGGCCTCGTCGGTCTGATCAACCTGCCGATCGTCAAGTTTTCGGTCGATTGGTGGAACACCCTGCACCAGCCGGCCTCCCTGCTGCGCGCCGGAGGGTCCAGCCTCGACCCCGTCTTCCTCGCGCCCCTCCTGACCATGATGGCGGCCTACGCCGCCCTGTTCCTCGCCGTCTGGCTGACGTCGATCCGCACCGAGATCACGCGGCGCCGCGTCCAGACCCTGCGCGCCCGTCAGGCGCTGGAGGCGTAAGAATGCTCGACCTCGACATGAGCCCCTACGCCGCCTTCGTCTGGCCCGCCTGGGGGATCAGCGTGATCGTCCTGACCGCCGTCGTCGCCCGCGCGGTCACGGCCTCCCGCAAGTGGAAGGCCGAACTGAAGAAGCTGGAAGGCGACCAACCGTGAAAAGATGGTTCGCGGTCATTCCGCTGGTGGTGCTCGTCGCTCTCGCCGCCCTGTTCATCGGCTGGTCGCTGAAGCGCGACCCCGAGTTCAAGCCGGACGCCCTGGTCGGCCAGCATGTGCCCGAGACCGTCCTGCCCATCCTTCAGAACGGCGTCGCCGGGCCCCAGAACGTGGACATCCGCACCGCCGGGGTCGGCAAGCCGATGATCGTCAACCTGTTCGCCAGCTGGTGCGCCCCCTGCCGCATCGAGCATCCACGCCTGCTGGAGCTCAAGGCCCAGGGCATCGCCGTCGTCGGCGTCGCCTACAAGGACGAGCCCGAGGCGACCCAGGCCTTCCTCGACGAACTGGGCGATCCCTTCGCCATGGTTCTGGTGGACCGCGAGGGCCGCGCCGGCCTCGACCTCGGCGTCTCCGGCGTGCCCGAGAGCTTCGCCGTCGACGCCATGGGCCGCATCGTCGCCAAATCCTCCGGTCCCCTGCTGACCGACGCCGATGTGGACCGCCTCACCGCCGCCCTCGTCGCCCCGACGCGTCCCCTGCCCACCGCCACGACGCTGGAAGAGGCCAAGGCGCGCCGGGACGCCGCCCAGTAGTCTCCCTCCGGGCTCGAGTAGCGAGACGCCGCGCGTCGAGCGGTAGCCCACCAAGAAAGCCGTTAACCCTTTTTCGACAGGAATCGTTAACCCTGTCGGCATGAGCACGATCCGGCCCGATCTTCCGTCCAACCTGCCCCAGGCCAACCCGGCGGCCCCCTCGGCGCAGGTCAAGGCGGCGCAGGCCGCCTTCTTCCGCGCCGCGCTCGGCGAGGTGCAGGCCGCCGCACCCCGCCCTCAGGCCCAGCCGACGGCTCAGACCACCCAGACGACCCAGGCCGAGAGCCCCCGCCTGCCCCGTCTCGGCCAGCATCTCGACATCCGCGTTTAAGATTTCCGCCGAACACTGACAGCCTGAGGTGACCCCGCGTCCCTCCGGTGCTAGACGCGCGCGCATCCTCACCTCCCCCAGGATCGCTCCATGCCCGCCGCTCCCGATTTCCCGCCCGCCCCCGACGCGGTGAAGCCCGTCCGCGCCCTGATCTCCCTGTCGGACAAGACGGGTCTGGAGGCGGCCGCGCGCGCGATGCACGAGGCGGGCGTGGAGCTGGTCTCGACCGGCGGCACCCGCGCCGCCATCGCCGGTTTCGGTCTGCCGGTGAAGGACGTCGCCGACCTGACCGGCTTCCCCGAGATGATGGACGGCCGGGTCAAGACCCTGCACCCCGTGGTCCACGGCGGCCTGCTGGGCGTGCGCGACGCCGCCCCGCACAAGGCGGCCATGGACGAGCACGGCATCGGCGCCATCGATATCGTCTGGATCGACCTCTATCCGTTCGAATCGACCGTCGCCTCGGGCGGCGGTTTCGACGCCGTGATCGAGAACATCGACATCGGCGGCCCGGCCATGATCCGTTCGGGCTCCAAGAACCACGGCTATGTCGCCGTGGCCGTGGACAGCCAAAGCATCGGCCTGATCGTCGAGGCCCTGAAGGCCTCCGGCTCGACCTCGCTGGCGCTCCGCAAGCAACTGGCCGCCCGCGCCTTCGCCCGCACCGCCGCCTATGACGCCGCCGTCTCGGGCTGGTTCGCGGGGCAACTGGAAGACGCCGCCCCGGCCCGCAAATCCATCGCCGGCTCACTGGCCCAGACCCTGCGCTACGGCGAGAATCCGCACCAGACGGGCGCCTTCTACCGCACCGGAGAGGCCCGCCCCGGCGTCGCCTACGCCCAACAGATCCAGGGCAAGGAGCTGGGCTACAACAACATCGCCGACGCCGACGCCGCCTATGAGCTGGTCGCCGAGTTCGAGGCCCCGGCCTGCGTCATCGTCAAACACGCCAACCCCTGCGGCGTCGCCGTTGGCAAGGATCTGTCGGAAGCCTATGCCCGGGCCCTGGAGTGTGACGCCGTCTCGGCCTTCGGCGGCGTCATCGCCGTCAACCGCCCCCTGAACGGCGCCGACGCCCGGGCCATCACCGAGATCTTCACCGAGGTCGTCATCGCCCCCGGCGCCGACGACGAGGCGAAAGAAGTCTTCGCCGCCAAGAAGAACCTGCGCCTCCTGATCACGGATGGTCTTCCGGACCCGCACGGACCGGGCGAGGTCTTCCGGTCGGTGGCCGGCGGCTTCCTGGTCCAGTCGCGCGACCGTTCGCTGATCAGGCCTTCGGATCTCAAGATCGTCACGCGTCGCCAGCCGACCCCGACCGAGATCCAGGACATGCTGTTCGCCTTCACGGTGGCCAAACACGTCAAGTCCAACGCCATCGTCTACGCCAAGGACGGCCAGACGGCGGGCATCGGCGCCGGCCAGATGAACCGCCGCGACTCGGCCCGCATCGCTGCCATCCGCGCCCGCGAGGCCGGCGAGGCCAAGGGTCTGGCCCATTCGCTGGCCGAGGGTTCGGCCTGCGCCTCCGAAGCCTTCTTCCCCTTCGCCGACGGTCTTCTGGAAGCGGTCGCCGCCGGCGCCACCTCGGTCATCCAGCCGGGCGGCTCCATGCGCGACGCCGAGGTCATCGCCGCCGCCGACGAGAAGGGCATCGCCATGGCGTTCACGGGCGTGCGGGTGTTCAGGCACTGATGGCTTACGTCCCCTCTCCCCCTGCGGGAGAGGGAGACCGCACACGGCGGCGGAGCCGTCGTCCTTGTGCGGTCGGGTGAGGGGTGAAACTGGCTCTAACCGATGAGCCGTCTGGCCGACCCGGCTCGTCTGCGTCTCCGTACCCCTCATCCGTCAGCCTTCGGCTGCCACCTTCTCCCGCAAGGGGAGAAGGGATATGCCTTTGACATGGACACCCTCTCCGACCGCTGGGCGAAGCTGGAGCCCTTCACCACCATCGTCGGCCCTGACGACGACCGGCCGCGTCCCACGGCCATCCTGTTCCACGGCTGTGGCGGCCTGAGGGGTCACCTGCCGATGTACGCCAAGGCCGCGAAAGAGGCTGGCTGGCGGGCGGTGATCGTAGACAGCTACGCCCCGCGCGGCTGGTCGAGAGAGTTCGCCATGGCCACGGTCTGCACCGGCCTGATCCTGCGCGGCTGGGAGCGGGGCGGCGACGTGGTGGCCTCGATTCAGGGCGTTTCGGCCCGGCCCGACGTGGACGAGACCCGCATCGCCCTGGCCGGCTGGAGCCACGGCGGCTGGGGCATCATGGAGGCCATGAGCTGCGACCCCAATCCGGCGACGGCGCTGGGCGTGCGCGACGCGGAATGCGCCGACCTGTCGGGCGTCAAGGCGACCTATCTGGCCTACCCCTACGTCGGGGTCGCGGCCCTGAACCGGATGCGGCCTTGGCGGCATTGCCCGAAGACCCTGGCCGTCATCTCCCAGCGCGACCACCTGACCACGGTCCGGAACGCCCAGAGGGTCCATGACATGGTCCGGAACTGCGGCGCCGAGGTCGAGACCTGGGTCGCGCCGGGCACCCACAGTTTCGACGAGCCGATGACGGCCCTGCCGATGAAGTACGACGCCGACCTGACCACCGAGGCCATCGGCCGGTTCCGGGCCCTGCTGGAAGATGTCGCGGTCGCCCCGCGCCCGGTCCCGGCCGCCGCATGACCACCCTGGCCGAACGCTGGGCGATGCTGGAGCCGTCGTTGGTCGTCCGCCGCCCGGACGGCCCCGGCCCCTTCCCCGTCGTCCTTCTGTTCCCCGGCTGCGGCGGGATCCGCGAGCATCTGCATCGCTATGCCAACGCCGCCGCCAAGGCCGGCTGGATGGCGGTGACGGTCGAGAGCTTCAAGGCGCGCGGCTGGTCCGAGGCCTTCGTGAGAAGCCTGGTCTGCACCGGCTTCCTGCTGCGCGGCGGAGCGCGGGCGGGCGACGTCATGGCCGCCGTGACCCATGCCGGAAGCCTGCCGGACGCCGACCCGACGAAGATCGCCGTGGCCGGCTGGAGCCACGGCGGCTGGGCCATCATGGACGTGATGACCCTGCCGCTCGACGAACCCGGCGGGGCCGAGGCGGGGATCAGCGACCCCGAGAACACCGACCTCAGCGGGGTGAAGGGCGCCTTCCTGGCCTATCCCTACATCGGCTTCATCACCGCCAGCCGACATCGGGACTGGAAGCGGCGGCTGGACGGATTGGTGGTCATTCCGACGCGGGACCACATGGCCGGGAAGAAACAGTACGACCAGGCCCTGACCCATGCGCGGGCCTCCGGCTCAGTGCTGCAGGAATGGCCCATCGACGCCACCCACGCCTTCGACGAGCCCGGCCTGACCCACCCGCGCATCCATTACGACCCCCGCGCGACGGTGAAGACGATCAAGCGGTTTGCCGACTGGCTGAAGAGTCTCTAGCCGAAGCTCGCCTCCACCCGGATGGTCGCCTTGACCGAGTGGGCCATGTCGCAGTGCTCGTGCGCCTGATGGTGCAGGTGGTCGAGTTCGGCCTGATCCGGCTGGCGGCCCGAGAAGGTGGCGACGGGACGCAGGGTCACCTCGGTCATCAGGCTGCGACCGGCTTCGTCCCGGCCCAGAACGCCCGAGGCGTGATCCTCATAGCGATCCACCACGAACCCGGCCCGGGCGGCGAAGTCGAGGAACCACAGCATGTGGCAACTCGACAGGGAGGCGACCATCGCCTCCTCCGGATCGACGGCGGCGGGGTCCGAGAAGGGCACGCGCACGCTGGTCGGAGCCGAGGATCCCCGCACCACCGCCCCGCCGTCGAAGGTCCAGTCGTGGGCGCGGGAATAGCGTTTGTCGCTGAACGGCTGGTCGCCCCGGCTCCAGGCGATGGTCGCGACATGCTCGCTCACGGCGGTCTCCTATCTGAAGATGGTGTAGGTCATCGGTGCGCGGACCTCGAAGCCCAGAGACCGATAGAAGGCGATGGTCGCGTCATGCAGGGCGAAGGCGTGCAGGAAGACCTGTTCGCCGCTCGCCAGGATCTCGCCCGCCACCGCCCGCGACAGCCCCGCCGCATAGCCCTTGCCGCGATGATCGGGGTGGGTGCAGACGCCGCTGAGCTCTGTGAAGCCATCGACCCGCAACCGCCGCCCGGCCATGGCGACCAGCCGGCCGTCCTGCTTCACCCCAATGAAGGAGCCCAACTCCCGCGTCCGCGACCGAAACGGCCCCGGCTTGGTCAGAAGCGCCAGTTCCAGCATCTCGGGCGCATCGGCCTCGGTCAGGGTTTCGTAGGCGAGGCCCGGTCCGCCGGGCGTCAGGGCCGCGCAGGTCATCTGAACCAGGGCGATCCGACTGACGACCTCGACGCCCGGCAGGTCCAGCTCGGCCATCGGTCCGTCGGCGTGCTCGACCATGCCCGCACCGGGGTGACGCCGCGCCAGATCGGCCATGGCGGCGACCGTCTCGGCTGAGGCGTCAACGCCTGAAACGAAGATGCCGATATCCGGATCGATCCGCACGGCGCGCGCGTCGGAGTCGGCCGTCGTGAACTCCGACAGCCGCGTGTTCAGGGCGTTCCAGACGGCGCGGTCGAGGGGATGGCTCATGGCGACGCTTTAGCGCGCGCCGGATTCGCCGTCAGCCCCGGCGACGCCCCCGGGTCCGAAAAGCGCTTACGCCTGCCAGAAGCCGACGATCTTCTTGACCTCGGCCACGACCGGGTCGGCGACCTCGGCGGCACGTTCGGCCCCGTCCTTCAGGACGCGGTCGATCTCGGTGGGATCGGCCATCAGGCGGCGCATCTCGGCGGTGACGGGGGCCAGGGCCTCCACGGCCAGATCGGCCAGCGCCGGCTTGAAGGCGCCGAAGCCCTGACCCGCGAACTGGGCGGTGACCTGGTCCTTGGTCTGGTCCGACAGGGCGGCGTAGATGGCGATCAGGTTCCGCACCTCGGGCCGGTCGTCCAGGCTCTCGCCGACCTGGGGCATCACGCCCATGTCGGTCTTGGACTTCTTGATCTTGGCGGCGATGGCGTCGGCGTCGTCGGTCAGGTTGATGCGTGACTGGTCCGAGGGGTCGGACTTGGACATCTTGGCCGAGCCGTCGCGCAGGGACATGATCCGCGTCGCCGGACCCTGGATGACCGGCTCGGGCAGGGGGAAGTAGCCGGGCGCGCCGAAGTCGTTGTTGAACTTGCCGGCGATGTCGCGGGTCAGTTCCAGATGCTGTTTCTGGTCCTCGCCGACCGGCACCTCGGTCGCCTTGTAGAGCAGGATGTCGGCGGCCTGGAGCACAGGGTAGGTGTAGAGGCCGACCGAGGCCCGTTCCTTGTGCTTGCCGGACTTCTCCTTGAACTGGGTCATCCGGTCGAGCCAGCCGAGGCGGGCGACGCAGTTGAAGACCCAGGCCAGGTCGGCGTGGGCGCGCACGGCCGACTGCGGGAAGATGACCGTCTTTTTCGGATCCAGACCCGAGGCCAGATAGGCCGCGGCGATCTCGCGCGTCTGGGCGGTCAGGAGGGCCGGGTCCTGCCAGACGGTGATGGCGTGCATGTCGGCGACGAAGACGAAGGTCGGCGCCGCGTCCTGAAGGGCGGTGAACCGCTTCAGGGCGCCCAGGTAGTTGCCCAGGTGCAGGGCGCCGGAGGCCTGGATGCCGCTGAGGATGCGGCGGGGGCCCTGATACGCAGGGGAGGAAGCTTCAGTCATCAATCCAGTCCGGCGGGCGAGGAGGCGCCCGGTTCACGTCGCAGGGTCGCCTTCAGTTCGGAAACGCTGACGGCGCGGAAAAGCACGAGGCAGACGCCATACACAAGGGCGCCGAGGCCGCAGACGACCAGGACGGCGATTTCCTTGGCCAGGAAAAGCCGGCTGAGCTCGCGGTAATAGAGGCTGGCGGGGACCAGAACGGCCGCCATGACGGCGCTGGCCAGAAGCACGCGCGAGAATTTCGACGCGAACCGACCGGACACGCTCCACGCCTTCTCACGCAACAGGGTTCCGCCCAGCAGCCCGACATTGACCCAGGCCGAGACGCTGGTGGCGATGGCCAGACCCAGGACCCCGTCCATGCCGGCGGCCTGAAGCCCGAAGAACAGGGCCGAGCCCAGCACCACGGTCACCACCACCGAGGAGACGGAGAAGATCATCGGCCGGCGCGTGTCCTCGCGCGCGAAGAAGGGCGGGGTCAGGACCTTGGCCAGCACGAAGGCCGGCACGCCCCAGGCGAACTGGCGCAGCACATCGGCCGTCCGCGCCGCGTCCTGACTGGTGAAGGCGCCGCGCGTCACGGTCGCGTCGATGATGAAGAAGGGGATCACGAACAGGGCGACCGCGGCGGGCAGGGTGAAGGCCATCGACAGGGTGACGCCGTCGTCCAGCGTCCGCCTTCCGCCCTCGTGGTCGCCGGAAACGAAGGCCCTGGTCAGACGCGGCACGAGGGCCAGGCCGATGGCGACCCCGACCAGACCGAGCGGCAGCTGATAGAGGCGGTCGGCGTTGTAGAGCACCGACCGGGCGCCCTCGTTCGAGCCGGTCAGGAGCTGGGAGACCACCGAGTTCAGCTGCAGGGCGCCGCCCGCCAGCACGCCGGGGATGGCCAGTTTCAGCGTCCGCGCCACGCCTGCCGTCATCCGGGGCCAATGCAGGTTGACCCGGATGCCCAGACGCCGGACGCCCCACCACAGGAGGCCGGCCTGGATGACGCCCGATACGGTCACCGCCGCCGAGACGGCATAGAGCAGCGTCGCCTGATCGATCTCGATGAGGCTGGGCGCGACCAGCGGCGCAAGGGTGCAGAGGTTGAGGAAGACCGGCACCCCCGCCGACAGGGCGAACCGGCCCGAGGTGTTCAGCACGCCTGACAGAAGCGACGCGATGGTCATGCAGGCCAGATACGGCATGGTCAGCTGGGCCGCCGTGGTCGCCGCGAACATCACGCCCGCGTCGTCCTTCCACGCCGACAGCAGGAAGGGCATCAGCCAGGGCATGACGACCTGGGCCGCGATGCAGAAGCCGGCCACGACGGCGAAGATGAAGCTGAGCGCCTCCGAGGCCGTGACGGCGGCGGCTTCCTCCCCCTCGCGCGCACGGACTCCGCCGTAGATGGGGACGAAGGCCTGGGCGAAGGCGCCCTCCGCGAACAGGCGGCGGAACATGTTGGGCAGCATCAACGCCGTGGTGAAGGCGTCCATCATCGGCCCCTGGCCGAAGCGCGCCGACAGGAAGAGGTCGCGGGCGAACCCGAGAATGCGGCTGCCCAGGGTCAGGGTCGCCTGCACGAGGGCGTTACGGGCCAGGCTCAAGGTCGCTCGCTCACGCAGGACATCGGGGGGACCATCGGATTAGCGCGCTTCCGGCGGCGGGGATACGGGTTTGCGCAACCGCAGTTCGGAGACGTCGCGGGCGCTGGCGCGAGCGGCGGTGATGCGGCGACCGTCCGGGGCGGCGGGCGCGCGGTCCAGAACGGTCTCCAGGGCGGCGTGAACCTCGTCCAGCAGGCCGTCGGACTTCAGCTTCCGCCCCTTGCGATCGGTGACGTAGAAGCTGTCGACCGCCCGCTCTCCGAACCCGGCGACATGGGCCGAACGGATCGACAGGTCGTGGTCCGACAGGGTTCGCGACAGTTCGGCCAACAGCCCCGGCCGGTCGGCGCCCGAGACCTCGATCACCGTGGCGTCGGCGCTGGCGGCATTATCGATCATCACCACGGGCCTGACGTCGAAGGCGGCGCGGCGGGGCGAGGGTTTGGGCATGGCCGGGGGCGCGATCGGCGTCTCCCCCTTGGCCGCCGCCTCCAGCGCCGCGATCAGCGACGTCAGCCGGCGCGGCTCGGCCTGACCATAGGGCTGGTCGGCGCCGTCCTGCACCTGAAACACGTCCAGAACCGTGCCGTCCTCGGCGGTGGCGACCCGCGCCCCCGTCACATCGGCCCCGGCGGCGGCCAGCACGGCGGCCAGATCGGCGAACAGGCCCGGCCGGTCGCGGGCGGCCAGGGCGATCTCGGTCGTCTGTTCGATCTCTCCGGCGGCGCAGGTCCGGGCCTCGACCGCCGCCCCTCCGGCATGGGCGCGGGCGACCAGATCGGCGTGTTCCGCCAGAGGGTCGGTCGCCTGCAGGGCCTCGCCCCGGAACAGGGCCTCGACCGCCGAATAGAGGCTCCGCATCAGCTGGCCCTTCCAGCTGTTCCACACGCCCGGCCCCACCGCCCGGATATCGGCCACCGTCAGGACCAGCAGCATCCTTAAGCGCTCCGGATCGCCGACGATCTCGGCGAAGGCGCGCACCGTCGCGGGGTCGGACACGTCCCGCTTCTGGGCGTAGTCGCTGAGGGCCAGGTGGTTCCGCACCAGCCAGACGACGATCTCGATCCGCCTGGGATCGACGCCCAGCCGCTCGCAGGCCCGGCGCGCGGAGATGGCGCCGTCCTCCAGCTGTCCCCGCTCCCCGCCCTTGCCGACGTCGTGCAGCAGCATGGCCAGCATCAGGGCTTCGAAATCGGCGATCAGATGGACCACCTCGGTCGCCAGCGGATGGTCGTCTTTCAGCTTGCCGCGCTGGATGTCGTTGATGATGCCGATGGCCTGGAGCGTGTGCTCGTCCACCGTATAGGCGTGGTACATGTTGAACTGGGTCTGGCCGACGATCCGGCCCCACTCCGGCAGGAACCGGCCCAAGAGCCCCGCCTCGTTCATGATGGTCAGGACGCGGTACGGCCGCTGTCCGTGGGCCAGAATATGCAGGAAGGCCGCCGTCGCACGGGGATCGCGACGCAGCTTCGGCGTCACCAGGGCCAGCGACCGGGTCACGGCCGAGAAGGCGTGGGGGTGGACGTCCAGATCGTGCTGATCCGCCGTCACGAAAAGGGTCAGGAGCTTGACCGGATCCTCGGCGAAGACCTCCGGCCCCGTCACCGACAGACGACCGCCCTCTTCGATGAAGCCGGGCACGCCGAGGTTCTTCTTCCGGCCGGGAATCAGGCGCGACAGGCTCAACGTCTTCTTCTGCTGGCGGGCCTCCAGCGTCGCGCTCATGGCCCGGGTCAGGGCGCCGACGTCGCGGGCGACGAGGAAGTATCGACGCATGAACCGCTCCACCGCCGGTTCGTCGCCCCGCCCGCGCCAGCCCATCCGCCGCGCCACCTCGGGCTGGAGGTCGAAGGTCAGCTTCTCCTCGGCCCGCCCCGCCGCCAGATGCAGATGGGCCCGCACCCGCCACAGGAAGTCGAACGCCTCCTCGAAGGTGCGCCGTTCGCGGGGCGTCAGGAGATCGTCCAGCACCTTGGCGCCCAGCGGGCTTTCCGGCGCCAGCGACCGGGCGATCCAGAACAGGGTGTTGAGGTCGCGAAGGCCGCCCTTGCCGTCCTTGATGTTCGGCTCGACGCGGTAACGCACCGCCCCCGCCTTGGAGTGGCGCCCGTCGCGCTCCTCCATCTTGGCGGCGATGAAGGGTCGCGGATCGGCGTTTGTCACCATGCCCCGGAAGCGCCAGAGGAAGTCCTCGGTCAGGGCCGCATCCCCCGCCAGAGGCCGCGCCTCCAGCAGGGCCGTGCGGATGGTCATGTCGGACCGGGCGAGGCTCAGCGCCTCATCCACCGACCGGGCCGAGGACCCGACCTTCAGCCCCAGATCCCACAGCACATAGAGGACGAACTCGGCCACCGTCTCGGTCCGGGCGGTCGTCTTCCAGGGACGCAGGAAGACGAGATCCAGATCCGAGAACGGCGCCAGCACGCCCCGTCCGTAGCCGCCGACGGCGATCAGGCTCAGCTTCTCGGCCTCGGTGGGATTGTGCGACGGATAGAGGGTCTCGGTCGTGAACCGCCACAGGGCGATCAACAGTTCATCGGCCGCCGCCGCATAGAGGCGGGCGACCTCGACGCCGGGCAGGCCATTGGTCAGTTTCGCCGCGATCTTGTCCCGCGCCGCGTCGTAGTGGGTCTTCAGGAGGGCCGAAACGGCCGGCCGCACGCCCGAGGCGCCGACGAGGGCGTCCAGCTGGGCGTCGAGCGTCTCCCCCACTTTCGTCATCCTCCGGCGAGCGAAGCGAGACCGGGGGACGCAGCGGCGCCGAAGGCGATCTGTTCAGGCAGGATGTTGGAAAGAGAGGGGTCCGCGACAGGTTCGCGCTCTCGCGCGCCGCTGGGTCCCCCGGTCTGCGCCGCGAGCGCGGCTTGCCGGAGGATGACGAAAGGAAGGGTCACTTCGTCAACCCCTTCAGCCGATAGAGCGCCTCCAGCGCCTCGCGCGGCGTCAACGCGTCGGGGTCCAGCGCCGCCACCGCCTCGTCGATCGCCGACTTCATCGGCGGGGGCGGCGGCTCCGCCACGGCGAACAGGGGCAGGTCGTCCAGTCGTCCCTGCGCCGCCTTCTCCGACTCCAGCCGGTCCAGCACGGACCGCGCACGCGACACCACCGCCGGGGGCACGCCCGCCAGCTTGGCCACCTGCACCCCATAGGAGCGGTCGGCGGCGCCCGGCGCCGCCTCGTGCAGGAAGACCAGTTCGCCGTTCCACTCCTTGGCCTTCATGGACAGGTTGCAGACGTGGTCGAGCCGTTCCTCCAGCGTCGCCAGCTCGTGATAGTGGGTCGCGAACAGGGTGCGGGCCCGGTTCACATCGTGCAGGGCCTCGGCGCAGGCCCAGGCGATGGCCAGGCCGTCATAGGTCGCCGTGCCGCGCCCGATCTCGTCCAGCACGACGAAGCTGCGGTCCGTCGCCTGGGTCAGGATGGCGGCCGTCTCGACCATCTCCATCATGAAGGTGGACCGGCCCCGCGCCAGATCGTCCCCGGCCCCGACGCGACTGAACAGCCGGTCGACGACGCCCAGCCGCATCGACTTCGCGGGCACGAAACAGCCGCCTTGGGCCAGCACGACCAGAAGAGCGTTCTGGCGCAGGAAGGTCGACTTGCCGGCCATGTTCGGCCCGGTGACGATGCTGAGGCGGGCGCAGCCGACCCCGTCGCCGTCCAGCTTGCAGTCGTTCGGAGTGAACGGATCGCCAGCGCGCTTCACCGCCGCCTCGACCACCGGATGGCGACCAGCCTCGACGGCGAAGACCTTGGAATCGTCCACCACGGGCCGCTCCGCCCCGACCTCCTCGGCCCATTCGGCCAGGGCCGCAGTGGCGTCCAGTTCGGCAAGCGCATCGGCCACGGCCTGCAGCGGCATGGCCAGGGCCTGCACGGTCTGACGCCAATGCTCGAAGGTCTCGCCCTCCATGGCGAGCGCCCGGTGCCCGGCCTGGCTGATCTTGGCGTCCAGCTCCGACAGTTCGACCGTGGTGAACCGCACCTGCGCCGCCAGGGTCTGGCGATGGATGAAGGGGCTCTCGGGTCCGGCGCGGAACAGGGGTTCGGCGTGTTTGGCCGTGGTCTCGAGGAAGTAGCCCAGGACCGCATTGTGCTTGATCTTGAACGGTACGCCGCTCTCGGCGACCGCGCGCGCTTCCAGATCGGCGACCACCCGGCGGCTGTCGTCACGCAGCGCCCGCGACGCATCCAGCTCCGGCCGGAAGCCCGGCTTCACGAAGCCGCCATCACGCGCCAGATGCGGCGGCTCCTCGATCAGCCCCTCGGCCAGATCCAGCATCAGCCGCGCCACCTCGGGCGACAGGGTCAGACGATCCAGACAGCCGGCGATGCGCGCCGGCGGCCCCGTCAGCGGATCGGGCGAGACGGTGAACAGCCCCGCGATCCCCTCGGCGATGGTCAGGCCCGACCGGATCCCCGCCAGATCGCGCGGGCCTCCACGCCCCAGCGCCAGCCGCGACACGGCCCGCGCCACATCGGCCGAAGCCTTCAGCCCGTCCCTCAGATCCCGCCGCAGCGAGCGACGCTCCAGCAGCCATTCGACCGCATCCAGCCCATGATTGATCTCGACCGGATTCCTCAGGGGCCGGGCGATCCGTTCGGCCAGGGCCCGCGCCCCGCCCGAGGTCACCGTCCGGTCGATGGAGGCGAGCAAGCTGCCTTCGCGTTCGCCCCGCTGCGTCCGGTCGATCTCGAGCGACAACCGCGTCGCCGGGTCGATGGCGAGGAAGCCCGCGTCCCCCGACCGTCTCGGCGGCGACAGGGCCGGAACCTTGCCGGCCTGGGTCGTCTCCAGATAGGCGGCGATCAACCCGAGCGCCGAGACCTCCGCCTCCTCGAACGTCCCGAACCCGTCCAACGAGGCGACGCCGTACAGTCGCGCCACCCGCGTCCCGGCCGCCGCCGGTTCGGCGATGGCCGAGGCGAGCGCCTGAACCACCCCGCCGGAGCCGTCCAGCGCGCCCTTCAGCTCGGGATCGGAAAACAGCTTGTCGGTGACAAGAACCTCGCTCGGCCGAAACGCCGCGAGCGTCGAGCCCAGGTCGCCGATCTCGCAGGCGACGCAGTCGACCGCCCCGGCCGACAGCTCCACTACGGCCACGGCCGCCCGCCCGCGCCGCACCGCCACGGCCGCCAGCCGGTTGGCGTTCCGCGCATCCAGCAGACTGTCCTCGGTCAGGGTGCCCGGCGTCACCACCCGCACGATGTCGCGCCGGACGATGGCCTTGGAGCCGCGCTTCTTGGCCTCGGCCGGATCCTCCATCTGTTCGCAGATGGCGACCTTGAACCCCTGACGGATCAGCCGGGCGATATAGCCCTCGGCCGCATGGTGGGGCATGCCGCACATGGCGATGTCCTCGCCCAGATGCTTGCCCCGCTTGGTCAGGGTCAGGCCGATGGCGGCGGCCACCACCTCGGCGTCCTTGAAGAACAGCTCGTAGAAATCGCCCATGCGGAAGAACAGGATCGCATCGGGCTGCGACGCCTTGGCCGTCAGATACTGGGCCATGAAGGGCGTCACGCCGGTCAGGTCGGGCGCGGCGTCTTCGGTCTTCGGCGGATGGGAAAGGGGGGCGTTCATGGGAGCGCCGCAAGGTGACGGATCACCCGCGTCGGCTCAAGCACAGATGTCTCCTCCCCGTGCGAAGCATGGGGAGGTGGCGCGACCCCTCTTGGGGTCGTGACGGAGGGGGCGAGACGGTGGCTTGAGTGAGGGCTGGCGGGCGCTGACCCGGCGAGACCCGGTCGCCCCCTCCGTCAGCTCGCAAAGAGCTCGCTGCCACCTCCCCATCCTTCGGACGGGGAGGAGACGTTAAGCCGCGACCTGTCGGCGTTCAGGCGCGACCAGGATCGCCGGCTCCTGGAAGGCGAGCGCATCCCAGTCCAGATCGGGACGCGGGGCGTGGGCGGCGGCCAGGACCGCGCGCAGTTCGGCGGCCGAGGCGACGCTGGCGACGACCGCAGCGGCCGGCGGCAGGCCGAGACAGAAGGCCAGGGCCGCCTGCATCGGATCGATCCGCGCCTCGGCCAGACGACGACGCGTCCGCGACAGGGCAGGCCCGTGCTCGGCCAGATGCTTCGGCAGGTTTTCCTGATTGGTGAACAGCAAGCCCCGCGCGA
Source organism: Brevundimonas staleyi (assembly GCF_041893865.1). Lineage (GTDB taxonomy): Bacteria > Pseudomonadota > Alphaproteobacteria > Caulobacterales > Caulobacteraceae > Brevundimonas > Brevundimonas staleyi. Next base: position 280,376 of record NZ_CP169082.1, read on the forward strand.
ACACCGACGAGACATGGACGTCGACGCCCAACCCGGCCAGTTCCGAGAGCGTGCCTTCCGTCACCGGACGCTGGTCCAGAATATTGCAGGGCATCTGCACGACGTCGGGCTGGAAGCGGCGCGCCAGCAGCACCGGCCCGTCCTCCATCGTCGCCATGAAGCCGATGCGCTTGTAGAGGCCCTTGTCCTTCAGCGCCTGCATCCGGTCCCACAGGGCGCGGCCCTCGGCCCCGGCCAGGTCGGAGGCGCCGGAGGCCAGCAGGACGTCGCCGCGCGGCAGGCCCATCCGCTCCAGCGAACGCCGGGCGCGGGCCTCGACCCGGTCCAGACCTTCCGACAGGGCCACGGTGCGAACCGAAACCGAGAAGGGCGAGGGGAAGGGCCAGGACTGACCCAAGATGCGTTCGCCGTCGCCGGTCGGGCGGGTGGCGATCAGGTTGACCCCGGCGTCGCCCGCCGTCTGCAACAGTGTGCGCATGGCGTCTTCGCGGGCGCCGACCGGGATCGGGAGCGCGCGTTCAGGCTCGGTCACGACCGCGAGGGCCAGCTTCGCGGCCGGAGAAGGGGAGACGCCTGATTTCACTCCGGCACTCTGCACCGGCAATGCTTAAGCGATGCTGAGGGAAACCCTGCGAGTTCCTTACCGGCGGAACGCGACTCGCTCAGTCGGCGTCCGGCTGCCGGTCCGGATGGGCGGCGGCGAAAGCGGGATGGGCCAGGGCCCGGTCCTCGATCGCCGTCAGCGCCGGGAAGGGCGTCAGGTCCACATTGAACCGCCGCGCCGAATAAAGCTGGGGGATCAGGTAGCAGTCGGCCAGGGTCGGTGCATCGCCATGCAGCCAGCCCGCGCCCTGCGCTTGCGTCAGCGCCGAAAGCGCCTGGAACCCCGGAACCATCCAGCCGCCGGCCCAGGCGTCGATCTGGGCCTGATCGGCGCCGAAGGTCCCGCGCAGGGCCGTCAGCACACGCAGATTGTTCAGAGGATGAATGTCCGAGGCGATCAGCCCGATCATGCCCCGCACCTGGGCTCGGCCGAACGCATCGGTCGGCATCAGGGGCGGCTCGGGATGCGTCTCGTCCAGCCATTCGAGGATGGCGGTCGACTGGGTGATGACCGCGCCCCCGGAATCGGTAGTGACCTCGAGCGCCGGCACGAGCCCTTGCGGGTTCAGCTTCAGAAAGGCCTCGGACCGCTGCGCGCCCGTGCGCAGATCCACCGCGTGTTGCTCATAGGCGACGCCCTTCAGATTGAGGGCGATCCGCGTCCGATAGGCCGCGCTGGAGCGGAAATAGCCGTGCAGGATCATTGGACGGTGAACTTCAGCGTCTGAAGACCCGCGATGGTCGCCTCGACCACATCGCCCTTCACCAGAGGCCCGACCCCTTCGGGCGTGCCGGTGAAGATCAGGTCGCCGGGCTGCAGCGCCCACAGGGTGCGCGCCTTCTCCACGATCTCGGCCGGGTTCCAGATCATCTGGTCCAGCGTGGACGACTGTTTCGTCTCTCCGTTGACGGTCAGGGCGATGGCCCCGGCCGCCTCCGGCAGGGCGCCGAGCGTCAGCGCCCCGCACGGCGCCGACTGATCGAAGGCCTTGCCCGCGTCCCACGGCCGCCCCTTCTCCTTGGCCTTGGCCTGCAAATCGCGCCGCGTCAGATCGACGCCGACGGCCCAGCCGACGACCTCGCCCCCCTCCCCGATCGCGGCCACCAGTTCGACCTCGTAATGCAGGTTCTCCGTCGCGGACGGATAGGCCGGGTCCGCCCCGTCCACGACCACCGCATCGGCGGGCTTGGAGAAGAAGAAGGGTTCCTGACGCGTCGGGTCGTTGCCCATCTCCCGCGCATGGGCCGCATAGTTCTGGCCCACGCAGAGGATGCGCCGCACCGGGAACCGGCGCTGATCGCCGACGATCGGCAGGGACGGGGTCGGGGCGGGAGCGAACAGATAGGAGGTCATGGGGCGCTATAGGCAATAGGCAACAGGCACTAGGCAATAGGGGTTCGACGCACGGGCCCAACCGTCGCAAAATCGACTGATGCCTACTGCCTGTTGCCTATTGCCTCACCGCGACATGCTGCACCGCGAGGAACCGCCGCCGTTATCTGGCGTTGACCGCACTAGGCCTGTATCTACGGCAAAGCTGACATAACGGAGCGCGGCACCATGGCGACCTCGAAGGCTCGTGAAGACATCAAGAACGACCTGAACACCCTCAAGGAGGACCTGAAGGTCGGTGCGCGCGAGGAAACCGCGCGCCTGAAGGCCAAGGCGGCCGAGACCGAGGCCCGCCTGCGCGAGAAGGCCGCCGAGGCCGACGCCCGCATCCGCGAGCGCGCCGACGAACTGCGCGACCAGGCCCGCGGCTATTACGACCAGGCCCGCGTGCGCGGCCGCGAATATTACGACGACGCCTCGGAGCGTTTCGATGAAGCCCAGCGCTACATCACCGAACGCGTCCAGGAACGTCCGGTCCAGTCGACCGCCATCGCGCTCGGCGTCGGCGTCGTCCTCGGCCTGCTGCTCGCCGGCCGTCGCCGCTGATGATCGGCAAGGGGCTGGTTAAAAAACTGACGGCGGCCTTCGTGGTCGCCGCCAGCGCCTTCGTGGCGGTCGTGGCCCTGGGGGCCACACTCTTCTACGCGCTCGCGCTCGTTCTGCCGCCTCTGGGCGCCGCCGCCATCACGGCCGGCTTCTTCGCCCTGATCGCGATCATCGTCGCCCTCGTCTATCTGAACGCCTCGGGCGGCCACGATGACGACGACGAGGACGACGACGAGGATCTGGGTCTGGGCCAGCGCGCCTTCGCCCTGTTCCGCCAGCGTCCGATCCTCGGCACGGTGGCGGCCCTCGCCGGCGGCTGGATCTTCCTGCGCAACCCGGCGCTGGCCACCATGGTCGCCGCCGCCTTCACCGAGAAACCGCACGGTCGCGGCTACCGGCGCTAGGCCTCGAAAATCAGAGACGAACCTGTCGGGAGGATCGCCATGCGGTCCTCCCGAAGTCGTTTGGGGCACAGCGCAAGCAAATGTCGGCTATCCGACAAAAGGAATCCAAGACATCGCGAAGTCTTCGCCGCGAATCGTTCAGCTTCGTGTCGGAACGGGACAGACCTCGAGGCGTTGATTTGGCAAGCGGCGTCGAAGCTGGGCGACGCTTTCCATCAACCCTCTACTTGGAGGACCGTCCATGATTCGCTGGGCCATCATTTTCTTTGTGGTTGCGCTGATTGCAGCCGCCTTGGGCTTCACCACTGTCTTCGGTGCAGCCATGGATATCGCAAAATTCATCGCCGTAATCGCCATCATCCTGTTCGTCATCTCGCTGGTCGCGGGCGGACTTCGGGGACGCGGCGGACGAATATAGCCGGCCGTTCAGGCTGACCGAGTTGAAGAGCCGCGGCCCTCGGGTCGCGGCTCTTTTCGTGTCTGCGATCAGAAGGGGTGGGGCGGCCGGTAGTAGATCCTCACCCGCTCGAGATCGCCGTAGAAGCCCAGCACCACCTCGACATCGGCCAACAGATTGCCCGGTCCGTCGGGCGCCAGGATCACCTGATGGGGCTTCCACAGTGGATTGTCGATCCTGGGCCGGGTGATCTGGAACGGGCGACTGAAATCGGCGGCCAGGAAGGCCTCGCGCGGCGTCAGCGTTGTCTGGGCGTAGGACGCCGGGGCGCCGGACAGGAGTTCGAAATACATCGCCTCGCCGCGCCTGAGCTTCTCCTGCGCCTCCTGCAACTTGAGGATCAGAACCGCCGCCTCTTCTGCGGTCAGCCCCTGCAGACGCGGCTCGTGGGCCTCGGCCGGAGGTGCGCTCTGGGCCGCCGCCGGAACGCTCCCGGCCAGGCTGATCGCCGCCGCCAGACAGACCATTCCCGCCCGCATCAGACCGCCGCCGCCTCCTTCACGCCGGGCACGGCGGGATCGGGCGCGGTCTCCACATGGCGGGTGTCCTGACGCCTCGGGAGTTTCCAGGACTGGGCGCATTCGAACACCGAACCGGTCCAGGCGATGGCGTTGACCGTGATCTGGTGCTTGTCCCAGACGATCTCATTGAAGCTGGGCGGCGTGCCCCGCTCCCGGTGCGACAGGGTCCCGCAGCCGATGGCGTAGGAACAGCGGTCCGACAGGTCGATCGGCAGGGCGAAGGGCACATGGACGTGGCCGGTGGTGATCAGGTCGACCCCTGCCTCGGCGAAGATCGCCGCCGCCGCGTCGCCGCGCTTCACGTCGCCAGTCATGGGAGTGCCGATCATCTCGATCAGCGGGTGGTGACAGGCGAGGATGCGCAGCGCCCCGACCGGCGCCTGACGCAGGGCCTCGGCCGCGCGCCGGGTCTGGTCCAGGTCGATGACGCCCTTGGACCAGTTGGGCCGGGCCTGCCAGCCGCGCGCGGTGACCACGCCGCGCACCATGACGGTGTCCGAGATGAACTCCCCGTCGTGGGCCGGGTGTCCGGTCGCCTCCTCGAACGCCTTCCACGGGTAAAACAGTCGCGCGGTAAGATCCCAGTAGGGCACGTCGTGATTGCCGACGATGACGAAGCGCGGCGTCGGCATGGCCCTGATCCAGGCGCCGGCGGCGGAGAACTCGTCGGGATAGCCCTTCTGGGTGATGTCTCCGGTGATCAGGATCAGGTCGCTGGGCGCCGCGTGAGCCCATTCCAGGGCGGCGGCGCAGGCGCGCTCGTGCTCGACCCCGAAATGGATGTCCGAGAACTGGAGAACCCGTCCCACGCTCAGACCGAGTCCTCGGCCGCCGGCGGTTCGGGCACCAGGGCCTGGAAGGCCTTGGCGCGGAAGGCCACGGTCACGTCGTTCGGCAGCAGCACCGGCTCTCCGTCCAGCACCGCCGGGATGCGCGACCGACCCCGGATGCGGATCAGGCGGGCGGGCTTGGTCACCACCGAGGGGTCCTGACGCCAGTCGCTGAACACGGCGTTGGCGGCCAGGCGGAAGGCTTCGGACATGTCGGACAGGTTCATCGCCGCCGCCTCCAGCCCCACCGGCTCCTGAAGCGCACGCGAGATCATCGGGCTGATCAGGACCAGGGCCTCGCTGCGACGCGGCTTGCCCAGATCCAGTTCGACCCGGATCTTGCCGGAGAAGGCGCGGCGAAGGGCACGACGCCCGTAGGTCCAGGCCAGGCTCAGCTTGCCCGTCCGCATGGCCTCGCGCGCCGGGGCCCACAGGGCAGGCGAGCCGAAGATGCCGGCGCAGTAGAAGGCCTGACCCTCCACCACCCCGCCGGACACGCACTGGGCCGAGCCGTTCTCCAGCGCGTCCCTCAGCGCCGCCTTCCAGTCGGTGGTGCCGTAAAGCGCCTTGGGCAGCATGTTCATCGTCCCGCCCGGCAGGGGCGAGACCAGCGGCCCCTTCGGCCCGGCCTTGGACGCCGCCGCCCGCGCCGTGCCGTCGCCCGCCAGGACGAACAGGACATCGGGCTCCGACGCCAAAGCCTCGTCGATCTGGGCGTCCATGGTGTCGCCGACCAGTTCCACCACCTCCGCCTCGCAGGGGTAGTCGGTCATGATCTGGCGCACCTCGTCGGCCGCGCGCGGCCCGACGGATCCGCTCAACGGATTGACCAGCACCACCACCCGCCGGATCTCGACATGCGGCGTCAGCGCCCTCGGTTCGGAGGGCGCGATGTCGGGCGTCGAGGTCTCGACGTCAGGCAGTATGGTGTCGGTCATTCCGCCCGAACGCGCCGTTTCGCCGGGTGTTCCGGCGAAGCTTCACTATTCTGCTTTCAACTTCTCGGCCGTGGTCGCGGCGCCCGCTTCCAGGGCGTCGCCGGTCCGCTCCGCGGCGGCCCCGGCCTTGTCGGCGGCGACCTCGGCGGCCTCCGGCGCCTGGCCGATCAGTTTCTTGCCCTGATCGACGCCCGCGGTGATCCAGCCGTCCATCATCGCCCCGCCCTCGGCCAGCGACCGTTCCTTGATGCCCAGGACGGCCGTCAGGACGCCGAACAGGGCCAGAAGGGTCACGATGAAGCCGACGAAACCGCCGCCTCCGCCGCCCGAGCGGCGCTTGGTGCGGGCCCAGACGGGCGTGCCGTGGTCGTCCGCATTCCGGACCGGTTCAGGAAAACGCATATCGAAACTCCCCTCTCGACTGCCTTGGCGTGGTCTGCGCCCCTCGCGCCTCCACCCTGCAATCCTATGTCATCGTTAAGCGTGAGAATAGGCGCGGAACCTCTGCCATAATCCAGCGTTCTCGCTCTCGGGGCGAACATCAGGAATGAAGGACCATCCCATGAACAAGGCGATTATCGCGATCGGGGCCGCCGGCCTGCTGGCCTCGGCCTGCGCCAGCGACCCGTACGGCTACAACAACGGCTCCAACCAAACCGTCCGCCAGGGCGCCATCGGGGCCGGTCTCGGCGCGGTGGCCGGCGCCATCATCGGCAACAACGTCGGCTCGGGCAACGCCGCCACCGGCGCCCTGATCGGCGGCCTCGCCGGCGGCGCCGTCGGCGCGATCCGCGGCTCGCAAGCCGACCGCAACAACCAGCAGCGCTACCGCGATAACCGCGGAAATTACTACTACTGCTACGACAACCGCCAGGACGAGTGCTACTGGGAAAACGGCCAGCGTCGCTACTAAGACGCTGAACCGCAAGGTTTTCCAGGGCGGCTCGTCGACGACGGGCCGCCCTTTGCATGCCGGGCAAGGCAAATGAAGAATTCAGGGAGGCGGCGAATGACGATGAAATCGATAGTGCTGGCGATGGGCGCAGCGGCCGTGGCGCTGGCGGGCTGTTCCAGCATGGGAACGCCCGGCCGGGACGCTCTGGTGGCGGAACCCTCGGCCTGCGCGGCCAAGCGGTTCGACATCTATTTCGCCGAGGATCAGGCCCAGCTAACCGATGCGGCGCGCACGGCCATCGGCCTGACGGCGACCCAGCTTCAGGGCTGCCGCATCAATACGGTGAAGGTGCTCGGCCTGGCCTCGTCCACCGGCAGCGCCGACGCCAACCAGGCCCTTTCGGAGCGTCGCGCCCTGGCCGTGGCCGAGGCCCTGACGGCCGCCGGCTGGCCCGCCCCGGCCTTCGAACTGGCCGCCGCCGGCGACCAGGGGGCGACGACCGCGACCGGCGTGGCGGAACCCTTGCGCCGCCGCACCGAGGTCCTGGTCGAGGCCGCGCCTCTCTAATTATCTCGCCGCCCGTGCTCGACGACGCCGAGCGCGTCGGCGAGCCGGGTCCTGGCCGATCCGCGCGGCAGCGGCTTGGGCTGGCTCTCGTGCGGAGCCCAGCCGGCCAGGTTGACGATCTCGAAGGTCGCGGGAATGCGGCCGTCGGCCTCGCCGTACTTCTCGGCATAGAGGACCGCGGCGCGGGCGATGATCGGCCGGGTCAGAGGGCGGATCGTTCCCGCCAGCACGTTCGTCTCGCCCATGGCGCGCAGGTCGCGGATCAGGGCGAGCAGGTCCGGATAGCGTACCGTCAGCCGGTCCACGTCCGAGACCGGAAGCGCGAACCCCGCCCTCTGCAACAGACCCGCGCCGTCGAAACCGTCGGCGAAGGGCGACACCCGCGCCTGGGCCCCTCCGCGTTCGGCCAGCTCGGCCTCGGTCAGGACGGCGCGCAGCTCCTTCAGGGTGCCGGCACCCAGCAAGGTTCCGAGGAACAGTCCGTCCGGCTTCAAGGCCCGGCGGATCTGCGACAGGGCGCCCGGCAGGTCGTTGGCCCAGTGCAGGGTCATCAGGGAGACGATCAGGTCGGCCGAGCCCGCCTCGATCTCCAACGGCCGAGCCCCCGGCGCGGCGCGGTCCGACCGGTCTCCCACCGGACGCGGCGACCCCACCCGCCCGACGGCGTCGCTCGCCGCCAAAGCCTCCGCGAACGGCCCCGGGTGCGCCGACAGGTCGACGGCGACCGGAAACTCGCGCAAGGTCGCCTCCAGACTGAGAACGGCGTTCTCGGCCGCGCGGGCGTGCAGGAAATCGGCCTCGCCGATGCGCCGCTCCGATCGCGCCAGCCGGGCCGCGCGTCTCTGGGCGTCGAAGATCAAGGGAGGGCCGGTTTCGGTCATGGCCGTTCAGGATGGGGACTGGAGCGCGCGTTGGGAAGACGGCCGGTCGCGGATCGGCCGCGCTTTCCGCTCCGTCGGGCGCGGTCTGGCCGATCTGGTCCTCCCGCCGCTGGCCCACGACAGCCGCGAGGCCACGGCGGCGGCAGGGCTGACGACCGACGCCTGGACCCGGGTGATCTTTCTGGAGGATCCGGTCTGCGACGGCTGCGGGGCGGGGTTCGAGTTTGACGGCGGCGACTTCGCCTCGGATCGCTGCGCCGCCTGCACGGCACAGCCCTATGTCTTCGCCCGGGCCCGCGCCGCCTGCGTCTACGACACCGCCTCGCGCGGCCTGATCCTGAAGTTCAAGCATGGCGACCAGCAGCAGTTCGCCGGTCTGTTCGCCCGCTGGCTCGGCCGGGCCGCCGCACCCCTGATCGAGGACTGCGACGCCGTCGTGCCCGTGCCCCTGCATCCGTCGCGCCTCCTCGCCCGGCGGTTCAATCAGGCGGCGGAGATCGCCCGACCGATGGCCCGAACCGCGAAGCGCGACTATCTGCCCGACGCCCTGATCCGCGCCCGCGCCACGGAGACGCAAGGCGGGCGCAGCCTCCGGGGCCGCAAGCTCAATGTGAAAGCCGCCTTCGCCGTCTCCGAGGCCGGGGCGCGGTCCGTGCGGGGCCGGCGCATCCTTCTGGTCGACGACGTCCTGACCACCGGGGCGACGGCCGAGGCCTGCGCCAGGGCCCTTCTGGAGGCCGGAGCCCGCGCCGTGGACCTGGCCGTCATCGCGAGGGTGAAAAGCGCGCGGGAACTGCCTAGATAGGGGAACGGTTCGATCGTCAGGCGTGCGTCGTGCACGGTCGATTTTGCTATTCGGAGTTCAAGCCTTGGCCGACGTCGTACTCTACACCAAACCCGGCTGCCCCTATTGCGTCGCCGCCATGGGCCTCTTGACCCGCAAGGGCGTCGAGTTCACCGAGATCGTGGCCTCCAACGACCCCGAAAAGAAGGCCGAGATGGTCGAGAAGTCGGGCGGCAAGGCCACCTTCCCCCAGATCTTCATCGACGGAACACACGTCGGCGGCTCCGACGACATCCACGCCCTGGACCGACGCGGCGAGCTCGATCCGCTTCTGGCGGCCTGATGTCCGAACTGCCCTCTTCAGGTTTGGCCGTCGCCCTGATCCAGACCCGCACCCCGGCGACGCAGGCCGAGGCGCTGGCCCATATCGAGCCCCTGATCCGTCAGGCGGCGGTCGAGGGGGCCAAATTCATCCTCACGCCCGAAGGGTCGAATCTTCTGGAACAGCGGAAGGATCGGCGCGGTCTGGCCATCACGACCGAGGATCAGGACGCGGTGGTTCTGGCCTTACGTCGGCTGGCGGCGGAGCTAGGCGTCTGGCTGCTGATCGGCTCGGCCATCGTGAAATCGGGCCATTCGGGCGACGACCGCGCGGCCAATCGCAGCCTTCTGATCGACTCTGGCGGCGGCATCGTCGCCCGCTACGACAAGCTGCATGTCTTCGACGTCGACCTGCCGAACGGCGAGACCTATCGCGAAAGCTCGACCATCCGGCCCGGCGACGGGGCGGCAGTGGCCGATACGCCCTGGGGCCGTCTGGGGCTGGCCGTCTGTTACGACATCCGCTTCCCGCACCTGTTCCGCCGACTGGCCAAGGCCGGGGCGTCGATGATCTCCGTGCCCGCCGCCTTCACCGTCCCGACGGGCGAGGCCCACTGGGAGACATTGCTGCGCGCCCGCGCCATCGAGACCGGCGCCTTCGTCCTGGCCCCGGCCCAGGGCGGGACGCATGAGGACGGTCGCAAGACCTGGGGCCGCTCGACCGTGGTCGGACCGTGGGGCGAGGTCATCGCCAAACTGGACCACGACGAGCCGGGCGTGCTGCACGCCAAGCTGGACTTCGCCCTCGTCGAAAAGGCGCGGGCCTCGGTCCCGGCGCTGCGGCACGATCGCGAATTCGCAGGCCCGCTGTGATCCGCTACGCCCTCGCCTGCGACCACGGCCACCCGTTCGAGGCCTGGTTCGGTTCGTCGTCCGACTATGACGACCAGGCGGCGCGCGGCCTGGTCGAATGCCCCTTCTGCGGCTCGCGCGCGGTCCAGAAACAGGTCATGGCCCCGGCCGTCTCGGGGACCAGGAAGTCCGCGCCCGCTCCCGACCTGTCGAAGGTCCAGGCCATGATGATGGAGGCGGCCCGCGAGGTCCGCAGCCACGTCGAAGCCAATTTCGATTATGTCGGCGACAGCTTCGCCAAGGAGGCCCGCGACATCCACGAGGGCCGCTCCGAACAGCGCGAGATCTACGGCGAGGCCACCCCCGCCGAGGTGAAGAAGCTCAAGGAGGACGGCGTCCCCTGCGCCCCCCTGCCGCCCGCACCGGTCGATCCCGGCAAGGCGAACTGACCTAACCCAATCTCCGTGCACCCCAGCGAAGGCTGGGGTCCAGATTACGAATTCAAGCGGACCGGACTTCGCATTCGCGCCTGCTGACCCAGCCACCGTCTTTTCCATCTGGACCCCAGCCTTCGCTGGGGTGCACGGTTAAGAGGGATGGGGGCTCCGTTGAACACAGAAGAACGCTACGCCGAGTTTCCGCCGCCGCCATCCCTGGCCCCCTGGGTCAAGGTGGTCTGGACCTATGCCTGTCCCGAGCCCTCCGACACCGTCCAGCGGATCGCGCCGGACGGCTGTCCCGAGCTGATCCTCGACGTCGGCTCGCCCTATGAGGAGGAGGGGCCGAACGGGGTCTGGCGATTGCAGCCTCCCGCCCTGTTCGCCGGCCAGATGACCCGACCCATCGCCATCCGCCCGGTCGGGCCGGTCGAACTGGTCGCCGTCCGCTTCCATCCCGACGGGGCGCGCGACTGGCTGGGCGCGTCGTTGAGCACGGCCACGGATCAACGATTGACCATGGTCGAGCGGCTGAGGGGCGTCGTCGCCCCAGTCGGCGATCCGGAGGCGCAGGCCAGGGCCATGACCGACCGGCTGGAGGCCTTGCGGGTCGAACAGGGCTGGAGCCTCGATCCGACCGTCCGCGCCGAGGTCGAGGCCATGATGGCGGACGACCCCGCGCCCGACCGATCCCCCTCCGAACAGCGGGCATTGCAGAGGCGGTTCCTCGACCGTGTCGGGGTCTCGCCCCGGATGCTGCGCTCGGTGATGCGGTTCCGGCGGGTGTTCGACCACGCGCTGGAGCCGTCCGACGAGAGCTCCGGCTGGCTGGAGGCGGGTCTGGGCGCCGGCTATTTCGACCAGCCCCAGATGGCGCGGGACTTCCGCCGCTTCCTCGGCTGCACGGCCACCGAATGGGCGCGCGAACAGGTCGAACTGGCCCGAGCCATCGCGTCGCAAACCTACAAGCCCGCCCCGCCGCATCTCGCCTAGCCTGACCCCATCGCCGCCCGCTGCGGCCCGGAGGAAGAGACCATGCTGACCGCCCTGATCGCCGCCGGCCTGTTGCAGACGACGCCCACCAGCCCAGACCTGTCCTGGATGGCCGGCTACTGGCTGGACTGCTCGCAAGGGCGCGAGGCCTCGGAGACCTGGACCGATCCGCGCGGCGGCGTCCTGATCGGGGCCGCGGCGACGATGTCGCGAGGAAGGGCCTCGTTCGAGTTCGCCCGGATCGCCCCGGTGAACGGCGTCCTCTCCTATGTCGCCCAGCCGGGCGGGGCGCCGCCGACCGCCTTCGGCCTGATCGAGGCGACGGAAGGTCGCGCGGTGTTCCAGAACCTGGACAACGACTTTCCCCAGCGGGTCATCTATCAGCGGACCGGAGATGTCCTGACGGCCCGGATCGAGGGCCATATGGGCGACCGCGAACAGTCGATGAACTGGCGCTTCGACAAGGCCGAGTTGAACACGAGATGCCCCACGACCTAGTGACCGGCTGGCGGCCGATGACCGAGGCGGACCTGGACCGGGTGGCCGAGATCGCGACCATCGGCTTTCCCAACCATTTCGAGGGGCGGCCGATGTTCGCCAACCGGCTGGCGCTGAACCCGGCGGGCTGTTTCGCGCTCCAGACGCCGGAGGGGCTGGAGGGCTACATCATCGCCTATCCGTGGCGGGCCGAGAGCGCGCCCGTTCTGAACACGATGATCGGGGCGATCCCGGCGGAGGCCGAGGTGATCTATCTGCACGACCTGGTCCTGACCCCGGCGGCAAGGGGTCAGGGGTGGTCGAAGCCGGCCGTGCAGGCGGTGGTCGATCTGGCGAAGGCCGGCGGCTGGGCCACGGTGGCCCTGGTCGCCGTCAACGACGCCGTCGACTTCTGGCGCGGCCACGGCTTCGAGGTCAGGCAGACGTCGGAGATGGCGGCCAAGCTGGCCAGCTACGGCTCCGACGCCCGCTACATGACCCGAGCGATTTAGCTGCGGCTCCAGCCCTTGCGCGCCATGCAGTCGCGGAAGGCGCGTTCGACGTTACGACCGTGATTGTCCGCCCGGCACTCGGCGCGGGCCTGATCGAAGGGCTGGGCGTTGTTGCCGTGCCAGACGGTGTCGTCCGAGATGTCGGCACCGTTGACCATGATGCAGCCCGAGGTCAGGACGGCGGCGGAGGCGGCGGCGGCGAGGATCAGAAGGCGTTTCATCGGGAGGTCTCCATTGCGATGAAGCCTCGATGCCATCCGGCGGCGTCGGAATCCCGTTACAAGTCCGCCATCTAGATGAAATCGCTGTAAGCTTCGCCGTCAGTCCCGCGTGGCCAGCATCATGAAGTTGATGGCCGCGTCGTCGCTCTCGCTCCAGCGATCCGACAGGGGATTGAAGTTCAGGCCATAGGGGCCGGTAACGGTGAAGGGCTCCCCCTCCAGCATGGTCCGAATCTCCTCCGGCTTCAGGAACTGACGCCAGTCGTGGGTGCCCGCAGGGACCCAGCGCAGGATGTATTCGGCCGCGATCTTGCCCAGGGCCAGCGACTTCAGCGTCCGGTTCAGGGTGGCCACGATCATGATCCCGCCGGGCGCCACCAGCCGCGAACAGGTTCGCAAGAAGGCCTCCGGATCGGCGACGTGCTCGATGATCTCCAGCACCAGGACCACGTCGAACGGGCCGGCGCCGGCCGCCTCGACCTGTTCGACCGTGGCGGCGCGATAGGCGATGTCGAGGCCCTGTTCCGCCGCATGGGCGCGGGCGGTGCCGATGTTCTCGGACGAGGCGTCCACGGCGGTGACGTCAAAGCCCATCCGCCGCATCGGCTCGGCGATCAGGCCGCCGCCGCAACCGATGTCGATCAGGCTGAGCCCCTCGAACGCATCCCGCGCTTTCGGGTCGCGGCCGAAATGTTCGGCCAGACGGCTGCGGATGAAGGCCAGGCGCGCCGGGTTGAACCGGTGCAGGGGCGCGAACGGTCCCTTGGCGTCCCACCATTCGGCCGCCTGGGCCGAGAAGCGGGCGACATCGGCGGGGTCGATCGACGCCCCTTCTGCGATATCTGAAAAACCCTGCTGCGTTTGGGGTTTGCGCAGCGGCGACGGGTCGGTAGAAGCGGCCATGACCGCAAGGGTGAACCCCTTTTGCGGCCCTCTGGCAAGACGGGGATTTCAGGCACGATGACGGCGCCCGCGACCAAGCGACTGGTGATGAAGTTCGGCGGAACGTCGATGGGCGACCTCGAGCGCATCCGTCGCGCCGCCCGGATCGTGGCCGCCGAGGTCAAGGCGGGCCATGCCGTCGCCGTCGTCGTCTCGGCCATGGCGGGCAAGACCAATGAGCTGGTCGCCTGGACCGACGGCGCCGGCCCGGCCGCCGCCGGTCTGCCCCTGTCGGACGACGAATACGACGTCGTCGTCGCCTCGGGCGAACAGGTGACCTCGGGCCTTCTGGCCATCACGCTTCGGAACATGGGCTTCAACGCCCGCAGCTGGATGGGTTGGCAGGTTCCGATCAAGACGGACGAGGACCACGCCCGCGCCCGCATCGTCGATGTGCCCGGCGACGTCCTGGGCGCCGCGCTCGACGCCGGCGAGATCGCCATCATTCCGGGCTTCCAGGGCGTGTCCCCGACCAACCGCATCACGACCCTGGGTCGCGGCGGGTCGGATACGTCCGCCGTGGCCGTGGCCGCCGCCCTGGGCTGCGCCTGCGACATCTATACCGACGTGGACGGGGTCTACACGACCGATCCGCGCATCGTGGCCAAGGCCCGACGGCTGGAGAAGGTCTCCTACGAGGAGATGCTGGAAATGGCGTCCCTGGGCGCCAAGGTGCTCCAGACCCGGTCGGTCGAACTGGCCATGGGGATGCAGGTGCCCGTGCGCGTGCTCTCCAGCTTCATCGAGGCCGACGAAAACGGCAATCTGCCCGCCAAGGCCGGCACCCTGATCTGCGACGAGGAGGAAATCGTGGAAAAACGCATCGTGTCCGGCGTGACCATGAGCCGTGACGAAGCCCGCATCACCCTTCTGGGTCTCGGCGACCGGGTCGACGCCCCCGCCGACGTCTTCACCCGCCTGGCCGAGGCCAGCGTGAACGTGGACATGATCGTCCAGTCCCAGGCCCGCACCGAGGGCGCGGTCAACCTGACCTTCACCACGGGCCGCCGCGACGCCACCCGCGCCGCCGATCTGATGCGCGCGGCCCAGGCCGAGATCGGCTTCGAGGAAATCCGCATCGACGAGGACGTGGCCAAGGTCTCGGTCGTCGGCGTCGGCATGCGCAGTCACGCGGGCGTCGCCCAGACCATGTTCAAGGCCCTGGCCGACAAGGGGATCAAGTTCCAGGCGATCTCGACCTCGGAAATCAAGATCAGCGTCCTGATCGACGCCGCCTATGCCGAACTGGCCGTGCGGGCGCTTCATTCGGCCTATGGGCTGGAAGCGGTATAGTATTGACTGAACCCGTCCCCATCTGGGGATCGGACAGGGAGACGGGATGGCCATAGCGGGCGGATCGATGACCAGGGGACCCCGTGTCCTTCTGCGCCAGATCCGTGAGGCGATGGCCGACGGCGGCCCGGCTCAAGGGCGGCTCGACGTCGTGGTGCGGACCATCGCCCAGTCGATGGTGGCCGAGGTCTGCTCCATCTATCTGAGGCGGGCGTCCGGCGAACTGGAACTGTTCGCCACCCAGGGCCTGAACCCCGACGCCGTCCACAACACCCGGCTGAAGCCCGGCGAGGGTCTGGTCGGCGAGGTCGCGCGCCTGGCCCAGCCGATCAGCCTGTCGGACGCGCCCTCGCATCCCAGCTTCGCCTACCGGCCGGAGACGGGCGAAGACCCCTATCACGCCTTCCTCGGCGCCCCCCTCCTGCGCGGCGGCCGGGCCATCGGGGTGCTGGTCGTCCAGAACCGGGCCGAGCGTCGCTATGACGACGACGAGGTCGAGGACATCCAGACCATCGCCATGGTTCTGGCCGAGACCGTGGCCTCGGGCGAACTCTTGGCCCAGGAAGAGCTGCGGGACGTCGAGGTCGCGCCCCACCGCCCGGAACGCATCAAGGGCCAGAGGTTCGCCGAAGGCCTCGCTTTCGGTCACGTCGTCCTGCACGAAGCCCCGCTCGCCCCCGAACGGCTGCTGGCCGAGAACCAGCAGGTCGAGGAAATCCGTCTGCGCGAAGGGCTGCGGACGCTGAAGGCCTCCATCGACGCCCTGCTGGACGGCGGTCAGGGCAAGCTGTCGGGCCAGTCGTTCGAGGTGCTGGAAACCTACCGCATGTTCGCCGACGACCGGGGCTGGAACCGGTCGCTGGAGGAGGCCGTGCGCGGCGGTCTGACGGCCGAGGCGGCGGTGGACCGGGTCCGCAACGAGCACCGCGCCCGCTTCGCCCAGGCCCGCGACCCCTATATCAAGGAACGGCTGCACGACTTCGAGGACCTGGCCAACCGTCTGCTGCGGGTCCTGGCCGGCGACAATCCGGGCGAGCGCGAACTGCCGGACGACGCCATTCTGGTGGCCCGGAACCTCGGCCCCGCCGACCTGCTCGAATACCCCCGGCACAAGCTGAAGGGGCTGATGATCGAGGAGGGCTCGGCCGCCAGCCACGCCGCCATCGTCGCCCGCGCATTGCAGATTCCGTGCGTCGGCCGCCTGCAGGGCGTCCGCGACCGCCTCAGCGAGGGCGACCTCGTCATCGTCGACGGCGAGACCGGCGAGGCCCATCTGCGTCCCCGCGCCGACATGCTGGAATCGGTCCAGTCGCGCATGGCCGTGCGCGAACAGCGTCAGGCCGAGTTCGCCAAGCTGCGCGACGTTCCCGCCGTCACCGCCGACGGCGCCCGCATCAGCCTTCTGACCAACGCCGGTCTGGCGGTGGATCTGGAGAACCTCGACGAGACGGGCGCCGAGGGCATCGGCCTGTTCCGCACCGAGTTCCAGTTCATGGTCTCGGAAGAGCTGCCGCGCCTGAACTCCCAGACCGAGCTCTACAAGCTGGTTCTGGACGCCGCCGGGGACCGGCCGGTCACCTTCCGCACGCTCGACATCGGCGGCGACAAGGTCCTGCCCTATATGGAGACCACCGAGCGGGAGGAAAATCCGGCGCTCGGCCGTCGCGCCATCCGCCTGGGTCTGGACCGGCCCTCCCTGCTGCGTCTCCAGCTGCGCGCCCTTCTGGCGGCGGGCGCCGGGCGCGAGCTGCGGGTCATGTTCCCGATGATCGCCACGGTGGACGAGTTCCGCGCGGCCCGCGAACTGGTCGATGTCGAATGCGACTGGGCCCGCCGTCGGGGCCGCCCCCTGCCCGCCACCCTGCGTGTCGGGGCCATGATCGAATGCCCGAGCCTGCTCTGGCATCTGGACGCGCTTCTGCCCCTGACCGACTTCGTCTCGGTCGGGTCCAACGACCTGTTCCAGTACATGTACGCCGCCGACCGGACCAATCCCCTGGTTTCGGACCGGTTCGACCCCCTTTCGCCGCCGGCTCTTCGCGCGCTGCAGTCGATCCAGAAGGCCTGTCTCGAAACGGGCACGCCGGTCTCGGTCTGTGGCGAGCTGGCCGGCCGTCCGCTGGAGGCCTTCGCCCTGATCTGCCTCGGTTTCACCCGCCTGTCGGCCCCGGCCGGAGGGGTCGGGCCGGTCAAGCGCATGATCCTGTCGACCGACCTGACGGCGGCCAAACGCGGCATGAACAACCTGCTCGGCTCCTCGGCCGGCTCCATTCGCAGCGAGATCGAAAGTCTGGCCCGGAAGTTGAACGTCGGTCTGTGAGGGGTCCCGAAAGGGATCGATTCACCGTTAACAAGACGTTGAACCGGCGGCTGAAATGGGTTATCCACAAGACGATATGCGTGTGCCTCCGGGGGGAGGCAGGGACGATCTCACCAATGTGGTAGAAGGTCCCTGGTTGAGTACGGATCGGTCGGAAGTCGCGATCGACCCGATTGTGGGGCAGGGCGTCATGGCGCTGGATACGGGGAATGTCCCCGACGAGTTTCGGGCTCACCCGGACTGGAAGGACCCTGTGCCCTCCATCACCGATGCTGCGACTCTGGGCGACGGCCTGCGCAAGGCCCGCGAACTCTCGGGCAAGTCCATGGCCGAGCTGGCCGCCGACACCCGCGTCCACGAACGCTATCTGCTGGCCCTGGAAGAGAACAATCAGTCGGTCCTGCCGTCGCGCGTCTTCGCCATCGGCTATGTCCGCGCCTACGCCCACGCCCTGGGTCTGGACGAACAGCTGGCCGTGGAGCGCTACAAGCGCGAGACCCCGGACGGCTCGGTGCCGCTGCAGGCCCCGACCGGCGTCGCCTTCGAAGAGGTCCGCCGCTATTCGCCGCGCATCATCGGCGGCATCGCCCTGTTGCTCGTGGCCGTGATCGGCTGGAACGTGTTCCAGCGCGTCAGCCTGATGCGCGCGCCCCAGCCTTCGGACATCGCTGAGATCCCGGAAAGCTGGAGCCTAGGCGACGTGCCCGGCCAGGAACATCTGCGCGTCAGCATCCCCCAGCCCGCCCCGGCCGATCAGACGGTGCCGGCCCTTTACATCACCCCGGGTCTCGAGGCCCAGCTGACCGGCATCGACCCGGCCGATACGGCCGCCATCGCCGCCGCCACGGCCGCTCCGAGCGCCCCAGTACAGGCCGCCTTCAACCCGCGTGGCGCCATCTACGGCGCCTCGGCCACCGCCTCCCAGGTCGTGCTTCAGGCGCGCAAGGCCGGCGCCTTGGTCGTGCGTCTGGGCGACGGTCAGGTCCTGTTCGCCCGCCAACTGGCCGCCGGCGAAGCCTGGCGCGCGCCCATCGGCGTGGCCGCCACCATCGACGTCTCCGACCCGACCGCCTTCGACGTCTATTTGAACGGCGAGCACGGCGGCGGCCTGACCGGCGTCCTGACCCCGCTGAACCAGCTCAACACCCGCGCTGCCGCCATGGCCCGCCAGACGGCCGCCCGGATCGAGGCCGAGACCCAGGCCGCCCAGGCCGCCGCCGCCCGCGCCGCCGCCCAGACCCAGGCCGCCGTGGTCCAGACGGTGGCGACGGGACAGCAGGCGCTCACGCCGGTTCGGTAACGATCCTCTCCCTCCCCCTCGGGGGAGGGTGGTCGGAGCGAAGCGGAGACCGGGTGGGGGCGGCAAGGCAAGGCCCCCACGGACCCCAAATCCCTACCGCCCGTCGCCACGCCGCCCGGCCGCCCCACCCCGTCGCTAAAGCGACGACCCTCCCCCGAGGGGAGGGAGATGTTCGTGCCGGGCCGTCATGGCCTTGTCTCGCGCCCGCGCCTATATTGACCCCGTCATGAGCGACCACACCCACGTCCGACCCTGGCGCCATATCGAGCGCCGCAAGTCCCGCCAGATCATGGTGGGCAATGTGCCGGTCGGGGGCGACGCGCCGATCAGCGTCCAGTCGATGACCAACACCCCGACCTCGGACGCCAACGCCACTATCGGCCAGATCCGCGAGTTGGAAGAGGCCGGGGCCGACATCGTCCGCGTCTCCTGCCCCGATGAGGAGTCGACGGCGGCGTTCAAGACCATCGCCAAAGCCGCCAAGGTCCCGCTGGTCGCCGACATCCATTTCCACTACCGCCGCGGCATCGAGGCGGCCGAGGCCGGCGCCGCATGTCTCCGCATCAATCCGGGCAATATCGGCAACGCCGACCGGGTGAAGGAAGTCATCCAGGCCGCCAAGGACCACGGCTGCTCCATGCGGATCGGCGTCAACGCCGGGTCGCTGGAGAAGGAGCTGCTGGAAAAATACGGCGAGCCCTGCCCCGACGCGATGGTCGAGAGCGCGCTGAACCACGCCCGCATCCTGCAGGACCACGACTTCCACGAGTTCAAGATCTCGGTGAAGGCGTCCGACCCCTTCCTGACGGTCGCCGCCTATCACCAGCTGGCCGAGGCCATCGACTGCCCGCTGCACCTGGGCGTCACCGAGGCGGGTCCGCTGCGCACCGGCACGATCAAGTCGGCTATCGGCATGGGTTCCATGCTGTGGGCCGGGATCGGCGACACCATCCGCGTCTCCCTCGCTGCCGATCCGGTGGAGGAGATCAAGGTCGGCTTCGACATCCTGAAGTCGCTGGGTCTGCGCCACCGGGGCGTCAACATCATCGCCTGCCCGTCCTGCGCGCGTCAGGGCTTCAACGTCATCGAGACGGTCGGCATTCTGGAAGAGAAGCTGGCCCACATCGCCACGCCGATGTCGCTGTCGATCATCGGCTGCGTCGTCAACGGCCCGGGCGAGGCCCTGTACACCGACATCGGCTTCACCGGGGGCGGCAAGGGGGCGGGCATGGTCTATCTGAACGGCAAGATCGCCCACAAACTCGACAATGCGAAAATGGTCGACGAGATCGTCGAACTGGTCGAAGCCAAGGCGGCGGAGTTGAACGCGGCCCGCGACGCGGCGCTTCAGGCCGCCGAATAGGACGACCCGCCATGCGCATCGCCGGACTGATCGCCGCCCTTCTTCTGACGACGGCCTGCACGGCCGCGCCCGAGACCCGGACCGCCCCGCCCCCGGAAGCCGCCGAGGCCCCGCCCGCGCCCGTGATCGGCATGGCCAATCCCGCCTCCGTCGCCTGCGGCGACCTGTTCGGCGGCGAACTGTCGATCGTCGACGGCCCGGACGGCCAGTCCGGCATGTGCACCCTGCCCGACGGCCGGGTCTGCGAGGAATGGGTCCTGTTCCAGGATCACCGCTGCGCCGTGAACCGCGACGGCCCCTCCATCGGGGAGCCGGTCACGCCGAGGCCGCCGCAGGAAAGCCGCCGTCACGCCAAGAGCGGCAAGACCGGCGGCTGACGGGGGCCATCCGCCCCTAGGGTCCAGACTCATAACCACCAGACGATGATGGCCGCGAGGGCGACGGCGGCTGCGTATGTGCAGGCGAGCTTGTCGTATCGAGTGGCGACGCGGCGGAAGTCCTTGATACGGCAGAAGGCGCGCTCGACGAGGTTCCTTCGCTTGTAAGGCTCGGGGTCGAAGGGGTGCAGTCGCTTGCGATAAGGCGCGTTGGGGATGACCGGGGTCGTGCCTCGCGCCAGCAGCAGGCGTCTCAGGACGTCGCTGTCGTAGGCCCGGTCGGCGGCGAGGGTCGCTGACGCGGGCGCGGCCTGGATCAGGTCGGCCGCGACCGGTGCGTCGCCGCGCTGGCCGGGCGTGATCATGAAGGCGACGAGCCGCCCCAATCCATCGACCAGGGCGTGCAGCTTGGTGGTCGGCCCGCCGCGCGAGCGACCTATGCCGTTGGCCGAAGCCCCCCCTTTCCGCCCGTCGCCGAGCGGTGAGCCTTGGCCCAGGTCGAGTCCAGCATCAGCTCGGCCGGCGGCCCGCCCGACGCCGCCAACTCTTCGAACGCCCTCATCCAGACGCCCGCCTTGGCCCAACGGACCCAGCGATTGTAGAGCGTCTTGCGAGGGCCGTAGATCGGCGGCGCATCGATCCAGCGCCCGCCGCTGATCAGCACATGAACGATTCCCGAGATCACCCGTCGATCATCGACCCGGGGCACGCCACGAGGCTTGCTCGGCAGAAACGGCCGAAGCCGCTCGAACTGAGCATCCGTCAACCAGAACTCTGAAGCCATGTTCGTCCTCCTGCCTCAAAGCAGGGAATCACGCTTCGCCCGATCTGGGAATCCCGCTTATGGGTCTGGACCCTAGAGCACCCCGGCCAGTTGCAGGCCCTGGAAGGTCGCCAGACACAGCAACAGGCCGCCCACCGCATAGGTCAGGACGCGCTGCGGCACCGTCTTGGTGATGTAGCCGGCGAAGGGCGCCGCGAGCAGTCCCCCGACCACCAGACCCGCCACCGCCGAGGCGTGGTTGGTCAGAGCCTCCGCATCCCGCCAGTGGCCGGTCACCAGGGCCCAGACGAAGGTCGCCGAAATGGCCACCGTGACGAAGAACTCGGCCGTATTGACCGTGCCGATGGCCCGGCGCGGCTCGGCCCCCACCCCGACCAGGGTCGACGACACGGTCGGCCCCCATCCGCCCCCGCCGATGGCGTCGAAGAAGCCGCCGATGACGCCCAGGGGCGCGACGATCCAGCTGGGCCGGATGTGCCGGGGCTTGATGTCCCGCGTCGCCCGCCAGAGGATCCACAGACCCATCAGGGCCAGATAGACCACGATGAAGGGCTTGATCGTGTCCCCGTCGATGCCCGCCAGCACATAGGCGCCCAGCACCCCGCCGATGACGCCCGCGATGGCCAGGGGGATGAACAGCTGCCATTCCACGTTCTTGTGCCAGATGTGCGATCCGGCCGAGGCGGCGGTGGTGAAGACCTCCGCCCCGTGCACGCTGGCCGAGGCCGTCGCCGGGGGCACGCCGAAGGCCAGTAGCACCGACGACGAGATCACACCGTAGGCCATGCCCAGGGCGCCATCGACCGCCTGGGCGAACAGCCCCACGAACAGAAACAGCAAAAACGTATCCATTCAGCCCCCGAAGACGATGCCGTCGTGCGCGCCCTCAAGCGTCGCCGTTCCCGGCACAACCGCTCTCACCGGATTGCGTTGCGCCCGCCGTCACACGGATGCGTCATCGGCGACCCGTTTCAGCGCGGCCAGGACGTCGGCGCCGCGATAGGGCTTGATGACCATGGCCTCGGCGATGTCGGCGTGGCTGGCCGCCGCCGTGACGTCGCCGGACAGGAAGACGACCTTCAGCCCCCAGCGCGACTTCAGGCTGCGCCCCAGGGTCCCGCCGTCCGTCGCGCCCGACAGGTTGATGTCCAGAAGCGCCACGTCGATCGTATGCAGACCCGCCGCCACCTCGGCCGCCTCGGCGCTGTGGAAGGGGCCGACGACGTCATGCCCGGCCTCGACCAGAAGGGCGGTCAGGTCCTGGGCCATCTCCGGATCGTCCTCGACCACCAGCAGGGTCAGGGCGGTCGCGTCCTGGGTGAAGACGGGGTTTTCGACGACGCGCGGCGCCTGGGCGGTCAGGACCGTCCGCACCTCGGGCCAGAGCTCGGTCGGGGCGCGTCCGGCGTCCAGGTCGAAAATCCCCGCCAAGGCCGCCAGATCGGTCGCATCCTCGGGCGTCATCGTCTCGGGCGCCGCCATCAGGGCGTCGTAGCGGCTGAGGATGGCGTCCAGATTGGCCTTGTCGTTGGCCGTCGTGTGATCGGTGATGGATCCGTCGAACATGAAAAGCTCCCTCTGCTTCGGGGGGACCTAATGCGCGAGGGGGCCCGGCGTAACCGTTCTGACGCCAACGTCATCGCGCTTCACAAGCGTGACAACAGTGCGTGACCGCGTCGATCCGGCGCGGCGCATCGACAGCCCGCATCCCGCCGGAGTAAGACCGCGCCTCGCTTCTTCGACGGAAACCGCCTTGCACCTGCCCCAGATCAAGCTCGACCAGGTCCTGGACCGCTTCCACCAGGTGGAGGCGCGCATGGGCGCGGCCACCGACGGTCAGGAGATCGTGCGCCTGTCCAAGGAGCACGCCGAGATGAAGCCGGTCGCCGACGCCGTCCTGGCGCTCGGCAAGGCTCGCGCCGAGATCGACGACCTGAAGGCCATGGCCGAGGACCCGGAGATGGCCGCCATGGCCGCCGACGAGCTGGAGACCCTCTCCGCCCGCCTGCCCGACATGGAGCGGGACGTCGCCCTTCTGCTGGCCCCGCGCGACGCCGACGAGAACGCCTCGGCCGTGCTGGAAGTCCGCGCCGGCACCGGCGGGGACGAAGCCGCCATCTTCGCCGGCGACCTGTTTCGCATGTACTCGCGCTACGCCTCCTCGCGCGGTTGGCGGGTCGAGCTGGACAGCGCCACCGAGGGCGACGCCGGCGGCTACAAGGAGATCATCGCCACCGTCACCGGCGACGGCGTCTTCGGCCGTCTGAAGTTCGAGAGCGGCGTCCACCGCGTCCAGCGCGTTCCGGCCACGGAGACACAAGGGCGCATCCACACCTCGGCCGCCACGGTCGCCGTCCTGCCCGAGGTCGAGGACGTCGAGATCGACATCCAGGACAAGGACATCCGCATCGACACCTTCCGCGCCTCGGGTTCGGGCGGCCAGCACGTCAACAAGACCGACTCGGCCGTGCGGATCACCCACTTCCCGACCGGGATCGTGGTGACGTCCTCGGAGAAGTCCCAGCATGTCAACCGCGACAAGGCGATGCGGAACCTGCGCGTCCGCCTCTACGACCTGCAGCGCCAGCAGAAGGATCAGGCCCGGTCCGACGCTCGCAAGTCCCAGGTCGGCTCCGGCGACCGCTCCGAGCGGATCCGCACCTACAACTATCCGCAAGGCCGGGTCAGCGATCACCGCATCAACCTGACCCTGCACAGCCTGCCGCAGATCATGGAAGGCGACATCGACCCCCTGCTGAACGCCCTGATCGCCGAGGATCAGGCCGCGCGTCTGGCCGATCTGGAAGCCGAGTTCGCTTGATCGTCTCCTCCCCGTGCGGAGCATGGGGAGGTGGCAGCGAGCTCTTCGCGAGCTGACGGAGGGGTTCTAGGTGCACGCAGAAAGAACCCCTCCGTCTCTCCGCTTCGCTACGAGCCACCTCCCCATCGCTTCGCGACAGGGAGGAGACCCCCTATTCTTCGCCCGGTGGCGCCCAATCGGGATCGTCGACGTCCTCGCCGCGCGCCTTGGCCTCCTTGCGGGCCTGTTTCAGCGCGGCCTTTTTGGCGGCCTTCTGGGCCTCGGCCTTTTCCCGCTCCTGGCGCTCGAAGGCGTAGTTGGGCTTTCTGGCCATGTTCGGGGGACTCCTTCTTCTCTAACTCACCGTGCACCCCAGCGAAGGCTGGGGTCCAGATGGAAAAGGCGGCGCGTGACAACGAGGTCGTGATCTTCGTCCAGGCTGTCTGAGTTTGAGATCTGGGCTCCAGCCTTCGCTGGAGCGCACGGAGAAGGTTCAGTCCACCGCGACGATCTCGACCGTCTGGCCCGCGACCACCGCCTCGTCGCCGACGGTCTTGCCGATCAGGGCGCGGGTCAGGGGCGAGACGTGGCTGACCGATCCGTTCGCCGGATCCGCCTCATCCTCGCCGACGATCCGCCAGGTCTGGGTCCGGCCGTCCTCGCGCTCGATGGTGACCGATCCGCCGAACCGCACCCGCCCATCCGCCTCGGTCTCGACCAGCTGGGCGCTGGCCCGCCGTGCCGACCAGTAGCGCAGGTCCCGCGTCGCCCGCGCCATGGCGGTGCGGTCGGCTTCGATCGACCCTTGCGCCTGCGCCCCCGCCCAGGCGGCGCGCGCCTCGGCCAGGGCGGCCTCGATCGCGGCGAGGCCCGAGGCCGTCACCAGATTGGGATGCGGAGAGATGGGGCGGTCCGGCAGATCGGCGGCCGTGGCCTCCAGATCCTCCTCGCGCGTGAAGGCGACGCTCATGGGGTTCTGTAGCCTGTCTCCTCCCCGTTCGCCACTTGGCGAATGGGGAGGTGGATGCGAGCTCTTGCGAGCAGACGGAGGGGTTCTGGGTGCACGCCGAAAGAACCCTCCCGTCGTCGGGTCGCATGCGACCCTTCCTCCACTCCGCTTCGCTCCGAGCCACCTCGTCGGCGCGCTTCGCGACGGGGAGGAGACAGGCTACACCCCCGCGCATGACCGATCCCACCGACACCGCCGTCCACATCATCGGGGCCGGGCCCGCAGGCCTGATGGCCGCCGAGACCCTGGCGAAGGCCGGCGCCCCGGTCGTCGTCCACGACCGGATGCCCTCGGTGGGGCGGAAGCTCCTGATGGCCGGACGCGGCGGGCTGAACCTCACCCATACGGAGGGGCAGGACGCGTTTCTCTCCCGCTACGCCGAGGCCGAAGGGCCGATCTCCGACTGGCTCGACGCCTTCTCGCCCGACGACCTGACCGAATGGGCGCATGGGCTGGACCAGCCGACCTTCGTCGGCTCCAGCGGCCGTGTCTTCCCCAAGGCGATGAAGGCTTCGCCCCTGCTCCGCGCCTGGCTGGCGCGGCTGGCGGACCTCGGCGTCGAGATCCGCACCCGGTCGCGCTGGACCGGCTGGCGCGACGGCGCCCTCATCTTCGACACCCCCGAGGGCGAGCGGATCGAACATCCGGCCGCGACGATCCTCGCCATGGGCGGGGCGAGCTGGCCCCGGCTGGGCTCGGACGGCCAATGGGTTCCGGTGCTGGAGGATCAGGGCGTCGGCGTCGCCCCCCTCGTCCCCGCCAACGCCGGCTTCGACGTCGCCTGGTCCGACATCCTGATCGAGCGGTTCGCCGGCCAGGCCCTGAAGCCCGCGACCCTGACCTTCGGCGACCGCACCGTGCGGGGCGAGCTGGTCGTGACCCGCTATGGGGTCGAGGGCGGGGCGATCTACGCCCTGTCGGCGGCGCTTCGCGAGGCCATCGCGGCGGAAGGATCCGCCACCCTCGTCGTCGATCTGCGGCCAGACCTGTCCGAAGAGGCCCTGGCCGGACGGCTCGCCCGTCCGCGCGGCAAGGACAGCGTCACCAACCATCTGAGGAAGGCCGGCGGCCTGTCGCCCGTCGCCATCGCCGTGCTTCGCGAGATCGGCGAGGTCCCGCCGGGCGCGCCCAAACTGGCCAAGCGCATCAAGGCCATCCGGCTGAAGCTGACCGGCGTCCAGGGGCTGGACCGCGCCATCTCCACTGCCGGAGGCGTCCGGTTCGACGCCTTGAATCCAACATTGATGCTGACGGCCCGACCGGGCGTCTTCGTCGCCGGGGAGATGATCGACTGGGAGGCGCCGACCGGCGGCTATCTGCTTCAGGCCAGCCTGGCCTCCGGCGTCGTGGCGGCCAATGGCGTCCTGCGGTGGCGGGCGTCGCAATAGGCCGATAGAACCCGCCGTCATGACCAGTGCTCCCGAGATTTCCGGCCTCTGCCCGCCGCGCTTCCACGCGGTGAAGGACGCCTTCGCCGCCAACTTCACCGACGCCCCCGACGGGCTGAACGAACAGGGCGCACGCTTCTCGGTGGTCATCGCCGGGGAGACGGTGCTGGACCTCTGGGCCGGGGTCGCCGAACCGCGCGACGCCACGCCCTTCACCGACGACACCCTCGTGCCCGTCTTCTCCTCGGGCAAGGCGATCATGGCCCTGTTGATGGCCTCGGCCGTCCAGCGCGGCAAGCTGGCCTATGAGGAAAAGGTCGCCCACGTCTGGCCGGCTTACGGCGCGAACGGTAAGGCGGACGTCAGCATCGCCCAGTTGCTGTCCCACCAGGACGGCCTGCCCGGCTTCTCCGAACCCGTCGATCCGGCCATCTGGTTCGACCAGCGCGCCGTGCTCGACAAGCTGGCCGCCCAGGCCCCGATGTGGGCCCCCGGAACCGCCTCCGGCTATCACCCGGTCACCGTCGGCTTCCTCGCCAACGAGGTCCACCGCCTCGCCGACGGCCGCACCATGGGTCAGGCCCTGCGTCAGGACTTCGCCGCCCCCTTCGATCTCGACCTGTGGATCGGCCTGCCGGAGGACCAGCACGGCCGCGTCGCGGCGCTGCGCAAACCCTCCAAGGCTCCCGACCTCGGCCCCATCGACGCTATCAAGACCGCCGCCTTCCTCGACAAGGGCTCGGCTCCCGGCGGGCGTGGCTCGGCGGAGTGGCGCTCCATCGAGATCCCGTCCGCCAACCTGCACGGCACGGCCCTCAGCCTCGCCCGCGCCATGGGGGTCTTCGCCAACGACGGCCGGCTGGACGGCAAGACCATCCTGTCCCCCGCCGTAATGGCCGAGGCGACGAAGGCCCGCGTCTCCGGCCCGGACAAGGTCCTGCCCTACGACATCACCTGGGCGGCGGGGCTGATGCGGAACGAGGGGCTGAACATCTTCGGCCCCAACCCGGATGCGCTCGGCCACTGCGGCTGGGGCGGCAGCTGCGTCATGGCCGATCCGGACGTGAAGCTCTCGGCCGCCTACGCCATGACCCGCCAGTCGCCCTATCTCATCGGCGACCCGCGCGCTCAACGGTTGATCGAGGCCCTCTACTCGGCCTTCTGATCAGACGGGTTCGGCGACCGCCATCGCACGCCGCGCCGCCCGCGCCCGGAAGACGGCGGCCAGGGCGAACACCCCGGCGCCCAGCCAGATGAAGGCAAAGGACACGGCGCGCAGCGGGGTGAAGGCCTCGCCCGTCGCCACGCCGATCATGAACTGGATGGTCGGCGCCAGAAACTGGACGAAGCCCATGGTCGACAGGGGCATACGCCGCGCCGCCCAGGCGAACAGGGCCAGGGGGAAGACCGTCATCGGCCCGTTCAGCAGAGCCCAGCCGAAGCCTTCCCAGGTCGCGAAACCGTGGCCGAGCCCATGCGCCTGCAGCCAGATCACGAAGGTCAGGCCGAAGGGCAGCAGCAGCAGGCATTCGATGAACAGCCCCGCCTGGGCGTCCACGGGAATCCGCTTCTTGATGACGCCATAGGCGCCGAAGCTCAAAGCAAGCGCGATGGAAATCCACGGCGGCCGACCCAGGGCCAGCGCCTGGAACAGCACGCCCACGCCGGCCAGGCCGATGGCGACCCAGCCCCATTTGTCGATCCGCTCGCGGAACAGCCACAGCCCCACGATCATGTTGAGGAGCGGGTTGATGTAGTAGCCGAGGCTGGCCTCCAGCGTCGCGTGATGCGTCGTCGCCCAGACGTAGATGCCCCAGTTCAGGGCGATCAGCACGGTGGCCAGCGCCAGCCAGGCCAGGGTCTTCAGCTGGCCCAGCGCGGCCCTCACCTGTTTCGACTGACCGGCGAACAGAACGAGCGCCCCCGCGATCAGCACCGACCACAGGGCGCGGTGGGACAGGATCTCAGGCGCGGAAAACCCGATCGCCGCCTGGCCCATGAAGAGCAGGGGCATGAAGCCCCACAGGACATAGCAACCCACCGCCGACAGGAAGGCGGCGCGGGCGGGGGAGGGGGAGGCGTTACTCACGAACCGTCATC
Source organism: Brevundimonas staleyi (assembly GCF_041893865.1). Taxonomy (GTDB): domain Bacteria; phylum Pseudomonadota; class Alphaproteobacteria; order Caulobacterales; family Caulobacteraceae; genus Brevundimonas; species Brevundimonas staleyi. The sequence goes on from NZ_CP169082.1 coordinate 308,684, forward strand.
CTCGGGCTTGTCCCGAGGATCCATGAGTCAACCGCTGGATCCTCGGGATTGCGAGCTCGGCGCGAAGGGTGCGTCGGAACAATGGGCCCTCGGCACGGGGCCGAGGGTGACGTGGGATCAGACCGTCAGCGAGCGATACCCGCTCTTCGGCTTGATCGTGCCCGTCTCGTCCAGCAGCTGGGCGATCTGGACGGCGTTCAGGGCCGCGCCCTTGCGCAGGTTGTCCGACACCACCCAGAAGACCAGGCCGTTCTCGACCGTGTGGTCCTTGCGGATGCGCGAGACATAGACGGCGTGCTCGCCCGCAGCGTCGACCGGGGTGATGTAGCCGTCGTGCTCCTGCTTATCGATCACCAGCACGCCCGGCGCCTCGCGCAGGATGGCGCGCGCTTCGTCGGGGCTGATCGGCCGATCGAACTCGACCGTCACGGCCTCGGAGTGGCCCACGAAGACCGGCACGCGGACGCAGGTGACCGTCAGCTTGATCGCCGGGTCCATCATCTTGTGGACCTCGTTCCACATCTTGGCTTCCTCGTCGGTGTAGCCGTCCTCGTTGAAGGACCCGATGTAGGGGATGACGTTGAAGGCGATCTGCTTGGGGAATTTCTTCGGGGTGGCGTCGCCCAGGCCGTAGATGGCCTTGGTCTGGTTCCACAGCTCGTCCATGCCTTCCTTGCCGGCGCCCGAGACCGACTGATAGGTCGAGACGACCACGCGCTTGGCCTTGGCCGCGTCATGCAGCGGCTTCAGCGCCACGACCAACTGGGCCGTCGAGCAGTTCGGGTTGGCGATGATGTTCTTCCTGGTGGCCAGCTTGACCGCGTCCGGGTTCACTTCCGGCACGATCAGGGGCACGTCCGGGTCCTTGCGGAAGGCCGAGGAGTTGTCGATCACGATCGGACCGGCCTTGCCGATCTTCTCGGACCATTCACGCGACACGTCGCCGCCGGCCGACATCAGGACGATGTCCACCTTGGACCAGTCGAAGCTGTCGATGACCTCGCATTTGACGACGCCGTCTTTCCACGCGACCTCGACGCCCTTGGATTTTCGCGAGGCCACCGCGTGCATTTCGTCGACGGGGAACTCCAGTTCCTCGAGGATGGTCAGCATTTCGCGCCCGACATTGCCGGTGGCGCCCACGATAGCGACGGAATAGCCCATTCTTTTTGGTCCTTCGGACGCGCTAACGCTCGCGACGCGGTCGCTTGCTGCTTGAGCGCGATAGGGGGAGGTCGGGAGAGACTTGCTCTCCTACGGTGGCATTTAGGCTTTCGCGTGTGCGAAGCAACCGCTTTTCAGCGGCAAGCGGGGCGTTTAAGCCCCAGTTCCATGCCTTCTCACATTGCCCGTGCTTATGCCGAACGCCTGAAGTCGGGCGTGCTGACCGCCGACCCGGCCCAGACGTCCGCCATCGAGGCCCTGACCCGGCTGGAGAAGGACCTCGGCAAGCGCGGCCTGTTCGGCGGGGTGGGCGAGGTGAAGGGCCTCTACCTCTGGGGCCCTCCGGGACGCGGCAAGTCCATCCTGATGGACCTCTTCTTCGCCGGCGTGCCCGAGCCCCGAAAGACCCGCGCCCATTTCCATGCCTTCATGGCCCGGGTCCACGACCTGATCCGCCAGTGGCGCGAGGGCGACAGGAAGACCCGCCAGTCCGTCTTCGGCACGCACAAGGGCGACGACCCCATCGAGCCGGTCGCGGCCCTGATCGCCTCGGAGGCCCGGCTGCTCTGCTTCGACGAGCTTCAGGTCACCGACATCGCCGACGCCATGATCCTGGGCCGGCTGTTCGACGGCCTGTTCGCGAGGAAGGTGGTGGTCTGCATCACCTCGAACCGGGCCCCGGACGCCCTCTACAAGGACGGCATCAACCGCCAGCTGTTCGTGCCCTTCATCGAGCGCATCAAGACCCAGTGCGAGGTGCTGGAGCTGACCGGCGCGCGCGACTGGCGCCTCGACCGGATCAAGGCCTCGCGCGTCTGGTTCGACGCCGACGGCCGCACCGATTTTGACCGGCTGTGGGAGGACCTGAAGGGCGAGATGCCGGAATGCCCGGCCCATCTGGCCGTCTTGGGCCGTGACGTGGTGATCCGGCGCACCGCCGGAGGCCTGGCCCGCGCCACCTTCGCCGAGCTCTGCGAACAGCCCCTGGGGCCGCAGGACTATCTGGCCATCGCCGAGCGATTCCACACCCTGTTCCTGGACGACATTCCCCTTCTGGGGCCCCACAACCGCCATTCCGCCCGTCGGCTGGTGACCCTGATCGACGCCCTCTATGAGGCGAAGACGCGTCTGGTGGCCCTGGCGGAAGGCACGCCCGAAGCCCTCTATCCGGAAGGCGACGGCGCCTTCGAGTTCGAACGCACGGTCTCTCGCCTGAACGAGATGTCGTCCCAGGACTGGCTGGACAAGGCCGAGCACAAGGACTGATCGTTCGCCCGTCATCCTCGGACTTGATCCGAGGATCGGATGTTCCGGGTCCGGGTCTCCGGTACAGCCCGCCGACCTCGCCCTTCTTCAGCCATCTGTCCCGCACAACGTCCGATCCTCGGATCAAGTCCGAGGATGACGGGGATGGGTGGAAGACCTAGGCTCCAGCAAGACCACGGAGCCCCCATGAAACTCGCCGCCTTCGCCGTCGCCCTTCTCGCGGCCGGTCCCGCCTTCGCCCAGACGGCCCCCGCGGCGCCCGCGACCCAGGCCGCCCCCGCGCGCTGGAGCGGCCTGACGGTGGCGGAGATCACCGGCCGCCTGACCGCCGCCGGCCTGACGGTCGCCCCGCCCCAGATGAACGCCGACCGGGTCTATCTGCGCGTCACCGACGGCGAGTTCCGCTGGGTCGCGACCCTGTTCTCCTGCACCAACGGCAGCTGCCCGGACGTCCAGTTCACGGCCGCCTTCTCGGGCCCCAATGCGACGCCGGAGATCATCTCGCGCTGGAACGGCAGCCGCCGCTTCGTGAAGGCCTTCTACGCCGAGCCCGAGGCGGCCGGCGGCGAGGCCCAGGCCGTGGCCCAGTACGACGTCCTCCTCAGCCGGGGCGCCGGCCCCGAGCAGCTGGACGACCCGATCCAGGTCTGGCGCAGCCTGTCCATGGACCTCGGCCGCACGGTGACGACGCCGGAAGGGGCGGCGGCGACCGCGCCAAACTGAACCCTCTCCCCTTGCGGGAGAGGGTTTGAGCGCCCGCGAGCATCGCGAGCGGCCTTGCGCGAAAGGGTGAGGGGTTTTGCTGACGGCAGGCGGTGAGGGCGGTTTCACCCCTCACCCGCCCGCGCCAGAACGGCCGCTATCGCGACCGTGCGCGGCCTCCCTCTCCCGCAAGGGGAGAGGGAGCCGATCACTTTAGGCCAGCGAAGCGTCCGCCACCTTGCAGGCCTCGATCAGGCCCTGGACGGACTCGACCGACTTGGCGAACATCGCCTTCTCTTCGTCGTTGGTGGTGAACTCGACGATCTTCTCGACGCCGCCGGCGCCGATCAGGGCGGGCACGCCGACGTAGAGGTCCGACAGGCCGTATTCGCCCGACAGCCAGACGGCGCAAGGCAGGACGCGCTTCTGGTCCAGCAGATAGGACTTGGCCATGGCGATGGCCGATTCCGCCGGGGCGTAGAAGGCCGAGCCGGTCTTCAACAGGGCGACGATCTCGCCGCCGCCGCCGCGCGTGCGCTTCACGATGGCGTCCAGCTCGTCCTGCGTCAGGAAGCCGGCGGCCACCGCGTCAGGCAGGCTCAGGCCGCCGACGGTCGAGTGGCGCACCATCGGCACCATGTCGTCGCCGTGACCGCCCAGGGTCCAGGCGTGGATGTCCTGGATCGAGACGCCGGTCTTCTCGGCCAGGAAGGCGGCGAAGCGGGCCGAGTCGAGCACGCCGGCCATGCCGACGACCTTCTCCTTGGGCAGGCCCGAGAATTTCTGCAGCGCCCAGACCATGGCGTCGAGCGGGTTGGTGATGCAGATCACGAAGGCGTTCGGGGCGTGTTTGGCGATGCCTTCGCCCACGGCCTTCATGACCTTCAGGTTGATGCCGATCAGGTCGTCGCGGCTCATGCCGGGCTTCCGCGGCACGCCGGCGGTGACGATGCAGACGTCGGCGCCCGCGATGTCGGCATAGTCGTTGGCGCCCTTCAACGAGACGTCGGCGCCGAACACGGCCGAGGCCTGGAAGATGTCCAGCGCCTTGCCCTGGGGCGTGCCCTCGGCGATGTCGAACAGGATCACGTCGCCCAGGGCTTCGCGCGCGGCCACGTGGGCCAGGGTGCCGCCGATCATACCGGCGCCGATGAGGGCGATCTTCGCGCGAGCCATAGAGCAGTCTCCGTCCTGGTGGCCGGTCGCGCCGTGGCGCTGAGGCCGGTTGTTGCGTTGCGATATCAGAAATCGTCGGCGGGCGGTCTAGACCCGGCGGCGGCGGGCTGCAAGGCTTCGACCCCAGACTCGACCTATGGCTAGTCCCACACGGAGTTCCCGCATGCGTCCCGTCCTCGCCGCCCTCCTGCTCTGCGCCATGTCCGCCCCGGCGCTGGCCCAGACGCCGCCCGCCACCATCGGCCAGCAATATGTCCCCGCCCCCTGGTGGATGCGCGACCCCGTCATCGCCTCCATCGGCCATGTCCGGGTCGAGCTTCAGGCCAATCGCGCCGGCTTCAACGCCACCTTCCAGTCGGTGGACCGCTCGGTCGCCGAGGCCTCGCGAAAGGCCGCCGATCAGGTCCGCGCCCTTTCCCAGACCCTGGGCGCCTATGGCGTGGAGACCGTCCGCGTCGAGACCAGCCTGACGACCCAGCCGCTCTACGACCAGTACCGCGACGAGAACGGCGTCCTGCGCGACAACACCCGCGCCGACCGCATCCAGCGCTATCAGGCCCAGGCCACCGTGACCCTGAACATCCGCGACGTGCGCCAGCTGGAGCGGATCTACGCCACCGTCGTCGCCTCCCAGCCCAACTCCATCAGCCAGGTCTATTTCAGCCTGGAGCCCGACAATGTCGCCAAGTCCAATCTCGCCCGGGAGGCCGTCCGCGACGCCGCCAACCGCGCGCGCTCGGCGGTCGAGGCGGCGGGTGGAACCCTGGGCGCGGTTCGCGTCATCGACCCGACCGGCCGCGCCTGCCAGACCGACGTCCTTGCCGGCTGGCCCTCCTATGGATCGGGCGCGGGACAGGCGACCACTGTCTCCGAGGAGGTCGTCGTGACCGGCAGCCGGATGATGCGCGCCGAGATGGCCCCGCCGCCCCCGCCGTCCGCTCCCGCCGGTCAGGCGCCGTCGGAGGACCAGATCGAGGCCGCCCGCCTGGCGCTCCAGCCCCCGCTTCAAGTCCTGACCGACACGGCCTGCGTGGTCTACGGCCTCAACTAGTGTCCGTCTTCAAGTCCGATCCGGCCTTCGAGGCCGGGTCCCATCACGCCGCCGACGGCCGCCTGTGCCAGGTCCGGCTTCAGGACGACGCCCGCTTTCCCTGGCTGATCCTGATCCCGCGCGTTGTGGGCGCGGTGGAGCTGGCCGATCTGGCCCCGGTCGAACAGGCGCGGCTGATGCAGGAGATCGTGGCCGCGGGCGATCTGGTCCGCTGGCTGGGTCACGAGAGCGACCGCACGGTCGACAAGCTGAACGTCGCCGCCCTGGGCAATGTCACGGCCCAGCTTCATGTCCATGTGGTCGGCCGCCGCCGCGACGACGGCCTGTGGCCCGATCCCGTCTGGGGCCGTCCGGGCGCGACGCCCTACGACCCGGTCATGCGGGAGCGGATGCTGAGGATCATCGCCGAGGAGATGCCGTCTAGCGGACCAGGGTGACCGCCCGCTCGCGTCCGTTCTGGCTCAGCGTGCCGGTCCAGCCCTCGCCGGTCGGCGACAGGGCTACCCGTGCGCCCGACATTTCCAGCGTCAGGGCGCCCGCCGACCGCTCAGCGCCGGTCAGGGGCCCGACCTCGGCGGCGGAATCCGCCGTGCGATAGGCGCCTTCCAGCGGCTTGGCCTCGCCCTGATCCATCAGGGACACGGTCATCAGAGTGCGCCCCTCGGCGTCCTTCAGCCGCCAGCGGCCGTCCAGCGGCCCCATCCGGCTGTCCATATTGCGCTCGGCGTTGTCGACGCCCGCGTCATAGGCGTTCTCGGACCGCGACGGCGCGTGCTCGTAGCTGCGTTCATAGTTCTCGACCGACACGGGCGCGCGGATGACCCGCAGCGGACGGTCGCCCCCGCCGTCGCCTTCCTCGACCACCCGGCCGAAATTCGACGGCGGCTCGAACGGGCGCACGACCGGCGCCTGATAGACCTGGGCCGAATAGGGAACGGCCGCCGACTGCATCGGCGTCGCGGCCAGAGAAATGAGCGCGAACAACATCATGGCCGGAAGACTGTCGTCTCGCGGCGCACATGGCTAGCGTTTACCGGCAACACGCGAAATCGTGATCGGTTCCACACGCGACGTGAGCAGCGTGGCGGTAACGGCTTTTTGCACCGCACCCTCGCGTTGACACCCCCCTGCGACGGTCCTTAAAGCCATCCCCAATCGCGCTTGAAGCCTGATCCCATTTGGTTTTTCTGAGAACCATTCGCATGTCGAACTCTCCCGGCAATGCGACGAATGACCCCACGGGTCGTTTCGTCGTCCAGCCCAACGGCCGTCCCCGCCCCCTGTCGCCGCACCTGCAGACTTGGCGGTGGCACATCACCATGACCGCCTCCATCCTGTTCCGCGTCACCATCGGCGCGGCCTCGGTGGCGGGGATCTTCGTGGTCGGCTGGCTGGCCGCCCTGGCCTTCGGACCGGAGGCCTATGCCTGCCTGCTGGACTGCGCCGGGTCGCCCTTCGGCCTCTTCATCGGCTTCGGCCTGACGGTGGTGCTGTTCTCCTTCCTGCTGAACGGGGCGCGCCACCTGATCAACGACATGGGCAAGGCCCTGACGATCGCCCCGGCCAACCTGCTGTCCTCGATCGCCGTCTACGCGCCGATCCCCCTGGCGGTCCTGTTCTGGATCGTGCTCTTCGCCTCCGGGAGGGTCTCGCTGTGAGCGGTCCGGTCCAGTTCAAGAACGGCGTGAAGGTCTCCGAGCGTCACGGCGCCGGCGAGTGGACGCTGGAGAAGATCCTTCTCGGTCTGATGATGCCGCTGGGCGTCTGGCTTCTGTCCACCTCCTTCACCCTGACGGGCGCCGGCTATGACGTGGTCCTGCAATGGTTCGCCAACCGGCTTAACGCGGGCCTGCTGATCGTCACGGCCCTGGTCTTCTTCGGTTTCGCCAGCCTGGCCTGGAAGGTGATCGTCGAGGACTACATCCACAAGCCGGGCTCCAAGGCCCTGGCCCTGGGTCTTCTGAACCTGATCTTCCTCGCGCTGGCCGCCGCCAGCGTCTTCTTCATCGTGCGGCTGGCGCTGGGTTCGGCGCCGCTTCCGGCCGGCTTCGGGATCTGAGATGGCTGACTACAAACTCGTCGATCACGAATATGACGTCGTCGTCGTCGGCGCCGGCGGCTCGGGCCTCCGCGCCGCCCTCGGCGCCGCCCAGCAGGGGCTGAAGGTCGCCTGCGTCACCAAGGTCTTCCCGACCCGTTCGCACACGGTCGCGGCGCAAGGCGGCATCTCCGCCTCGCTCGGCAACATGGGCGAGGATTCGTGGAAGTGGCACATGTACGACACCGTGAAGGGGTCGGACTGGCTGGGCGACCAGGACGCCATCGAATACCTGGTCCGCGAAGCCCCCAAGGCCGTCTACGAGCTGGAACACTGGGGCGTGCCCTTCTCGCGCACCGATGAAGGCAAGATCTATCAGCGCGCCTTCGGCGGCATGACCCGCAACTACGGCGAGGGCCCGGTCCAGCGCACCTGCGCCGCCGCCGACCGTACCGGCCACGCCATCCTGCACACCCTCTACGGCCAGTCGGTCCGCCGCGAGGTCGAGTTCTTCATCGAGTATTTCGCGCTCGACCTGATCATGCAGGACGGCGCCTGCACCGGCGTCACGGCCTGGAAGCTGGACGACGGCGCCCTGCACCAGTTCCGCGCCAAGCTGGTCATCCTGGCCACCGGCGGCTACGGCCGCGCCTATTTCTCGGCCACCTCGGCCCACACCTGCACCGGCGACGGCAACGCCATGGTGCTGCGCGCCGGCCTGCCGCTCCAGGACATGGAGTTCGTGCAGTTCCACCCGACCGGCATCTACGGCTCGGGCTGCCTGATCACCGAGGGCGCCCGCGGCGAGGGCGGCTATCTGACCAACTCCGAAGGCGAGCGGTTCATGGAACGCTACGCCCCCTCGGCCAAGGACCTCGCGAGCCGCGACGTCGTCTCCCGCTCCATGACCATGGAGATCCGTGAAGGTCGCGGCGTGGGTCCGAAGAAGGACCACATCTTCCTCCACCTCGACCACCTCGATCCGAAGATCCTGCACGAGCGCCTGCCCGGCATCTCGGAAAGCGCCAAGATCTTCGCCGGCGTCGACGTGACCAAGGAGCCGATCCCGGTCATCCCGACCGTCCACTACAACATGGGCGGCATCCCCACGAACTATCACGGCGAGGTCCTGACCAAGGTCGGAAACAACGCCGACACCGTGGTCCCCGGCCTGATGGCCGTCGGCGAGGCGGCCTGCGTCTCGGTCCACGGCGCCAACCGCCTGGGCTCCAACTCCCTGACCGACCTGGTCGTCTTCGGCCGCGCCGCGGGCCTCCGCGCCGGCGAGATCGTCGACAAGGCCGCGCCCGTCCCGGCCGCTCCGCCGGAAGCCACCGCCGGCCACCTGGCCCGCTTCGACCGCTTCCGCTACGCCAACGGCTCCTCCTCGACCGCCAAGCTGCGGAACGAGATGCAGCACGCCATGCAGTCGGACGCGGCCGTCTTCCGCACCGGCAAGTCGCTGAACGAGGGCGTCGAGAAGCTTCGCGACATCCACGCCCGGTCCTCGGACATCAAGACCACCGACCGCGGCCTGATCTGGAACACCGACCTGGTCGAGGCCCTGGAATACGACAACCTGATCGACTGCGCCCTGGTCACCATCGAGGGCGCCGCGAACCGCGAGGAAAGCCGTGGGGCCCACGCCCGCGAGGACTTCCCGGATCGCAACGACGATGTCTGGATGAAGCACACCCTGGCCTGGCGCCGTGCGGGTGAAGGCGTCTCGATCGACTACCGTCCGGTCCACACCTACACGATGTCCGACGACATCGAGTACATCAAACCCAAGGCTCGGGTGTACTGATGCGGAACACGCTCGCTGCACTCCTAGTTCTCACAGCTGCTTTGCCGCAGTTTGCGAGCGCTCAGTCTACCTCTCAGCCCGAGACGTGTGCGGAACTGCACCGTCGGTACGACTTTGGCCATCGGCAGATCGCTATGACGAATGCCGAAGGCGTCACCGATGACAGCGCCCCTCGCGCAACACTTCGCGAGCTCGAGAACCTGAATGAACGTCAGGAGCAGCTCATTCTCCTAGAGTTTATGAAGATGCGCGATTGCCCGGCTCCCAACCAAGTTGGAGGGGCAATTTTGTACTCACTGCAAGCCATGGAATGCCGGCTCGCGATGCTGCGAAACAGTCCGGACAGACAGACGAAGTGCTCGTTGAGCACTTGGCAGCCGCTGTCTTCAACCACCGCTTCCTCGGAGGAGTAGAATGGTCCAGCTCACCCTCCCCCGCGGCTCCGCCCCGACCAAGGGCAAGGTTCACAAGGCTCCGGCCGGCGCCAAGAACGTCAAGACCTACAAGGTCTATCGCTACGACCCGAACATCGACGCCAACCCGTCGTGGGACGAGTATCAGGTCTCGGCCGACGATCACGGCCCGATGCTTCTGGACGCCCTGATCTACATCAAGAACGAGATCGACCCGACCCTGTCGTTCCGTCGCTCGTGCCGCGAGGGCATCTGCGGCTCCTGCTCGATGAACATCGACGGCCGAAACACCCTGGCCTGCACCAAGGGCTGGGACGAGTGCTCGTCCTCGACCATCGCCATCGGTCCCCTGCCGCACCAGCCGGTGGTCAAGGACCTGGTGACGGACCTGACCCTGTTCTACGCCCAGTACGACTCCATCAAGCCGTACCTGCAGTCCGACGATCCGGACCCGACCACCGAGCGGCTGCAGTCGCCGGAGGATCGGGCCAAGCTGGACGGCCTGTACGAATGCATCCTGTGCGCCTGCTGCTCGACCTCCTGCCCCTCCTACTGGTGGAACCAGGAAGAGTACCTCGGCCCGGCGGCGTTGCTTCAGTCCTACCGCTGGATCGCCGACAGCCGTGACGACGCGACCCAGAGCCGCCTCGACGACCTCGAGGATCCGTTCAAGCTCTATCGCTGCCACACGATCATGAACTGCGCCCAGGTCTGCCCCAAGGGGCTGAACCCGGCCAAGGCCATCGCCGAGACCAAGAAGCTGATGATCGCCCCCGGCCGCAAGAAGGCCGCGTAAGACGTCCGCCGTGGCCGAGGTCCTCCTCTTCTCCTACGGCACGCTTCAGGACCCGGCCGTGCAGCAGGCCAATTTCGGGCGTCTCCTGACCGGGACGCCCGACGGCCTGACCGGCTTCGTCATCGGCGAGATCGAGATCACGGACGCCGAGGTCATCGCCGAGAGCGGCCTGACCCACCACCTGATCCTGCATCCCTCGGACGGCCCGACCGAGACCATTCCCGGCACGGTCTTCCGCCTCACCGACGCGGAACTGGCCGCCGCCGACGTCTATGAGGCCGAGGATTACCGGCGCGTCTTGGCCCCCCTGACCTCGGGCCTGGAAGCCTGGGTCTATATCGCCGCCTGATCAGAGGGCCAGTTTCAGGCCGCAATGGGTCTCGAAATGTCGGAAGTCTGTGTCGTGGGACAAGAGCGGCACGTTCGCATCGATACAGCACTGGGCGATAAGGGCATCGGCCAGCTTCGCCTTCAGCCCGCGTTCAAGCAGCGCACGCCTTGACGCCGCCGCGCGTTCCCAAAAGCCGGCCTCGATGTCCAACTGCTTGTAAGCCCCGAACTGACTGAGCCCGATCGCCGCGCGCGGGAACGACAGAATTTCTGTGACCACCGGCGGGGGAAGTCTCAGCATATCCGTCCTGATGGCGTCATGGAGCAGCTGAATTCTGGCTCCGGTCAGGCCCTGCATCGCATCAATAAGGATGCTCGAATCGGCTGCGATCATGCGGCGTGATGCGCTCGACCGCTTCCACCCTCATCGCGCAGGTCCTCCAGCGTCAGACCGTCAGCCTCAAGGTCCAGATTGCCCATGGCTGCCATCAGCTGGCGCCTGGCGTGGTGGTGAACGAGATCACGCAGCGCGATGCGAAGCGTCTCCGAAACGCCTTTCCCCGTGATCCGCTGACAGTCGTCCAACAAATCCGCAGGCAGAAAGACTGTGATTTTTCGCATCTCGGCCATGAGGGTAGAATGCCATACCTCATTGCTGGCATCAAGATATGGCTTGCCCGGCGTCTCACCGTTTGCAAAGACCCGACAATGCCAAAGATCACCTACATCGAGCACGACGGCCGCGAGCATGCGGTGGAGGTCAAGGCCGGCCTCAGCGTCATGGAAGGCGCGATCCGCAACAATGTGCCGGGCATCGACGCCGACTGCGGCGGCGCCTGCGCCTGCGCCACCTGCCATGTCTATGTCGACGAGGCCTGGCGCGAGGCGACCGGCAAGCCCTCGGCCATGGAGGAGTCCATGCTCGACTTCGCCGAGGAGGTGGAGCCGAACTCCCGCCTGTCCTGCCAGATCCGGGTCTCGGACGCGCTCGACGGCCTCGTCGTCCGCCTGCCGGCCAATCAGCACTGATCCATGGTCGATCCACGGCTGATCCAGGCCGTGGACGCGCTGATCCGGCGCCATGAGCGACAGCACCATGTCCCCCTCATCGCCATCGCGGGCGCCCAAGGCTCCGGCAAGAGCACCCTGGCGGCCGAGGCCGCCCGCACTCTCTCCTGCGCGACCCTGTCGCTGGACGACGTCTATCTGACCCAGGCCGAGCGCGCCGACCTCGCCGCCCGCGTCCATTCCCTCTTCGCCGTGCGCGGCCCGCCTGGGACCCACGACCTCGCCCTGCTGGACCGCACCCTGAGCCGCCTGCGCGAGGTCGGGCCCGGCGACCACACGCCTCTGCCCGGTTTCGACAAGCTCGCCGACGACCGCCGCCCCGAAAGCGACTGGCCCGTCTTCGTGGGCCGCCCCCGCGCCGTCCTGCTGGAAGGCTGGCAACTCGGCGCGACGCCCCAGGACCCCGCCGCCCTGACCGCCCCGATCAACGCCCTTGAGCGCGATCACGACCCGGACGGCGCCTGGAGACGGACAATCAATGATGCACTGGCCGGCGACTACGCCCGCCTGTTCACGACCTTCGACGCCCTGATCTTCCTCAAGGCCCCGGATTTCGACCGGGTGCTGGACTGGCGCACCGAACAGGAGGCGGGCCTGACCGGCGCCCCCGTCACCGCCTCGCGCCGCGACGAACTGTCCCGCTTCGTTCAGCATTTCGAACGGATTTCGCGCCATATGCTGGCGGGCGGCGTCGCGGCGGACGTCGTGGTCGAACTGGGCGACGGGCGCGACATAAGGCGCATCCGGGGCTCCGGCCGGCCCTGATCCGTTCGCCGCGCGTTCGAGTATCGTGGCCTTGACCCAACCCATAGACCGCAGGCTTCAGCCCCGCTCGCCCGCCAATGCGCGCGCCGTCCTGACCGCGCCCGGCATCGAGATGGCCTGCGTGATCCTCGACACCTCGGCCGGAGGGCTGAAGGTCCGCACCGACCGCCAGCTGGCCCTGCCGCGAACCGTCACCGTCGTGGATATCGCGGCCGCCCTCGCCTTCGAGGCCGACGTCGCCTGGCGCAAGGGTTCCGAGGCGGGCCTCAAGCTCAGGGGCCAGTCCGCCCTTCGCGGCCTCGTCCCCTCCCGCCTCCTGCCCGCCCGCGAGGCCTGGATGCGGGCCGGAGGGCGTTAGCGGCCCGACCCGTCGCTCAAGCAGCGAGACGCCGCGCGTCGAGCGATAGCGACCCAAGACCGTCGCTCAAGCAGAGAGCGACCGCGTCGCGAGCGGTAGCGCCCAAGGAAATGCGACCCTAATCCATGCTCGGCATGGTGCCGGAGTTGATCGCGATCCGCCCGATCAGCCCCTTCACGATCAGGTCCAGCGGCTGGCCCTCGCGATAGTCGGCGGCGGCGACGAAATTGACCCGGTCCTCGGAGATCAGGTTGTAGATCTTCTTCTGGTCCTTCTCGCGGTTCAGCGGGTCATAGACCGCGATCGAATAGCCGCCCTTGGTGTGCATCATCTTCATGGTCGGGACGTCGGTGTCCCCGTCGCCCAGGAAGATCATCCGCTCGAACGGAATACGCCGCTCGTCGTCGGGGATGAATTTGTTGATCCGCTCGTGGTCGTAGTGGTTCAGCACCCCCTTGTTGATGCGGAACAGGTACTGGGTCTTGGTCGTGTAGTTGACGCCGACCGCCGGCCAGATCGCGGTGCCGTGGTCGTCGTAGGCGAATTTGGACGCGAAGACGTGGTGGAACTCGTCGCGGATCGGACAGCCCTCGATCATCTCCTCCAGCCCGGCCGAGATGATGTAGTGCTCGATATCCAGGCCGTACTCGCGGCCCTTGGCGTTGATCCGTTCGAACCAGCCGGTGGCGGTCAGGTCGGACTTCAGCCCGTCGAACAGCTTCACGTCCTGTCCGTGCTCGGCCAGCATCCGGCGCGTGATGACCTGATCGTTCTGCCGCGACCTGAGCAGCATCAGCTGCATGTACATCAGGATGTTGTCGCCATCGGCCGAGCGGGTCAGCTTGTCCGCCTCGCCCCAGAAGTCGCCGATGTCCATGCCGACGGAGGGGATGAAGGTCACCTCCTGCATGTTCCCCCGCGCGAGGGTGCCGTCGAAGTCGTAGATGAGGGCTGTTTTCAGCAGTTCGGCCATTACGGGAGGTCCGGTGATGTCAGGCAACAGGCACTAGGCAACAGGCAACAGGGACGCAACCCGCGGGCCTCCGCATCGCGCCGCCTTCTATTGCCTATTGCCTGTTCCCTATTGCCTAACCGAGCGCCAACTCCGGCGCCGCCGCGTCGCTGGCGGCCTCCAGCGGCAGGTGCAGGATGAAGGCCGCGCCCTTGCCGGGTTCCGACTCCACCTCGGCCCAGCCGCCGTGCAGTTCGACCAGGGCCTTCACGAGCGCGAGGCCGACGCCCGGCCCGCCCCGCTCGCGTTTCACGAACCGATCGAAGACGTGGGCCTGCAGGTGGTACGGGATGCCCCGGCCGGTGTCCTCGACCCGGATGCGCAGCTCCGACGCATTGGCCTCGGCCCTCAGGGACACCGCCCCGCCCTCCGAGACCGAGCGTCCGGCATTGTCCAGCAGATGGTCGATGGCCTGGGCCAGACGCCGCGCGTCCGCCCGGATGGCCGGCAGGTTGGCGGCGGCCACCGCCTTCAGCTTGGCCCCGCGCCCCTCGATCCGGGGGCGGTGCTTCTCCACCGCCACGGCGAACAGGTCCCGCACCCGCACGTCGCCCAGCGACAGCTCCATCTCGCCCGCATCGATCTGGGCCATGTCCAGAACGTCGTCGATCGATCCGGTCAGCTGGGCCGCCGCGACGCGGATCGCACCCGCGTGCTGGCGGCTGCGTTCGGGCAGGTCGCCCATGGTCTCCAGCAGTTCGGAATAGCCGACGATGGTCGTCAGCGGCGTCCTCAGCTCGTAACTGACCGACCCCACGAACTCCCGCTTCAGCGCCTGGCTTTCCTTCAGGGCCGCCTCGCGCTGAGCCAGGGCCTGTTCCAGCTCGCGCCGCGCCGTCACGTCGGCGAAAGCCACCAGGGTCGCCCCGTCCGGCAGGGGTCGGGTCTGCCAGGACGCGATCCGCCCGTCGGCCGTGCGCCCCTCGCCCGAAATCGGCACCCGGCTTTCGGGATCGGGATCGGCGACCCGAGCCTTCAGACCCAGCCACAGGGCCGCGTCCGGCAGGGCCGCCTTGCACAGTTCGGCGATGGCGTCGAAATCCCCCGCCTCCTCCAGCTTTTCGGCCGACAGGTTCCAGAAGGCCTCGAACGCCTCGTTGTGCAGTCGCAGCCGCCCGTCCGAGCCGAACACGGCCACCGCGTCGTTCAGCTTGTCCAGCGTCGCCGTCTGCACCTGAAGCTGGGCGTTGAACCGGCTCCGCAGGGAAAGCTCGCCCGTGATGTCCGAGAACAGCAGAAGGATCCCGCCCAGCGGGTGCGGCTGGCGCACCAGCCGCAGCGTCCGCCCGTCCGGCAACGACCAGCTGTCGTCGGCCGCGGCCTCCGTCGCCTCGTAGAACTCCAGCTCGCGCGCCTTCCAGCCCGCATAGTCGATGACCTCGGGCAACATCCGGCGCTGGCGCAGCCGGTCCAGCAGCTCGGCATGGGTCGGCCGCTCGTCCAGCCAGGCCGGGTCGAGGTTGAACAGGGTCTGGAAGGCCGTGTTGTGGAAGGCCAGCCTGCGCGACGGGCCGAAGATGGCCACCGCATCGGCCAGGTGGTTCAGGGTCTCGTCATGGGCCTCGACGTGACGGCGCAGGGTGTCGCGCGTCTCCTCGGCCTCGGTCATGTCGATGGCGAAGACCAGGACCGGCCCGCCGGGTCCGCCCCATCCTCCTGAAACAAGCGGCTCGGCCATGATCTTCCAGGCGCGACGACGCCCGTCGCCGGCGGTCCAGCGGAACCCCTCCTGATGCGACCCGACCCGCCCGGCCTCGGCCGCCAGCTGATCGGCGCCCCGGTCGAAGCTCAGATGCGCCTCGCGCGCGGCCTCGACCGACGGGCTCTTCACCTCGGCCAGCCAGGACCGGTTGGCCCAGACCAGACGCCCCTCGTGATCCACCACCCAGGTCGGGTTCGGCGAGGCGTCGGCGATCAGCCCGGCGCCGAAGGCCTGCTCCCCCTCCGCGCCGTGGTCGTGCCCGCGCTCGATCCGCGTCAGCCTCAGCCAGGCCGTGCCCGTGACCGGACTGCCCTCGATGCGCCAGTCGCCGTCGCGCGCCGTGAAGGGCGTCCCGTCCGCCAGCAGCTGGTCGATGGCCTCGGCGTGGCGCGTGTGCAGGGCCTCGGCCAGGGCGGCCGCCGGCGTCCCCTGAATGTCCCGCGCGAAGGTCGTCCGCGCCGTCTCCAGCATGTCGGTGCGACCCAGAAGGATCGGCGCCTCTCCGGGCGTCATGCCGATGCGGATGTCGTCGAAGGCGGTCAGGGCGCCGTCCTGCACGGCCCGGTTCAGGGCCCCGGCCGCGCGATCCCGCTCAATCATGGATTCGCGCACGGCCACGGCGCGGCGAAGACGCCACGCCCATGCGCTGATCGACAGGGCCAGCCCCGCCGCTCCCGCCGCCGCCGCAAAGGCGATATCGGCCTCCGCCATACCCGTTCACCCGCTGGATCGAATCGCGACCATAGCGGAAGTCGCGGCGATGGTTAACGGAAGGCAACAGGCAACAGGCAACAGGCAACAGGCAACAGGCAACAGGCAACAGGGTGATGCGACCTCGCCGCACTGGCCGCCTCGCGTTTCAACCCCTATTGCCTGTTGCCTGATGCCTATTGCCTCACCCGACACCTGGAATGACCAACTCGCCCCCTCGCTCGACGACTTCGCCCGTCTGGCGCGAGAGGCCTTCGACGCCCTGCCCGAGCCGTTCAAGTCGGCGGCCGGCGACGTGGTCATTCGGGTCGACGACTTCGCCGACGCGGAGACCCTCGCCTCGGTCGATCTGGAGGATCCGTTCGACCTGACCGGCCTCTATCACGGCTTCCACATCGGCGAGCGCGACGGCTTCGGTCCCGCCGCCGAACCCAGCCGCGTCTTCCTCTACCGCCGCCCGATCCTGGACGAATGGTGCGAGCGCGGCGACGTGGGCCTGGCCGAGATCATCTCCCACGTCCTGATCCACGAGATCGGCCACCACATGGGGCTGGACGACGACGACATCGACGCGATCGAGGCCGAGGACTGAGGCCGCGCCCTATTCCATCTCGGTGATGCGGATTTCGGCCGGGGCCGGATCGCTTCCGTAGGTGCCGACCCAGATGTCGTAGACGCCGCTGCGGGGCGTCCGGTACAGCACGCCGGGATTGATCGAGGACCCGATGTCGTCGTTGCAGTACCACTGACCGTCCGGCCCGTTGACCACCAGGGTCGTATCGGCCTGCGACCGGATGCGGATGGTCAGCCTCACCCCCGGCTGGGCCGTATAGTGGATGCGATAATCGGGCGCGTCGGTGATCATGCCCACGCACTGGCCGCCCAGCGACGAGGCGTCGTTGACGTTGATGTTCCCGCCGGCGGCGATCCGGACCACCATCGGATCCGGCGTGAACCCGGCCCTCAGGCTGACCGAGCCGAAATTGGGATCCAGCGAGGCGTCCTGGGCCAGGGCCGGCCCGCCCGCCAGCATCGTGCACGCCGCCACCGCCGCGCCCAGGCGCATCGAAACCGTTGTCTTCATGGAACCGTCCCCCGCGACGACACGCCGCGCCTCCGGTCTAGCCCCGGCGCCCCGCCCGCGAAACCCGCGCGCCGACCGCGTCATGTTTCGTAGGGATCGCCCCGCGCGTCCTCGCCAGGCGGGGATGACCGCTTTCGGACGTGAGGCTTCCGACGCGTTTCGACTCGTTGCGGACGTCAGAGTACGAACGGCTTACTGAGGCAAAGACAGCTGCCGACCAACTCATCAGCATCAATCTAGGTGACGATCTCCGTCTTGCGCTTATCGACAACCCCGCCGCAGTTTCGCTCTGTGTAAGAACAGCCGCAACGCTTGCACTCCCCCAATGGAAGGTGAGGAAGCATCAGGCCCCACCGCCCCTCCCGCAGGTCGCCATAATAGTCGAGACTAATCGGGTAGTTGCAGCGTCTACAGCGCCACAACAAAACCAAGGCTAGCAGGCCCGCCCAAGTGACGAGAAACAGGTCCGCCGAGCCGATCTGAAAGCCCAGGAAGGCAGCTCCGAGATAGATGCACAGAGCTACCCAGACGGCATACCAACTTAGAACCTTCAGCATGCTTTCCACCCGTTTCTTTCTTGCTGGCACGCCCTAGGGTTGTTGGCGGCGGAAGGCGATGTCAACGACCGCTGACCACCCATGGCCGAAAGCGCGGACCACCGCTTCGGAGCCCCTGTCGATCGCCCATGAAAAAGGGGGCGGCGAGATCACCTCGCCGCCCCCTCTTCATTTCAGCGCGGTCGCCTTACTGGGCGGCCGGGCGGACTTCCAGCGGCAGGCCCAGGGCCTCCAGCTGCGGACGGACCACCGAGGCGTCGCCGACCACGACCCAGACGAACTGGTCCGGATGGATGTCGCGGCGGGCCGCCTCGTCCATCTGAGCCGCCGTCAGGGCGCGGGTGCGGCTGGCCAGGGTCGCCTGATAGTCGTCCGGACGGCCGTACAGGGCGTTGGAGCGCAGGGCGCCCAGAATCTGGCCCGAGGTCTCGTAACCACCGGCCAGCGAGCGGGTGTTGCCGTTGATCGTCCGTTCCAGCTCGTTCGGCTGCACGCCCTCGGCGCCCAGGAAGCGATCGTACTGGGCGATCAGGGCGGCGACGGATTCACCCGTGCGGTTGGCCTGGACCGGGGCGTTGACGATGTAGGGCACGCGGTGCTCCAGCGTGTTCACCGTCCCGCGCACGCCGTAGGACCAGCCCTTGGTCTCGCGCAGGTCCGAGTTGATCCGCGACAGGAAGTCCGAGCCCAGGGTCACGTTGGCCGCGTTCAGGGCCAGCAGGTCGTCGGTGCCCGACACCGGCAGGACCGCGCCGCCGTAGATCAGCGACTGCGGCGACTGCGGACGATCGATCAGGACGATGCGGTTCGTCGGCGCCGGAATGGCGGCGGCGAAGTCCTTGGCCCCCTTGGCGGCCGACGGCGCGCGCCAGTCGCCGAAGGCGGTTTCCAGCTGCGGCGTCACCTGGCTGAGCGGCAGGTCCGACACGACGAAGATCGTCGCATTGTCCGGACGGATCCAGGCGTCGTGGGTCGCCACCAGCTCGTCGCGCGTCAGGGCCGTGATCGTGGCCGTGTCGCCCGTGCCGGTGAAGGAACGGCCATAGGGGCTGCCCTCGCCATAGATCAGCGGCGGCAAGGCGCGGGCGGCCATGGCGCCCGGCTGGGTCGCCTCGCTGGCCAGGGCCGCCAGACGCGCGCCGCGGATGCGCTCGATCTCGGCCGGGGCGAAGGCCGGGTTGCGGACCACATCGGCCAGCAGGGTCAGCGACGAGCCCAGGTTGGCCGACACCGCCGACAGGTCGGCCGAGGTGCGGTCCATCGAGGCGCCGACATTGACCGACGCGCCCAGACGCTCTTCTTCTTCCGCCAGCTGGTTGGCGTTGCGGGTCGTGGTGCCCTCGTCCAGCAGGTCGATCATCATGGCCTGGGCGCCCAGGCGGTTGGCGGCGTCGGCGGCGTAGCCGGCGTTGAAGTCGATGCCGACGCGGGTCACCGGCACGGTGTCGACGTGGGCGTAGACGACCTTGATGCCGTTCGACAGGGTCGCGCGCTCGACCGACGGGAAGACCAGATCCGGCACCTGGCCGATTTCCGGCATCGGCATGCGCTCGACGCGCTGGATCTCGGCGGCCGGAACCGGGGCGGCGCCCGACGGGCTGGCGGCGGCCTCGGCATAGGCCTCGCGCTCGCCCGGCGCCACGGTCAGGTCATAGACCGGACGGGTCAGCCAGCGCTGCATGACCGAGCGGACCTCAGCCGGGGTGACCGAGGCGTACTCGGCCAGCTCCTTCTTGTAGTGGTCCGGATCGCCGGCATACAGCTGGCCCTCGGCTAGGACGTTGGCCTTGCCGTTGACCTGTTCCAGGCTCTGGATGCGCTGCGAGACGTACTGGGTCGCGACGCGGGCGACCTCTTCGTCGGTCGGGCCGTTCTGGATGAAGTCGGCGACGATGGCGTCCAGACGACGGCCCACCTCGGCGGCGTCCACGCCCGGCTTCACGTTCACCGAGATGTCGAAGAAGCCGACGCGGTGGAAGTCCTGCATCGAGGACGAGACCTGAACCGCCGTCTGCTCGTCGCGGACCAGGATGTTGTCCAGGCGCGAGGAGGCCAGACCGCCCAGCACCGAGGCCGCGACCGACAGCGGCACGGCGTCGTCGCTCAACAGGCCCGGCACGACCCAGCTGCGCGACAGGCGGGTGGTGGCGACGCGGTCATGCATGACCTGAACGACCGGGGCGGGAAGCGTCGGCACATCGGCCTCGGCCGGGGTGTTCACCGGGCCGCGCGCGATGCTTCCGAAATAGCGTTCCATCAGCGGACGGGCCGTCGCCTCGTCGATGTCGCCCGACAGCACGACCACGGCGTTGTTCGGGCCGTAGTTCTCGCGGAACCAGTTACGCACGGTTTCCAGGCTGGCGGCGTCCAGATCGGCCATCGAGCCGATGGTGGAGTGGCGGTACGGGTGACCCTCGGGGAACAGGGCTTCCAGACGAGCGTACTGGACCAGGCCGTAGGGCTGGTTGTCGCCCTGGCGCTTCTCGTTCTGGACCACGCCGCGCTGCAGATCGAGCACGTCCTGGCCGACCTCGCCGAGCAGATAGCCCATGCGGTCGCTTTCCAGGAACAGGGCCTGTTCCAGGGCCGGGGTCGGCACGGTCTGGAAATAGTTGGTGCGGTCGAACCAGGTCGTGCCGTTCAGGTTCGACGGCCCCAGGTTCCGCATGCGGCCCAGGTACGAACCCGGCGCGTTCTCCGACCCGCCGAAC
The DNA here is from genome assembly GCF_041893865.1 of Brevundimonas staleyi. GTDB lineage: Bacteria > Pseudomonadota > Alphaproteobacteria > Caulobacterales > Caulobacteraceae > Brevundimonas > Brevundimonas staleyi. Next base: position 329,395 of record NZ_CP169082.1, read on the forward strand.
ATCAGGTGTTCGAACAGGTGGGCGAAGCCGGTCGAACCGGCCGGTTCGTCCTTGGATCCGACATTGTACCAGACCGACACCGCCACCACGGGGGCCTTGCGGTCCTCATGCACGATCACCGTCAGGCCGTTGTCCAGCTGGAAGCGCGTCCAGGGGATGTTCACTTCCGAGACCAGCTGCGACACGGGCGCGGCGGGCAGCTCGGCGGCCTGCGGGGTCGTGGCGGCGCTCGGCGCGGCCTGGGTCTGGGCCAGAACGGCGACGGGGGACATGGCGACCAGAAGGGCCGCGAGCGAGACGGAGCGAAGACGCATGGTTGAAACAGTCCTTAAATCCTGAAGCCGCGGACATTAACGACCCCAAGCGTGACGACAATCGCTTCGCCCAAACATGGACAAAGAGTCACAAACCCGCGTCGGCCGGTTTCAGACGCCTCCGGGTCGCCCCATGCCCGACGGGTCCGTGGCTGTTCGGCGAGGGATCGGGAGCGACCTTGTGTCGCGTCCGTCAGTGCGAAGGCGAAGACGATCACCCCCTCCTCCCGCACGACGATCTCACGCCCAACGACCGGACGTCGGCTCCCGCAGCGCAGAATGGCCCAGCTGGGTTGAGACACCTCCTCCGGCGGGGTCAGGGCGTCGCAGGGTCTCGACAAGGCCCGTTCGATCGTGGACCGGACCTCGAGACGCCGAATGCAGAGCGCCTGTTCGCGACAGTCCGCATTGTCGCCGGGCGTGAGCAGGAAGCACGCCATCTCCCCGGCGACCACAACCCGCCGCCGGGCCGCATGCCTGTCAGGGCTCCCGTCGCGCCGGCAAGGTCCCGGCCGCCCGCACCATCTGCACGAAGGCGGCCCGCTCGCCGTAGGGGTCCTCGCCCCGCGCGCCCTGGGCCAGGCTCAGGATCGCGGCATTGTCGAAGTCGGCGGTCATCCACGGATCGCCGCGCAGACGCTGACCGAAGGCGGCGACCGCCATGGCCCAGCGCGTCGCCTCGGGCGGCTGGGCCGAGACCGGGCCGGACGCCCGGTTGGCCACCGCGCTCTGCATCAGCCGCGAGGTCGGCTGGCCCGGCAGCTTGTAGCGGACCTGGACGAAGCCGATCTCCCCGTTCGGATCGCCCGCGCCCGTCGCCGCCGGACGGTTGCCCTCGTAGCGCCGCTCGGGGATCTGGCTCGGCCCGCCGACGGGGGTGATTTCATACAGCGCCGTCACCGACGCCCCGGATCCGACCTCGCCCGCGTCCACCGCGTCATTGTTGAAATCCTCCTCGTTCAGCAGCCGGGTCTCGTAGCCGATCAGCCGGTATTCGCTGACCCGCGCCGGATTGAACTCCACCTGGATCTTCACGTCGTCGGCGATGGGGAAGGCGCCCCGGTCGAAGGCCGGGCCGAACAGCCGACGCGCCTCGTTCAGGTCGTCGACATAGGCGGCCACGCCGTTGCCCGCCTGGGCGATCGTCTGCATCCGCGCGTCCTGATAGTTGCCGCGCCCGAAGCCGTAGACCGACAGATAGATGCCCGTCGCCCGCTTGTCGGCGACATAGTCCTCGATCCGCTTGTCGTCGGTGACCCCGACGTTGAAGTCGCCGTCGGTGAACATCAGGATGCGGTTGACCTTGCCGCGCCCGAAGGCGGCCTCGGCCTGGTCGTAGGCGTTGACCATCCCCGCCGCCCCGGCCGTCCCGCCGCCCGAGTTCAGCGAGGCGACCGCGCAGCGCAGCTTCAGCTTCTCAGACCCCGAGGTGGGTCCCACCGCCGTCCCGACCGATCCGGCGTAATAGGTCACCGCCACCCGGTCCTCGGGCCTCAGCCGGTCGATGATCAGGTTCATCGCCTGCCGCGCCAGGGGCAGCTTGTCGTCGGAGAACATCGAGCCCGACACATCGACCATGAAGGTCAGGTTCAGCGGCCGCCGCTCGGCCTCCGGCAACTCATAGCCCTGCAGCCCGATATGGACGATCTGTCGCCCCTCCGACCAGGGAGAGGCCGCCACCGCCGTGGTGACGGCGAAGGGCTCCGACGCGCTCCTCGGCCGGGTGTAGCCATAGTCGAAATAGTTGATCATCTCCTCGACCCGCACGGCGTCGCGCGGCGGCGTGGAGCCCTCGGCGATGAAGCGGCGCACATTGGAATAGGCGGCCGTGTCCACGTCGATGGAGAAGGTCGAGACCGGCTCATCGGCCACCCGCTTGACCGGATTGGGCGCGGCGTCGGGATAGCGTTCCGTGTTCGCCGGCGGGTGGGGCGGCATCGGCATCCCGCCGATCGGCGGCGGGGGCGCCGGCGGCGGAGGCGGGCCATACAGGATCACCGGCGGTCCGGAGTATTCGACGCGGTCCTCCTTCACCGACGGCGCGACAGGCACGGCGACAGGCGGCGGCGCCGTGCGTCTCAGCATCGGCGCCCCGACCGAGGCATAGGACTCGTCCTCTCGCGGATCCCGAAGCGTGATCCCCACCGCCGCGCAGGCCGCCGGACTGACCGCCCCGTCGCCGGGCGCATAGGTCGGCCGCGCCTGGGGCGCGACACTCGCTCCGCCGCTCGGAGCCGCCAGGGTCAGGCCGAGCACGGCCGCCACCCCCTGTTTCAGCATGGTCGTCAGCATCGCTTCCTCCACGGGTTTTGTCGTTGCGCCCATGAGACCGACTGGCGTTCGGCGAAACTGTGGCCTGTATCGGCGCCGGAAAAGGGCGCCCTATGCGTGTGTCTTCACAGCACCCGGACCTGCGGTCGCGCCCCGCCGCCGTCGATCAGCAGGTCCGTGATCGCCCACACCAGGGCGTCCGCCCGGTCGGGTGAGGCGCCGCCCGCCTCTCCCATCCCCATCAGCTCCTCCTCCAGCGCCGTCAGGTCCCCGACGTGCGCCACCCGCCATCTGCGGCCCGCGCCCTTGGCGTCGCCTCGTTTCGAATATTTCTTTCGTTGCGTTTATTTCGAATATCGACTATATCGCGGACTCACAGGAGATGTCCCCCATGACCCTGCCAGCCTTCGCCGAAAAGATCGGCGACCGGCTGCCGTCCGCCGACGAGAAGGCGGCGGCCAATCAGCTTCGCCAGATCCTCGCCGCCCGCGCCACCAGCGATACCGATCAAAGCCTCCGCGTCCTCGACGACAACGGAAAGCCGGCCGAGATCGTCCTCGCCCCCGCCCTGTCGGGCCTCCTGATGGAGTTGCTCCGCTACATCGGTCAGGGCGACGCCGTCACTCTGGTCCCGGTTAGCCAGATGCTGACCACCCAACAGGCGGCCGATATCCTCAACGTCTCGCGCCCCTTCCTCATCACCCTGCTGGAAAAGGGCGAGATCGCCCACACCATGGTCGGGCGTCACCGCCGGGTCCGGGCCGAGGACCTGTTCGCGTACAAGAAGGCGCGCGACACGAAGCGCAGCAAGGCCCTGTCGGACCTCGCCGAACTGGACGCGGAGCATCTGTAGCCGGTGTTCGCCAACCGCTTCACCGCCCTGGTCGATGCCTGCGCCCTGGCCGGGGCGCTGAAGCGGAATCTGTTGCTCACCCTGGCGGAGGCCGAGTTCTTCCGCCTGCGCTGGTCCGAAACCATCCTGGACGAGACCGAAGCCGCCATCGCCAGGATGCTGACGGCCAAAGGTGTCGAAGACGCGGCGGACCGCGCCGCCCGCGCGCGACGCGCCATGGTCGACGCCTTCGAGGAGGCCTGCGTCGGCGACTTCTCCGCCATGATGGACGCCGTCACCGGCCTGCCGGACCCAAAGGACCGCCACGTCGTGGCGGCGGCGCTTCAGACCAGCGCCGCCATCATCGTCACCGACAATCTGAGGGACTTCCCCGAGGCGGTTCTCGCCCCCCTGAACCTCGAGGCCCGCAGCGCCGACGCCTTCATCGCCGACACCATCGCCCTCGACCCCGGCCGCGCCGTCGCCGCCATCCAGCGGATGCGGCGTCGCTTCAACAGGCCCGAGAAGTCGGCCGAAGTCCTCCTGCTCGACATGGAGGCGGCGGGCCTGACCGAGACGGTCGACGTGCTGAAGCCACACGTGCGGTCGTTGTGAACCAGCCTAAAGATGCCTCGTCCAATGCTCCTCGGACACGATGGAGATGGGCCGCCCCTCGCCTCGCCAGGTCACCGCCTGAAGGATCTTGTTGCCGAACGACGAGTGCTTCCACGACTCCGTCGCATAGGCGCCGATGACCAGGGTGTCGGTCTTGCGGCTCAGTCCGGCGGCCAATCCTCCCCGCTCGGACACGGCGGCCTCGCAAGCCTTCCTCTGCCCATAAATGAAAGTGCCGGTGAAGCAGTAGGTCCGATTGGCGAAGGACAGGACGGGCGCCGGATCGCAGAGCGGCAGGGTCGAGGCCTTCAGGACCTCCCCGAGCTCGAAATCACGGCTCGAAAAGCGCTCGAGCGTATCCAGCAGAACGACCTTTTCATCGGCATCCAGAACGCCGTCGGCCAGGATCTCGTTGATCCGCTCGTACAGGGTCCAGATCAAGGGATTGTGGCTGACCTCGGTATTGGCGGCGAGCCACTTCTGAAGAAACTCGACCTCCTTCTGGTTCAGATCGCCGTCCGCCGCGACACCGCGCGCCAGTCCGACCAGCTCATCGATCTGCCTTGATGTGATCCGGTCGCCGCCCAGGCGATTGTGAAGTTCGTCCATCGTTGAAGTCCCCTGAACACCCAAGGCTGACCAAAAGGAGGGAATTTCAACGACAAAGCAATCCAGGATTGCCGGGTGGCTCGAGCTCGGCGGCTTAGGCCGCTTTTAACGTCTTGATCTCAGCCAGCTCGTCCCGCGCCGCAATGGCGGCCTTGGACAGGTCATGCTGGACCTGAAGGTTCATCCAGAACTCCGCCGTCGTCCCGAACACCCGCGCCAGCCGGAGCGCCGTGTCCGAGGTCAGGGCCTGTTCTTCGCGCACCAGACGCTCGATCCGCGTCCGGTCCTTCAGCCCCATGGCCTTGGCAAGGGCGCCGGGCGTCAGGCCGTAGTCGGGCAGGAAGTCCTCGCGCAGATGTTCCCCCGGATGGGCCAAAGGTTCGGCGAAGGTGGTGTAGTCGTGCGCGCTCATGACCGCCTCAGTGATAGTCCACGAACTCGACCTGCTCCGGGCCGTGGTCGCCCCAGACGAAGCAGATGCGGAACTGGTCGTTGACGCTGATCGACCACTGTCCCGCACGGTCGTCGCTCAGTTTGTGCAGTCGGTGACCCGGCGGCACGCGCAGGTCCTCGACGGTTGTCGCGGCATCGAGCCGTTCCAGCCTCCGACGCGTCGCCTTGACCAGATCGGCCGGAAACCCCTTGGGCGCGCGACCTTCGAAGACCGACTGCGCCTCGCGGGATTTCCAACTCTGGATCACGAGTATATCGTAGCGCGTCACGCTACAAAGAGCCAGCATTTATGAACTTTGGTCCCGCATGGGTTTCGGCGGCAGCCGATGCCGTTGTCGCTCTCTCCGTGCTTTGGGCGGCCTTGGTGGGGACGCGCGCGCTTGGACGGTTGTCGGCTGCATTCCTGCTTAGTTGGACACACCAAGGCTACGGAGAGTCGAACTATGAAGGTCGAAGGCGTTCGTATTCCGTATGGAATTGCCAACTGAGGCTCTTGAGCGACGCGCCTGTTCTCGCTTCGGATATCTGGATCGAAGAGAAGCGTCGGTTCTTCTGGCGTCGCCTTGGGACAGGCGTTCACCTTTACGATTCTCTGCCGATGGCGATGACAAAGGACGAGCCGGTAAGCCTGTCTATCAATCTTGATCGAAGCGCCCCTCGCCCACATCGTTTGGTGGTCCGTGAATACGGTTCCCACAGACGCGCGATTGTGCCCTTTCTCGGGGTTGAGGATGGCGGACAAAAACTGACTGATTGCTGATGCAAAAAGGGCGGGCCCGTCGCCGGACCCGCCCTCTTCATTTCAGTCGGTGAGTGACCGGGCTTCTTAGAAGTCCATGTCGCCCATGCCGCCCATGCCGCCGCCCGGCATGCCGCCGGCTGCGCCCGAGGCCTTCTTCGGGGCGTCGGCCACGGCGGCTTCCGTCGTGATCAGGATGCCGGCCACGGAGGCGGCGTCCTGCAGGGCGGTGCGGACGACCTTGGCCGGGTCGATCACGCCCATGGCGACCAGGTCGCCGTACTGTTCCGTCTGGGCGTTGAAGCCGAAGGTGGCGCTGTCGTTTTCCAGCACCTTGCCGACGACGATCGAACCCTCGACGCCCGCGTTCTCCGAGATCTGACGGATCGGAGCCTGCAGGGCGCGGCGCACGATGGCGACGCCGGCGTTCTGGTCGGCGTTGGCGCCCGTGACGCCTTCCAGCTTCTTCGAAGCCTTCAGCAGGGCGATGCCGCCGCCCGGGACGATGCCTTCGTCAGCCGCGGCGCGGGTGGCGTTCAGGGCGTCGTCGACGCGGTCCTTCTTCTCCTTGACCTCGACCTCGGTCGAGCCGCCGACGCGCAGGACGGCCACGCCGCCGGCCAGCTTGGCCAGACGTTCCTGCAGCTTCTCCTTGTCGTAGTCCGACGAGGTGTCCTCGATCTGCTTCTTGATCTGGGCGACGCGGCCCTCGATGCCGTCCTTCTCGCCCGAGCCTTCGACGATCGTGGTGTCGTCCTTGGTGATCGAGACCTTCTTGGCCTTGCCGAGCATGTCCAGGGTGACGGTTTCAAGCTTGATGCCCAGGTCTTCCGAGATGACCTGGCCGCCCGTCAGGATGGCGATGTCTTCCAGCATGGCCTTGCGGCGGTCGCCGAAGCCCGGAGCCTTGACGGCGGCGACGCGCAGGCCGCCGCGCAGCTTGTTGACCACCAGGGTGGCCAGGGCCTCGCCCTCGATGTCCTCGGCGATGATCAGGAGCGGACGGCCCGACTGGACCACGGCTTCCAGGATCGGCAGCATGGGCTGCAGCGAGGTCAGCTTCTTCTCGAACAGCAGGATCAGCGGCTCTTCGAGGACGGCCTCCATCTTGTCGGCGTTGGTGATGAAGTAGGGCGACAGATAGCCGCGGTCGAATTGCATGCCCTCGACCACGTCGACCGTGGTCTCCGCCGTCTTCGCTTCCTCGACCGTGATCACGCCCTCATTGCCGACCTTGGCCATGGCTTCGGCGATCAGTGAGCCGATTTCCTCGTCGCCGTTGGCCGAGATGGTGCCGACCTGGGCGATTTCCGAGTTGTTCGAGACCGGCTTGGAGATGGCCTTGACCTCGTCCAGGACGACGCCGACGGCCTTGTCGATGCCGCGCTTCAGGTCCATCGGGTTCATGCCGGCGGCGACGGCCTTCAGGCCCTCTTGCACGATGGCCTGGGCCAGGACGGTGGCGGTGGTCGTGCCGTCGCCCGCCTTGTCGTTCGTCTTGGACGCGACTTCGCGGATCATCTGGGCGCCCATGTTCTCGAAGGCGTCTTCCAGCTCGATCTCTTTGGCGACCGAGACGCCGTCCTTGGTCGAGCGCGGGGCGCCGAAGGACTTCTGGATCACGACGTTGCGGCCCTTGGGACCCAGGGTCACCTTGACGGCGTTGGCGAGGACGTTGACGCCGCGCAGCATCTTGTCGCGCGCGTCGGTGTTGAACTGTACGATCTTGGCGGCCATGTGCGGCTGCTCCTTATCTCAATGATTTCAGGTGGAAGGGTCGGCGACGCGGGTGCTTAGGACAGCACGCCCAGGACGTCGGATTCCTTCATGATGATCAGGTCTTCACCGTCGATCTTGATCTCGGTGCCCGACCATTTGCCGAACAGGATGCGGTCGCCGGCCTTCAGTTCCAGGGCCTGGACGACACCCTTGTCGTCACGGGCGCCGGGGCCGACGGAGACGACTTCGCCTTCCTGCGGCTTTTCCTTGGCGGTGTCGGGGATGATGATCCCGCCCTTGGTCTTGGATTCTTCTTCCACGCGCTTGACCAGCACGCGATCGCCGAGAGGACGAAACGCCATCTGAATGTTCTCCGATTGAGCCGTCTAATGTTTCTTCGCAGCCCCTGTCGGACCGGCGTTTTGGCAGCCGGGTCTCGAGAGTGCTAACGCGCCGTGCAAGTAGGGGCGGGGGTGCGCATCGTCAAGCGGGGCAGGGCGGCTCGATGAACCGCAGATGAACGAACCCTGTTCCGCCCGTTCAGCTTCATCGTCGTAAAAACGAGCATAGAGGATCAGTGTTCGCCCCATGGGCGTTCAGGCATCGACATAACGGATCAAGGAGACAGGGATATGACCTTCGCCAAACTCGCCGCCGTCGCCGCCCCCATCATGGCCCTGACCATGGTCGCCGCCGCGCCCGCCGAGGCCCAGAGCCGCTACTACGATCGACGCGACAACAGCGGCGATGTGGTCGCCGGTGTCGTTGTCGGCGCCATCGCCGGCGGCCTGATCGCCTCGGCCGGCAGCAACCGGAACGACTGTTCCTATTACCGCGACGGCCGTTGCTGGCGGAACCAGGGCCACTGGGAACGTGACCGCGGCATCAACAGCCGTGACCCCCGCTGGCAACAGCGCCGCGACTATCGCGAACACCGCCGCGAGGAGCGTTGGGATCGCCGGGATGACCGTCGCGACCATCGCCGCGACTACCGCTACGACCGCCGCTGGTAGTCGGCGTCCAGACCGGACAGAGGACGGGCCCCTTGCGGGCCCGTTTTCATGTCAGGCGTTCAGTCGCGTCAGAAGCGACGCCGTGGACGGGTCCAGCGACGCCGACGGCCCGCCCGCCGCGACGTCCTTCAGGATCGCCCTGGCCAGCACCTTGCCCAGCTCCACGCCCCACTGGTCGAAGGAATTGATGTCCCAGATCACGCCCTCGACGAAGGTCTTGTGCTCGTAGAGGGCCAGAAGGGCGCCCAGGGTCTGGGGCGTCAGACGCTCCATGGCGATGGCGGTCGAGGGCCGGTTGCCGGGAAAGGTCTTGTGCGTCGCCAGCCGGTCGGCGTCGGCGGCGTCCGCGCCCGAGGCCAGGAGTTCGGCCCGCGCCTCCTCCGTCGTCTTGCCCAGCATCAGGGCCTGACCCTGGGCGAGCGCATTGGACCACAGCGGGCTTTCCGGGGCGTCTTCGTGCGTCTTCGCCACGATCACGAACTCGGCGGGCACGACCTGCGGGCCCTGATGGATCTGCTGGAAGAAGGCGTGCTGGCCGTTGGTGCCGGGCTCGCCGAAGACGACGGGACAGGTCTGGCGCGTCACGGGCGAGCCGTCGCGATGCACCCGCTTGCCGTTCGATTCCATCTCCAGCTGCTGCAGGAAGGAGGGCAGACGACGCAGCGCATGGGCGTAGGGCGCGACGGTCCGGGCCGGACGGTTCAGGGCGTCCACGTTCCACACCTGGGCCAGGGCCATCAGGACGGGTGCGTTCTTCTCCAGCGGGGCGGTGACGAAATGGTCGTCCATGGCTCGGGCGCCCTGAAGCAGGCCGTCGAACACGTCGGGGCCGAGCGCGATCACGCAGCTCAGGCTGACCGCCGACCACAGGGAATAGCGGCCGCCGACCCAGTCCCGGAAGGCGAAGGTGCGGGCGCAGCCGAAGGCCTTGGCCTTGTCCGGCGCGGCGGTGACGCCGATGAAATGCTTGTCCCTCCCGGCCTCAGGCAGGCCGTCCGCCAGCCAGGCCTTGGCCGCCTCGGCATTGGCTAGGGTTTCCTGGGTGGTGAAGGTCTTGGACACGACGACGACCAGGGTCGTCTCGGGGTCCAGCCCGGTCAGGGCCTCGGCCATGTCGCGCGGGTCGATATTGGCGACGAAGCGCAGATCGATGGCGGGGTCGAGCGGACGCAGCGCATCCCAGACCACGCGGGGCCCCAGGTCCGATCCGCCGATGCCGACGTGGACGATGGCCTTGAAGGGCTTGCCGGTCGCGCCCGTCTCGGCGCCCGAGCGGACGGCTGTGGCATAGGCGGCCATGTCGGCGCGGACGGCGTCCACCTCGGCCGAGACCGCTTCGCCCAGGGCATGGAAGTCGGCGCCGGTCGCGGCCCGCAGCGCGGGGTGCAGCACCGCCCGACCCTCGGTGGAGTTGATCGCCTCGCCCCCGAACAGGCGCGCGCGGGCCGCCTCGACCCCGGCGGACCGGGCCAGGTCCAGACAGGTCTCGAACCCGGCCTTCGTCCAGCTCTGTTTCGACAGGTCGAGATAGAGACCCGCCGCCTCGACCGACATCCGCGCCACGCGGTCGGGGTCGGCGGCGAACTGGTCCACGATGCGGGCGGCGGCGTCCCGTGCGGCGGCGGCGTCGAAGGCGGTCCAGTCGGTCATGCGCGTATCCCTATCGCACCGTTAAGCAAGGTCTCGTTTACGGGTCGGGCGTAGACCGGATCAATCGTCGATTCGCGAAAGGTCGTCTTCCATGTCCTGTGGCATCGCCCTCGCCGCCGCCCTCCTGCTCTCGGACCCGAACGTGGCCCTGGCCGCCGCCGAGCCGGCCGCTGTCCCCGGCGCACCGATCTCCATCGCGGCCGAGCCCCTGTTCGCCGACATCGTCAGCCGCGCCGGCGCCCTGAAGTCCGTCGTCGATGGCTGGAACGGAACGATGCCTGGCGACTTCGCCGCCTTCCGCACCCGCGCCGAGGAGCTGGCGGCGCTCGACATGCAGGGTCACCTGATCCTCAAGGAGCGCGGCACGGACGGCGACCTGAAATGTATCCTGCGCGGCATCTCTGAAGACATCCCGCTGAAGCTGACGGCCGTGGAGACCGCCTCCGACGCCGCTGCCCGCGCCACCGCCCTGTCGGAACTGTCCTATCTGCTGAACGACAATGTCGAGGTCATCACGACCCCGCCGCATCCCGACGCCCAGAGCGGCCTGGCGACCGACTGACCCCGGTCGACCAGAAACAAGAAAATATTCTTAAACACCTCTTGCCGAGGCGGGACCTCGGTCCCACATCCGCAATGGGTCTTTGAAACCGTAATCAGATCGAACCCGCGTCACCGCGCGGGCCTGACAACCTGCAATTCAGCCCCTGGATTTCGTCCGTTTCGTCCGTTTCGTCAGGGTGACTTCGTCCGGACGAAACGGACGAAACCGGCTCAGGCCTCGCCCGGATATTTGATCGAACAGCCGTAGGGCTGGGCATAGGCGGTGCGGATCGGGCGACCCGCTTCCATGTCGTCCAGGGCCGCGCGGACGAAATTGTTCGCCCCTTCCAGATCCTCGACCTTGTTGGTGGGCCTGTCGTCGATGCCGCCGGCGAACAGGATGCGGCCCTCGCCGTCGATCACCCGCATGTCCGGCGTGGTCATGGCCCCGTAGGCCTTGCCGACCGTGCCCTCGGGATCGAGCAACAGATAGGTCGAGTGGGCGCTGTTTCGGGCCTTCCAGGCCCGGGCCTCCTCGCCCTCGACATAGCCCTGGGTTCCGGGCGACGAGGAGATGACGGTCAGCCAGACCACGTCGTCCCCGACCGCGTCACGTTGCAAGGCCTGCATGGCGCCCGACGAATAGTGTTTCTGGACGTAGGGACAGCCCTCGTTGGTCCACTCGATCACCACCGTCTTGCCGCGGAAGTCCGACAGCGACCGCTGCACGCCCTCGGAGTCGGTCAGGGTGAAGGCCGGGGCGACCCCGGCCTGGCCGGCGTTGGCCACGGCGGGCACAGCCTCGACGGCCGGGGCGGAGGCGGGCGCCTCGGCCTGCTGGCAGGCGGCGAGGGTGAACATGACGGCGGCGAGGATGGGCAGGCGGATCACGGCGGCGTCTCCTTCGTTTTTCTACGGGCGGGCGGCCTCCAGGGCGTCGACCACGACCCCTTCGGTCAGCAGCTGGGGCAGGATGCGAGGCTCGGCCGAGCCCGGCGCATAGACCAGATATAGCGGAACGCCGGACCGACGGCGCCGCTCCAGCTCTCGCGTGATCGCATCATCTCGTCGCGTCCAGTCGCCCACCAGATAGACGGCGTTGGTCGCCTGCATCACCTCGGCCACCCGCGCGGAGCTCAGCGAGGTCCGTTCGTTGATCTTGCAGGTGACGCACCAGTCGGCGGTGAAGTTTACCAGCACCGGACGTCCCTGGCCTTGCGCCGTGCGTACCGCCTCCTCGGACCAGGGCTGGGAGGCCAGAACCCCGACCGGGGCCGACGTCGCATCAGGCTCGGCGCGAGCCAGACTCACCGCCGCGCCGGTCAGGCCGATGGCGGAGACGAGGGCGACGGCCGCTCCGACGGCGCTGACGATGGCGGTTCCGCCCTCGGCCCGGCGGGACTGGTTGACCCCGACCAGCCAGAGGCCGAGCGCCAGAAGAAGGGCCGCAACGAAGAGGACGCCCAAGGCATCCTCCCCCGCCTGACGGGCGAAGACCCAGATCAGCCAGAGGGCCGCGCCGTACATGGGGAAGGCCAGCAGCCCCTTCAGCCGGTCCATCCACGGACCCGGACGCGGCAGGAGGCCCAGCAGGCGCGGCGACAGGCTGACGACGACATAGGGCAGGGCCAGACCCAGACCCAGCATCAGGAAGACCACCAGCGCCATCGGCCAGGGCATGACCAGGGCGGCCCCGAGCGCGAAAGCCATGAAGGGCGCGGTGCAGGGGGCGGCGACGACCACCGCCAGCACCCCTGTGAAGAAGGCCCCCGCCCCGCCCGGCAGGCGCGACAGACGCCCCGATCCGGCGGCCTGAAGCCCCGCCCCGACATTGAAGACGTTGGACAGGTTCAACCCCACCGCCAGCATCAGAAGGGCCAGAGCCGCGACCACGCCCGGCGACTGCAGCTGGAAGCCCCAGCCGATGGCCTGTCCTCCCGCACGCAGAGCCAGCAAGACCCCGGCCAGGACGAGGAAGGTGACAAGCACCCCCGCGAGGAAGGCGAGGCCGTCCCGCCGGGCCTCGGACCGATCATGCGCGGACCCGGCCAGAGACGCCGCCTTCATCGCCAGTATGGGGAAGACGCAGGGCATCAGGTTCAGGATCAGTCCGCCCAGAAGCGCGAAGACCGCCGCCTGAAGGAAGCCGACCCACGAGGTTCCGCCGCCCGTCGCCTCGCCCTCGGACAGGTCCAGCGCCCCGCCGCCGCTCGCGCCCGCCAAGGCCGGACCGGGCGTCGCCTCGATCTCCCAGGCGCCGTCGTCGGTCGCCAGAACGCCCGCCACCGGCCCGTTCAGCCCCATGGTCGCGACCCTGCCGCCCTGGGTCAGATTCAGGGTCACGCCCTGGGGCCCCCGCTCGCCCGGTTGGGGCGCCGCATGGGCGATGGTCCCGCTGTCGAAGGGGAAGAACCAGGCGCGGCCGGGCTTCAGCCCGACCAGAGACCCGCCCGTCGCGGTCAGGCGCAGAACGCCGCCTTCCAGAGTGACCCGCGCCTCGATCCCGGCCGGACGCGGCGCGGTCTCGACCACCGACTGAATGGCGGCGCCATGGGTCGGATCCATAGGCGCGGCGCCCTCGCGGACCGGCAGGTTGAGCCTGAGCGTCAGCTCGTCGGGCACGCACATCTCGTCGCTGCAGACCAGGAAGAGGGCGGTGACCACCAGAGGGATCGTCGTCCCCGGCCGGGCGTCGGCGGGGATCTCCATCGGGACCGGCAGATAGACCCGGCCCTGGTAGCCGTAGTTCATCAGGGCCTGGAGCCGCTGCCGCTCCGGCAGGGGCCAGACGATGTCTCCGGCCGTGACGCCGCCCGGCAGGGTCCAGTCCAGCGTCGTCGCCCCGCCGGAATCGCCCGGATTGCGCCAGTAGGTGTGCCAGCCCGGCTCGATCTGCTGGCGGATGGCGACGATGGCCGTGGAGCCCGGCGCGGCCCACTGGCTCATGGAGACCAGTTCGGCCTCTATCCGTTCGGTGCGCTGAGGGCCGGCCGCTCCGCCCGGTGCGAGGCTGACGCCCGGCGCCGAGGTCGTGACCTGGGCCGCGACCGGCGTCGCGGCGAACAACAGGACGGCGAGGAGGGCGAGAAGGCGCATCATCGCCCGCAGCCTTAACCCTCAAAGGCCCTGGCCGCCACGCCCCAATGGGTCGCAGCGAAGTCGGGGATCAGCCGCCGGCCGAGGCGACCGCGCTGGCCACCTTGGCGAAGGTCGCCGTGACCTTTGACGACATCAGGGTCACCGAGCCGACGATGACCAGGAAGATCAGACCGCAGATCAGGCCGTACTCGATCGCGGTCGCGCCGCCCTCGTCGTTCAGGAACCGTCGGATCAGGCGCGTCATACGGCCCTCCTTCGGGCGAAACCTAGAGAAGGTCGCGCAGCCAGGCGACCAGGGGCGCGTCGGCGGGCGGCATGGGATAGTCCGAGAGCTTGTTCGGCTTCACCCAGGCCAGGGCGGCGTGTTCGCGCTTTGTGACCACGCCCGACCAGCGTCGGCAGAGGTACAATGGCATCAACAGGTGAAACGATTCGTAAGCGTGGCTCGCGAAAACGAACGGGGCCAGGCAGGCCTCGTTGACGTCGATGCCCAGTTCCTCGTTCAGCTCGCGGATCAGGGCCTGTTCCGGCCGCTCGCCCGGCTCGACCTTGCCGCCCGGAAACTCCCACAGACCGGCCAGCGCCTTGCCCTCGGGCCGTTGGGCGATCAGGACGCGGCCGTCCACGTCGATCAGGGCGACGGCGACGACCAGGACGGTGGGCAGAGGGGCTTCGGACATGGCCCGCCCTTACCGTCTTCGATCACGCCTCTGCAATCATTGGTCATTCAGTGTGTCCACGGCGTCCTTGCGGATTGGGGCGGCAATCGGGCAAGTCGTGTCTTCCGTCCCGCCAACGAGGCCGTCCCTGCTAGACACTCTTTCGAGCCCCGAGGTTCAGGCCTTCGCCAGCGGTTTCCCCGTCCTGGTGGTCCACCTCATGGTGACCTTCGGCCTCCTGGCCGCGGGCGCGGTGATCTATGCCCTGCTGACGCCGTGGAAGGAGGTCGCCCTGATCCGGGAAGGCAACGCCGCCGCCGGCGTCGCCTTCGGCGGGGTGCTCCTGGGTCTGGCCATTCCGCTGGCCGTCTCCATGTCGGTGTCGACCTCGGTGGCGGACATCGCGCTCTGGGGTCTGGCGACCCTGGTGCTTCAGCTTCTGGCCTTCCGCATCGTCGATCTGGTCCTGACGGGCCTGCCCCAGCGCATTCAGGAAGGCGAGATCTCGGCCGCCGTCCTTCTGGTCGCCGCGAAACTGGCCACCGCCCTGATCCTCGCCGCCGCCCTGACGGGCTGAGGCCCGCATGGCTTTCCCGCGTCCGCCGGACTGGCTGATCTATTCCAGCATCGTCTTCGTGATCGTCCTGGGCTCGCTGGCCTATCGCGAGAACGCCGACGCCCCGCCCGCCCCGCCCCCGCCGGACGAGATGGAGGGCGCGCTTCTGGGGCCGATCACCCCGTTCGACCCGTCGGTGACGGTGACCGCGCCGAACGCGCCGTTCCAGCCCGTCTCCGGCACGGCCTTCTCCATCGCCGGACGCGGGCGCTGGCTGACGGCCCGCCATGTGGTCGAAGGCTGTCGCCAGCCCGCCCTGGTCGTCGGCGGCGGTCGGGCGGTCGCGGCCGATGTGCGGCTGTCGCCCCAGGCCGATATCGCCCTTCTGATCACCGCCGGCGGCCCGCCCGCCCTGCCGGTCGCCACCGACGCGCCGCTGCATGTCGGCATGCGCGCCTTCCACCCCGGCTTCCCGCAGGGGTATCCCGGCGAGGTCACCTCCCGCCTTCTCGGCCGCGAGGTGCTGAAGGTCCGAGGACGCGGCGCGCGCGACGAGCCCGTCCTGGCCTGGGCCGAGGTCGGTCGGACGTCGGGACTGGAAGGCACTTTGGCGGGCCTTTCCGGAGCGCCGGTGCTGGATCGCCGCGGCCGGGTCGTCGCCCTGACCATCGCCGAAGCGCCCCGCCGGGGTCGGCTCTACACCACCGCGCCCGATACCCTGGGCCCCGCCATCCGGGGAGAGCAGCAGCCGGACGAACAGCTGCTGGGCGAGCCCATCACCATCGACAACTACGGCCGGGTCGCCGACGACCTCAGGCGTGACCTGCGCGTGGCCCAGGTGGTCTGCCTCTCGACGTGACCCGCCTTCCCGTCGATCCGCACCTCTATCTCGTCTTTCTGGGCGTGATGGCCGTCATGGCCGTCACTCCCGGACCGGCCAACCTGTTCTCGATCGCCACCGGGATGGAGCGGGGCAAGCGCGCGGTCCTGGTCGCCGTGGCCGGGATGAATGTCGCGACCCTGGTCTGGTTCGGGGCCGCCGCCCTGGGCCTCGGCGCCCTGGTCGCCGCCTTTCCGGAGGCCTTCCGCCTGATCGCCGTGGGCGGCGCCCTCTACGTGGCCTGGCTGGGCGTGTCATCCATCCGCAGCGCCTTCAGGCCGGCCCCGACGGAGGTCTCGACCGAGGGTCGCACCCGGCTCAGACGCCCGGCCTTCGTCGACGGCTTCCTGGTCCAGATCGCCAATCCCAAGGCGGTTCTGTTCTTCACGGCGGTCCTGCCGCCCTTCCTCGACGTTGAACGTCCCATGGCGCCGCAGCTGGCCCTGTTCGCGGCGGCCGTGATCGGCATGGACGTTCTGACCATGAGCGCCTACGGTCTAGCTGGCGCCGCCCTGGCGCGTCGGATGAGCGAGCCTCGGTTCCGGCGCGGCTTCGGCGTCTTCGTCGGCTTCCTGCTACTGATTGCCGCAGTCCTGATTGTCTCGCGTTTATAGAGACTTGTGGGTCGGTGGAACGTCGCTGTTCATGCGCCGTTCAGGGGAGATGACGGATTTTCCGCTCAAGTTCCGGAGCCTCCAATGACCCTTTCGATCAAATCCCTGGTGGTGGTCGCCGCCTCGGCCCTGACCCTGGCCGCCTGCGCCACCTCCACCGCCTACGCCCCAGCCGGCTTCAACGGCCAGCGCGGAGGCTACGCCGAACAACGACTTGAGAACGACCGCTACCGCGTCAGCTTCTCGGGCAACTCGGTCACCTCGCGCGAACAGGTCGAGATGGGCCTTCTGCTGCGCGCCGCCGAACTGACGAGGGAGAGCGGTTACGACTGGTTCTCGACCGTCAATCGGGCCACCGACCGCAACACCCGCTATCAGAGCTCGGGCTTCAACGATCCCTTCTTCAACCGCTACAGCCCGTTCTGGGGACCGTCCTGGCGCTACTACGGGCCGCGCGGCTGGAGCCGCTGGAACGATCCGTTCTGGGGTCACAACGATTTCGACGTCCGCCAGATCGACCGCTACGAGGCGACCACTGAGATCATCATGGGTCGCGGCGCCAAGCCCTCGGGCGACGCCAACGCCTTCGACGCGCGCGAAGTCATCGTCAATATCGGCGCCAACGTCACTCGCCCGATGTAAGAGGATCGGCGCGGTGGTTCAGGCCACCGCGTCGCTTTCGGCCTTCACGACCGGCTGGGCCTGGTCGTTGATCGGCGAGACATAGTCCGCCATCGCGTCGAACTCGTTCAGGAAGACCGCGCGCAGGTCGTCGGTCTCCATGATGGGTTCGTGCTTGGCGTGGTCGATCTCGACATAGCGGCCTCGCCCCAGCCGCTTGGCGGCCCAGCGATTGGTCTGTTTCCAGACCCGGTCGTCATTGCCCGACTGCACGATGGTGCAGGGAATATGCACCGACTTCAGCGCCTTAGGCTTCAGCGCCCGTTCGCCCGCGTCGAGCGCGAAGGCCAGCCAGCCCCAGGTCGGGCCGCCCACCGCCAGGTGAGGGCAGGCGTACAGTTGTTGTCGCCACAGCTCGTAGCGGGTCTCGTCGGACGTCAGCGCGTCCTTCTCGAAGGTGTGGTCGAAGGGATCGTCCGGATCGTCCAGAACGAAGTCCCCGGCCTTGCCGTGGCGCACGTTCCAGCGCACCGCTAGCTTGACCGACCACATCGACCGCTTGCCGGTCTTGATACGCAGCATGGGGCTGGACAGGACCGCGCCGGCGAACCGGTTCTCGCCGCCTTCCAGGCAGAGCAGGTTCAGGGCCCCGCCCATCGAATGGCCGACCATGATCCAGGGCTTGGGCGCACGCGCCTCGAAGGCGTCCAGCAGACGGGCGTAGTCGTCCTGGAACTCCTCCACCGCGCGGGCATGGCCCTTCAGGCGATCCGGCAGCAGACGGGCCGACAGACCCTGACCGCGCCAGTCGTGAGCCAGAACGCACCAGCCGCGGGCCAGGAAGTTGCCGATGACCTCGAAATACTTCTCGATCGGCTCGGTCCGGCCGGGGCTCAGCACCACGGTGCCGCGCGGCTTCTGGGCGACGAGGGCCGAGGGCGTCCAGAAGGCGGCGCGCAGGCGAAGACCGCCGGCGCCCCGGAACCATTCGCCCACGCCTCCGGGCGGGGCGGCGGCGCCGGGAACCCCCATCAGGGGCGCATTGGCGGCGAAGGCGGCGGCGCGGTTCACTCGGGCTTCCTGAATCTCAAGGTCATGCGATCGCTCTCGCCGATCGCGCGGTATTTGGCGGTATCGAACGTGGGATCGGGCGCCTCGCCTTGCGGGGCGGTTAACAGGCGCGGCGGCAAGCTTTCGACCCCGAACGGGTGATCCTTGGTGTCTTCCGGGTTGGCGTTGATCTCGGAGGCCGCGACGAAGACGAAGCCCGCCTCGGCCGCCAGCTGTTTGACGAACGCTTCCTGGACGTATCCGTTCGCGGCGGCCGGGTCCTGATCCTGATCCGGGGCCAGACGATGCTGTTCGACGCCCAGGATTCCGCCTGGCTTCAGCGCCGCATAGGCGTCGGCAAAGGCCTTCTCGGCGATGCCGGCCGCCATCCAGGCGTGAATGTTCCGCATGAACAGGGCCATGTCGATGGTCCCCGCCGGGGCGACCGGGCCGGTCGTGGCCCCGAAGGCGCTGAACTTCACCTCGCCATAAAGCTTCCGGTCCGAACCGAAGCGGCGTTCGAAATTGGCCACCAGCGCCGCCTGGGCCGGATCGGCGCCGGGGCCGGTCGCGAAGCCCGCGCCGTAATAGACGCCGTCGCCCTTGTTCAGATAGGGGGCCAGAATCTCGGTGTACCAGCCGCTGCCGGGCCAGAACTCGACGACATGCATGGACGGCTGGAGGCCGAAGAATCGCAGGGTCTCCAGCGGATGGCGATAGATGTCGCGCGGACGGTCCGCCGCGCGCCAGGGGCCCTGGATGGCCCATTCCAGCGAGCCTTCGGGCGGGCCGGACGGCGCTTCGGGAGCGGCCTTTTCTTCCTTGTCGCCACAGGCGGCGAGGCCCGCGACCAAGAGGACGCCCGCGCCGGCCAGCATGGCCCGACGCGACGGTTCCGTTCGCCCGATCCGCGCCTGATCCCGCATCAACCCTCCCCAGCCGGTCGCCTTCCGAAGGGCGACGCCGCTCCGGAAGGCGTTGGGATAGAGAGGTTCGTCAATGCCGTCAAAGTCTTGTGGCTCAGGCGGGCTTGCGGAAGCGAAGGGTCATGCGGTCGCTTTCGCCGATGGCGTCGTATTCGGCGCGCTCGGCGTCGGTCAGGGGCGTGGCGCGATCGGTGGCGACGCCTTCGCGGGCGGCCGAGGTGCGGCCGGGCGGCAGGGTCCAGACGCCGAACGGATGATCGTGGTCGTCCTTGGGGTTGGCGTTCAGGTCGCTGCGGCCCTCCAGCACGAACCCGGCGGCCTGGGCGGCGTGGATGACGTAGCTTTCGGAGACATAGCCCGTCGGGGCCGTGGCGTCGGCGTTCAGCCCCTCGGCCGCGCGATGCTGTTCCACGGCCAGGACGCCGCCGGGCTTCAGCGCCTTGAAGAAGGCTTCCAGATAGGGGCCGGTGCGCTGCGGGTTGGAGCGGTGCCAGTTGTGGAAGGCGCGGGCCACCACGATCATGTCGGCCGTGCCGTCGGCGACCTGCATCCCCTCCAGCGGGCGATTGACGGCGACATAGGTCCCGCCGGTCGCGGCCGCATAGGGCTCGAGGATATGGCTCCACCAGCCGCCGCGGCCCGGCTCGATCTCGACCACGGTCGATCCCGGCGTCAGGCCCCAGAAGGTCAGGGTCTCATAGGGATGGCGGAAGACGTCGCGGGCGCGGTCGGCGGCCGGGCGCGCATCCGAGGCGATGGCGGCCTGGAGCGCCGTATCTTCTTGCAGGACCGGCGGGGTCATGGGCTCGCGGTGCGCGACCTGGGCGGACTGGGCCTGGGCGGCGCCGGTCGAGACGAGGGCCAGAGCGGCGAAGAGGGCGATGCGGGCAGGGCGCATGGTCGGCTCCGAAAAGCGGGAACAAGGGTCGGCGGGCACCTTAAGGACCGGCCGCACGGGGGCAAGTGACGATCCTGCAATCCGGGGGTCTTGACGTCGCACTTCGGCATCCCACCTCTTCATCCGAGAGCGCCGATCCCGGGCTCTTGCAGACCAGACGGGGCCCAGAAGGGACCGTTCGGACTGATCCCCACCGCCACTCCGGGCAAAACGCGGAGTGGCTCAATCTTGCTGATGATCAGGAGATCGACATGCGTACCATCGACTTCACCCCCCTTTACCGTTCGGCCGTCGGCTTCGACCGCCTGGCCCGCCAGCTGGAAAGCGCCGCGCGCACCAGCCAGGAGAACGGCTGGCCGCCCTACAACATCGAAACGACCGGTGAGAACGAATACCGGATCGAGATCGCGGTCGCCGGCTTCAAGCCCGACGAGCTGACCATCGAGGCCAAGGAGAACCAGCTGACCGTCACGGGCAGGAAGACCGCCAATGACGACGCGGCCTCGCAGAAGACCTATCTGCATCGCGGCCTGGCCGAGCGCGACTTCGAACGCCGCTTCCAGCTGGCCGACTATGTCGCGGTCACCACCGCCTCGCTGGACAACGGCCTTCTGGCCATCAGCCTGAAGCGCGAACTGCCCGAGGCCCTGAAGCCCCGCCGCATCGAGATCGCCACGGGCGCGTCGACGTCGGCGCTGATCGAGGGCGAAGCCGCCTAAGGGCTTCGTCTTTGCAAAGACGGGAAAGGGCGGTCCTTCGGGGCCGCCCTTTTTCGCATCAGGCGGCTACGGCCGGCAGGACCAGGCCGGTGACCCGCTCCAGACAGGCGTTGGTCAGGATGGCGTCGTCCAGAACCGTCTTGGCGACGTCGGCGCCCAGCAGGTCCGCCCCCGTCAGATTGGCCTTGGACAGGTCGGCGCGGGCCAGGACCGCATAGCGCATCCGGGCCCCGGACAGGCTGGCCGGAACGTTTCGGCTGGGCCCCAGAGGCAGGGGGCTGATGTCCGCCGCCGTCAGATCGGCCTTGTTCAGCAGGGCCTCGCCGAACCGGGCGCCGCGCAGATCCGCCTTGCCCAGAAGGGCGCCGCGCAGATCGGCCTTTTCGAAATTGGCCCCCTGAAGCTGGGCGCCCCTGAGGTCGATGCCGGCCAGGCAGGCGCCCTTGGCGCTCATGGCCGAGAGCTTCAGCCCCTTCAGCCGGTCCCCGAGCGGACGCAGATCCTCGCCGTCCAGGATGGCCGGGCCGCCCAAGACCCCGCCGCTTTCGACCCAGGCGTTGGCGTCCAGGGCCAGTTCATAGAGCTCCTCGGCGCGGGCGATGGCGGCGGCGGTGGGTTCGCGCACGGCGCCGGTGGTGTCGGTCTTGTCCAGACGGGCCCGTTCCATGGCCACCCCGGTCAGGATGGCGCCGACGAGGCGGGCGCCGGCCAGATTGGCCCCGCCGACGTCGGCCCCTTCCAGCAGGGCGCCGGAGAGGTCGGCGTCCTTCAGATTGGCGCCGGTCAGTCGAGCGCCGCGCATCGAGCAGTCGGTGAAGTCCGCCTTGCAGGCGCTGACGCCGTCGAAGCGCGAGCCGTCCAGGGTCGCGCCGGAGAAGCGGGCGCCGTCGGCCTGACCCACCCGCGTCTCGTTGCGGGCGGCCGCCAGACCCTTGGTCTCGTGCGGCACGGCGATGACGCCCTCGCGGAAATCGGCCTGGGTCAGGTCGGCCTCGGACAGGTCCGCGCCCTGCAGGCAGGCGCCGCGCAGGTCGGCGCGCTTCAGGGAGGCGCGGGTGAAGTCGGCGCCGCGCAGGTCGCAGCCGAACAGGATGGCGCGCTCCAGCCGGGCGCCGGCCAGATTGGCGTTCTCCAGGATCGAGCCGGAGAAGTCGGCGTCGTCCAGAATGCGGTGGGCCATCGACACGCCCGTCAGGTCGACGAACTTCAGCGACAGCTTGCGACCGCCGGGCTTGCCGGTCACGAACCGCTCGTGGGCGGCGGCGAACATGTCGAAATCGCCCTGGCCAAGTCGTCGTCTGAGCATCGTCATACCGGTTCTCCCTCCCGCTGAAGTCCGCGAACTCCAGCGAGAACCGCGTCTTTGAAATCGGCAAGGCGCGTCTGTGCGCCGTGCATACTGGTCCGGGTCAGGTCCGCGCCGACCAGAAGGCAGCGGCGCAGATCGGCCCCGGAAAGATCGGCCGCACGCAGGACCGCGTCGGTCAGGTCGGCGGGCATGAGCCGGTCGGGCCCCAGCATCAACGGCCCCAGCTGGGCCTCGCGCAGGTCCGCCCCGTTCAGTCGCGCCCCGACCATGCGCGCGCCCCGAAGATCGGCGCCCCGCAGATTGACGGAGCGCAGGTCGGCGCCCTCCAGGTGCGCGCCCTGCAGCTGCACCCCCTCCATATCGAGGCCGTAGAAGACGGCCCGCTTGGCCGAGAGGGCCGTCAGGTTGAGCCCGGTGATGGAGCCCAGGCCCCGAAGATCGACGTCGTCGAAGACCGACGGCTGGCCCTCGGCCCCACCGCTTTCGCACCAGACGGCGTGTTCGTGCAGCATTCCGGCGGCGGGCAGCTGGGCGACCGGCTCGGCCGCCGAGCCGTTGTCGGTCAGGGCGCCGTCCAGATTGGCCCCGTCGGTGCGCCAGGAGGTGGCGTTGACCCCCACCAGGATGGCGTCGCGCAGGTCCGCGCCCGACAGATCGGCCCCCGACATGTCGGCGCCGGCGAGATCGGCCCCCCGGAAATTGGCCTGTTTCAGATTGGCCCGGACCAGCTTGCAGTCCTTCATGATGGCGTCCGAGAAGTCCGCCGACTGGGCCGCGATGCCCGACAGGCGCGACCGCTGGAGATTGGCGCCGACCAGGCTGGCCCCCTGCGCCTGGGTGATCTCGCGGCCCTTGGGCTCGATGACCTTGAAACCGAATTTGCGATCGGCCGAGGCGATGGTGCCCTCGCGCAGGTCCGCCTCGAACAGGTCGGCCCCGGAAAGGTCGGCCCCGTGCAGACAGGCGCCGCGCAGATCGGCCCGGCGCATGGAGGCCTCGACCAGGAGGACGTCCTGCATGTCGGCGCCGAAGAAGGAGGCGTTGTCGAGCTTGCAGCCCGTCAGGTCGCAACCGACCATCACGGTGGCGGAGAAGTCGGCGTCGGCGAGGTTGCGGCCCCGAAGGCTGAGCCCCGAGAGGTCCATCCAGGCGAAGACAGCCCGCGCGCCGCCGGGCCGCGCCTGCCACAGGCGGTCGTGACGCGCGCAGATCGCGTCGAGCTCCCCTTGGCTGATGCGGCGTCGGGAGACGCCTTCCTGGACGGCTGACATCCGGGCACCATGGCCCGAACCCACTTAAGGAAGGTTTTCGGAAACTGAGCTTTTCTGCAACGTTCGGTAGATCTTCAGGCAAAGAGATACGTTCGCGTTGCGAAACGTTTCGTCCGTTCGTCCGGACGAAACCTACCCTGACGAAACGGACGAACCGAATAGTCGGTTTATCAAAAACAATGACTTGCCGATGCACGCCCGCAGAGATTCGTCCGTGCCCCTTCGAAAACCTCCGCTGCCGACTGACCTGTCAAAGACCCGGACCGACAAGTGGGCAGGTCGAAGGCCCGGGACAAGGCCTGGCGAGGAATAAAGTCTTCTTCGGCAGTCTTTTTCATCGTGCATCCCAGCGAAGGCTGGGGTCCAGATCACGAATGCAGGCGGCCGGGATGGCGCACCCGCTCTGCTGATCGGATCGACGGAGTCTTCCATCCGGACCCCAGCCTTCGCTGGGGTGAACGGATGAGGGCGCTGCCTTAGCTGGTCAGCAAGCCCTGTTCGGCCAGGGCGTCGGCCAGTTCGCCGGGCGAGGTCCACAGGCGGGTGTAGCCGGCCTCGCCCAGACGCTTCAGCTCGGTGACCAGATCGGCGCGGGCCGAGGCCGCGAACCGGCCGTCGAACCCCTTGCCGTCGGCGCTGATGCGAACCATCGGACGGCCGGTCTCCAGCCGGTGCAGGAATCCTTCCGAAAGGACGGCCGCCTCCTCCTTCATCAGGCCCGTCTCGACCTGAAGCCCCGCCTGACGCAGCCGTTCAGTGCCGCGCCCGGAAGCGAAGGGGGACGGATCCAGCGCCGCCACGACGACGCGGGCGATCTTCGCCTCGGCCAGGAACTGTGCGCAGGAGGCGCGGCCGGACGATCGGGCGCCGCACGGCTCCAGCGTCACATAGGCGGTCGCGCCCTCGACGTCGGGCCCGGCGACGGGCACGGCCTGTTCCTCGGCATGGGGGCGGCCGCCCGGCGCCGTGGCGGCCTCGGCCAGGACCTTACCGTCCTTGACGATGACGCAGCCGACCGCCGGATTGGGCCAGGTCTCGCCCATCCGATCCAGCGCCAGGTCGATGGCCCGGCGCATGTAGACTGCATCGTCGCTCATCGGACGGCCGGAAGTTCGGTGGCGCGATCCGTGTCCAGATAGCGGGCCGCCGTCGGCTTCAGGTCGGCGTCCAGATCGATCTCCAGCGGATTGCCGGTCGGGATCTCGACCCCGACGATCTGGTCGTCCGGCACGTCGAACAGGTGTTTGACGATGGCGCGCAAGCTGTTGCCATGAGCCGCGATCAGCACGTCCTCGCCCGCCTTCAGGCGCGGGGCGATGGCCTCGTTCCAGTAGGGCAGGACGCGGTCCAGGGTGGTCTTCAGGCTTTCGGTGTTGGGGATGGTCTGGCCGGCGTAGCGCGGGTCCTTGTCGAAATCCCATTCCGAGCCCGCCTCCAGCGGCGGCGGGGGTATGTCGTAGCTGCGGCGCCAGACCTTCACCTGGTCCTCGCCGTGCTTCAGGGCGGTCTCGGCCTTGTCCAGCCCGGTCAGGCCGCCGTAGTGACGCTCGTTCAGCCGCCAGTCCTCGATCACCGGCACGTCCTTCAGGCCCGCCGACGACAGGGCAAGCGCCCCGGTCCGCTTGGCCCGCGTCAGGACCGAGGTGAACATGACCGCCGGTCTGAACCCGGCCTCGGCGATCAGTTCGCCGCCGCGCCGCGCCTGGGCCTCGCCCTCGGCCGTCAGGTCGACATCGACCCAGCCGGTGAAGCGGTTCTCGAGGTTCCACTGGCTTTGGCCGTGGCGCAGCAGGATCAGACGGGACATGGGCTCTCCGGATTTCGTTCTTTCCGGGTAGGACCGGGGCTCGCGAGGGTCAAGCGGCCCGGGGCTTCGGCGTCGTCGCATGGATTTCGCAAGCGCGAGATAACACGGGTCCGGCGTTGTTTGGTCCGAGCCCCGCGTCTATACCCCTCGCCTACCGGAAGCCCTCTTCCTTCAAGGACATCGCATGCTGAAGCCCCGTCAGGACCTGGTTCCGAACACCTTCGAATTCGAGACCGTTCCTCTGGTGAAGCCGACGGGCTTCCGCGAATACGACGCTCGCTGGATCCTGGAGAAGGAAATCAACCTCCTCGGCATCCAGGCCCTGGGTCTCGCCCTGGCCACCTATGTCCACGAGAACGGCATCCAGCCGCGCATCGTCGTGGGCCACGACTTCCGCTCCTATTCCTCGACCGTGAAACACGCCCTGATCATCGGCCTGATGGAAGGCGGGATGGAGGTTCTGGACGTGGGCCTGGCCCTGTCGCCCGTCGCCTATTTCGGCCAGTTCGCGCTGGAGGCCCCCTGCGTCGCCATGGTCACCGCCTCGCACAACGAGAACGGCTGGACCGGGGTGAAGATGGGCACCAACCCGCCCATCACCTTCGGCCCCGAGGAAATCGGCCGCCTGAAGGAGATCGTGCTGAGCGGAACCGGCGTGACCCGGCCCGGCGGCCGTCTGGAGCGGGTCGAGA
Organism: Brevundimonas staleyi; assembly: GCF_041893865.1. Classification (GTDB taxonomy): domain Bacteria; phylum Pseudomonadota; class Alphaproteobacteria; order Caulobacterales; family Caulobacteraceae; genus Brevundimonas; species Brevundimonas staleyi. The sequence continues at coordinate 355,254 of NZ_CP169082.1, forward strand.
ACTTCCGCGAGCAATATCTTCAAGAGGTCGTGGGGGACATCAAGATCACCCGCCCGCTCAAGGTCGTCTGCGCCACCGGCAACGGCACGGCCGGCGCCTTCGCCCCGGAGGCGCTCCGCCGCATGGGCGTCGAAGTGATCGAGATGGACGCCGAGCTCGACTACACCTTCCCCAAATACAACCCGAACCCCGAGGACCACGCCATGCTGGTGCAGATGGCCCAGCGGGTGAAGGAGACGGGGGCCGATCTGGCGCTCGGCTTCGACGGCGACGGCGACCGCTGCGGCGTGGTGGACGAGACGGGCGAGGAGATTTTCGCCGACAAGATCGGTCTGCTGCTGGCCCGCGACCTGTCGGCCATTCACCCGAACGCGACCTTCGTCGTCGATGTGAAGTCGACCGGCCTCTACAAGACCGATGAAGTCCTGAAGGCCAACGGGGCGACGACCGTCTACTGGAAGACCGGCCACTCCTACATCAAGCGGAAGACCGCCGAACTGGGCGCGCTCGCCGGATTCGAGAAGTCGGGCCACTTCTTCCTCGCCGACCCGATCGGCCGGGGCTACGACGACGGTCTGGTGGCCGCCGCCGCCGTGCTGCAGATGCTGGACCGCAATCCGGGCAAGTCGCTGTCGCAACTGAAGACGGCCCTGCCGGACGCCTGGACGTCCCTCACCATGTCGCCCCACTGCGACGACGAGATCAAATACGACGTCCTGGCCAAGGTCGTCGCCGAATACGAGAAACTGGGCGCCGAGGGCGGCTCGATCCTGGGCCGCAAGATCGTCGAGGTCATCACGGTCAACGGCGCGCGGGTCCATCTGGAGGACGGTTCGTGGGTTCTGGTCCGCGCCTCGTCGAACAAGCCGGAGCTGGTCGTGGTGGTGGAATCCATGCGGTCCGAGGACGACATGCGCGCCCTGTTCCGCGAAGAGGTGAAACCCCGCCTGGCCGCCCATCCGGAAGTCGGCGCCTACAACCAGGAAATCTGAATCGGGATTTCTCCCTCCCCCTCGGGGGAGGGTCCTCGCGCAGCGAGGGGGTGGGGGCGGCCGGGCGACCGAGCGACGCCCTGTCAGTGGGGCCTCGCCTGGCCGCCCCCACCCGACCTCCGCTTCGCTTCGGCCACCCTCCCCCGAGGGGGAGGGAAAGGCTTGCGTTGACCCTCGACGCGGCGCGGTTCAACAACGCTGAAAAGCGGGAGGCGAAGTGTCGGGACCGATCAGTAACGTAGCCATCGTCGGCGGAGGATTCTCCGGCGCCATGCTGGCCGCGCGACTGGCGGAGGCGGGGATCGGATCGACCCTGATCAATCGCAGCGCCGATTTCGGCCTGGGCGTCGCCTATTCGACGCCGTTCGAGGGGCATCTGCTGAACGTCCGCTCCTCGCGGATGAGCGCCCTGGCCGATCAGCCCGATCATTTCGTGCGCTGGCTGGGAGCGAACGCGCCCGCCTATGCCGATCCGGACGGGTTCGCGCCGCGCAAGATCTTCGGGCGCTATGTCCAGGCCCGTCTGGCCGAGGTCGAGGCGGCGATTCCGGGTCTTGTCGAACGGGTCGTGGGCGAGGTCGCCGGTATCGAGGCGGACGCTGTCGTCCTGTCCGACGGACGGCGGGTCGCGGCGGACGCCGTCGTCCTGACCACCGGCAATCCGGCGCCGAAGACGGCGTCGGGCGGATCGGCGCGGGTCCTGTCCGACCCCTGGGCGCCCGGCGCGCTGGAGGCCATCGGTGCGGAGGATCAGGTGCTGATCGTCGGCACGGGCCTGACCATGGTGGACATGTTGCAGGCGCTGGAGGGCCAGGGCTGGCGCGGGCGGGCGCAGGCCCTGTCGCGGCGGGGTCTGTTGCCCCGCGCCCATGCCGATCTGCCCGATCCGCCCGAGGCGCCGACCCCGGCCATGCTGGAAGGGCCGCTGTCCGAGCGGATGAAAGCGTCGCGGGTCGTGGCGGAGGACGCCGGCTGGCGCGAGATGATGGAGGGCTTGCGGCCCATCACCGCCGACCTGTGGGCGAAGGCCGATCTGGCGACGCGGCGCGGGATCTTGCGGCATCTGCGGCCGTGGTGGGACGTGCATCGCCACCGGATCGCGCCCCGGATCGGCGTCTTCATCGACCGGCTTCTGGCCGAGGGGCGGCTGAGCGTCGTCGCCGGGCGGGTGAAGGGGATCACGGCCGATGACGCCGGGGTCCGGCTGGACTGGATCCGCCGGGGTCAGGCCCAGACGCCCCTGACCGGCGCCTGGCTGATCGATTGCACCGGGCCGGGCCATGCGCCCGAGGCCAATCCGGTGACAGGGCCTCTGCTGGCCTCCGGTCGGGCGCGACTGGATCCGCTGCGGTTGGGGCTGGAGCTCGACGGCTCGGGCCGGGTGCTGCACGCCGACGGCACGGCCGATCCCAAGCTGTTCGTCCTCGGCCCTCCGGCGCGGGCGGCCTTCTGGGAGACCATCGCCGTGCCCGATGTCCGGAAACGGATCGAGGACGTCGTGAAGGCCCTGACGGCCTAGCGATACGCCCCTTCGCGCAGGTTGATGCCGTATTCGACATAGGCCTTCAGCGCCGCCAGCATCTGGGACCAGCCCATGCAGTTGCCGTAGGAGGCCTTGAGCCCCGTCGGCGTTTCGCGCCAGCCCTCCTCGGCGATCCGGACCAGTGTGCGCGTGTCGCCATCCAGCGGTGAGAAGTTCATGGTCACCCTGGTCCAGTAGCCGGCGTCGACCACCGGCTGGTTCTCGTCGGGCACGCCCTCGTTGGCCTCCCATTTCAGGACGATCTTCCGGTCCTGGACGACCTCGACCACCTCGACCGGGAAGGCGCCGGGGAAGTCGGCGAACTCCCACTGCACCGTCTGGCCGGTGGCGAGGCGCCCGACCGCGCCGCCGGTGGTGAAATAGCCCGACAGTTTGGCCGGATCGGCCACCGCCTCGAACACCTCATGCACGGGTCTGGACACCCGCATCGAGACCTCGAATTTCAGCTCCATCGTCCTGCTCCGTGGTTGCTGGCGACCTTCGTATGTTATATTCTTATAACATGTCAAACGACGACGCTCTGGACGCCGTGTTCAAGGCCCTGGCGAACCCCGCCCGGCGGCGGCTGCTGGACGCGATGAAGGACGGGCCGCGCACGACGGGTCAGCTGTGCGAGATCGAGGGCGGACTGGATCGCTGCACCGTCATGCAGCATCTGAAGGCGCTGGAGGCGGCAGACCTGATCATCGTCCGGCGCGAGGGGCGGGAACGGTGGAACCACCTGAATGCCGAGCCGATCAAGGCCGTCCACGACCGCTGGCTGGCGCCCTATGCGCGGGGCGCCGTGGCCATGCTGGCGGACCTGAAGGCGCGGGTGGAGGCCTAGACGCCGGTCTCGTCGAGGGCGGGCGGTTCGGGCGGCGGCGGGCTGGTGATCTTGCCGATCAGGGTGACGCCGCGATCGGCCAGGGCGCGCGAAAGGTTCTCCTTCCGCTCGAACTCCTGCTCTGCGCGCAGGATCGCCTTCTTGCGTTCGACATCGACCATCTGGCGCGTCCGTTGCGCCGGAAACGGCCGGTCCGCAAGCGTCGCCTTCGTTGTGTCTGATGGGCGACTTTGGGGCGGTCAGCCCGCCGCCTTCACGGCCGCGACGACGTCGGCGACGACGCGTTTGACCAGGGCCTCGTCGTCGCCCTCGGCCATGACGCGGATCAGCTTCTCGGTGCCGGAGGGGCGGACCAGAAGGCGGCCCTGACCGGCCAGGGCGGCGTCGGCCTCGGCCATTGCGGCCTTGACCTTGGCGTCTTCCAGCGGCTTGCCGGCGGTGAAGCGGACGTTTTGCAGGAGCTGGGGGACCGGGTCGAACTGGCGGGCCAGTTCGCTCATCGGCTTGCCGCTCTCGACCAGCACCGCGAGCACCTGAAGCGCCGCCATCAGGCCGTCGCCGGTGGTGGCGTGATCGTGCAGGATCAGGTGGCCGGACTGTTCGCCGCCCAGGTTGAAGCCGCCCTCGCGCATCCGCTCCATGACGTAGCGGTCGCCGACCTTGGTCCGCTCCAGCGTCAGGCCGTCGCCGGTCAGGACGCGTTCGAGGCCGAGGTTGGACATGACGGTGGCGACCACGCCGCCGCCTTTCAGCACGCCGCGCCGGGCCCAGTCGCGGCCGATCAGGGCCATGATCTGGTCGCCGTCCACCACCTGACCCTTCTCGTCGCAGATGATAAGGCGGTCGGCGTCGCCGTCCAGGGCGATGCCGATGTCGGCGCGGTATTGCTTCACCGCCGCCGACAGGGTCTCCGGATGGGTCGAGCCGCAGTCGGCGTTGATGTTGGTCCCGTTCGGGGAGACGCCGACGGCGCAGACCTCGGCGCCCAGTTCGAACAGGGTGGTGGGGGCGACGCGGTAGCCGGCGCCGTTGGCGCAGTCGACGGCGATGCGCAGACCCGCCAGCGACAGGTGGCGCGGGAACGCGGCCTTGGCGATCTCGATATAGCGGGGCGGGGCGTCGTCGATGCGTTTGACGCGGCCCAGCTGGTTCGACGGCGCCAGACCGGCGTCCAGCTCGGCGTCCATCATGGCCTCGATCTTCAGCTCGATCTCGTCCGACAGCTTGTAGCCGTCGGGGCCGAACAGCTTGATCCCGTTGTCGGCGTAGTCGTTGTGCGAGGCCGAGATCATCACGCCCAGATCCGCGCGCATGGAGCGGGTCATCATGGCCACGCCCGGTGTCGGGATGGGGCCGAAGGTGCGCACGTCCATGCCGACCGAGGCGAAACCGGCCACGAGGGCGGGTTCGATCATGTAGCCCGACAGGCGGGTGTCCTTGCCGATGACCACCAGATGGCGGCGGTCGTCGCCCGACATGAACAGCTTTCCGGCCGCCAGACCGACGCGCAGGGCGATCTCGGCCGTCATGGGCTTGGTGTTGGCGCGGCCGCGAATGCCGTCGGTGCCGAAATATTTGCGCTCGCCCATGTGCGGCCCTCCGCCGAAATCTGTCGAAACGCCTTTTTAGGTGCCGACGTCTTAAGGCCGTCCTAGAGCAGACTTTCAATGCCGTCATCCTCGGGCTTGACCCGAGGATCGGACGTACCGGGTCTCCGTCGACGACGTGTCCCCGGCTCGTGCGCCATCCCTCTGGGTCAGCCAGACCAGACCTCTGATCCTCGGATCAAGTCCGAGGATGACGGGAATCCAGAGGGACAGTCCTATGTGCGGCATCATCGGCATCGTCGGAACCCAGCCCGTCGCGGACCGTCTGGTCGAAAGCCTGAAACGGCTGGAATACCGGGGCTATGACTCGGCCGGCATCGCCGCCCAGGTGGACGGGGTGCTGGAGCGCCGCCGCGCACCGGGCAAGCTGAAGGAGCTGGAGAAGGTGCTGGCGGGTCATCCGCTGGAGGCCACCACCGGCATCGGCCACACCCGCTGGGCCACCCACGGCGCCCCGACCGAGGCCAATGCCCACCCGCACATCGCCGGGCGGGTGGCCGTGGTCCACAACGGCATCATCGAGAATTTCGCCGAGCTGAAGGCCGAGCTGATCGCCGCCGGCCGCGTCTTCTCGTCCCAGACCGACACCGAGGTGGTCGCCCACCTGCTGGATTCGGAACTGGCCACGGGCCTGAGCCCGCTGGACGCCTTCAAGGCGACGCTGGACCGGCTGTCGGGCGCCTTTGCGCTCTGCGTTCTGATCTCCGGCGAGGACGAGGTCATCCTGGCCGCGCGGAACGGCCCGCCGCTGGCTGTCGGTCACGGCGACGGCGAGATGTTCATCGGCTCGGACGGCCTGGCGCTCGGGCCCTTCACCAACAAGATCACCTATCTGGAAGACGGCGACTATGTGCTGGCCACCCACGACGGGGCCCGCATCTTCGACGCTACCGGCCAGGAGGTGGCGCGCGCGGTCAAGACCGTGCCGGCTTCCGCCGTCCTGATGGAGAAGGGCAACTACCGGCACTTCATGGAGAAGGAGATCCATGACCAGCCGGAAGGGTGCCAGCGCACCATCGCCGCCTATGTCGACACCCTGACGGACCAGACGACGGTCCAGGGCGTGGACTTCAACGCCATCGACCGGATCCAGATCGTCGCCTGCGGCACCTCCTGGATCGCCGGGATGATCGGCCGGTATCTGATCGAACAGCTGGCCGACCTGCCCGTGGACGTCGAGATCGCCTCGGAGTTCCGCTACCGCTCCCCCGCCCTGCGGCCCAATGCGCTCGCCATCGCCATGTCCCAGTCGGGCGAGACGGCCGACACCCTGGCCGCCTTCCGCCACTGCATCGAGGCCGGGATGAAGTCGGCGGCCATCGTCAACGCCACCGAATCAACGATTGCGCGCGAGGCCGACGTCGTCTGGCCGATCCACTGCGGTCCCGAGATCGGCGTCGCCTCGACCAAGGCCTTCACCGCCCAGGTCTCGGTCATGATCGCCCTGGCCATCGCGGCGGCCAAGGCGCGCGGTCGGATCGACGAGGCGGAAGAGAAGCGTCTGGTGCACGTCCTTCTGGAAGCGCCCCGCCTGATCGCCGAGGCCATCGGTCTGGAAGACGCCCTGAAGGAGATCGCCGCCGAGATCGCCAAGGCCAAGGACGTCCTCTACCTCGGTCGCGGGCCCATGTCGGCCCTGGCGCTGGAAGGCGCGCTGAAGCTGAAGGAGATCAGCTATATCCACGCCGAGGGCTATGCCGCCGGCGAGCTGAAGCACGGCCCGATCGCCCTGGTGGACGAGGCGACCCCGGTCATCATCCTGGCCCCCTATGACAGCTGGTTCGAGAAATCGGCCTCGAACATGTCGGAGGTCATGGCGCGCGGCGGTCAGGTGGTCTTCATCACCGATCCGGAAGGGGCCAAGCACGCGCCGGCCGGCGCCAAGGTGGTGGTCACGGCCCCGGCGTCGGATCCCCTGATCTCGGCCCTGGTGATGTCCGCCCCGATCCAGCTCCTCGCCTACCACGTCGCCGTTGTGAAGGGCGCGGACGTGGATCAGCCGAGGAACCTCGCCAAGTCGGTCACGGTCGAGTAGCGGTTTTTCGCAGAACCGGGGCTACGAAACCGACGCGGGTGCGTTAGGGTCCCCACCACTGTGAGGGGATGCTCATGACCAAACCGATTCCGCGCGTCCGCAAGGCCGTGCTGCCCGTCGCCGGCCTGGGCACGCGCGTCCTGCCCGCCGCCAAGACGACGCCGAAGAACATGCTGAACGTGTTCGACCGGCCGATCCTGTCGCACATCGTGGAGGAGGCGCGGGCCTCCGGCATCGAGCACATGATCTTCGTGGTCGGGCGCGGCCAGACCTCGATCGAGGACTATTTCGACCACGCCTACGAGGTCGAGGCGATCCTGAAAGCCAAGGGCAAGGACGACATCCTGACCTCGGTGGTCGCCGACCTGCCCAAGCCCGGCGAAATGAGCTTCGTCCGCCAGATGGCGCCGCTGGGTCTCGGCCACGCCGTCTTCTGCGCCCGCGACCTGATCGGCGACGAGCCCTTCGCCGTCATCCTGGCCGACATGCTCATGATGGCCGACAAACCCGCCCTGAAGCAGGCCATCGAGGCCCACGAACAGACCGGCGGCAATGTCGTGGTGGTCGAACCGGCCCCCGAGGGCGAGACCCACAAATACGGGATCGTGGCGCTGGACGGCCGCGAAGGCCGGCTGAACCGCATGACCGGCATGGTCGAGAAGCCGCCGCTGGGGACCGAGCCGTCGAACCTGTTCATCTCGGGCCGCTATGTCCTGACGCCCGACATCTTCCCCCTGCTGGCCGATCAGCAGACGGGCGCGGGCGGCGAGATCCAGCTGACCGACGCCATGGCGCGGCTGATGAAGGTCAAGGATTTCCACGCCCTGGAATACGAGGGGACGACCTTCGACTGCGGCGATCCCGTGGGCCTGCTGCGGGCCAATGTGGCCTACGGTCTGAAGCACTCAGGGCTGGGCGACGCGGCCCGTGCGGCGATAACGCCGCTGCTCTAGGCCACGGTCCCGCTTTGCTCCGCCCCTCGCCTTCGGCTAGGCAGGGGACCGGGGTAGAGAAAGACAAAGACGATGAAGGTACTGGTTCTGGGCGGCGACGGCTTTTGCGGCTGGCCCACGGCGCTGCATCTGTCGGCGCAGGGGTGGGACGTCGTCATCGTCGACAACCTGAGCCGCCGGAACATCGACAACGAGCTGGAGGTCCAGTCCCTGACCCCCATCCGGACCATGGGCGAGCGCATCGCCGCGTGGAAGGAGGTCTCAGGGCGCGAGATCGGCTTCGTCAACATGACGGTCGGCAAGGAGTTCGACCGCCTCGTCGCCCTGATCCAGGACGAGAAGCCCGACAGCGTCGTCCATTTCGCCGAACAGCGGGCCGCCCCCTATTCGATGAAGTCGGCGCGGCACAAGCTCTACACCGTCGACAACAATCTGAACGCCACCAACCACCTCCTGGCCGCCATCGTCGAGAGCGGGCGGGACGTCCACCTGGCCCACCTGGGGACCATGGGGGTCTATGGCTACACCACCGCCGGGCTGCGCATTCCGGAAGGCTATCTGAAGGTCACGGTGCAGACGGACTTCGGGCCCACCGAGCAGGAGATCCTGTTCCCGCCGAACCCGGGCTCGATCTACCACATGACCAAGACCCAGGACGCGCTGCTGTTCCAGTTCTACGCCAAGAACGACGGGGTCCGGATCACCGACCTGCACCAGGGCATCGTCTGGGGCGCCCAGACCGAGGAAACCCGCAAGGACGAGCGGCTGATCAACCGCTTCGACTATGACGGCGACTACGGCACCGTCCTGAACCGCTTCCTGATGCAGGGGGCGCTCGGCTATCCGCTGACGGTCCACGGCACGGGCGGCCAGACGCGGGCCTTCATCCACATCCAGGACACGGTGCGCTGCGTCGAACTGGCCCTGAAGAACCCGCCGAAGAAGGGCGAACGGGTCAAGATCCTGAACCAGATGACCGAGAGCCGCCGAGTTCGCGACCTGGCCGCCATGGTCGCCGGCATGACCGGGACCGAGGTCCACAATGTCGCCAATCCCCGCCTGGAGGCGGACGAGAACGAACTCGTCGTCGCCAACGACCAGTTCAAGGACCTGGGCCTGAAGCCGATCACCCTGGCCGAAGGCCTGATGGCCGACGTCACCGACATCGCCCGCCGCTACGCCGACCGGGCCGACCGGTCGAAGATCCCTTGCGTCTCCGCCTGGAACGGCAAGCGGGCCGAGGCTCTGCAGAGCGCCCCGACGCCGGTCGCGGCCGAGCCCGCCCAGGCGCGGGTGGGCTGATCGCCCGGATGGCGCAAGGCTCCCTCCTCGTCTTCGGCGCCGGCTATCTGGGCCGGGCGGTTCTGGCCGGGGCGAAACGGCGCGGCATGACCGTGGCGGCGACCTCGCGGGACACGGACCGCCGGGCGACGCTGGAAGCGGAAGGGGTCGCAGCCGTCGATCCGGCCGATGCGGAAGCCCTCGCCGCTGCGGTAGCGAAAGCCTCGGCCATCCTCGTCACCGCCCCGCCCGAGGGTCATGGCTGTCCGGGCGCGAAGGCCCTGCTGCCGGCGCTCGGCGAGGCCGGCGCCTATCCCGACTGGATCGGCTACGTCTCCTCCACCGCCGTCTATGGCGACCGGAACGGCGGGTGGGTGTTCGAGGACGATGCGCTGAACGCCGCCAGTCTGGAGGGCGCGCGCCGGGTGCGGGCCGAGGCGGATTGGCTCGACGCCGGGCGCGGCATGGGGCTGACGGTGCAGATATTCCGCCTGCCGGCCATCTACGGCCCCGGCCGGTCGGTGGCGGACCGACTGCGTGACGGCACGGCCCGGATCGTCCGAAAGCCCGGCCAGGTCTTCAACCGCATCTATGTCGAGGACGCGGTCGAGGGCCTGTTCGCCTCGATGGATCGGCCACGGCCGGGCGCCGCCTACAACCTCACCGACGACGCCCCCTCGCCGGTCGAGATCGTCATGGAAGACGCGGCCCGGCGCATGGGCCTGCCCCAGCCGCCCGAAGTCGACTGGACCGACCCCTCGGTCTCCGAGGGGATGCGGCGCTTCTATCTGGACTCCAAACGCATCTCGAACGCCCGCGCCAAGGCCGAACTGGGCTGGCGGCCCCGGCACCCGACCTGGCGGGATGGGCTGGAGGCGATCCTCGCCCGATAGTCCGTCATCCTCGGGCTGGTCCCGAGGACCCATTTCTCCTCCGCACAAACGCACGGAACTCGAGCGCCGGCTCGTGCCCGCTGAACCATGGCCCCTCGGGACAAGCCCGAGGGTGACGGTATGTGGGTCAGCCCACGCGCGGGTTCTTGAGCCTGCGCTTGTTGGCGTGGCTTTCCGGGGCGGTCCCCAGAGCCTCGGGCAGTTCGCCCTTGAAGTAGAACCTCTGCCAGGCCTCCTTGGCCGCATCGGGATCGCCGCTCGCCAGCCGTTGGTTGAAGTCGGTGCGCTGGCGGTTCCAGGCCTCGAACTGGCCCTTCATCACCGGGTTGGATTCCAGGGTCCGGATGACCGGCTGGACCGCCTCCATCTTCCGGTGCTCGACCAGGTGGATGAAGCAGAAGGGCTCGCCGCGCTCGAACTTGATGCGGCCGGGCCGGGTGAACAGCCAGTTCATGGTGAAGGGGAAGGGCAGCCAGTCGGTCTCGATCAACCCGACCAGGGGCTGGATCCCGTCCTTCATGTGGTTGGGCGACCCCGAACAGATCATCCCCCAGCCCGGCGGCGTGCGGAACAGATACTGGGGGTGCATGGTCAGGACGCCGCGCGAGAAGTGCGAGGTGACGAAATGGTCCAGCTCGGGCTGGGGCCGTTCGGGCGTGATGGTGATGTCGGACTGCTGCGGCCCGCCGTTCCATTCGGCCGTGAAGGTGAAGGGACAGAGGATCTCCCACCCGGTGGTGTTGGCCATGGTCAGGGGCAGGCACCGATAGGGGTGGCGGCTGACGAAGGCGTCCATCCAGTTCCGCGACTGGCGGCCGGGCACCAGATCCGGCGGCCGCGCCGACATGGGGTAGCATTCCAGTTCCAAGGCGGGGCTCCGGCGGGTATCCAACTGTGAGCATTCCTAGCCCGGCCGAGCATGACCACTCAACCAGCCTATACGCGTGACAGCCTGATCGCCTGGATGGCCGAGCATGGCGTGGACCAGACGACCCACGACCACCCGGCCGTCTTCACCGTGGACGAGGGTCACGAGATCAAGGCCGCCATGCCCGGCGCCCACACCAAGAACCTGTTCCTGAAGGACAAGAAGGGCCGGCTGTGGCTGATCTCGGCCGAGCAGAAGACGGTCATCGACCTGAAGGCCGCGCCCCGCACCATCGGTTCGGACCGGGTCTCCTTCGGCAACGAGACCCTGATGTATGAGACGCTCGGCGTGCGGCCGGGGTCGGTGACGGCGCTGGGCCTCATCAACGACGTCGATCGGCGCGTCACCTTCGTGATCGACAAGCGACTGTGGGACGCCGACATCGTCAACTTCCACCCCCTGACCAATACGGCCACCACCGCCCTGACGCAGTCTGCGTTCCGGCGCTTCATGAGCGAGATCGGGCGCGAGCCGCTGGTGATCGACTTCGCCGCCGACTTGCCGCAGGCCTGATCCGCGACCATCTGACCCCTGACGCGTTACAGCCCCGAGCTTCAAAGAGACCCGATGACCCTCGCCGATCCCCAGACTTCGCCCGACGACCTGATCAAGGAGGGCTCTGACGCCGGCTTCATGGACGATGTGATCGCCCAGTCGAAGATCCAGCCGGTCATCGTCGACTTCTGGGCCACCTGGTGCGGGCCCTGCCGCACCCTGACGCCCGCGCTGGAGAAACAGGTCCGCGCCGCCGGCGGGGCCGTGAAACTGGTCAAGATCGACGTCGACAAGAACCCCGCCTACGCCGGGCAACTGCGGGTCCAGTCGATCCCGACCGTCTACGCCTTCGTCAACGGCCAGCCGGTGGACGGCTTCCAAGGCGCGATCCCGGAGAGCCAGATCAAGGCCTTCATCGAGAAGCTGTCGGGCGGCGAAAGCGTCAACTCCGACGTCGAGCAGTTGCTGGCGCTCGGCGAGGAATCGCTCGGCCTTTCGGACTTCGGCGGCGCGGCCCAGGCCTTCGCCCACGTCCTGACCATCGAGCCGGAGAACCAGAAGGCCATCGCCGGCATGGCGCGCGTCTACCTGGCCGGAGGCGACGCCGATCAGGCGCGTCAGACCATCGCCATGGCCCCGCAGGATTCGACCGAACCCTCAGTCGTCAGCGTTCGCGCCCAGCTGGCCCTGTCGTCCAGCGCCCCGAGCGGCGAGACGGCGGCGCTGGAGGCCCAGGTCAAGGCCGATCCGAACGATCACCAGGCCCGCTACGACCTGGCCCTCGCCCAGGCCGCCGAGGGCGACCTGAAGGGCTCCGTGGACAGCCTTTTGACCATCGTCCAGGCGGATCGCGACTGGAACGACCAGGCGGCGCGCAAACACCTCCTGGTCGTGTTCGAGGCGGCGGGCCTGTCCTCGGACGTCTCCAAGGACGGACGTCGCCGCCTGTCCTCCATCCTGTTTTCGTAAAGAGCGTCCGGATGCCCCAGGGCTATGTGAAGGCCGTCGACCTGCCGCAGGTGATCCCGGTCTTTCCCCTGCCCGGGGCCATCCTGTTGCCGCGCGGTCAGCTGCCGCTGAACATTTTCGAGCCGCGCTATCTGAACATGATCGACGACGCCATGGCCGGCGAGCGGATGCTGGGCATGATCCAGCCCTCGGGCGGCACGGCCCAGCTGCCGAGCCTGTCAGCGGTCGGCTGCGCTGGCCGGATCACCAGTTTCGCCGAGACCTCGGACGGCCGGTACCTGATCACCCTGACCGGCATCGCGCGCTTCCGCATCACCACCGAACTGCCGACCCAGACCCCCTATCGCCAGGTCCGCGCCGCCTTCGCCCCGTTCGAGACCGACCTGATCGCGCCGCATGAGAGCGAAGCCTTCGACCGCCCGGCCTTCCTGGGCAGCCTCAAAACCTATCTGGAACGGCGTCAGCTCGAGATCGACTGGGAGACGGCCGAGGCCGCGCCGCAGGAGGCCCTGATCAACAGCCTGTCGATGGCCCTGCCCTTCGAACCGGCGGAGAAACAGGCCCTGCTGGAAAGCCCGGCGCTCGACGACCGGGTCGATGTGCTCACGGCCCTGATGCGGTTCGACGCCGCCGAACCCGGCGACAGCGACACGCCGAGCGCGATGCAGTAAGGCTTGGCTCAAGCAGTGAGCGGCCGCGCCGCGAGCGATAGCCAACAAAGAATGCCCATGTCCGATGCCTTCCACACCCCGTCATCCGTTGATCCCCGGCTTCTCGAAGTGCTGGTCTGCCCGATCACGCGCGGGAAGCTCGACTACGACCGCGAGGCCAACGAACTGATCTCCAAGGGGGCCAAACTGGCCTTCCCGATCCGCGAGGGCGTGCCGATCATGCTGCCGGAAGAGGCGCGGCAGCTGGACTAGCGCGGGCAACGCCCCCGATCCGCCAAGGCCTCGTCGGGCGTGCAGATTCCGTCGATCAGAACCCAGTCGTCGCCGTCCAGAGCGACCATCGCAGACAATCCTACCCAGACGCCGCTCGTCGCCCGTGCCTCGTAGCGGCATGACCATTCCGAGCCCTCCTCGGATATGAAGTCGCACCGCATGGCGCGGATCGAAGGGGTGAGGTCGCCAGATGGCGCTATCAGACGCGCCAGCTCTTGTTCTGTGGGCCCATTCGGATCGCCGATTGAGGCGCAGGCGGCGACGATCGACAGCGCACCGATAGCCGCCGCACGGACCATCAGACCAGCTCGCCCCGCAGCAGCTTCGGCAAATCCCCCGTCGCCCCGCCGGCCTCGCGCATGAAGGCGCGCCGCAGCGGTCCGATCCTATTCACCGCCGCCATGCCCAGATCGCGCGCCGCCCGCACCGGCGGCAGATCGTTGGAGAACAGCCGCACGAAACCGTCGAAACCGGCGGCGAGCGCCACATTGTCGAACCGGCGCCAGCGGGCGTAGCGGTCCAGAACCACCTCCGACCCGATATCTTCGCCCAGACGCATGGCCTTGATCAGCACCTCAGCCAGGGCTGCGGCGTCCTTCAGGCCCATGTTGAGGCCTTGCCCGGCGACCGGATGCACCCCGTGGGCGGCGTCGCCGATGATGGCGGTGCGCGGCGCGGTCAGCTGCGTCGCCAGATCCAGCGACAGGGGATAGACGAAGCGGGGCCCCTCCGGCGTCGCCCCGTCCAGGAATTCGCCGAACCGCCGGTCCAGATGCGAGCGGAAGGCCGCTTCCGAACAGGTCTTCAGGGCCTCGGCCGCCTTCGTGGTTTCGGTCCAGACCAGACTGGCCCGCTGTTCGGTCAGGGGCAGGATGGCGAAGGGGCCGTTCGGCAGGAAATATTCGTGGGCGACATTGCCGTGGTCGCGGCCGAGGCGAACCGTGGCCACAACACCCGACTGGCCGTAGCCCCAGCCGACCGTCCCCATCCCGGCGGCCTTGCGGACCTTCGACCCGCGCCCCTCGGCGCCCACGACGACCGGCGCGCTCAGCACCGATCCGTCGGCAAGCGACACCCGGGCGGCGGCGGGCGTCTGTTCGACCCCGACGACGGCGCCCGGCGCGAAGACCGCGATGTCCGAGGCCTCCACCGCCTCGGCCAGGGCGACCCGGATACGGCGGTTCTCAACCATGTAGCCCAGCGGCTCGCCGCCGTTGGCGTCGCCGATCTCGTCGGCGTCGAAGCGCAGGAAAGCCGGCGACGCCGCCTTTGACGCAGCCCCCGGTCGCGTCCCGTCGGTCACCAGAATCCGATCCATCCGACAGGCATGCGGGCGCATCGCCGTCCCGACGCCCAGCGCATCCAGCATCCGGAACGTCGACCAGGCGATCGCCGTCGACCGCCCGTCGAAGGTCGGCGCCAACTGGGCCGAAAAGGGTTGGGGATCGACCAGGGCGACCTTCAGCCCGCCCTTGGCCGCCGCCAGCGCGAACGTCGCCCCCGCCATGCCGGCGCCGGCGACGATGATGTCGTGGGTGTGGGGAGAGGCCATGGGCGACATAGGCAGTAGGCAGTAGGCAGTAGGCAATAGGAGATTGGAGACGGCGGCGCGGCAGCGGGCCTTTTCTACTGCCTACTGCCTAAGACCTACTGCCTCGCCTCCAGGGTAAACAGCCCTTTAACCCTGCACCTGCGACACTGGGTCCGACCTTCGTCCGGAGCCTTCGATGTCCGCAGCCCTCGCCATCGGCCAGCGCGCTTTCCTGAGCGCCCTCATGATCTGGGACGCACCCTTCATGGTGCGGTTCCGGGGCGTGTTGCAGGCCCTGCTGGCGACGCTGCTGGTCGTGGCCCTGGTGTCGTGGAACCCGGCGGACCCCAGCCTGAACGCCGCCTCCTCGGCCGCCCCGACCAACTGGCTGGGCCTGAACGGCGCCCTGTTCGCCGACATCTTCATGCAGTCCCTGGGCCTCGCCGCCTGGCCGGCCGCGGCCCTGACGGTCGCCTTCGGCCTGGCCGCCGCGATCGGCGACGCGATCCAGCAGCGTCTGAAGCCCACGCCGCTGAAGGCGCTGTCGGCCTCCGGCGGCGTGCTCAGCCTGTCCGCCGCGCTTTCCGCCCTCGCGGCGCCCAGCGCCTGGCCGCTGGCGGCGGGCCTCGGCGGCCTGTGGGGCGACGCGGTGATCGGTCTGGTCGATACGGGTTTCCGCGCCCTGCATGTGCCGGGCGGAAAGATCATCGGCGGCCTCCTGTTCCTCGGCTTCGGCCTGTGGGCCTGCGGCTACGCCATCGGCCTGCGCCTCAACGACTTCGCCGAGGGGGCCGCCTGGGCCTCGACCCTGCGTCGTCCGGCCGAGCCAGCCGCGCCCAAGCCGGTGCGCCGCCGTCCGACCCGTCCGGAGCCCGAGATGGAGGCCGCGCCCGCTCGCGCCCCGCGTCGCCCGGCCCGGCTGGAGATGCCCGAGGACGAGGTCGTCGCCCCTGAAGCCGACGCCGACGAACCCCTGCCTTGGGACGAGCCGATTCACACCCCCGCCTATGCCGCACCTGCGCCCAGCCCCCTCGCCGCCGCGACCGAAATCAAGGTCGCCGCGCCCAAGCCGGCCAAGACCTCGAAGAAGGCCGTCGACGACGACCAGACCATGTTCGACTTCGCCCGTCCGGAGGGCGATTTCGACCTGCCGCCGCTGGGCATGCTGGCCAAGCCCCAGGCGCGCGGCGGCATGGTCGACGAGGACGCCCTGAAGCAGAACGCCAAGATGCTGGAAGGCGTCCTGGCCGAGTTCGGGGTCAAGGGCGTGATCGACCAGATCCGCCCGGGCCCGGTGGTCACCCTGTACGAACTGGTCCCGGCGCCCGGCGTGAAGCACGGCCGCGTCGTCGCCCTGTCGGACGACATCGCCCGCTCCATGTCGGCCCGCGCCTGCCGCATCAGCGTGGTTCCGAACCGCAACGCCATCGGCATCGAGCTGCCGAACCTGAAGCGCGAGACCGTCTATCTGCGGGACCTCCTGGCCTCGTCCGAATACGGCAAGCCGGCGCATATCCTGCCCCTGGCTCTGGGCGAGACCATCGGCGGCGACCCTTACGTCGCCGATCTGGCGCGCATGCCCCACCTGCTGATCGCGGGCACCACCGGCTCCGGCAAGTCGGTCGGGGTCAACGCCATGATCCTGTCGATCCTGTATCGCCTGTCGCCGGCCGAGTGCCGCTTCATCATGATCGACCCCAAGATGCTGGAGCTCAGTGTCTATGACGGCATCCCGCACCTGTTGGCCCCGGTCGTCACCGATCCGAAGAAGGCCGTCGTCGCCCTGAAGTGGACGGTGCGCGAGATGGAGGACCGCTATCGCCGCATGTCCAAGCTCGGCGTCCGCAACGTCGCCAGCTACAACGAGCGCGCCAAGGAGGCCCAGGCCAAGGGCGAGCATTTCGAACGCACGGTCCAGACCGGCTTCGACGAACAGGGCCGCCCGGTCTTCGAATCCGAAAAGATCCGCCCCGAGCCCATGCCCTATCTGGTCGTGGTCATGGATGAGATGGCCGACCTGATGCTGGTCGCCGGCAAGGATGTGGAGGGCGCGGTCCAGCGTCTGGCCCAGATGGCCCGCGCCGCCGGCATCCACCTGATCATGGCCACCCAGCGCCCGTCGGTGGACGTCATCACCGGCACCATCAAGGCCAACTTCCCGACCCGGATCAGCTTCCAGGTCACCTCCAAGATCGACAGCCGCACCATCCTGGGCGAACAGGGCGGCGAACAGCTGCTGGGCCAGGGCGACATGCTCTACATGGCCGGCGGCGGCCGCATCACCCGCCTGCACGGCCCGTTCGTCGGCGACCACGAGGTCGAGGAGGTCTGCAAACACCTGCGTTCGCAGGCCGAGCCCGACTACCTGGACCTGATCACCGACGATCCGGACGGCGACGGCGCTGACGCCTTCGACGAGGGCGGCAACAGCTCCTCCGGCGACGACCTCTACGACCGCGCCGTGGCCGTGGTGACCCGCGACCGCAAGGCCTCGACCTCCTACGTCCAGCGCCGCCTGCAGATCGGCTACAACCGCGCCGCCTCCCTGATCGAACGGATGGAGCAGGAGGGCGTCGTCTCGCCCGCCAACCACGCGGGCAAGCGCGACATCCTGGCCGGCCCGCCGCCGATGGCGTGAGAATCCTTCGTCTGTTCACACGCGCCCTTTGGGCATGAAGGCAGATTCAGGGTTGCATCATTCTACCAGAGCGATACCAGTCCGAGCAGTGGCAACAGTGCCGCTTTGAAGGACGTCATGATCAAGAAAACTCTTGCCTTGGCCAGCTTCACGCTCGCCGCAACCCTCGGTCCAATCTTGCCGGTCGAGGCTGCCACGGCCGGCGGAAACTGTGATTGCTATTATGAAGCTATCATTAGCTCTGATGGCACCCTTGTCGGCTACACACTCGTGTGCCCAGAGTTGGTGACGTGCCAGGAGACCGTTGATCCGTAGGACCTACACATCGACTGCTGGAGGAAGGCGCCATGGCCTATGCGCCCTCCTTCGTTCGCATCCGTCCCCGAACACGGACACCTGAGGAGCGTTCAACATGATCGAATTGCTGGTCGCCGCCGCCTTGGCGATGTCGCCGCCGCAAGAGTCGATGCAGGAGAGCCAGGACGCAGGGACGAGGCTCGAGGACATCCAGGTCACCGGCCGGCCCCTCGAAGCCCTGATCCGTGATTTCGTGGACGATGTGGCCGCGCCCAACACCGGCCGCAACCTGGCCCGCTGGGACCAGGGTGTCTGCGTCGGCGCGGCCAATCTTCAGGCCGAGACGGCCCAGTATCTGGTGGACCGAATATCGACCGTGGCCGAAGACCTAGATTTGCGGCCCGGACGGCCGGGCTGCACGCCCAATATCCTGGTCATCGTCAGCTCAGAGCCCCGGGCGCTGACGGCCGCCTTGATTTCGCGCAGCCCACGATCCTTCCGGCCCGGCGGATCGGGCATGGATCGCGGCGGCGCCCGCCTGCGGGATTTTCGCGACGGCGACCGCCCTGTCCGCTGGTGGGCGGTCAGCGTGCCGACCGATTCCTACACGCGCCAACGAGCTATCCGTTTGCCGGGGGATTGCGCGAGCTGTGCGCCGACGATCCTGGCCCCGCTGCCGTCGCGCCTGTCCACCCGCATCGTCGACAATCTGGATCGGGTCATCGTGGTGGTGGATCTGACCAAACTGGAGGGCGTCTCGGTCCAGCAGTTGGCGGACTACATCGCCATGGTCTCCCTGGCCCAGATCGACCCGGAGGCCGATACGGGCGCCTACGCCTCGATCTTGAACCTTTTCGAACAGCCGGAGGCCGCCGAATCCCTGACCGATTGGGATCTGGCCTACCTTGAAGGCCTCTATAGCGCCCAGCGCACCCAGGCCCAGCCCGGCGCAAACCGGTCCGAAGTCGTCTCCACCATTCGCCGCGCCCACCGCGACGCACGCCGCGACGACGCCGAATGACGGCGGGCGTCATGGCTGTTTTGCTCTTCTTCGTTTGCAGTCGTCCCTGAGCAGGGGCCTCTGAGGAGGTTTTTATGATCGAACTGCTGGTCGCCGCCGCCTTGGCGATGTCGCCGCCGCAAGAGTCGATGCAGGAGAGCCAAGACTCCGGGACGAGGCTTGAGGACATCCAGGTCACCGGCCGTCCGCTTGAGTCCTTGATTCGTAATTTTGTGGACGGGGTGGCCGCGCCGAACGCCGGTCGCAACCTGGCCCGCTGGGACCGAAGCGTCTGTGTCGGCGCGGCCAATCTCAGAGCGGAAACGGCTCAATATCTGGTGGACCGCATCTCGACCGTGGCCGAGGACCTGGGTTTGAGGCCCGGCCACCCCGGCTGCACGCCGAACATTCTGGTTATCGCCAGCTCCGACCCAGGGGCGTTGACGGCGGGGTTGATCGCCCGCAGCCCCCTGTCTTTTCGGCCCGGCGGATCGGGCATGGATCGTGGCGGGGCCCGGTTGCGGGCGTTCCGGGACAGCGATCGGCCCGTGCGCTGGTGGGCCGTGAGCATTCCGACAGACTCGGACACCGGAGGTCGGGCCAGCCGTCTTCCTGGCGAATGCAGAGAGCCTTGCGGAGGCATATACAGCTACGCTCCGATCGTTCGTGTCCGGAATCCTTCCCGGATATCGACGCAGATCGTCGACAATCTGGATCGCGTCATCGTGGTGGTCGATTCAAACCGGCTGGAGGGCGTGTCCGCGCAGCAGCTGGCGGATTACATCGCCATGGTGTCCCTGGCCCAGATCGATCCGGAGGCCGAGACGGACGCCTACGCCACCATCCTGAACCTGTTCGATGAGGAGGGGGCGCCCGAGACCCTGACCGATTGGGATCTGGCCTATCTCCGGGGATTGTACGGCTCCCAGCGCACCCAGGCCCTGCCCGGCGCCAACCGGTCCGAAGTCGTCTCCACCATTCGCCGCGCCCACCGCGACGCACGCCGCGACGACGCCGAATGACGACGGGCGGCGGGAACCTTCCCGCCTGAACAGGGCTTCATCTGGCCGCCGGAATATGGTCCAGCTCGCGTCATCGACGCGCCGCGCGGGCCTGTCAGAACGGCGCAATCGACAATCCCGGAATGGGAGAAAGACGACCATGACCCTGTCTCGCAGAGATCTCGGCTTCGGCCTGTTCGCCATCGCGGGCCTCGCCGCCCTGCCCGCCCACGCCCAGAGCGGCCTGTCGGCGGAGGATCGCGCGACCCTGACCCAGGCCCAGACCTATCTGCAGGGCCTGACCTCGGCCCAGGGCGGCTTCGTGGAGACCACCGGCGCCCAGCGCCGCGAGGGCCGTTTCTATCTGCAACGGCCGGGCAAGATGCGGTTCGAATACACCAATCCGGCGGGCCTGCTGGTCGTGTCGGACGGCAACAACGTCAAACGCTACGACCCGCGCCTGAACGTCTTCCGCCAGGTGCCCCTGGGCATGACGCCGCTGTCGACCTTCCTGGCGCGCAACGTCCGTCTGGACCAGGGGGTGCAGATCGACCGCGTCACCCGGATGCAGTCCGGCGCCTTCGCCATCACCGCGCGCGACCAGCGCCGCCCGAACGAGGGTTCGGTCATCCTGGCCTTCGCGGGCAGCCCGCTCCGTCTTCAGGAATGGACCATCACCGATGCGCAAGGGACCCGCACGCGGACCCAGCTGACGTCGCTGGAGCCCGCCTCCGGCCTGGCGGCCAGCCTCTTCCGCCTGACCGACCCGACCCGCCGTCCGGGACGCAACTGACGCACCGTGTTCGGACGATCACAGGCAATCGCACTCCCCCTGGGTTTGACTATTTTGTCTGAGAGTGACATTTTGATCGCAGGACGGCGGCGGCCGTTCCTACGCCCTCGGACCTCATCCCCTCCCGAGGACGGCGAGAGAGAGAGACAAAACTTCGGCCCCCTGACGCGTCGCGTCAGGGGGTTTTTTGTGGTTTTCAGTTCGCGCCGGAGGCGCGAGGCGCTAACGCTCGCGACGCGGTCGCTCATTGCTTGAGCGCCGGACCCTTTCGACTGTCACGAGCGTCTGACCCCATGCTTCGCGTCGCCACCTGGAACATCAACTCCGTCCGCCTGCGCATCGACCAGGTCGCGCGCTTCGTGGAGGAGGCCAGGGTCGATGTCCTGTGCCTGCAGGAGATCAAATGCCTGGAGAACCAGTTCCCGCGGAACGCCTTCGCGGACATGGGCCTGCCACACCTGAAGATCGCGGGTCAGAAGGGCTGGCATGGGGTGGCGATCGCCAGCCGCCTGCCGATCGAGCCGTCCGACACCTTCAACGCCTGCAAGCTGGGCCATGCGCGCTGCGTCTCAGTGAGGGTGAGGGGCGTCGATATCCAGAACTTCTACATCCCGGCCGGCGGCGACGTGCCGGACCGGGAGCTGAACCCGAAATTCGATCACAAGATGGATTTCTACGAGCAGCTGACGGCCACGATCACGGCCCAGGACAAGGCGTCGCGGCTTCTGATGTGCGGCGACTTCAACATCGCGCCCAGTGAGTTCGACGTCTGGAACCACCGCTACATGTCCAAGATCGTCAGCCACACGCCGATCGAGGTGGAGACCCTGAACCGGCTTCAGGCGGCGGGCGAGTTCCACGACGTGGTCCGCGACGCCTATCCGGAGCCCCAGAAACTGGCCTCCTGGTGGAGCTATCGGGCCCAGGACTTCCGCAAGTCCGCGCGCGGCCTGCGTCTGGACCACATCTGGACCTCGCCCGGCCTGACGCCGTCGGTGATTCCGAAGTCGGCGATCATCCACGAGCCGGTGCGGGCGTGGGAACAGCCCAGCGACCACTGCCCGATCACGGTGGATCTGGACGTCTGAGGGCCTCAGCTTGCGGGATGGGCCGACGAGGCGCATCTTTCCCGCATGCCCGCCCTGTCGCCCATCGAATCCGAGTTCGCCTCGACCGAGGAGGCCGAGGCCTATGACGCCTGGTTCCGCGCAAAGGTGCAGGAGGCGCTGGACGATCCCAGCGAAGGTATCCCACACGATCAGGTCATGGCTGAGATGCAGGCCATCATCGACGCCCACAAGCCTCAGACCTGATGTCGCCGGTCGTCTGGGATGCGCGGGCGCGGTCAGACATGAGAGCGATGATCGCCTACATCGCACCTCGTAACCCCAAGGCCGCTCAGTCGCTCAAGACCTTGATCGAAAGTTCGGCGGAACGACTGTCCGCCTTTCCTTACGCCCATCGAACAGGAAGAACGCCCGGCACGCGTGAGGCGGTCGTCCACCCCAACTACATCCTCGTCTACGCGGTCCAGGCCGAGGCGATCCGGGTCCTGCGCCTTCTGCACGCCCGCCAGCAGTATCCCTAGGGCTGCAGCCGGTATCCGCCCGCGTCGGTCAGCAACAGCCGCGCCTGACCCGGCTCGGGCTCGATCTTCTGGCGCAGGCGGTAGATGTGGGTCTCGAGCGTGTGGGTCGTGACCCCGGCGTTGTAGCCCCAGACCTCGGTCAGCAACTCCTCGCGCGACACGGGCTTGGCCCCGGCGCGGTAGAGGTATTTGAGGATGTTGGTTTCCTTCTCCGTCAGCCGGACCTTCTTGCCTTTCGGGTCGATCAGGACCTTGCCGGCGGGGCGGAAGGCGTAGGGGCCGATCTGGAAGACGGCGTCCTCGGACTGTTCGTGGCTGCGCAGGTGGGCGCGGATGCGGGCCAGGAGAACGGCGAAGCGGAAGGGCTTGGTGACATAGTCGTTGGCCCCGGCGTCGAGACCCAGCACCGTGTCGGCGTCGGAATCCTGGGCCGTCAGCATGATGACGGGGGTGGAGACGCCGTCTTTCCGCAACAGGCGGCAGGCCTCGCGGCCGTCCATGTCGGGAAGGTCGACGTCCAGCAGGATCAGGTCGGCGCGGATCTCGCGACCCAGGCGGACGCCCTCCGTGGCCGTCGAGGCCTGGACGGTCTTGAACTCCTCGTGCAGCGCCAGCTGCTCGGCCAGCGCCTCGCGCAGGTCGTCGTCGTCGTCGATGATCAGGAGGGTCTTGGCGGTCGGCATGGTCCTAGAATGGCGAGGCTTGGCGGAAACGCCAAGGCGGCGAGCGAAATTGACGCGGAATCAGTTGTTAGAGGACGCAAAGGCCGAGGTTCGTTCCCCGAAAAGCGCCGATCCGACGCGCACGTGAGTCGCACCCAGCCGGATCGCGGCCTCGTAGTCGGCGCTCATTCCCATCGAAAGCACCTTCAACCCGTTGCGCTCGGCGATCCGGGCCAGGAGGGCGAAATGCAGGATCGGCTCCTCGTCGGCCGGCGGAATGGCCATCAGGCCCTCGACCGTCAGGCCCGCCGCGCGCGCCTCGGCGATCAGGGCGTCGGCGTCGCGTGGGGCGACCCCGGCCTTCTGGTCCTCCTCGCCGGTGTTGATCTGGACCAGAAGGCGGGGCGAGCGGCCGATCTTCTGAGCGGCGGCGGCCAGCGCGCCGATCAGCTTGGGCCGATCCAGGGTCTCGATGACGTCGAACAGGGCCACCGCATCCTCGGCCTTGTTGGACTGGAGCGGGCCGATCAGGCGGAGCTCCAGATCGGGCAGGCCCGACTTCTGAAGAAGGTCGCGACGGTCGGTCCAGCGCGCTTGTGCTTCCTGCACCCGGTTCTCGCCGAAGACGCGCAGGCCGGAGGCCAGGGCGGCCTCGATCAGGTCGTCCGGCTGGGTCTTGGAGACGGCGGTCAGGGTCACGGTGGCCGGGTCGCGGCCGGCGGCCTTCGCGGCCCTGGCCATAAGCGCCCGGATGGCGACCAGACGGTCGGCGAAGGCTTCGCCGGTAGACGGAGACGTCGAAGCGGGGGATGAGGCGGTCATGGAGGAAACGACGGAAGACGGGACCCGGCTGTGGGCCGTGGCTCAGGCTCTAGCCCGCGCCGCCGATGCTGTCAGGGGGGGCGTGCGGTCGCGCGTGCCGCCGATGCTGTTGTTCACCGACCCGGAGCGGACGCCGAGACCGTGGGAGATCGCCGCGCGGATGCCGGCGGGGTCGGGCGTGGTTTACCGGCATTTCGGCGCGGCCGAGGCCCTGCGGACCGCCGAACGGTTGCGGGCGGTCACGCGGGAGCGGGGCATGGCCCTGCTGATCGGCATGGACGCCGAGTTGGCGGATCGGGTCGGGGCAGACGGGCTGCATCTGGCGGAACGCGCCCTGTCGGCGGCCTATGCCCTGTCGGGACGACGGCCGGACTGGGTCCTGACCGGGGCGGTGCATTCGGTCGAGGCGGCGAAGGCGGCGAGAAATCTGGATGCGGTCGTCCTGTCGCCGATCTTTCCGGCGGGCGGGGCCTCGGCGGCTAAGGCGGCCCTGGGGGTGGAGGCTCTGGCCGAAGCGAGCGGGTCGACGCGGGTCATCGCCCTGGGCGGGATCACGGCGGAGACCGCCGGAGCCTTGCAGGGATCGGGCGCCTACGGCCTGGCGGCGATCGGGGGAGTGGCCGAGGCCTTCTCCTGAGGTTTCGTCCGTTTCGTCCGGACGAACCGAAGCGGACAAAACGGACGAAACGGACGAAACCATTTCGATGTCCGCCCTTTCCGCGAACCGTGAGCGCCAGTGTACGGGCGTTTCGAACCTGGGCAGACATAAGGGCCGAAACGGACCGCTCAGGCAGGCGGGGCCGTGTTTCGGGGCGCCAGCAACTTTTTTATCTTTGACGGAAAATCACTCGTCTCCGTGCACCCCAGCGAAGGCTGGGGTCCAGATCACGAACTCAAGGGGCTGGGATGACGCACGGGTTCTTCTGATCTGACAGTCGGAGTCCTCCATCTGGACCCCAGCCTTCGCTGGGGTGCACGGATGGGGACGAAGGAGAACCGCCCTAGAACCGGAACAGGGTTTCCAGACGCACGCGCGGCTGGCCGCGGCGGTCGGTTTCCGGGGCGCGGGCCGGGTCCTGTTCGGGGGCGGCCAGGCCGGCGGCGGCGCCGACGCGCAGGCGCGGCGACAGGCGGTAGTAGGCGCCGGCTTCGACGTCGCCCCATTCGGCCTCGCGGCCGACGGGCTGGTTCAGGTTGAAATCGAGACCCCAGCGGCCGTTCTCGTTCCAGCGCAGGCCGCGACGCGGCTGGGCCGGGGTGGCGTTCTGGGCGTTGGAGGCCTCGGCCAGGGTCACGGCCGGGGCGCGCGAGCGGGATTGCGCCGAGGCTTCGCCCGCGACGCCGACCAGGGCGACGAGACCGAGAGATGCAGCGAAGATCGCCGACAGACGCATTTCCAACCCTTCGACCCGGCGTTTCTCGCCGAACCCTTGTTCCTGAACTCGGCGTTTCCTCCGTGA
The DNA here is from genome assembly GCF_041893865.1 of Brevundimonas staleyi. Taxonomy (GTDB): domain Bacteria; phylum Pseudomonadota; class Alphaproteobacteria; order Caulobacterales; family Caulobacteraceae; genus Brevundimonas; species Brevundimonas staleyi. The sequence goes on from NZ_CP169082.1 coordinate 380,512, forward strand.
ACCCGCCGATTAGACACCGGTGGTCCGCCCGGTCAACGCAACGAGGCCGAACGAACACGGTTCCACCGACTCTTGCAGTCGCCTGTGGCGCAAGCGTCACGGGAAGGCGGCGGGAAGGTGTTCTCCGGGCTGGAGAATTGGGATCGCACCGCCCCCGTCGCAACCGTCCCGCCCCGTCTGGACACGGCCGACCGTGGATTGCCTTGTCATCGCCCCTTTTCAGCGTGTTATAGAGCCGCGCTTGGCGAACGGTCGTGAACCGTCGCGCCGACGCCCCCGCCCCCGGTACGGGATCAGGCGGATCAGCACCCGAGGGAGACGACGTTCGATGGGTTTTGTTCGCGGCAAGACGGTCCTGGCGACCGCGCTGGTGGTTTCCGGCGGTCTGCTTCTCTCCGCCTGCGGCGGCCTGCCCTTCTCCGGCGGCTCCAAGCCCCGCGCTGCGGCGACCCAGGGCATCGGCGTCAACGCCTATCTGTGGCGCGCCACCCTGGACACGCTCAGCTTCATGCCGCTGCTGACCGCCGATCCGTGGGGCGGTGTGGTGAACTATGACTGGTACATCAACCCGCAGACGCCGAACGAGCGCTTCAAGGCGACCGTCTTCATCCTGGACACCCGCCTGCGCGCCGACGCCCTGAACGTCACGATCACCAAGGAAGTCCGCGACGCCTCGGGCGGCTGGACCGCCTCGCCGGTCGCGGCCCAGACCGAAGCCGACCTGGAAAACGCCATCCTGACCAAGGCGCGCCAGCTCAACCTCGCCAACGCGGGCTAACAACCACGTCTCCTCCCTGTCGCGGAGCGATGGGGAGGGGGACCGCCCGCCGCTTGGCGGGTGGTGGAGGGGCTCTTGACGCCCCACGACCGAGTCCGCTTCAAGAACCCCTCCGTCTCGTCGGCTTCGCCTCCGATCCACCTCCCCATTCGCCAAGTGGCGAACAGGGAGGAGACGCCTTGAAGGATTATCCGTGTCCGCCTCTCCGACCCGCTACGACCCCAAGACCGCCGAACCGCGCCAGCAGCAACGCTGGGCCGAGGCGAACGCGTTTGTCACCAAGGATACGGGCCGCAAGAAATACTATGTCCTTGAAATGTTTCCCTATCCGTCGGGGAACATCCACATGGGGCACGCCCGCAACTATGTGATGGGCGACGTGGTCGCGCGTCACAAGCGCGCGCAAGGGTACGACGTCCTGCATCCCATGGGTTGGGACGCCTTCGGCATGCCGGCCGAGAACGCCGCCATGGAGCGGGGCATCCACCCCAAGGGCTGGACCTACGACAACATCGCCAACATGCGCGACCAGCTGAAGCTCTTGGGCCTGTCGCTGGACTGGTCGCGCGAGTTCGCGACCTGCGATCCGGAGTATTACGGCAAGCAGCAGGCCTGGTTCCTGGAGCTGTACCGGCGCGGCCTGGTCTTCCGTCGCGACGGCGTGGTCAACTGGGATCCCGTGGACAACACGGTCCTGGCCAATGAGCAGGTGATCGACGGGCGCGGCTGGCGGTCGGGCGCACCTGTAGAGAAGCGCAAGCTGAACCAGTGGTTCCTGCGGATCACCGACTATGCCGACGACCTGATCGAGGGCTTGCAGACCCTGGACCGCTGGCCCGAGAAGGTCCGGCTGATGCAGGAGAACTGGATCGGCAAGTCCAAGGGCGCGACCCTGTGGTGGACCATCGTCGAGGCGCCGGCCTTCCTGCCCGCCTCGCCGGAGGGCGAACCCAACCACGCCCGCGATCCGATCGAGGTCTATACGACCCGGCCCGACACCCTGTTCGGCGCCAGCTTCATCGCCCTGGCCCCCGACCATCCCCTGACCAAGGCCATCGCCGAGCACCGGCCGGACGTCGCCGACTTCATCAAGACCTGCGCCCAGACGGGCACGTCGGAAGCCGACATCGAAAAGGCCGAGAAGCTGGGCATCGACCTAGGCGTCCGCGTCCAGCATCCGTTCGATGAGACCAAGACCCTGCCGGTCTGGTCGGCGAATTTCGTGCTGTCGACCTATGGCTCGGGCGCCATCTTCGGCTGTCCGGCCCACGACCAGCGCGACCTGGACTTCGCCCGCAAGTACGACCTGCCCGTCACCCCGGTGGTGAAACCCGACGACGCCCCGACCATCGAGATCGGGACCGAGGCCTATACGGGGCCGGGCCGCGCCTTCAACTCCGGCTTCCTGGACGGTCTGGAGGTCGAGGAGGCCAAGGCCGCCGCCATCGCCAGGGTGGAGGCGCAGGGCCAGGGCAAGGGCGCGACCATCTATCGCCTGCGCGACTGGGGCGTCAGCCGCCAGCGCTACTGGGGCTGCCCCATCCCCATCGTCCACTGCCCGTCGTGTGGCGTGGTCGAGGTTCCGGCCGACCAGCTGCCGGTCGTCCTGCCCGACGACGTGACCTTCGACGTGCCCGGCAATCCGCTGGACCGTCACCCGACCTGGAAGCACGTCAAATGCCCGTCCTGTGGCACGGATGCGACGCGCGAGACCGACACGCTCGATACGTTCGTGGATTCCAGCTGGTATTTCGCCCGCTTCACCGATCCGACGGCGGCCGAGCCGGTCAACACCGAGGCCGCCAACCGCTGGCTGGCCGTGGACCAGTATATCGGCGGGGTGGAGCACGCGGTGCTCCACCTGCTCTACGCCCGCTTCATCACCCGCGCCCTGTCGGACGCCGGCATGCTGGCGGTGAAGGAGCCGTTCGCGGGCCTGTTCACCCAAGGGATGGTGGTCCACGAGACCTATCGCCGCGCCGACGGCGCCTGGGTCGAGCCGACCGACGTCGAACTGACCAATGACGCCGGCAAGCGTTCGGCGAAGCAGATCTCGACCGGTGAGGCCCTGGTCATCGGCGACATCGAGAAGATGTCGAAGTCCAAGAAGAACGTCGTCGCCCCGGCCGAAATTCTGGAAAGCCACGGCGTGGACGCCGGCCGCCTGTTCGTCCTGTCGGACTCGCCGCCCGAGCGCGACGTCCAATGGACGCCCGGCGGGGTCGAGGGCGCCAGCCGCTTCGTCCAGCGCGTCTGGACCCTGTTCGACAGCTACGATGCTTCCGAGACCGGCAGCGCGGACAAGGACGCCGCCCTGCTGAAGGAGACGCACAAGGCCATCAAGGCCGTGTCCGAGGGCGTCGAGGGCTTCCGCTTCAACTCCGCCATCGCCAAGCTCTACGCCTTCGTCGCCACCATCCGCGATTTCGAGGGCGCCTCGGGCGCGGCGCGGAAGGAGGCCCTGTCGGCCCTGGCCCGTCTGGTCGCGCCCTTCACGCCCCACGTCGCGGAAGAAGGCTGGACCCGTCTGGGTGAGGCCGGAATGGTTCTGGACGCGCCCTGGCCCGTCTACGACCCGGCCCTGGCCGCCGATGACGAGGTGGTCCTGCCCATCCAGATCAACGGCAAGCGCAGAGGGGAAGTCAGAATGCCGCGCGGCGCCGATCCCAAGGCCGTCGAGGCCGAGGCGCTCGCCAACGCCGCCGTCGTGGCCTATCTGGAAGCCAACGCCCAATCGATCCGCAAGGTGATCGTCGTGCCCGACCGCATCGTCAATCTGGTGGCTGGCTAATGACAGCGCCCCTTCAAAGCCCTTCCCCTGGAGGGGGAAGGGTTGGGATGGGGTGGAGGCGCTCCGCCGCCGATGAGGCGCGTTCACCCGGTCGTCGCCGGTGCATCAAGGAGACCGGGTGTTGAAGCGTCCCTCTGATATCCTGCCTCCACCCCATCCCCGGCCCTTCCCCCTCCAGGGGAAGGGAGCAGTGGTCATCGGCCTTGCGCTCGCGACCCTGGTGTCCGCCTGCGGATTCACGCCTCTGTATGGCGACGCCGGTGGTTCTCCGGCCCTGACGCGGATCGCCGTGACGACCCAGGACAACCGGCTCGGCTATCGGCTGCGCGAGCAGCTGGAGGACGCCCTCGGCTGGGATCGCGGCGCGGCGCCCCTCTATCGGCTCGAGACGGTGGTGCAGCAGAACCGCCGCCCGCTCGGCCGCCGGATCGACGACACGGCCACCCGCTATGAACTGACCGTGCGCGGGGCCTGGACCCTGACGCCGGTGTCGGGTGGGGCGCCCCTGACCGGGACGGAGGCGGTGACCACCACCTACGCCGCCGCCGACCAGCCCTATGCCGCCATCGCGGCCCAGCAGGACGGCGAGGAGCGGGCCGCGGCCGAACTGGCCCGGCTGATCCGCGTCGATCTGATGCGGGCGCTCTCGACCGCGCCATGATCCTGGCCAAGCGGCCCGAGGTGGACCGCTTCCTGGCGAAGCCCGACGCCGGGATCCGCGCCGCCGTCATCCACGGCAAGGACCGCTCCGGCGTGGCCGAGCGGGCCGAGATCCTGTGCAAGGCGATCACGCCCGACCTGAACGACCCGTTCAACGTCACCCTGCTGACCGACTCGGACATCGACGGCGACGAGGCGAAGCTGGAGGAGGCCCTGACGGCGCTCAGCATGATCGGCGGCCGTCGTCTGGTCCGCGTGCGTCTGGGCGGCGACAAGGCCTCGGTCGACAAGATGCTGGCGGCGGCGCTGAAGACCCACGCCGACGGCGGCTTCAACCCCGACTGCATGCTGGTGGTCGAGGCCGGGGCGCTCGGCCGCGAATCCGCCCTGCGGAAGGCCGCCGAGGCCGGCAAGGGCTCGGTCGGCATCGCCTGCTATGAGGACGAGGCCGGCGACATCGCCCGCATGACGCGGGAGGCCCTGGCCGTGGACAAGGTCGGCCTGACCACCGACGCCCTTCAGGTTTTCGTCGCCCGCCTTCCCCGCGAACGCGGCCTGATGCGCCAGGAGATCGAACGGCTGGCCCTCTATGTCGGCCCGGGCTCCGGTCGCACTATCGACGTCGAGGAACTGGAGGCCCATCTGGGCGTCGAGGCCGACGCCTCCTTGTCCGACGCCGCGCTCCAGGCCTTCGGCGGCCGGCCGGCCCCGGCCCAAGGGGGCCTTCGCCGCGCCCTGGCCGAGGGCGAAAGCGCCGTCATGGCCGTGCGCTCGGCCTCGATCCATCTCGGCAAGCTCCGCCGCATCAATGTGCTCCAGGCCAACGGCTCCGGCGCCAAGGAGGCCGCCAAGGCCGCCGGCGTCTTCTGGAAACAGGAGAACGAGATGCTGCGTCAGGCCCGCGCCTGGCGTCTGGAAGACCTCGACATCGTCCAGGACAGCGTCAACACGGCCGACGTCGCGACCAAGACGACCGGGATGCCGGAGCACCTGATTGCGGAACGTCTCCTTCTGGAGATCGCGGCGCGGGCGCGTCGGTTGGGGCTCTAGTCCCTTCCCTTCTCCCCTTGCGGGAGAAGGTGGCGGGCGAAGCCCGACGGATGAGGGGTACGACGACGCAGACGAGATACGTCAAACATGCGGCTTGTCGGTCAAAGCGAGTTTCACCCCTCACCCGACGGCGCAAGGACGATCGCTTCGCGCTCGTGCGCCGGCTCCCTCTCCCGCAAGGGGAGAGGGCCAGCATCACCCCCGCTTCGACGCCTTGCGGAACGCCGGCTTGGCCAGGGCCGCGCTCTTGTGGGCGGCGGACTTCTCCGGGTGCTGGCCGGGCTTGAAGGCCGGGCCGCCCTGTTTGTTTGAAGCTTGCTTGGCCGCCAGAACGCGTTTCAGGGCTTCGGCGGGGGTCTCGGGCGTGTCGGTCATGCCCGAGACCCTAGCACAGACGGCCCTCAGGCGCGCATCAGACGACGGCAGAGGTCGTCCAGCTGCTCCAGATCGGCGTAGGTCAGCGTCAGCTCGCCCTTGCCGCCCTTGTCGGACAGCGAAACCTTCAGGCCCAGCGCATCGGTCAGGTCCTGTTCCAGGGCCGCGATGTCGGGCGAGGCCTCGCCCTGCCCGCCCCCGGCCTTGGCCGCCTTGGGCTTGGGCTCGTCCTGCGACTTGCGGGCCAGGGCCTCGGTCTGGCGGACGTTCAGCCCCTGATCGACGATCTGGTCGGCCAGGGCGTCGGGATCCTTCGCCGTCAGCAGGGCCCGCGCGTGGCCGGCCGACAGACGGCCCTCCAGAACATGCTGGCGCGCGCCCGGCGTCAGCTGGGTCAGGCGAAGGGTGTTGGCGACATGGCTGCGCGACTTGCCGACGATGCCGGCGACCGCGTCCTGGGTCCGGCCGAACCGCTCCATCAGGACGCCATAGGCCGCAGCCTCTTCCAGCGGGTTCAGATCGGCGCGCTGGACGTTCTCGATGATGGCGACTTCCAGCACCTCCAGGTCGTCCATCTCGCGGACGATGATCGGCACCTGGGTCAGGCGAGCGGCCTGGGACGCACGCCAGCGGCGTTCGCCGGCGATGATCTGCCAGACCCCGTCCTCGCCCGGCTGCTGACGCACCAGGATCGGCTGCAGGACCCCCTTGTCGCGGATCGACTGGGTCAGTTCCTCGTGGTCTTCCTTGGTGAAGACCTTGCGCGGCTGATCGGGGTTGGGCTTCAGGCTCTCGATCGGCACGGACATGACGCCCGTGGGCAGTTCGGCGCCCGGTGCGACCGGCACGGCCTCGGCGACGGGCTCACCCATCAGGGCGGACAGGCCGCGGCCCAGACCTCTTTGACGTTCAGACAAACTCAGATTCCGTAGTGGTTATTCAGGCGGCGAGGCGGCGGCGTTCGCGACCGACGACCTCCTTGGCGAGACGCAGGTAGGCCTGGCTGCCGGTGCATTTCAGATCGTAGATCAGGACGGGCTTGCCGAAGGACGGCGCCTCCGAAACCCGGACGTTGCGGGGGATCACGGCCTCATAGACCTTGTCCCCGAAGTGGGCGCGGACGTCTGCGGCGACCTGTCCCGACAGGGCGTTCCTGCGGTCGAACATGGTCAGGACCAGACCCTGGATCTCGAGGGTCGGATTCAATGATTGACGCACCATGTCGATCGTCTTCATCAACTGCGTCAGACCCTCGAGCGCGAAGAACTCGCATTGCAGCGGGACCAGGACGCCGTCGGCGGCGGCCATGGCGTTCAGCGTCAGCAGGTTCAGCGACGGCGGGCAGTCGATCAGGACATAGTCATACCCGGTCTGACCGTTCTGGGTCTGGGCGGCCAGGGCGTCGCGCAGGCGATAGGAGCGACGATCGGCCTGCGACAGCTCGATTTCCACGCCCGACATGTCGGCGTCGGCGGGGATGATGTCGAGACCCGGTACGGCCGTCTTGACCGCCGCGTCATGCACGGACCGACCGTCGACGATCACGTCATAGATGGTGATCCGTCGTGTTTCACGTGGAACACCCAGACCTGTGCTGGCATTGCCCTGGGGGTCCATGTCCACAATCAGGACCTTCTCGCCGATGGCGGCCAGGGCCGTGCCGAGGTTGATCGCGGTCGTGGTCTTGCCCACCCCGCCCTTCTGGTTCGAGACCGCCAGGACGCGCGGAGCCTTCTTCGGGGATGACTTGGTCATACTAACCACGTTGCTGGGGACCACGGGATTTCAGGCTCCGGACTGTCACGATTCGGCCTCTCGGATCGCTGCGCGAGACCGTGAGTTCGGCGTCCACATGCCAAGCTTTCGCGGCGTCCTTCAACTCCTGCTCGGCCTTCTCTCCCTTGAGAAACAGACCTTGTGCACCGCGAGAGAGGTAGGGCTGTGCATAACCCAGCAGTTTTTCCATCGGAGCGACGGCGCGGGCCGTGACGACGTCGACCTTGATCGCCTGTTCCTCGGCCCGGCCCCAGACGACGGTGGCCGGCAGGGACAGCTCATCGACCACGGTCTGGAGGAAGCGGCAGCGTTTCTGCAGCGAGTCGATCAGCCAGACGTGGGCGTCCGGCCTGCCCTTCGACAGGATGGCCAGGATCAGACCGGGGAAACCGGCGCCGGCGCCGAGGTCGGCCCAGGTCCGGGCGAACCCGGCCTTGTCCAGCAGCTGGGCCGAGTCCCAGGCATGACGGTTCCAGAAGTCGGGAATGGTGTCCGGCCCGACCAGGTTCATGACGTCATTACCCTCGGTCAGCAGGACGAGGAAGCGTTCGAGCTCGGCCATCCGCTCCGGCGCGGCGCCGGTCAGGGCCTGGAATTCGTCTGCGGTCATCAGGCGGCGACCGCCGCGGACTTCTTCACGTGCGACAGCAGGGCCGTCAGTGCGCCGGGGGTCACGCCCTCGATGCGACCGGCCTGGCCGAGCGTGCGCGGCTGGACGAGAGACAGCTTCTCCCGCACCTCGTGCGACAGGCCGCCGATGGCCGCGTAGTCGAGATTGGCCGGAAGGGTCAGGGCCTCCTCGCGGCGCAGGGCTTCGGCGTCGGCGTTCTGGCGGTCCAGATAGCCGGCATAGCCCGCATCGATCTCGACCTGTTCACGCACGGCCGGGGTCCAGTCGCGGATCTCGGTGTGGGCGCTCTCGAAAGCGGTCAGGTCGACGCCGGGATAGGCGAGCAGGTCGCGCATGGACCGGCGTTGGCCGTCGGCGTTGACGGCGATGCCGAGCGCCTGGGCCTCGTTCGGAGTGTAGCGGGTGTCGCGAGCGAGGGCCGTGGCCTCGGCCAGCATCGCGGACTTGGCCTCAAAGGCGGAGCGACGCTCCGACGAGACGATCCCAGCCTCGATCCCAAGCGGCGTCAACCGTTGATCGGCGTTGTCGGCGCGCAGAGTCAACCTGTACTCGGCCCGGCTGGTGAACATGCGGTAGGGCTCGGTCACACCGCGTGTGACCAGATCGTCGATCATGACGCCGATATAGGCCTGGTCCCGCCCCAGAACGATTTCCGAAGATCCGGCGGCGGCGCGGGCGGCGTTCAGACCGGCGATCAACCCTTGAGCGCCCGCCTCCTCATACCCGGTCGTACCGTTGATCTGACCGGCCAGATAGAGCCCCGGACGTCGCTTGACCTCCAGGGCCGGGCTCAGCTCGCGCGGATCGACGTAGTCGTACTCGATCGCATAGCCGAAGCGGAACACCTCGACCACCTCCAGCCCCGGCATGGTTCGGAGGAAAGCCATCTGAGTCTCCGGCGAGACCGAGGTGGAAATGCCGTTCGGATAGACGGTCGGATCGTCCAGACCCTCGGGCTCCAGGAAGACCTGGTGCGAGGTCTTGTCGGCGAAGCGGACGACCTTGTCCTCGATGGAGGGGCAATAGCGCGGGCCGACGCCGGTCGCCTTGCCGCCATAGACGGCGCTCTCGCCGAGATTGGCTGCGATAATCGCGTGTGTGTGCTCCGTCGTCATCGTGATGCCGCAGGCGATCTGGGGCACGTCGATGCGGTCGGTCAGGAAGCTGAAGGGCACGGGGTCGGCATCGGCCTCCTGCATCTCCAGCCGGTCCCAGGCAATGGTGCGGCCGTCCAGACGGGCGGGGGTGCCGGTCTTGAGGCGGCCCATCTGCAGGCCGGATCCATAGAGGTCGGCGGCAAGGCCGGTGGAGGGCGCCTCGCCATGACGACCGGCGGGAATCCGCTCGTCGCCGCGATGGATGACGCCGTTCAGGAAGGTGCCGGTCGTCAGGACCACGGCTCCGGCGCGCAGCTCGACGCCCTCCCCCGTCACGACGCCGACGACTCGGTCGCCGTCCAGGATCAGGCTTTCAGCCGTACCGCCCATCAGGGTCAGGTTGGGATAGTCGGCCAGTTCGGCCTGCATGGCCTCGCGGTACAGGCGGCGGTCGATCTGGCTGCGAGGACCGCGCACGGCAGCGCCCTTGGAGCGGTTCAGCAGGCGGAACTGGATCCCGGCCTTGTCGCCGAGACGGCCCATCAGCCCATCCAGCGCATCGATCTCGCGCACGAGATGGCCCTTGCCCAGGCCGCCGATGGCCGGGTTGCAGCTCATCTCGCCGATGGTCTCGAGCTTCTGGGTCAGCAGCAGGGTGCGAGCGCCGGCGCGCGCAGAGGCCGCCGCGGCCTCGCAGCCGGCATGGCCGCCGCCGATCACGATGACGTCGAAGGAAGAGTGGGAGCTCATGGGCGGGGACATAGTCCAAAACAGGTCTGCCCGCCACCAAGGCGGTGTTTCACGTGAAACATCGGCCGATCACTTTCCGATGCAGAAGGTGGAAAAGACCTCGCCGAGAATGTCTTCGACCCCGATAGCGCCCGTCACTCTGCCGAGCGCATCGGCGGCGCGGCGGAGGTCGTCACCCGCCAGCTCCGGCGCGGTCGTCAGATGGGTGCGGGCGATCCGAACCGCCTCGACCGCCTCGACCAGACGACGGCGGTGACGCTCGCGTGTGACCGCCGGGAAGTCGGCGCCCGACAGGTCGCGAGCGAGACGCTCTGCCAAGGCGTCGTGCAGCGCCTTAAGCCCCTCGCCGGAAACCGAGCTGACGCGGTAACCACCCTCCCCCGTCGCTCCGAGGTCGGCCTTGGTCCAGACGACAAAGTCCTCCTGTCGGAAGAAGTCGGCGGCGGCGCCCTCGGGATCACCGGGGGCGCGGACCCAAAGACGGAGATCGGCGGCCTCGGCGCGGGCGCGGGCCCGGCGGATGCCTTCGGCCTCGACGACGTCCTCAGACTCGCGCAGACCCGCCGTGTCGGACAGGGTCACGGCATAGCCGCCGATGATCAGGTCGGCGTCCAGCACGTCGCGCGTCGTCCCGGCGATGGGGGTGACGATGGCCGCCTCACGCGCGACCAGGGCGTTGAACAGGGCGGACTTGCCGGCGTTGGTCTCGCCGATCAGGACGATGCGATAGCCCTCCCGGACCCGACGACCCCGATCGGCGTCGGCGAGCGCCGCGTTCAGGTCGGCGGTCAGGGCGTCGAGGACGGGCCCCGCCGTCTGGGCCAGATGGTCGGGCAGTTCCTCGTCCGGAAAGTCGATCTCGGCCTCGACCAGGGCCAGGGCCGTCAGGAGGTCGCGGCGGAAGCCGGCATAGGTCTGGCTGAGGGCGCCGTCGAGCTGGCCGAGCGCCTGTGAGGCCTGGGCGGAGGTTTCAGCGTCGATCAGGTCGGCGACCGCCTCGGCCTGGGCCAGGTCCATGCGGCCGTTCTCGAAGGCGCGACGGGTGAACTCGCCGGGGTCGGCCGGGCGGAGGCCCAAGCCGATCAGAGCAGAGGAGATGACGTCGATGACCGCCCGACCGCCGTGCAGGTGGAGCTCGGCGCAGTCCTCGCCCGTGTAGGAGTTTGGGCCGGGGAAGCGGAGAACCAGAGCCTGGTCGAGCACGGCGCCGTCGTGGCGCAGGGTTCGGAGAGACGCGACGCGCGGCTTGAGGTTCGGCGCGCCGAGGTTGGTGAGGGCCGCGTCGGTCTGGGGGCCGGAGAGGCGGATGATCGCGATAGCCCCGCGACCCGGAGGGGTGGCGAGGGCGAAGACGGTGTCGGTCATGGAAGAGGTCTCCTCCCCATGTCATGGGGAGGAGGCTCGGAGCGAAGCGGAGAGACGGAGGGGTTCTGCGTGCACCCAGAACCCCTCCACCACTTCGTGGTCCCCCTCCCCACTGCGTGGGGAGGAGACATGGGGTTCACTTCGGCGTGGTCACCGCGGCCTGCATCAACTGGCGGAACTGGTCCTGGGCGGCCATGCCGAAGCTGGCCCAGTTCTTCATCAGCTCCTCGGGCTGCATGGCGGAGATGTTGGCGTCCATCCGCTTCTGCATCTCGGCGACCAGATGGTCGTTCAGAGGCGCGACGTCGGGCAGGCCCAGAAAGGCGCGCGCCTCGGCCGGGGTGCAGTCGATCTCGACATTGACCTTCATGGGACATCTCTCCGTGTTTCACGTGAAACAACATTCCTGGTGTTTCCAACGCCTGACGCGCGGCGTCAGGCTACTTGAGAAACCGCCCTCAAGCAGCCTCGGACCGCGTCCGAGGCGTTAGGGCCCACATCATGTGTTCATCGACTGGAAGAAGTCGCCGTTGTTCTTGGACTGGCGCAGCTTGTCGAGCAGGAACTCGATGGCGTCCTGCGGGCCCATCGGGTTCAGGATGCGACGCAGCACATAGGTCTTGGTCAGCTGGTCCTTCGGCGTGATCAGCTCTTCCTTGCGGGTGCCGGACTTCAGCACGTCGATGGCCGGGAAGATGCGCTTGTCGGCGACCTTGCGGTCCAGGACGATTTCCGAGTTACCGGTGCCCTTGAACTCTTCGAAGATCACCTCGTCCATGCGCGAGCCGGTGTCGATCAGGGCGGTGGCGATGATGGTCAGCGAACCGCCCTCCTCCACGTTCCGCGCGGCGCCGAAGAAGCGTTTCGGACGCTGCAGGGCGTTGGCGTCGACGCCGCCGGTCAGGACCTTGCCCGACGACGGGACGGTGGCGTTGTAGGCCCGGCCCAGACGGGTGACCGAGTCCAGCAGGATGACGACGTCCTTCTTGTGCTCGACCAGGCGCTTGGCCTTTTCGATCACCATCTCGGCGACGGCGACGTGGCGGGTGGCCGGCTCGTCGAAGGTGGAGGCCACGACCTCGCCCTTCACGGTGCGCTGCATGTCGGTGACTTCTTCCGGGCGTTCGTCGATCAGGAGGACGATCAGCGAGACCTCGGGGTGGTTGGCCTCGATCGACTTGGCGATGTTCTGCAGCATGACCGTCTTGCCGACGCGCGGCGGGGCGACGATCAGGCAGCGCTGGCCCTTGCCGAGCGGGGCGACGATGTCGATGACCCGGCCCGAACGGTCCCGCAGGGTCGGATCCTGGATTTCCATGGTCAGCCGCTCGTTGGGATAGAGCGGGGTCAGGTTGTCGAAATTGACCTTGGTGCGGACCGTCTCCGGGTCCTCGAAATTGATCGTGTCGACCTTGAGCAGGGCGAAGTAGCGCTCGCCCTCGCGGGGGCCGCGCACGGCGCCGTGGACGGTGTCGCCCGAGCGCAGGCCGAAGCGGCGGATCTGGGACGGCGACACATAGATATCGTCCGGACCCGGAAGGTAGTTGGCGTCCGGCGAGCGCAGGAAGCCGAAGCCGTCCGGCAGCATCTCCAGGGTGCCGGAGGCGATGATCTCGACCTCTTCATCGGCCAGGGTCTTCAGGATGGCGAACAGCAGATCCTGTTTGCGCAGGTTCGAGGCGTTCTCGATCTCCAGCTGTTCGGCGAAGGCGACCAGCTCGACCGGGGTCTTGTCGTTCAGCTCCTGAAGCGTGATGCGGCCGGACGGGACGACGGGTTCGCCGTCCTCTTCGGCATCGTCGCCGATGTCGGCGGCCACGTCGGCGTCGTTGGCGCCGTCGGCCTGAGAGTCATCAGTGGGGGTCAGGCCCTCGAGCGCTTCGGCCCCAAGGGTCTCGGATTCCGGGGCGGTGTTGTCGGTGTCGCGGACGTCGGTCATGTCGGAACTCGGGTGTCATGCGCTCGTCGCCCGGCGTCGAGGGACGTCAGGCGCGGTCGTCTGGGAAGCGTTTGGCCTTGCGGCCGAGGGGGAGCGTCGGGTCCGAAGGCGGCCTAGTGGCTCTGCGATCGGTCGGCGCGAAGAGAAGGGCAGCGCCGCGAACGACGCCTCGGGGTCAGCGGAACCACGAAACGCCCCACCGGGTCAAGCGGCGCCACATGTCTCCTCCCCGGGCCGCAGGCCTGGGGAGGTGGCGGCGAGCTCTTCGCGAGCTGACGGAGGGGGCGACCAGGTTTCGACGGACGAGCACTGCGAGCCCTTACTTCGGCATCACCTCGCCCCCTCCGTCACGGCCCTGAAGAAGGGCCGCGCCACCTCCCCATCGCGAAGCGACGGGGAGGAGACGGCTTGGTCAGAATGTCCACTCGGTCGTCACCGAAAGCACCATGATGATGGCCAGGACGAAGGGGATCTCGTTGGTCATGCGCCAGAAGCGGCCGGTCTTCGTCGAGGTCCCGGCGGCGATCTTCTTGCGTTCACCGGCGAGGAAGCCATGCCAGCCGGCCAGGAGGAAGACGCCGATGAGCTTCGTCACCATCCAGGGCTCGGCCAGGAAGGCGGCGCCCCGCATCTGCACATCCAGATGGATCAGCCAGAAACCGAAGACGAAGGCCAGGATCATGGCCGGGTTGACGATGATGCGCAGCAGCCGGGCCTGCCACAGGCGCAGCAGGGTCTGCATCTCCGACTTCAGCGGCTCGGCCTTGTCGTTCTGCTCGGCGTCATAGGCGTAGAGGCGCGGCAGGAAGAGCATGCCGGCCATCCAGGCGATGACGGCCAGGATGTGAAGGCCCCGGGCCAGATCGTACCAGTTCATGCGGCCTCCGCCTGGCCCCTCTCGGCCTGGAATGGGCAGGCCTTGTGGCGGGCCTGACAGCCGGGACCATAGGGCGCCGAGCCGGTCCGGCCCAGACTGTCGGCGACGGCGCCGGCCAGGGCCTCGATGAAGGGTCCGGCGACGCCCACCGTCGGGGCCCGCAGATAGGGGGAAACGCCGAGATTCTCAGCCAGGTGGCGATACTCGATATCCAGCTCGACCAGGGTCTCGATGTGTTCGGAGACGAAGGCGATAGGGGCGACCACGACCCCGACGCCGTCATCGGCAGCGGTCTGGATGGCCTCGGGCGTCGAGGGCCCCAGCCATTTCATCGGCCCGACTCGGCTTTGATAGCAGATGGCCCAGTCCTGCAATCCAGCGGCCTCGGCGACCGCAGACACAGTCGATTCCACCTGCTCCTGATAGGGATCGCCCTTTTCGACCAGTTTCTCGGGGATGCCGTGGGCGCTGAAGAGGACGCGGACGGGACGACCCGGATGATCGCGTTCGGCCTCGGCCAGTTTCTCGCGGATCAGCTCGCCCTGCGCTTCCACCCAGCCGGCGGCGCGGGGATAGCAGCAGACGGCGCGCGACCGACCCGACCCGGCATAGGCGGACTTCCAGGCTTTCAGCGAGGAGGCCGTCGTGGTCGTGGAGAACTGGGGATAGAGGGGCAGCAACACCACCTCGTCCGGCCCGAAGGCGGCGACGTCGATGGCCGTCTCTTCCGTCAGCGGATGCCAGTAGCGCATGGCGATGAAGCTCTTCACCTCGTCGCCCGGTAGGGCCTCGGCCAGACGGGCGTCCAGAGCCGCCATCTGTTTCCGCGTCTCGGCCTTCAGGGGCGAACCGCCGCCGGCGTCCATCATCGCATAGTTGGCCTGGGCGCTCTTCTCCCGTCGTGACGAGATCAGCTTCGCCAGGGGCGTGCGGGCGAAACCGGGCAGGCCGATGATGGCCGGGTCGTTGAACAGGTTGAACAGGAAGGGCCGAACCGAGGCGGCGTCATCGGGTCCGCCCAGGTTGAACAGGACCACCGCGATGCGGCGACCGCTCATCCTACTGGGCTCCCAGGCGTTTCAGCACCCGCTCGACATGGTCGATCGGCACGTCAGGCAGGATGCCATGGCCCAGGTTGAAGATCCACGGCCGGGCGCCCCAGGCCTCCATCAGCTGATCGACGCGGGCGTCCAGCGCCTTGCCGCCGGCGCGCAGCAGCAGGGGATCCAGCGCGCCCTGGATCGGCTTGATCTTCTGCACTTCCCGGCCGCGCTCCAGCGAACAGGCGGTATCCAGCGCCACGCCCTGGACATCGACCTCACGCGCATAGCGTTCGGCATGCAGCGCCGATCCGCGCGGAAAGCCGATCAGGGGGACGGTGACCCCCAGCTCCCGCACGCGGGCGACCAGCTTCTGGTGCGGCTTCATGACCAGACGCTCGAACAGGTCGTCCGGCAGACCTTCCGCCCAGCTCTCGAAGATCTTCAGGGCGTCGGCCCCGGCGTCGGCCTGCATCTTCAGATACCGGGCGGTCGCCTCGACCAGGGCGTCCAGAACCGCACCGACCTTGTCCGGATCGGAATAGGCATAGGACCGGGCCGTCGCCCGCTCGCCCTTGCCGATCGTGTTGTGGTGGCCGTCCAGCATATAGGTGGCCACGGTCCAGGGCGCCCCGGCGAACCCGATCAGGGCCCGCTCCGGCTCCAACTCGGCCCGCACCCGGCTCAGGGTCTCGCCGACCTGATAGAGATGCGATCCGGCGGCCTCGGCCTTTTCGGCCATGGCCCCCGGCGACGGCATCAGGCCCAGTTTCGGCCCCTCGCCCGTCTCGAACCAGACGTCCTGACCGAGCGCCTGGGGGATCAGCAGGATGTCGGCGAAGACGATGGCCGCGTCGAAGCCGAACCGGCGCATCGGCTGCAGGGTCGCCTCGGCCGCCATCTCCGGGTTCAGGCAGAAGGCGATGAAGTCCGGCGCCTCGGCTCGCAGAGCGCGATACTCCGGCAGGTAACGCCCCGCCTGACGCATGAACCAGACGGGCGGGCGCTCCAGGGTCTCGCCCTGCAGGACCCGGATCAACGAAGGCGTGGTGCTCATGACCCCGGCTCTAGGGCCAAGGGCGCATCCCCTCAACCCCACGACCCTTCCTCTTGTCCTGATAAGAATCTTGAAAAGATCAGAAGTAGTCGATTGGGCCCGGGACGGCGGGGACAGAACGGTCCTCCTCCCCACGCCGAAAGCCCTTTTCCCAAGCCGCGCCATAACGACGCGACGGCGGGATGGCGCCCTGTGGAAACCGGGCACAACCCTTAACAAACCCTTAACGGCCGGGAGCCCGGCCGGGCGTTTGACCCGAGGTTGGGTTGGGGGTCGTTTACCTTTCGTTAAGCATTTCCCCAGCGGTTCGAGGGCAGGTTCGCTTGGGCTGGATAATCCGGGGCCGGAGCGGCTGAGTCCTGCACCTTCGTCCCCGCTCGCCGGGAGACGAGGTCGGCGCTATAGATTTCGGCGCCCCGGCCGATGCTGGCGGCGCCCACCCCGATCCACAGGATTCCGCGCCATTCTCACCGTTCCGCTGAACCTTTCCCTCTGCGGGGTCCCGCAGTGAGCCCGGCGAGGCCCGCGGGGGCGTCGCGGCTGGCGACCTATTTCCATGTCCATCTGGTCTCGGATTCGACCGGCGAGACGCTGAACGCCATGGCCAAGGCGGTGACGGCTCGGTTCGACGGGGTCATTCCGATCGAGCACATCTATGCCCTGGTCCGGTCCGAGAAGCAGATGGAGCGGGTGCTGGGCGAGGTGGCGGCGGCGCCGGGGGTGGTGCTGCACACCATCGTCGACCGGGACCTGAGGGCCCAGTTGGAAGAAGGCTGCCGGGCGCTGGACATGCCGCACATCGGGGCGCTGGATCCGCTGGTCGGAGCGCTCAGCCGCTATCTGGGGGCGGCCCTGTCGACGCGGGTCGGCGCCCAGCACGCCCTGGACAACGACTATTTCAACCGGATCAGCGCGCTGGACTACGCTATGGCCCATGACGACGGTCAGGGCACGGCCGAACAGCTGGAAGGCGCCGACGTCGTCCTGGTCGGCGTGTCGCGGACGTCCAAGACTCCGACCTGCATCTATCTGGCCCATCGCGGGGTGCGAGCGGCCAATGTGCCCCTGGTGCCGGGGCAGGAGGACGGGGAGCGTCTGGTGGGGCTGAAGAATCCGCTGGTCGTGGGCCTGACCGTGTCGCCGGACCGTCTGGTGCAGATCCGCAGGAACCGTCTGGACGGACTGAACGCCAATCACGCGTCCAACTATGTCGAGCCCGATGCGGTGCGCGACGAGACGATCAAGGCGCGCCGCGCCTTCGAACGGCGCGGCTGGCCGACCATCGACGTGACCCGCCGCTCGGTCGAGGAGACGGCGGCAGCCATCCTGAACCTGTTGAACGAACGGCGCACGCGCCGGATGGGAGGGGCCTGGTGAACTCTTCTGAAGCGCTACCGCCCGTCGGGCTACTTGAGCGCGGGGAACGCCTGATCCTCGCCTCCCGCAGCGCCGCGCGCCGCGCCATGCTGACCGGGGCGGGCGTGCCCTACACAGCGATGGACGCCGGTGTGGACGAAGACGCCATCAAGGCCTCGCTCGACGGCATCGATCCGGCCGAACTGGCGCTGGAACTGGCCCGGGCCAAGGCGCTGGCGGTCTCGCGTCACGATCCGGAGGCCTGGGTCCTGGGCTCGGACCAGACCCTGGATTTCGACGGGGGCATGGTCTCCAAGGCCAAGGACCTCGCCGAGGCGCGGCATCGGCTGCAGCAGATGCGCGGCCACACCCATCATCTGAACTCCGGCGTCGCCCTGGCCTGGGGCGGGGCGGTGGTCTGGTCCGGCGTGGATACGGCGCGGATGACCATGCGGCGGTTCACCGACGAGTTTCTGGACGCCTATCTGGAAGCCGAAGGCGAAGGTCTGCTGGGTTCCGTGGGCTGTTATCGGCTCGAAGGCATGGGGTCGCAGCTCTTCGACCGGGTCGAGGGCGACTATTTCACCGTCCTGGGCATGCCGCTGTGGCCCGTCCTGGCCGAACTGCGTCGCGCCGGGGTGATCGCGACATGAGCCGGGCCCGCATCACCGGCGGGGTCTTGGTCGCCGGCATCGTCGGCAATCCCGTCGCCCATTCGCTGAGCCCCGTCATCCACAACGCCTGGATCGAGGCGGCCGGGATGGACGCCAGCTACGTCGCCTTCTCGCCGAAGGACCCGGCCGGGTTCGAAGCCCTGGTCGCGGCCGGGCGGGCGGGACTGCTCAGCGGCGTCAACGTCACCGCCCCCTTCAAGGAACAGGCCTATGCCCTGTCCGACACGGCGTCGGAGACGGCCCGGTCCAGCGGCTCGGCCAATATCCTCGTCTTCCGGGACGGCCAGGTCGCGGCCGACAGCGCCGACGGCTTCGGCCTTCTGTGGGCGCTGGAAACCCAGGCGCCGGCCCTGTCGCTGAAGGGCTCGGCGGTGGTCATGCTGGGCGCGGGCGGCGCGGCGCGGGCGGCGGCCGCGACCCTTGCGGGCGCGGGCGCGGAGGTCCGGATCGTCAATCGCACGCGCGACCGGGCCGAGGCCCTGGCCGCCGATCTGGGCGGAACCGTCACGGTCGCCGAGGGTCCGGCGGCCTTCGACGGCGCGGCCCTGATCGTCAACGCCCTGACGGTGCGGCCCGAGATCGACCTGACCCGCCTGTCGCCCGACACGGTGGTCATGGACATGACCTACAAGCCCGTGGTCACTCCGTTTCTCGCGGACGCCCGCGCCGCCGGCCTGACCCCGGTGGACGGTCTGGCCATGCTGATCGGTCAGGCGGGCCCGTCGTTCCAGGCCATCTTCGGCGTCGCCCCGCCTGATCTGGATCCCCGGCCCATCCTGCTGGCCCATCTGGGGGAGCCAGCGTGATCCTCTTGGGCCTGACCGGCTCCATCGGCATGGGCAAGTCGACCACGACCGCCATGTTCGCCGAGCATGGCGCCGTCGTCTGGAACGCCGACGACGCGGTCCATTCCCTCTATGCGAAGGGCGGGGCGGCGGTCGAACCCATCGGCGAAGCCTTTCCGGGCGTGATCGTGGACGGCGCCGTGGACCGCACCCGGCTGGCCGAGGCGCTCGGCCGGGACGATCAGGCGTTCAAGCGGCTGGAGGCCATCGTCCACCCCCTGGTCGCCGCCGGGCGCGCGGCCGATCTGGAGGCGGCGCGGGCGAAGGGCGTGAGACTGGCCGTGCTGGACATCCCCCTGTTGTTCGAGACCGGGGGCGACAAGGCCGTGGACGCGGTGGTCGTGGTCTCGGCCGATCCGGAAACCCAGCGCCGCCGGGTCCTCGCCCGCCCCGGCATGACGGTCGAACGGTTCGAGGCCATCCTGGCCCGCCAGACGCCGGACCACGAAAAGCGCCGCCGCGCCGACTTCGTCATCGACACCGGCCGGGGACTGGAGGCGGCCCGCGCCCGCGTCGCGGAAATCGTGGGGATGGTTCTGTCGCCGGGCTGGAAACGGCCGGTGCGGACTCTTTCGCTAGGCGACGAACGCCCCCATTAAGAGGGCATGACCCGCGAAATCGTCCTCGATACGGAAACCACCGGCTTCGACCCGCGCACGGGCGACCGGCTGATCGAGGTCGGCTGTATCGAGATCATGGACCTGTTGCCGACGGGCCGGACCTTCCACCGCTTCGTCAACCCGGAGCGCCCGATCCCGCCGGACGCGACCCGGGTCCACGGCATCACCGACGACAAGGTGAAGGATGCGCCAAAGTTCGCCGAAATCCTGATCGACCTGGCGGACTTCATCGGCGACGCGCCCGTCATCGCCCACAACGCCCAGTTCGACCGCAACTTCATCGACCACGAGTACGGCCGGTGCGGCTATCCGCTCCTGCCCGAGGCGCGCTGGATCGACACGCTTCAGCTGGCCCAGACGGTGTGGCCGGGCATGCCGAACTCGCTGGATGCGCTCTGCAAACGCTACAAGGTCTCGCTGGCCGACCGCTCGTTCCACGGCGCCCTGATCGACGCCCGTCTGCTGGCCGAGGTCTATCTGGAGCTGAAGGGCGGCAAGGAGCGCCGCCTGGATCTCTCCAGCGGCCGCCAGACCCAGGCCGCCGCCGCCCATGCGGCCTCGGGCGGCTATCAGCCGCGCCCGCGTCCGCTGACGCCGCGCATCCATCCGGAAGAGGTGGAGGCGCATCGCGCCTTCCTGCTGGCGACCCTGAAGGATCGCACCCTTTGGGCCGGTTACGGGCTCGAGGTCGAACCCGCGGCCGAAACGGCTTAGGCCGCGCCGCCCTGTTGCGCCTGCTGCTGCTGACGCGCCGTGTAGATGCCGGCGAAGTCGATCGGGTCCAGCATGAAGGGTGGGTAGAAGCCGCCGTCGGCCGTCGCACGGGCGACGATCTCGCGGGCGTAGGGGAACAGATAGCGCGGGCATTCGATCAGCAGCATCGGCTCGATGTCGGCTTCCGGAATGCCGGTCAGCTGGAACAGGCCGCCGTACAAGAGCTCGACGTGGAAGACCGGAGCGTTTTCCAGCGAGGCCTTGATCGACAGCTTCAGGTCGACTTCGAACAGACCGTCCGGACGACCCTGGGCGTTCAGCTCCACGCCCATGTCGATGGCGGGCTTGCCGTCCATCCGCAGGCTGTCGGGCGCCCTGGGGTTCTCGAACGACAGGTCGCGGACGAATTGGGCCAGGATGCGGAAGCCCGGAGCCGGGGCCTGGTTGGTCTGGGCGGCGCCGTTGGCGTCGGCGGGCGAAACGTCGGTCATGGAAGCGGAGCCGTTCAAGATGGCGAGGATATGAGGCGCGGCGACTAGCATCCGCCCGGACCTGTCGCAACTTTTTGGGCCGCTCCCGCCTTGAGCGAGGTCGCTTGTCACGTAGCGGCGGGATGTCACAAGGCGACAGGGGTGCGCGCCGCCTTGCGCCGGCCCATATCAGACCGTAATCGTCGCGTCCGACGCACCCGGCCCTTCGGCCGGATTCAGGACGCCATCCAGGGAAACCCCGTGCCGGTACAGTTCTCGCTCGTCATCTTCGCCGTGATCGCGGCCGTCGTCCTGTTCCAGCTCTACAATGTGCTGGGCAAGAAGGTCGGTCGTCAGCCGCAGGAGGACGCCAAGACCCCCGCCCTGCCCACGGCCCCCGCCGGGCCGGACGCGCCGGTGAAGATCCCGGCCCTGGATGCCGCCACCCTGGCCGCCGCCGCATCCCTGCGCGCCCGCGACCCGGCCTTCGACCCGGTGAAGTTCATCGAGGGCGCCCGCCAGGCCTATGAGACCATCGTGCGCGGCTACGCCTCCGGCGATCGCGCCGCGCTGAAGCCGCTCCTGACCCCCGCCGTACTCGATTCCTTCGAAACCGGCATCGCCGCCCGCGAAACGCGCGGCGAGACCGAACAGGTCGAGTTCCTCCAGACGCCCCGCGCCGATCTGGAACTGGCCTCCGCCGAGGGCGACCGCGCCGTCGCCAAGGTCCGCTTCCTCGCCGAAATCCGTTCCAAGATCCTCCTGCCGGAAGCCGAGGCCACCCCCGGCGCTCCGGCGTCCGAACCGCGTATCGAGGAACGCCGCACGGCCGAACACTGGACCTTCGAACGCACCCTGGGCGCCGCCGACCCCAACTGGGTCCTCGCCCGCGTCGAACCCGCCACCGCCTGACCGGGCGACCGCCCGGTGGGATTCGACCTGAGGCTCGTACTGGCCGGGACGCTTCTGCTCCTGGCGGGGTGTGCGACGCCGCGACCGGAGGGTCAGGTTTCGCCGACGCAGCCGCACGTGCCGACCCGACCGCCCCAGACCTCCAGCCTTCCCGGGCCTCAGACCCTGCCGGGCTGGGCCGATGAGGATCATCTGGCAGCCTTTGACGCCTATGCCGCTGCCTGCCGTGTCGCCCGTGACGCCGCCTCGACCCGCCAGTGCGAGCGGGCCCAGCATATCCGCCGGACCTCGCGCCCGGTGACCCCCTCGATGGCGCGGGCCTTCTTCGAGGAGGGGTTCGCCGTGGTTGCGGCCGAGACCGCCGACGGCGGGCCGGGCCTCCTGACCTCCTATTTCGCGCCGGAGTATCAGGCGCGTCGGTTCCCGGACCGCGAGTTCGACACGCCCGTCCTCGGCCGCCCCGCGGGCTGGACGCGCGGCCAGGTCCTGGCCGAGCGCGCCGTGATCGAGGCCGGGCCCCCGCCCTCGCCGCCCCTGGCCTGGATGCGGGCCGAGGACCTGTTCTTCCTCCAGATCCAGGGCTCCGGCTATCTGACCTTCGAGGACGGGTCGAAGGCCCGCGCCGCCTACGCCGCCGACAACGGCCACCGCTTCGTCGGCATCGCCCGGCCGATGGCCGAACGCGGCCTCCTGCCCGCCAACGGCACCTCGGGCGAGGCGATCCGCGCCTGGCTGGCCGCCCATCGCGGGCCGGAAGCGCGGACGATCACGGCTCTGAACCCCCGCTACATCTATTTCGCCATGGACCCCGACGATGGCGGCGACCCGGCCGGGGCGGCCGGCGTGCCCCTGCCCGCGCGCCGCGCCATCGCCGTCGATCCGGCCAGCTGGACCTACGGCGACCTGGCCTGGATCTCGGCCGGCGCCGGAAACCTGAGGGGTGCGCGACACGGCTATTCGGGTCTGGTCATGGCGCTCGACACCGGCTCGGCCATTCGCGGCCCCGTGCGGGCGGACCTCTACATGGGCCGAGGCCATGCCGCGGGCGAAGAAGCCGGGGCGGTCCGGCATCCGCTCAGGATGTGGCGGCTGGTTCCGCGCTGACCTTTCTCCTCCCCGTCCGAAGGATGGGGAGGTGGCGCGGCGCGTCTTCAGCGCCGTGACGGAGGGGGCGAGACGGTGGTCTGAATGAGGGTTGGAGTGTGCTGATCTGGTGAGACCCGGTCGCCCCCTCCGTCAGCTCGCGAAAGGGCTCGCTGCCACCTCCCCATCGCTGCGCGACGGGGAGGAGATCTAGATCTCACCGCCGCTTCAGCCCGCCCAGCACGCCCCGCAGCAGTTCCCGCGTGATGGTCGAACCCGCCGTCCGCAGCACCGACTTGGTCAGGGCCTCCAGAGGCGTCTGACGGTTGGACTTGCGCGGCGCCTTGGGCGCGGGCGGGGCCTTCGGGGCGGCGGGGGCGCGGCCGGCCTTGGGGGCCTTGGGTTCGGGCGGGGTGGCGGCTTCGCTCGCGGC
Source organism: Brevundimonas staleyi (assembly GCF_041893865.1). Lineage (GTDB taxonomy): Bacteria > Pseudomonadota > Alphaproteobacteria > Caulobacterales > Caulobacteraceae > Brevundimonas > Brevundimonas staleyi. The sequence continues at coordinate 403,805 of NZ_CP169082.1, forward strand.
GTGGCGGGCGGCCAGGACTTCCTCGGCGGATTCGCGGTCGATGACGGTGTCATAGACCCCCTTCACCGGGCTTGAGGCCATGACGGCGGCGCGCTCGGCATCGGTCGCGGGACCCAGGCGGCTGTCCGGCGGGCGGATCAGGGTGCGGGAGACGACGCGGGGCGCCCCCTTCTCGTCCAGGGTCGAGACCAGGGCCTCGCCGGTGCCGAGCGCCTGGATGGCGTCCTTGGTGTCGAAGGCCGGATTGACGCGGAAGCTCTCGGACGCCGCCTTCAGCCCGCGCTGGTCGGCGGGGGTGTAGGCGCGCAGGGCGTGCTGGATGCGGTTCCCCAGCTGGGCCAGGACGCTGTCGGGAATGTCTGCCGGGTTCTGGGTGATGAAATAGACCCCGACCCCCTTGGACCGGATCAGGCGCACCACCTGCTCGACCTTTTCCAGCAGCGGCTTGGGCGCATCCTTGAACAGCAGGTGGGCCTCGTCGAAGAAGAAGACGAGACGCGGCTTTTCCGGATCGCCGATCTCGGGCAGCTGTTCGAACAGCTCCGACATCAGCCACAGCAGGAAGGCGCTGTACAGGCGCGGGCTGTTCATCAGCCGGGTCGAATCCAGAACATTGACCTGACCCCGGCCGTCGAGGCTCGTCCGCATCATGTCGGTCAGCTTCAGGGCCGGCTCGCCGAAGAAGGCGTCGCCGCCGTCCTGTTCCAGCTGCAACAGGGCGCGCTGGATCGAGGCGATGGAGGCGGGGGCGACGTTGCCGACCTCGCGACCGATCCGGGCGGCGTTTTCGGCGACATAGACCAGCATGGAGCGCAGGTCGTCGAGGTCGAGCAGCAGCAGCCCTTCCTTGTCCGCGACGTGGAAGGCGACGGTCAGGACGCCCTCCTGCACCTCGTTCAGGTCCAGCATCCGCGCCATCAGCAGCGGCCCGATCTCCGACACCGTGGCCCGGACCGGATGCCCTTTCTGGCCATACAGGTCCCAGAAGACGGTCGGCGCGGCCTTGGGCGTCAGGGTCAGGCCCATGCCCTCGGCGCGGGCGATCAGTTTCTCGTTGGGGGCGCCGACCTGGCTGATGCCCGACAGGTCGCCCTTCACGTCGGCGCAGAAGACCGGGACGCCCATGTCCGAAAAGCCCTGGGCCATGATCTGCAGGGTCACCGTCTTGCCGGTGCCGGTCGCGCCCGCGATCACCCCGTGCCGGTTGGCCCGGTTCCACAGCAGGATTTCCCGCTGCGGCGCGGCGCCGTCGTTGGACTGGCCGAGGAACAGGCCCGGATTTGCGGCGGCGTCGGTCATGCGGATCTCCTTGTCCGAGACTTAGCGGTGGCCGAGCCCGTCGCCAATCGGCGATTGACCGCCGCCGCGACCCCGCCGACAACTTCCGGCATGAAACCGCCCATCGCCGTTCCGACCTCGACCGTCGCCCGCAACGCCCTGGTGGCCATGGCCGTGGTGGCCGTGGGCGCCGCCCTGGTATGGTTGCGGGACATCCTGACGCCCCTGGCCATGGCCATCTTCCTGTTGATCATGATCGACGGGGTGAAGCGGTTCATCGAGGAGCGGACCACACTGCCCCGCCACTGGGCCGGCACCGCCGCCCTGACGGTCGTCGTGATCGGCTTCCTGGCCGCCATCGCCTTCATCGTGAACGGCGCCGCGGGCTTCTTCACCGACGCGTCCGGCGTCTCCAGCAACATCGGCCCCCGGATCGACGCCATCATCGCCGACGGGGCGCACCTGTTCGGCATGACCACCCCGCCGACGGCCCAGGACCTGCTGCGCGGCATCGACCTGCGCGGCTACCTGACCTCGCTGGCCTTCCAGGTTCAGGGCGTGGTGTCCGGCGCCTTCTTCGTCATGGTCTATCTGGCCTTCCTGCTGGCGGCCCAGAACGGCTTCCGTCGCAAGCTGGTCGCCCTCTTCCCCCATCGCGACGGGCGTCAGGAGGCCTCCGAAGTCTTCCAGCGCGTGCGCGGCGGGGTCGAAGGCTATCTGTGGGTCCAGACCGTCACCGGCGCCATCATCTGCGTCGCCGCCTGGATACTGATGCGTCTGGTGGGGCTCCAGAACGCCGAGTTCTGGACCTTCGTCATCTTCGTGGTCGGCTTCATCCCGGTGCTGGGCGGCGCGATCGCGGGTCTCGCCCCGCCCCTGTTCGCCCTGGTGCAGTTCGAGACCTATTGGCCGGCCCTGATCCTTCTGGTGGGCTTGCAGGTCATTCTCTTCGTCGTCGGCAACGCCATCCAGCCCCGGATGCAGGGCGACAACCAGAACATCGACCCGGTCGCCGTCCTTCTGGCCCTGGCGCTGTGGGGCAAGATGTGGGGCGTGGTCGGCATGTTCCTGTCGACGCCGCTCGCCGTCATGGCCATGGCCATCCTGGCCGAGTTCAAGGGCTCCATGTGGGTCGCCATCCTCCTTTCGGGCGACGGCAAGCCCTATGCCGAGGACGAGGACGACCACGCCAAGCCCGCCGCCAAGGCCAGGGGCCGCGTCAAACAGCCACGTGCGGCCGCGAAGGAGACCTGACGCCGGACCCCTTGCGGGACCGATCACGGCCTCCCATCTGCCATTCAGACGTCGTGGCCCCCTCCCCTCCCCCAAGGCCGCGACGGAACTGACCGGCGCTCTCTCCCCCCTCCAGCGTCGGTCCAAGGAGGCCGTCGGACCCCCGTCCGGCGGCCTTTTCTTTATTTCGCAGATGCGAAGAGATGTTTTCGCCGGAAAAGACTTAACGCCGATAAGATTCCTCCCTGAAAGGTCTTGTTGCAGGGTTTGTCGTTTCCGGACTTTCCGAGCCGCCCGGTCCGGCCTATCCAACGGTTCAGGGACGGGACGCGTCTCTTTCGGTGATGCCAGCGTAACGGTTGAGCGATAGCGTCCGGTCCAGATCCCGGCGGCCCCGGCCGCGCCTTTCGAGACCCTGCCCATGTCCGGCGACCTCCGCTCCTCGTCCCAGCCCTCCAGTCCGGAGGCGCTGCAAAAGGCTTTCGCGGGGGCGATGGGAGGCGGCGGCGGGTCGGGCGAGCTGGAACAGTCCTTCGTCGCCCAGGCCTTCGAGGACTATGCCGAGGACGAAACCCCGGAACTGGCGCTCGGCGACGTGGGCTCGGTCCTGGCCGACGCCTGGCGCTGGGCCGAACGGCGCAATCCGGGCGAGACCCGCGTCTCGGTCGAACCCCTGGCCGCCTCGGGCCGCCAGACCCCCTATGACGTTCTTCGCATCGTCCAGGACGACGGCCCCTTCCTGGTCGACAGCGTCATGGGCGAGCTGGCCGACACCGGCGTCACGGTTCGCGCCCTCTTCCACCCCGTCTTGAAACTGGCCCGCCAGGCGGACGGATCGCGCAAGGCCGCCGCCGACGCGCGCGAATCCCTGATCGTCCTGGTCATCGACCCCCTGCCGCCCGAGCGGCGCGAGGCCCTGACGGCCGGCGTCGAACAGACCCTGGCCGATGTCCACACCGCCGTCGCCGACTATCCGGCCATGAACGAGCTGATGGCCCGGTCCATCGCCCACCTCGAGGCCTGCCCCGGCGGCATCGACCCGGAGATCGTGGCCGAGAACCTGGCCTTCCTGCGCTCGCTCAACGACGACGCCTTCGTCTTCCTCGGCGCCCGCGACTACGACTATCCGCGCACCCAGGACGGCGGCTATGCGGCCGAGGCCCCGCTGGACCAGTCGGGCGCCGGCATCGGCGTCCTGCGCGACCCGGAGCGCACCGTGCTGCGTCGCTCCTCCGAGCCGGCCGTCCTGACCGCCCAGATGAAGCGCCAGATCGACCTGTCGGACCCGGTCACCGTGGCCAAGGCGAACCTCAGAAGCCGCGTCCACCGCCGGGCTTACATGGACTACGTCGGGGTCAAACGGTACGGCGACGACGGCCGTCCGTCGGGCGAGACCCGGTTCGTGGGCCTGTTCACCGCCGAGGCCTACGACCGTCCGCCGTCCCAGGTGCCCCTGATCCGTCGCAAGGTCGCCAACGTCCTGGCCCGCGCCGGCAAGGCGCCCGGCTCGCACAACGAGAAGCGGCTGAAGAACATCCTGGAGAACTATCCCCGGGACGAGCTCTTCCAGATCACCGAGGACGAGCTGCTGGAAACGGCGCTCGGCATCCTGCACCTCTACGACCGTCCCCGGATCAAGACCTTCACGCGCAAGGACCCGTTCGACCGGTTCGTCTCGGTCCTGGCCTTCGTGCCGCGCGAGCGGTTCGACGCCGGCGTCCGCGAGCGGATCGGCCGCATCCTCGCCCGCGCCTGGGGCGGTCGCCTGTCCGCCTGGTATCCCCAGCTGTCGGACGCGCCTCTGGTCCGCATCCACTACATCATCGGGGTGACGCCCGGCGAACACCAGACGCCGGACGTCCGCACCCTGGACGCCGAGATCATCGAGACGGGCCGCAGCTGGGTCGACCGCTTCGAGAGCGCGCTCCGCGCCGCCGACATCGACGACAGCCAGATCGGCGCCATGAGCGCCCGCTGGGCCGAGGCCTTCGGTCCCGGCTATCGCGAACACTATGACGCCGCCGAAGCCGTCACGGACCTGGAGGAGCTCGACCGGCTGAACGCGACCGGAGAGGTCGGCGAGGGCGAACCGGTGGCGGTGCGCGCCTTCCGCGCGCCGAGCGACAGCCCGCTGCAGTTCCGCTTCAAACTCTACCGTCGCGGGAGCCCCGTGCCCCTGTCCGACGTCCTGCCGATCCTGGCTGACATGGGCCTGAAGACGCTGGAGGAGTTCAACCACACCATCCGCCCGGCCGCGCATTCGGGCACGACTGCGGAGTTCCACGTCCACGAGTTCCTGATGGAGGATCCGCGCGGCGCGGCCCTGGCCTTCGGCGACATCAAGGCCCCGTTCGAGGCGGCCTTCTTCGCCGTCTGGAACGGCCAGACCGAAAGCGACGGCTTCAACCGTCTGGTGCTGGAACTGGGCGTCAGCTGGCGCGAAGCGGCCCTGATCCGCACCCTCGCCCGCTATCGCCAGCAGACGGGGCTGGATCCGTCCCAGGCCGTGCAGGAAGAGGCCCTGCGCGACTATCCCGCCATCGCGCGCGGTCTGCTCAGCCTGTTCGCCTGCAAATTCGATCCGGCGCATGGCGGAAGCTACGAAGAGCGCGAACCCCAGGTCGCCGAGCTGACCGACAAGATCACCGCCCTCCTGATGGAGGTGAAGTCGCTGGACCACGACCGGGCCCTGCGTCGCATGGCCGCCCTGATCGGGGCGATCAAACGCTCGAACTACTACCAGACGACGCCCAAGCAGGACGGGGGCGACGGCGGCTTCAAGCCCCACATCTCGATCAAGATCGCGTCCCGCGAACTCGAGGACCTGCCCCTGCCCAAGCCCTATCGCGAGATCTTCGTCTGGGCCCCGCACATCGAGGGCGTCCACCTGCGCTTCGGCCCGGTGGCGCGCGGCGGCCTGCGCTGGTCGGACCGTCGCGACGACTTCCGCACCGAGGTCCTGGGTCTGGTGAAGGCCCAGCAGGTCAAGAACGCCGTCATCGTGCCCGTCGGCTCCAAGGGCGGCTTCTTCCCGAAATTCCTGGCCGGCATGGTCCGCGCCGGGGCCGACCGCGACGCCCAGCAGGCCGAGGCCATCCGCGCCTACAAGACCTTCCTGTCCGGCCTTCTGGACATCACCGACAACATCTCGGCCGACGGCGGCGTGATCCGTCCGGCCAATGTGGTGCCGTTCGAGGGTGACGACCCCTATCTGGTCGTGGCCGCCGACAAGGGCACGGCGACCTTCTCCGACATCGCCAACGGGGTCTCGGCCGACTACGGCTTCTGGCTGGACGACGCCTTCGCCTCCGGCGGTTCGGTCGGCTACGACCACAAGGCCATGGGCATCACCGCCCGCGGCGCCTGGGAGGCGGTCAAGCGCCACTTCCGCGAGATCGGCAAGGACATCCAGACCGAACCCTTCACCGTCGTCGGCGTCGGCGACATGTCGGGCGACGTCTTCGGCAACGGCCTTCTGCTGTCCAAGGCCTCCAAACTGGTCGCCGCCTTCGACCACCGCGACATCTTCATCGACCCGACCCCGGAACCGGCTTCGTCGTGGGAAGAGCGGAACCGCCTGTTCCAGCTGCCGCGCTCGTCCTGGCAGGACTACGACAAGTCGAAGATCTCGACAGGCGGCGGCGTCTTCTCCCGCTCGGCCAAGTCGATCGAACTGACGCCGGAAATCCGCGCCGCGCTCGACATCACCGACACGGCCCTCGACCCCGTCAGCCTGATCCGCGCCATCCTGAAGGCGCCGACCGAGCTGCTCTACCTCGGCGGCATCGGCACCTATGTGAAGTCGGCGGCCGAGACCGACGCCCAGGTCGGCGACAAGGGCACCGACGCGCTCCGCATCAACGCCGACGAACTGCGCGTCAAGGTCGTGGGGGAGGGGGCCAACCTCGGCCTCACCCAGGCGGGCCGGATCGCGTTTGCGGCCAACGGTGGCCGGATCAACACCGACGCCATCGACAACTCCGCCGGCGTCGACACCTCCGACCACGAGGTCAACATCAAGATCCTGATCGGCGCCGCCGTCGCCCAGGGGGCCCTGCCTCTGGAGAAGCGCGTGCCGCTGCTGGCCTCGATGACGGAAGAGGTCGGTCTCAAGGTGTTGGCCCACAACTACGACCAGACCCTGGCCCTGACCCTGCAACAGGCCGAAGGTTCGGCCGCGCTCGACGTCCAGTCGCGCTTCATGCAGTCCCTGACCGCGCGCGGCAAACTGGACCGCAAGGTCGAGGGCCTGCCCGGCGACCTCCGCATCGGCGAGATGAAGACCGCCGGCCTGGCCCTGACCCGTCCGGAACTGGCCGTCCTCATGGCCTATTCCAAGCTGGAACTGGCCGACGAGATCGTGGCCTCCAGGGCGCCCGAGGATCCCTTCTTCGAAGAGACCCTGGTCCGCTACTTCCCCGGACCCCTGGCCAGGTTCGAGAAGCAGATGCAGGGCCACCGGCTGCGGCGCGAGATCGTGGCCACCGTCCTCTGCAACGAGATCGTCAACATGACGGGCCCGACCTTCCCCGACCGTCTGCGGGCGGCGGCGGGTTGCGACACCACCGCCCTGGTCATCGCCTTCGAGGCCGCGCGTCGCGTCTTCCGCCTCGACGAGGCCTGGGATGCGGTCAATGCGCTGGACCTCAAGGTCCCGGCCGAGACCCAGACGGCCCTCTACACCGAAATCTCCACCGTCCTGCGGCGTCAGACCTTCTGGCTGGCCCGTCGCGCGGGCCGCGAGGGGGCGACGGTCCAGGGGCTGATCGAGGCCTATCGTCCGGCCGCCGATGCCCTGCGCGCCGCCGGGGGCGACGTCCTTTCGCAGTTCGAACAGGGCCGTCTGGCCGACAGGCTCAAGACCTTCGCCGACATGGGGGTGGGTGAGGATCTGGCCCAGACCGTCTCCATGCTGCGTCCCCTGGTCGCCACCGCCGACATCGGCGATCTGGCGAAAGAGGCCGGCTGGTCCGAACCCCGGATGGCCCGCCTGTACCACCAGGTCGGCGCCGCCTTCGACTTCGACCGTCTGCGCGCCGCCGCCGGCGCCGTGCCGTCGGGCGATCATTTCGACCGTCTGGCCGTGCGTCGTCTGATCGAGGACCTGATGAGCGAACAGGTCGCCCTGACCCGCGCGGTGGCCAAGGCCTCCGACCCGGCCGTGGGCGACACCGAGGCGACCGCCGAGGCCGCCGTCGACGCCTGGATCGGGCCGCGTCTGGAGATCGTCGAGGGCGTTCGCGCCGCCGTGGACGAGATCGAGGCCTCGGGCACGGGCTGGACTTTCGCCAAACTGACCATCGCCAACGGTCAGATCCGCCAGGTCGCAGGGGCGCTCTGATGCCCCGGAAGTTCCTCGTCGTCGTCGATGACAGCCCCGAGTTCGAGGCGGCCCTGCGCTATGCCTCGCGCCGGGCGCGGTCGACCGGCGGCCGGGTGGCCCTCCTCCGGATCATCCCCGGCGGCTCGGACGAGCACTGGGCCGGGGTGCGCGAGGAAATCCAGCGTCAGCAGCGGGCCGAGGCCGAACAGCTGCTGAACCGCCTGGGCGAGGAGGCCCAGGAGCGTTCGGGCGCCCAGCCCATCTTTCTGATCGAGGAGGGCGAACCCCAGGGCGCCATTCGCAAGGTCGTCGGCGAGGACCCCGAGATCAAGATTCTGGTCCTGGCCGCCGGCGCCGGCGGACGCGGACCGGGGCCCCTGGTTTCCGCCGTCCTCAAACAGGGCGCGGCCTTCGGGGGGCGGAAGCTCCCCGTCACCATCGTCCCCGGCGAACTCACCGACGCCGAGATCGAGGATCTGGCGTAACCCCTTTCCCTTCTCCCCTTGCGGGAGAAGGTGGCGGGCGAAGCCCGACGGATGAGGGGTACGAGGACGCAGACGAGATGAATGGATCAGGCGGCTCACCGGACAAACCGGGAGTCACCCCTCATCCGACCTCGCTGCGCTCGGCCACCTTCTCCCGCAAGGGGAGAAGGGGCGTTGTTGGCGTAACCCCCGCCAAATCTCCCTTAAAAATCAACGCTCCGCCCGAAAACGCAGCTCTATTCTTAACGTCCCCGAAAACCGTGAGACACTGTCTCCGGTCTTTCCCATCGTCCGCACCTCCCGCCCCCATCCGAACGCTTCGGACTCTTCGGACGCTTCGGACGGTGTTTTGGAGTCCGGATCCCGCCCTTGCGATCCGCCGCCCCTGAGCGCATCTCCCGCCCATGTTCATCCAGACCGAACCGACCCCGAACCCGAACGCCCTGAAATTCCTGCCCGGACGCGACGTCGCGCCCGCCGGTTCGCGCGAGTTCCTGTCGATCGACCAGGCGACGGCTTCGCCCCTGGCCGAGGCCCTGTTCACCCTGGAGGACGTCTCCGGCGTCTTCTTCGGCGCCGACTACGTCTCGGTCACCAAGGCCGAGCACGGCCGCGACTGGTCGGAGATGAAGCCCGAGATCCTGTCGGTCATCATGGACCATTTCGTCTCGGGCGCGCCCCTGCTGCGCGAAGGCGAGGCCGGCGCCGAAGATGCGACCGAGGACTCCGAGATCGTCGCCGAGATCAAATCCCTGCTCGACAGCCGCATCCGCCCGGCCGTGGCCCAGGACGGCGGCGACATCCTGTTCGACGCCTTCGACGAGGAAAGCGGCGTTCTGAAGCTGCGCATGCGCGGCGCCTGCGCCGGCTGCCCGTCGTCCGCCATGACCCTGAAGGCCGGGGTCGAGCAGATGATGAAACACTACGTCCCCGAGGTGACCAGCGTCGAACAGGTGATCTGACCCCATGCGGGTCCTGGTCATCGACACCGCGCTGGACGCCTGCACCGCCGCCGTCTTCGAGGACGGCCGGGCGCTGGGCGTTCGCACCGAACTCATGGCGCGCGGCCATTCCGAGCGTCTGGGCGGCTTCGTCCGCGACGCCGTCGCCGAGGCCGGCGGCGGGTTCCAGTCCCTCGACCGCATCGGCGTCACCGTAGGCCCGGGCTCCTTCACGGGCCTCCGCGTCGGTCTCGCCTTCGCGCAAGGTTTGGGCGCGGCGCTCGATCTACCGGTGGTCGGAATTTCGACGCTGGAGGCCCTGGCGCGGTCCAAGGAGGTTCAGTCCAGCGACCTCGGAGTTCTGGCCGCCATCGACGCCCGGCGAGGCCAGATTTATTTCCAGAGCTTCCATGGTGATCGGGCGGATGCGCCTCCCGAAGCTCTGGATGTCGACGAGGCCTGCCGCCGTTTTTTGAAGCCGCGTAGCTTCTCCTGGTCACTTGTTGGCAGCGGCGCACCCCTGATCGCTGAGGCCTTGTCTCGTCACTGGCCCGAGACGAACCCTCGATCGGCAAAGGATGAGCCTTTTTCCTCGGAGGCTCTTACGAGCTTGATCCGTAACCCCACGGTGGAGGCACTCGCGGCCCTGACGGCGGCCCACGACCCTGCGACCCATCCGCCCACCCCCCTCTATCTGCGCGCTCCCGACGCGACCCCGCCGACCCGTCTGCCCGGTCAGGCCCGCCCCGCCGCCGTCGGCGCATGACGGCCGAAACCGAGCTGGCCCAGGCCCTGGCGGCCCTCCACGCCGAGGCCTTCGACGCGCCCTGGTCGGCCGAGGCCTTCGCCGACCTCCTGACCCAGACCGGCGTGGTTTTGGAGGGCGGCAATGACGGCTTCATCCTGATCCGCGCCGTGGCCGACGAAGCGGAGATCCTGACCCTCGCGGTCCGCCCCTCCGCCCGCCGGCAGGGTCTGGGCGGTCGTCTGGTCGGAGCGGCGAGCCAGCGGGCCGCCGCCCTCGGCGCGACCCGCCTGTTCCTGGAGGTCGCCGAGGACAACGCCCCGGCGCGCGGCCTCTACGGCTCGCTCGGCTTCGAGGCGGCGGGACGGCGGCGGCGCTATTATCCGCGTGCGGACGGCCCGGCGGCCGACGCCCTCATTCTTGTTCTCAGCCTTGGCTGAACCGGCTTCCCAGAGGCGGATCGCGCCTCTATCTTCACCGTCCATGGACCGGATCGAAAAACTCTGCGCCGAGCGCGGCATGCGTATGACCGAACAGCGCCGGGTGATCGCCCGCGTTCTGGGCAGCGCCGAGGACCACCCCGACGTGGAGGAGCTGTACCGCCGCGCCTCCGCCATCGACCCGCATATCTCGATCGCCACCGTCTACCGCACCGTGCGCCTGTTCGAGGAAGCCGGCGTGGTCGAGAAGCACGACTTCGGCGACGGCCGCAGCCGCTATGAAGAGGCCGGCGACGACCACCACGACCACCTGATCGACACCAAGACCGGCGAGGTCATCGAGTTCTTCGACGCCGAGATTGAACGGCTGAAGACCGAGATCGCCAAACGTCTCGGCTTCGAACTGATCGGCCACAAGCTGGAGCTCTACGGCAAGCCCATCGAGGGCGCCGAGCCGTCGGAGCGCGAAGGCCTGATCTTCAACCGCAACGCCCACCGGCACGACCACTGAGCCGATTGGCGTCGGCGGGCCTGCGGGATTAGAAGGCCCGCATGTCCGATACATTGACCCTGCCCGAGGTCGAGACGGCCGCCGCCCCCGAGGGGACCAAGCGGCTGTTCATCAAGACCTACGGCTGCCAGATGAACGTCTATGACAGTGAGCGCATGGCCGATGTCCTGCGCCCGCTGGGCTACGCCACGACCGACAGCCCCGAGGGCGCCGACTTCGTCATCCTGAACACCTGCCACATCCGCGAGAAGGCTGGCGAGAAGATCTATTCCGAGCTCGGCAAGATCCGGCAGATGCGCGAGCGCAAGCTGGAGCGCGGCGAGGGCGGCATGACCATCGCCGTCGCCGGCTGCGTCGCCCAGGCCGAGGGCGAGGAGATCATGCTGCGCGCTCCGGCGGTCGACATCGTCGTCGGCCCCCAGGCCTATCACCAGCTGCCCGAGCTCCTGACCCGCACCGCACGGTCGCGCGGAGAGCGGATCGGCGCCGACTTCGCCCCCAACGAAAAGTTCGACGCCATGCCTGTGGCGCGCGGCGTGAAGGGCTTCACCGCCTTCCTGACGGTGCAGGAGGGATGCGACAAATTCTGCAGCTTCTGCGTCGTCCCCTATACGCGCGGCGCCGAATGGTCGCGGCCGGTCGCCGACGTGCTCGCCGAGGCGCGCGGACTGGCGGACCAGGGCGTCCGTGAGGTCACCTTGCTGGGCCAGAACGTCAACGCCTATGACGGAGAGGGACCGGACGGCACGGTCTGGACCCTGGCCAGACTGGCGCGGGCGCTGGCCGAGATCCCCGGTCTGGACCGCATCCGCTATACGACCAGCCACGCCAACGACATGTCGGACGACCTGATCGCGGCCCATGCCGAGCTGGACGCCCTGATGCCTTATCTGCACCTGCCGGTGCAGGCGGGGTCGGATCGGATCCTGCGCCTGATGAACAGGAAGCACGGGCGTCAGAAATACATCGACCTGATCGGCCGCATCCGCGAGGCGCGCCCCGATCTGGCGCTGGCCGGCGACATGATCGTCGGCTTCCCCGGCGAGACGGATCGGGAGTTCGAGGACACCATGGATCTGGTGCGTCAGGTCGACTACGCGGCCTGCTTCTCCTTCATGTATTCGCCCCGCCCGGGCACGCCCGCCGCCACCATGCCGGGCCAGATCCCGGCCGAGGTGATGAAGGAACGGCTGAAGGCGCTTCAGGACCTGCTGTTCGAACAGCAGGTCGCTTTCAACCAGGCCCAGGTCGGCAAGACGCTGAATGTCCTGTTCGAGCGCAAGGGCCGTCACGAGCTGCGGGCGCAGGGCATCGGCCGCTCCCCCTACCTGCAGTCCGTCCATGTCGATGGCGCGGATCATCTGCTCGGCCAGATCGTTCCGGTCCGGATCGAACAGGGCAACCAGAACAGTCTGAAAGGCAGCCTGATTGGCGCGTGAATCCGAATTCCTGGCGTTGGACGACAAGGCTCTGAGGGCCGTCATCGGTCCGAACAGCCGCCATGTCGCCCTGATCGAGGACGCCTTCAAGGTGCTGATCGAGGCGCCCGGCGGCGGGGTCTCGATCAACGGCGGGACGCGCGACCGGGCGAACGCCAGACAGGTGATCGAAGGTCTGGCCGCCCGCGTCGAAAAGGGCGCGGAGGTCAATGAGGCCGACGTGCGGGCCGGAATCGGCGCGGCGCGGACGGGCGTGACCGGCGGCGGGCGTCGGGTCGATCCCATGGCCCTGCCCATCGGCAAGCGCGGGGCGATCGTGCCCAAGACCGACGCCCAGGCGCGCTATCTGGATACGCTGGCCAACCACGAACTGACCTTCGGCGTCGGGCCGGCGGGGACGGGCAAGACCTTCCTGGCCGCCGCCTATGGGGCGTCCCTGCTCCGGCGCGGTCAGGTGGACCGGCTGGTCATCACCCGCCCGGCGGTCGAGGCGGGCGAGAAGCTGGGCTTCCTGCCGGGCGACCTGAACGAGAAGGTCGACCCCTATCTGGCTCCGATCTGGGAGGCGTTGAACGATATCCTCGGGGCCGAGGATGTGCAGCGTCGCCGCGACAAGGGAGAGATCGAGGCGGCGCCCATCGCCTTCATGCGCGGCCGGACCTTGAGCCACGCCTTCATCATCGTCGACGAGGCTCAGAACACCAGCCGCCTGCAGATGAAGATGGTCCTGACCCGACTAGGGGAGGGCGCCCGGATGGTGGTGACCGGCGACCCGTCGCAGATCGACCTTTTGAACCCGCGCGATTCCGGTCTGGCCCACGCGCTGCGGATTCTGCGCGACGTGAAGGGGGTCGGGGTGCTGGAGTTCGCGGCTCAGGACGTGGTGCGTCACGCCATGGTCGAGCGGATCGTGCGCGCCTATGACGCCGACGCGGCCGCCGGGCGGCCTGCGCCCGATCTGGAAGACCCCGTCCAATGATCGAGGTCGAGATCGAGGCCGAGGACTGGACCGACGCCATCGAGGACGTCGAGGCGGTGGTGGAACGGGCGGCGGTCGCGGCCTTGGGCTCGCAGACGGGCGCGGTGGTCGTCCTGCTGACCGACGACGAGACGGTGCGCGATCTGAACGACCGGTTCCGGGGCAAGGACAAGCCGACCAACGTCCTGTCCTTCCCGGCGGCGGAGATGCCGGGCGTGGTCGGGGCGGCGCCTCTGGGCGACATCGTTCTGGCCTACGGCGTCTGTGCGCGGGAGGCCGGGGAACAGTCCAAGACCCTGGCCAGTCATCTGACCCATCTGGTGGTGCATGGCGTCCTGCATCTGCTGGGCCGGGATCACGAGGACGACGCCGAGGCCGAAGAGATGGAGGGCGAGGAGCGGGCGATCCTTGCCAGTCTGGGCGTCGAGGACCCATACATGCTGCCGAATGACTGCTGAGCTTCTTTCCAGATCGAGTGATGGGCTGAACCGGGCGCTCCATGGGCGATGGAGCCGCATCGGTCTGGCCCTGTTGGCGGGCGTGGCGACGGCGCTGGCGCATCCGCCGTTCGGCATCCTGCCGGGGCTGCTGGGCTATCCGCTGTTGATGCTGCTGGCCGAGCGGTCGGGGTCGGTGCGCGGCGCCTTCTGGATGGGGTGGCTGGCGGGCTTCGGCTATTTCGGTGTCGGCTGCTGGTGGGTGGCCGAGGCGTTTCTGGTCAACCCGGATCAGGCGTGGATGGCGCCGTTCGCGGGAAGCCTTCTGCCCGCCGGGATAGGCCTGTTCTGGGGCGCGGCCATGGCGCTCTATCGCCGGTTCGCGCCGGGGGGGCTGGTTCGAGTCCTGGTCTTCGCGGCATGCTTCGCTCTTCTGGAATGGCTGCGTGGCCATGTGCTGACGGGCTTTCCCTGGAATCCGGCGGGGGCCAGCTGGGCCGCAGGCTCGGCGGGGTCGCAGTTCGCCTCGGTGGTGGGGGTCTACGGCCTGGGCTTCGTGACGGTGGCGGCGGTGGCGGCCTTCGCGGTTCTGCTGGGGGATGAGACGCGGAAGGCCCGGGGCAGCGTGGCGCTAGGCGGAGTGGCGGTTCTGGCGGCCTTGGTGATCGGCGGGTCGATCCGGCTGGGCGGCGCCGAGGTTCGCAACACCGACACCCTGGTCCGTCTGGTCCAGCCCGATGTGGCGCAGGAATCGAAATGGACGCCGGAGGCCTATCAGTCGATCGTCGATCGCTATATCCGCCTGACGGCCCAGCCCGGTGCGGCCCGACCGGACGTGATCGTCTGGCCCGAGGGCGCCCTGCCGGCCAGTTTCAACGACGTGTTCGGCCCGACCTCGCCGGACGGTCCGGCCATCGCCAATGCGGTCCAGCCGGGCCAGACCCTGCTGATGGGGCTGGCGCGGGGCGAGGCCGGGCCGGACGGACGGGCGCGCTACTACAACAGCCTTTTCTCCCTGGCCGACGAAGGTCCAGCGGGGCTCAGGGTCACGGCGGTCTACGACAAATACCGGCTGGTGCCGTTCGGAGAGTTCATGCCGCTGGGCGGGTTGATGAGCGCCGTCGGCGTGCGCAGCCTGGTGCATATGCCGACGGATTTCAGTCCGGGCCCGCGTCCGGCGCCGATCGACCTGCCCAATGCGCCGAGGGTCCAGCCGCTGATCTGTTACGAGAGCCTGTATCCGGGGTTCACGCCGGGCGCGGGCGGGCGGCCGGAGTGGATCGTGAATGTGTCGAACGACGCCTGGTTCGGGGCGACCTCGGGGCCGATCCAGCATCTGAACCTGGCCAGCTATCGCGCCATCGAGACGGGTCTGCCGGTCGCGCGGGCGACCCCGACGGGGGTCTCGGTCATGATCGACCCCTGGGGGCGGGTGGTCGAGGGGGCGCGGCTGGGCTCGGGCGAGAGCGGGGTGGCCGACGTGCTGTTGCCGCAGCCGGTCGGTGTGACCCCCTATGGTCGGTTCGGCGACCTGTTCTTCTGGCTGATGGTGCTGGCCGGTCTGGCGCCGGTGGTCCTGTCTTACGTGCGGAGCCGCCGGGGGTGAACGCGCCGGGCAAGCCGCCGAGGAACTGGAGGACGCGACATATCGACGGCCCACTGGGGGCCAGGATCGTCGAGCTTCGGACCCTGGCCGGCCTGACCCGGACCCAGATGGCGGCACGGCTTGGCGTCTCGGTGGCCCAGTTGCAGCATGCGGAGGATGGCGAGAACCGCTTCAGCGCGCCGCAGATCTGGCAGATCTGCAGCATTCTGGGGGTCGAGGCAGCCGAAGTCTTCTCCGGTCTGCCGATTCACGTCGCCAAGAACCAAGATGTCGCAGCTGCGACGGATCGGGTAGGGTCCGGCGTTGAAGAGAATGGCTCGACCTGGGTCGGGCCCGATTTCGTCCGGCGAGACCTCCTCGCCCTGGCGAAAGCGGCGCGGCGGTTGACCCCGGATCAGGTCGAAGAGGCCATGAAAATCCTGAAGAGCATGAAACCGAAAGCGTGACTGTGGCGTAGTTAGTGTTCCAATTTAACAGGTGACAGCTTGGCCGGACGGGCGCATGTGCCTTCTGGTTAATTTCCAGGACCAAAGACGAGCAATGGTTAGAGGCGTCGGTGAGGACGGACCCCATCCGGTGGACCGTCATGTGGGTAGACGGGTGTGTGAGAAGCGTATCAGCCTCGGATACAACCAGAGCGATCTGGGCCGGGCCCTCGGCCTGACCTTCCAGCAGATCCAGAAATACGAGAAGGGCGCCAACCGCATCTCGGCGTCGAAGCTCTGGGACATCGCCCGCTTCTTCAAGGTCGACATCGGTTACTTCTTCCAGGGCCTGGGCGCACAGTCCGGCATGGCCGAGGGCGAAGCCGGCGTCGCCCCCTTCGATCACGACTTCCCGTCGACGCGCTACACCATCGAGATTTCGCGTCTGGCGCCGCAGCTCAGCAGCCGGCAGCAGAAGCTGGCGCTGGACATGATCCGCGAAATGGCCGGGAAACCCGACGAGGCCTGACGGCCTTCCGGTTGGCACGGTTTTCGAATTTCGAGTGCCAAAGTGCCAAAGTGCCAAGGCGCCACCTCCGGGCGGCGTCGGGGTTTGCACTGTTTCTGGAATTTCGAGTGCAGAACAGTGCAGGCGAGAGGCCGCGATATCCGCGGCGGCCGTCGGATCTCGCCGCCTCCTGACAGGGCGAAAGGGTGCCGACCGCTGAAAGACGCGGATCGGGCGAGCGGACGTGTCAAAGACCAGGGCCTGAGCTGGGGTGGCCCGAACGCCGGCGCAAGGCCTAAACAAGAATAAATTCTCTTTCGGCGATTTTGTCGCGCGCCGGCAGATCTAGTTCTGCGACCGCCTCTGACCGAAGGTCGGGGCGGCGGCCTTCTGTTCGGCCCAGTAGGTCGGGCCGTCGCTCGGTTTGAACATGGTCCGCGCCGTGCCGTCGCGCGCCACGACCGCGAAGGTGTTGGTCGAGGCCTGATAAAGCAGGGTGTCCCCGTTCGGGCGCGACACCCGCTCCACGTCCGACGGCGTCCGGGTGGTGAAGGCCGTGACCTTGTCCAGGAAATCCTCGGCCGAGCGGGCGTCGAAGTCGGCGCCGTTGCGCTGGTAGAGGCGCTGGATCTTCTCATCGACCGTCTCGCGTCGGTTGGCGGTGATGACCGCCTTCTCGGCCCGCCCCGCTTCCGTCGGCGTCGCGGCGGCCGCCGAGGAGACCAGTTCGACCTGACCCTCATCCGCCGTCCGGTCCCGCGTCTCGACCGCCGAATCCCCGTTGCCGCACGCCGCCAGCGTCAGAGCCGCCGTGAAGGCGACGCCCGTGCTCATCCAGACCCTCATCACACCCTCCAAGTGAAACCCGCACCATCACTTAGCCACAGGTTGTATGTTCCGACAATGTTCTTTTTCGTTCGCTCGACGCGGAACGCGGCGGCGGCTAGAGGAGCGACATGTCCAGCGCCGTCCTGACCAACCGGAAGATCCTGCTGATCGTGGGCGGCGGCATCGCGGCCTATAAGGCGCTGGAGCTGGTGCGGCTGCTGAAGAAATCGGGCTGTCAGGTGCAGGCCATCCTGACCCAGAGCGGGGCCGAGTTCGTGACGCCCCTGTCGCTGGCGGCCCTGACCGGCAATCCGGTGCGGATGGGGCTGTTCCACCCCGACGAAGAGACGGCCATGGGCCATATCGAGCTGTCGCGCTGGGCCGACCTGGTGGTCGTGGCGCCGGCGACGGCGGGGCTGATCGCCAAGGCGGCGAACGGGATGGCCGACGACCTGGCCTCCACGACGCTTCTGGCGACCGACAAGAAGACGCTGCTCGCCCCGGCGATGAATGTGCGGATGTGGCTGCATCCGGCGGTGCAGGCGAATGTCGCCCGGCTCAAGGGCTTCGACAGCTTCCACGGCATGGCGGCGGTGGGGCCCGACGAGGGCGAGATGGCCTGCGGCGAGTTCGGCCCCGGCCGGATGGCGGAACCGGCGGCGATCCTTTCGGCCATCGAGGGCCTGCTGGCCGGGCCGGACGGGCGGGAGCTGGCAGGGCGGAAGGCCGTGGTGACGGCGGGACCGACCTTCGAGCCGATCGACCCGGTGCGGGGCCTGACCAATCGCTCCAGCGGGAAACAGGGCTACGCCATCGCGGCGGCCCTGGCCGCGCGCGGCGCCGAGGTGACCCTGGTGTCCGGTCCGACCGGCCTGCCGGTCCCGGTCGGGGTGACCCGGATCGACGTCGAGACGGCGATGCAGATGAAGGCGGCGACCGAGGCCGCGCTTCCGGCCGATATCGCGGTGCTGTCCGCCGCCGTCGCCGACTGGCGCGTGGACACGGTCGCGGGCGGCAAGATCAAGAAGGCGCCGGGCGGGCCGCCGACCCTGGCCCTGATCGAGAACCCCGACATCCTGGCCGGCATCGCCAAGCCGGGTCCGAAGCGGCCGAAGCTGGTGATCGGCTTCGCGGCGGAGACGACCGATCTGGAGGCCAACGCCCGGTCGAAACTGTCGCGGAAGGGCTGCGACTGGATCGTCGGCAACGACGTCTCGGCCGATGTCTTCGGGGCGGACGGCAATACGGTGCTGCTGGTGACCCGGGACGGCGCCGACGCCTGGCCGCGCCTGACCAAGACCGAGGTCGCCGCGCGTCTGGCCGACCGCATCGCCGATCATTTCTCCCCGAAAGCCTGAGGCCCGCCTTGACCACGCTCCGTATCCTGCGCCTGCCCCATTCCGAGGGTCTGGCCCTGCCGGCCTATGAGACGCCGGGTTCGGCCGGAATGGACCTGAGGGCCGCCGTGCCGGAGGACGCGCCGATCACGCTTGAGCCCGGCCAACGGGTTCTGGTGCCGACGGGTCTGAAGATCGCCCTGGAACAGGGGTGGGAGGCGCAGATCCGGCCGCGCTCGGGTCTGGCGCTCAAGCACGGCATCTCGGCGCCGAACACGCCCGGCACGATCGACAGCGACTATCGCGGCGAGGTCGGGGTCATCCTGATCAACCTGGGTCAGGAGCCCTTCGTCATCAAACGCGGCGAGCGGATCGCCCAGATGGTCATCGCCGCCGTGGCCCAGGCGACGGTGGCCGAGGTCGACACTCTGGACGACACGGCGCGGGGCGCCGGCGGCTTCGGTTCGACCGGGCGATAAGGGCTCGCATCCATTTCCGGAAACCGGCGTTAACCCTGCCGACGGCCAAGCTGGGCCGCAGGAAAACACCGGAGCGATGTGATGGAAGAGTTCTTCGCCCAGCTGGGCAGTCTGCTGTCGGGCCTTCTGGCCCTGGCCGATAGCGGCTTCGACGGCGTGAACCAGGTGATCGGCCTGATCATCGCGGCCGTGTTCGGCCTGTTCCTGGTCGGATCGTGGCGCGGTCTGTGGTCGGGCGCGGTGGGGGCGGTGCTGGTCCACACCCTGGTCGAGGTGCTGCGTCCCGTGCTGGACGGCGGCGCCTTCGCCCTGCCGCCGCTGACCGAGCTCAGCTTCTGGATGACCCGGTTCGCCCTCTTCCTGGGCTACGCCATCGTCATCGCCGTCTTCTACTTCATCAAGACCCTGCTGGGCGGCGGACACCATCACCGGGCGCACGCGCACTGAGAGTCCGGGGGCGGGCGTTCGCGTCCGCCCCTTTTGTTTTGCGTCGGAGGGGTCTATATGGCCCCTCACATCGTTAGACCGGCGTCCAACGGCGTCGTTTCAAGCGGCGGCCGAGGAGGCCGACCGCTTTTATTTTTGTCCCAAGCCGACCTCCGGGCGGCGACACTTCAAAAAGACCCTGACCCTTTGCGCGCCAAGACCGTCGAAGACCGCGAAATCCTGGAGCTGATCGACCCCGTGGCGGAATCGATCGGTCTGGACATCGTGCGCGTGCGCCTGATGGGCGGGACCCTGCGTCGTCGGCTTCAGGTCATGGCCGAGCGTCCCAGTGACAACGACATCGATGTCGGCGAGTGCGCGCGCCTGAGCCGCGCCATGTCCGAGGTGCTGGACGCCGCCGACCCGATCGCCGGCGAATACCTGCTGGAGGTCTCGTCGCCCGGCATCGACCGGCCCCTGACGCGGCTCAAGGATTTCGACCTGTTCGAGGGTCTGGAGGCGCGTCTGGAAACCGACCGGATGGTCGAGGGCCGCAAACGCTTCAAGGGCATCGTCGCGGGCACCGACGGCGACAGCATCGCCATCGACCTGGACGGCGAGGACGACACCGCCCTGATCCCCTTCGACTGGCTGGTGGACGCCAAGCTGGTCATGAACGACGCCCTTCTGAAGCGCGGGGCCGCGATCCGCGCCGCGCGGGGCGAACCCGAAGACGACGGGCTCCCTGACGGGGCTCCCGAAGACAAGACAAACACCAAGACCACTGAGGACGACGCCTGATGGCCGTGACCGGTATTTCCGCCAATCGCCTGGAACTGCTCCAGATCGCCAATGCGGTCGCCCAGGAAAAGAACATCGACCGCGAGATCGTGATCGAGGCCCTGGAAGAAGCCATCCAGAAGGGCGCCAAGTCGCGCTACGGCGCCCATCACGACATCCGCGCCAAGATCGATCCGAAGACGGGCGAGCTGGCCCTGACCCGTCACGTCACCATCGTCGAGGACGACTGGATGCCGGAAGACGAGCTGGAAGAGTTCAACGACTCGGCCATGGTTCGCCTGAACGACGCCTCCAAGCGCGACCCGGAAGCCGTGGTCGGCAAGGAATATATCGAAGAGCTGCCGCCGTTCGAGTTCGGCCGCGTCCAGACCCAGATGGCCCGCCAGGTCATCACCGGTAAGGTCCGCGAGGCCGAGCGCGCCAACCAGTACGAAGAGTTCAAGGACCGCGTCGGCGAGATCGTCAACGGCACCGTCAAGCGCGTCGAATACGGCAACACCATCGTCGACCTGGGCCGTGGCGAAGGCATCATGCGCCGCGACCAGTCGATCCCGCGCGAGGTGTTCAACATCGGCGACCGGATCCGCACCTACATCTACGACGTCCGTCCCGAGGCCAAGGGCCCGCAGATCATGCTGTCGCGGGCTCACCCCGGCTTCATGGCCAAGCTGTTCGCCCAGGAAGTGCCCGAGGTCTACGACGGCGTGATCGAGATCCGCGCCGCCGCCCGCGACGCCGGTTCGCGCGCCAAGATGGCCGTCCTGTCGAACGACAGCTCCATCGACCCGGTCGGCGCCTGCGTCGGCATGCGCGGCTCGCGCGTCCAGGCGGTCGTGGCCGAGCTGCAGGGCGAGAAGATCGACATCATCCAGTGGAACCCGGATGAGCCGACCTTCATCGTGAACGCCCTGGCTCCGGCCGAAGTCTCCAAGGTCGTGCTCGACGAAGAAGCCGACCGCGTCGAGGTCGTCGTGCCGGACGAACAGCTGTCGCTGGCCATCGGCCGTCGTGGCCAGAACGTGCGCCTCGCCTCGCAACTGACCGGCTGGCAGATCGACATCATCACCGAGAGCCAGGATTCCGAGCGTCGCCAGCGCGAGTTCTCCGAGCGCACCGCCCTGTTCCAGGAAGCCCTGGACGTGGACGAGGTCATCGCCCAGCTGCTGGTCACCGAAGGCTTCGCCACGGTGGAAGACCTGGCCTTCGTGGAATCCTACGAAGTCGCCGAGATCGAGGGCTTCGACGAGGAGACCGCCGACGAGCTGCAGACCCGCGCCCGCGAGTATCTGGACCGCAAGGCCGCCGAGCTGGACGCCAAGCGCATCGAACTGGGCGTCGAGGACGAGGTCCTGTCGGTTCCGGGCGTGACCGGCGCCATCGCCGTCGCCCTGGGCGAAGGCGGGGTGAAGACGGTCGAGGATCTGGCCGACCTGGCCACCGACGAGATCCGCGGCGGCTATGAGATGAAGAACGGCGAGCGGGTGAAGGTCCCGGGCGTTCTGGAAGCCTTCAACCTGGCCCAGGAAGAGGCCGAACTGCTGATCCTGCAGGCCCGCGTGGCCGCCGGCTGGATCGACGCTTCGGAACTGCCGCAGCCCGAGCCGGAATACGAGGAAGAGTACGCCGAGGGCGAATACGACCCCGAGGCCGTGTTCGACGCCGCCCCTGAGGGCGACGAAGCCGAAGTCGCCGCCGATGACGCCGGGGTCGAAGACGACCTCGAGCCGACCCGCGACGCGTGATGGAAACCGCCGTCCATGAGCCTTCGCGACGCGACGATCGATAGAGAGCGCCGGGACCTGGTCACCCACCAGGCTCTCGACGAGTCTCGCCTGATCCGTTTCGTCGCCGGCCCGGACGGCGGCGTCGCTCCCGACCTGGGCAGGAAACTGCCCGGTCGCGGCATGTGGGTGGAGGCGTCGCGCGCCTCCATCGACACGGCCGTGAAGAAGAACCTGTTCTCACGCTCGGCCAAGACCCAGCTGAAACCGTCGGCGGATCTGGCCGATCGGGTCGAAACCCTGCTGGTTCGGCGCTGTCTGGACCAACTGGGTCTTGCCCGACGCGAAGGCGTGCTTATCTCGGGCTTCGAGAAATCCGCCGCCGCCATCCGTTCGGGCAAGGCCGCCTGGCTGATCGAGGCCTCCGACGGGGCCGCCGACGGGCGCGGAAAGATGCTGTCCCTGGCGCGACATCAGACGACGCAGGTCTGCGGCGCCTTCAGCGCGAACGATTTGAGTTTGGCCCTCGGGCTGGAAAATGCGATACACGCCGTCCTGCTTGCCGGAGGGCGAGCGGATCGATGGGGCCAGGAGGCCTGGCGATTGGCGGGATTTCGACCGCTCCGACCCCCGGAGTGGGACCTTCCAAGAGGGTCCAGCGGCGGGAGCGGGTCAGACGAAGACCCAGGAGACGAGCCCAGAGCCTGATCGGCTGAGGGGGATCAGCTTCGCTGATCCACTGATGCCGTGAATCAGGCTCCAGGTTCAAGCGAGAGCTTGATTCACGCTTTCTGCGGAACCCCGGAGGGGTTCCTCCGAAAACGATCAAGCTCATGCGGGCGGACTGACGGGCGGGGCTCGTTCCTTTCAAGGGGCGGGATTCGCACGGCTTTTTGCGTTTGACGAGACGAATTTTTGAGACGACCGGCGGACTTTTCCGCCCACGAGTAAAGCGACCGGATGAGCGACGAAAACGACAAGACCAACGACGGCCAGAACGCTGGCGGACCGACCGGAACCCCGTCCACGACGGGACCGCGCGCGCCGCTGAGCCTGAAGCCGCGCGCCACGGGATCGGTTTCGACCGGCACCGTGCGCCAGAGCTTCAGCCATGGCCGGACCAAGACGGTGGTCGTCGAGACCAAGCGCCGCCCGGGCGCGCCCGCAGGCGGTGGTCACCAGCGCCCGCAGGGCTTCGACGTCGCGCGTCCGCGTCCTGAAGGCGCGGCGCCGCAAGCCTCCGCGCCGCGCCCGCAGGTTTCGCAGCCCGCCGGCGGCCGCCTGTCCAACGAGGAACAGGAAGCCCGTCGCCGCGCCATCGAGACGGCGACCCAGGCCCAGGCCGAACGCGCCGCCGCCGCCGCCGCCGAACAGGCGCGCCGCGACGCCGCCGCTCGCGAACAGGCCGCCGCCGCCGCCGCCGCCGCCAACGCCGCCCAGGCCGAGGCCGCCGCCGCCAAGGCCGCCGCCGAAGCCGCCCGCGCCGAGGCCGCCAAACTGGCCGCCGCCGCTCCGCCCCCGACCGCCAAGCCCGCCGCGCGGGCGCCGGCCGCCCCGACCCCGGCGCCCGCCGCTCCGGTCGCCGCGGCGCCGACGCCGGCTCCCGCGCCGGCCGCCCCGGCCCGTCCGGCCCCGCCGGCGCGTCCGGTGGTCAATTTCGGCCAGCGCACGCCCAAGCCGGGCAACCCACAGCGCGCCCCCATCGACCGTCCGGCCTTCGGCGGCCGTTCGGCCCGTGAAGAGGCCATGGGCGGCGGCGAGAAATCCTATTCGGACCGTCCGACCCCGTCGGCCCGTCCCTCGGCCCCGGCCCGTCCGGCCGAGCCCGTCCGCTATTCGGCCCTGACCCCGCGTCCGGCTCCCGGCGCGGCCCGCCCCGGCGGCGCCCGCACCGGCCCCGGCGGCCGTCCGGCCCCGAACGCGCCCCCGGCCGAGCCCAACGTCCTGCGTCCGGCCCGCGCACCGGGCACCGGCTTCGCCCGTCCCGGCAAGCCCGAGGACGATCGCGACAAGCGTTTCTCGGACGCCGGCAAGGCCGTCAGCCGCACGCGCGGCGAGCCCAAGCGCCGCGAAGGCCGCCTGACCATCCAGTCCGTGGCCGGCGACGGCGACACGGCCGAGCGGATGCGTTCGCTGGCCTCGGTCCGTCGCGCTCGCGAACGTGAAAAGGAAAAGCGCAAGGGCGGCTCGACCGATACGCCGAACCGTCCGCGCGAAGTGGTCATTCCCGACACCATCACCGTCGGCGAACTGGCCAACCGGATGGCCGTGCGTGGCGTCGACATCATCAAATTCCTGATGCGTCAGGGCATGATGATGAAGATCAACGACGTGATCGATTCCGACACCGCCGAACTGGTGGCCGACGAATACGGCATGACGGTCAAGCGCGTCTCGGAAAGCGACGTCGAAGAGGGCTTCCTGTCCGACACGACGGACGACGAGGCGACCACGCCGCGCGCCCCGGTCGTGGCCATCATGGGCCACGTCGACCATGGCAAGACCTCGCTGCTCGACGCGCTGCGCACCACCGACGTGGCGGGCGGCGAAGCCGGCGGCATCACCCAGCACATCGGCGCCTATCAGGTGCGGACGCCCTCGGGCGAGGCGGTCACCTTCCTCGACACCCCGGGTCACGCGGCCTTCAGCGCCATGCGGACGCGCGGCGCCACCGTCACCGACATCGTCATCCTGGTGGTGGCGGCCGATGACGGCGTCATGCCCCAGACGATCGAGTCGATCTCGCACGCCAAGGCTGCGGGCGCCCCGATCATCGTGGCGGTCAACAAGATCGACAAGCCGGACGCCGATCCGCAGAAGGTCGTCAACGAGCTGCTGCAATACGAGATCATCGGCGAAGCCCTGGGCGGCGACACCCAGATCGTCGAGGTTTCGGCCAAGGCCCGCACCAACCTGGACGGCCTGATCGAGGCCATCCTGCTGCAGGCCGAGGTCATGGACCTTAAGGCCGATCCGGACCGTTCGGCCGAAGGCGTGGTCATCGAGGCCAAGCTGGACAAGGGTCGCGGCCCGGTCGCCACCGTCCTGGTCAAGCGCGGCACCCTGAAGCGCGGCGACATCGTCGTGGCCGGCTCCGCCTGGGGCAAGGTCCGCGCGCTGCTGAACGAGCGCAACGAGCAGCTGACCGAAGCCGGTCCGTCGGTTCCGGTCGAGATCCTGGGTCTGGACGAGGCCCCGTCGCCCGGCGAACCGCTGGCCGTCGTGGACTCCGAAGCCCGCGCCCGCGAGCTGACCGAGTACCGCGCCCGCGTGAAGCGCGAGAAGGCCACCGGCGGCATCAACCAGGTCAGCCTGGTCGACATGATGTCCAAGCTGGGATCGAAGAAGATCAACGAGCTGCCGGTCGTCATCAAGTCGGACGTCCAGGGCTCGGGCGAGGCCATCCAGGGCTCGCTGGAGAAGATGGGCAACGACGAAGTCCGCGCCCGCGTCGTCTATTCGGGCGCCGGCGGCATCACGGAATCGGACGTCCAGCTGGCCAAGTCGGCCGGGGCCCCGATCCTGGGCTTCAACGTCCGCGCCTCGAAACAGGCTCGCGACCTGGCCGACCGCGAGGGCGTGGAGATCCGCTACTACTCGATCATCTACGACCTGCTGGACGACATGAAGGGCGTGCTGTCGGGCATGCTGGCGCCGCTGCAACGGGAAACCTTCCTGGGCAACGCGGCCGTGCTTCAGGTCTTCGACATCTCCAAGACCGGCAAGATCGCCGGTTGCCGGGTGTCCGAAGGCGTGGTCCGCAAGGGCGCCAAGGTCCGGATCATCCGCGACGACGTCGTGGTTCTGGAACTGGGCACCCTGCAGACGCTCAAGCGCTTCAAGGACGAGGTCAACGAGGTCCCGTCGGGCCAGGAGTGCGGCATGCACTTCCAGGGCTTCCAGGACATCAAGGTCGGCGACTACATCGAGTGCTTCACCGTCGAGGAAGTCAAACGGTCGCTGTAGGACTTTCACATTCAAGTTGACATTTGTCGCGGTTTTCGCGACAAGGAACCATCCTTCTTTGCTGGCTTATTTTACCCGCGAGCGAAGTTTGGATTACATAAGGGCTCCTTCGGGAGCCCTTTTCCTTTTCTGAGGTGGCCAATGGCTCGAGTGGCAGTTTTCGTCGACGCGGGCTATTTTTTCGCGGGCGGCGCAACCGCCATCTCCGGCTCGTCCAGGCCGCGTCAGACGCTGAAGCTTAACGAGACTGCAGCGATTTCCGAGCTGCGAGACGTGGCATCATCAAAGAGTGACGGCGGCGATTTTCTGAGAATCTATTGGTATGATGCTCCGCCCCCCGGTGGACGTTTGGGCGTCCACCACATCGCGCTAGCGTTCTCAGATCACTTAAAGCTCCGCCTCGGTGTCCTGAATAATGCGGGCCAACAAAAGGGAGTCGACTCGCTAATCGTGACGGACCTCATCGAATTGGCCCGTAACAATGCGATCACCGACGCTCTGCTAGTCTCCGGCGATGAGGATGTGCGTATCGGCGTCCAGATCGCGCAAAGCTTTGGAGTCCGAGTCCATTTGCTCGGAATGGAGCCGCTGCGCCGCTCGCTGTCCGATCTGCTCATGCAGGAAGCGGACACCACTACAGAATGGTCTGCTGAGACCATCAGAAAGTTTCTTGATTATGTCCCGGAAGAGCGCCCGCCCGCTCCGGAAGCCGACGCGGGCACAACCAAGGAACATGCCAACGAGCAACTTGATCGTGTCGTCCGAGCCGTCGTGGACCAGTTATCGACGACAGATATCGCTGCCTTGGAAGCTTTCTGGGAGGGCCAGAAAGGATTGCCGTCAGACTATGACCGCCCCCTGCTCGGAAAGTGCAAGGCGGCAGCGGGTCGTGATCTCGATGCACGTGAAAAAACCACGATGCGCACGCTGTTTGTGAAGCTTGTTCGCGAACGAATGTCTGGCTCGGAATGAAAGCGTTGAAACTCGCTGTGGTTTTCTCGATCACAGCATCGCCGGCCCTGGCGGATACGCGCTATCTGGCCTTCGATCCGTCCGACCGGGTCACCCGCGCCCTGACGCGGGGCATTACGCTTGAGGTCGAGCGCGGCTGGTTCGGGGCGGTCAGCGTCCGGCGCATCATCTCCACCTCGGCGCGGGGCTCGGCGACCATCTCGCGCGGCGGGCCGGATCAGGCGCGGGGCGTCCTGCCGGAGGGCTCCGGCGAGACCAGCGTCTATTCCATCGCCCAGGAAGGCGACGGTCGGGGTCTGGCGCGGGCGCTCTGTCCCGGCGCCGAGGCCACCTATCTGGTGGTCGGGCGGGTCCGGGCCGGGCGGCCCATCGTCATGCACGGCGCGGGGCGGTGGAGCGACGGGACCTTCCGCCACTGCGTGACCCTGTCCTACAACTACCGCGGCGAATGGAGCCTTCCGCCGCGCTCCTCGGCCTCCGGAGCCGAGTGATGCGAACCGTGGGGGCCTTCCTGCTGGCGGGCGTCCTCGGACTGATCGTCGCCCTGTGGACCTGGACGCGGCCGGGCGATCCCGTTTTTCTTCACCAGCCGGACACGGGCGGGGTCACCATCCACGTCCTCAACAACGGCTTCCACACCGATATCGCCGTGCCGCGCGCGGCGCTCGAAGCTGGAGGCGGACCGTTGGCCGAAGCGTCGCGCTCGGTCGGGCCGGGGGACTGGATCCTGATCGGCTGGGGCGATGCGAAATTCTTCGTCGATCAGTCGCCGATGGAGGGGCGGATTCCGGACGGCCTTCGCGCCTTCTTCCGACCCGGCAACGCCTCCGTCGTGATGCTGGACCCGGAGACGGGCGATCCGGCGCGTCGTTTCGAACCGGGGATGCGCCGGACCCTGACCCTGTCGCCCGAGGCCTTCGCCGGATTGCGCGGCCGGGTGCAGGGCTCGCTCATCCTGATCGAGGGTCGTCCCCAGCTCTCGACGTCCCGGCCGGGCGACGGCGCCCACTTCTTCGCCAGCCGGGAGCATTTCTGGATCGGCTACCTGTGCAACAGCTGGACCGCACGGGTGTTGAATGCGGCGGGCCTGCCGATCCGGCCGGCGCGTTCGGTGACCGCGGGCGAGGTCATCGCCGCCGTCGACCGTAGCGTCAGGACCGCCCTTTCGTTCTCCGGAGATCGGCCTTGATGATCCGCACCACGCTCGCCGCCTGCGCCCTCGCCCTTCTCGCGGCCTGCCAGCAACCGGCCGGCACGACCGAGCAGCCAGCGGCCGCGTCCGAAGCTCCAGCGACCGCTCCGGCCCCGGCCGGGATCGCGATGACGAGCGCCGACGAAGGCGCCGCCTTCCAGGCCGCCTGGGGCTCGGCGCCGCCGGTGACCTGGCGCGCGCCGGACGCGAAGCCCGACGACGAGACGATGACCTATTCCAAGGGGACGCTGGTGCCTCTGGGCGGCGACCGGTTCGCCCTGGTGTCGGAAGGCCAGGGCGGCGAGGGCCATGTCTCGGCGGGAGCCCTGGCCGTCCACTATCTGACCCGGACCCCGGCGGGCTTCACCCGCACCGGCGCCTGGCCGAACATCATCAGCGGCGGCACCTTCGGCAGTCCGCCGCAATGGTTGATCCGCACCGACCTGACCCCGGCCCCGGCCCTGGTGACCGAGGCGGGCGGAACCTGGCAGGGCTATTCCTGCTCCTGGTCCGACGTGGTCGAACTGACGCCCCGGCAGCCCATCGTGCGAACCGAGGGCATTCCCGTCGGCTATGACGACAGCGGCGCCAAGGAACAGGGCGCGGCGGACATGGAGGGGACCTTGAGCCCCGACATCAAGGGCCAGAGCTTCAGCGTCCGCTACTCGGGCGACCGGACCGGCGTCGTCCGCTACGCCCTGAGAGGCCAGCGCTACGAGGCGACCACGAAGCCGGACCTGCTCACCTGCTGAAATTGGACAGGCGGCGTCGAGAGGACTAGACCGCCCGCCTTTCGCTTTTCAGCCGGGTCCGAGCCCCGGCGGGTGAATACGGAGACCCAGCCATGGGCAAACAACATACCCGCAACGCCTCCGGTCCGTCCGGCCCCTCCCAGCGCCAATTGCGCGCCGGCGAACTGATCCGCCACGCCCTCGTCGAGGTCTTCCGCGAGGAGGAGATCCACGACGAGGCCCTGAAGGGGGTGTCGATCACGGTGACCGAGGTCCGCCTGTCGCCCGACCTGAAGCACGCCACCTGTTTCGTGGAGCCGCTCGGCGCCGGGGTGGAGACGGCCGAGACCGCCGGTCACGAGACCCAGATCATCAAGGCGCTGAACGCCCATGCGAAATTCCTGCGCGGTCAGCTGGGTCGGCATATCGACATGAAATTCACGCCGGACCTGCGCTTCCGTCACGACGAGAGCTTCGACGCCGCCAGCCGCATCGACGCCCTGTTCGACGACCCGCGCGTCCGGGCCGATCTGGAACGCCGGGAAGAGGACGACGACGGCGAATGATCGCCCGGTCAGGTCGTCAGGCCGAACTCGTCGACAAGAAACCCATACCAGTCCGGCATGGCCGTCCGCAGCCGCTCGCGGCTCAACGGCGGCCGCGCCGCCCGGCCCCACAGGGCGACCGAGGCGGTCATGGCGAAGAACTCGTTCCGGTTGGTCAGCATATAGGCCTGGGCGGGCCAGTCTCCGCTTGCGCGCGCCACCTCGAAGGCGGCGACCAGCTGTGGGTTGTCGCGCGCGCCGCTCAGACGTTGAGCCTGATAGCCGTGCAGCAGTTCGTGCAGCAGGACGGGGTTCTCGGGCGGGGATGTTTCGTCGTTCAGCGTCAGGCCGTTGCGGCCGAACCGGCCGGGCATGTTCAGGGCCGGATCGACGGTGATGCGGATGCTGCGGAACCAGGCCTTGATGTCGTCCCGGATGTTGAGGCTTTCGACGAGGTCGATCTGTTGGCGGATCCAGCCCGCGACGGCGCTTCGGTCGCCCTGCATGGCGCCCATGTCCACGGTGAAGCCGCGATGGTCGAAGACCGCATCCTCGGCCGCCAAGACGGGCGTCCCGATGGCGGCCAACAGGCCGGCCGTCAGGATGCGGCGGTTCACGGTCGTCATTCTGCGGGCTCCGGGGTCTGTATCGCTTCCTCTTATACGGAGATCGGCTGATGGGCCGTCGCAAGAAGGGTCAGCCGGTCCACGGCTGGGTTTGTCTAGACAAGCCGTTCGAGATGGGATCGACCGAGGCGGTCACGAAGATCCGCAGGCTGTTCGACGCCCAGAAGGCCGGACATGCGGGGACGCTGGATCCGCTGGCCTCGGGCATCCTGCCCATTGCGCTGGGCGAAGCGACCAAGACGGTCCCCTTCATGATGGAGGCGGAGAAGGTCTATCGCTTCACCGTCAACTGGGGCGTCTCGACCGACAGCGTCGACCGCGAGGGCGAGATCATCGGCCGGTCCGACGTGCGCCCGTCGCTGGAGGCGGTGAAGGCGGCCCTGCCGGCCTTCGTCGGCGACATCCAGCAGACCCCGCCCCGGTTCAGCGCCATCAAGGTCGACGGCCAGCGCGCCTATGACCTGGCCCGCGAGGGTGCCGAATTCGAGCTGGAAAGCCGGCCGGTCACCATCCACGAGGCCGAGGTCACCGATGCGCCCGACGCCGACCACGTCGAGATCACCATCCGCACCGGCAAGGGCGTCTATGTGCGCTCGCTGGCGCGCGATCTGGCCCTGGCCCTGGGCGCCGAGGGGCATGTCTCGGCCCTCAGGCGCGAGCGGGTGGGGCCGTTTTCGGTGGAGAACGCCGTCACACTGGATTTCCTGACCGATCTGGTGCATAGGGACGCCGCCTTTGAAGGCCTACTGCCCGTTGCGACCGCCCTGGACGACATCCCGGAGCTGGCCGTGACGGACCAGGACGCCTTCTCGCTTCGTCAGGGACGACCGATCGTTCTGCTCCCCCGACAGGTCGAGACGCTGAAGAGCCGCCTCAAGGACGGCTCCCGCACCGTTTCCGCCTTCCAGGGACAGACCCTCGTCGCTCTCGGTCAGATGCGGGCCGGCCGGCTAGAACCCGACCGCGTTTTCAATCTCTAACTCTGGAGAACACGATGTCGATTACTGCTGAACGCAAGAACGAAGTCATCGCCGACAACGCCCGCTCCGCCGGCGACACCGGCTCGGCCGAGGTTCAGGTCGCGATCCTGTCGGAGCGCATCGCCAACCTCACCGAACACTTCAAGACGCACAAGAAGGACAACCACTCGCGCCGCGGCCTGCTCAAGATGGTCTCGCAGCGCCGTCGCCTTCTGGACCACCTGAACAAGGTCGATAAGGAGCGTTACACCGCCCTGATCACCAAGCTGGGCCTGCGCCGCTAAGCGCTGTCCAAGACCAGGATTTCGAGGCGCGGGCCATGTCCGCGCCTCTTTCCGTACCTAACGACCGGCGCGCCGCCGGAAGACAATGGCGCATGAACCCGATCGGCAGAGGCTCTGGCCGACGCCGTGAATCGGGTTCTTACTAGAATGACGCGAGGGCCAGAGCGGTCCTCTTCTGAGGAACCTTTCGCCATGGGGCGAGGGGCTTTTGGATCGAAGGACTGAACACCCGACGCATCCGCACCCACTGATGGGACTCCGCCGGGAATACGCCCGCCGGGAGACGAAAGACGAAACATGTTCGATATCAAACGCAAGACGATCGACTGGGCCGGCCGCCCGCTGACGCTGGAAACGGGCCGCATCGCCCGCCAGGCCGACGGCGCCGTTCTGGCCACCTACGGCGAGACCGTCGTCCTCGCCACCGTCGTCTACGGTCGCGCGCCCAAGCCGGGCCTGGATTTCTTCCCGCTGACCGTCAACTACCAGGAAAAGACCTTCGCCGCCGGCAAGATCCCGGGCGGCTACTTCAAGCGTGAAGGCCGTCCGACCGAGAAGGAGACCCTGGTCTCCCGCCTGATCGACCGTCCGATCCGCCCGCTGTTCGTCAAGGGCTTCAAGAACGAGACCCAGGTCGTCGTCACCGTCCTGCAGCACGATCTGGAGAACGATCCGGACGTCGTCGCCATGGTCGCCACCTCGGCCGCCCTGACCATCTCGGGCGTGCCCTTCATGGGTCCGATCGGCGGCGCGCGCGTCGGCTACATCGACGGCGAGCTGGTCCTGAACCCGACCATCGACCAGATGCCCGACTCGGCCCTGGACCTGGTCGTCGCCGGTACGACCGACGCCCTGATGATGGTGGAATCCGAGGCTAAAGAGCTGTCGGAAGACACCTTCCTGGAAGCCCTGATGTTCGCCCACAAGGGCATGCAGCCGGTCATCGAGGCCATCATCGAACTGGCCGAACACGCCGCCAAGGAGCCCTTCGACTTCACCGCCGAGGACCACTCGGACGTCGTGACCTCGATCCAGTCGCTGGTCGGCGAGGACATCAAGGCCGCCTACACCCACGTCGCCAAGCATGACCGCCACGCCGCGGTCGGCGCCGCCAAGAAGAAGGCCGCCGAGGCCCTGGTGAAGACCGACGAGAACCCGGACGGCGTCGAGCCGGCCAAGTTCTCGACCGCCTTCAAGGAATGCGAAGCCCACGTCCTGCGTCGCGACATCATCGACAATGGTCACCGCGTCGACGGCCGGGCCCTGGACAAGGTCCGTTCGATCGTCTCGGAAGTCGGCGTCTTCCCGCGCACCCACGGTTCGGCCCTGTTCACCCGGGGTGAGACCCAGGCCATCGTCGTCGCCACCCTCGGCACCGGCGAGGACGAGCAGTACATCGACGCCCTGACCGGGACGTACAAAGAGAAGTTCCTGCTGCACTACAACTTCCCTCCCTACTCGGTCGGCGAGACCGGTCGTATGGGCGGTGCGGGTCGTCGTGAAATCGGCCACGGCAAGCTGGCCTGGCGGGCCATCCGTCCGATGCTGCCGTCGGCGGAAGACTTCCCCTACACGATCCGCCTGGTGTCGGAGATCACCGAGTCGAACGGCTCGTCCTCGATGGCCACGGTCTGCGGTTCGTCGCTGGCCCTGATGGACGCCGGTGTCCCCCTGAAGAAGCCCGTCTCGGGCATCGCCATGGGCCTGATCCTGGAGCCGTCGGGCGAGTTCGCCATCCTGTCGGACATCTTGGGTGACGAAGACCACCTGGGCGACATGGACTTCAAGGTCGCCGGCACGCGTGACGGCATCACCTCGCTGCAGATGGACATCAAGGTCGCCGGCATCACCGAAGAGATCATGAAGAAGGCCATCGCCCAGGCTTCGGCCGGCCGCCTTCACATCCTCGACGAGATGGACAAGGCCATCGACGGCGCCCGCACCGAGCTGGGCGAGTTCGCGCCGAAGATCGAGTCCATCAAGGTCCCGGTCGACAAGATCCGCGACATCATCGGCACCGGCGGCAAGATCATCCGCGAGATCGTCGAAAAGACCGGCGCCAAGATCAACATCGAGGACGACGGCACGGTGAAGATCGCCGCCTCGGAACAAGAGAAGATCGACGCCGCCAAGAACTGGATCTCGTCGATCGTGTCCGAGCCCGAACCCGGCATGATCTACTCCGGCAAGGTCGTGAAGGTCGTCGATTTCGGCGCCTTCGTGAACTTCTTCGGCGCCAAGGACGGTCTGGTCCACGTCTCGCAGATCTCGCTGGAACGCGTCGCCAACCCGGCGGACGTCCTGGCCGAGGGTCAAGAGGTCAAGGTCAAGTTCCTGGGCTTCGACGACCGCGGCAAGACCAAGCTGTCGATGAAGGTCGTCGATCAGGAAACCGGTGAGGACATCACCGACAAGATCAACGCCGAACGCGCCGAACGGGGCGAGCCGCCTCTGACGGAAGACACCGGCGGCGGCAAGAAGCGCGAAGGCGGCGACGGTGGCCGCGGCCGTCGTCCGCGTCGCGACTAAGGTCCGGCGTCACTGCTGAAAAGAACGAGGCCCCGCTGGAAACGGCGGGGCCTTTGTTTTTGTCTCCCTCCCCCTCGGGGGAGGGTGGTCGGAGCCGAAGGTGGAGACCGGGTGGGGGCGGCAAGGCA
The DNA here is from genome assembly GCF_041893865.1 of Brevundimonas staleyi. Lineage (GTDB taxonomy): Bacteria > Pseudomonadota > Alphaproteobacteria > Caulobacterales > Caulobacteraceae > Brevundimonas > Brevundimonas staleyi. Next base: position 437,700 of record NZ_CP169082.1, read on the forward strand.
AGGCCGCACAGACCTGTGTCCGCGTCGCCTTGTCCTCCCCACCCCGTCGCTTCGCGACGACCCTCCCCCGAGGGGGAGGGAGAAGCGTTAAGCCGCGCACTCGGCCGGCTTGGCCTCGCCGGGGCCGTACATGGCGCAGGAGCGGTCGATCTCGTCCTGGATGAGGGCGCAGGCGTTGGCGGGGTTGCAGGGCGGGTGACTGGCGGGGCTGACCATGGTGCAGCGTTCGGCCAGACGGTTCGCGGCGGCCGCGCCGACCTGGTCGGTGCAGGTCTGGTCGGCGGCGCCCAGGTGTTCGCCTTCGTCCGGCCCGGCTTCTTCCTGGGGCGGGGCGTCCTCGGGCATGACCGGGCCCGCGTCGGCGGCAGGGGCGGAGGTCGCGGCGGCGGCATCCTCGGCGGGGGCGGCGGTCTCGGGCGAGCCGCAGGCGGCCAGCGAGAAGGACATCAGGCTGATGAGGGCGAGGGCGGCGGGAACACGGACCATGGCGGCGTCTCCGGTGCGATCGGGAAAACGCGACGATGACCGTGTTCTGGGCTGCTGGATAGTCCGTTTCGTCCGGACGAACGCTACCGTGACGAAACATGACGAAACGGACGAAACCATTTCGGCGACCCTTGAAAATCAAGGGGTTGGCGTTTCGGTCCCGCTGAAGGCGTCAGCGGTTCGGACGAAACGGCGGCTGGATTGTCAAAGACCGGCCTCCCGGAAGTGGGCGGCCGGTCTCGTCGGCGCAAGGGGTCCGTATGAATAAATTCACACAGACCCGGCTTTGCCTCAGGCGCGACGGGCCAGGGCCTCGTCCACGGCGGCCTTCTGCAGGGCGAACAGCTGGTTGCAGCCGGCCTCGGCCAGCTGGAACAGGCGGTCGAACTCGGGGCGGGAGAAGCCGCGCTTCTCGCCGGTGGCCTGGATCTCGACGATGGTCCCCGAGCCGGTCAGGATGAAGTTCCCGTCGGCCTCGGCGTTGGAATCCTCCTCGTAGTCGAGGTCGGCGACCGGCGTGTCGTTGAAGACGCCGCAGGAGATGGCGGCGACCTGATCGAGGATCGGATCGGCCGACAGCACGCCCTCGGCGCGCAGGTAGCCGAGGGCCGAGGCCATCGCGACCCAGGCGCCGGTGATGGAGGCGGTGCGGGTGCCGCCGTCGGCCTGGATGACGTCGCAGTCGATCAGGACCTGACGCTCGCCCAGGGCCTTCAGGTCGACGACGGCGCGAAGCGAGCGGCCGATCAGGCGCTGGATCTCCTGGGTGCGGCCCGACTGTTTGCCGGCGGCGGCCTCGCGGCGGCCGCGCGTGTGGGTGGCGCGGGGCAGCATGCCGTATTCGGCCGTGACCCAGCCCTGGCCGGTGTTGCGCATCCAGCCCGGCACCTTTTCCTCGATCGAGGCGGTGACCAGCACCTTGGTGTGGCCGAACGAGACGAGGCACGAGCCCTCGGCATAGCGGTTGACGCCCGTCTCCAGCGTCACGGTGCGGAGCTGTTCGGGGGTGCGTTCGGAGGGGCGCATGGGAATGTCCTAAGGCGTTGGCGGATCGTGGCGGGCTGCTTATCCTGAAAGGGTGAGCCTGTATGCCCCTCAGAACCAGCAAGCCATCGACGTAAGGCTGCGCCCGGCGACGGTGGCCGACGCGCCGATGCTGGCCGCTTGGGACCGGGAGCCGCATGTGATCGCCTGTTCCAGCGACGATGCGGAGGCCGAAGTCGCGTTCGGCGGGGAGATCGACTGGACCGACGAACTGGGAAGTTCGGCCTATGAACTGGACTACCGGATCGCCGAGGTCGAGGGGCGACCGGTGGGGGTGCTGGCCATCTGCGATCCGCATACGGAGCCCAGCCATTACTGGGGCGAGATCGAGCCGAACCTGAGGGCCATCGACATCTGGATCGGGCCGAAGGAATGGCTGAACCGGGGCGTGGGGACGGTGATGATGAGCCGGATCATCGACGAGTGTTTCGCGGCGCCCGAGGTGACGGGGATCGTGATCGATCCCTTGAATTCGAACGTTGCCGCGCACCGCTTCTATCGGCGGCTGGGGTTCGTGGCCGAGGGGCGGCGGATGTTCGAGGACGACGACTGTCTGGTCCACAGGCTCACGCGGACGGATTGGGAGAAGGGGGCATGAGCATCCTGCACGGCTCCCTCGCCCTGCCGACGCTGGACCAGCGGGCGCGCGACATCTTCCGCAGCGTGGTCGAGACCTATCTGGAGACCGGGGAGCCGGTGGGGTCGCGGACCGTGTCGCGGGGCGGGGTGCATCTGTCGCCGGCCTCCATCCGCAACACCATGCAGGATCTGACGCTGGCGGGGTTGTTGGCCGCGCCCCACACCTCGGCGGGGCGGATACCGACACACGCGGGCCTCAGGTTGTTCGTCGACGGCCTGCTCGAGATCGGCGACGTCGGTCAGGAGGAACGGCGGGAAATCGACGCGCGGCTGGTCGGTCGGGGCAAGAAGTTCGAGGACGCGTTGAACGAGGCCTCGGCCCTGCTGTCGGGTCTGGCGGGGGGCGCGGGCATCGTGGCCAGCCCGGTGCGCGACGCGGGCGTGAAACATGTGGAGTTCGTGGCGCTCGGGTCCGGACAGGCCCTGGCGGTTCTGGTCGCCGACGACGGGACGGTGGAGAACCGGCTGATGCCTCTCGCCGCCGGGGTGACGCCTTCGATCCTGCAGGAGGCGTCGAACTTCCTTTCGGCGCGGATGAAGGGGCGGTTGCTGTCCGAGGCGCGTCAGGAGATGGGGGCGGAGCTGGCGGCGGCGCGGACCGAGCTGGATGCGGCGGCGGCAAGGCTGGTCGAGGACGGTCTGGCGGCCTGGTCGGGCGGGGCGGACCGGGAGCGGTCGCTGATCGTGCGGGGCCGGGCCAACCTGTTGAACGATGCCGGCGCGGCCGAGGATCTGGAGCGGGTCCGGGTCCTGTTCGACGATCTGGAGCAGAAGGAACAGCTGATCGGTCTGCTGGACGGGGTCAATGCGGCGCAAGGGGTGCGCATCTTTATCGGCGCCGAAACGCGCCTGTTTTCGCTTTCGGGTTCCGCCGTCGTCGCGGCGCCCTATATGACGGGCCGACAAAGGGTTCTGGGCGCCATCGGCGTGATAGGCCCGACGAGACTGAACTACGCCCGCATCATTCCGTTGGTGGACTATACCGCCCGGGTGCTGGGGCGCATCCTGGACGGACAAGACACGTGACCGATACGCAAGACCCGAACTACGACGCCCTGGACGAGGCGGAACTGAACGCCGAGCACGGTCTGGATTCCGATCCGGAAAGCCTCTTGCCGCTGGACCAGATCATCGCCGAGCGCGACGAGTGGAAGGACCGCGCCATGCGGGCCGCGGCCGAGGCCGACAACGTCAAGCGCCGCACCGAAGGCCAGATGAACGACGCGCGCGCCTTCGCCATCCAGCGCTTCGCCAAGGACCTGCTGGGCGTGGCCGACAATCTGGAGCGCGCCCTGATGGCGGCGCCCAAGAACGCCGACGCGGGCGAGGCCGGTCTGGTGACGGGTCTGGAGCTGACGCAGAAGTCGCTGTTGCAGGCGTTCGAGACCAATGGGCTGAAGCGGGTGGCGCCGGGACCCGGCGACGTCTTCGACCCGCACCTGCATCAGGCCATGATGGAACAGCCCTCGGCCGAGGTGCCGGGCGGGACCGTGCTGCAGACCATGCAGGCCGGCTACGAACTGTTCGGTCGCACCGTGCGTCCGGCCATGGTCGTGGTCGCCGCCAAGGGCTCCGGCCCGCAGGGCGCGAACCCCTATGGCGCGGCCGGCGGGGCCTCGGGCGGGACGTTCGACGGGAAGGCTTGAGCCAAACCCGCTCATCCCCGCGAAAGCGGGGACCCAGTTCTTTCGTGAGGCACGGTGCGCGGGATGAGGGTGAGGTGCGCGCCATTCAGCATTGGCGCGCCCAAATCACTGGGTCCCCGCTTTCGCGGGGATGAGCGGAATTTATCGAAGCTTCGCCTCGAACAGCGCCAGCAGGCGCGCCCAGCCGTCGGCGGCCTCGGTCGCGCGGTAGGATGCCCGATAGTCGGCGTGGAAGCCGTGCGGGGCGTCGTCGTACAGCTTGATGCCGCTCTCGGTCTGGCCGGCGGCGGCGAGCGCCTCCTGCATGGCGGCGACGGTGTCGTTGGGGATGCCCTGGTCCTGGCCGCCGTAGTTGCCGATGACGACGCCCTTGAGGTCGCCCGCGAGATCGACCGGATAGGGGCGGCCCGCCTCGATCTGCTCGGGCGTGGCGGTCGACGAGGGAGCCAGACGGCCGTACCAGGCGACCCCGGCGTCGATGGCGGCGAAGCGGGCCGCGGCCTGCCAGACCACCTTGCCGCCCCAGCAGAAGCCGGTGATCCCGACCTTGTCCGTATTGGCCCAGAGCTGGCCGGACGCCCATTCCAGCGTCGCCGAGATGTCGCCCATGACCTGTTCGTAGCCGGCGGCGGCGACGATGGCCTGGATGCGCTGCATGTCCGACAGGGGCGCCGGATCCTCGACGCGGACGAAGAAGGCCGGGGCGATGGCGGCGTAGCCTGCCTTGGCCAGGCGGCGGCAGACGTCCTGGATATAGGCGTGCAGGCCGAAGATCTCCGACACCACGATCACGACGGGGAAGGGGCCCTCGCCCTCGGGCCGGGCCACATAGGCGGGCAGGTCGAAGCCGTCGGCGGAGGGGTAGGAGACCATCTCGGTGGTCAGGCCCGCGCTGTCCGTCGTGATCGGCTGGGCCTCCTGGGCCAGGGCGGCGACGGCGTAGCCGGTGAAGACGGCCCCGGCGGTCAGGCCGCCCAGCGCGCGGCGGGAGAAACGGAAATCCTCGGCGGTCTGGCCTTCGGGGCGGATCAGGACGGTCATGGGCGTTTCCTTCTCGATTTCGGGGCGGACTGTGACGAGGCCGGGCGGTTCCGTCGAGTCACCGCCCCGTGAGGCCTCAGGTCGCACGCCTGAGCGTCAGGTTGATCCGCCCGCCGCCGGGGATCAGGCGGGACGACCCGGCCAGCAGCCGGTCGATCCCGTGCCGCGCCAGCCGCGACGGGCCGGTCAGGGCGCAGACGTCGCCGGAGTTGAGCTTCAGCGACCGCGTCGGCCCCTTGCCCGCCGGACCGATGCGGAAGACGGCGGTGTCGCCCAGCGAGACCGACAGGACCGGGGCGCCGAGATCGGTCTCGTCCCGATCCTGATGCAGGCCCATGCGGGCGTCCTCGCGATAGAGATTGACCAGACAGGCGTCGGGCGGTGTGGGCCAGTCGGCGAGGTCGCGCCACAGGTCGAGGAGGACGCTCGGGATGGGCGGCCAGGGGCGGGCGGTTTCGGGATGGGTCGGCTGGTAGCGGTAGCCCGCGCGGTCGGAGACCCAGCCGAGCGGGCCGAGGTTGCTCATGCGGACGGAGAAGGGCTGTCCGCCCGGCGTGACGGGGCGGTAGAGGGGGGCGGCTTCGAGGGCCGTCTGGATTTCGGCGAGGAGGCCGGCCTGGGCGGCCTCGTCCAGCCGACCGGGCCAGTAGTGAAATCCGGGGAGGTCGGGGAAGGGCTGCATCGGGCTCAAGTAGTGAGCGACCGCGTCGCGAGCGATAGCCCCGCTATCTGGTGAAATAATAGTCCGCGACCTGGCAGGCGTTGACGCCGTCGCGTTGCAGGGTCTGGCCGTTGTCGAACTGGGCGCGCAGGGCATAGCGACAGGCGCCGGACCCGTCGTCCATCCGCACCACCATCGAGGCGCCCGGCGACAGGGTTCCCGTGCCCAGAAGATCGCCACCCCAGTTGCCGCCCGAGGAGACCTGAAGGTGGGTCATCGGCCAGCCGGTCTGGTTGTGGACCCGGACATTGCGGTTGAAGGCGTCGTTCGACTGGACCGGGGAGACGCCCATCAGGAGCGCCGAGGCGCCGACGGCGATCAGGGCGAGGCGCAGGGTGCGAGCCGGGGAGGGCATCATCGGGGTCCTGGTACAGGCGGGCCCGTGACCCGCAATCGGGCCACAGACTGCCTCAAGCGCCGATTCAATGCACCTGATGAGGCCTGACTCCGGCGGATTCGCCGCACGAGACGCATCAGGCCCTTGCGGGGGATGGCGACTTTCCCATATCCCGCACAACCCGAGAGACCCCGCGAACCGTGGGGTTTCACGGTAATTGTTCCCAACCTGCCGTGCTCCCGGTCCCGGGAGGCGGCGCAAACAAAACGGGGGCGGTCACGCGCGGCGCTTTCTGATAAGGCCGCCGCATCGCCCGCCAGACGGAGAAAAGACAGGCTCATGGCCAAGATTATCGGTATCGACCTCGGCACCACCAACTCGTGCGTCGCCGTCATGGACGGCAAGAACCCCAAGGTGATCGAGAACGCCGAAGGCAACCGCACCACCCCGTCGGTGGTCGCGATCCAGGACGGCGGAGAGACCCTGGTCGGTCAGCCGGCCCGCCGCCAGGCGGTGACCAACCCCGCCAACACCTTCTTCGCCATCAAGCGCCTGATCGGCCGCAATTTCGACGACCCCGTCGTGGCGAAGGACAAGGGGATGGTCCCCTATGAGATCGTCAAGGGCCCGAACGGCGACGCCTGGGTGCGCGCCAACGGCAAGGACTACTCGCCGCAGCAGATCTCGGCCTTCACCCTGACCAAGATGAAGGAGGCCGCCGAGGCCTATCTGGGCGAGACCGTCACCCAGGCCGTCATCACGGTTCCGGCCTACTTCAACGACAGTCAGCGTCAGGCGACCAAGGACGCCGGCAAGATCGCCGGTCTGGAAGTGCTGCGCATCATCAACGAGCCGACCGCGGCCGCGCTCGCCTATGGCCTGGACAAGAACGACGGCCAGAAGATCGCCGTCTACGACCTGGGCGGCGGCACCTTCGACGTCTCGATCCTGGAGATCGGCGACGGCGTGTTCGAGGTGAAGTCGACCAACGGCGACACCTTCCTGGGCGGTGAGGACTTCGACGTCCGTCTGGCCGACTACCTCGCCGACGAGTTCAAGAAGGAACAGGGCGTCGACCTGCGCCAGGACAAGCTGGCCCTGCAGCGCCTGCGTGAGGAGGCCGAGAAGGCCAAGAAGGAGCTGTCCTCGACGGCCCAGTACGAGGTCAACCTGCCGTTCATCACCATGAACGCCTCGGGCCCGCTGCACCTGAACATCAAGCTGTCGCGCGCCAAGCTGGAAGCCCTGGTCGACGACCTGATCCAGCGCACGATCGAGCCCTGCGTGAAGGCCCTGAAGGACGCCGGTCTGAAGGCTTCGGACATCGACGAGGTCGTTCTGGTCGGCGGCATGACCCGCATGCCCAAGGTGCAGGAGGCCGTGAAGGCCTTCTTCGGCAAGGAGCCGCACAAGGGCGTGAACCCCGATGAAGTCGTGGCCCTGGGCGCCGCCGTTCAGGCCGGCGTTCTGCAAGGCGACGTCAAGGACGTGCTGCTGCTGGACGTGACCCCGCTGACCCTGGGCATCGAGACCTTGGGCGGCGTCTTCACCCCGCTGATCGAACGCAACACCACGATCCCGACCAAGAAGTCGCAGGTCTTCTCGACCGCCGACGACAACCAGTCGGCCGTGACCATCCGCGTCTTCCAGGGCGAGCGGCCGATGGCCCAGGACAACAAGATGCTGGGTCAGTTCGACCTGATGGGCATTCCGCCGTCGCCGCGCGGCATGCCGCAGATCGAGGTCGCCTTCGACATCGACGCCAACGGCATCGTCAACGTCTCGGCCAAGGACAAGGCGACCAACAAGGAACAGTCGATCCGCATCCAGGCCAACGGCGGTCTGTCGGACGCCGACATCGAGAAGATGGTCAAGGAAGCCGAGGCCAACGCCTCCGCCGACAAAGCCAGGAAGGAACTGGTCGAGGCCCAGAACGCGGCCGACAGCCTGATCCACTCGACCGAGAAGGCCCTGGCCGACCACGGCGACAAGGTCTCGGGCGACGACAAGACCGCCATCGAGACCGGCCTGGCCGAGCTGAAGACCGCCCGCGAGGGCACGGATCCGGAAGACATCCGGACCAAGACCAACACCCTGGTCCAGGCTTCGATGAAGCTGGGCGAGGCGATGTACGCCCAGAGCGCCGGCCAGGCCGGTGAAGACGCGCCCGCCGACGACGGCGTGGTCGATGCGGAGTTCGAGGAAGTCTCGGGCGACGACGACCAGAAGAAGAGCGCCTAATCGTCATGGTCCTCCCCCGCGAGCCGGGGGAGGACCGTGGCTTTCATGAAACTTGCATCAGGCCATCCGGCGCCCATGTCCTCCTTGGGCCGCCGTTCCGCTTGCGCGCTTCGAAAAGAGACGTGATCGGAATGTTCGGGGCTGGCTTAGGGACGTCTGTAAATGGCGCGTGACTATTACGAGGTGCTGTCGGTCGAGCGGACCATCGACGCCGCCGGCCTGAAGTCCGCCTATCGCAAGCTGGCGATGGAGCATCACCCCGACCGCAACGGCGGCTCGGAAGAGTCGATGGCCAAGTTCAAGGAGATCTCCGAGGCCTATACGGTCTTGTCGGACGATCAGAAGCGGGCCGCCTACGACCGGTTCGGCCACGCGGGCGTCAACGGCGGCGGGGGCGGCTTCGGCGGGGGCCAGCAGGGCTTCCACGACGTCAACGACATCTTCTCCCAGGTCTTCGGTGACGCGTTCGGCGACGTCTTCGGCGGCGGCGGGCGTCGCCAGTCGAACGGCCCGCGTCGCGGTTCGGACCTGCGCTACGACCTCGAGATCACCCTGGAGCAGGCCTATCAGGGCGCCGAGGTCGAGATTTCGGTCCCCACCACCGCGACCTGCGACACCTGCGAGGGCTCGGGCGCGAAGAACGGGGCCAAGCCGACCACCTGCTCGACCTGCCAGGGCGCGGGCCGCGTGCGTCAGGCCAACGGCTTCTTCCAGGTCGAACGGACCTGCCCGTCCTGCGGCGGTCAGGGCCAGCGCCTGTCCCAGGCTGATACCTGCACCACCTGCCATGGCCACGGTCAGGTGCGGAAGAACCGCAAGCTGAGCCTCAAGGTGCCGGCGGGCGTGGACGACGGCTCGCGCATCCGCCTGTCGGGCGAGGGCGACGCCGGCCAGCGCGGCGGACCGCGCGGCGACCTCTATGTCTTCATGTCCGTGGCCCCGCACGACCTGTTCGAACGGGACAATCTGGACCTGCTCTGCACCGTGCCGGTGCCGATGACGGTCGCGGCGCTCGGCGGCGACATCGAGGCGCCCTGCCTGGTGTCGGAAGCCTGCGACGGCAACTGCAAGGCCCCGGTGTCGGTGCCTGCGGGCGCCCAGACCGGCAAGACCATCCGTATTCGCGGCAAGGGCATGCCCCATCTGAACGGCCGTCAGCGCGGCGATCTGGTGGTCGAACTGTTCGTGGAGACCCCGACCGACCTGACGCCCCGCCAGAAGGAGCTGATGCAGGAACTGGCCGCCTCCTTCGGCGAAAGCCAGAACCCGAGGAACTCCAGCTTCGCCGGCAAGGCCAAGCGGTTCTGGGCCGATATTCTGGGTTCGGAAGACACGCGCGAAACGACGCAGTAAGACGGTTCACCGAACCGAAAGGCCAAGGGGGCCTTGAGACTTGAGCGAACTGTTCCACGTCGGGATTTCCGGCGCACGCGGCCGGATGGGCCGGGCCGTCTCCCAGGCGCTGGACGCGCGTGAGGACGTCATGGTCTCGGTGCGGTTCGACTGGGGCGAGACGCCGGACCTGAGCCTGTGCGACGTGGTCATCGACTTCTCGACGGCCGAGGCCTCCGTGGCATTGGCGGAGACCTGCGCCGAGCGTGGCGGACCGGCCCTGGTGATCGGTTCGACGGGCTTCTCGCCGGAGCAGGAAGCCGCCTTGCAGGCGGCGGCCGAAAAGGTCGCCATTGTGCGCAGCGGAAACTTCTCTCTGGGCGTCAACATCCTGATCGGCCTGGTCGAACATGCGGCGCTGCGTCTGGACGCCCGCGACTGGGACATCGAGATCACCGAGGCCCATCACAGGAAGAAGATCGACGCGCCCTCGGGCACCGCCCTGATGCTGGGCGAGGCCGCCGCCGCCGGGCGGGGGCATGATCTGGAAGAGCTTCGCAGCGCCCCCTACGACGGGATTTCCGACGAGCGGAAGACGGGGACGATCGGCTTCTCCTCCATCCGCGCGGGCGGGATCGTCGGCGAGCACACCGTCCTGTTCGCCTCGGACGACGAGGTCCTGACCCTCAGCCACTCGGCCATCGACCGCAGCCTGTTCGCCAAGGGGGCGGTGGCGGCGGCGGCCTGGGTGCGGACGCGACGCCCCGGCCTCTACGACATGCAGGACGTGTTGGGGTTCAGGCAGGCCTGAGGTGGCCCTTCTCCCCTCGGGGGAGAAGGTGGCCCACGGAGCCGCGCTGTTTGAGCGCACACCGTCACCCTCGGGCCTGTCCCGAGGGTCCATTCATCCGCCGCAACGAGGATTCCTGCGAGCCGGACCTGGTGACCCATGGATCCTCGGGACGAGCCCGAGGATGACGGAGCGAGGTGTTAGACCTTCTCGAACTCGAGGAACAGGGGGTCGGTGTCGCCCAGCTTCTTTTCCTCGTAGCGGGTGACGACGTGGTCCTGCGGCGCGACCTTCCAGTCCGAGGCCTCGTCCGCCAGCCAGCGGAGGCCCGGCGTGGCCAGGAACCGCTCCAGCGCCCAGCCGGCGTAGTCCTTCCAGTCGGTGACGAAGCGCAGACGTCCGCCGGGCTTCAGCTTGGACGCCAGTTTGGCGGCGAACTCCGGCTGGATCAGGCGGCGCTTGTTGTGACGCGCCTTGTGCCAGGGATCGGGGAACAGGATCATGATCCGGTCCAGCGACCCGTCCGGCAGGGCGTCCACCACCGCACGCGCATCGTCGGCGTGGAGGCGAACGTTCTTCAAGCCCCCCTCCTCGATGTGACGCAGCGCCGAGGCCACGCCGTTCAGGAAGGGCTCGCAGCCGATCATCAGGGCGTCGGGGTGACGCGCGGCCTGGGCGGCCAGATGCTCGCCCCCGCCGAAACCGATCTCCAACCAGGCCGCCTTCGCGCCGGGCATCAGGGCGGCGAGGTCGATCGGGCCCGCCGACGGATCGGGGACCTGAACCTGGGGCATCAGGGTGTCGAACAGGGCGGCCTGGCGCGGCTTGATCGGGCGCGACTTGATGCGGCCGAAGGTGCGCAGCGGCGTATCGGGGCCGTGGGAAGAAGGCGGGGTCGTCATGGCGCGCTCGATAGCCCGTCATGACGACCCTTGAAAGGCGAGATCAGTCGCCGTTGGTGCCGTAGATGCCGTCGTTGGTCACCACGACGTATTCCAGGTCGCAGAAGTCCAGACGCTCGGTCCACTCGTCGCCGTCGGTGAAGACGATCTTCACATAGTAGTCGCAGGCGTCGTCGGAATCGTAGAAGCGCATGGCGACGTCGTCGTGAGCCTCCAGGACGCGGGTCGGCATCCAGTCGCGGCTCCAGGTCCCGCCCGGCTCGCCGGTCTGGAAGGTCAGGATGGTGTAGTCGCTCTGGTTGACCAGATCGAAGGTGTAGTAGTCGCCGTCGGCCTGACGCACCGGTTCGGCGGCGGACGCGGCCGAGGCGCCGGCCAGAAGGGTCAGGGCGGCGATGGCCCCCGTCACAAAGGCTTTCATGTCTCTAGTCCCCCAAGGTCCGACGGAGATCGCCGGAGCCTGGGCGTATTGAGACCCGGCCCCGTCAGGCGTCAACGCGGGGGACCGCGACTGTCAGGAACGATCATCAGATGCGAAAACGGGCGGAACCGCGAGGTCCCGCCCGTTTCGTCTTGTCGGCTATGAAGCTTAGGCCAGGGCCTTGAGCTGGTCGACCAAGTCGGTCTTTTCCCAGCTGAAGCCGCCGTCGGCGTCCGGCGTCTGGCCGAAGTGGCCATAGGCGGCGGTGCGGGCGTAGACCGGCTTGTTCAGGCCCAGGTGCTCGCGGATGGCGCGCGGGGTGGCGCCGCCGATGAAGCCCAGGATGTTCTCTTCCAGAACGGCTTCCGAAATCTTGCCCGTGCCGTGCAGGTCGACGTGGATCGACTGGGGCTTGGCCACGCCGATGGCGTAGGAGATCTGGATGGTGCAGCGGTCGGCCAGACCGGCGGCCACGACGTTCTTGGCCAGGTAGCGGCAAGCGTAGGCGGCCGAGCGGTCGACCTTGGTCGGGTCCTTGCCGGAGAAGGCGCCGCCGCCGTGCGGGGCCGCGCCGCCGTAGGTGTCGACGATGATCTTACGGCCCGTCAGGCCGGTGTCGCCGTCCGGCCCGCCGATCTCGAAGATGCCGGTCGGGTTGATGTGCCAGACGGTGTTCTCGTCGGTGAAGCCTTCCGGCAGGACTTCCAGGATGTAGGGCTTCACGAAGTCGGCGACCTCGGCGGCCTTGCCGACGGCGTGCTGGGTCGACAGGACGATCGAGGTCGCGCGAACCGGCTTGCCGTCCTCGTACTGGATGGTGACCTGCGACTTGGCGTCGGGCTCCAGGATGGTGCCGCCGGCGTGGCGGACCTCGGCCAGGCGCTTCAGGATGTTGTGGCTGTAGGCCAGGGTGGCCGGCATCAGTTCCGGCGTCTCGTTCGAGGCGTAGCCGAACATGATGCCCTGGTCGCCCGCGCCCTCATCCTTGTTGCCGGCGGCGTCGACGCCGACCGCGATGTCGGCCGACTGGCCATGCAGGCGGTTGATGAACTCGAAGGTGTTCCAGTGGAACTGGTCCTGTTCGTAGCCGATGTCCTTGACCGCGGCGCGCACGGCGGCCTCGATCTCGGCCTCGATGCCGGGCGCCCACTCACCGTCCGTGCCCATGATGCCGTTGCCCCGGATCTCGCCGGCCAGCACCACCAGGTTCGTCGTCGTCAGGGTTTCGCACGCCACGCGCGCGAACGGGTCCTTGGACAGGAACAGGTCCACGACCGTGTCAGAGATACGGTCCGCGACCTTGTCGGGGTGGCCCTCGGAAACGCTTTCCGAGGTGAAGAGGAAGGAAGAACGGGACAAGTGAGATCGCTCCGAGCAGCCGTGTGACGGCGAGGTTGGCCGGAGACATATAAAGATATGCTTATATGTTCAAGAGAGGGCGCGAACGGCCCTCGTCTTCAGTGCCCCGAGCGCAGCAGGAAACGGCGGTGCAGGGGCTGGATCGGGCGGGTGTTGCCGGGGTGGATGCGCTCGAAGGCGTCGATCTGGGCCTGGGATGCCGTGATCGGATCGTTCAGCACGACCCAGTCGACCGTCTCGCTGCACGGCGGGGTGGTCAGGGAGCCCTCGTAACGGAAGAAGTCGCGTCCGGCGGGCAGGAAGCCGTTCGGGTCCAGCGACGGATGGGTCTCGGCGCCCAGGCTGTCGAGCACGGCCTGAAGCGGCGCCGAGGCCTCGCCCGTTTCCGCGAAGACGCCCAGCACCCCCAGGATTCCGTCCGGCCCGGCGTGGACGAAATGGATCTCCAGCGGGAAGCGGCGACCGTTCAGCAGGTGTTCGGCAGGCTGATGGACGTGGAACTGCAGCATCCGATAGGTCTTTCCGCCGACCGTCATGGTCGAGCCGCCGCCTTCGGACGCGGCGGGGGCGTCCATCTGTATGGCGTGGCCGGTGTCGCGGGCGGCGGCGGGCATGGCCGACCAGTCGATCCGCAGCGGCCCCAGATCGGCGGCGATGGCTCCGGTCAGGTCGATGGGGCTCTCCTGCTGGCCCACGGCGCAGGCGGCGTTGGCGGGATCCAGCTCCGACCACCGCTCCGGCCCGGTCGTTCCGCCATAGGTCCAGGTCTGGGCGTGACCGCCATGCTCCTGCGCGCTCGCCGCACCGGCCACGGCCAGGGCCGCTGTGAGGATGAGATGAAACCGCATGATGGCGCTCCCCGCTGAATGCGGAGACCCATACAGGGCCATGTCGGTCTTGGGGAAAGAATGGTGCCGCTTAGGTGACTCGAACACCTGACCCCATCATTACGAATGATGTGCTCTACCAGCTGAGCTAAAGCGGCCCTGTCGGGAGGCGGCCGGGTGGCCACGACGACGGAAGCGGCTCTTTATACGTTGACCCGCGGCTTGCCAAGCGCTGCGAGAAGCCTGTCTTCGGTCGGGGCCTCGGCGATGCGGATTTCCGCGAATCCGAGGGCCGTCAGAGGCTCAGCGGCGGCCAGGGAGATGGCGATGGCGATGCGGTCCCCGACGGCGCCGGGCGCGAGACGGGCGGCCAGGGCGCGGGCGGCGCGGGGGGAATAGATCAGGACGGCGTCCCAGGCGTCGGGCGCGGACGTGTCGGTCTCGACAGCCTCGTAGACGGCGACGGTGGTGATCCGGGCCGCGTCGCCGACGAGGGCGGCGAGATCTCCGGCGGGTTCGGCGGCGGCGGGGTGGAGGATGGCGCGGCCCACCCCCTCGGCGCGGATCAGGGCGGCGAGGGCGGGAAGGTCGCCGTCGGCGGAGCGGACGTCGGTGAAGCCGGCCTCGCGCGCGGCGGCGGCGGTGGCGTCGCCGACGGCGAAGACGGGGAGGGCGCGGTCGGCTGAGCGATCGGCGAAGGCCCTCACGCCGTTGCGGCTGGTGAAGGCGAGGGCCTGGATCCCGGTCAGGTCGGGGCGAACGTCGAGCGGGCGGACTTCGAGGAGCGGTGCGACGACGGGTGTGAAGCCGAGGCCCGACAGGCGGTCGGCCGAGTGGTGGGCGCCGGGCTTGGCGCGGGTGATCCAGACGGTCTGGACTGTGGTCATGTCAGCCCGGGAGGGTCTGGTCGCCCGCCGCGAGGTGGACCTGATGGCCCAGCTGTTCGCCCAGGGTGCGGGCGGCGGCCTCGCCCTCGACCACGCCGAGCGTGCCCGCGCGACGCCAGCGGGCCGTGCCGTCGGGGGCCAGCATCTCGGTGGTCAGGGTCAGGTGGTCGTTATCGAGAATGGCGTGGGCGCCGACGGCGGTGCGGCACGAGCCTTCGAGCGCGACCATGGCGCCCCGCTCGGCGGCGATGGCGAGCGCCGTGTCGGCGTGGTTCAGGGCGGCGACCCAGGCGTGGTCCGTGTCGCCTTCGCGGGTTTGCAGAGCGAGGGCGCCCTGGCCGGGGGCGGGCAGGAAGGCGTCGAGAGACAGGTACTCGCGGACGGCCTCGGTGCGGCCCAGCCGGTTCAGGCCGGCGGAGGCGAGCAGGATGGCGTCGAACTCGCCGTCGGCGGCGCGGCGCAGGCGGGTGTCGATGTTCCCGCGCAGCATCTCGATCTGGAGATCGGGACGCAGCGCCAGGGCCTGGGCCTGCCGGCGCAGGGAGGCGGTGCCGAGGCGGGCGCCGTGGGGCAGGGCGTCGAAGCTGTCCCAGTCGCGGCTGATGAAGGCGTCGCGGGCGTCTTCGCGCTCGGGGATGGCGGCCAGGGTCAGGCCGGGGGGCTGTTCGGCGGGCACGTCCTTCATCGAATGGACGGCGATGTCGATGCGGCCGTCCAGCAGGGCCTCCTCGATCTCCTTGGTGAACAGGGCCTTGCCCCCGACCTCCATCAGGCGGCGGTCCTGGATGCGGTCTCCGGTGGTGACGATCTCGACCAGCACGACCTGTTCGAGAGTCAGATCCATGGCGGCGGCGATGGCGCGCTGCATCATGCCGGACTGGGCCAGGGCCAGGGCGGAACGACGGGTGCCGATGCGGATGAGGGGGGCCATGGTTGCGCGGGTCCGGCGGGGTCGCTACCTCGACCCGATGAGTAGGAGCGCGGACTATAGCAGCGACGGCAAGGCGGCAACCGAACTGACCGTTCTGGGCCTGGAGACCAGCTGCGACGAGACGGCGGCCTCGGTCGTGCGGCTGACGCCGGACGGCGTGGCGACGGTGCTCTCCTCGGTGGTCCATTCCCAGATCGACGACCATGCGGCTTTCGGCGGGGTGGTGCCCGAGATCGCGGCGCGCAGCCATGTGGAGATGATCGACGGGGTCACCCGCCGGGCCATGGCCGCGGCGGGCATAGGCTATGAGGCGCTGGACGGGGTGGCGGCGACGGCCGGGCCGGGTCTGGTCGGCGGGGTCATGGTGGGTCTGGGCTTCGGCAAGGCCGTGGCCCTGGCGCGCGACCTGCCTCTGGTGGCGGTCAACCATCTGGAGGGCCATGCGGTCTCTGCAAGGCTGGGAGCGAAGGTGGAGTATCCCTTCCTGCTGCTGCTGGTCTCGGGCGGTCACTGTCAGCTTCTGGAGGTGCGCGGCATCGGCGACATGAGCCGGCTGGGCACGACCATCGACGACGCGGCCGGAGAGGCCTTCGACAAGATCGCCAAGGCCATGGGCCTCGGCTACCCCGGCGGGCCGGCGCTGGAGAAGATGGCCGAGACCGGCGACGGGTCGCGCTTCGACCTGCCGAGGGCGCTCCTGGGGCGGAAGGACTGCGACTTTTCCTTCTCGGGGCTGAAGACGGCGGCGTCGCGGCTGGCCCAGACCTGCGAGACGGATCAGGACAAGGCGGATCTGGCCGACGCGGTCCAGAACGCCATCGCGCGCCAGCTGTCGGAACGGTCCGACCGGGCGATGGCGGACTATCTCGAACGCCACGAACACAGGCTCTTTGTGGTGGCTGGCGGCGTAGCGGCCAACAAGACGGTGCGGCGGGTGCTGGAGGCGACGGCGGCGAAGCGCGGCTTTTCGTTCCTCGCTCCGCCCATGGCCTATTGCACCGACAATGCGGCGATGATCGCCCTGGCGGGGGCGGAACGGCTTCAGCTCGGGCTCATTTCGGATATCGACGCGCCCGCCCGCCCGCGATGGCCGCTGGACGAGGCGCGCGCTCTGGCCGATCCTGTCCATCCGACCGGGCGCAAGGGCGCCAAGGCCTAAGAAGACTGAACGGCGGGACAGGGAGGGTTCATGGCGTATCGCACCGCAGGGGTCATCGGCGCAGGGGCCTGGGGCACGGCCCTGGCCCTGGTCTGCGCCCGCGCCGGGCTGGACGTCATCCTGCAGGCGCGCGAGCCCGAGGTGGTCGAGAGCGTCACCAACCGCCGCATCAACGAGGCCTTCCTGCCCGGAGTGGTGCTGGACGACCGGATCTCTGTGACGTCGGAGCTGGGGGCGTTGGGCGTCTGCGATCTGGTTCTGGCCGTGCCGCCGGCGCAATACATGCGGGCGACGCTGGACGCCTATGCCCCGCATCACCGTCAGGGCGCGCCCATCATTCTCTGCTCCAAGGGGATCGAGCGGGGGTCGCTGAAGTTGATGACCGAGGTCCTGGCCGAGACCATTCCCGATGCGCCCGCCGCCGTCCTGTCGGGCCCCAGCTTCGCGGCCGATGTGTCCAAGGGCCTGCCGACGGCGGTGACCCTGGCCTGCGAGGACGCAGGCCTCGGCGAGGCCTTGATGGAGACCCTGTCGGGTCCGGGCTTCCGTCCCTATCTGGCGACCGACCTGATCGGCGCCGAGGTCGGCGGGGCGATCAAGAACGTCCTGGCCATCGCCTGCGGGATTTCGGAAGGGCGCGGCCTGGGCCGCAGCGCCCACGCGGCCCTGATCACACGCGGCTTCGCGGAGATGACCCGTCTGGGCACGGCCCTCGGCGGAGAAGCGGCGACGGTGGCGGGGCTGTGCGGCCTGGGCGACCTCGTCCTGACCTGTTCCAGCCCGCAGTCGAGGAACATGAGCCTGGGTCTGGCCCTGGGTCAGGGCCAGACGATCCAGCAGGCGCTGGCCGGCAAGCGGTCGGTGGCCGAGGGCTATGAGAGCGCGCCGGCTGTGCGCGAACTGGCGCGGAAGGTCGGGGTGGAGATGCCGATCTGCGAGGCCACGGCGGCGCTTCTGGCCGGAGAGACCACGGTCGACGCCATGATCGAGGCCCTGTTGTCGCGCCCGCTGAAGGCCGAGCGGGAATAGGGATGACGGCCGGACGCCTCGTCCTGCTGTGCGCCGGCCTGGCTCTGGCGGGCGGTCTGTCAGGCTGTCTGGGCGGGCCGCGCGAGCCCTTCGGCGCCCAGACCACGCCTCCGCCGCCCGACTACGACCGGCCCTCGGCCTGGCTGGCCTTTCCCGGTCGCGACGGACTGGAACGCTCGGTTCCGGACGGGCTGACGGCGGTCGCGGAGGCCGAGGCGCCCGCCGATGTCTTCTTCATCCATCCGACCACGACCGACGTGCGCGAGGTCTGGAACGCGCCGTGGGACGCCGACGACGAGACGGCGCAGCTGAACCCTGCGGTCCTGATGGGACAGGCCAGCGTCTTCAACGGCTGCTGCCGCATCTATGCGCCCCGCTATCGGCAGGCCACCCTGCCGGCGCTCGGCTATGACCGTCATCAGGCCGACGATCTGGCCTATGCCGACGTCGTCGCCG
The DNA here is from genome assembly GCF_041893865.1 of Brevundimonas staleyi. Taxonomy (GTDB): domain Bacteria; phylum Pseudomonadota; class Alphaproteobacteria; order Caulobacterales; family Caulobacteraceae; genus Brevundimonas; species Brevundimonas staleyi. Next base: position 455,948 of record NZ_CP169082.1, read on the forward strand.
CCTTCCACGCCTTCATCGGCCGCTACAGCGAGGGCCGCCCCTTCATCCTGGCCTCGCACAGCCAGGGGACCTTCCATGCGGTCCGGCTGTTGCAGGAGGAGATCATCGGCACGCCGCTGCAGGGGCGGATGGTGGCCGCCTATCTGATCGGCGGCTATGCGCCGGAAGCCTTCCCCGAGATCGGCCTGCCCATCTGCGACGCGGCGGACCAGACCGGCTGCGTCCTGAGCTGGAACGCCGCCAAGATCGGCAGTCGCACCGCGCGGCTGGTGATCGACGACAAGACCTATTGGTGGAACGGCGGCTGGAAGGATCAGGACCAGGCGCGGGCGATCTGCGTCAATCCCCTGACCTGGCGGCGCCAGACCGCGTCCGGGGCGACCGCGCCGGCGACGCTCAACGCCGGGGGCATGCCCCTGCCGCGCGCGCCCTTCCCGGCGCGGGCCGAGACCATGCCGCCGTTTCGGCCACAGCTGACCGGCGCCCGCTGTCGCGACGGCATGCTGGAGGTGGACCTGTCGGATGCCCCGGCCGCCTATGGCGACCTTCTGACCCGGTTCCTGGGCAGCTATCACATGTCGGACTATGGCCTCTTCTACGCCGCCGTGCGGGCGAACGCCTCGGTCCGGGCGGCGGCCTGGCGACCCTGAACGGATGACGGACGTGAACGAGAACCCCGCGACGGAGCGAAAGCGCGTCTGGACCACCCCGCCGAACGTGGCCCTGTGCGCGCTGGACGACATCCAGGAGCCGGGCTCGCGCGGCTTCGTGCTGCAGATCGGCGAGGCCTTCTTCCACGGCTTCGTGGTGCGCAAGGACGGCGAGGTCGCGGGCTGGGTCGATCGCTGCCCGCATCAGGGTTTCCCCATCGCCATCGAAATGGATCGCTATCTGACGCCGGACGGGTCCCTGATCCTGTGCGGCTGGCACGGGGCGGTGTTCGAGCCCCTGTCGGGCGCCTGCGTCGGCGGGCCGTGCGCGGGCGGCAAGCTGACGCCCTGGCCGGTGAAGGCCGAGGGCGGGATCATCCGCACGGCGGCCGCACCCGAGGCCTAGGTCCAGTCGACATTCACGATTTTCCCGTGCACCCCGGCCTTCGCTGAAGTGCGCGGATGAAACTGGGAGCGGAGTTGGCAAAGCATCCCCGGAATCCGCCAACGATTCCAACGTCCCGAACTTTTAAGGGCCCTTTTCCTTAACGCCCCTCGAAACGGCCCCATACTGATCCAATCCACAGGAGGGGTGCGTCATGAAGCCATGGACGATCCGAACGCTTCGGACTCTTCGGACGGTGTTTTGGAGTCCGGATCCTCAGCTCGGCCACCACACCCGTGCGCCCAGCGAAGGCTGGGGTGGACGGGTGACTGTCGATTGAACCTAGTCGCGGCCGGAGAGTCTGCGGGCGTTGGCGATGGCGGCGTCGTGGATGGGGCGCATGGCCTCGGACTGGGTCCGCAGCAGTTCCGAGTTCAGGGTCATCATCTGACCCGCCGCCCGGCTCCACCAGCCGACCGCATAGTCGTAGCCGGCCCGCGCGTAGGCCTGGGGCGTGGCCGCCGTGGCCATGGCCTCGGCGGCGCGCTGGGCGTGGCCCATTTCGTCCATCGTGGCGTGGGCTGCGCGGGCGGCCAGTTCGCCCAGCTCGCCCGCGACGGCGGCGGCCGAGTCGGTCAGGGCCTCGATCTTCTCCGTGCCCATCAGGGACATCTCGACCATGTCCGCCTTGCCGGGATCGGCAAGGCCCTCGGCCAGGATGGTCAGCCGGGCGGCGATGACGTCCGAGGCGGCGCGCAGCATCTCTCCGCCGCTGGCGACGGTCATGGCGGCGGCGGTCGCGTCGCGGCGACCCTTGCGAGGGGATGCGCTCAATGGATGGGGTCTTCGGCGAAGGCCTGAACGTCGCGGATCAGGGCGGGCACGGCGGCGTCGATGATCCGCTGGCCTTTCTCCGGGCTGGCCTGGGCCGGGTCCGAACCGATGCGGCCGTCGGGGAAGCGGGCGCGGTAGTCCAGGGCGTCGCGGATCGGGCCGTTGGGGGCGATCTTCGGCGAATAGTCCGCCGTCTTGATCCGGTCCGGATAGGCGGCCTGGGTCACTGCGATCTCGGACGGGGTGGCGTGCATGCCGTGGCCGGTCGGGAAGATCTGGGTGCACAGGCTGTTGATCCCCGGCAGGTCCCACCAGTTCCTGAGCTTCAGGATCACCCGCGACTTGCGCGCCTGGAACGACGGGTCGGCATAGATCTCGCTGAAGGTCGCCTCGATGGTGGCGACGTTCCCGCCATGGCCGTTCAGGAAATAGATGTGGTCGAAGCCGTGGCGACCCAGCGAATGCACCCAGTCGGTGATGGCGCTCATGAAGGTCGAGGGGCGCAGGCTGATGGTGCCCGGGAAGGCCAGATGGTGCTGGGCCATGCCGATGTTGAAGGTCGGGGCGACGATCAGGCCGTCGTCGGTCTTCTCTGCGGCGTGGGCGATGATCTCCGGGCACATCCAGTCGGTGCCGAGGAGGCCGGTGGGGCCATGCTGTTCGTTCGAGCCGATCGGCACGATGACGGTTTTCGTCGTCTTCAGACGGGCGTCGATCTCTGGCCAGGAGGAATAGGCGATCAGCATGGGAAAGCTCCGTTTGAAGACCTTCTACCCGTCACCCTCGGGCTTGTCCCGAGGGTCCATGGGTCAACCGTCCAGTTCTCCACGATAGTGTCGCGGGAGTGGACGCATGGATCCTCGGCACAAGGCCGAGGATGACGAAGGGAAGGATCTAGGGCGCGAAAGCCCGGATGAACCGTTCGGCCGTCTCGCGGGCGCGGGAGGGGACGTCGGGAATGGGGTTGGCGATGCCGAGAATGCCGCGCAGGTGGCCGTGACCCATGACCATGCCGGTGAACATCTCGGCCGCGTGGACGGGATCGGGGATCCGCAACCGGCCCAGCCGGTCCTGCTCCTCCAGCCAGGCCGAGAGGCGACGCAGGCTCTCGCCCGGCCCGGCGTGATAGACGGCCTCGGCCAGGTCCGGAGCGGAGGGCGACATCAGGGCGACGCCGCGCATGTCGCCGCGCCCGTCGGGGCCGCACAGCTTGTTCAGCAGGGAGGCGGCGAACCCGGTCAGGACCTCCACCGGCTCCCCGCCCGACCGCAGGGGGGCGGTGATGGCGTCCGACCGCCGCTCGGCCAGGGCGCGGCCGATGTCCACCTTGGAGGCATAGCGGTTGTAGAGGGTCTGTTTGGAGACCCCTGCCTGTTTGGCGATCTGCTCCATCGAGGCCGCCGCGCCCTTTTCGGCGAACAGGCTCATGGCGGCGTCGAGGATGGCCTCGGACTTCCGTTCGTCGATCTGACCGGCGATGCGGGGCATCTCAGCGCCTCAAGCCGTGAGCGACCGTGTCGCGAACATAGGCGGACATCAGTGAGCGTCCGGGGGCGGGGCGGTTCCCGTGCCCGGCTTCACCGGCTTGGCCAGCAGGGTCAGGAAGGCGCAGGCGGCGCAGCCGAGGGCCAGCATGGCGAAGGCGTCACCGAAGGCGAGCGTCGTCGCCTGACGCTGGAGGATGCCCCAGACCACCTTCATCGCCGCGCCGTCCGGGTCGATGGAGCCCGACATCATGGTCGCCATGCCGGTCAGCATCTCCTGCATCCGGGCATCCGTCTGGGGGATGGCCTGGGTCAGTTCGCTCATGTGGAGCGCGGTGTTCTGGGTCAGGGAGGTGTTCAGGAGCGCCAGACCGAAGGCGCCGCCGACGTTGCGGAACAGGTTCACCAGGCCAGACGCGTTCTTCACCATATGGGGCGGCAGGGTGGACATGGTCACCTGCTGGGCCGCGATCATGGCCAGCATGACGCCGACGCCGCGCAGGGCCTGAACGCCCGCGAACTCCCAGAAGCCCCACTCGGTCGTGGCCGCATGGGCGTCCCACATGCCCCAGGCGCACAGCATGAAGCCGCCGAACATGAGGATCCTGAGGTCAAGAATGCGGACGAGCCGCCCGGCGAATGGACCGGTCGCGAACATGGCGAGGCCGGAGACGACCATGGTCGTGCCCACCTCGGCCGGCGAATAGTCGCGCACCCGCGCCAGGAACAGCGGCAACAGGAAGGTGCCGCCGAACAGGGCCGCGCCGACGGTGAAGGTCATCACGACCCCCACCATGAAGTTTCGGTTGTTGAAGGCCCGCAGCTCGACCACCGGATTGTAGTAGCTCAGCGACCGCCAGACGAAGGTCGGGCCGCAGATGGCCGCGACGACGGCGAGCAGCAGGATCTGGTCGTCGGCGAACCAGTCGTTCTTGGAGCCTTCCTCGAGCACGAACTGCATGCTCATCAGGAAGGCGGCCATCAGGCCCAGGCCCAGCCAGTCGAAGCCCTTGGACAGACTGGGATCGCCCTTGTCGAAATTGCCGAAGCGCCAGACGAGGAAGAAGGACAGGAGGCCGAACGGCACGTTGATGAAGAAGAGCCAGCGCCAGCTCGCCATCTCCGTCAGGTGACCGCCCAGCGTCGGGCCGATGGTGGGCGCCAGGGTCACGATCAGGCCGATGAAGACCGAGGCCGTGACGCGCTTGGACGGCGGGAAGGCGGTGAAGGCCGTGGCGAAGACGGTCGGGATCATGGCCCCGCCGACGAAGCCCTGGATGGCCCGGAACAGGATCATCACCTCGACCGAGGAGGACAGACCCACCGCCACCGACATGATGACGAAGCCGCCACAGGAAATCAGAAAGACCTTCTGCGTCCCCCACAGGCGCGACAGATATCCCGACAGGGGGATCATCACGACCTCGGGGATCAGATAGGCGGTCTGGATCCAGCTGATCTCGTCGGCCGATGCGCCGATGCCCGACTGGATCTGGGGCAGGGAGGCGGCGACGATCTGGATGTCCAGGATGGCCATGAACTGGCCGATGACCATCCCGACGAAGCCGAGGATCAGGACCGTCCAATTGATCTTGGGCTCGGACGCGGAAGGCTGGGGGGCGGGGCTTGCGGCCCCGTCCAGCGTGGCGGAGGTCATTGCTCGCTCGCGGTTCCGGCGTCGGCCAGACGGGTCTGGCCGGTGGCGGCCTCGGCGAAGGTGGCGCCGCCCTCGCTCTTCAGATCGACGCGGACCTCGACCGACAGGCCGGGACGAAGCGCCGCGCCACCGGCGGCGCGATCGACCAGGATGCGGACCGGCACGCGCTGGGTGATCTTGGTGAAGTTGCCGGTGGCGTTCTCGACCGGGATCAGGGCGAACTCCGAACCCGTGGCGGGGGCGAAGCTGTCGATCCGGCCGGTCAGGTCCATGCCGGGGAAGGCATCGGCGGCGATGTGAACCGTCTGACCCAGACGCAGTTCGCCCAGCTGGGTCTCCTTGAAGTTGGCGACGATATAGGTGTCGCCCAGCGGCACAAGCGACAGCAGCCGGCCGCCGGGACGCACATACTGGCCGGCGCGGACGCCGCGGGCGCCGACAACGCCGGCGGCGGGGGCGCGAATGACGGTGCGGTCCAGGTTGATGCGGGCCTGTTCGACGGCCTGGCGCGCCTGTTCGACGGCGGCCAGGCTCTGCTGGCGGGTCGAGCCGAGGACGCCGGCGGTGCGCTGTTCGGCGACCAGGGCGGCCTGGGCCTGGGCGACCGAGGCGGCGGCGGTCTGGGCCCCGGCGCGCTCGGTCTCGATGCGCTGCTCGGACACCCAGCCCTGACGGCCCAGGGTGGTGTAGCGGTTGACCTGGGCCTCGGCGAGGTTGGCCTGGGCGCGGGCCTGGGACACGGCGGCGGCGCGCGACGCGATCATCGCCTGTTCCTGGGCGGCGCGGGCGTCGACATTGTCCACGGCGGCCAGAAGGGCTGCGAGGTTGGCCTCGGCGGCGGCCAGCCGGGCCTTGGCGTCGGCGTCGTCCAGACGGACCAGGATCTGGCCCGGCTGAACCCGCTGGTTGTCGGTCACCAGGACCTCGGCGACGTAGCCGTCGATCTGGGGGCTGACCAGGGTCACATCGGCCTGGACGAAGGCGTTGTCGGTGGTCTCCCACCGCTGCTTGTTCTGCCACCACACGGCGCCGCCGATGATCAGGCCGACGGCGACGACGCCGCCCACGATGAGAGGCAGGCGCTTCTGAACGGCGGGGGGGAGGGCCATCGGAACAGACTCTTGGAAGACTTGGCGGAAGGCGGGGGAGGAGACGTCGAAACAGGTGCGTCAAAACGACGCCGATAAAATGGACCCAATCGTCCAAAAATCAATCCCCTTGCGACGGGCCGTGAACACGTCTTGTTTCGGCTCGTTCACCATCCCTGAATGAGCCCTCCGATCTCCCTGCCCGCCTCCATCGATGTCGCCGTGATCGGGGCCGGGTCGTCCGGGATAGCGGCCGCGCGTCGGCTGGCGAGGGCGGGCGTGTCGGTCGTGGTGCTGGAGGCGCGCGACCGGATCGGCGGGCGAGCCCACACCGGGCTGCGCGAGGGGATGCCTCTCGACCTCGGCTGCGGCTGGCTGCATTCGGCGGACGAGAACGTGCTGACCGGGATCGGGCGCGCGGCCGGCTTCACCATCGACGAGACGCCGCCGCCCTGGGAGCAGCAGACGTTCGACCTGGGTCTGACCGCCGCCGAACGGGCAGAGTTCGGGACCGCCTTCGACGCCTTCGACGAACGGGTGGCCGAGGCTGCGAAGGCGGGAGACGACCATGCGGCGTCCAACCTGTTCATCCCCGGCGAACGCTGGAACCCGCACATGGACGCCATCTCGGGCGCCCTGAACGGGGCCAAGTTCGCCGAGGTCTCGATCCTAGACTACGACGCCTATGAGGACAGCGGGGTCAACTATCGGCTGGTCGAGGGCTACGGCGCCCTGATCGCGGCCCTGGGCGCGGACGTCCCGGTGGTGCTGGATTGCGCGGTGCGGCGGATCGACCGGTCGGGCGTGCGACTCACCATTGAAACCTCGCGTGGGACGGTCGAGGCGCAATCATTGATCCTGACCCTGCCGACCTCGATCCTCGCGTCGGAAGGGGTGCGGTTCGATCCGCCCCTGCCCGATCTGGTCGAGGCGGCGGCGGGTGCGCCGCTAGGCCTGGCGTCCAAGCTGCACATGGCCCTGCACGGCTGGGAGGAGTTTCCGAAGGACGGCCAGCTGTGGGGCCGCAGCGACACGGCCCAGACCGCCGGCTATCACTTGAGACCCTTCGGTCGGCCGATCATCGAGGGCTATTTCGGCGGCGACCTGGCCTGGGGACTGGAAGCGGAGGGAGAAGCGGCCTTCTTCGACTTCGCCTGTTCGGAACTGGCGGTCCTTCTGGGGTCGAGCTTCCCGAAACGGCTGAGGGCGCTGTCGACCTCCATGTGGGGCGCCGAGCCCTTCTCGCTGGGGGCCTATTCCCATGTCCCGCCGGGACAGGGCGACCGGCTGACTGGGGCGCGCGCGCGGCTGAGACGGCCTATCGAGGACCGGATCTTCGTCGCCGGGGAAGCGACCTCGCCGAACTTCTACGGCACCTGCCACGGCGCCTGGATGGAGGGCGAGCGGGCGGCGGTCGAGGCGATGACGGCGCTCGGGCTTGATCCGCGCCTGTCTCAGCCCGAGGCGCGCTGATTTCACTCTCCGTCTCCCTCGGGCTTGTCCCGAGGGCCCATCGTGGAACAAGACGGCTACCGGAGCGTCGCTCTCTGGCGGGCGTCCGTGCGGCGGACAGATAGATTCTCGGGACGAGCCCGAGGATGACGGAGTGTGGGGTTGGCGAAGACAACAAGACCAAAAGGGAAGGCGACCTCGAAACCGGCGCCCGCCCGCAAGGCCGGCAGCATCATGACCGGCGCCCCCATCCCCATCTTCGCCTTCCCACCGGACGAGGATCGGGTGGAGGAAATCTTCACCCGCCTGGCCCGCGTCATGCCGGAGCCGAAGACCGAGCTGAACTTCGCCGACCCCTTCACCCTGGTGGTCGCGGTCGCCCTGTCGGCACAGGCGACCGATGTCTCGGTCAACAAGGCCACCGACAAGCTGTTCGCCGTGGCCGATACGCCGGCGAAGATGCTCGCCCTGGGCGAAGAAGGACTGGTCCCCTTCATCGCCTCCATCGGCCTCTATCGAAACAAGGCGAAGAACGTCATCGCGCTCAGCCGGATCGTGCTGGAGCAGCACGGCGGGGTCGTCCCCCTGAACCGCGCGGACCTTCAGGCCCTGCCCGGCGTCGGGCGAAAGACGGCCAGCGTCGTGCTGAACGAACTTGGGATCGAGCCGGCCATCGCCGTGGACACCCATGTCTTTCGCGTCTCGCACCGACTGGGCCTGGCCAATGCCGCCACACCGGACAAGGTCGAGGACCAACTGCACCGGGTCGTGCCGGAGGCCTTTCTCCACAAGGCCCACCACTGGCTGATCCTGCACGGGCGCTACACCTGTACGGCGCGAAAACCCAACTGCGCGGGCTGCATCATCAGCGACCTCTGTCCCTCGCGGGGACTGATGGCGGCCTAGGCGCCGCGTTCCGCCGCCGGGATGAAGCCGTCGGCGAGGAGGGCGTGCAGGGTCTGGACGTGGCCGTCGCGGGTCTCGGCCGGCGCGGGGTCCGAGGTCATGACGACCGTCATCCGAAGGTCCGGCACGACGAAGACCATCTGGCCGCCATAGCCCCAGGCATAGAAGACGTCGTGCCCGCGCGCCCGGCGCATCCACCAGCCGTACCCCTGCCCGTCGCCGGTGTAGCGGGACGAACCGCGTCGTTCCCACGACGTCTGGACCCAGCCCGCGGGCAGGACCCGCGTCTGATCCGACATTCCGTCGTTGCGATAGAGCTCGCCGAAGGCCAGCAGCGACCGGGGCGACAGCCGCATCTCGTTGCCGCCGAAATAGATGCCCTGCGGATCGGCGGGCCAGGTCGGGATCTCGATCCCCATGGACCGGCCCAGGAGCTCGCGCGTCAGGGCCAGGGTCGAGCGGTCCGACGCCCGTGTCAGCACCGCCGAGGTCAGGTGCGACGTCCCCGTCGAATAGATCAGCGCCCCGCCCGGATCGCTCTCGAACGGCTGGGCCAGGGCATGGCGGACCCAGTCGGGGCTGGACACCCAGGCTCCGTAGTTGGCTCCCGAGGTCGAGGCCAGGCCCGCCCGCATCGACAGGAGATCGCCGACCGTGATCCGCTGCAGCCTCGGGTCGGGGTTGGCCGGGAAACGGTCTGACAGGAAGGGCGCGACCGGCTGATCGACACTGGTCAGGACCCTCGCCCCGATGGCGGCCCCGGCCACGGCGGCCAGCACCGACTTGGACGCCGACTTGATGTTGACCGCCGTGTCCAGGCTCGGTCCGCGAAACACCTGTTCGATCAGGGGCTCTTCGTCGCGCGCGACGATCAGGGCGTGCAGCTTGGGCAGGGCGCGAGCCAGAGCGACGGTCTCGCTCGCCAGGGCGGCGTCGAGTCCGCGCGTGTCGCGCCCGGCGGACGACAGGGGCGCGACCTGACCACAGGCGGACAGCGGTCCGGCCAGGGCTGCCGCGCCGAGGCCGGCTCCGAGGAGGTGTCTGCGTCTCATGGAGCCCTAACTGACGGCGCCGCCCGGCGTTTCCCAACGTGGCGTCGCGCCGCAGTCGTTGCCCGCATCCGCCAACGGTGGTCTATCGGCCCTGAGGATGGCGCCGCCGTCCGGGGAAAGCCTGCCATGACGACCGAGACCCAACTGCCCGATCCGGATCGCGGCCATCTGCTGCGCGTGCTGGGGGTGACCTTCGGCATCGCCGTCGTGGTCGGCGGGGTCATCGGCCAGGGCATCCTCAGAACCCCCGGCGTGGTGGCCGAAGGGGTGCAGAGCCCGGCGTGGATCATCGCCCTGTGGGCCCTGTGCGGTCTGGTCGCCTTCATCGATTCCATGTCGACGGTCGAACTGGCCGCCTCCATCCGCCAGACGGGCGGACCCTACGCCTTCGCGCGCCGGGCCTTCGGGTCTCTGACGGGGCTGGCGGTCGGGGTGTGCGACTGGCTGGGCAATATGGGCGGGATCGCCTTCATCGCCGTGGTCTTCGGCGAGTATCTGCACCGGCTGGGCATTCTGACCGGCGTGCCGATCGGCTGGCTGGCCCTGATGGCCGTGATCTGCGTCGGCTGCGTCCAGTGGCTGGGCACCAAGGTCGGCGGCCGGTCGCAGGAGATCGGCAGCGCCGTGAAGGCCGCCCTGTTCGGCGTTCTGATCCTGGGCCTCTTCTTCGCGCCGCGCGGGACGCCGGTGGCGACCGAGGTCGAGCCCGCCACGGCAGTCGCCCTGACCTTCGCCGGCGTCGTCATGGCGCTGCGGGCCATCTCGGGCACCTATTACGGCTGGAACGGCGCGGCCTATTTCTGCGAGGAGGTGGTCGATCCGGGCCGCAGCATCGCCAAGGCCACCTTCTCCGGCATCGCCGTGGTGACGGCCATCTATGTGCTGGCCAATGTCGCCTATCTGCAGGTCCTGACCCCGGCGGAGATGGCCGGATCCAATCTGGTCGCGGCGGACGCGGCCGGGCGGGTGTTCGGCGAGGCGGCCGGGCCGGTGGTGACGGCGGTCAGCCTGATATCCCTGGTCACGATCCTGAACGCCATGGTCATGGTCTTTCCGCGCGTCCTGTTCGCCATGGCGCGGGAGTATCAGGTGCCGAAACTGTCGGACGTGGCTGCGAACGGCACGCCGCGTCTGGCCCTGATCGCCACGGTGGTCACGGGCGGCCTTCTGGCCACCATCGGGGTCTATGAGACTCTGCTGATCTTCTCGACGGCCTTGCTGGCCCTGATGAGCGTGCTGGTGAACGCGGCGGCCATCGTTGTGCGGATCCGCGAGCCGGGGCTGGAGCGGCCGTGGAAGATGCCCCTCTATCCCCTGCCGGCCCTGATCGCCCTGGCCATCAATGCGACCCTGTTCGTCGTCTTCGTGGTCGAGGATCCAGCGACGACGGCCAAGGCCTTCGGGGCCCTGGCCGTTCTGATCCTCGTGGCCTGGATCGCTACGCGCCGGAAGCCAGTCGCGTCCTGACGGCCTCGGCGAACATCCGGCCGCCGTCCGGGGCCTGCGAAAGATAGAAGTCGGGCTCGACCAGCTCGGCTTCCATCAACACCCACTTTTCCGCCGTTTCGACCATGTCGATGCGGGCGTAGAGCAGGGGCTTCTCGATCGCGGCCAGGACCCGCGCCGCCAGATCCACCGCGCCCGCCGGCGGCTCGGCCACGGGGGCGTAGGTGCCGCCGTACTGGGACTGGATGCGGAAGTCGCCGGCCTTGGCGGTCTTACGCACCGCGTGGCTGAACCGGCCGCCGAAGAAGAGCAGCGACAGCTCCCCGTCCGCCACCAATTCCGGCAGGAAGGGCTGGATCATGGCTGGGCCGTCGGGCGCGTCGGTCAGGGCCTCGCCGCGCGAAATCTTGACCGTCTTCCAGGCGCCGCCCGAGACGGTGGGCTTTACCACCAGCGTATCGGTCCCGAAGGTGTCGAAGGCCGCGTCGACCTCAACCTGCGTCACCCCGTCGGTCCAGACGGTCGCGGGGATCGGCACGCCCGCCGCCTCCAGCCGCCGCAGATAGGCCTTGTCCGAGTTCCAGCCGAGGACCGAGGCCGGATTGGCGATCCGCACGCCTGCTTCGTCCCAGAGCCGGGTCGCCGCCAGCCAGTCGGGGTGGCGCTCATAGTAGCCCCAGGTCAGGACGCCCAGCACCAGAGGAAAGGCCTTCAGGCGCGACGCGTCCGTCACATGATCGGTCCAGGCGGTGGGGACGGCGGTGACCCCGGCCATGTCGAGCGCGGTCGCCAGTCGGTCCAGCACGACGGGCCACTGGCTCTTGTAGGCGGGGTCGTCGGCGGCGGGCGTCAGGATGGCGATCTGGGTCAAGGGGGCCTCCGTCCGGCGTGGGCTCGCTGGATCATATAAGGATGTCCTTATATGTTTTTGCGACGGCGGGTAAAGCGGGACTGGCGCGGCGGCGTCCCGCCCGCTATGGGGCGCCCATGACCCAGAACACCGCCTCCTACGACGTCTGCGCCGTCGGCAACGCCATCGTCGACGTGCTGAGCCCTTGCGACGACGCCTTCCTGACCGCCCAGAACCTGGTCCCCGGCTCGATGCAGCTGGTCGACGAGACCCAGAGCGCGGCCCTGTACGACGCCATGGCGGCGGGCGTGGAGGCCTCGGGCGGTTCGGCCGGCAACACGGTGGCGGGCGTGGGCTCGTTCGGCGGCCGCGCGGCCTATGTCGGCAAGGTGGCCCCCGACACCCTGGGCGGGGTCTTCACCCACGACATCCGCGCCTCGGGCGTCCACTTCGATACCCCGGTTCTGGAAGGCGGCGCCGGCACGGGCCGCTGCCTGATCAACGTCACCCCGGACGGCCAGCGCACCATGTGCACCTTCCTGGGCGCGGCGAACCAGCTGGGCGTGGAGGACATCGACGCCGAGCTGATCGGGTCCAGCGCCATCGTCTATCTGGAAGGCTATCTGTTCGATCCGGCCCCGGCCCGCGCCGCCTTCGAGGCCGCCGCCGCCGCCGCGCACAAGGCGGGCCGGAAGGTCGCCATCACCCTGTCGGACACCTTCGTCGTCGCCCGCTGGCGCGCCGAACTGCTGGAGTTCATCGAAGCCTCGGCCGACATCGTCCTGGCCAACGAGGGCGAACTGGCCGCCCTGTTCGAGACCGAAGACTTCGACGCCGCCGCCACGAAACTGGCCGGCATGGTCGAGATCGCCGCCGTCACGCGCGGCGAGCACGGCTCTGTCATCATCTCGGGCGACCAGCGCATCGCCGTCGCCGCCTATCCGGTCGCCAAGCTGCAGGACACCACGGGCGCGGGCGACCAGTACGCCGCCGGCTTCCTGCTGGGCGTCGCGCGCGGCCTGACGCTGGAACAGTCGGGCAAGCTGGGCTCGCTGGCGGCCTCGGAAGTCATCGCCCACTGGGGCCCGCGCCCGATGGTGAAACTGGCCGATCTGGCCGCCGAGACCGGCCTGACCCTGACCGCCTGATAGGTCGTCCGGACTCCAAAACACCGTCCGAAGCGTCCGAAGAGTCCGAAGCGTTCGGATTGCATCTGCGCCGCACCGTCATGTCAAAGACCCTCGCGCAGTCTACCACGGCGGCGGACAGTGTTAGGTATTCGGCGTGCCGCGTCCGGTAAGGCGTGCCGGAACAAGGGCTTGGGCCAGATCCGAATGTTAAGTCGGGTCGGCCTTGCGCCAGGCCCGGAGCGAATCCTCGTCCACCAGATCCGCGACCGGCACGGTGTCGTCGACCGAGAGGCCGGACGGCAGGCGGCGCACATAGGTGACGAACCAGTCGCCCTCCCGTCCCGCCAGGGCGTCGAGGAAGGGGATGGGGCCGCAACTGGTGACGGTCGAATGGCGAATGCCGATCCGCTCGGTCGGCAGGTCGCCCTTCAGCGCCAGGGCCGGGATCAGGGTCGCGCTGACGCCCTGGCCGCCCGGCAGCGCGATCCGCTCGAAGGCGCCGGCCTCGGACAGGAAGACGGCGTCCGACCGGGCCCACATCTCGGCCTGATGATTTCTGACGCGTTCGGCCGCGACCTCGGGCGAGGCTCGCGGAGCCGGATAGGTCGGTTCGCAGGCCAGGCCGGGCGTCGCCACGGCGGCGAGGATAGCGGCGAGAATCCAGGCGGGGCGGCGGTTTGCGGTCATGGGGATACTCCCCTTCCGGGCTAGCGTTTCAATGTGACGTAAATCGCGCCGTCGCCGCCGTGGCGCCGATGAGCCATCGCGAAGCCGGAGACCACGCCGCGCAGGGCGTGCCCCTGAAGCCATTCGTGGATCGAGGCGCGGATGATGCCGCCGCCGCGCCGCCCCTGACCCGTCACGACCAGAACCGCCTTCAGCCCCCGCGCCTGGGACTGGACGAGGAAGGCGCGCAGCTGGTCCTCGGCCTCGAACCGGCCGAAGCCGTGCAGGTCGATGGAGGCCTCGATCGGATCGCGTTCGCGTGAAAGGCGGCGCTGACGGCGCGGCTCCAGCTCTTCCGGCGCGGATCGCGGGGCGGGCGGGGGCGCCTTGGCGGGCGTGGCGGGCGCGGCGTTCATGATCTTTGTCGAGACCTTGGGCTTGCCGACGATGGGCGGGCGGGGCGCCTTGATCGTCTCGGGCTTCAGCGGCTCGTCGGGCAGGAGGGCGCCCGGCGTGATCCGGGTCGCCTTGCGCGCCTTGGGAGGGGTCACCGAGCCGGAGACGCGAGCCCAGATGCGGCGGTCCTCGGTCGTCAGATCGGGGGGCGGTCGCCGCGCCACGGATCAGGCTTCGTCGTCGGTGTCAGGCTCGGGCGGGCCGGGCTCATAGACCAGAAGATCGCCCGGCTGGCAGTCCAGCTCGCGGCACAGGGCGTAGAGGGTCGAGAAGCGCACGGCCCGCGCCTTGCCGGTCTTGAGGATCGACAGATTGGCCAGGGTCACGCCGACGCGATCGGCGAGCTCGGTCAGCGACATCCGTCGCTCCACCAGGATTTTGTCGAGCTGAACCCGTATCGCCATCTTAGATCGTAAGCTCTGACTCGCGGCGCAGACGCGCGCCTTCCTTGAACACCTCGGCCAGGACGAAGACGACCAGGACCGAGAAGACGGGGGTCAATAGCTCGCCGACCCCTTGGGAATCCATCACCCCCGGCGCCAGACGCGCGGCGACCAGACCCTGGACCAGCCAGACCCCGCCGGTGACCACGGCCAGGATCAGACCGATCTGGCGGAGACGACGCACATTCTCGGGTCGGAAGGGGTCGCCGATGGTCAGGGTGCGGAAGATCATCCGCAGGTTTCGGAGGATCAGCAGGAAGCCGCCGAAATAGGCGGTCAGGGCGCCCACGCCGAACAGCAGAAGGGGCCGGGTCAGCGGTTGCTGGGTGCCGCCGGAATCGTTGGAGACGGTGATGTTCAGGTCCGTCAGCGGAATGAAGATCGACGCCAACAGCACCAGCAGCAGAACCGCCGTGATGAACATCAGAAGCACATAGGCCACGTCCAGCGCGATCTTCAGCAGGCTGGACACGGAACCGGGACCGAGGGTCCGCAGGAAGGGGATCCGGAACGGCGCGCGGAGCCCCTTGGGCATCTTCGGCAGGCGCAGCTCGGGCCGGGTGGAGGACATCGTGGGCTCGGGAAAGACGGGACCGGAAATCTTGGCCGCGAGGACCGCGAGGGGTTCGGGAAAACTCCTACGCGGCCTTATACATCGCGATCTTCTTCAACGGCGTCAAAAGCCTCTTTGCTGGTGTCGCTAACGCTCGGCTCGCGGAGCCTCGCTGCTTGAGCGACGAAAGGTGGGCTGCTTTCATCTCGGCGGTCGCTCAAGTCGTGAGCAACCGCGTTGAGAACATAGCGACGCTTAGAAAGCCTGGACCAGGATGGCGACCAGGGCGGTCGGCAGGGCGGCCAGCAGGGCGGCGTTGATCAGCAGCGCGCCGACCTTGTCCATCACGAGCGAGGCGTTCATCGTGTTCATCGTTCTATTCCTTCGATCCTGAGGCGGGTCATTAATGCCCGCTTCTTTTCACCACGGGGTTCGGATTTGCCGA
This sequence comes from Brevundimonas staleyi, assembly GCF_041893865.1. GTDB lineage: Bacteria > Pseudomonadota > Alphaproteobacteria > Caulobacterales > Caulobacteraceae > Brevundimonas > Brevundimonas staleyi. The sequence continues at coordinate 471,445 of NZ_CP169082.1, forward strand.
TCTTGGCTCTTCCGGGGAACGATGTGGCTGCCGTTCTTGAGATCATAGATAGGACGTGCGGTGCGGGAAGTCATGTTACATATCGTTTAACGATATTAAACTTAGGCAATGAAATGTTTCACGAGCGTGAGCGTGCAGGATGTTGAGACTTATCAAGGGGATGCGGCTCGTCGCGGCGACTCACAATGCCGGCAAGGCGCGTGAAATCCACGCTCTGCTGGACGGACATTACACGGTGGTCACCGCCGGGGAGCTGAATCTGCCCGAACCGGCCGAAACCGAGACGACTTTTGTCGGCAACGCCATGCTGAAGGCGCGTCATGCCGCGCAGTTCTCGGGCGAGGTGGCCCTGGCGGACGACAGCGGCCTGTCGGTCGCGGCCCTGGACGGGGCGCCCGGCATCTTTTCCGCGCGCTGGGGCGGACCGCAGAAGGATTTCGGCTCGGCCATGAAGAAGATCGAGGATCGGCTGGAGGAGCTGGGATCGGCGGACCGCGCCGCCTGGTTCACCTCCGCGCTCGCCGTCGCCTGGCCCGACGGGCCGTGCGTGGTGGTCGAGGGGCGGATCGACGGGGTGGTCACCTTCCCGCCGCGCGGCGACCGGGGCTTCGGCTACGACCCCCTGTTCGTGCCCGAGGGCCATGACCAGACCTTCGGAGAGATGGATCCGGTGCTGAAGGAAAGCATGAGCCACCGCACGCGGGCGTTCGAGAAGCTGAAGGCGGCCCTGATTGACTGAAGAGGTCGCCCTCTACGTCCACTGGCCCTACTGCGCCCGCATCTGTCCCTACTGCGACTTCAACGTGGTGCGGGACCGGGGCTGGCGCGAGGAACAGGCGGTGCTGGTCGAGGCCATACTGACGGACCTGACGGCGCAGGCGGCGTTGTTGGGCCCACGTCGGCTGGCCTCGATCTTCTTCGGGGGCGGCACGCCCAGTCTGATGCGCCCCGAAGACGTGGCCCGCGTCATCGAACGCGCGCGCGCCCTGTTCCCGGCGGGCGAGATCGAGATCACCCTGGAGGCCAATCCCACCGACGCCGAGGCCGCCCATTTCGCGGCCTTGAGGGAGGCCGGGATCAACCGCCTGTCCCTGGGGGTGCAGTCGCTGGATGACGAACAGCTGAAGTTCCTCGGCCGCAACCATTCGGCGGACGAGGCGCGGCGGGCCATCGCCGTGGCGGCGGGCGTCTTCGACCGGCTGTCGATCGACCTGATCTACACCCTGCCCGGCCAGACGGTCGCCGGCTGGACCGCCGCCATGACCGAGGCGCTCGACATGGGGTTCGAGCATGTCTCCCCCTATCAACTGACCATCGCCGAGGGCACGGCCTTCGAACGCGCCATGGAGCGGGGCAGTCTGGTCCCGCCGGACGAGGACACCGCCGCCGACCTCTATGAGGCGACGCAATCGGTTCTGGGGGACGCGGGCTTCGAGGCCTATGAGGTGTCCAACCATGCGCGCGATGCGGCCGCCCGGTCCGCCCACAACCTGCATGTCTGGCGCGGCGGCGACTATGTGGGCATCGGTCCCGGCGCCCATGGGCGGTTGACGCTGGGCGGCGAGCGCACCGCCACCGTCGCCCACCGCCGCATCGCCGACTATGTCGAGGGCGTCGCCTCGGGCACGCCGTGGAGCGAACAGGAGACGCTCGACCACCGCGCCGCCGCCGAGGAACGGTTGCTGCTGGGCCTGCGCACCGTCGAGGGGGTGGCCCTGAGCGATCTGGCGGCCCTGGACCTGACGGCGCGAGTCGACGGTCTGGTCGAGGACGGCTTCCTCGCCGTTGCGGACGGCCGGGTCGCGGCGACGGCGACGGGACGGCCGGTGCTGGACGCGGTGCTCAAGGCCTTGCTGACCTGAGCCCCAATATCCGTTCACCCCAGCGAAGGCTGGGGTCCAGATCACAAACTCAGACGGCTCGGACCTCGCACAGGGCCTTCATGGGCAGGCTTGTGACTTCCATCTGGACCCCAGCCTTCGCTGGGGTGAACGGAGGGGAGGATTGTTCTGTGCCCGCGCGACTGGCACGAAGCGGCGATGAGCGAGCCGCATCCCTTTCCGCCGACCGCCCCGCCGCCGCGTCTGGTGACGCCGGGCCTCTATCTGGTGGCGACGCCGATCGGGAACCTGCGCGACATGACGCTGCGGGCGCTGGATGTGCTGGCCGCCGCCGACCTGGTCCTGGCCGAGGACACCCGCGTCACCGCCAAACTCCTCTCGGCCTACGGGCTGAAGGCGAAGCTGGAACGCTGCGACGACCACGCCTCCGCCCGTGCCGCCGAGATCGCCATCGAACGGGTGCGCGAGGGTCAGGTCGTGGCCCTGGTCTCCGACGCCGGGACGCCCGTCATCTCCGACCCCGGCTTCGTCGTGGCCCGCGCCTTCATCGCCGTCGACCTGCCGGTGCATCCGATCCCGGGCGCCTCCAGCCTGCTGGCGGCCCTGTGCATCGCCGGCCAGCCGTCCGACCGCTTCCTGTTCGCCGGCTTCCTGCCGCCCAAGTCGGCGGCGCGAAAGACCATGCTGGGTGAACTGAAGACCGGCCGTCAGACCCTGGTCTTCTTCGAGAGCGGCCCCCGCCTGGCCGCCAGCCTCGCCGACATGGCCGAGGTGCTGGGCGACCGCCCCGCCGCCGTGACCCGCGAACTGACCAAACTCTATGAGGAGGCGATCCGGGGCACGCTCGCCGAACTGGCCGTCGACCCGCGCTGCGACGCGCCCAAGGGCGAGATCGTCATCGTCGTCGGTCCCGGCGCGGCCGAGGTCGCCTCCGAGGCCGATATCGATGCGGCCCTGACGGAGGCCCTGGCCCGCCTCTCCACCGGCGAGGCGGCGTCCGAGGTGGCGGGCGCCTTCGACCTGCCGCGAAAGACCCTCTACCGCCGGGCGCTGGAGCTTCAGGGCAAGGGATGAAACCGCCCAGGGTCCGCGCCAACCTGCCGGCCAGGCCCAAGGCGGCGTGGCGACAGGCTTTGGGCGGGCAGGCGTTTCGCGAAGGCCACGGCGCCGAATGGATTGCGGCGGCCTGGCTGATGCTCAAGGGCTATCAGATCCTGGGCTTCCGGCTGAGGACGCGCGGGGTCGAGATCGACATCCTCGCCCGACAGGGGAAGACGGCCGTCGTGGTCGAGGTCAAACACCGCACGACGATCGAGGCGGCCCTGTCGGCGCTGGACCGGATACAACTGCAAAGGTTGCGTGATGCGGGCGCCGCACTGTTGCGCCAAAGACCCAGCTTGGCCGGTCTTCAGCTGCGAATCGATATTGTAGCGCTGGCTCCCGGTCGAATTCCGCGCCATCGTCGCAATCTATAGTTCCGCCGGGGGCGGAACCGGAACGTCGGGGGACGGGCTGTGACACGAGAAGAGGCGGAGATCGCGCTCGAAGAGGCGGGGCGGGCGGACGACGACGCCTTCCCGCTGCTCGACGCCGCCATCGCCTGCGCGCTTCACGACTATCCGTTCCGCGACCCGACACACGCGCGCATCCTGGCCGACAACGCCGCGGAACGGCTGGCGGAGCGGGTCGGCGGGGAGAGCCCCGACGACGCCCTGGCCGAGACCATGGCCGCCGACCTGCGGCTGAACGGCGACCTCCTGCACTACGACGACCCGGCCAATACCGACATTCTGGACGTGGCCGAGCGGCGGCGCGGCCTGTCGGCGGCCCTGGCCGTCTTCTATCTCGACGCCGCGCGTCGGGCGGGGGTGAAGGCGCAAGGGGTCGACTTCCCCAACCACTTCCTGCTGCGGGTCGAGACCCCCGCCGGCCCCGTGGCCCTGGATCCGTTCAGCCAGGGCCGGGTCGTCATGCCGTCCGAACTGACCCGCCGGGCGCTGCGGGCCGGGCTGACGCCCCACGTCGCCGACCGGCTGGACGTTCTGATGGCCCCGGTCAGCGACCGCGAGGCCCTGATCCGCTTGCAGAACGTCCTGTTCAACCGCGCCATCCGGGCCGAGGACTACCTCTGCGCCGAACGCTCGGCCGTCCGTCGCGCCCTGCTGGACCCCGAGGATCACCGCCCCTGGCTCGACGTCGCCGCCGCGCGGGAGAAACAGGGCGCCCTGACCGGCGCGCTGGAGGCCCTGCGTCGCGCCCGCGCCGTCGCCGGCCAGGACGACCAGATGCACCAGATCGTGGCGGATCGGCTGCGGATGAGGCTGAACTGAGGGGTTAGTGATTAGGGAGTAGGGCTTAGGGGGGTAGCGACCCTACTCACTAGGCCCTACTCACTACCCCCTGACCTTGCGCCCGCGCCCGGCCTTGCCCATTACCCAAGGTCTCTCCCGCGCAAGGTCCTCCCATGCTCAAAGTCGCCATCCAGATGGACCCCATCGAGGCGGTCAACATCGCCTCGGACACGACCTTCTTCCTGGCCATGGAGGCGCAACAGCGCGGCCACCCGCTGTGGGTCTATGATTTCCGCACCCTGGCGCTGGAGGACGGCAACCTGTTCTGCCGCGCCCGCCCGGCCCTGATCCGTCAGGTGTTCGGCGACCACGTCACCCTGGGCGACGAGGTGAAGCTGGATCTGGGCAAGGACGTCGACGTCATCCTGATGCGCCAGGACCCGCCCTTCGACATGGCCTATGTGACGGCGACCTATCTCTTGGAGACGGTCCATCCCCGGACGCTGGTGGTCAACGACCCGGCCGAGGTCCGTTCCGCGCCCGAGAAACTGTTCGCCACCCGGTTCGAGGGCGTGCAGCCGCCGACCCTGATCAGTTCCGACCCGGTCGCCCTGACCGAGTTCCACGAGAAGCACGGCGACGTGGTGCTGAAGCCCCTGCACGGCGCGGCGGGCTCGGGCGTCGTGCGGCTGAAGGCCGGCGATCCGAACCTGGACGCCCTGATCGAGATCCACGCCACGGGATCGCGCGATCCGCTGGTGATCCAGAAATTCATTCCCGCCGTCTCCAAGGGCGACAAGCGCATCATCCTGGTGGACGGGGAGCCGGTCGGCGCCATCAACCGCGTCCCGCCCGAAGGTCAGGTGCGCTCGAACCTGCGCGTCGGCGGTACGGCCGCGCCGGTCGAGCTGACCGAGCGGGATCTGGAAATCTGCGCCCTGATCGGGCCGGAACTGAAGGCGCGCGGCCTCTTGTTCGTCGGCATCGACGTGATCGGCGACTACCTGACCGAGATCAACGTGACCTCGCCCACGGGTGCGGTGCAGTTGAAGGAATTCACCGGCATCGATGCGGCGGCCGTGCTGTGGGACGTGATCGAGGCGAAGCACGTCCCGAGCGCATGACGGCCGAGGCGACGGCGTGACCGACGACATGTCCCAGATCCGGGTCGCGGCCCTCTATCGCTTCGCGCGCGTCGCGGACCCCGCAGGCCTGCGCGACCATCTGGAGGCCCTGTGCGGCGAGGATGTGCGGGGAACGTTGCTGGTCGCGCATGAGGGGGTGAACGGCACCATCGCCGGCCCCGCCGCCGCCATCTCGCGGGTGGTGGAGGGGCTGAAGACCCTCCCCGGGTTCGCGGAGACCGAGGTCAAGTATTCCGCCGCCGAGCGGATGCCGTTTCACCGGCTGAAGGTGCGGGTAAAGCCCGAGATCGTGACCCTGGGGCTGCCGGATCTGGAGCCGGCGACGAACGCGGGGACCTATGTGAGCCCGGAGGACTGGAACGCCCTCATCAACGATCCGGACGTGGTCGTGATCGACACCCGCAACGACTACGAGGGCGAGGTCGGGGCCTTCAGAGGCGCGATCCAGCCGAACACGCGGTCGTTCCGCGACTTCCCCGACTGGTTCCGGACGGAGGGCAGGGCCCTGCTGGATCGGCCGAACCCACCGAAAGTCGCCATGTATTGCACCGGCGGCATCCGCTGCGAGAAGTCGACGGCGTTCCTGAAGTCCGAGGGGGTGACGGACGTCTTCCATCTGCAGGGCGGGATCCTGAAGTATCTGGAGACCGTGCCGGAGGCGCAGAGCCTGTGGGTGGGCGAGTGTTTCGTCTTCGACGAACGGGTGGCGGTGGGTCATGCCCTGGCCGAGGGGACCCATACCCTGTGTCGCGGCTGCCGGATGCCGGTCAGCCCCGAGGGGCGGGCGTCGGAACACTATGTCGAGGGCGTCTGCTGCGAACGGTGCCACGACACCCGCACGGAAGAGCAGAGGTCCGGGGCGCTGGAACGGGACCGTCAGGTGCGGATCGCCGAGAGGAAGGGCATCGCCCACATCGGGGCGAAGCAGGAGAAGGACTGACCAGCCCCTATCCGTGCGCTCCAGCGAAGGCTGGAGCCCAGATCACGAACTCGTCTGCAGGGACATGGCACTGGGCCTGCTGATTCAGCGGCCGTCTTTTCCATCTGGACCCCAGCCTTCGCTGGGGTGAGCGGATGGGGGCTACTGATCCTCGTCGAACTTCCTGGCGACCAGGTCGTTCAGGGCGTCGATGGCGTCCTGGGCGTCGGAGCCTTCGGCCGATATGTCGATGGAGCAGCCATTGCCGGCGCCCAGCATCAGAAGGCCCATGATCGAACGGGCGTCCACGGTGACGCCGTCGCGGGTGACCTGGATCTCGGATTCGAAGCTGGAGGCCAGTTTGACGAACTTGGCCGAGGCGCGGGCGTGCAGGCCGCGGGTGTTGCAGATGTTGGCGGTCGCCTGAACGGTCGTCATCGTCTGCCCCATCCCTACTTCTCGCCCGCCAGGACCCAGGAGGCCACGGAGATGTATTTGCGGCCGGCGTCCTGGGCGTGGGCGACGCAGGTCTCCAGCGTCTCGCGACCGCGCACGCTGGCCAGCTTTATCAGCATGGGCAGGTTCAGCCCGGCGATCACCTCGGCATGGGTCTGTTCCATCACCGAGATGGCCAGGTTGGACGGCGTGCCGCCGAACATGTCGGTCAGGAGGATGACGCCCGAGCCGTCGTCCACGGCGGCGGCGGCGTCGACGATGTCGCGACGGCGGCGCTCCATGTCGTCCTCTGGCCCGATGCAGATGGCCGCGACGCCGCGCTGGGGTCCGACGACATGCTCCATGGCCGAGAGGAATTCGGACGCGAGGCCGCCGTGGGTGACGATCACGAGGCCGATCATTTCAAGCCGATCCTGGAAAGCGCCTGCAACGCAGAATATCCCCTAAAGCCGTGGATCGGAGGCCCCCGCCCCGGTCCAAGCGGGCCTAGATAGGCCAATCCGAAGCACGATTAAAGCCGGTCGATGGCGAGGCCCAGAATCACGGCCGCCGAGGCCGGGCGGATGTCCAGGGTCAGGCGCGGCAGATCGACGCCGGCGACCGTCTCGAAATCCGGATCGGGCAGGCGTTCGGTGACGCCCTGGACGCAGTTGACGATCAGGCCGATCCGCACGGAGGGCCGCCATACGGCGGGCACGATGTCGAAACCGCGCGCCTCAATCCGGCCGGCGATCCGCTCCGGCGTCGCGGCGTAGACGGCGCCGTCCGAGGCCCAGACGTGGGCGTAGTCGTCCGCGACAAGACGCCATCCCGCGTCGATGAGGCGCAGCGCCAGATCGCTCTTGCCCGCCCCCGACGATCCGCACAGCAGGACCCCGCGCCAGCCCTTCAGGCCCCAGCGGGCGACGACGGTGCAATGTCGGGGTTGGGGCATACCGGTCTAGGCCCTGCGGCTCACGGCGGGCAGGGCGACCTCGAACCGGGCCCCCAGAACCGCGCCCGAGGCGTCCAGACGGTTGGCGGCCGAGACGACCCCGCCGTGCGCCTCCACGATCTGGCGCACGATGGAGAGGCCGAGACCCGAGTTGGAGCCGAAGGCCGCCCCGCGCGGACGCGAGGTGTAGAACCGCTCGAACACGGTCTCCAGGTTCTCCGGCGGAATGCCCGGACCGTCGTCCTCGACCACGATCCGCAGCGGCAGGGCGTCGGCGTCCTCGCGGCGGATCGAGACGCGCACGTCCTTGCCCGCCGGGCTGAAGGAGCGGGCGTTGTCGATCAGGTTGCGGAACACCTGGCCCAGGGGGCCGTCGCGGCCGACGACACGGGCCGGGACATCCGCTTGCAGATCCAGCCTCACCGGCGCCTCGCCCGGCTTTCCGGTCGTCTCGTAGATGCTGACGATGTCGGTCAGGAGGACGGCCAGGTCGATGGCGCGCGGACGGTCGCGCGACAGTTCGGCGTCCAGACGCGACGCGTTGGAGATGTCGGTGATCAGGCGGTCCAGACGACGGACGTCCTGTTGCAGGACGGCGGTCAGGCGGTCGCGCTTCTCCTGATCCTTGACCAGATCCAGGGTTTCCAAGGCCGAACGGATGGAGGTCAGGGGGTTCTTGATCTCGTGCGAGACGTCGGCGGCGAAGCGTTCGATGGCGTCCATCCGGGTGGACAGGGTGTCGGTCATGGATTCCAGCGAACGGGCCAGGTCGCCGATCTCGTCGCGACGGTCTTCCAGGTCCGGCAGGGAGATGGCGCGGGCGCGCTGCAGCCGGACCTGATCGGCCGCCGCCGACAGACGCATGACCGGCCGGGCCACGAACAGGTGGAGCAGGAGGGAGGCCAGGAGGTTCACTCCCAGGGCCACCAGGGCGAAGGGGATCAGGGCGCGACGCTGGGCGTCCAGGATTTCGTCGACGTCGTTGGCCTCCAGCGTCAGGACGCCCAGCACCTGTTGCACATGGCGGATGGGCAGGGAGACCGAGACGACCCGCTCGCCGTTCTCGGAGCGGCGGACGGTGGTCTGGGGATCGCCGGCGAGGGCGGCGAGGATTTCATCGCCCAGCGCGACGTTGGCCCGCTCCAGATTGGCGGCGTCGCGGCCGCGCGCGGCGTCCCTGGGCTCGGGCGTTCCGGCGGGGCGGGCCGGCGGCAGGGGCTGGCCCTCGATGGTGTCCGAGACGTCGAAACTGTCGGCGATCAGCACGCCGTCGCGGTCGAAGATGCGCGCCCGCTGCCCGGACGGGACGAAGCGGTCGATCAGCACCTTGGCCGATTGGGACGGATTGAGCTCCGGGACCGGCTCGCCCCGGGTATAGTCCTCGTCGGACAGGACCTTGGCGAGCAGTTCGGCCTGACCGAGCAGGCTCTCCTGACGCGCCTGGACCAGGCCCGTGTGCCATTCGTTGAGCGCCAGGGCCCCGCCGAGCAGGATCAGAAGGCTGATCAGGTTCAGGACGAGGATCAGCCCGCCCAGCCGCGACCCGCCGAAACGGATCAGGCGGCGGCGCGGGGACAGGTCCTCGGACGTCTCCGAAGGTTCAGCTCTCGCGGTATCGATAACCGACGCCATACAGGGTCTCGATGGCGTCGAACTCGTTGTCGACGACCCGGAACTTCTTGCGCATGCGCTTGACGTGGCTGTCGATGGTGCGGTCGTCGACATAGACCTGATCGTCGTAGGCGGCGTCCATCAGGTTGTCGCGGCTCTTCACGAAGCCGGGGCGCTGGGCCAGGGCCTGAAGCAGCAGGAACTCGGTGACGGTCAGCTTGACCGGCTTGCCGTCCCAGGTGCTTTCGTGGCGGGCCGGATCCATGACCAGCTTGCCGCGACGGATGGCCTTGCCCGACACCTCGGCCGAGGGTTCCGGCTCGCCGCCGTCACCGCCCGAACGGCGCAACAGGGCCTTGACCCGTTCGATCAGCAGCCGCTGCGAGAAGGGTTTGTGGATGTAATCGTCGGCGCCGAGGTTGAATCCGAGGATCTCGTCGATCTCCTCGTCCTTGGAGGTCAGCATGATGACCGGAATCTGGGAGGTCTGGCGCAGGCGACGCAGCACTTCCATCCCGTCCATCCGGGGCATCTTCACATCCAGGATGGCGAGGTCGGGCGGCGAGTTTTCCAGCGCCTCGAGGCCCGTGGCCCCGTCGTGGTACGCGACCACCTTGTGGCCGTGGCTTTCCAGAGCCAGCGACACGGAGGCGACGATGTTCTCGTCGTCGTCCACCAGGGTGATATTGGCCAAGTCGGTCTCCTCGTCTGATCCACGACAGAAGTCGGGAGCGCATGAACGCACGACAAGCGTAACCGTTCGCCCGCGATCGCGGTGACTTTACGGCCACACTGCGTCCAGCGCCAGATTTGGTTCGCGAAACCGGACCTTAAAGCCTTGGCCGCTAGCGTGGCGTCCAGACCGCAGAAAGCGAGCGCATGGCCGGCCCCGTCCACTACGAACTCTATATCCGCAAGACCGCGCCCGCGCCCTGGACGCTGACGATGGCGACCGAAGAGCGGAAACACGCCGTCGACACGGCCGAGGAAATCCTCAGGGACAAGCGCGCCGTGGCCGTGCGGGTCACCAAGGAGACGCTGGATCCCGACACGATGGAGTTCGCCAGCTCCACCATCCTGACCCGCGGCGCGCCCGAGCCGCAGAAGAAGCGTCTGGTCGCCGACGACGACAAATCCTCCAACTGCATGGGACCCCAGGACCTCTACGCCCCCCACGCGCGTGAACTGATCGGCCGGGTGCTGGAGGACTGGCTGATGCGCCAGGGGGCGACGGCCTTTGAGCTGCTGCACCGGCCCGATCTGGTCGAGCGGCTGGAGGCGTCGGGCGTGGAGCTGCAGCACGCCCTGCAAAAGGTCGCCATCCCCGAGAGCCAGAACACCGGCCAGCCCGCCCACGAGCTGATCCGCCACTATCAGAAGCTGGTCGAAGGGGCGATGGAGCGGGTCGTCACCGCCGGCCGCAAGGGGACCTTCCCCGACCTCGCCAACCGGTCGCTCGCCGACGTGGCCCAGAAGCTGGCCGGGGCCTCGGACCGGGCCTTCGTCATGGGCGGGGTGGTGGCGGGCGCCCTGGTGGACCTGCGCGGCGCGAGGCCGCGTCTGGACCGGCTGATGGACCTGGCCGACCGGGCGCCGGCGGACGGGGCGCCGCGCGCCATGGTCATGGTCGCGATCGAACAGATCCTGTGCGAGCTCCTGGCCGCGCGCACCAGTCTGGCGGAAATCCTGGGTCCGGCGCTGGATCAGGGCGGCAGTCTGGCCGCCGTGGTGCGGATGGTGGCCCCGCGCGAGATCGAGATGCTGATCGTCCACGATCCGCGCATGGCCCTGCTGATGCCCTCGGTCGACGGTCCGGCGGCCCGGCTGGGCAAGCGGCTGGAGGGCGGGGAGTTTCCGCTTCTGGCCGCGTCCCTGGCCCGCATGGTGCTGCGCGAACTGATGGGGCCGCGTCGCCTGCGTCCCACCGATGCGCCGGGCGAGATCGACATCCTGCGGACCCTGGCCCTGTCCTTGACGGCCACGGCGGGGCGGTTGCTGACGCTGGAGGAAGTGCAGACCGCCTTCACCGAACGCTCCAAGAGCCTGGTCACCGCCGACTTCGTCCAGGCCTATGTGGTGCCGTGCGACACGGTGCTGTGCGAGGCCGAGCAGCTGACCCGCCTCTGCGAGAACGTCACTGGCAATTCGAACAAGCGGTCGGCGGCCCGCTGGTTGGCGGCCTGCGTCACCTCGCTGCGGTTCGAGAGCGAGATGCGGATCAACACCCAGACCCCGGCCCGGAAGCTTCAGATCCTGGCCGCCCTGACCCGGTCGGTGAAGGCCTCGGCCCTGTCGGAAAACGACACCGAACAGATCCTGGCGGCCATCGGCAATGTCGGCGGGGTGATCGAGGCGGAGGCGAAGCTGACCGCGACCCTGGCCCGCGCCCCCGCCCCCGTGCCCCAGAAGCTGACGGCCCTGTTGCGGCTGGCCGCCGGGGAGACGGCGCCCCAGGGGCCGGTCTCCGAGCGCGCCAAGGCCGAGGCGATCAAACTGTTCCGCGCGCCCGAGGCGCGGGCCGAACTCAGCGCCGCGCCGGAAACGATCGCACCGCTGAAGGGTCTGATGAAGGCGGCGGGGCTGGCGGCGTAATCGGTCTCCTCCCCGTGCGAAGCATGGGGAGGTGGCTCGCAGCATAGCGGAGAGACGGAGGGGGTCTTCGTGCACGCAGAAAGAACCCCTCCGTCAGCTCGCGAAGAGGCTCGCTGCCACCTCCCCATCTGCGATGGGGAGGAGACTTTTCGGCCCGGTCAGTCGAAGATGTCGAAGATGCTGTCGCGCTTCTTCTTCTTGTACCGATAGTCGTCGTGATCGCGGTAGCGCGAGTCGCGATACTGCGGCTGTTCGGGCGCATGGCCCCATGGCGCGCCGGAGTGGGGTCGGCCTTGCGGCGGCGGGGCATAGGCCTGGGCTGGGACGGCGGAGGCGGCCGCGCCCTCCATCAGCTTCTCCAGTTCGCCGCGATCCAGCCAGACGCCCCGGCAGGTCGGGCACATGTCGAACTGGACGCCGTTGCGGTCCAGGGTGGTCATCTGGGCGTTGTCGTTGGGGCACATCAACAGGGGCACGGGGCGGTCTCCGGGGGAAGGTCTTTCCCGAACGTGGCGCCGCCGTCGGAGGCCGCAAGCGGGGCGGGGTGTCGCAGCCCCGCCCGCTTTCGTTTCGATCAGTCCTCGGCCAGGACGATGACGCGGTCTTCCGGCAGGTAGTCCAGCGCCTCGGACTTGTTCGGATTGACCACGACCCCGCCCATGTTGCGGTCGTCGCCGTCCTCGAACTCACGCTTGCGACGGTAGCCGATGGCCGTCTCGCCGCGCCGACGGGCGGCTTCGGCGATGGTGTAGAAGGTCACCGGGCCGGACAGGTCCACATAGTCGCCGACCGGGCGCATGTAGATTTCCGAGCCGTCCTCATCCAGCAGGTCGTCGAAGATGGAGGACAGGTATTCGTTCTCCGACGCCTGGGCCAGCATCAGGGAGACCAGCTTGTTCGACACCACGAAGTCGTCGGCGCGGGTGACCTCGGCCAGTTCGCGGTTGCGGATGTCGATCATCTCCGAGACGACCGAGATGTGGACGCCCAGACGCTCCGACAGCTTCCGCAGGTGCAGCAGGGTGATCAGGGTGCGGGTGTCCGCCGACTGGGCCTCCATGGTGTCCGAGTAACCCAGCACCATGATGGAGTCGTAGCTGGCCGGATCCAGGGCCTCGATGGAGGCGGAGTGGCTGGTGTCGATGACCCTGGACGTCACCTTCATGTTGGTGGAGCCCAGCGGCATCGACCGGATTTCCTCCGCGAAGCCGGGTGTGTCGCCGGCCACGGTCAGGATCGAACCGGGGCGAACGTATTTCGACAGCTCATAGGCGATCATCGGGCCGCGACGGTTCCAGCCGATGATGAGGGTGCGTTCGGCCTTGCGGCGGACGGCCTTGGGCTTCCGGACCGTCGAGGCGTCGATCAGGTCCTCTGGCAGGGGCGTCAGTTTGATGGAGTCGTCGTCCTCGGCGATGATGATGGCGCGCGAACCGGACGTGATGACCTCGTCCATCGGCGGGTTCATCTTCACCTTGCCGTCGGCGTAGCGCAGGCCGATCAGGGCGGAGTCCTCATAGCCCATGACGGCGTCGCCGTAGGTGATCCCGACCAGCTCCTCCAGCTCGGTCGTGTAGATTTCGCAGCCGTCGAAATCGAGCAGTTCGGAGTAGACGGCCGAGAGACCCGCCTGACGCGAGGACTGGACCACGATGCGCGAGATGAGGTCGTCGGCCAGCACCAGCTGGACCTCGTCCCCGCCGACGATGCGGGCCACCTCGGCGTTCTTGGCGTCGCGGAGTTCGGCGGCGATCAGATAGCGTTCCTCGCGGCGCTTGGGGTCGTTGGTCAGGGCCAGGACGGTCTTGATGACCTGGCTGTCCGGATCGTCCACGCCCTCGGGCGAGACGACGATGATGGAGCGGCAGGCCTGGGGGTTCACGATCGACAGATCGAACAGGTCGGTCGGATCGCCCGAACGGCAGATGATCTGGGTGTTCTTGAGATCCTCGACCTTGTCGGCGATCTCGTCCTCCATCTCGATCTTGTCCTTGTTGGCCATGATGACGATGCGCGGGTTCTTCCGGCTCTCGTTGGCGATGACCAGTTCGGAGATGATGTCGAAGATCGAGGCCGACCAGTTCAGGATGATGGTGTGGTCCGTCTCCAGCACGCGCGAGCGGCCCTTCCGGGCCTCCTCGATCTTGGCGTCCAGACCGGCCGAGATGACCGAAATCAGGGCCGAGAAGACCAGGATGCCCATGGCCGTCACGAACAGGTTGAGGCCTCGGAAGGCCCAGCCGGCGTCCCCCGCGACGGTGCCGGCGTCGGTGGTCCGCATCAGCGACTGCCAAAGGGCCTCGATGAAGCTCCAGCCGCCGTCCGGACCCCAGCGGGTCAGGGTCAGGATGGTCGCCGCGAACAGAATGGTGATCAGGGTCACCAGACCCAGCCAACCGACCAGGGCCATGGCCCCGCCCGACATCGACTTGTCGAAGCCGTACTTCAGCCGCTCGCCCAGCGAGACCTCGCCGATCTGATGGCCCTTGGTGGTGTTGGCCTTGGCCGCGCCCTTGGCGGCGTTGCGCGCGGCGTTGGCGCGAGTGAGCGATCCCATGAGGCGGCTGTCTGTCCCTGACTGTTCCGCCCACCCCCCTTGGTCGACGGCCATGCCCTGCGACAATTCGCGCGCGAACACGGATACTGTCCCGCTTAATCCGGTATCGGCCCTTTGGAACCTGACGATTTCCGACTAGAAGGCGGCCTCTCCCCAATCGCGGCCTGAGGTTCCTCATGCGCTATCTGCACACCATGGTCCGGGTCGCCGACCTGGACGCCTCCCTGCATTTCTGGACGGCCCAGCTGGGTCTGGAGGAGGTGCGGCGGACGGAGAACGAGAAGGGGCGCTTCACCCTGATCTTCCTGGCCGCGCCGAAGGACAAGGATCGCTCCGCCGCCGAGCGCGCGCCCGAGGTCGAACTGACCTACAACTGGGACCCCGAGGTCTATACCGGCGGGCGCAATTTCGGCCACCTCGCCTACAAGGTCGACGACATCTACGCGACCTGTCAGCGACTGATGGACATGGGCGTCGTCATCAATCGCCCGCCGCGCGACGGCAACATGGCCTTCGTGAAGTCGCCGGACGGCATCTCGATCGAGCTTCTGCAGGAGGGCGCCCCGCTGGAGCCCGCGGAGCCGTGGCTGTCCATGCCCAACACCGGGACCTGGTAGGCGTGCGTCTGATCGCGCTCGGCGCGGCGTTGCTGGTCGGGGCCCCTCTGATCGGTTGCGCCTCCACCTCGGAGAGCAATCCCGGTCGGACGGCGACGGAGCAGCTGTTGATGGCGCGCGCGGCCGACCTGGCCGTCGACGGCCTGCGTCTTCCCATCCCGCCGGGATCGCGCGTCTTCGTCGAGAACCGCTACTTCCAGGGCGAGGGTTCGGCCTATGCGACCTCGGCCGTGCGCGGCGCCCTGTCCGAGGCCGGCTTCGCCCTGGCCGATGAAAAGTCCCAGGCCGACGCCGTGTTCGAACTGCGCGCCGGGACCATGTCGCTGGAACAGATGCGCCGGGTCGTCGGCCTGCCGCCGCTGGCCGTGCCGATCAACGAGAATTTCAACGTCGTCTCCCTGCCCGAACTAAGCCTCTACAGCCGCCGGGACCGGATCGGCGTCGCGGAGTTCTCCGGCTTCGTCTACGACGCCCGCACCGGCGCGCCGCTGGGCGCCGTCACGCCCATGGTCGGCGAGTACCGCATCCGCAGCCACAAGGTCCTGATGATGGTCACCTGGGGCCAGCAGTCGGCGCGGCCGAACGAGCGCGATCCGGGCGACAGCTGGCGCGAGTTCTGATCCCGCCGTTGGGGCGGTGACGGGCGGGCGACGGCCCCCTATGTTGCCGCCATGTCCGAAGCCGATACCGCCTCCGAAGCCGCCCCGATCCGCCTCTGGCTGATCGACGCCTCGGCCTACATCTTCCGCGCCTATCACGCCCTGCCGCCCCTGACGCGCAAGTCCGACGGCCTGCCGGTGGGCGCGGTCCAGGGCTACTGCAACATGCTGTGGAAGCTGTTGAAGGACATGAAGGGCGCCGATGGGCCCACCCATCTGGCCGCCATCTTCGACCACTCCGAGAAGACGTTCCGCAACGACCTCTACGACCAGTACAAGGCCCACCGTCCGCCGGCGCCGGAGGATCTGGTGCCGCAGTTCCCGCTGGTGCGGGAGGCGACGGCGGCCTTCGGCGTCCACTGCGTCGAACTGGCCGGCTACGAGGCCGACGACCTGATCGCCACCTATGCCTGCAAGGTGCGGGACATGGGCGGGGAGTGCGTCATCGTCTCCTCCGACAAGGACCTGATGCAGCTGATCGGCCCGTCGGTCGTGATGTGGGACCCGATGAAGGACCGTCGCCTGGCCGAGGAGGCGGTGATGGAGAAGTTCGGCGTCACGCCGGACAAGATGATCGACCTTCAGGCCCTGATCGGCGACAGCGTCGACAACGTCCCCGGCGCGCCCGGCATCGGCCCGAAGACCGCCGCGACCCTGCTGGACGAGTACGGCGATCTGGACACGCTTCTGGAGCGGGCGGGCGAGATCAAACAGCCGAAGCGGCGCGAGACCCTGATCGCCTTCAGGGACCAGATCCTGCTCAGCCGCGAGCTGGTGAAGCTGTCCTGCGACGCCCCGGCGCCCGAGCCGATCGCCGACTTCGCCATGCGCGACCCCGACCCGGCGGTGCTGTCGGCCTTCCTGGAGACGATGGAGTTCCGCAGCCTCCAGAAACGCGTCGGCGACGGCAAGCTGGCGGGCCACGAGGGGTCCGCCTTCGCCCCGTCCCGCCCGGCCGCGCCCCTGACCGCGCCGGTGATCTCGCCCCGCTACGCCCCCCAGGCCGTGTCGGAGGACGTGGAGAAGCAGATCTTCGACCACGAGGCCTACCGCTGCATCCAGACGCTGGAAGAGCTGGACGCCTTCCTGGCGCGGGCGACCGAGGCGGGGGTGGTCGGGTTCGACACCGAGACGGACGCCCTGTCGGCGACGCATGCGGGGCTGTGCGGGGTCAGCCTTGCCATCGGGCCGAACGACGCCTGCTACATCCCCCTGACCCACGAGCTGGAGCCTCTGGCGGGGTCGGGCGGGCTGGACTTCGGGGGGGAGGCCGACGCCCGGGAGCCCCTCACCCAGCTGGACAAGCCCACGGTTTTGGCCCGGGTAAAATCAATTTTGGAAGACCCGTCCGTTCTCAAGGTCATGCAGAACGGAAAATACGATCAGGCGGTCATGGCCAGGCGAGGCATTCGGGTCGCGCCGACGGATGACACCATGCTGATCTCCTATGTGCTGGAAGGAGGCCTGCACGGGCACGGGATGGACGAGCTGTCACGGCTGCATCTGGGGCATGACCCCATCCCGTTCAAGAGCGTCTGCGGGACCGGCAAGAGCCAGAAGTCGTTCAAACACGTCGAACTCAAACCCGCGACCCAGTACGCGGCCGAGGACGCGGACGTGACCCTGCGTCTGTGGCGCATCCTCAAGCCCCGGCTGGCGGCCGAGGGGCTGGCCACGGTCTACGAGACCCTGGAACGCCCCCTGCCCGCGGTCCTGGCCGACATGGAATCCGAAGGCATCCGCGTCGACCCCGACCGCCTGCGCCGCCTGTCGTCCGAGTTCGGCCTGAAGATGGTCGAGCTGGAGGCGAAGGCCCACGAGATGGCCGGCCGCCCCTTCGGCATCTCCAGCCCCAAACAGATCGGCGAGCTTCTGTTCGGCGAGATGAACCTGCCCGGCGGCAAGAAGACCGCCTCGGGCCAGTGGGAGACCGGCGCCGCCACGCTTGAGACCCTGGCCGAGACCCACGAACTGCCCCGCGCCATCCTGGATTGGCGCCAGCTGTCCAAGCTGAAGGGCACCTATACCGACGCCCTGGTCGCCGCCATGGACGAGGCCACCGACCGCGTCCACACCAGCTATCAACTGGCCGCCGCCACCACCGGCCGCCTGGCCTCCTCGGATCCGAACCTCCAGAACATTCCCATCCGCACCGAGACCGGCCGCCAGATCCGCCAGGCCTTCATCGCCCGGCCGGGCAGCGTCCTGATCTCGGCCGACTATTCCCAGATCGAGCTCCGGCTTCTGGCCCACATCGGCGACATCCCCGAGCTGAAACGCGCCTTCAAGGCCGGCATCGACATCCACACCGCCACCGCGTCCGAGATGTTCGGCGTCCCGGTCGACCAGATGGACCCCGAGACCCGCCGCCGCGCCAAGGCCATCAATTTCGGCATCGTCTACGGCATCTCCGCCTTCGGCCTGTCGAACCAGCTGGGCATCGACCAGTCCGAGGCCGGGGCCTACATCAAGACCTATTTCGAACGCTTCCCCGGCATCCGCGCCTATATGGACGCCACCCGCGCCGAGGTGAAACAGGCGGGCTTCGTCTCCACCGTCTTCGGCCGCCGCATCCACATCCCGGCCATCCACTCGAAGTCAGGGGCCGAACGCCAGTTCGGCGAACGCGCCGCCATCAACGCCCCCATACAGGGCGCCGCCGCCGACATCATTCGCAGGGCCATGATCCGCATGCCCGACGCCCTCCAGGCCGCCGGCCTGTCGGAGGTCAAGATGCTGCTCCAGGTCCACGACGAACTGGTCTTCGAATGCCCGGAAGCCCTGGCCGAGACCGCCATCCCGGTCATCCGCCGCGTGATGGAAGGCGCGGCGGAGCCCGCCGTGGCGTTGTCAGTGCCGTTGGTGGTCGAGGCCAAGGCCGCCAAGAACTGGGACGAGGCCCACTAGGCGGCGGGCCCGCCGCTGGGGTTTGACCGGAGGTTGGGGTTAGAAGCCCTCAACCCTGGCAGTGCCGTGGGTATGCGAAGCGCCCGACTCAGGCGATTAAACCTTGAGTGGTGGGGGTTGGGCATGGATGATTCGCTAGCTGAACGCCAACGCGGTTGGAATATGGCGGCGCTTTTTATAAGCGCCGCTGCTGGCGCATATGTCGTTTCCTTGCTGCATGAAGGCCGCTTCAGGCTTTTCTGGGATATGAAAGCCACCGATTGGACAGCAGTTGTCCTCGCATGCTCAGCGTTGATTCTCACCGCCGTTGGCATCTTTGTCGCCATCCTGGCGCTTTGGGGATGGAGCACGATAAAGCGCGACTCTGTTGCCGCCGCGCGGAGAGAGGCGAAGCGCTGCGTTGATGCTTATCTGGTGTCGCCCGAAGCTGAAGCCACGATCAATAGGGCGGTGGAGCAGTGGTTCAATCGAAATGCCGACCAAGGCACGCTCATGCCTTATATCGCTGAGCTTGTTCGACGCGGTAATGCTATGACCGAGTTTGACGCAGAGGTGGATGAAGCCTGGGGCGAAGAACGAGCGGCCCAAGATGATTGACCAACTCCCTCCACATCAACGCGAAGTCATCGCGGCGGCCCAAGCTGCGCAGCCTGTTCGGTTGGGCGATATCGCGCGGGCATTCGGAATATCCGTCAAAGCATCCACGCTGCCCGCAGGAATTTCTGGAGAGATACGTCCGTCAGGAGGGGCCTTCGAAATAAAGGTCAATCGGCACGACAGTCGCGGCCGGCAGAGATTCACCGTCGCACATGAGTTGGCGCACTTCCTTCTCCACCGAGACCAGATCGGCTCTGGCGTTTCGGACGACGCATTGTATCGGTCGTCGCTGTCGGATGCACGAGAAGCAGAAGCAAATCGTTTGGCCGCTGATATTCTTATGCCGCGCGAGAGTGTCCGTGCAGCATTTGCTGAGAGCGTCGGATCATTTGAAGAGCGGCTTCAATTTCTGGCGGATCATTTTGGTGTGTCTGAAGCTGCTATGGCAATCAGATTAGAGCAAGTGTCCTAGGGGTCGCAGATATGTATCTACCGCTCTTGAAGCTATCTCCGGCGGAAATGATTGCGCTCGAGAATCTTCCTGAGCGAGATAAAGATGCGCTCCGTCCAATATTTCCTTTGAGGCATTGGCTGAGCACTAAAACTCTTGATCGGGCGTTTGACCGGATTGAGAAAGCGTACGGCTTACGAGGAGCATTTGTCCTCCCTCCGGCCCCTCCGAAGCCTGATGATCTAAGCCCCACTGCGCAAGAGATCAGAGCGCTCTTGGATTCCGCCGATGGCTACAGCCGGTGGTGCGAGCTTTTTCGCACTGGAAGGGCGCAACACTCCATTCCAGTGTTGCAGTTAGCGGACGCCTCCCAATTCGACCTCCAAGCCATAGCGATGCTGGGTCTGGGCCGGGGGGCCATGGTGCCTTTCACACGGTCGGCATTTTCCGTCCTTCCGGCCATCGCGACCCGCGTCGCTGCCTTGAGTGGATTGGGAACAGACATCACTTTCTTGATCGATCTGGGCAAGGAAGGCCGCACGCTGTTGCTCCAACAGGCGGAACTGACTTCGATCGTTGATCGACTGCTCCAACTATGCCCCAACGCTACTGTCGCCATATCCACTAGCAGCTTCCCGGCGAGCTTCACTTCGCTCCCGCGCCAAGAGATTTACGAGCGGCAGCTCTACCAACACATGCGCGGCCAGTTTGGTGACGCCTTGCACTACAGTGATCGCGGCAGCGCGCGGGCGGAATCGAGAGGAGGGGGGAGCACTGACCCCTACCCTCGGATTGACTACCCGCTAAGCGGTGAGTGGCTGTTCTACAGAACCGAGACTTCGATCGCGTACAAAGGCGGCTACACAAAGATTGCTTCGAAGCTGATGAACACGCCAAGCGTTTGGGACCCTAGACTCAGGATCTGGGGGACACAGATGATTGAGAAGACCCATCTGGGGCAAACAGGAGGAATATCCTCGCCTGCAAGATCAACTGCCGTACGCATCAATCTGCATCTACACCGCCAGTTGTGGTTTGATTCCCCGTCTGCGCTCTATGAGACAGACGACGACTGGCAAGACATCTAGGCGGCGCAGCTTTCTAGTGAAAGCCAACTAGTGTATGATTGCATTTCCATAAGATGCTGACGCTTCCTGTCTGAACGTTCCACCTCAAATCGACTTAGGGCAGCGACGTTGTCTGCGGTAATCTTGCCCGACACAGCGCTCCAAAATCGGTCGGAAGTGACGCCATGCCGGTCCTCAAAGGCAGCGAAAAACGCGTCCCTGGATCCCTCGTCCCCGCGCTCCACAAGGCCGCGATACCGCACTTTGTCTCGTTGATTGAGCAGGTCCGAGAGATTCTCAGTTCTGGAAACTAGGTCACTGGAGCGAACAACCGCCAACGTTCCAGATTTTTCCACTTCCCATATTTCAAGGCCTGGCGTCTGGATCTGGCGCACGTGTCGCTGATGGCGGTGCGCGGCAACCAAGATTACCAGATCAAAATAACGCCCATAAGCGTCGAGCTGATGCGGCAAGCGCTTCAGGCTGTCGGCCGCGCTCTTGATTTCAATTGCTGTGATTTCACGAGTGGCTCTAGATGCCACCACTAGGTCTGCCCGGACTCCGGTTGAGCCAACGCAATACTCTGTCGCGATCAGAGGCTTAGAGCCAAAGCGCTTAGTCTCTCGCAGGCGTTGGATGACCTTCGCCTTGAGGGATTGCTCGTTGTCGTATGCCTTGTTCAATGCGTTGCCCATCTCGACAAGCTGCGGTGCCTGCCGTCGCGATCACTCACATGCAAGTACCCATCGTTATCGACGGTTTAATGGTAACCGATTTTGACCTCGTCTGTGGCGGCTGAGGTACATGGCTGCTCCTTGCCCTTGGGCCGCCTAGCCACGGTTGCGGTGGTCCACGAAGCCCCCACACCCCAACCGCCTGAGCTGGACCTCGGCGGCCTGTTGCAGGAGGGCGCCGGGGGCGCGGCGCTCGATCTCGGCGAGGAAGCTCTGGAGGCCGGCGCGGCCGTCGGCGCTGGTCAGGTCCAGGGCGGAGAGCGACGCCAGCAGCGCCGGAGGGACCGGAGGACGGCGGGCCTCGGTGGACGGGTCGGCGGGGCCAGGGTCGGGTTCGGGGCGCATGGGGGCGGGCTCTCTCGTCTTCGTCGTTCGGGTTGAGGCGCCGACCCCTGGGACAGGGAGTTAGGGGCGCCGGGGGGATGCGGGCAAGAGAATTGTTCGTGGTTTGTTCCGGTTTTGCACAGGATGAGGCAGTAGGCATTAGGCACCAGGCAGTAGGGGCGAGGCGCCGTGGGGATTTGCCTGGCCGTCCCCACCCGGTCGCTGCGCTCCAGGCAAGGAAGAAAGAGCTCGCGGGTCGATCGCATGCGATCGCCTGTGCGCCCCCGAGGGGGAGGGAGAGGGGTGTTTGTGTCAGCTATCGGTCTGGAGTTGGCAAAGGATCGGCCGGAAAGGGCTTTGATTTCAAGGGTCGGGGGTCTTTGAGAGGCTTTTTGTCTGGCCAAGGTCGCGGGTCCCCCAGACTGTGGGGATGGGACGACCGAGCAAGCTGAGCGAGGAACAGTGGGAGACGCTGTTCGACCTGGACCGGGCGGGGGTGCGGCGCGCCGTGCTGGCCGAACGGTTCGGGATCGGGGTGGGGACGATCTGCTGGCAGGCGCGACGGCGCGGGCGGATGAAGACGCAGGATCCCCTGGCCGTCGATCATCGCAAACGGCCGCCCGAGGGCTGGCCCGAGGATCATGTCTTTTGCCAGAGCCACAGCGGGATGACGCCCGCGCGGTGGCGGGGGCTGGTCGAACGCAGGAACGCCGGAGAGACGGACGAGGCCCTGGCGGAGGAGTTCGGGGTCTCGGTCGGGCGGATCGCCGACGTCGCGAGCGAACTGGGGATGCGGAAATGCGAGACGCCCGGGGCGGTGTTCCGGCCGCGCGGGCCGGGGGTTGGGACGGGTGACTACAGGAGGCGGATCGAGGTGGTGAAGATCGAGATGGACTGGAAGAAGCCGGCGGGGTCGGTGCACGACTATGACCTGAAGATCGTCGAGACGCTGAACGCCGGCGACGAGGTGGAGGCCTCGCGCATGTGGAAATGGCGCGGGCGGATGGGCCAGATGGGCGGGGTGACGCGCGCGGAGATCAGGCAGGTGATCTCTCCCTCCCCCTTCGGGGGAGGGTGGTCGCAGCGCAGCGGAGACCGGGTGGGGGCGGCAAGGCTGAATGGCGACGGTCCGTGTGTGGATCGCCTTGCCCTCCCCACCCCGTCGCTGCGCGACGACCCTCCCCAAGGGGAGGGAGAAGCCAGTGGGCTGGTCCTGCGGCCCGAGCAACAGCCGCCCGAGGGGGCGTGGGCGACGTGGCTGTTCCTGGGCGGGCGCGGGGCGGGCAAGACCCTGGCGGGGGCGAGCTGGATCGCGGATCAGGCGGAAAGCGTCGGGCGGCTGGCGCTGATCGGACCGACGCTGCACGACGCGCGGGAGGTGATGATCGGCGGGCCGAGCGGGATCCTGGCCCTGCCGAGGTGGCGGGAGAGGGGGGCCTGGCCGGTCTATGAGCCGTCGCGGCGGCGCCTCAGGTTTCCGTCGGGGGCGGAGGCCTGGGTGTTCTCGGCCGAGGATCCGGAGAGCTTGAGAGGGCCGCAGTTCGGGGCGGCGTGGGCGGACGAGTTCTGCGCGTGGCGGGGCGGCGAAGGGACGCTGGCCTTGTTGAGGATGGGGTTGCGGCTGAGGGGCGGGGACGGGGCGCCGCCGCCCCGGCTGATGGTTTCGACGACGCCGAAGCCGACGCGGGCGCTGAAGGGGTTGATGGCCGAGGGGTCGTGCGTCGTGTCGCGGGCGGCGACCGTGGACAATGCGGCGAACCTGGCGCCCGGCTTCGTCGAGGGGCTGGAGGCGCTGTACGGCGGGACGCGACGGGCGGCGCAGGAGCTGGAGGGCCGGGTCGTGGAGATCGAGGGGGCGCTGTTCACCTCGACGATGATGACGGACTGCCGGACCGACGAAGGGTTCAAGCCGTGGGGAAGGCTGGGCCCACGGAGCTCAAGTAGCGCGACGCGCGATAGCTCATCAGGAATGTGCGAGGGCGGCGGGGTGTTCGAGCGGGTGGTGGTCGGCGTCGATCCGACGACGACCGTGGGCGGGGACGCCTGCGGCATCGTGGTCGTCGGGCGCAGGCGGCGGGCGGACGGGCGGTCCGAGGCCGTGGTGCTGGCGGACCGCTCCGCGCGGGGGCTGTCGCCCGAGGGCTGGGCCCGGCGGGCGCGGACGGCGGCCGAGGCCTGGGGCGCTGAGGCCATCGTGGTCGAGGTCAACCAGGGCGGGGAGATGGTGCGGGCCGTGTTCAGGGCCGTGGGCTGCGAGACGCCGATCCGGGAGGTGCGGGCGGCCGAGGGCAAGCGGGCGCGGGCCGAGCCGGTGGCGGCCCTCTATGAACAGGGGCGGGTCCTGCACGCCGGCGACTTCGGGGACCTGGAGGAGGAGCTGATGGCCGTGGGCGGCGAGGACGACGGGCGCTGGTCGCTGGACCGGGCGGACGCCCTGGTCTGGGCGGTGACGGCCCTGATCGTGAAGGAGGCGGCGCCCCCGAAGGTGTGGATGCTGTAAGGGGGGCCGATGAAGACCCAGACTTACGACGTTGTGGTGGTCGGCGCGGGCGCCGCCGGGATGATGTGCGCCATCGAGGCCGGGCGGCGGGGGCGGTCCGTGCGGGTCGTGGACCATGCCTCCAAGCCCGGGGAGAAGATCCGCATCTCGGGCGGGGGGCGGTGCAATTTCACCAACACGGGGACCAGCGTGGCGAACTTCCTGGGGGAGAACCCCCGGTTCGCGGCGTCCGCGCTGGGGCGGTACACGCAGGCCGATTTCGTCAAACGGGTCGATGGGGCGGGGATCGCCTGGCACGAGAAGACCCTGGGCCAGCTGTTCTGCGACGACAGCGCCAAACAGATCATCCGGATGCTGACCGACGACATGCGGGCGGCCGGGGTGTTGCTGTCGCTGGGCGTGGGGGTGGAGCGGGTGGACCGCGTCGGGGACGGGTTCGCGCTGGCCCTGACGGACGGGTCGGCGGTGCGGTGCGCCTCGCTGGTGGTGGCGACGGGCGGCAAGTCGATCCCCAAGATGGGGGCGACGGGCTGGGGCTATGAGCTGGCTAGACAGTTCGGCTTGCGGGTGACCGAGACGCGACCGGCCCTGGTGCCCCTGACCTTCGAGCCGGGCCTGCTGGAGAAGACGGCGCCGCTGTCGGGACTGGCGGTCGATGCGGTGGTCTCGGCGGGCAAGACAAAGTTCGAAGAGGCCATGCTGTTCACCCATCGGGGGCTCAGCGGCCCGGCCATTCTGCAGATCAGCTCCTACTGGCGCGAGGGGGAGGCGATCACGGTGAAGATGGCGCCGGGCGTCGACGTCCTGGCGCGGCTGAAGGCGGCGAAGCAGGAGAACGGCGGCAAACAGGCGGTCCACACGGCGCTGGGTCACATCGTGCCGCGCCGCCTGGCCGAGGTGCTGACGGCCCGCGAAGGCGCCAACGGCAAGCTGGCCGAGGTCGGGGACAAGGTGCTGGCCAGGCTGGATCAGGCGGTCAACGCCTGGACGGTGAAGCCGGTGGGGTCCGAGGGCTATCGCACGGCCGAGGTGACCCTGGGCGGGGTCGCGACCGACCAGCTGGACCAGACGACGATGGAGACCAAGTCCGTGCCCGGCCTCTATTTCATCGGCGAGGTTGTGGACATCACCGGCTGGCTGGGCGGGTACAATTTCCAGTGGGCCTGGTCGTCGGGCTGGGCCGCCGGGCAGGCCTGCTAGGGCGGCGCGCGACCATCATCGCTTTCGATCTCCGCTGGGTCACGCTATGAGCGGACAACCAGGGAGAGCATCGGATGCCAGGGTTTCATCGCGACGAGGACGGCACGGTCTGGATCGGCGGCGACGGTTTCAACGGCGCGATCGACCCCCTGGGCCCTCTGGCGCTGGGCCTCGATGACCGGGGACAGGGCTATCTGAACTCCAACCGGCCCTCCCTGAGCCTGGAGGAGGCCGCCCGGCATCTGACCCGCACGGGGCTGAGCTGGTCGCCGACGCTGGGAGCCGCGACGACGGTGACCTTCGGGTTCCGATCGAGCGCGCCCACGACGATGCCCGACGGGGTCAGCGGCTTCCTGCAATTCAGCCAGGCCCAGATCGCGGCGACCTTGCAGGCGTTGCAGGGTTGGTCCGATGTCGCGAACATCGTCTTCAATCGGGTCGCCGACGCCAATGGCTTCACCAACGACGCCACCATGCTGTTCGGCAACTATCAGACCGGCCCAGACAGCGCGGCCGCCTTCGCCTATCTGCCTGGATCGACGGCGGCGCAGTCCTCGGCCGGCGACGTCTGGGTCAACAGCCTCCAGGGCCTGAACTCGACCTTTACGCCGTTCAGCTTTGGCCAGCTGACCCTGGTGCACGAGATCGGCCACGCCATCGGATTGAGCCATCCGTCCAGCTATATCCAGGGGCCGGCGACCTTCTCGTACACGACCAACGCCGACTACAGCGAGGATACCCGCCAGTACACGGTGATGAGCTATTTCAATGCGGTCGGAGACGGCGGCTCCTTCGGCTCGCTGTATCCCGCCGCGCCCATGCTGGACGACATCGCCGCGGTGCAGCGGCTGTACGGCGCCAACATGACGACCCGCACCGGGGATACGGTGTACGGCTTCAACTCCAACGCCGACCGGCCATGGTTCATCGCGCCTACCCCAGGTTCCGGCCAACAAAGCTCGAGCCAGCTGATCTTCGCGGTCTGGGATGCCGGAGGCGTGGATACCTTCGACTTCAGCCTCTATTCCACGAACCAGGCGATCGACCTGAGGCAGGGCGCCTTCTCGAACGTCGGGGGCCTCAGGGGGAACGTGGCCATCGCCGTGGGGACGGTGATCGAGAACGCCATAGGCGGGAGCGGCTCGGACCGGCTGTTCGGAAACTCGGCCGACAACCTGCTGACCGGCGGGGCGGGCTCGGACATCATCGACGGCGGTCTGGGGCAGGACACCGCCATCTTCCTGAGGCCGCGATCCGAATACACCATCACCGTCAATGGCCAGACCGTCGTCCTCCGGCATGCGACCGAGGGCTATGACGAGATCACCAACGTGGAATTCCTCAGGTTCTCGGACATGACCCTGTCGGTCGGGCCGACGGGCGACATCGTCACGACCGGCGGAATGAGGGTCAGCGGAGACGCCACGAACGACCTGATGAACGGCGCCGCCCTGGCCGACACCCTGTCCGGCAGCGGCGGCGACGACGTGATCCACGGCTTCGCCGGCAACGACGTCCTGGACGGCGGAACCGGCGCCGACCGCCTGTTCGGCGGCGATGGCGACGACACCCTGATCGGCGGCCTGGGCGACGACATCCTGGACGGCGGAGCGGGGATGGACCTGGTCAGCTATGCCGATCAGGCGACCGCCGTGACCGTGGATCTGGCCCAGGGCTGGGCGTTGCGCGGTGGGGAGCGCGATACCCTGATTTCGATCGAGAGCGTGCGAGGGTCGCGCTTGAACGACATCCTGATCGGGGACGCGGGCGACAATATCCTGAGGGGGGAAGGCGGCGCGGACGTCATGCGCGGCGGCGCGGGCAACGACCGCTTCTACGCCGGAACAGGCGGCGCGGTCGGAACGGGCGTCGATATCGTCAAGGCGCAGTCCGTGACCAACACCACCCGGGGCGCCGCCGTCTCGATGGACGCCGCCTTCGTCACCGGCCAGCGCGCCGACATCGACCAGTCCTTCGACGGTCGTCCGCATGCCACGGTCAAGGCCACCAGCAGCGGCGC
Organism: Brevundimonas staleyi; assembly: GCF_041893865.1. Taxonomy (GTDB): domain Bacteria; phylum Pseudomonadota; class Alphaproteobacteria; order Caulobacterales; family Caulobacteraceae; genus Brevundimonas; species Brevundimonas staleyi. The sequence continues at coordinate 498,867 of NZ_CP169082.1, forward strand.
GGCCGAGTGGTACGCGTTCACGGCGACCGCGGGCGGCGCGATCATCGTCGACATCGATTTCGCCGGGTTCGACAGCGTCATCCGGATCTACGATTCCAGCGGAGCGCTGCTGACCAGCAACGACGACGGGGCGGCCGCGTCGTCAGGGGGAGATCTGGGCTACGACACCGATTCGGCCCTGCGCTTTTCCGCACCGGCCGACGGGATCTACTATGTCGAGGTATCGGCCTGGGCGAGCTCCGACCCGCTGACGACCCAGTCGCCGCCCGCCGGCGCGACCTACACCCTGCATGTCACCGTGCCGGGCCACCCGGTGTCCTTCACCCGAATGGGCAGCACCATCTTCGGCGAAGACGGGGACGACATCTTCTACCAAGGGTCGCCGTCCGATCTGACCGGTCGAGGCGCGGGTAACGACCGGTTCGACGGCGGCAGCGGCACGGACACGGTCGTCTTCGAATACGGAAGCTATGACAGCTTCGTGGTGACCACCGTCGACGGCGTCACCACCGTTATCGGCGGCGGTCCGATCGCGACCGGAACGGACACCTTCATCAATGTCGAGTTCCTGGAATTCGTGGGCCAACGCATCGCGCTGCGGGCGAACGGACCGGTCATGCTGGGAACCTCCGGCGACGACCGGATCATCGGAACCCAGCGCAACGACACGATCGAAGCCGGCGCCGGCAACGACACGATCTACGGCGGCGCCGGGAACGACGTGCTGATCGGCGGCAGCGGAAGCGATACGCTGAACGGCGACGAGGGTGTGGACACCGCCGTCTACGCCGGCAACATGGCGAGCTATTCGACCGTCACCCGGGGGCGGGTCGCGGGCGGCGTGGAGGGTGGAGCCGACACCCTGTCGAACATCGAGATCCTGCGTTTTCTCGACGGGCGCATGTCCTATGACGTCAACGACGCGACGACGGTGGTCTACCGCCTGTACGACGCCGCCTTCGACCGGGCGCCGGACGTGTTCGGCCTGGCCGACTACAGCCGTGCCATCCAGGAAGGTCGGGCGACCGTCCAGGGCATCCTGAACATCTTCGAGGGCTCGGCGGAGTTCCAGGCGCGCTATGGGGCGCTGAACAACGAGCAGTTCGTGCGGGAAATGTACCGGTTCTCGCTGAATCGGGAGGGCGACGCGGCCGGGGTGGCGCAGTATGTGAACGCGCTGAACGCGGGCACGACGACGCGGGCCCAGGTTCTGGGCATCTTTTCCGAGAGCCAGGAGCACCGCGAGCTGATCAATGCGGTCATCACCTCACGCGGCCTGTTCGTGCAGGACGAGCAGACGGCGGCGCTCGCGCGGCTGTACGATTCCGTCTTCAACCGCCTGCCGGATCTGGCCGGGTTGAGAACCTATCGAGACGCGCTCGACAACGGCTACACCCTGAAGGACATCGCCGGCTTCATGGTCGGCTCGCCGGAGTTCCAGAGCCGGTTCGGCTCCCTGACGAACCAGCAGTTCGTGGAACAGATCTATCGCTTCGTGCTGGATCGCGAAGGCGACGCGGCGGGGGTGCAATCCTATGTCCAGGCGCTGAACGGCGGGACGAGCCGGGTCGACATCGTCCTCATCTTCTCGGAATCGCAGGAGCACCGGTTCAGCTATCAGGCGACCTTCGACAGCCAGATCCGCCAGCTGGGGGTCAATCCGGGTCCGGCCGGGGCGGAGGCGCTGGACGACGGCAAGGCCGCCGAGGGTCCCTTCGTCATCCCGGCGATCGCGGACGCGGGTCCGGCCGATGCCGATGCCGATGCCGATGCCGATGTTGGGGCCGGGGTCTGGGCCTGGGGCGATCCCATCGCGGGGTTGGGGCGCGACGACCGGATCGTGGTCGTGCTGGACGAGGGTGTCGTGGACGCGACGCCGCCCCTGTGGCCGGAGGATGTTCGCGCCGATCCCTCGGGCGGGCACCCGCAGTCGGACTGGATGTAGGAGGCTGCGAAGCCCCTCAGTGCGCCTCGGGCGGGCGGGCGGCGGGGTCGAGGTATTCGCTCTCGGCGTGGTGATCGGCCGAGAGGACGAAGCGGCGGTCGCAGTAGCCGCACTCGATGAAGTCGTCGCCGCCCATGTCGAGATAGACCAGCGGATGGCCCAGGACGCCGCCGCCGTCGCAGGCCACGCGCTTGGTGGAGACCACGATCTCTTCCGGCGGCAGGACGGTCTCGGCGGGGTGGCGGGGCGGCATGGATGGGTCCGTGGTCTTGGCGCGGGAGGTTGCGACGCCTAGTTAGACGGCCTGCCTCGCGCCTGAAAGCCCCTTATGACCGATACCCAAGCCTTGCCCATCAACGCCATCGAGGTGCGCGGGCTGGAAAAGACCTACGCCGGGTCCAAGAAATCGCCGCCGAAGACGGCCCTGAGAGGCGTCGATCTGGTCATTCCGCGCGGGTCGATGTTCGGCCTCCTGGGTCCGAACGGGGCGGGCAAGTCGACCCTGATCAATATTCTGGCCGGCATCGTCAACAAGACGGGCGGGACCGCCGCCATCTGGGGCCGGGACATCGACGAGCGTCCGCGCGATGCGCGGGCGGCGCTCGGCGTCGTGCCGCAGGAGATCGTGGCGGACGTCTTCTTCACCCCCAGAGAGGCTCTGGAGGTTCAGGCGGGCTTCTACGGCGTGCCGGCGAACGAGCGGCGTTCGGATGAACTGCTGGCGGCCCTGGGTCTGTCGGACAAGGCCAACGCCTATGTGCGGGCCCTGTCGGGCGGGATGAAGCGGCGGCTGATGGTGGCCAAGGCGCTGGTTCACAATCCGCCCATCCTGATCCTGGACGAACCGACGGCGGGGGTGGACGTCGAGCTGCGTCGCCAGCTGTGGGAATACGTCCGCAAGATCAACGCCGAGGGCGTGACCATCCTTCTGACCACCCACTATCTGGAGGAGGCGCAGGAGCTCTGCGACACCATCGCCATCATGAACCGGGGCGAGGTGGTGGCCTGCGAGCCGACGCCGCAACTGCTGCGCCGACTGGATACGCGCAACGTCGTGGTGACGCCGGAGGGCGAGCTGACGACCCTGCCGACCGTGAAGGGGTTCGACGTGGTGGCGCGTCCGAACGGCGCCTTCGCCATCAGCTACAAGAAGGGGCAGTCGTCGGTGGAACAGGTCCTGGCCGCCGTGCGCGCCGCCGGGGTGACCATCGCCGACATCACGACCGAGGATCCGGACCTGGAGGACGTCTTCCTGGCCCTGACCTACAACGACGCCAACGCCCTGGACCCGATCAAGGACTGAAGCGCGTCAGGCGGCGGTCTTCAGGCGGGGCGTCTGAACCCGGTGACGGCTCATGGCGCGGAAGGCCGTGATCGCCTTGGTCAGGGTGGTGAAGGTCTGGCCGCCCGCGGCCGTGCTGACCTTGAAGGCGGTCGAGCGCAGGATGTCGTTCTCGAAGACCTCGACGCGGACCAGCATCACGCCGGTCTTGGACATCAGTCGCGTCTTGCGGATCATCCGTCCCCCTGTCGCCGCCCTGGGCGGCGAGCACCCGGCCGAGCCGGGCCGGGCGCTTCAAGCCTGCTGAAAGGCGTGACCGGCCCTTCCCCCCGGAAGTGCGGCCGGCCACGTCCTTTACGATCGCCCATCAGGGATCGCGGCCCGCAGGCTAGGCGCGGGCGGGCCATCGGGGAATGTCTGGGCGTCTCCGGTTTTGCGACGCTGGGACAAGCGAAGTCGCATTGTCGCTGTCGTTCCGGTCCGCCTGCGGTAACATGGCTTTCTGTCCGCGTCGGGAGTGCCGGGAGTGTCGAGTCCGCGTAGCGTCGCCTGGGACGTGTCCACCAGGGACCAGCCCGACGCCTTCGAACAATACCTGGCCGCCATGGCCAACTGGTACGAGGTGTCCGACGTCAGCGAGGCGGACCAGCGCGCCTTCTACAACCGGTCGCGCTCGACCATGACCATGGCCGGGGCGATCGGGTTCGGGGTCTGCGTGCGCCAGACCCTGAGCCGGAGCCCGGCGACCCTGCGTCGTTCGGACATCGACGGGCTGAACCTGATCAGCAACGCGGCGGCCATCGTGGGCGACGCGGACGGGCGGGAGATCCGGGCCGAGCCGGGCGCGGTCCAGTTGCGCGACATGACCCGACCGGCGGCGTCGCGTCTGGACCGGATCGAGGTGACGACCCTGACGGTGCCGCGCGTCGCCGTGCCGCCGGCCCTGTTGTCGCGCGAGGCGCACGGCGTGGTCCTTCCGCCGGACACGCCCGGCGGCCGGTTGATGCGCAACCACCTGATCGGGCTGGAGGCCGATGCGGCGGACCTGTCGGACGCCGAGGTCGAGGCGGGGATCCAGGGGCTGCTGCTGCTCGCGGTGCGGGTCATGGGGCTGGACGATCCGCAGGCGAACGAGCCGGTGGCCGCCGCCCTGCACCGGACCGTGCGCCGGGTCGTCGGCGCCCATGTGGAGCGCGGGCTGATCGCCGGGACGCTTCCGCCCGAGAACGACGAACTGGCCCGGATCGCGGGCGTGTCGCGCGCCACCCTGTACCGCGCCTTCGACATCGAGGGCGGGGTCGCCCGCTATCTGCAGGTGCGGCGTCTGCATCACGCGCGCACGGCCCTGGCGCGGCGCCGCGACGGCGTGCCGACGGTGGCGGACATCGGCTATCGCTACGGCTTCGCCTCCCCGACCCATTTCAGCCGGCAGTTCCGCCAGCATTTCGGCTATTCGCCCTCCGACATCGAGCCGGCGTCGGCGCGGATCGGGGTGACGGTGGGCAGCGGCCCGATCCGGCACGACCTCCTGGTCGACTGGCTGGAGCAGCTGAAGTTCCGGACGCCCTAGACGGCGTGCATCGCCATGGCCAGCATCCAGACGGCCATGGCGACCATCATCAGGTTCTCGGTCAGGGAGACGAAGCCGAGCGGGACGTTGGTCGAGCCGCCGACGCAGGCGCATTTGAGCTGGCGCTTGTCGATGTAGACGGCCTTGAACACCGAGACGGCGCCGATGCCGCCGATGACCAGGGCGACCGGGGCGGACAGCCAGGTCAGGACCCCGGCCAGCATCAGGACGCCCGCGCCCAGTTCGGCGAAGGGGTAGACATAGCCGTAGCCGGGCCAGCGCTGGGCCAGGAGGTCGTAGTTCAGGAACATGGTCGAGAATTTCTCCACGTCCTGCAGCTTCAGCATGGCCAGGAGGCACATCGACAGGGCGATGAAGGTGGGCGGGAAGCTGGCCGCCACCCAGCCCTCCCGCCACCAGACCACGACGGCGGCGATCAGGGCGGCGACCGCGAAGACGGCGATGACGGGGACGTAGCTGGCGGCGCCGGGTTCCGGAACGGTCTGGCCGAAGAAGCGGCGCAGGTCGTCGTGGCCGCCGATGCGTTCACCGTCGATGAAGGTCTGGGGCGTGGTCTTGACCCCATGCTCGGCCTTGAAGGCGTCGGTCTCGGCGCGGGTGGTCAGATGGCGGTCGTCGACGCTGTAGCCCTTGCGCTTCAAGAGCCACAGGGATTTGCGGCCATAGGGACAGACGTGGTCGGGCATGACCATGCGGTAGAGGGTGGCGGTCTTTTCGGCGGCGGCCATGGTCGTCTCCCGGCGTGCGCGAGGGTCGGTCCCGCGATCGCCAGGGATTTGGCGCGCCGGGCCGATCTCGGCAACCTGCGGCGCCGGCGTTCGGACCTTCAGGCGGCTTCCGCGCGTCGCCGGATCATCACCGCGGCGCCGCCCGCCAGCATCAGGCCCAGCAGGATCATCGCCCATTCGGACAGGGTCGGCACGGGCGCCGGGACGGGCGGCAGGCCCAGACTGTAGTGAACCGTGCCGATGAAGGCGCGCGGCGAGAAATCTAGGTCGGTGAAATCCCCGCCGATCGCTCTCTGCCCGGTCCCCTCCAGAATGGCGAGGTTGGCGTCCGACGCGATCACGGCGCCGAAGGTCGAACTGGTTCGGTACCCCTGGCGTCCTTCGTTCGCCACGACATAGAGCGAGCGGGTCTGGCCGGCGGGAATGCCGAAGCTGAAGGGCGTCGGGAAGGTGATGTTGTCGCCCGCGGCCATCGGCCCGGTCGCGAGAAGGGTCCAGCCGGTGGAGGACTGGGTGGCGCCCACGTGCGACCCTGCGCGGCCGTAGACCCTGTAGGTTCCGGCCGTCTCGATCCGGCGGAAGGTCAGTCCCGTGATGGTCACGTCGTTCGTCGCGGGGAGGTCGAAGAACTGACCCTGTACGGCATTGTCCACGGCTCCCGGTGCGACCAGGGTCTGGGCCGCGACGGGCAGGGCGATGAGCCCCAGTCCCAGAGCCAGCAGGCCCAGTATCGATCTCAACACCGCCATCACATCCCCCTCTTCGGCGGATCGCCGCGACGCCCGCCTCCGGACATCGAAGATCAGGCCTATCAGGGCGCCCCGGCGCGTCCAGCCGAAACGCACGTCGTGTTTCACTTTGAGACGCCTGGTCGAAGGTCGGCGGGGGCAGGCGCAAGTCTCAGGTCGAGCCTCGGTCGGAACGGGCTTTTCGGCCTCGCGCCTTGCCCGCGCCGCCATCCCGCCGTATCCCCTCGACATGCCGAATACGCCCCTGATCTGCCCGTCCATCCTGGCCTCGGACTTCGCCAAGCTCGGCGAGGAGATACGGGCGCTGGAGGCGGCGGGCGCCGACTGGATCCATGTCGACGTCATGGACGGCCATTTCGTGCCGAACATCACCATCGGCCCGGACGTGGTGAAGGCGCTGAGGCCCCACACCCGCCTGCCGTTCGACGTCCACCTGATGGTCGCGCCGGTCGATCCGTGGATCGAGGCCTATCATGCGGCGGGGGCCGATATCCTGACGGTTCACCCGGAAAGCGGGCCGCACCTGCACCGGACGCTGGGCCGCATCCGCCAGCTGGGGGCCAAGGCGGGGATCGTGCTGAACCCCGGCACGCCGTTGTCCATCCTGGAAGAGGTGGTCGAGATGGTGGACCTGGTGCTGCTGATGTCGGTCAATCCGGGCTTCGGCGGACAGTCCTTCATCCCCTCGACCCTGAAGAAGATCGAGCGGGCGCGGGCCATTCTGGATGCCGCCGGTTCCAGCGCGCACCTGCAGATCGACGGCGGGGTGACGGCCCTGAACGCCGGCGCCTGCGTCGCCGCCGGGGCCGATGCGCTGGTGGCGGGAACGGCCGTCTTCAAGGGCGGGCCGGACGCCTATGCGGCCAATATCGCCGCCATCAAGGCCGCGAAAGCTTGAACCCGCTCGGGCCCTTCTCGGATCGCAATGCGGCGACGCCGAACGTCGGCGAGGGCGCCATTCCGGGCCTGCGCGGGGCGCCGGTTCGGACGCCGGTCCGCTCCAGCGGGGTGAACACCGGCCCGGCCCTGTGGCCCGCCATCGCGGGACGCCTTTTGACCCGCCAGCTGTGGATCGAGCTCTATGGCCTGCCCGGCTATGGCACGACGCTCGGTTTTGGCAAGGCGGCCGCCTTCGCCGCCACGCCGCGCGACTTCCGGCCCGCCGATCTGAACATGGGCAAGGCCGTTCTGGGCGGGCGCTTCCCCCTGGCCGGGTCGCACATGGAGGCCGAGGCGCCGGCCGATCCGTGGAACCGGCCGAGCCCGTCCAAGGCCTTCGCGGTCGATCTGCACGCCTTCGCCTGGATGCCCGGCCTGATGATGCAGGGCGATCGCGGGGCGCGGGAGGCCTTGCGGCTGACCCTGGCCTGGGCCGAGGCGTTTTCGCGCTGGTCGCCCTTCGCCTGGGAGCCGCAGATCCTGGCGCGGCGGGTCTTCAACCTGGCCTGCGCAGCCAAGAAGATGGGGGCGGTGGCCTCCGAGACCGACCGGCTGAGGCTGGCCGACACCCTCGGGCGTCAGGCGCGGCAGCTGCTGCGGCCGCCGGGCGGTCTGGCGGGCAAGGCCGAACGACTGGTCGCGGCGGCCGTGGCCGGATGCGTGCTGGCGGGCAAGCCGGGGGCTTCCTTGCGGAAGACGGCGCTGAACCGTCTGCCCGGCGCGCTGCGCGTCACGGTGGCGGGCGACGGAGGCCATGCCTCGCGCTCGCCCGAGGCCGGGATGGAGCTGCTGCTCGACCTGCTGACGCTGGACGACGCCCTGTCGCAGCTGTCGGAGACGGCGGCCGAGGGCATCGGCGGGGCCATCATGCGCCTGACCACGGCCTTGCGGCTTCAGGTCCTGCCCGACGGGCGGCTGGCCGGCTTCCAGGGCGGCGGGCCCTCGACCCCGGCGCGGGTCGCGGCGGCGCGGGCCCATGACGAACATGCCGATGCCGCGGCCGGCGCGGCCGGGACCGTCGGCGGGCTGAACCGCATCCGCTCGCCGCTGCTGACCATCGTCACCGACGCCGGATCGCCGGGTCGGGGGGCGTGGTCCGAGGCCGCCTGCGCCCAGCCGCTGGCGCTGGAGATCACCTGCGGCAAGGACCGGATCGTCACCGGCTGCGGCTGGACGCCCCGTGCGGCGGACCGCCAGGGCCTGCGGCTGACGCCCGGCCATTCGACGCTGACCCTGGGCGAGCAGTCGTTCGCCGAACCTTTGGGCGGATGGAAGGGCGAGCTTCTGGGGCCGCGTCTGTTCGGGCGGCCCTATCATGTGACGTCGGAACGCCGCGACGGCGACGGGGCGGTCTGGCTGGAGGTCGAGCACGACGCCTGGGCCCAGCCGTTCGGCCTGATGCACCAGCGCCGGCTCTATCTGGATCAGCGGCTCGACGAGCTGCGGGCCGAGGAGCGGCTGCATCCGTCCTCGCACCATCGCGACGTGGTGCGGGTCATCGCGGCCCCCTATGCCGTGCGGTTCCATCTGGAGCCGGGGGTGCAGGCGTCCCTGGCGCGCGACCGTCGCTCGATCCTGCTGCGGGGACATTCCGGGCGCGGATGGTGGTTCCGGACCGATGGTCCGGACGTGGCCATCGAACCGTCCGTCCACGTCGACGAGGGTCTGACGCGGCGCTCGCTGCAGGTGGTGGTGCGCGGCTCGGCCCGGACGGACGCCGAGACCAAGATCCGCTGGAAGCTGAGCCCCGCCGGGGCGGCGGGCGATCCGGTGACGTAAGTCCGGGTTCTGTCCGCTCATCCCCGCGAAAGCGGGGATGAGCGGAATGGGTTCAAGTCTACTCCGCCGCCGGTTCGGCGGCCCTGGATTTCTTGAGCTTCGGCGCCTTGGCCTTCTTCGGCTTGGCGGCTTTCTCGGCGGCCTTCTCCAGAGCCTTTTCGGCCTTGCGGGCCTCCTTGGCGGCCTTCTTCAGCGCCTTGGCCTCGGCCTTTTCGGCGTCGGGGACGGCGTCGGCGGCGGCGGCGATCTCGGCCAGCATGTCGAGGAAGCCGTCGCGCTTGTTCTTGGGCAGAAGGGCCATGATCCGCTTGTCGGCGGCCTCGACGCGCGGGCGGGCCGCGTCCAGCAGGGCCTGACCTTCCGGCGACAGGCGCACGGCCTTGGCGCGGGCGTCCAGGGAGGAGCGTTCGCGCGACAGGAGGCCCTTGGTCGTCATGCGGGCGACCAGATCGGCCAGGGTCGAACGGTCGATGCCGGTGGCGCGCACCAGCTCGGTCTGGGTCAGGCCTTCCTTGACCGAGACGGCCTCCATGACCGCGAACTGACGCTGGGTCGGACCGCCGTCGCCGGCTTCCTCGGAATAGATGTCGAGGGCCAGTTGCAGCGCACGGTGCATCAGGTGGCTGGGCGATTCCGCCAGGGCGCCCGAGCGCCGCGCCTGTTTGCCGGATTTGACCATACTGAATCCCCTTGCCGTATGCGGAGGATTATCAGGCAAGCCTTACGGTTTAACGACAGAGATGCGTCAACGGCGACGCTTGTTTTTCATCCACCCGTTCACCCCAACGAAGGCTGGGTTGAACGGAGATGGGGTCAGGGCGCCGTGTCCACTTCGGCGGGGGCAGAGGCATCGACGGGGGCGTCCGAGGTCAGGTTCTTCAGGATTATAGGCAACTGGGAAGCGCCCATCGCGGACGACGCTATCCAGAGAACGCCTCGAAAGCTGACCCAGACATCAGCGGGGTCGATATGGGCATAGCCCATTCGCGTCGTCGCCCAGCCGACCAAGGCTTCGGACCGGACCAACTCGTTCACTACCGCTATAATCGTGAAGAAGATTCCGTACCGTAGCGTCAAGGTGCGCCAAGTTTTGTCGTTAATCGGAATGACCCTGCCGAACAGCACTTTCAGCGGCTGCTTGTTCAATATGTAGCCGCCCAGCAAAGCGACAGCGAATGACACGTTCAGGGCTGTGACCTTCACCTTCACCCATATGTCGTCTTGCGTGATCAAGGTCAGAGTGCCGAAGACCAAGGCGAAGCTTCCAGCGATCAGGGGCATCAGGGCCAGACGCTTCTCGACGATCAAGCCTGTGGCCACGGCAACGACCGAGCCTATCACCAGTCCCCAACTCGCGTGGACCAGCGCCTCGTCGCCCGGCAGACCCCGAACGCGGAAGAAGATGAAGGTCGCGGCGAAGGCGGCGAGCGCGCCGAAGTCGACGGCCTGACGGATCCAGGTCGGGGGCTTGTGCGCAGAGGTCTCGGGCGTGTCGGTCATGTCAGTCCTCAAGCCCCACCAGCGAGCGGGAGAAGGCGCGGGCGTCGAAGGGTTGCAGGTCCTCGATCCCTTCGCCCACGCCGATCAGCTTGATGGGGGCGTCGGACGCCTGGGCGACCGGCACCAGGACCCCGCCGCGCGCCGTGCCGTCCAGCTTGGTCATGACCAGGCCGGAGACGAAGGCCGTGCGGCCGAAGATCTGTTCCTGGGCCAGGGCGTTCCGGCCCACGGTGGCGTCCAGCACCAGAAGGGTCTCATGCGGGGCGTCCGGATCGGTCTTCTTCAGCACCCGCACGATCTTCAGGAGTTCGTCCATCAGGGCGGACTTGTTCTGGAGCCGGCCGGCCGTGTCGATCAGGACGACGTCGAACCCTTCGGCCTTGGCCTTGGCATAGGCGTCGAAGGCGAGGCCGGCGGCGTCGGCGCCGTCGCGGCGGCTTTCGAATGCGGCGCCGGCGCGCTCGGCCCAGACCTTGAGCTGTTCGCGGGCGGCGGCGCGGAAGGTGTCTCCGGCGACGATCATCACCTTGGCGCCCTTGCCGGTCAGATCGGCGGCGATCTTGCCGAGCGTCGTGGTCTTGCCCGAGCCGTTCACACCGACGAACAGGACGACATAGGGTTTGATCCCCTCCGACAGCGGATCGAACGTGGCTTGCCGGGGAAGCAGTTCGGCGGCCACGGCCTCGGCCAGGGCCTCCTTCACCTCGCGCTCGGAGGGGTTGGCGCCGAAACGCAGGTCGCGGAAACGGGCGACGATCCGGTCGGTGGCGGCGGGGCCGAGATCGCTCTCCAGCAGGTGCTCTTCGAGTTGATCCAGGGCCGCCTCGGAGAGGGGCTCCTTCACGAAGGCGGAGACGACCTGTTCGGTCATCTGCTGGCTGGATCGGGCCAGTCCCTGGCTGAGGCGCTGGAACCAGCCCTTCTTGGGCGCGTCGGTCATGTAAGGGCTTTAGCGGGGCGAAGCGGCGGCGTCACGCTTCACCTTCCTTCTCCCCTTGCGGGAGAAGGTGGCCGAGCCGCAGGCGAGGTCGGATGAGGGGTGACCGTAGATGTCGCCGATGAGCCATCTGCTCCACTCATCTCGTCTGCGTCCTCGTACCCCTCATCCGTCGGCCTTCGCCCGCCACCCCTCCTCGGATCGCATGCGATCCTTCGTCGACCCGCAAGGGGAGAAGGGAGTAGGCTGACGTCACAGGCCTTTGGCTCTATATGAGCATAATCCATCGAGGACCGTGCCTTGCCAAAGACCCACGCCTTCCACTCGCCGCGCACCCACGGCTTCGTCCGGGTCGCCGCCGCGACGCCGGTGGTCCACATCGCCGATCCGAAGGCGAATGCGGAGGAGCATGTCGCCCTGATCCGTCAGGCGGGCGAACAGGGTGTGGACCTGATCGTCTTCCCGGAGCTGAGCCTGACCGGCTACGCCATCGACGACCTGCATATGCAGACCGCCCTGCTGGACGCGGTGGAGCGGCAGATCGCCACGGTGGCCGAGGCGGCGGATGCGGCCGGTCTGATCGCCGTGGTCGGCGCGCCGATCCGCAACGGCGACGCCCTGTTCAATGGCGCGGTCGTGCTGGGCGGCGGGGCGGTGCTGGGCGTGGTGCCGAAGACCTATCTGCCGAACTACCGCGAATATTACGAGAAGCGCTGGTTCGCGCCGGCGGCCTCGCGCGGCGAGGACGCGGTCACCCTGAACGGCGAGAGCGTGGATTTCGCGCCGGGTCTGGTGTTCGAGGCGACCAACCGGCCGGGCTTCGTCTTCGCGGTCGAGATCTGCGAGGACTTCTGGGCGCCCTTGCCGCCCTCGACGCGGGCGGCCCTGGCGGGGGCGCGGATCCTGTTGAACCTGTCGGCGTCCAACATCGTCATCGGCAAGGCGGACGAACGGGCCATGCTGTGCGCCAGCCAGTCGTCGCGGGCGATGGCGGCCTATGTGTTCACCGCCTCGGGATGGGGCGAATCGACCACCGACCTGGCCTGGGACGGGCAGGCGACGATCCATGAGCTGGGCGCGAAACTGGCCGAGGGCGAACGGTTCGCCCTGACGTCCCACCTGACCGTCGCCGACATCGACGTGGACCGGATCGGTCTGGACCGGCTGAGGAATGGCACCTTCTCGGACTGCGCCCGGATCGAGGGCGAGGCGTCCACGGTGATCCCGTTCGAGGCGGCCGAGGACGCGACGGCGGGCGACCTGATCCGTCCGCTGGACCGCTTCCCCTTCGTGCCGGACGACGCGAAGCGGCTGGATCAGGACTGTTTCGAGGCCTTCAACATCCAGGTGCAGGGGCTGATGCGGCGGATGACGGCGACGGGGGCGAAGACGCTCTGCGTCGGCATTTCCGGCGGGCTGGATTCGACCCAGGCCCTGCTGGTGGCGTGCCGCGCCTTCGACCGGCTGGAGATCCCCCGGACGAACATCCTCGCCTACACCATGCCGGGGTTCGCGACCTCGGACGGGACCAGGTCCAACGCCTGGGCCCTGATGCGGGCGCTGGGCGTCACGGGCGAGGAGATCGACATCCGCCCGGCGGCCGAGCGGATGCTGAAGGACATCAAGCACCCGTTTGCGGACGGCCAGCCCGTCCACGACATCACCTTCGAGAATGTGCAGGCGGGTCTCAGGACCGACTATCTGTTCCGGCTGGCCAACCAGAACGGGGCCTTCGTCCTGGGGACCGGGGACCTGTCGGAACTGGCGCTGGGGTGGGCGACCTACGGCGTCGGCGACCATATGAGCCACTACAACGTCAACGGCGGGGTGGCGAAGACCCTGATCCGGCACCTGATCCGATGGGTGGCGTCACGCGAGGACATGGCGGCGGCGACCGACGTGCTGCACGCCATTCTGGACACGGAGATTTCGCCCGAGCTGGTGCCGGCGGGGGCGGACGGAAAGATCCAGTCGACGGAGGGGACGGTCGGTCCCTATGCGCTGAACGACTTCTTCCTGTTCCACATCACCCGCTTCGGCATGAGCCCGTCCAAGGTCGCCTACCTGTGCCATCAGGCCTGGGGCGACGCGTCGCGCGGCGAGTGGCCGGCGCATCATCCGGACGCGGATCGGGTCGCCTACGACCTGGCGACGATCAAGCACTGGCTGCGGAAATTCCTGGTGCGGTTCTTCCAGACCAGCCAGTTCAAGCGGTCGGCCCTGCCCAATGGACCCAAGGTGGTGACGGGCGGGTCGCTGTCGCCGCGCGGCGACTGGCGGGCGCCGTCGGACGGCAATGCGCGGGTCTGGCTGGACGAGCTGGAGGCCACCGTCCCCGACTAGACGGTCAGGGACACCATGGCGCCGGACAGGGCGCCGCCGGCCGCGCCGAGGTCCCCTTCGATGGTCCGGAACGTCTGGTCGATGGCGGACAGGTCCTGGGGCGCGGCGTCGCCGGCCTTGTCGGCGTCCGCCTCGGCCTTTCGCGCCATGGCCTTGAGCTCGGCCATCAGGCCTTTGACCAGGGTGGCGAACTCGGAATCGGCTTTCGCGCTCTCGGATCGGCGGGCCTGTTCGGCCGCGCGCGTCTGCTGGGCCTGGGCGGCCTGACGATAGGGGTCGGTCGGGCCAGCCTCGGCCTCGCCTGTCGTGGGTTCGCCGGTGTCGGTCGTGGGGGCCGGTGCGACGGCTGCGGCTTCCATGGCGAGGGTCTCGCCGGTCGTCGGGGCGGCGGTCGCGGCCAGACCCGCCTCCAGCCCGCCGCTCGGCCCGCCATAGGCCTTCACCGCCGCCCCCAGCTCGCGGGCCAGGGCGGCGATGACGCGGGCGGCCGCCTCCGGGTCGGAGGGCATGGACAGCTTCATCATCTGGATGCGCGCCTTCAGGTCCTCGGCCTTCTTGCGGGCGATGGCCTTGCGCTCCTCGGCGGCCTCGGTGCGCTGCCGGTCGTAGGTCTGGAGCGCGGTCTTCGCGGCGCGGAGACGCTGTTCGTCGCGGCTCTGGACGGCGGTGCGCGGGGCGTCCGTCGGCAGGCTCAGCGATGTCAGGACCGAGGTCATGTCGCCGGACGCTTGGGTGATTGGGCTAACGGGAGGTTAAGGCGCTACGCCCCTCTTTCGTCATCCTCCGGCGAGCGTAGCGAGACCGGGGGACGCAGCGGCGCGCGAGAGCGCGAACCTGCCGCGCACACCGACGCTTCAAACATCCTGCCTGAACAGATCGCCTTCGGCGCCGCTGCGTCCCCCGGTCTGCGCCGCCAAGCGGCGGCTTGCCGGAGGATGACGAAAGAAGGGGGATCGCCTAGAGAGCCGGCATGACCGACGCCCCGACCAAGGATTCCAACGGCAACCTCCTGTCCGACGGCGACAGCGTGACCCTGATCAAGGACCTGAAGGTCAAGGGATCGGGCGGGGTCACGCTGAAGCGCGGGACGCTGGTGAAGAACATCCGCCTGACCGACGACACGGCCGAGATCGAGGCCAATGTCGAGAAGGTGCGCGGCCTGGTGCTGCGGACGGAGTTCGTGCGGAAGGCGTGATCCCGCTCAGGTCAGCAGGGAAAGGGCGACAGACCCGATCGCCAACATCAGACCTAGCGGAAGAGCGATCCGAATGATCGGTACAAGTCGGCGCGTGTGACCATCGATCTCACGGAACTCACGACTGTAGAGCCGCCTGAAGTCCAGAGTTAGACCGATCCCGATCCCGCTCAGACCAAAGCCGTATAGTCGCGGCGCGCGCGGTAAATCGCCTGACTGCTTGAGGGCGTGAAGTCTGAGGTCGAGATATAGGGCGAGAAAAAGCCCGACCATCCACGAAGCGAAGCCGCCCAGAAAAATCAGGACCGCCCACCCGCTCACTAGGGCACGTCCTTCAGGAACTCGAAGATCGCGGCCTTGGATTCCGGCTCGTCCAGCATGGGGGCGTGGCCGATGCCGGGGATTTCGGCGTAGCGCATCTCGGGCGCCGTCTTCTGCATCTTGTCGGCGATATCGGCGCCCAGGAGGTCGGAGGTTCCGCCCCGGATCAGGAGGGTCGGGCGCTTTCTCGCCAGGCGGCGGAAGGAGGGCCAGAGGTTGGGGACCAGGGCCTTGGCGCCGGCCGCCTTGATGGGGACCGAGATGTCGGGGTCGTAGTTGAGGATCGGCGAGCCCTCGGTGCCGTCCTTGAAGATGCGGCGGGCGAAGGCGTCCCAGTCGGCGTCGGCGTACTCCGGGAAGGCGACGGCGTTGATCTGCTTCGCATAGTCGGCGGCGGCGGCCCAGGTGGGGGTATCGACCGGCTGGCCGGAATAGGAGGCGATGCGGGCGAGGCCCTCAGGCGACACGGCCGGGCCGATGTCGTTCAGGATGGCGGCGGCGACGACGCGGCTCTTCAGCGCCGTGATGGCCATGGTGATGAGACCGCCCATGGAGGTGCCCAAGAAAACGGCGCGCTCGATCCCGGCGGCTTCCAGCAGGCCCAGCACGTCCTTCGCATAGATCGGCGGCTGATAGGTCATGGGGTCGCCGGCGCGATCCGACAGGCCGCGCCCGCGCACGTCCAGCGCCAGGACCCGGCGACCGCTGCGGGCGATGAGCGGGGCGATGGTCTCGAAGTCGGCCGAGTTTCGCGTCAGGCCATGGATGGCGACGACCGGAAGTTGGGCCGGACCGTCCGCGCCCGGATAGTCGCGCGCGAAAAGGCTGAGACCGTCGGACGAGGTCCAGCGACGTTCGGAATAATCGGCCATGCGGCAGGCTCCTTGACCGTGACGCCCCCGCGTCGTGGCGGCGACACTATTTCATCGTGCGGGGAATTGCGATCAGCCGCCCAGCAGGTCGCGGACGAAACGATCCAGATCGCCGCCTTCGAACAGAAAGCCCGGCATGCCGGCGCGGCGGGCGGCCTCCAGATCCGATTGACGGTCGCCGATCAGGAAGGACCGGTTCGGGTCGATGTCGTGGTCGGCGACGGCGCGCAGGATCATGCCGGGATTGGGCTTCCGGTCCGGATGATCGGGGTGGAACCAGGCGGGATCCTCGGCGTCCTTGTGGAAGGGGCAGGCGTAGACGGCGCCGATGCGGGCGCCTTTGGCGGCCAGCTTTCTGACCAGGGCGTCGTTGAAGGCGTTCATCTGGGCCTCCGTGAAATAGCCCCGCGCCACGCCCGACTGGTTGGTGACGATGACGACGAAATAGCCGAGGCTGTTCAGGCGGCGCACGGCCTCGGCCGCGCCGGGGATCAGGACCAGATCCTCGTCCCGGTGCGGATAGCCGCTGTCGGGGATCAGGACGCCGTCGCGGTCGAAGAAGACGGCGGGATGGGTCGTCGGGGCGGTGTTCAAGCGGGTCGGCTCCGGATTTCGGACGAAGAGGGATAGGAGCGTCCGTTGCAAGGCGCAACGCGAAGTGACCCTGTCGGGTTTGGCGTTACAGTGCGTCGCGGGCTAGACCGCCCACACCTTACGAAGGCGGCTGTCGGTCGCCGATCCCTTGAGAGGTCCCCGGACATGAGCATCGCCTTCATCGACCTGCAGGCCCAGCGCCGCCGTCTGGGCGGCAAGATCGAGGCCGCCATGATGGCCGCCGTCGAGAGCGGCGCCTATGTCATGGGCCCGCCGGTGCGCGAGTTCGAGACCGCCCTGGCCGCGTTCGGCGAGGCGAAGCACGCCCTGGGTTGCGGCAACGGGACCGATGCCCTGGTCCTGCCGCTGAAGGCGTGGGGCGTCGGCGCGGGCGATGCGGTCTTCGTGCCGTCCTTCACCTTCTGCGCCACGGCCGAGATCGTGCCGTGGACGGGTGCGACCCCGGTCTTCATCGACATCGACCCCGTCACCTACAACATGGACCCGGGCCACCTGGAGGCCGCCATCGAGGCGACGCTGAAAGAGGGCAAGCTGAAGCCCCGCGTGGTCATCGCCGTCGACCTGTTCGGCCAGCCCGCCGACTATCCGGCCATCAAGGCGATCTGCGACAAGCACGGGCTGAAGCTGATCTCGGATTCGGCGCAGGGGTTCGGCTGCACCATCAACGGCGAGCATCCGCTGAAATGGGCCGATGCGACGACGACCAGCTTCTTCCCGGCCAAGCCGCTGGGTTGCTACGGCGACGGCGGGGCAGTGCTGACGAATGACGACGCCCTGGCCGAGCTGATCGACAGCTTCCGCGTCCACGGCAAGGCGGTGGCCCAGGATCTGGTCGGCCGGACCTTCGAGCACGAGACCAAATATCTGAACATGCGGGTCGGGATGAACTCGCGTCTGGACACGGTGCAGGCCGCCGTCCTGATCGAGAAGCTGAAGGTCTTCCCCGAGGAGATCGTCTGGCGGAACCGGATCGCGGCCCGCTACAACGAGCTTCTGGCCCCGCATGTGACGAGCGTGCCCCAGACGCCGGCCGGCAATGTCTCCAACTGGGCGCAATACACGATCGAGCATCCGGACCGGGACGGCCTGGCGGCCCATCTGCGGGAACAGGGCGTGCCCTCGGCGGTCTACTATCCGATCCCGCTGCACCTGCAGCCGGCCTATGACATGCACCCGCGCGGGCCGCAGGGTCTGCCGGTGACCGAGGCCAAGATGAAGACGGTCATCAGCCTGCCGATGCACTCCGATCTGGACGAGGCGACCCAGGACCGGATCGTCGCCGCCGTCGCCAGCTACAAGGCCTAAGCCATGAACCCGACCCACCTGCACGACCCGATCCGCACCGGCGTGGCCGGCGCCGGCGTCATGGGCCGCAACCATGCCCGCGTCCTGTCGGAAATGCGCGAGATCGACCTGGCCCTGGTGTTCGATCCGGACGCCGTGGTGGCCGAGGGCGTCGCCTCGGCTTACGGCGCCTCGGCCGTGACCACCGCCGCCGATTTCGTCGCAGGCGGGCTGGAAGCCGCCGTCATCGCCACTCCGAATCGCCACCACGCCGACCTGGGCGTCGCCCTGCTGGAAGCCGGCGTCCATGTGCTGGTCGAGAAGCCGATCGCCGCGACCGTGGCCGACGCCCAGCGGATGATCGACGCGGCCAAGGCCAACGACCGGGTGCTGATGGTCGGTCAGGTGGAGCGGTTCAATCCGGCGGTGGAGGCGGTCAAACGCGCCATCGATGGCGAGAACGTCATCTCCATCCAGATCACCCGCGTCGGTCCCTTCCCGCCCCGCATGGGCGAGGTGGGGGTGGTCATCGACCTGGCCGTGCACGACATCGACATCATCCGCCACCTGACCGGCTCGGAGATCGCCGAGGTCCAGCCGCAGCTGGCCCGCACCAAGGCCGACCGCGAGGACACGGCTTTGCTGCAGTTCCGGCTGGAGAACGGGGTGATCGCCCACATCACCACCAACTGGGTGACCCCCTACAAGACCCGCACCCTGCAGGTCGCGACCCAGAACAAGTTCGTGGTCGCCGACCTGATGACCCGCCAGGTCACCGAGTATTTCGGCCAGCAGCCGGACGGCTCCTACTCCACGCGCGGGGTGATGAGCTGGCCGAACGAGCCCCTGAAGAAGGAGCTGGAAGCCTTCGCCCACGCCATCCGCACCGGCGAGACCCCGGCGGTGACGGGCGAGGACGGCCTCAGGAACCTCGAAGTGGCGCTGAGGTGCCTGGGGGAATGAGGCTGACGGCGGCGGTTCTGGAGAACGACTTCGTCCGGCTGGAGCCGTTCGAGGAGGATCACAGGGAGCCGCTGAGGCTGGCGTGCGACGCCGATCCGGAGCTGTGGCCGGCCTTCTACTACATGTCGCTGGGCGGGGCGGAGTTCGACGCGGGCTGGGCGTCCTTGCGGGCGCAGCAGGCGGCCGGGACGCGGATCCCGTTCGCGGTGATCCACGACGGCGAGGTCGTCGGCTGTTCGACCTATATCGGCCTCCAGCCGGAGAACCGGACGCTGGAGATCGGCACGACCTATTATCGGCCGTCGGCGCGCGGCGGGGTCGTCAATCCGGCGGCCAAGCGGCTGTTGCTCGACCATGCCTTCGCCTGCGGCGCGCACCGGGTCGTCTTCCAGGTCGATCAGCTGAACCTGCGCAGCCAAGCGGCGATGGCCAAGCTGGGCGCCGTGCGGGAAGGTGTGATGCGCGACGACAAGATCACCTGGACCGGGCGGGTGCGCAGTTCGGTGATCTTCTCCATCCTGGCCGGGGAATGGCCCGAGGTCCGGGCGAAACTGGACGCGCGGTTGGCGGCCTTCAGCCGACCGCCTTCTGGGGCCTGAAGATCAGGTTGGCCCGGAGGCCCTCAGGCGCGTAGTTCAGGTCGGCGGAGCCGCTGAGGTCGCCCTTCAGACTGGTGGCGATCAGGCGGGAGCCGAAGCCGGTGCGGCTGGGTTTGGCGACGGCGGGGCCGCCCGTCTCGACCCAGTCCAGCATGGTGCGGCCCTCGGCGTCGGGGGCGGACCAGGCGATTTCCACCCGGCCGTCCGGGGTGCTGAGGGCGCCGTGCTTAGCGGCGTTGGTGGCCAGTTCGTGGACGATCATTCCCATGGCCAGGGCCTGGGGCGCGTCGAACAGGACGTCGGGGCCGCTCAGGCGGAACTGGTCGGGCGAATAGGGACGCAGTTCCTTGGTCAGGAGATCGGTCAGGGTCGCCTGTTCCCAGCCCGAGGCGGTCAGGAGGTTGTGCGTCTCCGACAGGGCCATCAGCCGCGCCTGGAAAAGGGTCGAGAACTCCTCGACCGACGAGGCCTTGCGGGCGGTCAGCGACGCGATCGACTGGAGGGTGGCCAGGGTGTTCTTCACCCGGTGGTTCAGCTCGTTGATGAGCAGCTTCTGGCGGCGTTCGCTGGTCTCCAGCGCCGCATAGGCCAGGTGGCGGTCGGTGATGTCGGAGACGACGCCCGCCAGCTTCAGCGGACGGCCCGAGCGGGACCGCACCAGACTGCCGCGCACGAGGATCCAGCGGGTGGTGCCGGCGACCGGATATTCGATGTCGTACTCGGCCTCGCCCGCGATGGCGGCCTCCAGGGCGGTGGCGCGGCGGACGCGGTGGTATTCGTCGTCGACCCAGGCCGGGTCCATGACGTCGCCGTCGGGCCGTTCGGTCGGGCCGGAGACCAGCTCCCGCGCGCGGGGCGACAGGGTCATCGAGCGGTCTTTGAGGTTCAGCTCCCAGTAGCCGACCCCGGCGGCGGCCAGGGTCGAGACCAGGCGCGACCGCTCGTCCGCCATGGAGGCCGCCAGGGCCATGAACAGGATGACGGCGGTGACGGCGGCGATGCTGACGGCGATGGCCAGGGGCGGGGCGCCGGAATGGTCCATGCTGCCGTGGACGGGCAGGAGAGCCAGGGCCGCCATGCCGGTGTAGTGCATGCCCACCACCGCCCCGCCCAGGATGGCGGCGGCGGCCGCGCGCCAGCCGAGGGAGGTCTCGCGCTGTGAGGCCCACAGCGCCGCGATGGAGGCGGCGATGGCGATCAGGACCGAGACGGCGACGAGGTCGAAGCGCCAGCCGACGGTGGCCGCCGTCCGCATGGCCGCCATGCCGACATAGTGCATGGCCGCGATGGCGAGGCCCATGGCGATCCCGGCGACGGGGATGCGCCCCCGACCGAGACCCTCGCGCGAGGCGGCGAAGAAGGCTCCCGCCGTCCCTGCCACCGCCAGGAGGAAGGACAGGAGGGTCAGGCCGGGGTCGTAGCTGACCGGCGCGCCCGGATCGAAGCCGAGCATGGCGATGAAATGCATCGACCAGACGCCGCCGCCCATGGCGAGCGCGGCGGCCCCCAACCAGGGCGCGCGATCGCGCCCCTCTCGCCCCTTCAGCCGCTGGAACAGGTCGAGCGCCGTCCAGCCCGCGAGAACCGCGACCGCATAGGCCAGAAGAAGGAAGACCGTGCCGTGGTGATGCAAGGCGATGTCCGCGCGTAGTCGACCCTGACCTTATCGAACGATGATTAAGGCCGCGTCCACAGGGAACTCTACGTCAGGGCGCTGCGGATATCGGTCCGGGCGAAGTCGTCGCCGACGTAGAGGAGGGGGCAGTCGTACATCTCGGCCAGGGCGTAGCTGAAGCTGTCGCCGTAGTTCAGGCGCGCCGGGTGGCGTCCCTTGCCCCAACGCAGATGAGCTGAGGCCGCCAGCTCAGCGAACCCTTCGGTGACTGGAACGATCTCGATCACGAGTTCCTCGATCAGAGACGGCATCCGTCCTCGATAAATGGGGCGCGCTCCGACGATCAGACACTCCGTCAGCGTCGCCGCAGACATCACCAGAATGTTCGACAGCAGGGCCGCCTCGCACTGCTCAGCCTGCGGCTCATTGCCGAGGACCGCGATCAGGGCGGAGGTATCGACCGCGATCAAGCGGGCAACCCGTCCTCATCGTAAAGATCGTCATGACTGCGGGCCGCGTCGAAATCCGCCGGCAGGGGACCTACAGCGGCCTGAGCCGCGCGAATGGCGGCCAGGCGCTTGGCCCTGAGTTCCGGCGAAATCTTGACCGGAGCCAGTCTGACGACCTCCTGCCCGTGACGGGTCAGCACGACGGTTTCACCGCCCTCCGCCCGTCGGACGAGTTCGGTGAGCTGAGCCTTGGCTTCGGAGATGGCTATGTGCGTCATGCGCATAAAATGGACCAACTGATGGTCCAATTCAATAAAGATCACCCCCCGACCATCTGCATGCCCAGCCATTCGGCGATCAGGGCGGGCTTGTCGGAGCCTTCGATCTCGACGGTCAGTTCGTGTTTCAGGAGCCAGCGGCCGCCGCCCTTGTCCTCGGCGCTCATCAGCTTGAAGCGGCCGCGAATGTTCGAGCCGGCCGGGACGGGGGCCAGGAAGCGGACCTTGTCGAAGCCGTAGTTGACGCCCATCACCACGCCGTCCAGCGGGGCCACGGCGTCATAGGACATGATCGAGGCGAGGCTGAGGGTCAGGAAACCGTGAGCGATGGCGCCGCCGAAGGGGGTCTTCGCCGCCGCGACCGGGTCGACGTGGATGAACTGGCGATCCTCGGTGATCTCGGCGAAGGCGTCGATGCGGGCCTGATCCACCAGGATCCATTTCGAGACGCCGATCTCGGTCCCGATGAGCGACTGGAGGTCGGAAGGTTTGGTCATGCGGCGGCTCCCTTTTGCGCGACCGGTTCAAACCGGCCTTCGATGATTTCGGCGAACAGGCCGGGGTCGATGTTGCCCCCGGACAGGATGACGGCGGTGGTCTTGCCCCTGGCGTCCAGCTTTCCGGCCAGCAGTGCGGCGAGGCCGGCGGCGCCGCCCGGCTCGACCACCAGCTTCAGGGTGCGGAAGGCATAGGCGACGGCCTCGGCGGCCTCCCTGTCGGTGATCGACAGGGCGCCGGACAGGACGCGCTGGTTGATCGGGAAGGTCAGGACGCCGGGGATCGGGGTCTGGAGCGCGTCGCAGATCGAGGGCGGTCCCTGGGGGTGGCCCATCCGCTCGCCGGCGGCCAGCGACCGGGCGGTGTCGTCGAAATGCTCGGGCTCGACGGCCCAGGTCTTGGTCTGAGCGCTACGCGCCTCCATCACCAGGTCGATCCCGGCCATCAGGCCGCCGCCGGAACAGGGGCACAGCAACTGATCGATGGGGGCGTTCGCCTGATCCAGCAGTTCCAGCGCCGAGGTGCCCTGACCTTCGATGACGTAGGGGTCGTCGAACGGGGGGACGAGGACGGAGCCGCGCTCCTTCGCCACCGCCGCCCCGATCTCTTCGCGGCTCTCGGTCCAGCGGTCGTAGAGGCGGACCTCGCCGCCGAACGACTTCACCCCGGCGATCTTGATGGCGGGGCTGTCGGCCGGCATCACGATCAGGGCGCGGGTCCCCATCAGCCTGGCGGCCGCCGCCACGCCCTGCGCATGGTTGCCGGACGAGAAGGCGACGACGCCGGCCTTCAGCTCGTCCACGCTGAAGCGGCTGATCCGGTTGTAGGCCCCCCGGAACTTGAAAGCGCCGGCGACCTGCATCGTCTCGGCCTTCAGCAGCACCCGGCCGCCGACACGCTCGTTCAGGGCCGGGCTTTCGATCAGGGGCGTGCGGACCGCCGCCGGGGCGATCTGGCGGGCGGCGTCGAGGACGCCTTCGTAGGAAGCGATGCGGTCGGACATGGTCGGCACTTAACCCCATCCCGTTCGTCCGCGTAAGGTGGCGAAAACAACGGAAACGCCGATCGACATGACGACCTGTATCCTCGCCATCGACCAGGGCACGACCTCGACCCGCGCCATCGCCTTCGAACTGAGGGAGGACCGGGGCCTGCATCCCGTGGCGGTCAGCCAGATCGAGCTGGAACAGCATTTCCCCCATTCGGGCTGGGTCGAGCATGACGCGGCCGAAATCTGGACCGCGACGGTCCAGACCTGTCGCGAGGTCATCAAGAAGGCGGGCGGCGTCGGACGGTTCTCGGCCATCGGCATCACCAACCAGCGAGAGACCTCGGTGATCTGGGACGCCGCGACGGGCGAGCCCCTGCACAAGGCCATCGTCTGGCAGGACCGGCGGACGGCCGATGTCTCGGCGAAGATGGCGGCCGAGGGGCATGAGGCCATGGTGCAGGCGGCGACCGGCCTGATCCTCGACCCTTATTTCTCGGCGACCAAATACGCCTGGCTGCTGGACGCCGTGCCGGGGGCGCGGGAGCGGGCGGCCAGGGGCGAGGTGAAGCTGGGGACCATCGACAGCTGGCTGGTCTGGAAGCTGACCAACGGGGCCAGCCATGTGACCGATGCGACCAACGCCAGTCGGACGTCGCTGATGGACCTGAAGACGCGCGAGTGGCGCGACGACCTGTGCGATCTGTTCAAGGTGCCGAGAGCCGCCCTGCCCCGCATCGTCGGCTGTGCGGAGGTGTCCGGCGAGAGCGATCCCAGCCTGTTCGGACGCGCCCTGCCCATCGCCGGATCGGCGGGGGACCAGCAGTCGGCGCTTGTCGGGCACGGGGCGCTGAAGTCGGGCGATGCCAAGATCACCTATGGCACCGGGGCGTTTCTGGTGGCCAACGTCGGCGCCGAGCCGGTGGCCTCGTCCAGCCGGTTGCTGGGCACGCTCGGCTATCAGGTGGGCGAGGATGTCGCCTATGCGCTGGAGGGGTCGATCTTCTCGGCCGGGTCGGCGATCCAGTGGCTGAGGGACGGGGTGGGGATGATCCCCGACAGCCGTCAGTCGGAAGCGGTGGCGCAAGGGCTGAAGGACAACGGCGGGGTCTATCTGGTGCCCGGCTTCACGGGTCTGGGCGCGCCCTGGTGGGAGCCGGATGCGCGGGGCGCCGTCATCGGCCTGACGCGCGATACCAAGCCCGCCCATTTCGTCCGGGCGGCGCTGGAGGCCCTGGCCTATCAGACGCGGGACCTGCTGGATGCGCTGGCCAAGGACGGGGCGCCGGCGTTCAGCGTGCTGAAGGTCGACGGCGGGGTCACGGCCAATGCCTTCGCCATGCAGTTCGTGGCCGACATCTGCGAGGTGACGGTCGAGCGGCCGGCGTTTCAGGAGATGACGGCCCTCGGCGCGGCGCGTCTGGCGGCGCTGGGTGTCGGTCTGATCGACGATCTGGAGCCCAGGAACGAGGAGGCGCCGGCCGTCTGGACGCCCCGGATGGCGGCGGATCAGCGCGAAGCGTTGCTGGGGGGCTGGCGTCGCGCCGTTCGCGCGGCCATTGTCGCCGCACAATGACCGACAGTTCCAACGATCCGCAGGCCGCCTTTTCCGGAACCCGGGAGGTCGATCCCCGATACCGGCTCGACGAGGCGGCGCTCGACGCCTGGATGGCGGCCCATGTCGAGGGCTATGCCGGGCCCCTGACCATCCGCCAGTTCAAGGGCGGCCAGTCGAACCCGACCTATGAGCTGACGACGCCGACCGCCGCCTATGTGCTGCGGCGGAAGCCGCCGGGCGTGCTCCTGCCCTCCGCCCACGCGGTGGACCGGGAGTTCACGGTCATCTCGGCCCTGTCGAAACAGGGCTATCCAGTCGCGTGGCCCTACGCCCTGTGTACGGACGACGCCGTCATCGGCTCGATGTTCTACGTCATGGACAAGGTCGAGGGCCGGGTCCTGTGGGACCTGAAACTGCCGGGCATGGAGCCGGCCGAGCGCCGCGCCATCTTCGAAGCCCAGACGGATGCGCTCGCCGACCTGCACAAATTCGACCCGGCGGCCATCGGCCTTTCCGACTACGGCAAGCCGGGCAACTATTTCGCGCGTCAGGTCGGGCGCTGGACGAAACAGTACAAGGCCTCCGAGATCGACCCGATCCCGGAGATGGACCGGCTGATCGCCTTCCTGCCCGAGAGCCTGCCGGCCGAGGGGCCGACCAGCATCGTCCACGGCGACTTCCGCCTCGACAACATGATCATGGCCCCGGATCAGGCGAAGGTTCGCGCCGTGCTGGACTGGGAGCTGTCGACGCTGGGCGATCCGATGGCGGACTTTTCCTACCTGCTGATCGGCTGGGTCCTGCCGCCGTCGGTGCGGAACGGTCTGGCGGGGCTGGACCTGCCGGCGCTGGGCATCCCGACCATCGAGGAGACGGTGGAGCGCTATGCCGCCCGCACGGGTCGCAAGGGGCCGGAGAACCTCGACTGGCTGATGGCCTACAACCTCTTCCGCCTGGCCGCGATCTGTCAGGGCATCGCCGGACGCGTGCGCGACGGCACGGCCGCCTCGGCCCACGCGGTGGAGACGGCGAAACAGGTGGTCCCGCTGGCCAGGGCGGCGATGAGCTTCGGGGTCAAGGCGGGGGCGTGAACCCAAACTCCGTCATCCTCGGGCCTGTCCCGAGGATCCATTGTTCGGCGCGCTGAGGCGGCCGGGACGCTTCGTCTGACATGCTGCGGACAGATGGGCCCTCGGGACAAGCCCGAGGGTGACGAGGCTTGTATAGGACGGGCCGCGCTCAAGTAGCGAGCGGTCGCGTCGCGAGCGGTAGCGCGCTTAGTTGGTGAGTATCTGCACCCGCGACCAGACCTCGCCGCGGTTGACGATCTCGACACGGATGGGGGCGCCCTGGGGACGGGAGACGGTGCAGACCGGATAGTGGTCGCGCGATCCGTCGGCGCAGATGACGGCGCCGTTCTGGTCCTTCAGGGCCAGGTCGATATTGGTGTCGCCATCGCCGATGGCGGCCACGCGCAGGACCTCGTTGCGACGCGGCTCGATGGTGAAACTGTAGGTCTCGTGGGCGCGAAGCCGCCTCACCACCACGATGGGGCCCGCGCCGAAGGGCGAGGCGCGCACGCCCTTGCGACCCGGGGCGCGCAGACGCGAGATCTCGTCCAGCAGGTCGCGGTCGTCGCCGGCGAAGGCCTCGGCCTCGGTCAGCAGGGCCGAGGCGGTCAGGAAGGGGGCGTCCTCGCCCTCGCGACGGCTCTGCACCTCTTCCAGCATACGGGCCGCCACGATCATGGCGCGGCCGTCGCGGCGCTCGCGGGCCCAGTCGGCGACCTGGGCGGCCGTGACGATCTGGGTGATGGCGCGGGCGTCGTCCTCCGGCGTGGAGGGCGCGGGCGCCGGCCGGACTTGCGATCCGGCCGGCGCAGCCGTCAGGCCCAGGGCCGTGACGGCGGTGACGACGGCGAACGCGGCGGCGAAAAGAGGCCCTCCCCCGAAGGCCCGACCCGCGCGTTCAACCATCTTCGCTCCCCCTCGAGCCGCCCGATCAGGGCGACGGATCGTCATTAGCGACGATCAAATCCGCGCGGACAGTGACCGAAACTGATAGGGGCGCCAAGGGTTTGCCGAACGTCGGCCGGCGATCTCAGCGCGTGGCGGCGCTCAGGATGCGGCGGTCGCCCCGCGACTGGACCATCACAACCACCTTGTCGGCGGGGTCGGCGGCCTCGGGCAGGGTCAACAGGATCGGACGGCCGGTCCATTCGCCGAGCCGGGTCAGGCTCTGCACCACATTGACGTGACGCACGGCGCGGCCACGATTGTCGCCGCCGGCCACGGCCACCGTCTGCAGGCCCGGCCGATAGATGACGGCCCAGACGTCGGCGCCGGACGCCGGGGCGCGGCCCGAACCGACGCCCACGGCGTCGCCGGTCTCGCGGAACTGGACCTGGGGCGGGAAGATGCGGCGGGCGGCCTCTTCATTGACCGCGACCTGGATGGCGGGGCCTTGGGCGCCCGACAGCTGGCGGCGGCCGTCGATCACGACCTGGGGCGTATAGACGTTCCGCAGCTGCATGGCGGCCTGATAGGCGCGCTGGCGCTGGGCGAACTCGGGCTTGGCGAAGGTGTCGGGCCAGCCCAGGTAGTCCCAGTAGTCGACGGCGTAGGTCAGGGCGATGACGCCCGGCTCCTCGGCCAGACCCTCGACCACCTGGTTGGCGGCGGGGCAGCCGGAACAGCCCTGGGCGGTGAACAGCTCGACCACCACCGGCTCGTTCGTCGTCGCCGTCAGGCGGACGGGGCGCACCTCCACCGGCTGGGCGGTCGAGCCGACCGCGCCGAGCAGACCGAGCGCCGTGACGCCCGCGATGATGAACCCCCTCGCCTTCATGGGAGAGACTCCTAGCCGGACCGCCGTTCGCGCGCGCCTCATTTTCGCGTGAAGGGCGATGAATGGGTCTCCTCCCCGTCGCGCAGCGATGGGGAGGTGGCAGCGAGCCTCTTCGCGAGCTGACGGAGGGGGCGACCGGGTCTCGACGAACGAGCACCACGAACCCTCACCTCACGAACCATCTCGCCCCCTCCGTCACGGCCCTGAAAAAGGGCAGCGCCACCTCCCCATTCGCCAAGCGGCGAACGGGGAGGAGACACGAGGGTCAGTCCATCAACTGTTGAGACAGATAGACGTAGTGCCGCGCCCAGCGCCGCGCGTTGGCCACCGGATCGGCGTCGTTGGAGTGACCGCCGGACGTCTCCTCGTAATAGAGGTGGTCGTGGCCCTGGTCGCCCAGACGGGCGGCGAACTTGCGCGCATGGCCGGGGTGGACGCGGTCGTCGCGGGTGTTGGTGGTGATGTAGAGGCGCGGATACTCCGCGTCCGGACGGAGCAGCTGATAGGCCGAATAGCGGCTGATGAAGGCGGCGTCGCCGGGGATGCGCGGATCGCCGTACTCCCCGATCCACGACGCGCCGGCCGGCAGGTCCTGATAGCGCAGCATGTCGATCAGGGGGCTTTCGATCACGGCGGCGTTGTAGAGCTCCGGATGCTGGGTGATCGAGACCGAGGTCAGGACCCCGCCGTTGGAACGGCCATAGATGCCCAGGCGACGCGGCGAGGTGACCCCGCGCGTCTCCAGATCGCGGGCCACGGCGGCGAAGTCGTCGAAGGCGCGCTGGCGGTTCTCGCGCAGGGCCGCCTGGTGCCAGGCCGGACCGAACTCGCCCCCGCCCCGGATGTTGGCGACCACATAGGCCCCGCCGTTCTCCAGCCACAGCTTGCCCAGCTCGGGCTTGTAGGCGGGCGGGAAGGAGACCTGGAAGCCGCCGTAGCCGAACATGATGGTCGGGGTCGATCCGTCCATCGGGGCGTTGTTCGGGCGGACGAGGAAGTAGGGGATCTTGGTTCCGTCCGCGGACGTCGCCTCGAACTGTTCGACCACGTCTTTCGACGCGTCGAACATGGCCGGGGCCTGTTTGATCGTCTCGCTCGTCGCCGTCTCGATGTTGGCGAGCGACAGGGTCGGCGGGGTCAGGAAGCCCTGGACCGAATAGAACTGGCGGCCGCTGGAGCGGCTGGAATCGCCCAGGCCCACGGCGACGTTCTCGGGCACCTCGATGGCGGTCTCGGGCCAGCCGAACTCGCCGCGATTGCGGAACACCGCGACCCGGCCCCGGACATTGTCCAGGATGGTCGCGACGATGCGGTCGTCGAAGACCGAGACGTCCTGGATCGACTGGCGCTCGCTGGGCCGGAAGACGGTCGTGACCGCGTTGGTGATGACGGTCTCGCTGCCCGGCGCCAGCAGATCCAGCGGCACGGCCATCAGGGTCCCGGACGGGATGTCCTGCTGATACCAGCGCCAGTCCTGATCGACGCCGAAGACCAACTGCGAGCCGGTGACGCCGTGGACGGCGACCCGCTCGGGCAGGTTCAGCTTGACCACCGTGCCGTCGTTGATGCGCCAGGTCTCGGAGCGGAAGGTGTCGAGCGGGCGGTTGACGATCACCGCCTGGACCGCGCCCGCGCCGTCGCGGAAGACCGAGGGGCTGACGCCGTAGCCGCCGTCGGAGATGTCGCCGCGATAGATCTCGGTCGCATCGGCCAGGGCCTGACCGCGCTTCAGCCGCTTGACGATGAAGGGATAGCCGCTCTCGGTCAGGGTGCCGGGACCGAAGTCGGTGGCGACCAGGAGGGTGTCGACGTCGAACCACTCCAGCCGGTGCTTGCCTTCCGGCAGGATGAAGCCGTCCTCGACCCACAGGCCGGTGGTGGTGTCGAACTCGCGCACCACCACGGCGTCCTTGCCGCCTTCGGAGAGCGAGATCAGGCAGCGGGTCTCGTCGGGCGCCAGGCAGCGCGCCCCCTTCCACACCCAGTCCTTGCCCTCGGCGCGCGACAGGGCGTCAATGTCCAGCAGGGTCTCCCACCGGGGGTTTTCGGTGCGGTAGCTGTCCAGTGTCGTGCGCCGCCAGACGCCCTTGGGATTGGCCGCGTCCTGCCAGAAGTTTCCGATGCCGTCGCCGAGGAAGCTCGGCCCCGGAATGCGGGCGGTGGACGACAGGATGTCGAACGCCTGGGACCGGAAGGTCTCGTAGCGACGGTCGCCGGTCAGGGTGGCCAGGGATCGCTCGTTCTCGGCCCGCACGAAGGCCATGGCTTCACTGCCCTCGACCTCCTCCAGCGCCAGATGATCGTCGGCGGCCCGCACGCCCGCCGGGCTGAGGTCGGCGGGGAAGTGGGGGGGCGGGGCGGTCTGGGCCAGGGCGGGGGTGGAGACCAGGAGGGCCAGGGCCGCGACGGAGGTCAGGAGGTTCATCGGCTCACTCGGAAAAGAACGCTGGACGGGAGGATAGAGACTTGAGGGTCAGGGCGCCACGGGCCTGCAGCCCTCGCGGCGAAGCCAGGCCACGGCGGCGCCGAGCGTTTCGGCCGGGGCCGTCGCCTCGTCGGGGATCAGAGGACCCTCGATCAGGGTCCCCGCGCCGTCGTGGGCGCGTGAGGTGGTGATCACGAGCCACGATCTGTCCGGAAGCGGGAAGCTCGAATTGGCCGTGGTCAGGCCCGCGGTCGGGGCGCCGAAGAAGCGGGTGTCAGGCCGGCCCCGGAAGGCGATGGCCGTCATCTCGCCCGCGCTGGCCGTGCTTGGCCCCAGAAGCACGGCGACGGGCGCCGCGCTCAGGACGCCCGGCGGCCCCGTGAAAGGCGGTGCGCCCGAGGCGTTGGCGCGGATCCGTTCGCGGGTGCGGATCCAGTGGTTGTCCGGCCCGGTCGTCTGACCGAAGGCGCCGAAGGGGCCGCCGCCCAGCAGCGTCTCCAGTCCGTTGATCATGGGCCACATATTGCCGCCCGTGTCGTTCCTCAGATCGACGATCCAGCCGCAGGCGCCCCGTTCGCGCAGACTGTCGATCAGTCCGGCGAGACCGGCGCGGTAGGCCTCTTCCCGTTCTGGTTGGAAGCCGATGGTGGACAGGCCCGGAAGGACAAGGACGCCGACGCCCGAGGAGGCCATATGGCCGGTCGGGACCTGGGCCTCGAGTTGGGCGGACGCGGTCGGGGTCGCGTTCGGGGACAGGGTCGGGGCGGCCGCCAGGGCGCGGGCCTGAGCCGCCGGGCGCAAGAAAGTATGTCGCTCGCCCAGATGCCTGATCACGGTGCGGATGGCTCCGTGGGTCTCGGCCGGCGTGCGCGCGCCCGAAGCGAGCCTGTGCGCCGCGTCCTCGAGGCCGGTCCAGTCGAAACCTTCCCGGTTGATGTGATGGGTGCGCAGTAGGCCCAGAGCCTCATCGAGATAGGCTGTCGTCTCCGGCGAGACCGGATCGGACGACCGCTCGGGGATTTCCAGCACCAGATCATCGACCCAGAGCGACCCCGGTCCCGACTTGATCGGCCCGAAGACGATGCGGCTGGCCCCTTCCGGCACGATGGTCACGGCTTCGACGCGGGTCCATTCGCCGGGCGAAACCGGGCGGTCGTACATGTTGTCGAGGAAGACCGGCCGGCCGGCCGCCCCGTCGATCCGGAGCCACAGCCCGGCGAGGTTCGTCGGCGCGCCCTCGGTCCGGACCCAGGCGGTCAGGCGAAGGGCCTTGCCGACATACGGTCCGGCGGCGACCACGGCTCCTGCGGCGCCGGCGTCTCCCGGCAAGCCGTCCGCCGACAGGCGCGCCGCATGGCGACCGGCGTGCGGCCGCGTCTCGTCCGCCGCCCAGGTCCAGCCCGGCACGGCGGGAAGACTGATCCGCCCCGTCGTCCCGTCCTCGAAGTCGTAGACGATCGGCGACGGGTCCGCCGCCCCCGCCTGAAGGGCGAGGACGGCGGCGAAGACCGAGGCGGTGGCCGACAACGCCTACTCCTCCGCCGGAACATCCATCAGGCGGCGGGTCAGGTAGGTGTACTCCAGCGCGATGCGGCGGGCCGTTTCGCGCAGGTTGGCGCCGGCCGCGTGGCCGCCGTCGGTGTTCTCGTAGAAGAGGACCGGATAGCCCAGTTCCTCCAGACGCGCGGCCGCCTTGCGGGCGTGGCCCGGATGGACGCGGTCGTCCTTGGTCGAGGTGTGGATGAAGACCTCGGGGTAGGGCTGGCCGGCGCGCAGGTTCTGGTACGGCGAGTATTCGGCGATCCAGGCGCGCTGTTCCGGGATGTCCGGGTCGCCGTATTCCGCGCGCCACGAGGCGCCGGCCAGCAGGCGGTGGAAGCGGAACATGTCGAACAGGGGCACCTGGATGACCGCCGCGTTGATCAGGTCCGGGCGCTGGGTCAGCATCGCCCCCATGAACAGGCCGCCCTGCGAACCGCCCATGACGCCGAGATGCGGCTGGGAGGTGATGTTGCGCGCGATCAGGTCCTGGGCCACGGCCTGGAAGTCCTCGTGGGCGCGCTGGCGGTTCTGCTGGCGGGCCGCCTCGTGCCAGTTGGGGCCGAACTCGCCGCCGCCGCGCACGTTCGCCACGACATAGACGCCGCCGCGCTCGAGCCACAGCTTGCCGACCGTGGGCGAATAGCCGGGCAGTTGCGACACCTGGAAGCCGCCGTAGCCGTACAGCAGCGTGGCGTTGGAGCCGTCCAGCGGCATGTCCGTCTTATGCACCACGAAATAGGGGATCATGGTGCCGTCGGCCGAGCGGGCCTCGTGCTGTTCCACCGTCATGCCCGAGGCGTCAAACTTGGGCGGGATGGCCTTCACCTGGGCCATCTGGCCGGTGGCCGCATCGACCAGCGACAGGGTCGAGGGCGACAGATAGCCGGCCACGCTGACGAAGATGCGGTCGTCCTGATCCGAGGACGAACCCAGGCCCACGGTCGAGTTCTCGGCCAGGGCCAGACGGGTGCGGGCCCATTCGCCGGACGGGTTCGGCGTATAGACGTAGGCCGCGCCGCGCACGTTTTCGTACAGGGCCACGACCAGCTTGTTGCGGGTGGCGCGGACGGCCTCGACCGACTCGCGGGCGCCCGGGCGGACGATCAGCTGGGCCGGGGCGGCCGGATCGGCCAGCCAGGCGTCCATGTTCCAGGCGAAGACGTCGCCGGTCTTGAACGCTTGCCCGGACGGCGCGGTCCAGTCCTGGTTGGTGGTCACGACCAGCTGGCCCTGGACCAGGGCGTTGATGTCGGACTTG
Source organism: Brevundimonas staleyi (assembly GCF_041893865.1). Lineage (GTDB taxonomy): Bacteria > Pseudomonadota > Alphaproteobacteria > Caulobacterales > Caulobacteraceae > Brevundimonas > Brevundimonas staleyi. Next base: position 531,967 of record NZ_CP169082.1, read on the forward strand.
GCCGGAAGTTGCAGCTGGGTCGTCGTCCCGTCCGCGTTCAGCAGATGGGTCTCGCTCTCGTAGAAGTTCACGCCGCGATTGATGATGACGGCCTTGATGACCCCGTCGGCGTCCCGCAGCGTGCCGCCGCCGACCGAGACGTCCGACGGCTGGCCGGTGAAGATGGTCTCGGCCTGGTCGATCGACTGGCCGCGCTTCAGCCGCTTGACCACCATCGGATAGCCCGACGACGTCAGGGTGCCGGGGCCGAAATCGCGCGAGATCAGCAGGGTGTCGGCGTCGACCCAGGTGGCGCCGCCCTTGGACTCGGGCAGCTCGAAGCCGCCCTGGACGAACTGGCGTGTGACGCTGTCGAACTCGCGCACGACCACGGCGTCCTTGCCGCCGTCGGACAGGGAGATCAGGCACAGACGCTCATCCGGCGGCAGGCAGGACGAGCCCTTGTAGACCCAGTTCTTGCCCTCGGCCGTCGACAGGGCGTCGATGTCCAGGATGGTCTCCCACTCCGGGGCGTCGGTGCGATAGCTGTCCAGCGTCGTGCGGCGCCAGATGCCGCGCACATGGCTGGCGTCCTGCCAGAAATTGTCGATGTGGCCGTCGTGGGTGAAACCGGGCGAAGGGATGCGGTCGCGGGCCTGGACCAGCGCCAGGGCTTGTTCGTGCAGGCCGGCGTAGCGGGGGTCGCCCTGAAGCACGCCCAGCGACCGGGTGTTGTGCTCGTTGACCCAGGCCATGGCGCGCTCGCCCTCGACCTCTTCCAGCCAGATGTAGGGGTCGGTCGCATCGGTCGTGGCGAAACCGCCTTCGACCAGCGGCGGGTTCGGCGGGGTACGGGTCTGGGCCAGGGCGGGGGCTCCGAGGATCGTGGAGGCGAGGAGGGCGGCCGTGAGGCTCAGCGAACGACGCATGCGGGGGATGCTCCGAAATAAGGACGGCGCACCTTAGTCGCGAGGGGGCGGTCGGCAAGGCGGCGAACCTTACCGTTTTGTCACATGCGGAGGCCGGCCCGGATCAGCCGTCGTCGGGAATGGCCAGGATCGTGCCGCAGGCCTTGCAGTGGACGGCGTCCAGATCGTGCTTCTGGAGCGCGCAGGTCGGGCAGGGGAAGCTGACCTTCCGAGGCCTCAGCAGGCTCTGACCCAGCCGCACGAACAGGGTGATCCCCACCAGCATGACGGCGATCGACAGCAATCGCCCTCCGGCGCCCGGCAGGGTGATGTCGCCGAAGCCCGTCGTCGTCAGGGTGGCGACGGTGAAATAGAGGGCGTCGACATAGCCGGTGATCCCCTCATGCCGCCCCATGAAGACGGTGTAGACGAAGCCCGTCGTGACGAAGACGAAGGTGATCAGATTGCCGACCGCCCGGGTCACCTCCTCCACCCGGGTGTCGTCGTATTTGCGGCCCACCGTCCGCCAGAACAGGTCCGAGTTCAGCAGGGTCCACAGGCGAAGGATGCGCAGGAAGCCCAGGTTGATCAGCCAGGCGGGCATCAGCAGCGAGACCAGAACCACCAGATCGACCCAGCTGATCGGTCGCCGGAACCAATCCTTCCAGTCGGAGAAGGCGGTGATCCGCGCGATCAGGTCCACCGCCAGCAGGGCCGCGATCAGATAGTCGACGATATAGAAGGTCTGGCCCTGTTCCTTCAGCACCGGGGCGACGATGAAGAAGGCGATGATGGCCAGGTCGATGATGACCACGGCCAGCCGGAAGCGCACGGCGGTCGGCGTATTGCCGTGATAGAGGAAACGCATCCGGGCCCGGAACTCCAGCCCGTGGCGCTTGTGCGCGGGGTGTTCGTGGGTGTCGGGTTCGGCGGCCATACGCCTGTCCTAACGCAGTTCGCCGCCGATGGCGCCGGGACCTTCGCCATTTCGACGGGAGCGCCTATATCAGGGCGGACATGACCGCTCCTTCAAGCCCTCGGGCCTTCGTCAAGATGAACGGCGCCGGCAACGACTTCGTCGTCGTCAACGCGCTCGACCGGCCCTTCGCGCCGGGGCCCGAGGCCGTGCGCGCGCTCGGCGACCGGAAGACCGGCGAAGGCTTCGACCAGTTGATCGCCATCGAGCCGTCCGAAACGGCGGACGCCTTCATGCGCGTCTGGAACGCCGACGGCGGCACGGTCGAGACCTGCGGAAACGCCCTGCGCTGCGTCGGCTGGATGCTGATGCAGGCGAGCGGTGCGGAAAAGGTGACGATCGACACCCTGGGTGGGCGGACGATCGCACAAAACGCGGGCCCGAACCGGATCACGGTGGACATGGGACCGCCCAAACTGGACTGGCGCGAGATCCCCCTGGCCGAGGAAATGGACACCCGCGGCATCGAGCTGCAGGTCGGGCCCATCGACGATCCGGTGGTGCATACGCCGGGCGCCGTCTCCATGGGCAATCCGCATGTGGTCTTCTTCACCGACCGGCTGGACGACGCCTTCGTGGTCGGGACGGGGTCGCTGATCGAGCATCACCCCCTGTTCCCGGAGGGCGTCAACGTCGGCTTCGCCCACGTCCTGGCCCCGGACCGCATCCGTCTGAGGGTGTTCGAGCGGGGCGCGGGCCTGACCCGGGCCTGCGGCACCGGGGCCTGTGCGGCCCTGGTCGCCTGCGCCCGGCGGGGGCTGACGGAGCGCAAGGCGACGGTCATCGTGGACGGCGGCGAGCTGGTCATCGACTGGGACGAAGAGACCGGCCACGTCTTCATGACCGGCCCGGTCGAGGTCGAGCGGACGGGGTCGCTCAGCCTTTAATCGTCATCCTCCGACAAGCCGCGTCTTCGCGGCGCAGATCGGGGGGCCAGCGGCGCGCGAGAGCGCGAAACTGCCGCGCACGCCGTCGCCTCCGACATCCTTCCGGAAAGGTCGCCTTCGGCGCCGCTGGGTCCCCCGGTCTCCGCTTCGCTTCGCCGGAGGATGACGAAAGAAGGGGGTGACGCCTTCGCCCAACCGGCGTCGGCGGTTGTCCCGACGGAAACCCGCAGCTAGACCGGACGCGCCCAAAGCGTCAGAGACTCCGCATGCCCGATCAGACCGACAAACAGACCTTCTCCGACCAGGAGGCTCTGGATTTCCACCGGCTGCCGAACCCGGGCAAGATCTCCATGGCGCCGATCAAGCCCATGGCGACCCAGCGCGATCTGTCCCTGGCCTATTCGCCGGGCGTCGCCGTGCCGGTGCGGGCCATCGCCGACGATCCGGACGCGGCCTACGACTATACCTCCAAGGGCAATCTGGTCGCGGTCATCTCGAACGGCACCGCCATCCTGGGCATGGGCAACCTGGGGCACCTGGCGTCAAAGCCGGTGATGGAGGGCAAGTCGGTTCTGTTCAAACGCTTCGCCGACGTCGACAGCTTCGACATAGAGGTGAAGACCACCGATCCCGACGAGTTCATCACCGTCGTCAAGAACATCGGCGACAGCTGGGGCGGCATCAATCTGGAGGACATCAAGTCCCCGGAATGTTTCGTAATCGAAAGCCAGCTGCAGGACCTGCTGGACATCCCGGTCTTCCATGACGACCAGCACGGCACGGCCATCATCTCCACCGCCGGCCTGATCAACGCCTGCCACCTGACGGGGCGGAAGTTCGAGGACGTCAAACTGGTTCTGGTCGGCGCGGGCGCCGCAGGCCTGTCGTCGCTCAGCCTGATGAAGTCCCTGGGCGTGAAGCCCGAGAACGCCACGGTGGTGGACCTGCACGGCGTCATCTATCGCGGCCGCACCGAAGGCATGGACCAGTGGAAGTCGGTCCACGCCATCGACACCGACAAGCGCACCCTGGCCGAGGCGATGGTCGGCGCCGACGTGGTCCTGGGCCTCTCGGCCAAGGGCGCGATCACGCCCGAGATGGTCGCCACCATGGCGCCCCGCCCCATCATCTTCGCCATGGCCAACCCCGATCCGGAGATCACCCCGGAACAGGTCCACGCCGTCCGCAAGGACGCCATCGTCGCCACCGGCCGCTCGGACTATGTGAACCAGGTCAACAACGTCCTGGCCTTTCCCTATCTGTTCCGGGGCGCGCTGGACGTGCGCGCGCGCCAGATCAATCACGAGATGAAGATCGCCTGCGCCCACGCCCTGGCCCAGCTGGCCCGCGAGGACGTGCCGGACGAGGTCGCCGTGGCCTATCGCGGTCGCAAGCTGAAGTTCGGCCCGGAATACATCATCCCGACGCCCTTCGACCCGCGCCTGATCTGGTACATCCCGCCCTTCGTGGCCCAGGCCGCGATGGATTCCGGCGTCAGCCGCGTCCGCATCGAGGACATGGACGAGTATCGCGGCCATCTGCGCGAACGCGTCGATCCGTCCGCCGCCCTGATGCAGAAGATCTCCTCGGCCGTGCGCGCCGCCCCCAACAAGCGGGTCGTGTTCGCAGAGGGTGAAGAGTCGACCGTCATCCGCGCCGCCTGGGCCTTCAAACAGGCCGAGCTGGGCACGCCGATCCTGATCGGACGCGAGGACCTGATCCGCAAGAACGCCGCCGAGGCGGGCCTCGACTTCGACGCCATGGACATGGAGATCGTCAACGCCCGCGTCTCGGACCGGAACGTCGAATACACCGACTGGCTCTACGCCAAGCTGCAGCGCCGGGGCTATCTGCGCCGCGACGTGCAGCGGATGATCAACCAGGACCGCAACTATTTCGCCGCCGCCATGCTGGCGCGCGGTCAGGCGGACGCCATGGTCACCGGCACGACCCGGAACTTCAACATGGTGCTTAAGGAGGTCCGGCGTGTGCTGGACGTCGAGGGCGACAGCCTGATCGGCCTGTCGATCGTGCTGGCCAAGGGCCGCACCATCTTCGTCGCCGACACCTCGATCCACGAACTGCCCTCGGCCGAGGAGTTGGCCGATATCGCCATCCAGGCGGCGGCCACGGTCAAGAAGCTGGGCCGGACGCCGCGCGTGGCCTTCCTGTCCTATTCGACCTTCGGCAACCCGCCGGGCGATCGGGGCGACAAGGTGCGCGAGGCCATCCGCATCCTCGACCAGAAGGGCGTGGACTTCGAATACGAGGGCGAGATGCCGCCCGAGCTGGCGCTCGATCCGGCGCTGCGCACCAACTATCCCTTCATGCGCCTGAGCCGCGAGGCCAATGTGCTGGTCATGCCGGCGCTCCACTCGGCCGCCATCTCGACCCAGCTGGTCCAGGCGCTCGGCGGCGCGACCGTGATCGGCCCCCTGCTGGTCGGTCTGGAGAAGTCGGTGCAGATCGTGTCCCTGGGCGCCCAGGTGTCCGAGATCATCACCGCCGCCACCTTCGCCGCCTACGAAGAGGGCGTCAGCGTCGAGTTCGAACCGGACGACGAAGACGCCAATCCGCACCCCAGCGCGGCGGCCGAGCGCTCGATGACGGCGGTGCCGCCTACGGTCTGAGCGATCAGACCGTAGCGGTTCCCTCGCGGGCGATCTTGCGGGCCTCGAAGCCCAGCCGGACCCATTCGATCAGCACGAAGACGATGGCGATCACCCCGATCCAGGCGGCGATCATGAACATCGGCGCGTACCCTTGCGCGTCGATCAGCTCGCCCAGCGCGCCGCGTCCCAGGGTGCCGATCAGCAGGGCCAGGGAGATGAAGACCGCGAACTGGACCGCGCCGAAGGTCCGGTTGGACAGGGCCGACAGATAGGCGACGAAGGCCGCGCCCGCGAAGCCGCCGGCGATGTTCTCGCCCGCGATGGCCAGCATCAGTCGCGCCAGGGGCTCGCCCACCCCGACCGCGCCGAACAGGCCGTAGAGGCCCGTCGCCGACATGAAGCCGCCGATGACCGGTGCGCCGAGCGCCAGATCCATCATCAGGAGGTTGGTCGCCGCCGACAGGACCGCGCCGAGCAGCAGGCTCCACATCCGGCCGATGACCAGAAGGGCCCATCCCCCCAAGGCAATGCCGACGATGGTCATGATGACGCCGAAGGTCTTGGACGCCAGGGCCACCTCGGCGGCCGTGTGTCCGAGCGCCCCGCCGGTGTCGCCCATGTAGAAGGGGAAGGCGAACGGGCCCCAGACGCCGTCGGTGATACGGTAGGTCAGGATCAGACCCAGCACGATCACCGCGCCCCAGCCCAGACGTCCCATCAGCTCGACCAGAGGCGCAAGGATGGCGTCATAAAGGGTGTCGGCCAGTTTCGGCGCGGCGGAGGCCTCGGCGGCCGTGGCGGCCCGGCCCTTCCACACGATCAGGCCGGCCAGGGCGGCGGGCAGGACCACGGTCGCGCCCACGATCCACGGCCCCCACGAGCCGGTGAAGGTGCCCGCGCTCGGCGCCGGGGAGGTGGTCAGGGCCGTGACCATGAAACGGACCAGCATGAAGGCGGCCCAGGCCCAGGCGGCGAGCGTCGCCACCAGCACGATCAGGCGCAGACGCGGCGAACCCCGGCGCTCGCGCGCGATGGCGGTCCGGGACGACGGGACAGGCTCCGGCGCGATCAGGGTGCCGACGATGCCCAGCCCCATCAGGAGGGCGGCGGTCAGGAAGACGCCCGGCCAGCCGATGACCTCGGACAGCAGGAGCGACCCGGCCCCGCCGGCCAACGCCGCCGTGCGATAGCCGAGCTGATAGATGGTGGAGAGGAGGTCGATCGGGGTCTTCTCGTCCGCCACCTCGATCCGCCAGGCGTCGATGACGATGTCCTGGGTGGCGAAGGCGAAGGCGCCCAGCGCCGCCCCCATGGCCAGCGGCCCCAGCACGCCCGCGCCCGGATGCGACAGGGCGACGAGGCCGAGCGCCACGGCGATGATGACCTGCAGCACCAGAAGCCAGCTGCGGCGACGGCCGAACCGCTTGCCGATGCCCGGCGGGGTCCAGCTGACGGCCGGGGACCACAGGAAACGGAAGGCGCCGAACAGGCCGATCCAGCTCAGGATGCCGATGGTGGCGACCGGGATCTCCTCCTCGGTCAGCCAGGCGTTCAGGGTGCCGATCAGCATGGCGAAGGGCAGGCCGGCCGAGAAGCCGAGCAGCAGCATGGCCAGGGTGCGGCGCTCGCGGAAGGCGACCTTCAGCACCGCCAGACCCTTGGGCTTGACGTCGACCTCGGCGGGCGCGGCGGGTGGCGTCTGGGTCATCGGGCAGGCCTCTCTCTCGAAGGGCGCCCGATCTGATCGCCGGGTCGCCCTATCCGAAGGCGACCTTGGCGCGGAAGTCGCCGGCCGTCCAGCGGGCCAGGGCGGCGCGCAGGGCCTCGACCTCCAGAGGCTTGACCAGATGGTCGTCCATCCCGGCCTCCAGACAGGCCTGACGGTCCTCGGCGAAGGCGTTGGCGGTCAGGGCGACGATGGGGGTGCGGTCGCCGGACGCCCGGATGGCGCGGGTGGCGGCCGGGCCGTCCATGCCCGGCATCCGCATGTCCATGAAGACCAGATCGTAGCGGGCGCGCTTCAGGGCGGCGACGGCCTCTGTCCCCGTGGCGGCGGTCTCGACGACGCAGCCCTCGCGGCGCAGCAGGGTCTTGGCCAGAAGGGCGCCGACCGGATTGTCCTCGGCCAGCAGGATGCGGGTCCCGGCGAACCGGACCGGCAGGACGCGGTCGTCCTCGGGCGGCAGGCCGCGCGGCGCCCCGACCGCCTCGCCCATGGAGGCGGCCAGCACCCGTTCGACCAGGGAGGCGCGACGCAGGGGCTTGATCAGATAGCCGTGGAAGCCGACCGACCGGTAGCGGGCGATCAGTTCGCGCTCGGAGGGTTTCAGCAGGATCACCCCGCGCCCGGTGTCGGGCAGGGCCGCCAGCGGCAGGCCGGTCGCGGCCGTCTCGGCATGGTCGACCAGGGTGACGGGCGCCAGATTGCCTGCCGGCCAGACCGAGCCGCCGGACGCCGCGATCTGGGCCTCGGCGGCGGCGCGGACGAAAGGATCGGGCGTGCGGACGGCGACGGCCCGGTCGGTCAGGGGCCGGGCGCGCGGCGCGGCCGGGGCGACCGCATCGAAGGGCGCTTCGAACACGAAGCGGGAGCCGGGCGTCTTCTTCGATCCGGTGGTCTTCGGGTCGGGGCGATCCTCGACCCGGACGGTCCCGCCCATGGCCGTGGCCAGCTTTTGCACGACCGCGAGGCCCAACCCGGCGCCGCCGTGGCGGGTGGCGTCCGAGGCGTCGACGTGGCCGAACTCCTCGAAGATGCGGTCGCGGGCCTCGGCCGGAACGCCGGGGCCGGTGTCGTCGATGATGAAGGCCAGCATCGGCCTGTCATCCGGGCCGCCGGTGCGTTCGACCGCGATCCGGACCCCGCCCTTATCGGTGAACTTCACCGCATTGCCCGCCAGATTGAACAGGACCTGACGCAGCCGGCCCTCGTCGGCCAGGACATCGGGGGCCTCGGCCGAGACCGACCAGGCGATCTCCAGACCCTTGTCGTGGGCGCGGGGGCTGAGCAGTTCGGCCACGCCGCGCACCAGCCCTTCGAGTTCGACCGGCGCCGGATCGAACTCCAGCTTGCCGGCCTCCAGCCGGGCGTAGTCCAGAAGATCGTTGACCAGACCCAGCAGGTGTTCGGCGGAGTCGCGCGCCGCCTCGGCATAGGCCCGCTGGGCGCCGTCCAGACGGGTGCGGGTCAGAAGCCCCAGCATGCCGATCACCCCGTTCAGGGGCGTCCGCATCTCGTGGCTCATCAGCCTCAGGAAGGGATCGGCCCCGCCTTCGCGCGCCGCCTGAGCCGTATCCCCGTCCGTCGTCTTCGTCCGTCGCGCCATGTCCGCCCTGCCTCGGTCTCGAGGGTTCGAGGCATCCTGCCGGATCAGGTCTTAACCTTTCACCACGCGGGCAGGCCTTCGCGGACGCCCCCGTGAGCCCCCCTCTGCCGGTCGAACTGCTCCTGCGCCCCGACGGTGGTCCGGCGATAGATCAGGGCCTCGGCGATGTGGCGGCGCAGGACCCCGGTCGAACCCTCCAGATCGGCGATGGTCCGGGCCAGCCTGAGGGTCCGGGTCCAGCCGCGCGCCGTCAGTCCGCCCGCCTCGCCCGCCCGCATCAGCAGCGACCGCCCCGCCTCGTCCGGCGTGGCGAACCGGTCGAGCACCTCGCCCGTGGCGCGGGCGTTGAGGCCGAGGGTCGGGTCCAGCCCGGCCTCCCGCACCCTGTCCTCCTGCATGCCGCGCGCGACGGCGACGCGGGCGGCGGCCTCGGCCGTGCCTTCCGCCGGGCTGGGCAGGGCCATGTCCGCGGCGGTGACCGGCGGGGTCTCCACCGTCAGGTCGATGCGGTCGAACATCGGGCCGGAGATGCGGTTCTGATAGTCGCGCTGGCAGCGGGGGGCCTTGCCGCACGCCCCCTTGCCCGATCCGCCGAGCCCGCAACGACAGGGGTTCATGGCCGCGACCAGTTGGAACCGCGCCGGATAGCGGACGTGGGCGTTCGCCCGCGCCACCACGATCTCGCCGGTCTCCAGCGGGGCCCGGAGACTGTCCAGCGCCTGGGCCGAATACTCGGGCAGTTCGTCCAGGAAGAGGACGCCGTTGTGGGCCAACGACGCCTCCCCCGGCTTGGCGCGCAGGCCTCCGCCGGTCAGGGCGGCCATGGAGGCGGAGTGGTGGGGCGACCGGAACGGCCGGTCGCGGGTCAGGGCGCCCTTCTCGATCAATCCCGCCACCGACCACACCATGGAGGTTTCCAGGAGCTCCTGCGGCGTCAGGGGCGGCAACAGGCCCGGCAGCCTCTGCGCCATCATCGACTTGCCCGAGCCCGGCGGCCCCACGAACAGGATGTTGTGGCCCCCGGCGGCGGCGACCTCCAGCGCCCGTTTGGCGCTCTCCTGTCCCTTGACGTCGCGCAGGTCCGCCCGCGCCCCGCCCGCCGTGACCGGCCCCGGCTCGGGCGCGCGCAGGATCGTCGTGCCCTTGAAATGGTTGATCAGGCCGATCAGCGACCGGGGCGCCAGGATCCGCACGTCCCCGGCCCAGGCCGCTTCCGGCCCATTGGTCTCCGGACAGATCAGCCCCAAGCCCATCGAGGCGGCGGCCACGGCGGCGGGCAGGGTTCCGCCGACCGGCTGAATCCGCCCGTCCAGCCCCAGCTCCCCCAGCGCCGCCCAGCCCTCCAGCGCGTCCGGCGGGATCACCCCCAGCGAGGCCAGCAGGGCCAGGGCGATCGGCAGGTCGAAATGACTGCCCTCCTTGGGCAGGTCGGCGGGGGCCAGGTTGGCGATGATCCGCCGGGGCGGCAGGGCCAGTCCGATCCCGGCGAAGGCGCCCCTGACCCGTTCCCGGCTCTCGGCCACCGCCTTGTCCGGCAGGCCGACGATGGAAAAGATGGTCTCGCCATCGCGCCCGACCAGCTGCACCTCGACCGTGACGCGCCGCGCCTCGACCCCCTCGAACGCCACCGTCGCGATGCTCGCCAGCATGATCCGTCTCCCGCTTGATGAGAACGAACCATGAACCAAAAAAGATTGCAAGAGCGCAAAAAACACGCAAAGCGTGTTTACCGTGCTTTCACTGCTTAGGTCGTCCACCGGTCCATGCCGGGCGCCGCCCTTCCGGAGGCTATGCGTCCAATCCGTATCCGATGCTCGGTTCAGTGAGCAGCAAGGTCGGCTGAGCCGGATCTATTTCGACCTTCTGTCGCAGGTGCGATGGATCTGGGGCTCGTCGTCGATGACGAGGATCTGGGGACGCAGGGCGGACATCACAGCAACTCGCGGTGGGTGGCGATGGCCTTGGGCAGGCGGATCATGATGCGCGCGCCACTGCTACCGCGACGCGCTCCGCGAGGCGCGCGTTGAGCATGAGATTGCACTTGCGCTGGGCGGTTGGTCATCCGGAAGCGGGAACGAAGGCGGCGAGACTGCTGCTGCTTATGGGCGAGGCTACCGAGCCAGCACACTCCATGAAGCAATCGGGAGGGCCAGGTATGATGGGTTGGACCTCTCACACCTTTCTGAAGTTACCATAGAGGGGGCTTAAGCGGCCCCAAAGGCTGCAACTCCCGTGCTTCAATCAAATTGATCGCAACAAATCAGAAGCTGAATCTCGGCATCAAAGCCTTGTTGAATCGGAGTCAAGCGGTTTGTGGAGCCTGTTTCGACCTCTACGAAATCCGCTCCTCCATAGGCAGGAGGTCATCGATAAACTTCAGCATACCGGTGAAGCCACCCTACACGAGTTGCACAAGCTTTGCGTCAACGCGGAACACGAAGCCGAAGATAGTAGGTCGATCCCCGAACGATCAGGCCAGACGATTGCCGACGCCCGGCATCGGGTGACCGTGGAGAGGGTCGAAGGGTCCGTTTGGACGGTGTGTGCGGCGAGGTGGCGCCACAGTCTCGGGACGCTGAACTGACTGTAGCAGAACGCTTTTTCGACGGCCTCTTGGGAGCCGTGTGTAGCAGCGTGGTGTCAGATTTATCGCCTGATCCTGGCCAAACCCTTGTGGAGCAAGGATTTGGTGGAGCCGAGGGGAGTCGAACCCCTGACCTCGTCATTGCGAACGACGCGCTCTACCAACTGAGCTACGGCCCCCCGTTTCCCGGAAACGCGGGCGACAGGCGAGCGCGGGACATAGGCGGGCCGACCGCGCGGTGTCAACGGGCCGCACATGCGGACGCCGGGAATCCTTGGCCTTCGCCGTTCCGCCCGCTAGAAGCGGCGTTCATTCTATCAAGGAGTTCCGCGCATGGGCGTGGCGATCGTCTGGCTCATCAACGCCATCATCAGCCTGATGACCTGGTTCATCATCGGCTCGGCGATCCTCAGCTGGCTGTTCGCCTTCGATGTGATCAACCATCGCAATCGCTTCGTGAACCAGCTGGCCACCTTCCTGGACGCCGTGACCCGGCCCCTGATGGAGCCGTTCCGCCGCATCATTCCGCCGCTGGGCGGCATCGACATCTCGCCGATCGTGGTTCTGTTGCTGCTCAACTTCGCCCGCATCGCCTTCAACAACATGGCCGCCGGACCGATCATCGCGGTGCTCGGGTAACCACGCATCGTGGCCCGGGCGCCGCACCGCGACATTCCAGCCTTGCGCGCCGGACAGACGCTCTTAAGGTGCCCCGGCCCGGGCTATGAGCCGCATCTGACCTCGACTTCATGACCACCACGATCAAATCAGTCGCCGTGATCGGCGCCGGCCAGATGGGCGTCGGCATCGCCCACGCCGTGGCGTTGGGCGGCTACAAGGTGCGGCTGTACGATCTGGCGGCCGACCGTCTGCCCGCGGCCCTGGGCACCATCGCCGCCTCCCTGGCTCGCCAGGTCGAGCGCGGCCTGGTCACCCAGGCCCAGGCCGATACGGCCATCGCCAACATCGCCGCCGTCGAGACCCTGGCCGAGGCCGGCAAGGCCGATCTGGTCATCGAGGCCGCCGTCGAGGACGAGGCGACCAAGAAGGCGGTCTTCGTCGAACTGACCCCGCATCTGGGCGCCGACACCCTTCTGGCGTCCAACACCTCCTCCATCTCGATCACCCGCCTGGCCTCCGCGACGGATCGTCCGGACCGGTTCATCGGCCTGCATTTCATGAAGCCGGCCCCGGTGATGAAGCTGGTGGAGATCGTGCGCGGCATCGCCACCTCGGCCTCGACCTACGAGACCGCCGTCGCCTTCGCCGAGAGCCTGGGCAAGACCACGACCAACGCCGAGGACTTCCCCGCCTTCATCGTCAACCGCATCCTGGTGCCGATGATCAACGAGGCGATCTACACCCTGTACGAAGGGGTCGGGAACGTCGCCTCCATCGACAAGGCGCTGAAGCTGGGCGCCAACCACCCGATGGGCCCCTTGGAACTGGCCGACTTCATGGGTCTGGACGTCGTCCTGGCCATCATGAACGTGCTGTACGACGGCCTGGCCGACAGCAAATACCGGCCCTGTCCGCTGCTGGTGAAGTACGTCGAGGCCGGGTGGCTGGGGCGGAAGTCCGGGCGCGGCTTCTACGACTATTCCGGCGACGTTCCGGCGCCGACCCGCTGATGGCGCGCTTCGACACCCTCGACGACCTGCCGGGCCGGTCGCCGGTCATCTGGCGCCGGACCCGCGCGGCCATTCCGCTGGCGGCGCTGGCGGGCGTCATGTGGCCGCCCCTGATCCTGACCCTGCTGATCTGGCCGCCCCAGAACTGGATGCCGGGTCGCGAGATCGACTGGCGGCTGGTGGTCCTGTTCGTCGGCCTGATCGCGGTGCCCGCCGGCTTCTGGTCGATCCGGCGCGAGCGTGACCGGCGCGGTCGTCCGGGTTCCCGCCTCGGCGTCGTCTGGCGCTTCATGCTGTACGGCGGTCTGGTGGCGGCGGCCATGCAGACGCTGCTCGCTCTGTCGATGATGGTCTTCGGCTGGATCGCCTCGGGCGACATCGGCCAGGGCGTGGGCGCCACCGAGACGACCCTTCTGATCTATGGCGTCGCCGGTCTTCCGGTCGCTATCCTGGTCGGCGTCTCCTACGCCCTGTGGGCCGGTCTCTGCGCCGCCTTCATCGCCTTCGCCCCCGCGCCGGAGAAGGTGAAGGACCGTCTGGGCGTCATCGGTCGCTGAGGCCGCGGCCCTGGCCGCTAGACCTGTCATCTCGTTCGGCTAAGCTTCGTTCCACAACCTCCGGGGGACGCGCGTCATGGCCATGCCGGCACTCGATATCCAGCCCGCCGCCGCGACCGGAGGCCTGGCCCCCACCGCCACGGCCGACCGCATCTTCCAGCTCGACATGCTGCGCGGCTGGGCCGTCCTGGGCATTCTGGCGGTCAACGTCCTGTCCTTCGCCTGGCCCTTCCAGGTTCTGGCCTCCGAGGCCCCGCCGCCTGGCTCGACCAGCCATGCCGACATGGTCGGGACCTGGGTCGCGGAGGTCTTCTTCCACGACAAGTTCCGCACCCTCTTCTCCATGCTGTTCGGGGTCTCGATCTTCCTGGTCGGGGGCGAGAAGACCGACGACCGGCGAGGCGGCCTCTTGTGGCGCCGTCTCCTTTGGCTGGGCCTGTTCGGCGTCCTGCATGGGATGCTGCTCTGGTACGGCGACATCCTGTTGCACTACGCCTACTGCGGCCTGATCATGATGACGATGCGCTCCTGGAGCGCGCGGCGGCTGCTGTGGATCGGCGGGGCGGTGACCGTGCTCTGGGCCGTCGTCGCCGCGCTCGCCGCCTGGGGCATGGCCAACATGCCGCCCGAGGTCGCGGTCCAGATGGAGGCCGGTCGCCCGCCCTCCACCCCCGAGGCGATCGCCGAGGCCGTGGCCGCCTATCGCGCGGGCTTCCCCGCCGGTCTGATCGAGAATCTCAAACACTGGGGCATGTTCCAGCTGATGGCCAGCCCGATCCTGATCCCGGTCACCGTGCCCCTGATGATGCTGGGTCTGGGCCTGTTCAAGTCGGGCTATCTGAGCGGCCGCGCGCCGTTGTGGGTCTATGGTCTGGTGCTGGTGATCGGCGGCGCCAATCTGGCGGCCCTGGCGATCTGGGGCTGGCAGGACGTCATGGCCGGACCGGCGGATCCGACGAAGGGGCTGGCCGGCGCCGCGGGCGGGGCCGCCTTCCTGATCACCCTCTTCTACGCCACCGTCCTGATCCTTCTGGTCCGGTTCGGGCTGAAGCCTCTGGTCGCCTGGCTGGCGCCGGTCGGGCGGATGGCCTTCACCAACTACCTGACCCAGACCCTCATCATGGTCACCCTCTACTACGCGCCCTTCGGCCCCATGTGGTTCGGCCTGCATCATCCGGCCGAGATGTGGGCCGTCGTCGTCGCCGTCTGGGTCGCCCAGATCGTCTGGTCCCCCCTGTGGCTCTCGGCCTTCACCATGGGTCCGTTCGAGTGGGTGTGGCGTTGCCTGAGCTACGGACGGTGGGTGCCGCTGCGGAAGTAGGGGTTAGGGCGTAGGTCTTAGGGGTTAGGGGTTAGGGTGGCTGCATCTCGGGCTTCCCTAAGCCCTGTTCCCTAAGCCCTAACCCCTCTAATACGCCCCGCATGACCGACACGCCTGACCCTATCCGCCCCGAAGCCCGCGCCCCCCGGGGCTTCGCCGACCGCCGCGGCCCCGAGGTCGCCCAGGAGCGGCGCATCGTGCGCCAGGTGTCCGAGGTCTACGAACGCTGGGGCTTCGAGGCCTTGGAGACCGGCGCCTTCGAGTACGCCGATGCGCTGGGCAAATTCCTGCCCGACGCCGACCGTCCGAACGAGGGCGTCTTCGCGCTTCAGGACGACGACGAACAGTGGATGGCCCTGCGCTACGATCACACCGCGCCGCTCGCCCGGTTCGCGGCCCAGTCGTGGGAGACGCTGCCCAAACCCTATCGCCGCTACGCCTTCGGTCCGGTGTGGCGCAACGAAAAGCCCGGCCCCGGCCGTTTCCGCGAGTTCGTCCAGTGCGACGCCGACACCGTCGGCTCCGACCGCCCGGAGGCCGACGCCGAGATCATCGCCATGGCCTGCGAAGGCCTGCAGGCCGCCGGCCTCGCCGAGGGTCAGGCCGTGGTCCGGGTGTCGAACCGCAAACTTTTCGACGGCCTGTTCGAGGCGGGTGGGATCACCGACCCGATCCAGCGCCTGACGGCGCTGCGCGCCATCGACAAGTTCGACCGTCTGGGCTGGGAGGGCGTGGCCCAGCTCCTCGGCGAGGGCCGTCTGGACGACAGCGGCGACTACACCAAGGGCGCCAATCTGCCGCTCGGCGTCGCCTCGACCATCGAAGCCTTCCTCGGTTCGGCCTCCGAAGGGACCCGCGCCGAGACCCTGGACGCCATCGCCCGTTCCGGGGGCCTCGGCGCCGCCGGCGAAGCCGCACTTGAGGAGTTGGCCGGCATCGACCGGGCGCTTACCGCCATGCGCGTCGACCAGGTCACCGTCCGCTTCGACCCGACCATCGTGCGCGGTCTGGAATACTACACCGGTGCCGTGTTCGAGGCCGAGCTTCTGCTCGACACCACCGATGACAAGGGCCGCCCGGTCCGCTTCGGCTCCATCGGCGGCGGCGGCCGTTACGACGATCTCGTCGCCCGCTTCACCGGCCAGTCGACCCCGGCCACCGGCTTCTCCTTCGGCGTCTCCCGCCTCGCCTCGGCGCTGCGTGCGGCGGGTCGGGCAGGGGAGGTCGCGCGCGGCCCGGTCGTCGTCATCGTCTTCTCCCAGGACGACATGCAGTCCTATCTCGACGCCGTGTCCGAACTGCGCGCCGCCGGGATCGCCGCCGAACTCTATCTCGGCCGCGCGGGCATGAAGGCCCAGATGAAATACGCCGACCGTCGCAACGCCCCCGCCGCCGTCATGCTGGGCGGGGACGAGATCGCCGCCGGTCAGGTCACCATCAAGGATCTGGACGCCGGTCGCGCCGCCGCTGCTGGTCTCGCCGACAACGAAGCCTGGAAGGCGGCCCGTCCCGGTCAGCAGACCGTGGCCCGCGCCGACCTCGTCTCGACCATTCGCGCCATTATCGAAGCTTCTTCGACAATCTGACCGCATCACGGATTGGTTATCGACGTTCAGTCAGAAAACCACCCATTTTCGCTTGAGGTTTGATTGACTTGAATGGCGCTGGGGCGTCATTTGGTCTCACTCGAACGGCGCGGCGCTGCAAAGCGCAGCCGCTGATCGAAGGCGTTTCGGGGAGGAAACGTCCGCTCCTTAGAGAGCGTGAAAGCCCGCTGCGATGTATCCCCCGCAGCGGGCTTTTTCACGTCTGGACACCAGCCGCGCCGACGACGATGGGCGAATGAGACGCCGCCTATCGCGTTCCGCCCGGAACCCATTTCACGTCGTTGGCCCCGTTGGCGTTGGCCCGGCGGGCGGCGACGAACAGGTGGTCGGACAGGCGGTTCAGATAGCGGATGGCCTCGACCGTCACCGGCGTGCCCGTCTCCATCAGCCGGATGGCGTCGCGCTCGGCCCGTCGCGCCACCGTTCGCGCCAGATGCAGGTGGGCCGAGAACGGCGAGCCGCCCGGCAGGATGAAGCTGTCCAGCGGTTTCAGGCTCTCGTTCATCCAGTCGATCTCGGCCTCTAGCCTGTCGATCTGGGACTGGACGATGCGCAGGGCCTCCCATTTCGGCGGCGGGTCCAGAGGGGTGGCGAGGTCGGCGCCCAGGTCGAACAGTTCGTTCTGGATCCGGCCCAGCATGGCGTCGATCCGGTCGTTCTGGCCCGAGTGCAGGCGGGCGACGCCGAGGACGGCGTTCAGCTCGTCCACCGTGCCGTAGGCCTCCACGCGCGGATCGGTCTTGGGCACGCGCTGGCCGGTCGCCAGGCCCGTGTCGCCGCCGTCGCCGGTGCGGGTGTAGATCTTGTTGAGGACGACCACGGCCTCAGGCCCCGTGGGTGGATTTCCACCACAGGCCGGCCATCAGGAGCACGATCGCCGTCGCTTGCAGGACGACGCGCAGCCGCATCAGCTTGTTGGAGTTGGACCGCGCATAGTCGCCGCCCCGGAACAGCGAATAGATGCCGAAGCCCAGGGTGATGGCGACCGCGCCGATGGCGAGGAGGACGAGGATGTCGAAGACGTTCATGGCGTCAATCTAGGCCTGTCGGAGAGGCTGCGCCAGCGATGCGACGGCGCATCATGCGCCCACAACCTGAACGTCGTTCACCTCCAGCTAACCCTACCCCTGCGCGCCATCCTAACCTTTACCGTGGCATGGCGGTTTCCGTCAGGAGCCCGAATGACCGACCGCGCGATCCGCAATCTGGACAATCTGAGAACCTCCGCCTCCACGGCGCGGGTGCTCAACCTTCTGCGGGTCAGTCACGAGCATGGGCGGACGGACGGCTGGCGCGATGCGCCCCTGTTCGAGAACGCGACCCTGAACCGCTCGCTCATCATCAAGCACCGCCTGCGCCGCAACGAGATCGACGAGTTCCGCGTGCGCCGCTATGTGGCGACCAAGATCGTCCTGCCCATCGACGGTTCGGACCTGAGGGTCGGCGGCCGCTATCTGTTCGTGGACCAGATGGGCTTCGACCAGACGCTGGAACAGTCGCTGGGCATCGGGCCGACCCATCCCGACCGGCGCGTGCTGGACCTGATCGACGAACTGCCGAGCCTGGACCCCTTCCTGCTGCGCGAACAGCTGCGCCGGAACGGCCATTCCCCGGACCCCTGCTACTTCAACGTCTCCGAGGCCGACCTGATGCGGATGGCGGAGTTCGTGGCCCACGAGATCACCCCCCTGGTCGACCTGTCGATGGGGCCGGGCGCGGATCTGGCGGCCGAGAACCCGGTGGCGCGGCTGACGGCCAAGATCATGTCCAACTCGGCCGGCGACGACATGAGCGCCCTGGGCCAGACCCTGATGCTGCGCCCCGACGAGTACGAGGAGGGGATCTTCTGCTGGAAGGGCTTCCTCTATTACAAATGGGCCCTGCAGGCGATCACGGGCGACATCGGCTGGGTGGTCGACAGCGTCCGCCGCGCGAAGCCCTGGGGCCGCACCGACCCCGAACAGCACGCCAATATCGATCGGGCCAAGGAACAGGTGCGCCGTCGCATCCTCCTGACCTGCGAGGCCACGGCGGACATGCTGCGCATCTATGACGACGCCTTCCGCGGTCTGACGCTGGAGGGACGTCCCACCGCCTTCCGCGACTTCCTGAAGGACGCCCCGGTCCTGTTCGCGCGCCTGGGCGAACGTCTGGGCGCCATCCAGCACATCGTCAGCTTCTGGCGCTACCGCATGGGCGGCGACAAGTCGGCGCCGGGGGCGGAGGAGCTGCTGGACCTGCTGGCCGATTTCGAGACCAGCCTGGCGGGACGCGAGCGTCCGGACGCGATGGCTCTGGCGGCCTAGAGCGGCCAGAAGAACAGAATCAGCGGCGGTCCGGCGATCAGGACCAGCAGGCTGAGCGGCGCGCCCAGCCTCGGATAGTCGGCGAACCGGTAGCCGCCCGGCCCCATGACCAGCGTATTGCACTGGTGGCCGATGGGGGTGAGGAAGTCGCACGCCGCTCCGACCGCCACCGCCATCAGGAAGGCGTCCGGATTGAACCCCAGCCGCCCGGCCAGGGTCGCCCCGATCGGCGCCACGATCAGGACGGTCGCCGCATTGTTGAGGAAGGGCGTCACCGCCATCGAGGCGAACAGCACCCCCGCCACCGCGACCACGCCCGGCAGGCCGGTGAAGACGCCTGACAACAGCTCCGCGATAAGGTCGGACCCGCCCGTCTGCTGGATGGCGTCGGACACCGGGATCAGGGCGGCGACCAGCACCAGCAGCGGTCCGTCCAACGCGGCATAGGCCTCGCGCATCTTGAGGCCGCCCAGGGCCACGATCAGCACCGCCGCGCCGAAGAAGGCGATGGACACGGGCACGAGACCGAACCCGACCAGGGTCATGGCGGCGGCCAGCACCACGGCCGGCAGATAGCGTTTCCTCACCCCTCCCAGCCGCATTTCCCGCTCGGCCAGGGGCAGGAGGTCCAGCGCCTGCAAGGCGGCGGGCAGGCGCGGCTCGGCGCCCTGCAACAGGATGATGTCGCCGGCGTGCAGCTTGGCGGTCCGGAGATGCTGGGACAGTTCGAAGCCGGAGCGGGAGACGCCCAGAAGGTTGACCCCGTGCTGGCCGTAGAGGTCGGACTCCTTCACCGACTGATCGACCAGCGGCGAGTTCCGGCCGATCACCGCCTCGATCACGGCGATGTCGTCGGTGGGAGCGTCCAGGGCGATGGGGCGGTCCTCGCGCACCAGCTTCAGCCGGGCACGGGCGATGAAGTCGTTCAACGCCTCCTGATCGCCTTCCAGCAACAGGACGTCGCCGGCCGTGGCGACGATGTTGCCGCGCGGCTTGGGCCGGCGCTTGCCGTCGCGGATCAGGGCCATGATCCGCACCTCCTCGCCGCCGCACTGGCTGGTCAGCTGGTGCAGGGTCAGGCGGCCCAGCGACCAGTCCTCGGGCACGGAGGCCTCGGTCAGATAGGCGTTGGCCGAGAGGGCGGCGCTGAGGCTGACGGCCCCCTGCCGGTCCCTGGGCAACAGCCGATAGCCGAAGGCGAGGAAGACCAGGGCCAGGCCGGTCAGGGCCAGACCCACCGGCGCATAGTCGAACATGGAGAAGGGCTGGCCGAGGATCTCCTGACGCACCTCGGCGACGATGATGTTGGGCGCTGTCCCGACCAGGGTGACCATGCCGCCCGCCATGGCCCCGAACGCCATGGGCATCAAAAGGCGCGAGGGCGAGGTCCCCGTGCGGCGCGCGACCTGCAAGGCGACCGGCATCATGATGGCCAGGGCGCCGACGTTCTTGGTCACCATGGAGAGCACGGTGACGGCGGTGGTCAGGACCGGCGCCTGGCTGCGCTCGGTCTTCAGCATCGGCATGATCCGACGCAGCGCCAGTTCGACGATCCCAGAGCGGGCGAAGGCGGCCGACACCACCAGGGCGCAGGCGATGATGACGACGACGTCGTTGCGGAATCCGTCGAACGCCGCCTCGGTCGGGATCACCCCGACCGCCAGCCCGGCCAGCAGGGCGCAGACCGCGATCAGGTCATAGCGGAACCGCCCCCAGATGAAGGCGCCGATCGTCAGGCCGACAAGCCCGAAGGCCAGACCCTGTTGTAATGTCACGCGATGTCCTCGGCCCCAAGGCGGACGGAACGCATCAGGGCGAGCTTGGCTGCACGCACGAAAAAGGGGCGACCCGTCGCCGGGCCGCCCCTTGGTCTGTTCACACACCGCCCGCGCTCAAGTAGCGGAGCCCCGCGGGCGAAGCGGTAGCGCCCTTACTTAGTAACGATAGTGATCCGGCTTGAACGGGCCTTCGGTGGGCACGCCGATGTAGTCGGCCTGGTCTTGGGCCAGCACGGTCAACTGGGCGCCCAGCTTGCCCAGGTGCAGGGCGGCGACCTTCTCGTCCAGGTGCTTGGGCAGGGTGTAGACCTGGTTCTCGTAGGCCTTGATGTTGGTCCACAGTTCGATCTGGGCCAGCGTCTGGTTGGTGAACGACGCCGACATCACGAACGAGGGGTGGCCCGTGGCGTTGCCCAGGTTCACCAGACGGCCTTCCGACAGAAGGATGATCTTCTTGCCGTCCGGGAACTCGATGTGGTGCACCTGCGGCTTGATCTCATCCCACTTGAAGTTCTTCAGGCCGGCGACCTGAATCTCCGAGTCGAAGTGACCGATGTTGCAGACGATGGCGTTGTTCTTCATCGCGCGCATGTGCTCGACGCGGATGACGTCCTTGTTGCCCGTGGCGGTGCAGAAGATGTCGGCCTTGTCGGCGACGTCTTCCAGGGTGCGGACCTCATAGCCTTCCATGGCGGCCTGCAGGGCGCAGATCGGGTCGATCTCGGTGACGATCACGCGGGCGCCGCCTTGGCGCAGCGAAGCGGCCGAGCCCTTGCCCACGTCGCCGTAGCCGCAGACCACGGCGACCTTGCCCGACAGCATGACGTCGGTGCCGCGACGGATGGCGTCGACCAGCGATTCACGGCAGCCGTACAGGTTGTCGAACTTGGACTTGGTGACGCTGTCGTTGACGTTGATGGCCGGGAACGGCAGGTCGCCCTTCTTGGCCATTTCGTACAGGCGGTGGACGCCCGTGGTGGTCTCTTCCGACACGCCGCCGATGGCGTCGCGGATGGCCGAGTAGAAGCCGGGCTTCTCGGCGATGTAGCGCTTCATGACCTTGTAGAGGGCTTCTTCCTCTTCGTTGGTCGGGTTGTCGAGCAGGGTGATGTCCTTCTCGGCCTTCGGACCCAGCACGCACAGCAGGGTTGCGTCGCCGCCGTCGTCCAGGATCAGGTTCGGATAGCCGCCGTCATGCCATTCGAAGATCTTGTGGGCGTAGTCCCAGTATTCTTCCAGCGTCTCGCCCTTGGTGGCGAAGACCGGGGTGCCGGCGGCGGCGATGGCGGCCGCGGCGTGGTCCTGGGTCGAGAAGATGTTGCACGAGGCCCAGCGCACTTCGGCGCCCAGGGCTTCCAGCGTCTGGATCAGGACGGCCGTCTGGATCGTCATGTGCAGCGAGCCGGCGATGCGCGCGCCCTTCAGGATCTGCTGGGCGCCGAACTCCGAACGCAGCGCCATCAGGCCGGGCATTTCGGTCTCGGCGATCGCGATTTCCTTCTGGCCGAAGGCGGCGAGGCTGATGTCGCGGACGATATAGTCGGGCATGGAGGCTCCTTGGGCGCGTGCTCGAAATCTCAGGATTGCGCGCGCCTATAGCCCGCGCAGAGGCGCAGGGCAACAATCATATAAGGATGTCTTTATATGATCGCCGTGCGGCGACACCCTAGCTCTTGCGCGCCTTGGCGATGGCGGCGCTTTCGGCCTTCAGAGGCTTGGAGACCGGGCAGACTTCCTGGGCGTAGCTGGACAGGGTGTTGGCCAGGTGGTCGGGCACCAGGCTGTAGTGGACGAACTGGCCCTTTTTCTCACTGGTCACCAGGCCGGCGTTCTCCAGCACGGTCAGATGCTGGCTGACGGCGGGCTTGGAGATTTCAAACCGCGCGGCGATCTCGCCGGCCGTCAGGTCGGCATGGGCCAGATAGGCCAGCATCTTGCGCCGGATCTGGCTGGACAGGGCTTCGAACACGCGTTGCATGGTGTCTTATTTAAGTGATTTGCGAACGGCTTGCCAGAGGTACGTTTAGTGATTTAAGGTATTCCTTAAATACGAAAGGGAATGCCGATGCACGATCCTCTCGACCCCTGCGCCGTCAACAGCCTGATCGAGACGCCCGGATGCGATCCGGTCGCCGGGCGCGTCGTCTGGGATCCGCTGCATTCGCTGTGGAATGGCGGGATGATGGCGGCGACCCTGATCGCCGGGCCGTTGACGATCGGTCCGGCGGCCTTCGCGATCTTCGTCGTCACGACCGGGGCGGGGCTGCTGCTCGGCCATTCGGTCGGCTTTCACCGGCGCATGATCCACGGCAGCTTCAAATGTCCGCTGTGGCTGGAGCATGGCCTGGTTTGGGTCGGAACGGTCGTGGGGATCAGCGGGCCGTTCTGGATGATCCGCGCCCACGACCTGCGCGACTGGGCCCAGCGTCAGCCGGACTGCCACGACTACCTGTCCAACCGGCAACCGATGCTGATCGACGCGATCTGGCAGATGCACGGGCGTCTGGTTCTGGATCGCCCGCCGGCCTTCGACTTCGGCCGCATCGGGCGGGACCGCTTCTATCGCTTCCTCGAACGCACCTGGATGCTGCAACAGGTCCCCATTGCGATCGTCCTGTACGTGATGGGCGGCTGGAGCTTCGTGGTCTGGGGCGTCTGCGCCCGCATCACCGCCTCGGTCGTCGGCCACTGGTTCGTCGGCCATCTGGCCCATACGCACGGGCCGCAGACCTGGCTGGTCAAGGACGCGGGGGTTCAGGCCCACGACGTCCCCTGGGCCGCCGTCCTGACCATGGGCGAGGGCTGGCACAACAATCACCACGCCTACCCGGGCTCGGCCCGGATCGGCCTCTATCCGGGCCAGAGCGACTGGGGCTGGCGGTTCATCCAGATTCTGGAACGGCTGGGTCTGGCCTGGGACGTGCGGACGCCGGAGGCGATGGTCGGGCGGCGCGCGGCGCTCGCGGAGGCAGGGCGATGAGTTTGCGTATGTTGAAGCACCCAATTCTTGGGTTTGGGGCGGGAGCTGCCAGTGGCGGCCTAATGACTGCGGCTGTTTTCGCCTTCAACTATGCCATCACCCCGTTGCCGGGTTTGGCCAGTGTCCCCGAGGCGCAGCGAGTCGCAGGGTTCGCGACATCGGTCTTCGTCATCGCCACGATCATCTGGAGCCTTGGTCTTCTCGTCATCGGCTGCCCCGTCTGGACGGTTCTGGAGAACCGAGGCGTGCGGGGGCCGCTTATCGCCATTCTGTTCGGCACGTTCGCGGTCTATGGAGTCAGCCTGTTGTGGCCTCCCTCCTCATGGACGGGCGCGATCGACCCAAGCCGCATAATGTTGGCGATCTCCGGAGGACTTGTCGGCCTGGTGATTGAACGCGTGGCCTACCGGTCGACCAAGAAGTCCTAAGCCGCCGCCTGTTCGGCCTTTCTGAGCGCCGAGGCCCGGACCTTCTCGCTCTCGGACTTCAGCTGGCCGCAGGCCGCGAGGATGTCCCGGCCGCGCGGGGTGCGGATGGGCGAGGCGTAGCCGGCCTTGTTCAGGATGGCGGCGAAGCGTTCGATCGTCTTCCAGTCCGAGCACTGGTAGTCCGTGCCGGGCCAGGGGTTGAACGGGATCAGGTTCACCTTGGCCGGGATGCCTTCGATCAGCTTCAAGAGGGCGCGGGCCTCTTCCGGACTGTCGTTGACGCCCTTCAGCATCACATATTCGAACGTCACCCGGCGCGCGTTCGACAGGCCCGGATAGGCGCGGATCTCGGCCATCAGGGTCTCGAGATTGAACTTCTTGTTCAACGGCACCAGGACGTCGCGCAGCGGATCGTTGGTGGCGTGCAGGCTGATCGCCAGCATGGCCTGGGTGCGTTCGCCGAGCGCCTGAAGCTGGGGCGTGACGCCACTGGTCGAGACCGTGATCCGGCGGCGCGACAGGGCGATGCCCTCGTTGTCCGAAATGATGTCGATGGCGTCCGACACATTGTCCAGATTGTAGAGCGGCTCGCCCATGCCCATGAAGACGATGTTCGACAGGCGACGGTCTTCCTTGGGCGACGGCCATTCGCCGAGGTCGTCGCGCGCCACCTGGACCTGGGCCACGATCTCGGCGGCGGTCAGGTTGCGGACCAGCTTCTGGGTGCCCGTGTGGCAGAAGGTGCAGTTGAGCGTGCAGCCGACCTGCGACGAGACGCAAAGCGCCCCGGCGCGACCGACGTCCGGGATATAGACCGCCTCGATCTCGATGCCCGGCGCGGTGCGGATCAGCCATTTGCGCGTGCCGTCCTTGGACACCTGACGCTCGACGATCTCGGGGCGGTTCAGGGTGAAGGCGGCCGCCAGTTTCGCCTGGGTGTCCTTGGCCACATTGGTCATGGCCGCGAAGTCGGTCACCCCATAGTGGTGGATCCAGCTCCACACCTGAGACGCCCGCATCTTGGCCTTTTCGGGCGGACAGATGTCGGCGTCGATCAACGCCTGGCGCAGGCCCGCGCGCGTCAGACCGCTGAGGTTGACGGGCGGCTTCTCGGCCGGGGTCGAGGTGCGCGACAGGTCGAGCGTGATGCTCACGGGCGGTGATCCTGGGTGAAGGGGAACACGCCTTTTAGCACGGATCGCGCTGGATTTAAGGCGCAGTCTTCCCGCCGGTCCCCGCGAGGCCGAAAGACGTCAGCGCGGGGCGCGCTTGGCCAGGATGCGCTGGAGCGTACGGCGGTGCATGCCAAGGCGACGCGCGGTCTCCGAGACATTGTGGTCGCAGAGCTCGTAGACGCGCTGGATATGCTCCCAGCGGACCCGGTCGGCGCTCATCGGGTTTTCCGGCGGCTCGGGCGCATCGCCCGTGGCCAGAAGCGCCTTGACCACGTCGTCGGCGTCGGCGGGCTTGGACAGATAGTCGACGGCGCCGGCCTTGACCGCCGCGACGGCCGTGGCGATGGCGCCGTAGCCGGTCAGCATGACGATGCGGGCGTCGTCGCGGCGCTCGCGGATCGCCTCGACGATCCTGAGGCCGTTGCCGTCCTCCAGCCGCATGTCCAGGACGGCGAAGGCCGGCTGGTGGCTGCGCAGAAGCTCGACGGCCTCGCCGACCGATCCGGCGGTCGTGACCTCGAACCCGCGCGCCTCCAGGGCCCGACCCATGCGGGTGCGCAGCGCCTGATCGTCGTCGAGCAGGAACAGGGTGCGGTCATGAAGCCCGGCGATCCGGTCTTCGAGATTGGCGGGCAGGGCGGCGGCAGCGGTCGTCATGGAAAGTTCTCCTACCCACCAAGTCGGCTTCTGGCACGGGCGGGTCAAGCGGTGCGGCGATGAAGCGCAGGCGTCAGGGGTTCAGTTCCAGGGCCCGACGGTCCCAGCGGACGGTGACGCGGGCGCCCTTGTTGAGGCCCGGACCACCCTCCCCCTGGCCCACCATGACCTTGCCGCCTGTGCGTTCCAGAAGCGTGCGGGCGATGAAGAAGCCCAGCCCCATGCCGCCCTGGCTGGGGATGATGTCGGGCTCCGGCGGCGGAGGGGGCGCCGATTTTCCACGCCGGGCCGGGCGTGCGGCGGCGGCCGCGGCGGCCAGCTGGGCGGTCAGGGCCTGACGGGACTTCCCCTGCGGCCGGCTGGTCACATAGGGCTCGCCGAGGCGGGGCAGGATGTCGGGCGCGAAGCCGGGGCCGTCGTCCAGCACATCGACCGTGATCCAGTCGGCGTCGGCCGTCGCCCGCACCAGGACCGATGACGCGGCGAAGTCGGCGGCGTTCTCGACCAGGGCGCTGAGGCCGTGGACGACCTCGGCCAGGCGTTTGACCTGGGGCTCGGGCATGCCCTGGGGCGTGTGGACGGCGACGTCGATGTCCAGATCGAAGCCCAGATGGGCGTCGACGACCTCGTTCAGCAGGGCCTTCAGCCCGATCTCCGTATAGAGGGGGTCGCCGTCCTCGGGCCGCTGGGACAGGCGTTTCAGGATGTCGCGACAGCGCTCGGCCTGTTGCAGCAGAAGCCGGGCGTCCTCGGCGATGGGGCCGTCGGCGGGCGAGGCGCGCAGAAGCTCCTTGGCCACGACCTGGATGGTCGCCAAGGGCGTGCCCAGTTCATGCGCCGCCGCCGCCGCGAGGCCGCCCAGCGCCGCCAGCCTCTGTTCGCGCTGAAGCACGTCCTGGGTCGTGGCCAGGGCCAATTCCAGCTTCTCGGCGTCGGCCGCCACCCGCCAGGCATAGGCGGCGGTGAAGACCACCCCAGTTATGAGGGCCAGACCGATGCCGAAGCGATAGAGGGTCGGCAGGTGGATGCTGTAGCCGTGCTGCCACGGCAGGGGCATGGACCAGAAGAACAGCGCCGTCGTCGAGGCCAGCACCATCAGCCCCAGCACCAGGGCCTGACGCCCCGGAAGCGAGGCCGCCGCCACGGTCACCGGGGCGACCAGCAGAAGACAGAAGGGGTTCTCCAGCCCGCCGGTGAAGGCCAGAAGCGCCGAAAGCTGGAGGATGTCGAAGCCCAGGTGGATGCCCGTCTGACGTCCGTCCGGCAGGCGGCTGTCGACCCGTTGCAGCCGCCCCATGGCCAGGAGGTTCACGATCACGCTGGCCAGGATGACCAGAAGGCACTGCCAGCGCGGCAGGGGGAAGTGGAACAGGGTGTCCAGCACGATCAGGGTCGCGGTCTGACCCACGATGGCCAGCCAGCGCAGAATGATCAGGGTGCGCAGGGACAGGCCCCGACTGCGGCGCGGCAGACTGGCCCAGGTCGGCGCCGGGGGCGGGAACTGCGACACGGGGTCGTGCGGAAGGGGTTGGACTTCGCTCTGGCTCACGTCTTGTCTATAGACGCCTCGCAGCCGTCTGTCGGCCCGGAGAGACACCATGCCACGCCGTTCCATCCTGCTGTTCGCCGGCGCCTGCGTCGCCATCGCCGCCGCCCTGGCCACCGTCACGGTAATCGTGGTTCAGGGGCGGGAACGGGCCGATGCGGTCTCGGAAGGAACCCTGACCGGCCAGCCGTCCGTCGGCGGGCCGTTCCAGCTGGTCAATCAGGACGGCCAGCCGGTCGATCAGACGATGCTGGACGGCAAGTGGAGCCTGGTCTTCTTCGGCTTCACCTACTGCCCCGACTACTGCCCGACGACCCTGACCTCGTTGGAGGCGACGCGTCAGCTGCTGGGGTCGGACGCGGCCGACCTGCAGATCGTCTTCATCTCGGTGGACCCGGAGCGGGACACGCCCGAGGCGCTGAAGACCTATCTCGAATCCGACGGCTTCCCGCCCGGCGTCATCGGCCTGACCGGTACGCCGGAACAGATCGCCGAGGCGGCCAAGGTCTACCGCGCCTACTACCAGAAGGTCGGAGAGGGCGAGGACTATGTGATGAACCACTCCCTGACCGTCTATCTGATGGGTCCGGACGGCCAGTTCCGCTCGGCCCTCGGCCACGACCTGGGGCCGGAGCGGTCGGCCCAGCTGATCCGCAGGGTGAAGGCGCGCGGGTAGGCGCCGGGCCTTACGCCCCCTTGCGACCGAACAGGATCGCGCCATGGCAGCCGCCATGGTTGGTGTGCAGGGTCAGGAGGGCGTGGAAGCCGTGGCGGGCGGTGATCTCGATCAGCCGCGTCATGTCGTAGTCGTACATCATCATGGCGCCGCGCGGGGACGGCTCCACCCCCAGGACCTCCATCCGCTCGCCGTCGAAGCGCGCCGCACGCAGCGAACCGGCCAGATAGGGCATGAAGCTGGCGTCCTTGTAGAGCGTCAGGTGCAGGCTGAAGACGCCGCCAGGATTGATGCGCGACAGGAGGTCTTCCAGGATCGCGTAGCCGCGCACCGGCGGGATGTGCTGGAAGACGATGATCGAATTGACCCAGTCGAAGGTCTGGTCGCCCAGCTCCAGAAGATATTCGGTGTTCTCGGGCGCGTCCCTCTGCGCTTCGGCGATCATGCCCGGCGCCACGTCCAGACCGACCACATGGTCGCACATCCGCGCCATGCCGCGCGTCAGGCGTCCGACCCCGCACCCGAAGTCCAGGGCCGTGGCGCGGGGGAACTCGCCAAACCCGCGCCGGATGTGGCCGGCCATTTCTTCCATTTGGCTGACGCCGCCGGCCCAAAACTCGTCCAGCGTGTCTTCGGTCAGGTTCTGGCGGCGGTACTTGTCCTGAGAGAGCACCCCGAAGTAGGGGTCCATTTCACCCCACAGCGCCCAGTCCGCATCCGTATCCTGCACTGACAACTCCAACGGAAACCATAAGTTCTCTGGGTTGTGCTAGCGTCACGTCATCCATCGAACAAGCTGCGAATCCAAGTCAACACCGTCAAAGTTTCGCGTCGCTAACGTTTTGCGATGCGGTCCGATCTATGGTGCTATCCAGTCTCCGCCGGGCTAGAATGGGATTCCATGCTCTACGCACTTCACGAGCTCGCCTATCAGTCGGCGCAGCCTTTCCGGATCGGGGCGCAGTTCGCGCGCAAATTCTGGACCTCGCCCTATAACCCGGCCTCGCAGACGGCGATCGGGCGCACGGCCTATGCCTCGGCCGAGCTGTTCGAGAGCGTCACGCGCCGCTACGGCAAGCCGGACTGGGGTCTGCAGGTCGTCACGATCAACGACCAGTCGGTGCGCACCACAGAACAGGTCATCTGGCAGAGCCCGTGGGTGCGTCTGGTGCGGTTCGCCCGCAACGTCGGCGACCTGAAACGCGCCAAGAAGCCGGTCGCGGCCCCCAGCGTCCTGATCGTCGCCCCCCTCTCAGGCCACTACGCCACCCTGCTGCGCGGCACGGTGGAGACCTTCCTTCAGGACCACGACGTCTATGTCACCGACTGGATCAACGCCCGTCAGGTGCCGATGCTGGAAGGCCGGTTCGACTTCCACGACTATATCGACCACGTCCGCACCATGCTGGCCCAGATCGGCCCGCGCGCCCATGTCGTCGGCGTCTGCCAGCCCGGACCGCCGGTTCTGGCCGCCGCGGCCGTGATGGCGGCGGAGAACGATCCGAACCGTCCGGCGTCGATGACCTTCATGGGCTCGCCGATCGACGCGCGCCTGTCGCCGACGGTGACGAACCAGCTGGCGGAGGAGAAGCCCTTCACCTGGTTCAGGTCCAACATGATCCACACCGTGCCCTGGCCCTATCCGGGCTTCGGCCGGGCGGTCTATCCGGGCTTCGTGCAGCTCTACAGCTTCATGTCGATGAACGAGCAGCGCCACACCGACGCCCACTGGGACTATTTCAAGAGCCTGGTCGCCGGCGATGGCGACGGGGTCGAGAAGCACGAGGAATTCTACGACGAGTATCTGTCGGTGCTGGACCTGACCGAAGAGTTCTATCTCCAGACCATCGACATCGTCTTCCAGTCCCACCTCCTGCCGCGCGGCCTGCTGGAGCATCGCGGCGAGCGGGTCGATCTGACCAAGATCACGGACATCGGCCTGATGACCGTCGAGGGCGAGAAGGACGATATCTCGGGCGTGGGCCAGACCCAGGCGGCGCACACCATCTGCACCAACATCCCGGACGACCGTCGCGTGCTTTACGTCCAGCCCAGCGTCGGCCACTACGGCGTCTTCAACGGGCGGCGCTTCCGCGAGGAAATCTACCCCCGCACCCGGGACTTCATCGCGGCGAATGAAAAGCTCTGCGCAGTACCAGACCGGTCAGCGACTGCCGCTTGAGGGCGGTCACGCCCTCCGACTGAGCGTCAATCCGCGCGCCCGGCGCATCTCGATCCGCATCGACGCGAGGAAGGGCGAGGCCGTGGCCATCGCCCCGTCCGAACGGCGGCTGGCGGATGCCGTCGCCTTCGCCCGCTCCAAATCCGTCTGGATCGCCGAACGGCTGGCCGCGCGGGTCGAGGGCACGGCGCTGGAGCCCGGCGCGGTCATTCCGTTCAGGGGCGGCACGATCCGGCTGGAGGCGACCGGTGGC
This sequence comes from Brevundimonas staleyi, assembly GCF_041893865.1. Lineage (GTDB taxonomy): Bacteria > Pseudomonadota > Alphaproteobacteria > Caulobacterales > Caulobacteraceae > Brevundimonas > Brevundimonas staleyi. The sequence goes on from NZ_CP169082.1 coordinate 562,336, forward strand.
GCCGGAGCCGCGCGTCTGGTCGAGGGACCGGAGGGGGTTCGCATCGTCTCCGGCGGCGAGGGCGAGGCCTTCGCCCGGCGGGTGATCAATCTTCTGAAGCGACTGGCGCGAGAGGCGCTGGCGGTCCGCACCGAGGTCCATCTGCACGCCCTAGCCCAGCGGCCCGTGACCATTTCGATCAACGACGCAGGGTCGCGATGGGGGTCCTGCAGCCCTCACACGCGGTCGATCCGCTATTCCTGGCGGGTCATTATGGCCCCGCCCGAGGTGCTGGACTATCTGGCCGCCCATGAGGTCGCCCACCTGGTCCACGCCGACCACAGCCCGGCCTACTGGTCGGTGGTGAAGCGGCTGGTCGGCGACCACCGGCCGTTCCGCGCCTGGCTGCGCGAGCATGGGGCCGCGCTGCACGCCGTGGGGCGCTAGGCTCGCCTCAGAAGAACAGAGGGCTGGCTTCCTTTTCCGGCGGGGCGGCCGGTTCCGGGCGCTGGTCCGGCGGATCGTCGCGGCGGACGGGGGCCGTCGGGACGGCGTCGCGGCGCGGCTGTTCGGCCGGCTGGGGCTGGTAGGGCTGGCCCTGATTGGGATCGACACCGCCCGGCAGGATGGTGGAGTCGCCGTAGGGATCCTCCACACTGCCGATCAGGTCGCCGACCGGATCGGGCGCGACCCAGCCTTCGGGCATGGGCGGGCCGTTGGGGATGGGTTGGACGTTCAGGCGCGGCAGGGCCGCCTCCATGAACCCTTTCCAGATGGCGGCCGGGGCCGCGCCGCCGGTCACGCCGCGCATGGCGGTGTTGTCGTCCTTGCCGACCCAGACGGCGGTGACGAAGCCGCCGGTGTAGCCGACGAACCAGGCGTCCTTGTAGTCCGAGGTCGTGCCGGTCTTGCCGGCGATGTCGCGGCCCGAGATGGCGGCCGAGCGTGCGGTGCCCGAGGTCACCACGCCCCTCAGCATCTGGTTCATGTAGTAGAGGGACGGGTTGTTGATCGCCTGGCCGGAGGCGGCGTCGCGGGCCGCGCGCTGGTAGATGACGCGCCCCTGCGGCGTGCGGATACGGCTGATGCCGTAGGCCTCGACCCGGCGTCCGCCGTTGGCGAAGGCGTCATAGGCGGTGGCCATGTCGATGGGCGACACCTCCACGGCGCCGAGCGCCATGGCCGGCTCCAGACCGATGCGGGACGAGATGCCGAGACGACGCGCCGCACGGGCCACGCTGTCGCGACCGATCTGGTCGGCGACATAGGCCGCGACGGTATTGGTCGACTGGGCCACGGCGTTGGCCAGGGTCGTCTGGCCGATGAAGTTGCCGGAGTAGTTGCGCGGGCTCCAGTTGCCGATGCGGATCGGCTCGTCCACCACCGGGGTCTGGGGCGTATAGCCGGCTTCGACCGCCGCCAGATAGACGAAGGGTTTGAAGGCCGAGCCGGCCTGACGGCGCGCGTCCGTGGCCCGATTGAACTGGCTGTCGGCGTAGGAGGCGCCGCCGATCATGGCGCGCACCCGGCCGTCGCCGTCCAGAGCGACCAGGGCGGCCTGTTCGACCCCGCGCGAGGCGTCCCGGTCCAGGATGCGGCGGACGTTGCGCTCGGCGGCGGTCTGCAGCGTCAGGTCCAGGGTCGTCTCGACGATCATGTCCTCGGTCGGCTCGCCGACCAGGCCGCGGATCTCCTTGTCCAGCCAGTCGATGAAATACTGGGCGTGCTGGGTCGCCAGGGTGCGCGAGACGCGGACCGGCTCCAGGACGGCGGCGGCGCGCTGTTCGGCCGTGATGACGCCGGCGTCCTCCATCTCGTCCAGAACGACCGTCGCGCGGGTCGCCGCGCGCTTGCTTTCGGACACGGGCGAATAGCGGCTGGGCGCCTTCAGAAGGCCCGCCAGAAGCGCGGCCTCGCCGACGGTCAACTCGCGCGCCGACTTGTCGAAATAGCGTTGCGAGGCCGCCTCGATGCCATAGGCGCCGGCGCCGAAATAGACCCGGTTCAGATAGAGGGCGAGGATTTCCTTCTTGGAGAATTTCATCTCCAGCCAGACGGCCAGCATCAGCTCCTGCACCTTGCGGCGCATGTTCTGGTCGGGCGTCAGGAACAGGTTCTTGGCCAGTTGCTGGGTCAGGGTGGAGCCGCCCTGGACGATCCGCCCGGCGCGCATGTTCGAGACCATGGCCCGGCTCATCCCGATCGGGTCGAAGCCGGGGTGCCAGTAGAAGCGGCGGTCCTCGATGGCGATGAAGGCGGCCGGGACATAGTCCGGCAGGGCGTCCAGATCGGCGGGCGGCGCCTGCTGCGAGCCGCGCGTGGCGATCAGGGCGCCGTTGCGGTCCAGATAGGTGATCGAGGGCTGGCGATCGATGTCGTACAGCGCCGAGGTGTCCGGCAGGCCGCGCGCGAAGACGGCGAAGAAGACGACCAGGAAGATCAGACCCCAGACGGCCAGAACCGATCCCCAGTATAGGACCTGCTGCAGTCGCGTGCGCGGCGCCTTGGCCGCACCGCCGCCACCCCTGTTTCCGAAACCCGGACCGGCCATCGACATCCTCAGAAGCCCCGGCCGTCATGGCCGTTCGTCGCTGATACCTAGAACGCCGTTGTGGTGAACGGCGAATGAAGAGTTCACGTCAGCGTGATGCGGCTTTCCGCCGAAACGATGGCGCGGGGGTTAACGACCGTCCATCCGATGGGCCAGCCAGGCCGAGCCATCCTGCGCCCAGACGCCGGATTCAACCACAAACCCCTGTGACGTGAGAAGCGTCTCGTAGGCCTCCGGGTCAAGGCTGCCGTGATAGAGCGGGTCGCCCCTCCAGTCGCCGACGACGTGGCCCTCGCGCGGGCCGGACGAGAACAGGATCGAGGCGCGTGGGGCCGCGTGGGCCAGAAGACGCGGCAGGGCGATCCTCTGATCGGCCGGGGACAGGTGGAACAGGCTGTGCCAGGCGAGGACGCCGGCGAAGGCCTCGCCGAGGTCGAGGGTCCGCATATCGGCCTGGATGAAGCGGCCTTCGGGCAGGTCGGCCTTTGCATGGGCGATCAGGCCGGCGGAGGAATCCACGCCGGTGAGGCGAAAGCCCCGCTCGATCAGGGCCGCCGCCATGGGACGGCCCGAACCGCAGCCGACGTCCAGCACCGCGTCGCCGGGTTGAAGGCGCTCGGCGAGCCTATCCAGCCAGATCCGGTCCGCCTCGGTCAGGGCGCGACCCCGATCGGCGACCCAGTCCGCCGCCCGCCGGTCGTAGAGATCGACGATGTCGGCGGCGGCGTCCTCAGGTCCGGTCATTCGGCCAGGAAAGCGTCCAGGTCGGCGTAGAAGGTCGCCGGCTGGTCCAGCATGATGAAGTGGGCGCTGTTGTCGATCCGCTTCAGCTCCACGCCCGGCAGGCCAGCGAAGGACATCCGGTAGATGCCGTCGGTCATGGCGGGCGTCATGCCGGGATAGTCGAAAGCGACATACAGCACCTCGGTCGGCGCGGTGATCCGGGCCAGTTCCGGACGCAGGTCGGTCGACAGCAGCTCCTCATAGGCGTTCTGCGAGGTGGCGCGGTTGCTGGTCGCCGTGTCCTCCAGCGGACCGGCGCGCTTGGATTCTGTGCGGATCATGCCGGTCACCATGGCGGCGGCGCGGGTGCGATAGTCCGCGTCGCTGGCGGCGCGGGACTGGGCCGTCATGGCCCGGACGGCGGGTGCGACGCTTTCGGCCGTGGGTTCGGCGCCCGGCTGGGCCAGCATCGCCCCCATGAAGGGCACCATGTCCACGACCATCAGCTTGCCGACCGCGTCCGGATGACGGGCGGCCAGCATCAGGCCGATGGTCCCGCCCATGGAGTGTCCGACGACGGCGGGCTTGTCGAGGTTGTTCTCGGCGATGTAGCGGGCGATCTCCTCGGCCACCGGGGCGGCGACGGGGCCTTCCGCATTGCCCTCGACCGGGGCCCCCGCGAAGCCCTGGATATGGATGCGGTGAACGCGCCAACCGGCGCCCAGATGATCCACCGTGCCCTGCCAGATCTCGGGCGAGGACGAGAGGCCGGGGATCAGGATGATGTCGCGCACGCCGGGTCCCGCCTCGCCGTCCACCCGGACATGCAGGCGGTCGGAGGCGAAGTCGGCGTGATGATGGCCGTGGTCGGCGTGCTGGGCGTGACCGTCCTGACGCATCGACTCCATCATCTCGTCGGCCGAGGCTTCCCCGACGCCGGCGAAATTGGCCAGCAGGCCGAGGGCGGCGACGAGGCCGGTGAGGATCTGGCTGTCCATGTGCGTCTTCCTGATTGCGGCCGGACTTTGCCGGCCATTCTGACCCTAGTCGTCGCAGTTGGCGACATCGGATGCATTCGACAAGGCGGAAGAATGACGAAAGCCGCAGCGGCGTCTAGACTGTTCCCATGACGCCCGCCGACAGCCCCGCCCACCTGCCTGAAGCCAAGGCCCCGCCCGCCGCCTTCGGCAAGGGGTTCGTGCTGGACACCTGGTATTTCGCCGCCCTGTCACGCGATGTCGCAGAGGCCTCGCTGAAGCGGTACGAGCTGCTGGGCGAGCCGGTCCTGATCGGGCGGCGACGCGACGGTCAGGTTTATGCGATGCGGGACATCTGCCCCCACCGGGCCGCGCCGCTTTCGGCCGGTCGGCTGGTGCAGAAGGCGGGTGAGCCGGAGACGGTGGAGTGCCCGTATCACGGTTGGCGCTTCCGCACCGACGGGGTCTGCGCCGCCATTCCCTCGCTGGTGGACGATCAGGCCTTCGAGCCCGAGCGGATCAAGGTGCGCTCCTATCCGGTGGTCGAGAGCCAGGGGATGGTCTTCGTCTGGCTGAGGTCCGACCCGCGTTCGGACGCCGAACCCGACCACCCGCCCCCGACCTTCCCCGGCGTGGTCGGCGGCGATGCGAAACTGGTCGAATGGATGGATTTCGACAGCCATATCGACCACGCGGTCGTGGGCCTGATGGACCCCGCCCACGGCCCCTATGTCCATCAACAGTGGTGGTGGCGCTCCGAACATTCGATGCACGAGAAGTCGAAATCGTTCGAACCGCGCGAGCTGGGCTTCGCCATGGTGCGCCACGCCCCGTCCTCGAACTCTCGCGCCTACAAGATCCTGGGCGGGGCCCCGGCGACCGAGATCACCTTCCGCCTGCCCGGTTATCGCTGGGAGCATATCCAGGTGGGGGAGAAACAGGTCCTGGCCCTGACCTGTCTGACGCCGATCACCGAGACGAAGACGCGGATCACCCAGATCTTCTGGTCCGACCACTGGGTGTTCGGGATCGCCAAACCCTTCCTGCGGATGGGGGTCGTCGCCTTCCTGAAGCAGGACGGCGGGATGGTGAACCTGCAGAACGAGGGGCTGCGCTACGACCCCGCCCTGATCTGGATCGACGACGCCGACAAACAGGCGAAATGGTACCAGCAGCTGAAGCGCGAATGGCAGAAAAGCCGCGCTGAGGGGCGCGGCTTCTCCAATCCGGTCAAGCCGGCGGTGCTGAAGTGGAAGAGCTAGCGCTCTTCCACTGAACTCACTTGGCGCTGACGCCGGCCAGCAGGGTGTCGACCTGGCGACCGATGTGGTCGGCCAGCTGGTCCACGGTCCAGCCGTCGTAGGCGGCGCGGCGGTAGTTCGACAGATAGGCGTCCCAGGTCAGCTCGGTCAGAAGCGAGACGTCGGCGTCCTGCTTGATCTCGCCCTTGCCGATGCCGGCACGCAGGATGTCGGAGATGACGTCGGTCAGGCCTTGCGTCGCGGCGCGCTGGCGCGTCTCGGCGGCGACCGGCTGGAACCACGAGCGGGCGACGATGGCCTGGAACAGCGGCAGCTGGTCGATCGAGCCGTGATAGCCGGCGGTCAGGGCGTTCACCAGACGATCGCGGGTCGAGCCGTCGCCCGCGCCGTTCAGCATGACCTCGGCCAGACCGGCCATGTCCTCGGTCAGGACGGCTTCGAACAGCTCGGCCTTGTCCTGGAAGTTGGCGAAGACGGCGCCGGTGGACATGCCCGCGCCCTTGGCGATGTCGCGGATGGTGGCGGGCTCGTAGCCCCGCTCGGCGAACAGGCCGCGAGCGGCGTCGAGCACCTTCTGGCGGGTCCGGACCTTGGCGGCCTGACGGCGGTTCAGGCGGGGTTGCGTATCGGTGGAGGGGGCGACGGTCGGCGCGGACTCACGCATGAACACGATTACTCTGTAGCTGACGCTTCACGGCGGGGGGTCCGCGAAACAGATGGACAGAAGGGACAGCGACTGGGTCGATGCGCCGGATTTCGGACGCGCACCAACGACCCGTGCAATGCCGAGCCCCAGGGGGAAGCCGGGCTTTCATCACGGAACGATGACCAAAATGGGTCGGGTTTCTGGTTAAGCCTTCAGGCCGGAGCGCAGGGCGCGGGTCGCGCGATTGCGCCGATCCTCCGGGATCGCCGCCTGGAAGACGGCCCGGAACTGGTCGCGCCGCTCGTGGATCGAGGCCAGGACCAGGCCCATGGGCACGCCCAGATCGACCAGGGTGTTCTCGGCCAGCTGCAGGCTGGCCTCCGTCGTCTCGGGCACGGCGTCGGTGACGCCCAGACCATAGAGACGGGCGGCGTGGCGGTCGTCGCGAGCGCGGGCGATGACGACCAGATCCTCCCTCAGGGCGCGGGCCGCGATCACCACCTCGTCGACCTTGGTCGGGGCGTCCATGGTGACCACCAGAGCCTTGATGTCGGCGATGCCGCAGAGCGCCAGCATCTCCGACCGGGCCGCGTCGCCATAGGAGACGTCGTAGCCGTCGCGACGACCGGCCGCGACCGTACCGGGGTCGGCGTCCACGGCGATGAAGGTCTGGCCGTGCTCCTTCAGCATCTCCGCGACCAGACGTCCCACCCGGCCGAAGCCGACGATCAGGACCGAGGCGCCCTTGGTCTCCGGCTCGGCCTCGGGCGAGACGGCGAACAGGGGCGTGGCCGGGGCGGACCTGGCCAGGCGCTCGCCCAGCAGGGCGACCAGGGGCACGGCGAACATGCTGATGGTGGCCGCCATCAGGACGGCCTGGGTGAAGGCGGGCGTGGCCGCCCCCTCCACGAGACTGGTGTTGACGATGACGAAGGCGAACTCCCCGGCCGGACCGAGGACCAACGCCGTCTCGACCGCCGCCCGCGCCGACAGGCCCCAGACCTTGGCCAGGCCGAAGATCAGCACGGCCTTGATGGCGATGACGCCCAGCGCCAGGCCGAAGACCAGCACCGGCTCGGCCGCGACCACGTCGAGGTCCAGACCGATGCCGACGCCGACGAAGAAGACGCCTAGCAGGAGACCTTTGAAGGGCTCGATATTGACCTCGATCTCGCGGCGGTACTCGGTCTCGGCCAGAAGGACGCCGGCGATCAGGGCGCCCAGGCTCATCGACAGGCCGGACGCCTCGGCCGCGACGCCCGCCCCGACCACGACCAGAAGGCAGAGGGCGACGAACAGTTCGCGACTGCCGCCGTGCGACCGCGACCGGCTCTTGGCCACCGAGCGGAACAGGGGCCTCAGACCGAGGCGGCCGACCAGCACGATGACCGCCATGCCGAAGGCGGCCGGCGCCAGGGTCAGGAGGGCTGGCCCCAGCACCGTCGGCGAGAGGTCTCCGCCCGCCGCCGTCAGGGTCGTGAGGACGGTGACGGTGATCAGGATCGGAGCGACGGCCAGGTCCTGGGCCAGCAGGCCGGCGAAGGTGGAGCGACCGACCGCGCCCCGCATGCGGTTGCGCTCGGCCATGACCGGCAGGACCACCGCCGTCGAGGACAGGGCCAGACCCATGCCGAGGACTGCCGCCCCGGCGAAGGGTTGGCCCAGCAGCATGAAGGCGCCGGCCAGGACCGTCGAACACAGGGCGACCTGCATCATGCCGAAGCCGAAGACCAGGCGGCGCATGGCCTTCAGTCGTTCCCACGACAGCTCCAGCCCGATCATGAACAAGAGGAAGGCGACGCCCAGCTCCGACAGCTGGGCCAGCTGACCTGGGTCGCCGATGGTGAACCAGGACAGCCAGGGGGCGACATCGGTGAACCGGCCCAGACCGTCGGGCCCCAGCAGCACCCCGGCCGCCAGGAAACCCAGCACGGGACTGATCTTCCAGCGATTGAACAGGGGTACGACCACCCCCGCCGCCGCCAGGAAGACGACCAGATCCTTGTAGTCGCCGCCGCCGTGTCCGCCCGCCATTCGATCTCCTTCGATGCGAAGCTGACCTTAAAGGCGCCGCTTGGCGAGCGACGACCGCTTTCATGAATTTTTTTAAGGCGACACGCCATGGGTCAGGCGTAGGGTCCCGGCCGCGCCCGCCAGAAAGCCGCGGCGCCGTTCCGAAGTCAGGAAATTCCCCCACATGAAGTCTCTGCTTATCGGCGCCGCCACGGCGGCCCTCCTTCTGCCCGCCGCCGCCCTCGCCCAGGATCACGACCACGGCTGCATCGACGAGACCTGCACGATCCAGTCGATCTTCCAGACCGGCGACGAGGCCTTCACCGGCTACAAGGGCGTGGAGACGCCCCACTACGGGACCTGGGGCTTCGACCTGACGGGCATGGACCGGTCGGTCCTGCCGGGCGACAATTTCAACCGCTTCGCCAACGGCGCGGCCCTGGACCGCACGGTGATCCCGGCGGACCGTTCCAACTACGGCATCTCCTTCGGCCTGCTGCGCGAACTGTCGGACAACCGGGTCAAGGCCCTGGTCGACGAACTGACCGCCCGCACCGACCTGGCCGCCGGCTCCGACGAGCAGAAGATCGCCGACGCCTATCGCTCCTATATGGACACGGCCCGCATCGAGGCGCTGGACGCCCAGCCGCTGCAGCCCTACCTGACCGCCATCCGTGCGGCGAACACCCATGAGGCCATGGCCGCCTATATGGGCCAGACGATCGGCGCCCTGGGTTCGTCCTTCTTCGGCACCGGCATCACGACCGACCAGAAGTCGCCGGATCGCTACGTCGTCTCGACCAGCCAGTCGGGCCTCGGCCTGCCCAACCGCGACTACTATCTGTCCGAGCGTTTCGCGGACAAGAAGGCCAAGTATCAGCTCTACATCGCCCAGATGCTGGAGATGATCGGCTGGAACGATCCGACAGGCAGCGCCGCCGCCATCGTGGCCATGGAAGACAAGATCGCCCAGGCCCACTGGACCCCGGCCGAGAGCCGCGACCGCGACCGCACCTATAACGAATACACGATCCAGCAACTGGCCGCCGAGGCCCCCGGCTTCGACTGGGCCGGCTACTACGGCGCGGCCCGGCTGGGCGACGTGCCGCGCGTGATCGTGCGCCAGAACACCGCCCTGCCCAAGATCGCGGCCATCTTCGCCGAGACCCCGGTCGAGACGCTTCAGGCCTGGCAGGCTTTCCGCACCGTGGACGCCGCCGCGCCGCGCCTGTCGCAACGCTTCTCGGACGCCCAGTGGTCGTTCCGCTCGCGCGAACTGTCCGGCGCCCTGGAACAGCGCAGCCGCGACAAGCGGGGCATCAGCTTCGCCGACGGCGCCCTGGGCGAGGCCGTGGGCCGGCTCTATGTCGCCGAATACTTCCCGGCCGAGTCCAAGACCCAGATGGAGCAGCTGGTCGCCAACCTGCGCACCGCCCTGTCGCATCGCATCGAGGGCTATGCCTGGATGAGCCCCGAGACCAAGGCGGCGGCCCAGGCCAAGCTGAACGCCTTCACCGTCAAGATCGCCTACCCCAACAAGTGGCGCGACTATTCGGCCCTGGACATCCGCGCCGACGACCTGTTCGGCAACGGCGAACGGGCCGGCCGCTTCCAGTGGGAGTACCAGCTGGCCCGCCTGAACCAGCCGGTCGACAAGACCGAGTGGGGCATGACGCCCCAGACGGTGAACGCCTACTACAACTCCACCAACAACGAGATCGTCTTCCCGGCCGCGATCCTGCAGCCGCCCTTCTTCGATCCGAACGCCGACGCGGCGATCAACTACGGCGGCATCGGCGCGGTGATCGGTCACGAGATCGGTCACGGCTTCGACGACCAGGGCCGCAAGTCGGACGGAAACGGCGTGCTGCGCGACTGGTGGACCCCGGCCGATGCGACCGCCTTCAACGCCCTGACCGCCCGCCTGGGTGCCCAGTACGACAGCTATGAGCCGATCGCCGGCCACCATGTGAACGGCGCCCTGACCATGGGCGAGAACATCGGCGACGCGTCCGGCGTGGCGGTGGGCCTGGAGGCCTATCACCTGTCGCTGAACGGGGCCGAGGCTCCGGTTCTGGACGGCTTCACCGGCGACCAGCGCTTCTTCCTCGGCTGGGCCCAGGTCTGGCAGGCGAAGTATCGCGACGACGCCCTGAAGAACCAGATCGCGACGGACCCGCACTCCCCGTCCGAGTTCCGGGTCATCGGCCCGCTGCGCAACGTGGACGCCTGGTACGACGCCTTCGACGTCCAGCCCGGCCAGCACTACTACCTGACCCCGGACGAGCGGGTCCGGATCTGGTAACGGGTCGCGCCTGAAACGAGAGAGGCCGGAGCGGACCGCTCCGGCCTTTTTCATGTCGGGCCAGTTCGGATCCGCCGACCGCCTCCAGCGGGAGGGAAAGGTTTCGCCGTCCGTCGTCCCGCGCTAAACCGCCGCCCAACGAGAACACCGAGGAACCGACCATGCGCGACATCCACCATTTCATCGACGGCGCGTCCTTCACCGGGACCTCCGGCCGTTTCGCCGACGTGTTCAATCCGAACACCGGAGAGGTCCAGGCCCGGGTGCAGCTGGCCTCGGTCGAGGAGATGGATCGCGCGGTCCAGGCCGCCCAGAACGCCTTCGAGGGCTGGTCCTCCACCAATCCGCAGCGCCGCGCCCGCGTCATGTTCGAGTTCAAACGCCTGGTCGAGGCGAACATGAACGAGCTGGCCGAACTGCTCAGCTCCGAGCACGGCAAGGTCGTCGCCGACTCCAAGGGCGACATCCAGCGGGGCCTCGAGGTCATCGAGTTCGCCTGCGGCATCCCCCATGCGCTGAAGGGCGAATACACCTGGGGCGCCGGCCCCGGCATCGACGTCTATTCGATGCGCCAGCCGCTGGGCGTCGTGTCGGGCATCACCCCGTTCAACTTCCCGGCCATGATCCCGATGTGGATGTTCGGCGTGGCCATCGCGGTGGGCAACACCTTCATCCTGAAGCCCTCGGAGCGTGATCCGTCGGTGCCGGTGCGTCTGGCCGAGCTGATGATGGAGGCGGGGGCGCCCAAGGGCGTCCTGAACGTCGTCCACGGCGACAAGGCGGCGGTCGACGCCATCCTGACCCACCCCCAGATCCACGCCGTCAGCTTCGTCGGCTCCTCCGACATCGCCCACTATGTCTATCAGACGGGCGCGGCCAACAATAAGCGCGTCCAGGCCATGGGCGGCGCCAAGAACCACGGCATCGTCCTGCCCGACGCCGACATGGACCAGGTCATCAAGGACCTTGCCGGCGCCGCCTTCGGTTCGGCCGGCGAGCGCTGCATGGCCCTGCCGGTCGTCGTTCCGGTCGGAAAGAAGACCGCCGACGAACTGCGCGAGCGGATGGTCGCCGAGATCGACACCCTGCGGGTCGGCGTCTCGACCGACGCGGGCGCCCACTACGGCCCGGTCGTCACCGCCCAGCACAAGGCCCGCGTCGAAGGCTGGATCGACCAGGGCGTCAAGGACGGCGCCGAACTGGTCGTCGACGGTCGCGGCTTCACGCTTCAGGGCCACGAGAAGGGATACTTCGTCGGCCCGTCCCTGTTCGACAACGTCACCCCGGACATGGAGAGCTACAAGGAAGAGATCTTCGGCCCCGTGCTGCAGATCGTCCGCGCCGCCTCCTTCGAGGAGGCCCTGTCGCTGCCGTCGAAGCACCAGTACGGCAACGGCGTCGCCATCTTCACCCAGAACGGCCGCGCGGCCCGCGACTTCGCCGCCCGCGTCAACGTCGGCATGGTCGGCATCAATGTGCCGATCCCGGTGCCGGTCGCCTATCACACCTTCGGCGGCTGGAAGCGCTCGGCCTTCGGCGACACCAACCAGCACGGCATGGAAGGCGTGAAGTTCTGGACCAAGGTCAAGACGGTCACCGCCCGTTGGCCGGACAGCGACCTGGAGCACGCCGACAGCTCCTTCGTCATCCCGACCATGGGGTGAGGCTCGCTCATCTCCTCCCCACGCCTGCGGCGCGGGGAGGAGACAGTGCGCTCCATTCCCGCGACCGGTGTTCGAGGCGACGCAATTCGGTGTTAAGCGTTAAGCTGTCGATATGCTGAAGCTGGAGCGCTCACCCGCATGCGTCGATTTCTGATCTGGTCCGCCCTCGCCGTGGTCATCGGCCTGGCCCTCGCGGGGGCCGGATACTGGGCCTACTGGAACTTCTACGCCCGCTTCCAGCCGGTCACGATCAGCCGCAACCAGGCGGAGATCCAGCGGCTGCTGGACGAGGCGTCGTGGGTCTCGGGCGGCGGCGGGGGCGAACCTCTCTATGTCATCGGCTATCGCGACTCAGCCTCCACCCAGCGCTACGAGCGCGAGGAGGCCGAAAAGCTGCGCGCCGGGGGCGTCGAACTGCGCTCCATCGTCTTCGCCCGCGCCGACCGCGAGGGTCAGGTCCAGTCGACCCCGGCCGAGCGCGCCACGGTGGCCGAGCTGTGGCTGAGCCGCGACTGGAGCCTCTATGAGCGCTGGACGGCGACCCCGTCGCGCAACTGGACGGCGGCGGGCATCCCGGCTGCCGACGGCAATCTGGCTCGCTCGGCCGTGGTCGAGGCCAGCCGCCAGTTCACGACCCGGCTGAACGACCTGCTGCGCGATGCGGGCGCCCCGACCGGCTATCCGCTGGTCATCTGGCGCGACCGCGACGGGTTCATGAAGGTCTGCGCCTGCGCCGACAGCCGCTCCTGGGCCTTCATCCGCGACGACTTCTCGGCGCCGGACGCTGTGGCGCCTTCGCCCGTGCCGGAGACGGGGCCCGCCATCCCGCCGGGACAGCCCGTGTCTGGCGACGGCACGCCAGAGAGCCTGCCCTATCCGAGCCTGGGCCCCATTCCGCCCGCCGGTCAGGCCATCCCGCCGGCCTCGGGCGCGACCCAGCCCGGCGCCGCGCCTTCCACGACGCCGTCGCGGCCGGCCACGCCGCGCGCGCCGTCCCAGCCGGTGGCGCCGCCCCAGCCGACGCAGCAGGAAGACACGACCTTCTTCTGAGGCCGGTTAGAACAGGCGTTTGCAGACGGCGATCAACCGTTCGACGTCCTCGTCCGACTGATAGAGGCCGAAACCGAAGCGGATCGTGTCGTCGCGCACGTCGGTGACGATCTGGGCCTCCAGCAGCCGCGCCTTCCAGCTCTGGGCGTCCGGGTGGCGCAGCGCCAGGAACCGTGCGTGGGGGCCTTCGCCGGACCCGATGGGGTTCAGCACCTCGGCCGCGTCCAGACCGCCGCACGCGCCCGCCGCCAGGGCCTGTTCGAACCGGGTCCGCAGCCGGTCGGCGTGGGCGGAGACGTCCGCCGTGGTCAGCCCCTCGTCCTCCAGCATCCGCCGCACCGCGTTGAAGCGATAGAGGCCCGAGCTGTCGAAGGTCGCGCCCCAGAACCGGCCACCGTCCTCGCGGTACTGCACCCCGCCGGGCGGGCCGGACAGATTGCCGAACTCGGCGAACCAGCCGGTCACGACAGGCCGCTCGCAGAACCCCGGCGGCCCGTGCAGGAAACAGGCTCCTTCGCCCGTCATGGCGTATTTGTACCCGCCCGCCAGATAGAAGATCCGGTCGTGAACCTTGGACAGGTCCGTCGGCGTGGCCATGAAACCGTGATAGCCGTCGATCACCACCCACGGCCCCTCGGGCTTCGCCAGAGCGGCCAGAGCGTCGATGCAGCCGATGGCCCGACCCGTCCGGAAGAAGACCTGGCTGACCAGGATGATGTCGTGGCCGCCGGCCTCGGCCGCCGCCGTGAACCGTTCATCGAAGGTGTTGAACGGCTCCAGCGGCACGCGGGTGGCGACGATCTCGCCCGACTCTTCCCAGCGTTCGGCCTGGCGGCGGAAGGAGTGGAACTCGCCGTCGGTGGTCAGGATGCGGACCGGCTTGGTCTCCCAGCCCGACACGATCCGCACCAGGAAGTCATGGGTGTTGGGCGCGAAGACCACGGTGTCCGGGTCCGGCAGGCCCAGCTCCTCCGCGACGTGTTTCTGCGCCTCGGGAATGACCTCGCCGAACACGAGGTCCCATTTCCGGTCGGCGAAATGGTTCGCCTCCACCCAGGCCCGCACCTGCCCGTCGAAGGAGGCGTCCGGCCACAGATGATGGCTGTGGGCCGCGAAATGCAGCCGCTCCGGGTCGAGGCCGAGGGCGCGGGAGAAGAGGGGTTTGTACGAGGGCGTCATCGTCTGAACATCGCTGCGGAAATGTCTCGCGAGGCTTCCAGAACGCGTTCGATCAAGACGTGATCTGGCTGTACCGAATAGAAGATGTAGTGGCGTCCCAACGTGCGCTGGCGGACCGGCGGATCAAGCCTGAATGCGATCGGAAAGCGCTGGGGCATTCGGCGCAGGGCGCGACAGCGCTGCTCGATCCGCTCGACATAGTCGAACGCTGCCCGGCGACTGTCCCGCGCGATGAAGTCGGCGATACCCTGGATGTCCGTCAGGGCCTCCGCCGACAGTTCGACCTTCACGCGGGATCCGAGTATCGCGCACGAAGCTCCGCGAACACGACGTCGGCCGGAATGTTCGGTCGGGGGTCGCGTCGAGACTCCTCGATCATCGCCTTGGCGTAGGCGATGAATTCGGGCGTCTCCGTACGGGCCTCTTCGGATCGGCGCTCGGCCGACCATTCACCGACAATCACCGCGAGCGCTTCGGCGACCGAAGCAAACTCACCCGCGGCCACGGCGGCTTCGACATCCGCGTAGATGTCTTCGTCGATCTCGGCCGTGATGGTCTCGTGCTTGCCCATTGCAGTCCTCGCTGGGCGAAGACTACCACAGAGCCGCTATCAGACCAGCGCCCCGTGGCAGTGCTTGAACTTGCGGCCCGAGTTGCAGGGGCAGTCGGCGTTGCGGGGGGTGCGTTCCCAGCCGGCGGGCAGGAGCTCGACCGGCAGGCGCGAACGGTCGTCGCCCGTCACCTGACCTTCCGGGTTCTGCGACATCGGATCGGCCATCTCGTTGGCGCCCGTGCCGGGGTTCAGGTGGATTTCCCGGAACTCGGGCATTTCCATGGGCGGGGGCGCCTCGAAGCGGAACTCCACCGTCATCAGCCAGCGGGTCACATTGTGGCGCAGCTCGTGCAGCAGGGTCTCGAACAGCGAGAAGGCTTCGGTCTTGTATTCGTTCAGCGGATCGCGCTGGCCGTAGCCACGCAGGCCGATGACGCCGCGCAGGTGGTCGAGGTGCACCAGGTGCTCGCGCCACTGCATGTCGATCATCTGCATCAGGAACTGCTTCTCGAGGCCGCGCATCTGGCCCTCGCCCAGCTGTTCCAGGCGCTCGGCGGCGCGTGCGTCGGCGGCGGCCTGGATGCGTTCCTCGACCTCCTCGTTCGACACGCCTTCTTCGGCGGCCCAGTCGTGCAGCGGCAGGTCCAGACCCAGGGTGGACTTCACCTTCTCGTCCAGGCCGGCGATGTCCCACTGCTCGGCATAGGCCTTGGGCGGCATGAAGCGTTCGACCAGGTCGGAGACCACATCGGTGCGGAACTCGCCGACCAGTTCCGAGAGGTCGTCGGAGTCCATGAATTCCTGGCGCTGCTCGAACACGGCCTTGCGCTGGTCGTTCACGACGTCGTCGTACTTCAGCAGGTTCTTGCGGATGTCGTAGTTGCGGGTCTCGACGCGCTTCTGGGCGGTCTCGACGGCGCGGTTCAGCCAGGGGTGCGAAATCGCCTCGCCCTCGGCCACGCCGAACTGGCGCATGATGGCGTCCAGACGATCGCCGGCGAAGATGCGCAGCAGGTCGTCCTCGCAGGACAGGTAGAATTTCGACGTGCCCGGGTCGCCCTGACGGCCCGTCCGGCCGCGGAGCTGGTTGTCGATCCGGCGGCTTTCATGGCGCTCGGTGCCCAGGACGAACAGACCGCCGGCGGCAAGCGCGATGGCCTTCTGCGCGGAGATGTCGGTCTTGAACTCGGCTTCCTTGAGGGCCTCGTCCTCGGGGCTGACGGCGACGGCCATGTTGCGCTGCTCCTGGCGCCACTTGTCCATCCGCATCTCGATGTTGCCGCCCAGCTGGATGTCGGTGCCGCGGCCGGCCATGTTGGTGGCGATGGTCACCGCGCCCGGTAGGCCGGCGTCGGCCACGATGAAGGCCTCCTGCTCGTGCTGGCGGGCGTTCAGGACGTTGTGCGGGATGCCGCGACCGGTCTTGACCTTGATGTCGTAGGCGGCGTCGCCCTGTTTGGCGGCCTCCTTCTCCTTGCCGACCCATTCCGGTTTCAGGGTGCGCTCGACCTCGACCTGATAGGTGTAGGTCCGCAGCAGGTCCGACAGCTGTTCCGACTTCTCGATCGACACCGTGCCGACCAGGATCGGCTGACCCTTCACGTGGCATTCGGCGATCTGCTTGGCGATCGCCTGGTTCTTCTCGGCGTAGGTCCGATAGACCTCGTCGTCATAGTCGATGCGCTGGACCGGACGGTTGGTCGGCACTTCCAGGACGTCCATCTTGTAGATGTCGAGGAATTCCTGGGCCTCGGTCGCGGCGGTGCCGGTCATGCCGGACAGCTTCTCGTAGAGGCGGAAATAGTTCTGGATCGTGACCGAGGCCAGGGTCTGGTTCTCGGGCTGGATCTTGACGTCCTCCTTGGCCTCGATGGCCTGGTGGAGGCCCTCGGACAGGCGGCGGCCGGTCATCATGCGGCCGGTGAACTCATCGATCAGCACGACCTCGCCGGCCTTGATGATGTAGTCCTTGTCCTTGGTGTAGAGGGTGTTGGCGCGCAGGGCCTGGTTGACGTGGTGAACCAGGGAGATGTTGGCGGCGTCGTACAGACCCGTCGTGTCCTCGGCGAAGTGGCCGCCCTCTTCCAGCAGTCGTTCGACCTGTTCGGAGCCTTCCTCGGTCAGCAGGGCCTGGCGCTGCTTCTCATCCAGATCGTAGGTGGACGGATCCTTGATCAGCTCTTTGATCAGGACATCCACGATCTTGTAGAGCTCGGAGCGATCCTCGGTCGGGCCGGAGATGATCAGAGGCGTGCGCGCCTCGTCGATCAGAATGGAGTCGACCTCGTCGACGATGGCGAAATGGTGCGGACGCTGGACCATCTCGCGCCGGTCGTAGACCAGGTTGTCGCGCAGATAGTCGAAGCCGAACTCGTTGTTGGTGCCGTAGGTGATGTCGGCGGCGTAAGAGGCCTGGCGCTGGCCCGGCGACAGGCCGTTGACGATCACGCCGACTTCCAGACCCAGGAAGCGATAGACGCGACCCATCCATTCGGCGTCGCGGCGGGCCAGGTAGTCGTTCACGGTGATGACGTGGACGCCCTTGCCCGTCAGGGCGTTCAGATAGGCCGGGGCGATGGCGACCAGGGTCTTGCCTTCACCCGTCCGCATCTCGGCGATGCCGCCGTCGTGCAGGATCATGCCGCCGGTCAGCTGCACGTCGTACTGGCGCTGGCCCAGGACCCGCTTGGACGCTTCACGCGCGACGGCGAAGGCGTCGTTCATGATCTTGTCGAGCGTCTCGCCCGCGGCGATCCGGTCCTTGAACGTCTGGGTCATCATCCGCAACTCGTCGTCCGACAGGGCCGCGTATTTGGGTTCGAGGGCGTTGATCTTCTGGACCCGCCCCATGAAATCCTTGACCTTGCGGTCGTTGGAGGAGCCGAAGAGTTTCTTGGCGAAGCCGAGCATGGGCGATCCGGTAGCGATCGAGCGGTCTAGAGCTCTGGGGTCTGCCCTTGAGGGGGCGGCGGTGGACGCCGCGAGAGAGGCTACCGGACGAGGCGGCGCAACAGGCCGCGCAACGAAGCGAAAACCCCTCGACTTGGGCGCAGGCGGGACTTAAGCACCGGCCATACCCCTGTCAACGCGAGGGGCCTTGCAGCCTGGCGTTTGGACCCCCTCAAGCGGCACGGAGCGTCCGATGCGACATTCGCGCAACCCTTTGGTTTTCCTCAGCCTGGCCCTGGTGCTCGTTCTGGCGGCCTGCGGACGCGGCGGCGGCTCCGACAGCGCGCCCGAACCGGGCGATCGCGCGGTGGCCAAGGTGCAGGACCAGACCATCTGGGCCTCGGACGTCAAACGCGAGGCCGTGGCGCAAGGCCTGATCGGCGAGGGAGAGCCTCTGGACGTCACCTCGGACCTGTTCCGCCGGGTGCTGGACGAGGTTATCGACCAGAAACTTCTGGCCCGCGAGGCCGAACGCCGGGGCCTGGACAACTCCGCCCTGGCCCAGCGGCGGCTTGAGGCGACGCGCGAGCGGATCCTGGGCGACATGCTGGTGGAGAACGTCGTCAACGGCGCGATCTCGGATCAGGCCGTCCAGACCCTCTATCAGGAGCAGTTGCGCCTCGCCCGCACCTCTGAAGAGATCCGCGTCCGCCTGATCCTGTCGCGGACGAAGCCCGAGGCCGACGCCGTCATCGGCATTCTGGCCCAGGGCGCGAGCTTCGAGGCCGTGGCCCAGGAGCGGTCCATCGACGAGGCGACCCGGTTCTCGGGCGGCGACCTCGGCTATTCGACGGCCGACGTCATGCCCCAGGCCTACGCCAATGCGCTGCGGACCGCCGCGGCCGGTTCGACCGTGGGCCCGTTCCAGACCGAGGGCGGCTGGGCCGTCCTGCGGGTCGAGGATCGCCGTCGCGAAAGTCCGCCGACCCTGGATCAGGCCCGGCCCCAGATCGTGCGCTACCTGACTTATGAAGGCGTGCGTCAGCTGCTGGAGGAACTGCGCGGCAAGGCCAAGGTCGACGTGCTGCTGGCCGCCGAAAGCGGCGCGCCCCAGGAACCGGCCTCGGCCGCCCCGGCCCGCGCGGCGCCCAGCCCGACGCCGACGGCCCCGACCACCACCGCCCCCGCTCCCGCCGCGCCTCCGGTCGCGACCCCGGCTCCGGCCGCCACGCCTGCGAAAGCCGCCGCCCAGTGAGCAACGACAAGAAGTCCGGTTCGACCGGCAAGGCCATCGAACACGCCATCGAGAAGGCCTTCGATCCTCTGACCAGCGCCATCAAGCGCGCGACCCAGCCGGCCCAGCCGCCCGCGAAGGCGGCCAAGGCTCCGGCCCCGGCCGCTCCGGGTAAACCGGGCCTGAAGGTGTCGCCCCTGGCCATGCCCTTCCCGACCATTCCGCCCATCGGCGGGGTGGAGATCACCACCGCCCGCGCCGGTTTCTATAAACATGAGCGGGACGACCTGACGATCTTCCGCTTCGCGCGCGGCACGACCTGCGCCGGGGTATTCACCCGCCACAAGG
This sequence comes from Brevundimonas staleyi, assembly GCF_041893865.1. Taxonomy (GTDB): domain Bacteria; phylum Pseudomonadota; class Alphaproteobacteria; order Caulobacterales; family Caulobacteraceae; genus Brevundimonas; species Brevundimonas staleyi. The sequence goes on from NZ_CP169082.1 coordinate 581,709, forward strand.
TCGGCTCGGCCCCGGTGGACTGGTGCCGTCGCCATCTGGATGCGCCCGGCGGCGGGATGGATGTGCGGGCCCTGGTGGTCAACGCCGGCTGCGCCAACGCCTTCACCGGCAAGGCCGGAGCCGACGCGGCCCGCCGCACGGCCTCGGAGGTCGCCAAGCGCTTCGGCTGTCGCCAGCGCGACGTGATGCTGGCCTCCACCGGGGTGATCGGCGTCCTGCTGGACGACAAGAAGATCGCGGCCAAGCTGCATGAGGTGGAGACCAAGCTCGATTCCGACGTCCCGCCGACCGAACAGTGGGCCGCCGCCGGTCGCGGCATCATGACGACGGACACCTTCCCCAAGGGGGCCTACGCCGAGACCACGATCGAGGGCTTCAAGGTCCGCATCGCCGGCATCGCCAAGGGCTCGGGCATGATCGCGCCGGACATGGCGACCATGCTGGGCTTCATCGTCACCGACGCCAACATCCACCCGACCGTGCTGCGCGCCCTTCTGGGCCTGCATGTCCGCACGACGTTCAACTCGGTCACGGTGGACGGCGACACCTCGACCAACGACACCTGCCTGCTGTTCGCCACCGGAACCTCCGGAGCCCCACGCATCGGCCGGGTCGGCGACCGCCGTCTGAAGGACTTCTCGGCCGCCCTGGACAAGGTCATGCTGGACCTCGCACATCAGCTGGTCCGCGACGGGGAGGGGGCGTCGAAATTCGTCCGCATCACCGTGGACGGCGCTTCCAGCCCGGCCTCGGCCCGCAAGCTCGCCAAGTCCATCGCGGACAGCCCCCTGGTCAAGACCGCCATCGCCGGCGAGGACGCCAACTGGGGCCGGATCGTCATGGCCGTCGGCAAGACCGAGGAGCCGGTCGACCGCGACCACCTGGCCATCAAGTTCGGCCCCCACGTCGCCGCCGTCGAGGGCGCCATCTCGCCCCACTACGACGAGGCCAAGATGAGCGCCTATATGAAGAAGCCGGAGATCGACATCACCGTCGACGTAGGCTCGGGCCGCGCCTCGGCCACGGTTTGGACCTGCGACCTGACCAAGGGCTATATCGAGATCAACGGGGATTACCGGAGCTAGACGTCCCGCCCATGGTGAAGACGCCGCAAAGACTGGCCCGCCAGATGGCCGCACGCGGTTGGACGCTGGAACAGATCAACGAGGCTCGCGAACGTGGTGACCGTCACCTCGCCGTCAGTCACGAGACAGGACGGGCCGCGACGCGCTATATTCATCCCGAGACGGGCCGATCGGTCGTGATCGAGGATGTCTCGGGAGACGTGATCCATGTCGGCGGCGATGGCTTCATCTGCTGAGCGCGCGACCGTCTTCGTCCGTCTGCTGGACGAGGGAACGGACGTTTGGCGTCCGGTCGATGCGCGTCGCCTGGGCGAGGCCACCTACCAGATCGCCGACCAGACGGTGCCCGAGGATGAGACCTGGAGCTTCCAGCCGGGCGACATCGTCGTCGCCGAGAGGCGTCAGGACGACGCGGAGGATCAGCCTCTGATCGCGGTCGCCCAGGCCACCCATTTCGACGAACCGTCCTGGGCGTCGCGTCGCCGGTTCGGCTGACCCCATTCCCCTTCCGTCCGGCCCATGCCTAAACTCCTCCCAAAATCGGGGGAGTGAATGATGAAGTCTGTGATCGCGGCGGCCGTGGTCGCCCTGCTGACGGCGGGCGTGGCGAAGGCCCAGGATGGGACCACCGCGCCCGTGGCGGGAGCCGTCACCCTGGTCCAGGCGGGCCATCTGCTGGATCGTCCGGGCAGCGCGCCGCGCGGCGCCTCCACCGTCGTCATCCGCGACGGCATGGTCGAGGCGGTCCAGGACGGCTTCGTCGGTCCCGAGACCTTCCCCGGCGCGACGGTCGTGGACCTGCGCGATCGCTTCGTCCTGCCCGGACTGATCGACAGCCACGTCCATCTGACGAGCGACCGCGCCGGACAGGCGGGCTTCCTCGCCGACTTCACCGACAGCCTGCCGGCCCGCGCCTATGAGGCGGCCGGCAACGCCCGCGACACCCTGATGGCGGGCTTCACCACGGTCAGGAACCTGGGCGACAGCGGCGGGGTGACCCTGGCGCTCCGGAACGCCACGGCGCGGCACGAGATCGCCGGCCCCCGCATCGTCGACGCCGCCACCTCCATCTCCACCACCTCGGGACACATGGACCCGCGCCTCAGCCTGTCGGACGAATGGCGCGAGCTGATGGGCGAGCCGGACAATGTCTGCAACGGCGTCGAAAGCTGCCGCGAGGCCGTCCGCATCCAGGTCGGGCGCGGCGCCGACGTCATCAAGATCGCCACCACCGCCGGGGTGAACAGCCGTATCGGCGCAGGCCTCGGCGCACAGATGTTCGAGGACGAGGCGCGCGCCCTGATCGAGACGGCGCACCTCTATGGCAAGAAGGTCGCCGTCCACGCCCACGGCGCCGACGGCATCGACCTGGCGCTGCGGCTCGGGGCGGACTCGATCGAGCACGGCACCATCTTCGATGAAAGCACGATCCGCCTGTTCCGCCAGTCGGGCGCCTATTACGTCCCGACCCTGTCGACGGTGAACGGCTATCGCACCCGCCTGGCCGCCGATCCCAACGCCTATCCGCCTGAGGTCCTGCCCAAGATCCTTTGGCGGATCGAGATCACGGGCCGGTCGCTGGAAGCGGCCTATCCGGCGGGCGTCCGCATCGCCTTCGGCACCGACGCGGGCGTTTCGCTCCATGGCCGCAACGCCGACGAGTTCGAGTTGATGGTCCAGCACGGCATGACCCCCATGGCGGCGATCCAGGCCGCCACCGTCAACGCCGCCGACCTTCTGGGGCTCTCGACCGAAGTCGGCTCGCTCGAGCCCGGCAAGCGCGCCGACCTGATCGCGGTTCAGGGCGATCCCCTGACCGACGTGACGGTCCTGAAATCGGTGGGTTTCGTCATGCGCGACGGCCGGATCTATCGCCAGGACTAGGGGCGAGGCAGCGCAAACCCGCCCTTAACCGACGCTGTGCCACAAGGGCGGCCATGAAACGTCGCGCCCTTCTGATCGCCCCTCTCGCGCTCGTCGCAACGCCCGCCCTGGCCGGTGGCGGCGGTGGTGGAGGCGGGGGCACGGCCGGGGGCTATGTCCGCTATCCCACGGTCACGGCCACCACGATCCGTCCCGACGGTCGGCGAGGCGTCATGACGGTGGAGACGGGCGTCGACGCCCCCACCGCCGCGCTCAAGCTGCGCGCCGAACAGTCCCAGCCGCGCATGCGAGCCGTGTTCAACATCCTGGTTCAGCGCGAAGCCAACACCCTGCTGCCCGGCGGGGTGCCGAACGTCGAGCGGCTGGCGCTGCAGCTGCAGTCGGCCACCAACATCATCCTCGGCCAGCGGGGCGCCAAGCTCCTGCTCGGCACGGTGATGATCGTCTAGCTTGACGACAGGCCGGCGCTGAGGCCCCTTGCGGCCATGCGCCTCCTCGCCCTTTCGACCGTCCTTCTGCTCGCGGCCTGCGCCTCAACGCCGCCGCCCCCGCCTCCGCCGCCCTCGGGGCCCGGTGCCCCGGTCCTGCGCGACTGGCGCAGCATCGTCACCGCCACAGACAGGGACCGCTACGCCCGCCGCGACGCCGCCTGGCGACTGGCGCTGGAGCAGGCGCGACGTCAGCCCGGTTCGGGCGATCTGGGCTCCTTGGGCGACCTGGTCGAACCGGACGCGGCGCGAAACAACGTCGCACCCCCGCCCGGGCTGTATCGCTGCCGCACCGTCAAACTGGGTTCGCAAGGCGGCGAGACCGGCCTCGGCTTCGTCGTCTACGACTGGTTCCAGTGCCGTATCGAACAGACGCCGAACGGCCTGAAATTCTCCAAGACCGCCGGCTCCCAGCGTCCGTCCGGCCTCCTCTTCCCCGAGACCCCGCGCGAGATGGTCATGCTGGGCTCCATGGCCCTGGCCGCCGAGCCGCCCGCCAACTCCTACGGCCAGCGTCCGGACCGGGACCTCGTCGCGGTGCTGGAGCGGATCGGCGACGCGCGCTGGCGCCTCGTCCTGCCCTGGCCCCAGAACGAGTCCAACCTCGACCTGATCGAACTGGTCCCGAACTAGGGTGCCCCAGACCGTCGCCGTCGTCGGGGCCGGCCCGACCGGGCTCGCGCTCGCCCTGATGCTGAGGCGTCAGGGCCGCCAGGTCGTGGTCCACGAACGGTTCGACGAACCCCGCCCCATCGGCGCGGGCTTCATGCTTCAGCCGACGGGCCTGTCGGTCCTCGACCACCTCGGCCTGACGGATCGGGTCAAGGCGCTCGGCCAGCCGCTGAACCATCTGTTCGGCCGCGAGGCGCGTCGTCGGCGCATCGTGCTGGACGTCAAATACGCCGACCTGAAGTCGCCCCGCCCCGACGGCGTCAATGCACTGGGCGTCCACCGCGCCTCGATCTTTCAGGTCCTCTACGACGCGTGTCTCGCCGAAGGCGTCGCGTTCCAGACCAGCCGAGAGATCGCCTCGGCCTCGGACGGCCGTCTGACCGACGTGAACGGCGGGATCGGCCCCGCCTTCGACTTGATCGTCGATGCGTCCGGCGCCCGTTCGCCCATCGCTCGCGACCTGTTGGCTAAGCAGGGCGGCCGTCGTCACGAGCTGGAGTGGGGCGCCGTCTGGGCCACCGTGCCCTGGCCCGGCGAACCCTTCGATCCGTCGGCTCTGGAACAGGTCTATCGCGGCGCGTCCCGCATGATCGGCGTCCTGCCCGTCGGCGCCCGGCCGGCCAGCCCCGACCGCCTCGCCACCTTCTTCTGGAGCCTGAAGCCCGCCGACCACGAATACTGGCTCCGCGCCGGAATGGAACGGTGGAAGGCCGAGGTGCGCGATCTCTGGCCCCAGATCTCGGGCCTTCTGGACACCATCCCGAACGTCGAGGCCCTGACCCTGGCCCGCTACGGCCACCACACCCTGCGCCTGCCTGTCGCCGACCGTCTGGCCGTCGTCGGCGACGCCGCACATTCGACCAGGCCCCAGCTGGGGCAGGGGGTGAACATGGGCCTGCTCGACGCCTTCGTCCTCGCCGAGGCCCTCGCCACCCACGCCGAGCTGGACGAGGCGCTCGACGCCTACGCCCGCATCCGCCGCTGGCATGTCCGCCTCTATCAAGCCCTGTCGATGGCCTTCACCCCCTTCTACCAGGCCGACGGCCAAGCCCTGCCCTGGGTGCGCGACCATGTGCTGGGCAAGCTGGCGCGGTTGCCGTTCGCGGCGCGGATACTGGCCGCGACCGTGTCGGGGGTTCTGCTGGATCCGAGGCGATAACGTGTCTCCTCCCCGTTCGCCGCTTGGCGAATGGGGAGGTGGCGCGGCGCGTCTTCTGCGCCGTGACGGAGGGGGCGAGGTGATGCTGAAGTAAGGGCTCGCGGTGCTCGCTCGTCGAGACCCGGTCGCCCCCTCCGTCAGCTCGCGAAGGGCTCGCTGCCACCTCCCCATGCTGCGCACGGGGAGGAGACGCTGTGCCTCAAACCTTCGTCAGCCTCAGGTCCTGGTAGTCGTAGCTGAAGTCGATGTCGGGGCTGACGCCCTTGACCGTGGCGCGGACCGGCCGGCCGTTCTCCATTTCGAAGGTCACGAAGGCGTCCTCCTCGCGCTTGTCGGGGAAGCGGGTGCGCAGCATGTCGCCGTCATAGGGCTCCAGCGGCCCCTGAAGCGCGGCGTTGTGGGTGAAGCTCAGCCACAGACCCCGGCCCCGCGCCTCGATGACGATGTCGCCGTACCAGGGGTCGCGCCACGTCCCGACGAAGGCCGAGAGCGGCACGGACGGCGGGGCGCCCGCCGCCTGTTTTTCGTCGATCTCGCGCGCGGCCTTCAGCGATTCCTCGATCCCGTCGGCCTCCAGCTTCTTGGAGTCAGCGATCCAGTCGAAGCCCTGCTTGCCCATGAGAATGTCGACCAGGCCGCTCCTGAGCGTCCGCAGCAGGAAATTCTCCTCGGCGTTGGAGAAGACAGACACCCCCGCCTTCCGGCCGGGGATCAAGACGGTGAAGGAGTTGCCGCCAGGCGAGCCGCCGCCGTGGCTGACGATCCGTTCGCCGCGATAGTCCTGGACCTGATGGCCCATGGCGTAGGTCGAGGCGATGGCCCGGCCCGGCAGTTCCGCCGTCGGCCCCGGCGTGCCGGAGATGACCACGTTCGGACGCCACATCTCGTTGGCCCGCGCCTCGGTGTAGAGCCGGCTCCCGTCCGCCAGTGCGCCCATGTTGAGGCGCAGGATCATCCATTTCGCCCAGTCCGCCGGCGAGGCGCAGATGCCTCCGGCGGCGGCGGCCGAATCCCAGTTCCAGATGCCGACGATGCTGTCGGAAATCTTGGTCATCTCCCCCTGATAGCGCAGCGGCGGCCCGACCCGCGCGTGGGGCAGGGCGGACTTGGCCGGATCCGCCAGACTGGCCATGGGGACGCTTTCGCTCATGCCCAGACGGTCGAAGATCCGCGTCTGGACGAAGGCTTCCCACGTCATGCCCGACACGGCCTCGATCACCGCCCCGGCCACCACGAACATCAGGTTGCAGTAGTGGTAGTTGGCCCGGAACCCGTCCTCGATCGGCACGAACGGGACCTGGGCCAGCACGTCCGCCCGCGTCCGGTTCGAGTTCGGCCAGAACAGCAGATCACCGGCGCCGAGACCAAAGCCCGCCCGGTGGCTCAGCGTATCGCGCACCGTGATGTGCTCGCCGATATAGGGGTCCGACAGGGTGAAGCCCGGCAGATAGGTCTTCACCGGCTCGTCCCACTTCACCTTGCCCTCGTCGACCAGCATGGCCAGGGCGGCGGCGGTGACGTTCTTGGAGTTGGACGCGATGGCGAACAGGGTGTTCTCGTCCGCCCGGTCCGGCCTTCCCATCTCCCTGACGCCGTATCCGCGCGTCAGCACCTCGCGCCCGTCCTTGACCACGGCGACGCCCAGCGCCGGCTGATCGGGCCAGGCCGCCATGGCCGCCGTCACATAGGCGTCGATCGCCTCGGCCAGACCGGCGTCGTCGTTCGCGGCGGCTTGCGCGAAAGCCTGCACCGGCAGGGTGGCCGCCCCGGTTGCGAACAGGGCGGAACGGCGGGTCAGGCGAAGCGACATGGACAGTCTCCGGAACAACGGCGGCGACGCTAGCGCGGTCACTCCCACGGTCAAGCCGCCGACGGACGACGACCGCTTCCGGGCGACGGCGGGGCGAAACCAAGGCGAACCTGTCGAAGCTGTAATCACATGGATTCGATGTAACTTTCGGATGTAAGGCGACGCCTGCTAGTCAAGCGACCTTGACGGGCGCGATCCTCGCCGCCCCTCCCCGGATCACGCGGCATGAACGCCTTCAAACTGCTCCTCCTGACCGGCGCGGCGATGACCGCCGTCCCGGCCGTCGCCCTGGCCCAGACCGCGACGACGCCCGCCCCGGCGTCTCGCCCCGCGCCCCAGGCCCAGACGCCCGCTCCGGCCGAACCGGTTCAGGAGGAAGAGGCCGAACAGGAGACCGCCGTCGGCGACGTCACCGTCACGGCCCGCCGCAACGACATCCGCACCTCGATCGACTCGATCAGCTACAGCCTGGCCGACGACCTTCAGGCCACGACCGGCACCCTGGCCGATGCGCTTCGGAACGTCCCCTCGGTCGATGTGGACCCGCAAGGGAACGTCACCCTGCGCGGCGACGGCAATGTCACCATCCTGGTCGACGGCCGCCCCTCGGCCATCCTGTCGGGTCAGAACCGGGGCGACGTGATCCTGCAGATCCCGGCCGACCGCTACGCCCGTATCGAGGTCATGACCAACCCGTCCGCCGCCTATAGCCCCGAGGGGTCGGGCGGCGTCATCAACCTGATCTCCAAGCCGACCCCGAGCGCCGCCAACGGCCAGCCCGGCGCCCCGGCCCAGATCACCCGCACCGGCTCGATCCGCGCCAACGTCGGCGACAACGGCCGCTGGAACATCGGCGCGGGCGGAACGTGGCAGGAGGACCGCCTGACCCTGACGGGCGACGCCTCCTATCGCTACGACCAGCAGGAGTTCGCCTTCGACCGCATCCGCGAACAGCTGAACCCGGCCGGCGCCGTCGTCTCGACCACCACCTCCCGCCAGGGGCAGGAATCCGAACAACAGGGCGCCTTCGCCCGCCTGGCCGCCGAGTATCGCCTGACCGACAAGACGATGCTGACCGCCGAGGTGCGCGGCAACAGTTTCGAGGTCGAGGGCAATGGCGCGATCAGCTTGTTCGAGACCCGCAACGCCGCCGGCGCCCTGACCAACGCCTATACCCGCAACGGCGCGGGCGACTTCTCGTTCGAGGGCTGGGGCGTCACCGCCCGCGTCCTGCATCAGTTCGATGCGTCGGGCCACGAATGGTCGAACGAGCTGCGCTACGACACCAACGACAACGAGAGCCTCGCCCTCGCCGAGAACGTCTTCACCCTGCCGACCGCCCCGACCTTCTTCGAGCGCCAGGGCTTCACCAACAGCCAGGAAACCATCGGCTTCACCAGCGCCTACACCCGGCCGATGGACGACGGCTCCAAGCTGCGCGCCGGCTATGAGCTGAACATCACCCGCCCGGACCAGGAGAACGTCCTGCAGCGCGGCCCGACCGAGGCCGGCCTGATCGTCGTTCCGGGCCTGAGCAACCGCTTCGAGGCGGAACAGACGGTTCACGCCCTCTACACCACCTACGAGCGGCCGTTCGGCGAGAAGCTGTCGGCCCAGTTCGGCCTGCGGCTGGAACAGGCCGATATCGAGATCGATCAGGTCACCACCGGCGTCCGCGCCTCGCAGGACTATTTCAAGGCCTATCCGACGGCCCACGTTCAGTACCAGGTGACCGACACCCAGCTGATGCGCGCCAGCTATTCGCGCCGGATCCAGCGGCCCCAGCCGAACCAGCTGAACCCCTTCGTCGCCTACAGCGATCCGCTGAACGTCCGCTCCGGCAACCCGGATCTAGAGCCGCAGGAGACCGACAGCTTCGAGGCCATGTGGCAGATGCGTCAGGGCCAGAATTTCTACCAGGCCACCGCCTACTACCGCGACACCTCCGGCGCCTTCACCGATGTGGCGACCGACATCGGCGGCGGCGTCCTTCTGACCCGTCCGGAGAACCTGGGCGGCCGTCGCGACGTCGGGGTGGAGGTCACCGCCAGCGGCCGCCTGCATCCGACGCTCCGCTACAATGCCAGCGTCAACGCCTTCCATCAGGAGATCGACCCCGGCGCCATTTCGGGCGCGGTTCCGCGCGAGGGCGAGCTGGTCACCGGCCGCCTCAGCCTGAACTGGCAGCCGACGACCAAGGACTTCGTCCAGATCTCCGGCTTCTGGCAGGGCGACCAGCTTTTGGCGCAAGGGACCCGCGAGAGCGGCGGCATGCTGAACATCGGCTATCGGCGCAAGCTCAACGACACCCTGTCCCTGCAGTTCACGGGCCGGGACGTCCTGAACTCCTTCGGCGGCGCGACCACCTATGAGGCGCCCCTGTTCCGCGAGCGCAGCAATCAGGATCTGAACCTGCGTGCCTTCTACATCGGCCTGAGCTGGAGCTTCGGCGGCGGCCCGCGTCGTCAGCCGGAACAGTTCGACTTCTCGACCGGCCCGACCGGCGGCTGATCGCCCTCTTGACCCGGTCTCCCGCCCGCCGTCTGCTGATGCGTCACAGGGCGGGGGCTTGGATCATGGATCGCAGGATGGTGCTGGCCGCGATGGCCGGACTGGGTCTGGCGCCGGGCGTGGCGCGGGCCGATGACGCCGCGCCGCCCGCCCTGCCGTCCCGCCTGTCCGCCGCCCTCGACGATCTGGTCGCCGACAGCGGGTCGGTGGGCGGCATGGTGGCGGCCTCCCTGCACGGCCGATTCGCGGGCTTCTACGGCTGGGGCGACGCCCGCCGCTCGCCGAAGCGACCGGTCACGCCCGACACCCTGTTCCACGTCGGCTCCAACGGAAAGTTCGTCACCGCCGTCGCCGTGCTGCAACTGGTGCAGGCGGGTCGGCTGACCCTGGCCGATCCGCTGGGCCGCCATGTCCCCGGCCTGCCGCCGGTCCTGGCCCAGACCCCGATCACCCACCTGCTGCACCAGACCTCGGGCCTGCCGGACTATCTGGATCAGGTCGAGGACTGGTCCCTGCCGGTCACGCGCCGGATGGTCTTCGACGCCGTCGCCGAGGGGCGCGATTTCGAGCCCGGAGAGGCCTGGGCCTATTCCAACACCAACTACTTCGTCCTCGGCTGGCTGATCGAGCGGCTGTCGGGCATGAGTTACGCCGACTATGTCTCGGCCCGGATCTTCCGCCCGTCGCGGATGCCGAACGCCCGCGCCGATTCCTCCGTCGAGCCCATCCCCAACCGCGCCCAGGGCTTCACCCTGGACGGCGACCGTGTGTCCAAGGCCGAAGAGATGGAGGACGCGATGAGCCGGGCGGCCGACGGCGGCGTCCTGTTCTCCGCCCGCGACATCGCTCCCTGGGCCGTGGTCCTGGCCGACGACGGGCTTCTGGCCGGGGTCGCGCGGGGCCAGCTGTTCTCGCCCGCCCGCCTGAGCACCGGTCGCGCCGCCCCCTACGGCTGCGGCGTCTTCATGGAGACCTGCCGCCAGGCCGCCTATCACCACCATTCCGGCAGCGTGCCGGGATTCGAGTCCCAGCGGATGGCCTTCGGCGGTTCGGGCATCCAGGTGTGGGCCGTTACCAACACCGACGGCGACACCGACCTGCCGCTGGACAAGCTGTGCCTGGCGATGGCCGAGGGCCTGGCGCCCAACTCGACCTACGCCAGCCTGCCCCTGCTGCCGACTGACGCGCGCACGGCGATCCTGCGCCGCGCCTTCGGCCGCGCCGAGGCCGACCTGCCCCGCACCCTGATGGCCCCCGAACTGATCGCCTCGGGCGGAGAGACGGCGCCCGACTGGGGCGTGCGGGGCGACCACGTCTTCGCCCCCGTCGAACATTGGCAAGGGACGGGCGGCGGGACCTTCACCCGCTATCGCTGGGTTGGCGACGCGGGCGAGACGGACCATGTCACCGTCGGCTGGACCCCCGAGGACAAGGTCTTTTGGATCTACTGAGCCCGGCTCTTGTGTGGCCCCCTCGCCACACCCAGATCACACGCAACCGGACGGCGCGTCGCTTGCTTCAGAGGGCGTGAAATCCGGCATCCGCTTCCAAAGGGATACGCCTTGAACCTCGACCTCTATTCCGACCGCGCCAAACAGGCGGTCCAGTCCGCCCAGTCCCTGGCCCTCGCCAGAAAGCACCAGCAGTTCGCGCCCGAGCACCTTCTGAAGGTGCTGCTTGAGGAGCGCGACGGTCTGGCCCGCACCCTGATCACCGCCGCCGGGGGTGATGCCACGAGGGCCGCCGACGCAGCCGAGGCCCTGCTGAAGAAACGGCCCCAGGTCGAGGGCGGCACGGGCCAGCTCTATCTCGACGGCGCCACCGCCCGCGTCTTTGCGGGCGCGGAAGCAGCCGCCAAGTCCGCCGGCGACGCCTTCGTCACCACCGAACGCATCCTCGCCGCCATCGCCCGCGAGGGCGGCCCGGCCGGCGACGCCCTGAAGTCCGCCGGCGTCACGGCCGACAAGCTCGACGCCGCCGTCTCCGATATCCGCAAGGGCAAGACGGCCGACTCTGCCGCCGCCGAGGACGGCTACGACGCCCTGAAACGCTACGCCCGCGACCTGACCCAGGCCGCCCGCGACCAGAAGATCGACCCGGTCATCGGCCGCGACGAGGAGATCCGCCGCACCATCCAGGTCCTGGCCCGGCGCACCAAGAACAACCCCGTCCTGATCGGCGAACCCGGCGTCGGCAAGACCGCCATCGTCGAGGGTCTGGCGCTGCGCATCGTCAACGGTGACGTGCCCGAGAGCCTGAAGGACAAGGTGGTGATGGCGCTCGACATGGGCTCCCTGATCGCCGGCGCGAAATATCGCGGCGAGTTCGAGGAGCGGCTGAAGGCCGTGCTGGGCGAGGTCACGGCCGCCGAGGGCCAGATCATCCTCTTCATCGACGAGATGCACACCCTGGTCGGCGCCGGAAAGGGCGACGGCGCCATGGACGCCTCCAACCTGTTGAAGCCCGCCCTCGCGCGCGGCGAACTGCACTGCGTCGGCGCCACCACGCTGGATGAGTATCGCAAGCACGTCGAGAAGGACCCGGCCCTGGCCCGCCGCTTCCAGCCGGTCTTCGTCGAGGAGCCGACGGTGGAGGACACCGTCTCCATCCTGCGCGGCCTGAAGGAGAAGTACGAGGTCCACCACGGGGTCCGCATTTCCGACAGCGCCATCGTCGCGGCCGCCACCCTGTCGAACCGCTACATCACCGACCGCTTCCTGCCCGACAAGGCGATCGACCTGATCGACGAGGCCGGCTCGCGCGTCCGCATGGCCGTCGATTCCAAGCCCGAAGCGCTCGACGAGATCGACCGCCGTCTGGTGCAGCTGAAGATCGAGCGCGAGGCCCTGAAGAAGGAGACCGACAGCGCCTCCGTCCAGCGTCTGGAAAAACTCGAAGACGAAATCTCAGACCTCGAGGTCGAAAGCGACGACCTGACCGCCCGCTGGAAGGCCGAGAAGGACAAGGTCGGCGCCTCGGCCCAGCTGCGCGAGACGCTGGATCGTCTGCGCGCCGATCTGGCGCTTGCCCAACGCAACGGCGACCTCGGCCGCGCGTCCGAGATCGCCTACGGCCAGATCCCCCAGATCGAGAAACAGCTCGCCGAGGCCGAGGCTGCCGAGGGCCAGGCCAGCGCCCTGACGCCCGAGGTCGTGGACGCCCAGCAGATCGCCGCCGTCGTCTCCCGCTGGACCGGCGTCCCAGTCGACAAGATGCTGGAGGGCGAGCGCGAGAAACTGCTGTCGATGGAGGACACGCTGCGCGGTCGCGTGGTGGGTCAGGACGCGGCGCTGGAGGCCGTGGCCGACGCCGTCCGCCGGGCGCGCGCGGGCCTGAACGACCCCAACCGCCCGCTGGGCAGCTTCCTCTTCCTTGGGCCCACCGGCGTCGGAAAGACCGAGCTGACCAAGGCGCTCGCCGCCTTCCTGTTCGACGACGACAGCGCCATCACCCGCATCGACATGTCGGAGTATATGGAGAAGCACAGCGTCAGCCGCCTGATCGGCGCCCCTCCGGGCTACGTCGGCTATGACGAGGGCGGCGCCCTGACCGAGGCGGTGCGTCGCCGACCCTATCAGGTCATCCTGTTCGACGAGGTCGAAAAGGCCCACCCCGACGTCTTCAACGTCCTGCTCCAGGTGCTGGACGACGGCCGCCTGACCGACGGTCAGGGCCGCGTCGTCGACTTCAAGAACACCCTGATCATCATGACCTCCAACCTGGGCTCGGAAGCGCTCGCCAATCAGGGCGAGGGCGAGGATGTCGAGGCCGTCAGGCCCTTCGTCATGGAGGCCGTCCGCGCCCACTTCCGGCCGGAGTTCCTGAACCGCATCGACGAGATCATCCTGTTCCGCCGCCTCGGCCGCGACCAGATGGCCGGCATCGTCCGCATCCAGCTTCAGCGGCTGGAAAAGCTGATGGCCGACCGGAGACTGACCCTGGCGCTCGACGACAGCGCCGCCGCCTGGCTTGCCGACAAGGGCTACGACCCGGTCTACGGCGCGCGCCCGCTGAAGCGCGTCATCCAGAAGGATTTGGTGGATCCGATGGCGAAGAAGCTGCTGGCCGGCGAGATCGCCGACGGCTCGGTGATCGCCGTGTCAGCGGGGAGCGAGGGGCTGGAGATCGGGAAGGCGCGGGTGCATTGAGATGGCAGCGAAAACGAATGCTCCGCCCCCAACCGAGACAGAAATGACCCTGCTTGGGTTAGCTCTTTACTCTGCCCAACGCGTAGAGTTCGCACTCTATGGAATTGCCGCTCACGCCTCTCATACGCCGGCCGCTCAGCGAGACAGACGTTTCTCGAAATTGTCCGGGGAGAAATTTCTACGGGGCGATCCGTCAGAGCTTAAAGCTACGCTTGGTCAGCTGGTCACTATTTTCGGCGACGCTTTCCTCATTCGGACGCCTGAGCTTATCGATTTCTATGAGCGTAGAAATCTCATTGCGCATGACTTCTACCGCCATTTCCACCTGAGAATTGGCGGAGCCGTCCACGGTGAGGATCCATCTGGATTTTTGCTGAAGTTCATTGAAGACGCCAAACGTTGGCAAGCCATCCTCATGGGCTTGATGTTCGAGTTCATGGAGGGAATTGCCAAGCGGGATGGTCGGTTATCTGAGCTGCAGATCGGCGAGCAGGACCGGCAGAACATGGCCGCCTATCGAGAACACGCGGAAGCCTACGCCCAGTCTCGAGCAAGCGAAGCGTCGGCTTAGAAACGTCGATTAGCTCCTTTCTTTCGTCATCCTCCGGCAAGCCGCGCCTTCGCGGCGCAGACCGGGGGACGCAGCGGCCTGCGAGAGCAGGACACTGTCGCGGACTCCGCTCTTTCCGACATCGTGCCTGAACAGATCGCCTTCGGCGCCGCTGCGTCCCCCGGTCTTCGCTTCGCTACGCCGGAGGATGACGAAAAGAGAGGGGCGCGTGACGACGGGACGATAACCCCATAGGTTGTGTGGATGGGGACGCACCGGACCTTCATCGCGACCTACATCATGGCCAGCGAGCGGAACGGCTGGGTCTATGTCGGGATGACCTCGAACCTCCGCGCCCGCGTCTGGAAGCACAAGACCGGGACCCACCCCGACGGCTATTCGGCCGAGCATGGCTGCGTCCAGCTGGTCTGGTACGAACAGCACCAATGGGTCGTCGATGCCATCCGGCGCGAGAAGCGGCTGAAGAAATGGCTGCGCGACTGGAAGCTGAAGCTGATCGAGGAGGCCAATCCGGAGTGGCTGGACCTCGCTGCCGACTGGTATCCGGTCAACGACCCGGACTGGGTCCCGCCGTCTGAAGAGGACTGATCCCCGCTTCGTCGATCCGCAAGGGGAGAAGGAAAATCGGTTGGCGCCGAATTCGCCCCTTTCCCCAACGATTCCAACGCCCGAAAATTTTATCCCTGGCGCCCGCCGCAACAGCCCTACACTGGCCCGTTCGCCGGCGCCTCGTCCGCCATCCGAACGCTTCGGACTCTTCGGACGCTTTGGACGGTGTTCTGGAGTCCGGCTTGACGACCTATAGCCACGGAGTTATCAAAAACCCATAACCGACCGGCTATCCATTCAATGACCCCCGCCACCGACGATCTGTTCCGCTGCCTGGCCGACCCGACCCGTCGGGGCATCTTCGAGCGGCTGTGCCGGAACGGAGAGCAGACGGTCGGGGCCATCACGGCCGAGGCGGGGGTGTCCCAGCCGGCGGTGTCGAAACATCTCGGCGTGCTGAAGGCGTCCGGCCTCGTCGCCGACCGCCAGTCGGGCCGCCAGACCCACTACAGCCCTCAACTGGCTGCGCTGGCCCCCCTGATGGACTGGACCCAGCAGATGGCCGGATTCTGGGAGGCGAGGATGGACAGCCTCGACGACCTTCTGAACAGGATGGACCAATGAGCGATCTGAAATCCGTCGTGGTGGAGCGCGAGTTTCCGCATCCGCCGTCCAAGCTGTGGCGCGCCCTGACGACGCCGCACCTGATCGAGGAATGGCTGATGAAGACCGACTTCGTTCCCGAGATCGGACGCAAATTCCATCTGACCGGCGACTGGGGCGGGGTGCTGGACTGCGAGGTCCTGACGCTGGAGCCCGAGCGGTCGCTGGCCTACCGCTGGGACTTCGACAACGAGGATCCCCGCTATGCGCTGAAGAGCGTGGTCACCTTCACCCTGACGCCCACGGGCGCCGGGACCCATCTGAAGATGGAACAAGCCGGCTTCCGCCCCGACCAGCCCCAGGCCTATGGCGGCGCCCGTCATGGCTGGGCGAAATTCCTCGACAACCTCGATGGTCTTCTGGAGCGCGAGGCATGAGCGACAAACCCGTCCTCCTCTCCGGCGACAATCCGCAGATTCCGAAAGGCTTCGGCGACGCCCCGGTCCAGGCCTACATCGACGCCGTCCCCGGCTGGAAACAGGACATCTGTCGCCGTCTCGACGCCCTGATCGTCAAGACGGTCCCCGGTGTCTCCAAGGCGGTGAAGTGGAACACGCCGATGTATGCGGTCGAGGAGGGCCGCTGGTTCACCTCCATGCACTGCTACAAGACCTTCGTGCGCGTGACCTTCTTCCGGGGGACCCAGCTGGAGCCCATGCCGGCCGGCCCGTCCAAGGTCGGCGACGTCCGCTATCACGACATCAAGGAAGGCGCGTTCGACGACGCCCAGTTGGCGGACTGGATCAAACAGGCCGCCGCCCTGCCCGGAGAGAAGATGTGACCGATCCGACCCCGTCCCAGGAGATCGACGCCAAGCTGGCCGGCCTCGGCGACTGGCGCGGCCAGACCCTGTCCCACCTGCGCGCCCTGATCCACGACGCCCTGCCGGAGGTGGTCGAGACGGTGAAGTGGAAGAAGATCACGAACCCCCTGGGCGTGCCCGTGTGGGAGGCCGCGGGCATTCTCTGCACCGGCGAGGTCTACAAGGGCTATGTCAAACTGACCTTCGCCCACGGCGCGGCCCTGCCCGATCCGGCGGGCCTGTTCAACGCCGGCTTCGGCGGCGGCACCCGCCGGGCCATCGACCTGAAGGAAGGCGAAGACGTCGACGCGGACGCCTTCAAGGCCCTGATGCGGGCGGCCGCCGACTTCAACCGGGCGAAGAAGAAGCCCTAGTTCGGCCGGCTGGTCAGGCGGCTGGCCCCGCCCCGGATCTCGCAGACGTAGTCGGTCTGGGGCCGGCCCGTCTGGGCGCCCGCGACGGGGCTGAGGATGCCACCCCGCTCGCGGCATTCGGCGGTCAGCTGGTCCAGCTCGTCGCCATAGGTCGGGTGGGTGCGCGGCCCGCTGGCGCAGGCGGCGGTCGTCAGGGCGGCGCCCAGGACGAGGGAAGAGACGAGGATACGCACGGCCATCGCGAAGTCTCCGGAAAGGACGATCTGTCCCCGGAACGCATGGTGCGCCCAAACGGGTCCGCTGGCCACACGGTCGTTCGCGAACGGAAGCGGCGACAGGTGTTCGTTCACGCATCGTGGGTGGTCGAAGGTCGCCGTTCACGAAGCCGGGGCGTCCGTCGCCGCAAGTCCGCTGGCGGCCGGGCCGGGCCGGGCCGAGGGTCGGGACATCGAGACCCGCCGGGCCTCCCTGACCTGAAGGAACACCACCATGATCCGCACCGCCCTGATCGCCGCCGCCGCCCTGCTGACCGCCGCCCCGGCTTTCGCCGCCGACGACGCCAGCCTGGCCCTGACCTTCGACACTTCGGCCCGCACGGGGACCATCATGGTCGCCCTCTATGACGCCGCGACCTACAACGGCGGCCAGCCGGTCCGTGTCGCCCAGGTCGACGTCGCGAACGGCCAGACCGCCGCGACCTTCGAGGACCTGCCCGCCGGCGACTACGGGGTGAAGGCCTTCCACGACCTGAACGGCAACGGCCGCATGGACACCAACCCCTTCGGCATGCCGACCGAGCCCTTCGCCTTTTCCAACAACGCCGTCGGCAACATGGGCCCCGCCGGCTGGGACCGCGCTAGGTTCGCCGTCTCCGGCGCCACGACCCAGACGATCAGCATCCGCTGATCGTCATTCTTGAAGAGGGCTAACGCTCGCGACGCGGTCGCTCGCTGCTTGAGCCCGGTTCCCCGCTCCGGAAATCGAGACCTGACATGACCCCCTCCCGCCGCCACTTCCTGATGGGCGCCGCCGCCCTGTCCGCTGCCGTCGCCACGCCCGAGATGGTCCGCGCCGCGATCGCCCAGGAGGCCGCCGCCCCCTGGGCCCTGGCCACCGCCGATCTGGAAGCCGACGTCGCGCCGCGCGCCCTCAGTCTGGTCCACGGCCGGGCGCCGGCGGGGCTGGAAGGGACCCTGTTCCGCAACGGCCCGGCGAAGTTCCGCCGCCAGGGCGGCATCGCCACCCACTGGTTCGACGGGGACGGCCTGATGCGGTCCTTCCGTATCTCTGACGGGCAGGCGACCCTCGCCGCCCGCTTCGCCGACACGCCCAAGCGGCGCACCGAGACCGAGCTCGACGCCGTCGTCACCCCCGGCTTCGGCACGGCCGGCGACAGCCGCGCCCGGATCGGTTCGCCCGACGACGCCAGCGCGGCCAACACGGCGGTGATGGTCACGGGCGACAAGGTCTGGGCCCTGTGGGAGGGCGGGTCGCCGCTACAGATGGACGCCTCGACCCTGGCCACCGAGCGGTTCGTCACCCTGCGCGACGACCTGAAGGGCATGCCGTTCCAGGCCCACCCGCGCTTCGCACCGGACGGCACGGTGTGGAACGTGGGGCTGCACGGCGATCAGGCCATCGTCTGGCATCTGCGGGCCTCGGGCGAGCTGATCGACGCACAGGTGATCCGCCTGCCGCGTGCCTCCTACCTGCACGACTTCACGGCGACGGAGGGGCATCTGATCTTCGTGCTCCAGCCCTGGGTCTTCGACCATGCGGGCATGCCCTATGCGACCCAGTTCGCCTGGAAGCCCGAGATGGGGACCCAGGTGCTGTTGGTGGACAAGGCGGATCTGACCTCGACCCGGATCTGGGAGCTTCCGGCCTTCGGCTTCTTCCATCTGGGCGACGGCTGGGAGGAGGCGGACGGCACGATCCGCTTCGACGTCGCCGCCAACCGCGACAATACCTTCGCCATCGAGGGCGCCCGCGTCCTGGTCGAGGGCCGCGGCACGGTTCCCGGCAATCCCAGCGAGCTGAAGCTGGTGACCCTCTATCCGAACGGCCGGGCGGAGATGACCTCCTCGGGCGTGGCGGCGGAGTTCCCGAAGGGCGACCCGCGTCGGGCCGGTCTGGAACGCAGCCTGACCGTCCATGTCGCGGGCGAGCGCGGCGGTCGTCCCCTGCCGAACGGTCTGGCGGTGCAGGACTGGAAGACGGGCCGGAACCACGCCTTCAACTTCGGCGACGACCAGATCATGGAGGAGGCGGTCTTCGTTCCCAAGCCCGGCGCCTCGGCCGAGCGCGACGCCTGGCTGGTCGCCCCGTCGATCAACCTGGCCGAGGGGATGACGGAGCTTCACGTCTTCGACGTCGCCTCGGTCGAGAACGGGCCGGTGGCGACCTGGCGGGCGGACGTGGCCCTGCCGGCGGGGTTCCATGGGGCGTGGAGAGGGTAGGCAGAGCGTTCTCCCTCCCCTGCGGGGGAGGGTCGTCGCGCAGCGACGGGGTGGGAGGGGAAGGCGACGCGGCGACAGACTGTGGGGCCTTGCCTTGCCGTCCCCACCCGGTCTCCGCCTTCGGCTCCGACCACCCTTCCCCGAGGGGGAGGGAAAGATCGTTCAATACCAGCCGGCGTCGCGGAGGGCCTTGGCGTAGCGGCGGCTGACGGGGGCCTCGACTCCGCCCTCCAGCGTCAGGGTCGCCCGGCCGTCGCCTCGGGCCACATCGCGGACGGCGTCCCTGGCCACCCACCAGCTGCGGTGGGTCTGGGCGCCTTCGAGGCCTTCCAACTCGTCCAGTGCGTCGGACAGCCGCATCAGGATCAGGTCCGAGCCCCGGTCTGTGTGGATGCGGAGGTAGTGATCCTCGGCCTGCACCGCCCGGATCGCGGCCCCGCGCAGCTTCATCGGCAGGCGGTCGGGAAAGCGGGCCGGGGCGGCTCCGGCCGGGGCGGCGTGGGTCTCGATCGGCTGGGCCTTGGACAGGAAGACGTTGATGGCGCTCATCACTGCGCTGATGGTCAGGACGTGGCCCACCAGCATGGGGAGGGTGGCCAGAGGATAGGGCCGCCCCTCGAACACCAGTCCGGTCACGGCCCAGACCATGATCGTCACCGGCCCGGCGATGACCACGCTCAAGGCCGCGATCGCCAGCCATGGTCGGGCGTCGGAATCGATCCAGCGTTCGACGATCCGCGAGGCGACATGGCCCCACAGCGCGCCGCCCAGCATGACCGGGATCCAGTAGGCGAGCCGGATCCACAGCGGCGCGTGGATGCTGCCGAAGGCGCCGACCAGGGACAGGACGACCCCGGCCGCCGAGGCGATGATCATGCCGCGCAGGAAGCCCAGGGTGAGGGGACGCTTGGGCCGGGCGCGGGCGGTCTCGGTCATGGCTGGACGAACCTCTCCGGCGCGTGGTCTGTGGGCTCGGGGCGAGCACCAGAAGGCATATCGATGAAGTTGACGATTTTGGCGAGCGGACTGGCGCTTTTCCTGACCGGTCTGGCCTCGCCGGTCCTGGCGCAGGATCTGACCCTGAGCCTGTCCACGCGGGAGGCGGGCGGGCGGATCGCCATCGCCGTCTACCGCGACGCCGAGAGCTTTCGCCGGAACGAGAACCCGGTGGTCAGCCGGATGGTCGCCCGCACCGGCCCGGTGACGACGGTGACCCTGACCGACCTGCCGCCCGGCCGCTATGCGGTGGCGGCCTTTCACGACACGGACGGGAACGGCGAACTGACGCTGTGGCCGATCGGCCTGCCCAGGGAGGCCTATGGGTTCTCCCGCGATGCGAGAGGACGGTTCGGCCCGCCGTCCTTCGCCGCCGCCGCGTTCGACCTGCCGGCGTCGGGCGCGCGGCAGGCGATCCGGCTGCATTAGGATTTACGCGGCGGTGGCACTGTTTCCGAAAACGGAGTGCCAAGTGCCACGTGCCAACGTAGTCAAATCAAGAGCTTGGGGTCGTCCGGCGGCGAGGTCGTGCCAGATTATGCGAAATCGGGCGGCCCCTCCGCAGGAGGCGCGTTCGATGGGTTGCGACGTGTCAAAGACCTGACACGGACTTAGGATCGCGATCTGCCGGCGCAAGGGAGAGGTAAGAATATTTTCTCTCCTATGCCCATCTCCCGCTAGCCGAAGCAACGGGGTCTTTGTCTAGGTCTGGCTCGGACAGACGGCCCTGAACCCCGCCGCCGCGAACCGGACCATGTAGTCGCAGGCCGTCTCCAGATCGCCGGATCGGCACAGTCCTCCCGACAGCCGGTCCAGACGCCCGGTCTCGCCGAGCGTCAGGGTCAGGGCGCCCGACAGGTTGTGGTAGGCCCAATAGAGATCGACCTCGCGCGCATCGGGCAGGACCGCCTTGACCAGCTCGATCAGGCGCCGGATCGCCGGGTCGAAATAGCGGGCCATGGT
Source organism: Brevundimonas staleyi (assembly GCF_041893865.1). Taxonomy (GTDB): domain Bacteria; phylum Pseudomonadota; class Alphaproteobacteria; order Caulobacterales; family Caulobacteraceae; genus Brevundimonas; species Brevundimonas staleyi. Next base: position 602,843 of record NZ_CP169082.1, read on the forward strand.
CTCGCCGCCGAAGGCCGGGTTGGCGTTGGTCTGGGCCACCAGGGCCGAATAGTGTTTCCACCCCGGCCCGCCCTTCAACGACCACTGGAACGGCGGCTCCAGGAAGGCGCGCAGCAACCCTTCCAGCGTCATCGTGCCCGCATTCGACAGGGCGTAGCGGTTGATGGCCTCCACCCGCTCGTTGTTCCAGACCTCGGCCCGGCGCAGGAAGACCGCGTCGAACAGATCCCGCTTGGCCCCGAAATAATAGTGGACCAGGGCCGTATCGACCCCCGCCTCGCGCGCCACCTCGCGGATGGTGACGCCGTAGAAGCCGTGTTTGGAAAACAGATCCTCGGCCGCGTCCAGGATGGATTCGCGCGTGTCGCCGCCGACACCCTCGGTCTTCACCTTCGGCGGGCGGCCCCGTCTCGCGGGGGTTGCGGGAACGGGCGGCGAAACGTCCATCTTGCTCATGGTCCGGAGCTAGCCATGAAAATCCGGGTCGGTGCAACGGCGCCACAGACGAGACCCGACATGCCCTGACGGAAGCGCTGCCGTTTGACACCGGGGCCAAAGATCGTCAGTTTCCGCGAAAATCATCGAACGCTGAATAAAAGCGTCTCGGCTGGAAACAACACAGGAAGAGGGTTTCGCATGAACAGAGTCATGAAGAGCGTGCTGCTGGCCGGGGCCGCCTGGAGCGCCGCGTCCACGATGGTGATGGCGCAGGACGCGCCGTCGACGGATCAGACCGCGCTGGACGACGTCGTCGTCACCGCCCGTCGCCGCGACGAACAGCTGAAGGACGTGCCGGTCGCCGTCTCGGCCCTGTCGTCGGAACAGCTGGAAAACACCGGCGCCACCGACATCACCGCCCTGCAGCAGCAGACGCCGAACGCCACGGTCCAGATCGCCCGCGGCTCCAACTCGACCCTGATCTCCTTCATCCGCGGCGTCGGCCAGCAGGACCCGCTCTGGGGCTTCGAGCCGGGCGTGGGCCTGTATATCGACGACGTCTATGTCGCCCGCCCGCAAGGCGCCGTGCTCGACATCTTCGACGTCAACCGCATCGAGGTCCTGCGCGGTCCGCAAGGCACCCTGTACGGCCGCAACACCATCGGCGGCGCGATCAAATACGTGACCAAGCGTCTGGGCGACGAGTTCGAGTTCATGGGCCGCGGCACCCTGGGCAGCTACAACCAGCGCGACGCCCTGGTCTCGGCCACCATCCCGCTGGGCGACACGTTCGCGGTGGGCGGCGCCTTCGCCAAATACGACCGTGACGGCTTCGGCACCAACCTGTTCACCGGCGAGGACCAGTACGACAAGAACGTCACCGCCTATCGCGCCAGCGCCGAGTGGACCCCCACCGACCAGCTGTTCGTGCGTTTCGCCTGGGACCGCGTCGAGGATGACTCGGCCCCGCGTAACGGCCACCGCGAAGTCAACTCGACGGTCGGCGGCTACACGCCCCCGGCCAGCGTCTACGACACCAACGCCGGCATCCAGGGCAACCAGGAAGTCCAGACCCAGGGCACGGCCGTCACGGTCGAATACACGGTCAACGACAGCCTGACCCTGAAGTCGATCTCGGGCTGGCGCAGCGGCGACACGGCCACCGTCATCGACTTCGACCAGACGCCGCTGCCGACGCTCGACATCCCGGCCATCTATTCGGACAAACAGTTCACCCAGGAATTCCAGGCCCTGTTCTCGGGCGACAACTGGTCGGGCGTGGCGGGCCTCTACTACCTCGACGGCGAATCCTCGGGCGTGTTCGACACCATCGCCGGCAACCTGGGCGTCGCCATCGCGGCCGCCGGCTACGTCAACACCGAGTCGCTCTCGGCCTATGCCGACTTCAGCTACGACTTCTCGGATCGCCTGCACGCCTCGATCGGCGGTCGCTGGACCCAGGACAAGAAGGACGCCCAGGTTCAGCGCTTCTTCTACCTCGGCGCCACCCGCACGCCCCTGACCGGCGGCGCGGTGCGTCCGATCCTGCAGACCCGCACCAACTACATGGCGGCGGACACCTTCGAGAAGTTCACGCCGCGCGTCAGCGTTTCGTATGACCTGACCGACGCCCTGACCGGCTACGCCTCGATCTCGCAGGGCTTCAAGTCGGGCGGCTGGGACATGCGCGGCGACGCCGCCCTGGTGCCCCAGACGGTCAACGGCTACCAGCCCGAGACGGTCACCACCTATGAGCTGGGCCTGAAGGGCACGGCCTTCGACAACCGCCTGTCGTTCGCCTCGGCCGCCTTCTACTCGGACTACAAGGACCAGCAGATCACGACCCAGCAGGTCGCGACCGCGCCGGCCGTGGGCATCGCCTCGGTCGTCGACAACGCCGGCGCCTCGACCATCTACGGTTTCGAGTTCGAAGGCCGCGCCTTCCTGACCGACAGCCTGACCTCGAACTTCTCGATCGGTTACCTGAAAAACGAGTTCGACCAGTTCATTACGCTGGTGACCGGCACGCCGGTGGACATCTCCGACACCCGCGAGCCGCAGAACTCGCCCACCTGGTCGGGCTTCTGGGCGGTGACCTGGTCGGGCGATCTGGCCGGCGGCGAGCTGAACATCACCCCGTCGCTGTCCTACCGTTCGGCCTACCACCTGTTCGACGCGCCGGACCCGGTCCTCGACCAGGGCGCCTACACCCTGGTGGATCTGGCCGCCGTCTGGACCGCGCCCAGCGGCCACTATCAGGTCGCCCTGACCGGCAAGAACCTGACGGACGAAGAGTACAAGGTCGGCGGCTACAACTTCGCCGGCCCCACCTACAACAACTCGATCTCGGCCTTCTACGGCCCGCCGCGCACCTTCTCGGCGTCGGTCACCGTCCGGTACTAAACCTCCCATGATGCGCCTGGGGCGGCGGTTCGAAGGAGCCGCCGCCCTTTTTCTTTTGCAGCCTGCCATGCCGCCGCTACGGTCAAGGCAAGGAACGAGAGTCCAGAGGAAACCCCGATGACGGATACGGTCGCACCAGTCCCGATGAAGCCCGGATACCGCTACTACGTCCTGGCGATCCTGATCCTGGTCTACATGTTGAACTTCCTGGACCGGCAGATCATCGGCATCCTGGCCGCGCCGCTGAAGGAAGAGTTCGGGATGTCGGACAGCCAGTTCGGGCTGCTCGGCGGCATCGCCTTCGCCTCGGTCTATTCGACCCTGGCCATTCCGCTGGCGGCGCTCGCCGACCGGGCCAGCCGGGTCTGGATCATGACGGGCGCCCTGGCCGTCTGGTCGTCGTTCACGGCGCTCTGCGGCATGGCCGGGTCGTTCGGCCAGCTGTTCCTGTTCCGCATGGGGGTGGGCGTGGGGGAGGCGGGCGGCGTGGCCCCGGCCTATTCGCTGATCGCCGACTATTTCCCGCCCAACCAGCGCGCGCGGGCGCTCGCCGCCTTCGCCTTCGGCATTCCGCTGGGCACCGCAGCCGGCACCCTGGTCGGGGGTCTCCTGGCCGCGACCTACGGCTGGCGCACCGCCTTCATCGTGGTCGGTCTATTGGGCCTCCTGATCGCCCCCTTGCTGCGCCTGACGGTCAAGGATCCGGTGCGCGGCGGCACGGATGCGCCCAAGCCCGTCGTCGCGCCCGTCGATGCCGCCCCGGTCGCCGCCTCCGTTCCCGCCAAGGGCTCGGACAAGGTCGGCCGCACCGCCGCCCAGATCATGCTGGGCCTCGGCGGAGGCTGCCTGGTCCTGGCCGCGCTCGGCCGGTTCGCGGGTCTGGCCATCGGCAATCCGCTGGTGCTGCTGTTCGGCGGCCTCCTGGCCGTGGTCATCGGGATTTCCTTCTGGGTCGCCCGCGCCACCGCCTCGGTCGTCATGCCCAAGCCCAGCTTCTGGCTGCTGGCCTTCGGCGCGGCCTCGTCCTCGGTCTGCGGCTACGGCGTGGCGGGCTGGCTGCCGCTCTTCTTCATGCGCAGCTTCGACCTGACCCTGGCCCAGACCAGCTGGTATTATTCGGGCATCGCCCTGATCGGCGGCCTCTTGGGCATCTGGGGCGGAGGCATGATCGCCGACAAGCTGGGCAAGCGCGGCAAGGGCGCCTATCCGCTGACGCCGGCCATCGCCTTCCTGATCTCGGCGCCCTGTTTCATCCTGGCGATGAACTCGCCGTGGCTGATCGGTCTGGTCCTGCCGGGCGGCGGGTCGCAGGTGCAGCAGCTGACCCTGGCCTTCCTGATCTTCCTGATCCCGACGGGTCTGAACCTAGCCTGGCTGGGTCCGATCACGGCGGCGGTCCAGCATATCGCGCCCGCGCCGATGCGTTCGACCGCCTCGGCCATCTTCCTTCTGATCAACAACCTGCTCGGCCTGGCCGTCGGCTTCTACTACTTCGGGTGGATGAGCGACCTTCTGGCCCCGCGCTTCGGCGACGAGAGCCTGCGCTGGGCCATCTACACCGGCATGGGCTTCTATCTGATGGCCGCCGTCCTGCTGATCGGGGCGTCGCGGACCCTGAAGAAGGACTGGATCGACTGAGAATCCGGCGGTGATTTCGACCATGCCAGGACCGCCGTTTTCGGCGATTTCGGTTACGGCAAACGTCGCAAACCAAGCGAAAACGTCAGTCCTTGACCGCAAAGACCGCCGTCCGTCCCTCGGGATGGATGGCGAACGTCGTCGGCAGACGGTTGCACCTGCGAAGCGGGCGCGCCTATAAGCGCGGCCAATTCCTCCCTGAGAGACGTTGGGCGCATCCATGAACATTCACGAATATCAGGCCAAGCAGGTCCTCAAGGGCTTCGGAGCCCCGGTCGCGGCGGGCGTCGCCGTCACCTCGGTCGACGAGGTCGAGGCCGCAGCGAAATCCCTGCCCGGCCCCCTCTATGTCGTGAAGTCCCAGATCCACGCCGGCGGCCGCGGCAAGGGCAAGTTCAAGGAACTGCCGGCCGACGCCAAGGGCGGCGTCCGCCTGGCCTTCTCGGTCGAAGAGGCCGTCGCTCATGCCAAGGAAATGCTGGGCAACACCCTGGTCACCGCCCAGACCGGTGACGCCGGCAAGCAGGTGAACCGCCTCTACATCGAGGACGGCGCCGACATCGACCGTGAGCTCTACTGCTCGCTGCTGGTCGACCGTCAGTACGGCCGCATCGCCTTCGTCGTCTCGACCGAGGGCGGCATGGACATCGAGGCCGTCGCCCACGACACGCCCGAGAAAATCCAGAACATCGTCATCGACCCGGAAACCGGCGTCACCGCCGACGACGTGGCCAAGATCGTCGCCGCCTACGCGCTGACCGGAGCGGCCGCCGAGGACGCCAAGTCGCTGTTCCCCGCGCTCTACAAGGCCTTCGTCGAGAAGGACATGGACATGCTGGAGGTGAACCCCCTGATCGTGATGAAGGACGGCCACCTGCGCGTCCTGGACGCCAAGGTCTCGTTCGACGGCAACGCCCTGTTCCGCCACGAGGACATCAAGGCCCTGCGTGACGAGACCGAAGAAGACGCCAAGGAGATCGAGGCCTCGGCCTGGGACCTGGCCTACGTCGCGCTGGACGGCAACATCGGCTGCATGGTCAACGGCGCCGGTCTGGCCATGGCGACGATGGACATCATCAAGCTGTACGGCAAGGAGCCGGCCAACTTCTGCGACGTCGGCGGCGGCGCCGGCAAGGACAAGGTCGCGGCGGCCTTCAAGATCATCACCGCCGACCCGGCCGTCCAGGGCATCCTGGTCAACATCTTCGGCGGCATCATGAAGTGCGACGTCATCGCCGAGGGCGTGGTCGCGGCCGTGAAGGAAGTGGGCCTGAAGGTGCCGCTGGTCGTCCGCCTCGAGGGCACCAACGCCGAGCTGGGCAAGAAAATCCTGAACGAGTCGGGCCTGACCATCCAGGCCGCCGACGACCTCGACGACGCCGCCCAGAAGATCGTCGCGGCGGTCGGCTGATCCAGGCGACAATCGCGTGAGTCAAAAGCGTCGGGCCTCGGCCCGGCGCTTTTTCTTTTTGGGTCATGCGATAATACTGGTCTCGAACCCCATTTACGGAGCAATCGCGCTTGGCCACCTTCGAGGTCGTCGCCATGGCCCTGGCGCCGGAGCGGCATGTGGCCGCCTTCGTCGATCATTATCGGGCGAAGGGCGCGGGGCGCATTCGGGTCTATTTCGACGCCGCGGAGACGCCGGATGCGGCGGTGGTCGGCCTGGCCCACGGCGACCTCGTCGCCTGCGACGCCGCCTTCTGGGCCCCGCGCGGCGGGCGGCCAGGGGCGGTCGAGCACCGACAGCGGGTCGTGTACGCCGAGGCCTATTCCAGTCTCGAGGCCGACTGGCTTCTGGTGGTCGACGTCGACGAGTTCATGTTGGACGGCCCTGATGTCGGGGAGGTCCTGTCGGCGGCGCCGGAGACCCGCGAGGCCGTGATCTTTCCGACCGTCGAGGCCGTCTGGCGCGCGGGCGACGACCTGACCCGCGAGTACGGATCGGTCTGGGCGAGGAAGTCCTATCACGGCCCCTGTTCCGACCAGTTCGCCGCCCTGATCTATGGAGGGCGCGGCGCCTTCTTCGTCCACGGCCTGCTCGCGCACCACATGGGCAAGCATGCGGTGCGGCGCGGACGGCCCGACCTGATGGTCTGCATCCACGAATCCAAGCGCGACGGAAAACCCCTGAAGGCGGTTCGCGCGCGCGATCCGCGCACGGGCCGCACGGCCTGGCTGCTGCACCACGACGCCATCGGTCTGGACGCCTGGCGCGCCAAATGGGACCGGCGTCTGGCGAGCAAGGATGTCGTCGAGATGGGCCGTCGCCGCCGGCGCCAGCAGGCCGCCTATGCCGCCGCGCGCGCCGACGGCCGGGAGGCGGCCCTGTTCGCCGACCTTTACGCCCTGCGGCCCTGGCAGGCGGGGCTGCTGCGTCGGCTGGGCCTGCTGACGCCGATCTGAGCGGTCCGCACGGATTGTGTGCTCCACATAACCCGTGTAATCGGCAGGGGTGACCCGCAACCTCACCCTCGCCATCGACGACGACCTGCTCGACAAGGTGCGGGTGCTGGCCGCCATGAAGCGGACCACCGTGAACGAAGCGGTGCGGGGTTTCCTGACCCAGTGGGTTCAGCAGGAAACGTCCAAGGACGAGGCGCGCGAGGCGCTGCTCAAGCTGATCGACGAATCCGAGGGCCGGGGCGGCGAAGGCTGGCGCCCGCCGACGCGCGAAGAGACCTACAGCGGGGAACCTCGGTTTGATCGCGAATTCTGAGGTCTTCCTCGACACCGATGTGCTGCTCTACGCCGCGCTGGGCCGTGACCACGCCGGTCGTCGGTGGGACCGCGCGCGCGAGATCGTGCTGACCGAGGACTATTGCACCTCGGGCCAGGTTCTGGCCGAGTTCTACAACAACGCCACCCGCAAGAGCGAAACCCCCCTGTCGCCGGACAAGGCGCGCGAGTGGGTCCGCACCATCGCCCTCAAGCCGTGTCAGCCCGTGACGCCCGACGTCGTTCTGGCCGGCATCGACAACGCCCGCCGCTATCAGATCAGCTACTGGGACGGCGCGATCATCGCCGCCGCCGAGCGCCTGGGCGCAAAAGTTCTCTACTCCGAAGACCTCAGACACGGGCAGACCTACGGGTCGGTCCGGGTCGAAAACCCTTTCCTTCCCGCCTGACAGAGAGACCTGATGTCCATCCTCGTCGACAAGAACACCAAGATCATCGTGCAGGGCCTGACCGGCAAGACCGGCGGCTTCCACACCGAACAGGCCCTGGCCTATCACGGCACCCAGATGGTGGCCGGCGTCCACCCGTCGAAGGGCGGCGCCAACTGGACGGGCTCGCACGGCGAGACCCTGCCGATCTACGCCTCGGTCGCCGAAGCCAAGGACGCGACCGGCGCCGACGCCTCGGTCATCTACGTGCCGCCGTCGGGCGCCGCGGCCGCCATCATCGAGGCCATCGACGCCGAGATCCCCTTCATCACCTGCATCACCGAAGGCATCCCGGTGCTGGACATGGTCAAGGTGAAGGCTCGCCTGGACCGCTCCAACTCGCGCCTGCTGGGCCCGAACTGCCCGGGCGTCCTGACGCCGGACGAGTGCAAGATCGGCATCATGCCGGGCTCCATCTTCAAGAAGGGCAACGTCGGCATCGTGTCGCGTTCGGGCACCCTGACCTATGAGGCCGTCTTCCAGACGACCAACGAGGGCCTGGGCCAGACGACGGCCGTCGGCATCGGCGGCGACCCGGTCAAGGGCACCGAGTTCATCGACATGCTGGAGATGTTCCTGGCCGATGACGAAACCACCTCGATCATCATGATCGGCGAAATCGGCGGCGGCGCCGAGGAAGACGCCGCCCAGTTCCTGATCGACGAGGCCAAGAAGGGCCGTAAGAAGCCGATGGCCGGCTTCATCGCGGGCCGTACCGCTCCGAAGGGCCGCACCATGGGCCACGCCGGCGCCGTCGTCTCGGGCGGCAAGGGCGATGCGGAATCCAAGATCGCCGCCATGGAAGCGGCCGGCATCAAGATGTCGCCGTCGCCGGCCCGCCTCGGCAAGACGCTGGTCGAAGTGCTGAAGGGCTGATCCACACTCCGTGCACCCCAGCCTTCGCTGGGGTGCACGGATAGGAATTGGAGCGATCCGCGCATCGTTCGTGCGGCGATTTGACATGGAAGACGCCTCCGGCCCGCGCCGGGGGCGTTTTTCTTTGGGGATTCGACCAATTTCTTCGCTCTTCGCCCCTCTTCGGTCATGACCCATAAGGAAACAGCGCCTATATGATCCGCGCCGGCCTCACGCGGATGTGACCGCTCAGAAACCCGAGGCCGAAGCGGGACGACGATAAAATGGCGGACGATGCCGGTCGGCTGAACCAGGTCTTTGCCGAGACCAGCTTCCTCTACGGCTCCAATGCCGCCTTCATCGAAGGCCTTCACGACAAATGGGCGGCCGATCCGTCCAGCGTCTCGGCCGAATGGCGCGGCTTCTTCGACCAACTGCGGGACACCGCCGCGACCGTGCAGGCGTCCGCCGCCGCCGGATCCTGGGGCCGCTCGCAGGTCACCGAACCCTCGGAACAGACCGCCGTGTTCGACGGCCGCTGGCCCGCGCCCAAACCCGACCCGAAGGCCAAGGGCGCGCCTGCCGTCGCCGCCCCGGTCAGCGCCCCGGCCGCCGCCGGCACCTCGGCCGCTGACGTTCGCGCGGCCGCCCACGATTCCATCCGCGTCCTGATGCTGATCCGCAGCTATCGCGTGCGCGGTCACCTGCAGGCGACGCTCGATCCGCTGGGGATCGAGACGGCGACCAACAATCCCGAGCTGACGCCGGAGTTCTACGGCTTCACCGATGCCGATCTGGACCGGCCGATCTACCTCGACGGCGTGCTGGGTCTGGAGACGGGCACCATCCGCGAGGTGATGGCGATCCTGAAGCGCACCTACTGCGGCAATATCGGCATCCAGTTCATGCACATCGCCGAGCCGGAGGAGAAGTCCTGGCTCCAGCAGCGGTTCGAGGGCGCGGACGCCTTCGAGAAGAACGGCTTCACCAAGGAAGGCAAGATCGCCATCCTGAACAAGCTGATCGAGGCCGAGGGCTTCGAACGCTTCCTGCACAAGCGCTTCCCCGGCACCAAGCGGTTCGGCCTGGACGGGGGCGAGGCCATGGTTCCGGCCATGGAGCAGATCATCAAGCGCGGCGGCGCCCTGGGCGTCGACGAGATGGTGTTCGGCATGGCCCACCGCGGCCGCCTGAACATGCTCGCCGCCGTGATGGGCAAGCCGTACAAGACCATCTTCCACGAGTTCCAGGGCGGCTCGTCCGTGCCCAGCGACATCGAGGGGTCGGGCGACGTCAAGTACCATATGGGCGCCTCGTCGGACCGGAAGTTCGACGACAACTCCGTCCACCTGTCGCTGACCGCCAACCCGTCGCACCTGGAGATCGTCAACCCGGTCGTGCTGGGCAAGTCGCGCGCCAAACAGGCGTTCGACATCCGCGAGGCCAACAAGGGCCTGTCGGAAAGCCAGTGGGCGCTGGACCGCTCCAAGGTCATGCCCGTCCTGATCCACGGCGACGCCGCCTTCGCGGGCCAGGGCGTGGTCGCGGAGTGCTTCGCCCTGATGGGTCTGAAGGGCTACCGCACCGGCGGGACGATGCATTTCGTCATCAACAACCAGATCGGCTTCACGACCTCGCCGCGTAACTCGCGTTCGACGCCCTATCCGTCGGACGTCGCCCTGATGGTCCAGGCGCCGATCTTCCACGTGAACGGCGACGATCCCGAAGCGGTCGTCTTCGCCGCCAAGGTGGCCACGGAATACCGCCAGAAGTTCAAGAAGGACGTGGTGGTGGACATGTTCTGCTACCGCCGCTTCGGCCACAACGAAGGCGACGACCCGACCTTCACCCAGCCGATCATGTACGCCAAGATCCGCTCCCTGCCGTCGACGCGCGAGATCTACTCCAAGCGTCTGGTGGAAGAGGGCGTGATCACGCAAGGAGAGGTGGACGCCGAACTGGCGCGGTTCGAGGCCTTCCTCGACGCCGAGTTCGAGGCCGGCAAGACCTGGAAGGCGGACAAGGCCGACTGGCTCGACGGCCAGTGGAAGGGCAAGGCCCTGGCCGAGGGCGACGAACGTCGCGGCGAGACCGCCGTGGCCGAGGCCAAGCTGAAGGACTTCGGCCACCGCCTGACGACCATTCCGAACTCGGTGGACATCCACAAGACGCTGAAGCGCGTCTATGAGGCCCGCCGCGAGACGATCGACTCAGGCCAGAACATCGACTGGGCCACGGCGGAGAGCCTGGCCTTCGCCTCGCTGCTGGACGAGGGCTATCCGATCCGCCTGTCGGGTCAGGATTCGGTGCGCGGCACCTTCTCGCAGCGCCACTCGGGCATCGTCGATCAGACGACGGAAGAGCGCTACACCCCGCTGAACAACCTCGGCGGCGACACCGCCCACTACGAGGTGATCGACTCGGCCCTGTCGGAAGAGGCGGTGCTGGGCTTCGAGTACGGCTACGCCCTGGCCGATCCGAACACCATGGTGATGTGGGAAGCCCAGTTCGGCGACTTCGTGAACGGCGCCCAGGTGGTGATCGACCAGTTCATCTCGTCGGGCGAGCGCAAATGGCTGCGCATGTGCGGTCTGACCATGCTCCTGCCCCACGGCTACGAGGGTCAGGGTCCGGAACACTCCTCGGCCCGCCTGGAGCGGTTCCTGCAACAGTGCGCCGAGGACAATATGCAGGTCGCCAACTGCACGACGCCTGCAAACTACTTCCACATCCTGCGTCGCCAGATGCACCGGTCGTTCAGGAAGCCCCTGATCCTGATGACGCCGAAGAGCCTGCTGCGTCACAAGAAGGCGGTCTCGACCCTGAAGGACATGGCCGAGGGTTCGTCCTTCCACCGCGTCCTGCACGACGACGCCCAGACCCGTCCGGACGTCTCGGGCATCACGATCAAGGGCGACAAGGACATCCGCCGCGTGATCCTGTGCTCGGGCAAGGTCTATTACGACCTGCTGGACGCGCGCGAGAAGAAGGGCGTCAACGACGTCTACATCCTGCGTCTGGAACAGTTCTATCCGTGGCCGATCAAGTCGCTGTCGGCCGAACTGGCCCGCTTCCCCAACGCCGAACTGGTCTGGTGCCAGGAAGAGCCGAAGAACATGGGCGGCTGGACCTTCGTCGATCCGTGGATCGAGCTGACGCTGGAAAAGCTGTCGGTGAAGTCCAAGCGCGCCCGCTACGTCGGTCGCCCGGCCTCGGCCTCGACCGCCGCCGGCCTGATGAGCCGGCACCTCAAGGAACTGGAAGCCTTCACCACCGAGGCTTTCGCCTAAATCCCCGGCGACAGGCGGTCTCCCGTCTGTCGCCGTTCTCGCCTATATAACGCCACGCCTGACACCGACCGGAACCGACACATGGCCGACATCCTGACCCCCGCCCTTGGAGAATCCGTCTCCGAAGCCACGATCGCCAAGTGGTCCAAGAAGGTGGGCGACCCGGTCAAGAAGGACGAGGTCCTGGTCGAGCTGGAGACCGACAAGGTCTCGCTGGAAGTCGTGGCTCCGGTCGACGGCACCCTGGGCGACATCAAGTTCGGCGAAGGCGACACCGTGACGCCGGGCGCCATCCTGGGTTCGGTCACCGAAGGCGCCGCCGGCGCCAAGCCCGCCGCCGCTGCTCCGGCTCCGGCTCCGGCCGCGAAGGCTGAGGCCGCTCCGGCCGCCGCGCCTGCCGCTGCTTCGTCGGTCGAGATCAAGATCCCGGTCATGGGCGAGAGCGTCGCCGAGGGCGCGGTCGGCAAATGGTCCAAGAAGACCGGCGACGCGGTCAAGAAGGACGAGATCCTGGTCGAGATCGAGACCGACAAGGTCGCCCTGGAAATCGCCTCGCCCGCCGACGGCGTCCTGACCATCACGGTCGACGAAGGCGCGACGGTCACCCCCGGTCAGGTCATCGGCTCGGTCTCGGGTTCGGGCGCCGCCGCCGCTCCGGCCGCCGCCCCTGCCGCTCCGGCTCCGGCCGCTTCGGCCAACGCCGGTTCGGCCCAGATCGCGAACCAAGCTTCTGGGGCCACCCTGTCGCCCGCCGTCCAGCGCGTGGTCGCCGAGAACAATCTGGACCCGAAGGCCATCGCCGCCACGGGTCCGAAGGGCAACATCACCAAGGGTGATGCGCTCGCCGCCATCGGCGCCGCCGTGGCCCCGGCTGCCTCCGCCTCGACGCCGGCTCCGGTTCAGCCCGCCGCGGCTCCGCGGCCCGACCAGCCGCGCGAGGAGCGGGTGAAGATGACGCGCCTGCGTCAGACCATCGCCCGTCGCCTGAAGGAATCGCAGAACACGGCCGCCCAGCTGACCACCTTCAACGAGGTGGACATGACCAACGTCATGGCCCTGCGGAACCAGTACAAGGAGGCCTTCGAGAAGGCCCACGGCGTGAAGCTGGGCTTCATGTCCTTCTTCACCAAGGCCGTCGTCGCCGCCCTGAAGGAGATCCCGGCCGTCAACGCCGAGATCGACGGCACCGACATCATCTACAAGAACCACTACGACATCGGCGTCGCCGTCGGCACCGACAAGGGTCTGGTGGTTCCGGTCCTGCGTGACGCCGACGTGCTGTCGCTGGCCGGCATCGAGAAGGGCATCGGGGCGCTGGGCAAGGCCGCGCGCGACGGCGACCTGACGCTGGACCAGCTGCAGGGCGGCACCTTCACCATCACCAACGGCGGCACCTATGGGTCGCTGATGTCGACCCCGATCCTGAACGCGCCCCAGTCGGGCATCCTGGGCATGCACAACATCGTCCAGCGCCCGATGGCGGTGAACGGCCAGGTCGAGATCCGGCCGATGATGTACATCGCCCTGAGCTACGATCACCGCATCGTCGACGGCAAGGAAGCGGTGACCTTCCTGGTGCGCGTCAAGCAACTGCTGGAAGACCCGGCGCGGGCCCTGCTGGACCTGTAAGGTCGGCGATGGCGGAACCATTGAACGGCGGGGTCGGCGACGGCCCCGCCGTTTTCATTTGGGCCGCCCGTGCTAGCCTTCCGCCATGAGCCTGGTCGAGATCGCCCGCTTCCAAGATGTCTATGAGGCCGATCTGGCGGCGGCCTTTCTGGAATCCCACGGCATCCGCGTCTTCGTCACGGAACGGCACCAGACGACCATCGATCCCCTGATGCAGCGCGCCCTGGGCATCCGCATCATGGGCGCGGAGTCCAGTCTGGAAGAGGCCCGCGCACTCCTGTCCCGCGCCCAGGCCGGCGAGTTCGCGGAGCCGGACGGCGACGATATCGGCGGGACGCCCGCGACCACGCGCGCAGCGACGACCCTGATGGCCCTGGTCGCCTTCGCGACCGGGGGCTTCTGGGGAACCAGCCTGCCGCGTCGTCTGCGCGCGCCGTCCTGGCAGGGGATGTTGCTGTCCGCCCTGATCTTCTTCGCGGCCTTCGTCGTCCTGATCGTGCGGAAACTGATCCTCGACCCGCCGTAGGGCGACCCGAAGCGTGGTCGATTGAAAATCGACCCGGAAAAATGTATCTACAATCCGTAGATACGAAAGCCTGCCTCATGGCCGTCTCACGCAAACCTCCCGGAATCGCCGAAACCGCCCGTCTGTTCGCCCACGGCGGCAGCCAGGCCGTGCGCCTGCCCAAGGCCTTCCGGTTCGAGGGGCAGGAGGTGTCCATTCGCCGCGAGGGTGACGCCGTCATCCTGGAGCCCGTCCGCAAACGGGCGACGACCCAGGCAGATCTGGACGCCATGTGGGCGCGGATCGATGCGCTAGACGATCCGAACGATCCGTTCCCCGATCCGCCGCGCCAATCCATCGATCCGATCATCCGCTGGTGATCCTCTCGCTCGACACCAGCATCTGGATCGACCTGCATCGTCGCCGGAATGCCGATGTGCTGGCGCGCTTTTCGGAAGCGACCTTGTCCTCGATCCCGATGGTCGTCTCGGTGATGGTATTGCACGAGTTGGAGACGGGGCTGGCCGCCGCGGGCTCGTCGGAGCGTCGGCGAATGCAGTTGGACGCCTTGCTGGCGCAGTGTTCGCCCATCGACTTCTCGGCGGACGACAGCCGGACTTCCGGTGAGCTCAGGGCTCGGTTGCGAGACGTTGGCACGCCGATCGGCGAGATCGACACCCTGATCGCCGGTCAGGCGCTCGCCCGAGGCTGGACGGTGGTGACCCGCAACGTCCGGCACTTCGGTCGTGTGCCGGGGCTAAGCCTGATCGACTGGTCGGTGGGCCCAAACCCTCTGGCCGCCCATGAGATCGCGGCCCGGATCAGCGGTTGAGCGATCCCAGAACCTCGTCCGTATCCGCGCCCAGCACCGGCGGGGCGCGGTCGTAGCGGACGGGGGTTTCGGACAGACGGATGGGGGAGGCGACGGTCTTCGTCGGCCTGGACAGGTCGTCGCGGGGAAGGTCGATCTCCAGCCCGCGATGCTTCGCCTGGGGCTCCTCGAAGACCTGGTCGATGGTGTTGACGGGGCCGCAGGGGACGCCCGCCGCCTCCAGCCGGGCGAACAGCTCGGTCATGGTCAGGTCGCGGGTCAGGGCCGAGATGGCGGCGACCAGTTCGGCCCGGCGCCCGATCCGGCCGGCGTTGGCGGCGTAGCGGGGATCGGTCGCCAGGGTCTCGGCGCCGAGGACGCCGCACAAGGCGCGATACTGGCCGTCGTTGCCGACCGCGATCACCACCATCCCGTCCGAGGTCGGGAAGGGCTGGTACGGCACGAGGTTCGGGTGGGCGTTGCCCATTCGCGTCGGGGCCTTGCCGGAGACGAACCAGTTGGTCGCCTGATTGGCCAGCATGGCGGCCTGGACGTCGAACAGGGCGATGTCGACATGCTGACCCTGTCCGGTCGCGCGGGCATGCAGGAGGGCCGCGAGGATGGCGTTCGACGCATAGAGGCCGGTGGCCAGATCGACGAAAGCGACCCCGACCTTCATGGGCTCCGCGCCCGGCGCCCCGTCCGGCTGACCGGTCACGCTCATCAGACCGCCCATGGCCTGGATCATGTAGTCGTAGCCCGCCTGACCGGCGCGGGGCCCAGTCTGGCCGAAGCCGGTGATGGAGCAGTAGACCAGCTTCGGATTGATGGCGGCGAGACTGGCGTAGTCCAAGCCGTACTTCTTCAGGCCCCCGACCTTGAAGTTCTCGACCAGGACGTCGGAGGTCTCGGCCAGTTTGCGGATGGTCGCGGCGCCCTCTTCGGAGGCGATATCCAGGGCGACCGACTTCTTGCCCCGGTTGGCGCAGAGGAAATAGGCGCTGTCGCCGCGCGAGCCGTCGGTCTTCGTCGTGAAAGGCGGCCCCCAGGCCCGGGTGTCGTCGCCGACGCCGGGCCGTTCGATCTTGATCACCTCGGCGCCCAGATCGGCCAGGGTCTGGGTCGCCCAGGGGCCGGCCAGAACGCGGGACAGATCGAGGACGCGAACCCCCGCCAGAGCCTGTGCGGTCATGCTAGAGGCCGGGGTCGAAGGCGCCGGCGTCCTTCATGCGGGCCTCGCGGGCGATCTCGGCGCGATAGCCCATGTCGTCGGCCATCCGCTTGATGCTGGTGGAGACGGTGGTCTTGTGCGCCCCCGGCATGACCGCGTGGATGAAGGCGCAAGCCGACAGCCTGGCCAGCTTCCAGCCCATGCGGGTCGCCACCCCGGCGTGCTCGACATAGGTTTCGCCCACCTCTTTCGGGTGATCGACGAACAGACGTTTGAAGGCGCGGATCATCCGGTCAGCCTAGCTTGAGACGGGCCCGGTCTCTACCCGTCCCGCGCATTCTGGCCTAAACGGTCGCATCGAACAGGGCCGGCGTGTCAAACCCGCGTGAGAAGCCCGCGAGCAGATCGAGGAAGTCCCATGGCCGACGGCGCCGCACCCGTGACCCAGACCTTCAAGTGGGACGACCCGTTCGACATGGAGGGCCGGCTGACGGAGGACGAGCGCGCCATCCGCGACGCCGCCCGGTCCTATGCGCGCGAGAAACTGCTGCCCCGCGTCGTCGCCGCCTTCCGCGACGAGACCTTCGACCGCGCCATCATGACCGAGATGGGCGAGATGGGCTTTCTGGGGGCCACCCTGCCGGAACAGTACGGCGGTTCGGGCGTCAGCCATGTCGCCTATGGCCTGATCGCGCGCGAGATCGAGGCGGTCGACAGCGGCTATCGCAGCGCCATGTCGGTGCAGTCGTCCCTGGCCATGTATCCGATCTACGCCTTCGGCTCGGAGGAGCAGAAGATGAAGTTCCTGCCCCGGATGGCGGCGGGCGAACTGGTCGGCTGTTTCGGCCTGACCGAGGCGGACGGCGGGTCGGACCCGGCCTCGATGAAGACCAACGCCGTGGCCGTGGATGGCGGCTATCGGCTGAACGGCGGCAAATACTGGATCACCAACTCGCCGATCAGCGACCTGGCCGTGGTCTGGGCGAAGCTGGACGGCGTGATCCGGGGCTTCATCGTCGAGCGCGGGATGGAGGGCTTCACCACCGGCAAGATCGGCGACAAGCTTTCGCTGCGTGCGTCGATCACGGGCGACATCGGGCTGAACGACGTCTTCGTGCCCGAGGCCAACATCCTGCCCGGCGTGAAGGGTCTGCGCGGGCCGTTCTCCTGCCTGAACAAGGCCCGCTACGGCATCAGCTGGGGGGCCATGGGCGCCGCCGAGTTCTGCCTGCATGCGACGCGGGACTATGTCGGTGAGCGGATGTTGTTCGGTCGTCCGCTGTCCAGCCGCCAGCTGGTGCAGAAGAAACTGGCCGACATGCAGACCGAGATCTTCCTGGGTCTGGAGGGCGCCTATGCGCTCGGCCGTCTGCTCGACACCGGCGCCTGGGTGCCCGAGGCCATCAGCCTGATGAAGCGCAACAACTGCGGCAAGGCCCTGGCCATCGCGCGGGAGGCCCGCGACATGCACGGCGGGGCGGGCATCACCGGCGAGCTGCATGTCATGCGCCACGCCATGAACCTGGAGACGGTCAACACCTACGAAGGGGCGCACGACGTGCATGCGCTGATCCTGGGCCGGGCCATCACGGGCGAAAGCGCTTTCTAGAAGGGCGCTACCGCTCGACGCGCCCCCCGGTCCAATCTTCGATTGGCCTGAGGACAGGCTCTGTCTCGCTACTTGAGCGCGGTCCAGGGATACCCCCTGAACGACGAAAGCCGGCCGCGCATGGGTGCATGACCGGCTCCCGTCATTCCTTCACACATACGACCTGACGCAGGGTGTGAACCACCTCGATCAGGTCGGAAGACGGAAGATTGACGAGGTCGCGGGGCCCGCTTAATTCGGCGTATTGCGGCCGATCCGTGTTCGGCCAGGTTTTTGCGGGGGCAAGCCAATGCGACACCGGATGCGAGCACTGGCGATCGGTGCCGCTCTGTCTCTGGGCGTCGCCCAGCCCGCATTGGCCCAGCAACCGGCCTGCGGCAGTTTTCCGCTGAACGTCACCCAGTATCTCGCGAACCAGGTCTCTCGCGTCGACGCGACAGGCGCGGTCACCCCTTATTTCTCGACGGGCGGCATCGATCTCGGCGGTATCGCCATGAGCGCCACCGGAGACGCCTATGTCGTTGAAAGCAGCAACCCGGGGCGCGTCACCGTCAACGGAGCGTCCTTCGCTACTGCGGGCAATTCGTTGGAGGGGGCCGCCTTCGACGGCGCGGGAAATCTGCTCGTCACTTCCTTCCGAACAAACAGCGTCATCAGCGTCGCACCGAACGGGACGTCCACCACCGTCATCAACTCGGGTTTGAACGGCGTGACGGGGATCGCCCTGGATGCGGCGGGGAACATCTATGTCGCCAGCTTTACCGCCGGGGAGGTGAGGGCCTACCAACCGAACGGCGCCCTGCTGACGACATGGGGGACGAACGGCGTCGTCGGCGGCCTGCAGTTCCCGGCAGGACTGGCGTTCGATACCGACGGCGCCCTGTTCGTGACGGAGTTGAACCAGGCGCGGGTATACCGCATCGCTCCCGGCGGGGGCTCCCGGTCGCTGTATCTGACCACCCAGATCGATGCTGCCGGCCTGGCGTTCGACCGCGCGGGAAACCTGTACGTCACAGGTCGCACGCTCGGCCGGATTTACAAGGTGGACAGGGCCGTGTTCACCCCCGGAGGCAATCTGACCTCTGCGGGCGTGTCCACCTTCGCCGACGTGCCTAGAGCCTCCAGCATCGCCTTCTCGAGCCTGTGCACAGGTCCGGCGCGCGGTCCGGCGCGCGGCCCCGATCCCGTTCCGACCCTGTCCGAATGGGCGATGATCCTGCTCGGGCTGTTGCTGGCCGGAGGGGCGGCGCTCCACATCGAACGTCGCCGGACCACCGTTTGAAGCCTTGAACGACGGCGTCAGAAAGCCAGGGCGCCGCCCGTCTTCACCCGGTCGAGCGCGACCAGGGTGCGGAAGCGGTTGACGCGGGGATTGTCCTCGAACAGCCGCCGGGCCAGGGCCTGATAGGCGGTCATGTCGGTCGTCACGACGATCAGGAAGAAGCTGATCCCGCCCGTCGAATAGTAGCATTGCTGCACCGCCGGTTCGGCGCGGAACAGGGCCTTCGCCTCGCGGATGCTCTCGGTGCGCTCGTCCTCCAGATGCACCTCGACGATGGCGGTGATGCCCAGGCCCACCGCCTCGGGATCGATCACGGCGGTGTTGCCCGAGATGACGCCGGAAGCCTCCAGCGCCGCGATGCGTCGCTGGACCGCCGCGGCCGAGAGGTGGACGGCCTCGGCGATGGTCCGCTGGGGCGTGCGGGCGTCCGTCTGAAGGAGGCGCAGGATCGCCAGGTCGAAGGCGTCGAGCGATCGGGGCGATGCGGGCCGGGTCATCGGGCGGGTCTTTGTTGCGTCCAGGCGGGGCAAGCAGAGGAAACGCCCCGGTAAACCGCTGCTATAGCCCGCTGGTCCTCGAGCGGGTGAGAGAAATGACCACCGAAGCCCTCCGGCGATCCGGAAACGACATGACGGCCGGCATCCTGTGCGGGGTCGGGGCCGGCGCCCTGTGGGGGCTGGTCTTTCTGGCGCCGGCGCTGGTGTCCAGTTTCAATCCTCTGCAGCTGACGGTCGGCCGCTATCTCGCCTACGGCCTGATCGCCCTGGCCTTGATCATGCCGCGCTGGCGGACGCTCGCCCCCCGGATCGGACGCAGGGACTGGCTGATGCTGGGCGGTTTGGCCCTGACCGGAAACACCCTCTACTACATCCTCCTGTCCACGGCGGTTCAGACCGGCGGCATCGCGATGACGTCACTGGTGATCGGCTTTCTGCCGGTGGCGGTGACGATCATCGGCAGTCGCGACCAGGGCGCCGTCCCGCTGCGCCGCCTCTATCCCTCCCTGTTCTTCTGCATCGCCGGCGCCGTCTGCATCGGCTGGCAGGCCCTGGCTGCCCCGGCCGATCTGCCTCTGACGACCCGGCTGATCGGGTTCGGCAGCGCGGTCGGCGCCCTGATCTCCTGGACCGGGTTCGCGGTGGTCAATGCGCGCGCCCTGAAGCGGCTGGACGGGGTGACCAGCCAGGACTGGAACCTGTTGACCGGGGTCGTGACGGGCGCCCAGAGCCTGGTCCTCGCGCCCTTCGCCTTCCTGATGGTTCGGACCGTTCAGCCGTCCGCCGAATGGGTGAAGTTCCTCGCCGTCTCGATGGCGGTCGCCGTGTTCGCCTCCATCGTCGGCAACGGACTTTGGAACCGGATGAGCCGGCTCCTGCCCCTGACCATGGTGGGACAGATGATCCTGTTCGAGACCCTGTTCGCCCTGATCTACGGCTTCGTCTGGGAGGCGCGCTGGCCCACAACGATGGAGGCCCTGGCCTTCGTCCTGGTGGTGCTGGGCGTCGTCACCTGCATCCGGGTGCATCGCGGCAAGGGCGCGGAGGCGGGTGCTCCGGTCTGAGGACGTCTACGCGCACCCGTCCTTGCGCTGGTTCCAGGTGAGGTTGGCGATCTTCCAGACGCCGTCGCGGCGGACCAGGTCGAAATGGTTCGAGCCGCAGTGGCTGATCGCGCCGTCGATGCGGAAGACGTAGCGGCCCCAGACCATGGCCACGTCGCCGTCGATGGCGATGATCGGGTCGGGCATGACCTCCTCCAGCGGCGGGGCGGCGGGGGTCAGGTTGCCGGCGAAGTCGGCGGCGCTCATCCGGGTGACGGCGGGCAGACCGTGGCGGTTGGTGGTGGCGGCGGTCAGCCGCGCGTCGTCGTCGAAATGCGGGGTCGCCAGGGCGCCGTCGCGGGCGGCGATGGCGGCGAAGACGGCGTCGACCGGGACCATCACGGCCTGGGCCTCGGCCGAGGCCGGGTCGGCGGGGGTCGTGGTCAGGGCGGCGGTCTGGAGCGCGGCGGCGAACAGCAGGGACAGGGACATGGCGATCTCCTCTATGCGGCGGACGCTATCACGGCCGGCCGCCCCCGCAACCGAACGTCGTCAGGAAGGATCAGCGGCGCCTTTTCCGCGAAGCCTTATGGATCGAGGCGCCGGGCGGATTGCCTCGGCGCCCGCGCGGACTAAGCTGGCGGGCAGCGGGGACCGACGCGCATGAGCACCATCGACATGGAACAGGCTGTAGCCGATCCCTTCGCCGCCCTGGCCGAGGTCTTCGCCGGCCGTCGCGCCCTGGTGCTGGAGGACGATCCGGCCCTGGCGGAACATGTGTCGGACCGTCTGTTGCGCGCCGGGTTCGAGGCGGTGGACTGCGTCGATGCGGGCGAACAGGCGCTGAGCGCCGGGGCGAGCCACGCCTATGACGTCCTGATCCTGGATCGGCTGACCAAGGGGCTGGACGGGCTGGAGACGCTGAAGCGTCTGCGGACCTCGGCTGGGCCGTCGTCGGACGCGCCGGCCCTGATGCTGACCGCCCTGACCGGGGAGCGGCAGCGGGTCGAGGGCCTGATGGGCGGGGCGGACGACTATCTGTCCAAGCCCGTCGGGGACGAGGAGCTTCTGGCGCGGGTGGCGGCCCAGCTGCGGCGCGTGGCCCGTCGCGCCAAGCCGGCCAACGCCGACCTGACCAACGGGCCGTTCCGTCTGTCGCCGGGGGCGCGGACGCTGAAGTTGTTGGTCGACGGGACCGAGCGGCTGATCGACCTGTCGCCGCTGGAGTTCGCCATCGTGTCGGAACTGATGACCGCGCGCGGCCAGCCGGTGACCAAGACCATGCTGTGGGACCGATGCTGGGTGGAGTGGACCTTCCTGCCGGACAATTTCGTCAACATCATCGACGCCCGCATCTCGGCCCTGCGTCGCCGCCTGAAGGACCAGGCGCTGGAGCTGGGCGAGGACCTGCATCCCCTGATCGTCTCGGCGCGAAGCCAGAGCCTGATCTTCAGGGATCTGGACGCAGCATGACCAGCAGAAGTGTCCGCGGTCCTGCGCCCGGGTCATGCGTGAGAGAAGCGTGATTTTCCAGAGGCTCGGCGCGATCTGGAGAAACGTCCGACCCGAAGGCCTGACGGCCTGGATGGCGCGGCGGACCCTGACCCAGCTCGCCTCGGGCCTGGCCGTCATGGCCGCCCTGGCCCTGACCGGGTCGCTGATGGTCACGGGGCAGGCCGCGCGGCTGGACCAGCGGCAGCAGGCGGCGCTCTTGGCCCTCGCCGACTTCGGGGCCATGGCGTCCAAGTTGCCGGCCGACACCTCCATGGACGCCTCGGCCATGACCGAGGGGGACGCCGCCTATATGTCGGCCTTCCTCAGCGCCTTTCAGGACGGGCCGACGCGGAACGTCACGACGCTGGAACAGACCTGCCGCACGGGTCAGGGCGGGGCGGGAGTGCGGTTCATCCGCGCGCCGGTCGGCAAGCCCGCCGGGCTTCTGGCGCTGGAGACGGCGCGGGCCGAGCGGCTGACGCGTCTGGGCGACGGGGTCTTCCTGATCAGGCTGGAGCCCGGCCAGCTGTGTCCCACGCGCGGGTTCGAGGTGATCGTGGTCAAGCGGCCGATCGGCTCCCTGTCGCTGATCGTCGGGCGGGTGGTCGATCCGTCGGGCGTGGCCTGGCGCTGGGCCGTCCTGGCGGTGGCCATGACCGGCGCCCTGATCCTGGTGTCCGGCCTGACGGCGGCCCTGTTCGCGCGCCAGCGCCTGACAAGCGCCATCGGCGAGGTCAGCCAGGTGCTGGACCGGGCGGCGCTGGGCGACTTCTCGCGCCGGGCGCCCGACGTGGCCGTGTCGCCGGAGCTGACCCAGCTGTCGACCCAGGTGAACCGGACGCTGGACCGGCTGGAGGAGCTGCTGAGCTGGCTGAGGGATTCGGCCGACCAGCTGGCCCACGACTTCCGCACGCCTCTGGCCCGCGCCTCGGCCCGTCTGGACAAGCTGATGGAGGCCGAGGATCCGATCGAACGGATGCGGCTGGGCGAGGCGGTGGGGCGCGACATCGCCGAGATCACCCGGGCGATGAACGAGGCCATGGCGCTCCGCGACGGCGAGGCCTGGACCTTCGAGAGCGTGCGGCTGGACGTGCTGGCCGAGGCGGCGGTGGAACTCTATCAGCCCATCGCCGACGCCCGGAACATAAGGATCGTCGCCGAGGGGGAGCCGGTTTCCGTGCTGGGCGTTCGATCCCTGTTGCAACGGGCGGTGGCCAATCTGGTGGACAATGCGGTGAAGTTTTCGCCCGACGGCGGGGTGGTGGCCCTGCGCGCCTGGGAGGCGGAGGAGGGGCCGGCCCTGTCCATCTCCGACCAGGGACCGGGCATGTCCGGCGCCGCCTCCAGCCCCCGCGCCAAGGACAGCCACGGCATGGGCCTGACCTTCGTCCGCGCCATCCTGCGTCGCCACGGCGGGCGGATGACGATTGATGACGCCCGTCCGGGAGCCATCGTCACGGCGCGGTTCACACGCTAGGCTTGGACCACATTTCAGGGAAACATCCGATGACGCGCACTCGCCTTCTGACCGGTTCGGCCCTCGCCATCGCCCTTCTGGGCGCCGTGGCCGGAGCCGCCCAGGCCCAGACCGCGCCGAACTTCCCCCTGCCCTATGACGCGCGTCGCGGGGTGTTCAGCTTCGCCACCGGGCTGGAGCGGTCCCTGCCCGCCGTGGTTCAGGTCACGACCCTGGGCGTCTCGGCCGGTCCGACCACGGGCCAGACGGAGCCGACCCCGGTCTCCAGCGGCTCGGGCGTCATCCTCGACGCGGCCAACGGCATCATCGTCACCAACCACCACGTCATCGAGGACGGCCAGAAATACCGCGTCGACATGACGGACGGCCGGCTGGTCGACGCCACCCTGATCGGGTCGGACAAGGCGACCGACATCGCCGTCTTGCAGATCAACGCCACCGGCCTGTCTCAGGTGGAGACGGTGGATTCCGACACGCTTCGCACCGGCGACCTGGCCTTCGCGGTCGGCTATCCGCTGGGCCTGGACCAGACCCTGACCATGGGGGTCATCTCGGGCCTGGGCCGGTCGGGAATGGGCGACGCGGTCGAGGACTATATCCAGACCGACGCGGCGGTGAACTCGGGCAACTCCGGCGGGCCCCTGCTGGACAGCCGGGGCCGTCTGATCGGCATCAACACCTCCATCCTGTCGGGCAGTTTCGGCGGCGGCAACGACGGCATCGCCTTCGCCGTGCCCACCCGCATCCTGCTGTTCGTGGTCGAGCAGCTGCGCGCCCACGGCGAGGTGACGCGCGGCCGGATCGGCGCGACCCTGGGCTCGCTGAACGCCGAGCGGGCCGTCGAGGCGGGGCTCAGCTTCGTGCGCGGCGCCATCGTGGAGGACGTCCTGCCGGGCTCTCCGGCCGAGCGCGCGGGCCTGCGTCGCGGCGACATCATCACCCGCATCCAGAACCGCCCGGTGGCCAATGCCGGATCGGTCCAGGCCACGGTCGGCATCGCCCCTCCGGGCACGCCGATCACCCTGGTCTATCTGCGGAACGGGCACGAGGCGACGGCGCGGCTGAACGTCGAGGTCCTGCCGACCGGCGCGGTCCAGGTGGGGGCCACCTCGGTCCAGGCCTACGGCGCCAACTTCCGCGACGTGAAGCCGTCCGACGGCGTCAGCGCGTCCGGCGCCCTGGTCGTGGCGGTCGAGGGCGGATCCCCGGCGGCCCAGCAGGACCTGCGGGCCGGCGATCTGGTCACGGCGGTGAACGGGACGACGGTCGGCGGCTTCGCCGATCTCGGCCGATCGCTCGGCACGGGCGGCGGCGCCACCCTGACGATCCAGCGCGACGGCGAACCGGTCGAGATCGTCATTCCGGCGGCGGACTGAGGTTCACCTTCTGACGTTATCCTTGGACCTGATCCGAGGACCCAGCCTCCGGGTCGCCGTGCACAGCGATGGCCGTGACCGATGACGGCGCGGCTGGGTCCTCGGGTTCGCTACGCGCCCCGAGGATGACGGAGATATGGGAAAACCGCGCTCAAGCAGCGAGACGCCGCGCGTCGAGCGGTAGCGCCCTAACAACAATCCCGCGCTCAAGCAGCGAGCGACCGCGTCGCGAGCGATAGCGCCCAACAAGGAAAGCTATGTGGCGCTGCGCGCCACATAGCAAAACCCCCGCCGTGCCGGAGGGGGGAGGGGGCAGGGCGGGGGTCTCGCTTTGGAGGAAGCGTCGGCCTGGCGAAGCCTAGTACGGCAACATCCAGGGGGGCTGGGGGGGCTGTTCAGGATCCGGGACGCTTCCGAACTCCGTCAGGCCGACGCTCACTGTTTCGCGTCGCAACCGGGCCGACGAAGGACCGAAACGGGGCCATTTCGTGTCGTCGTCAATTTCTTCGTCGCTGCCTCCAGAAGGCGGCGCTGGCGTTTGTCCGAACCGCGCCTAGATTGGTCGGGATGACCTTCGATCCCTCCTCCGGTGAAGGCGGCGCCCAGCCTTCGTCCGTCTTCTTCGAGCGGCGCGAACTGGACCAGATCCTTCGGGTCTACGGCCGTATGGTCGCCCAGGCGGAATGGCGCGACTACGCCATGGTCGGCGGCAAGGAGGCGGCCGAGTTCGCCGTGTTCCGCCGCTCGGGCGACGCCCCCGCCTATCGCATCGAGAAACGCCCGTCGCTGCAGACCCGTCAGGGCCAGTGGTCGGTCGTCGGCGAGGGCGGGGTGGTCCTGAAACGCGGCCGCGACCTGGCCCAGGTGCTGCGCGTCTTCGACAGCCGCCGGTTCCAGGTGGTGGAGTAATCGTCGTCATCCTCCGGCAAGCCGCCGCTTGGCGGCGCAGACCGGGGGACGCAGCGGCGCGCGAGAGCGCGAACCTGTCGCGGACACTCACGCTTCCGACATCTTGCCTGAACAGATCGCCTTCGGCGCCGCTGCGTCCCCCGGTCTCGCTGCGCTCGCCGGAGGATGACGAAAGATAGAAAAAGGGCCCCGGCGTTTCCACCGGGGCCCTTCGCTCTTTCAGCCCGTGACGGCCTATTCGCGGTTGCCGCCCATGAAGGCCAGCAGGAACTGGAACAGGTTCACGAAGTTGATGAACAGGCTCAGCGCGCCGAAGCCGGTGGCCACGCCCATCGCCTGCTGGTCGCCGCCTAGGGCGTAGTAGGTCATCTTCAGACGCTGGGTGTCGTAGGCGATCAGGCCCGAGAAGATCAGCACGCCCACGCCCGAGATGATCAGGGCCAGGGTCCCCGACTGCATGAACATGTTCACGACCGAGGCGATGATCAGGCCGATCACGCCCATGATCAGGAACGAGCCGACACCCGTCAGGTCCTTCTTGGTCGTGTAGCCGAACAGGCTGAGCGCGCCGAAGGCGGCGGCCGTCACGAAGAAGGTCGAGGCGATGCTGGGCGCGTTATAGCGCAGGAACAGGATGCCCATGCCGGCGCCGATGGTGGCGACCACGGCCCAGTAGAGCATGTTCACGCCGCCGGCCGTGGGGTTCTTCATGAAGAACATCGAGCCGAACAGCAGGACCAGGGGCGAGAACTGGACGATCATGCCCAGCACGGTCAGGCCGATGCGGCCGTCAGGGCCCACGGCGAACAGCAGTTGCTGCACCGCCACGACGTTGCCGGTCAGGTAGGCGAGGACGCCCGCGACCACCAGGCCGAGGGCGAGCTTGTTGTAGACGCCCAGCATGAAGCTGCGCAGGCCCGCGTCCACGGCCATGTCGGCCTTGGCCGGAGCCGGCGTCGAGTAGCCGTTTCTGAAGTCGCTCATCGCGAGGGTCTTCTCCAATAGAGGGCGACAGGAAAGACCCTGCCGCCAGAGTGCGAAATATCGTGGTCCGCGACCACCCGTGCAAGGGATGGATCGCCGCAGGGGTTCCACCGGCTATGCGCCTTTGACGCGAACCGCTACGAACGGTCGCATGCTGCGTCTGTTCACCGCCGTCCCCATCCCGTTCGACGTCGCCGAGACCCTGGGGCGGCGCCAGACCGGCCTGCCCGGCGCGAAGTGGCGGGGGGCGGAGCACTTGCATATCACCCTGGCCTTCTACGGCGAGGTGGACGAGCGCCGCGCCGACGATCTGGCCGCCGAACTGGCGCGCATCCCCGGCGGGATCTTCGACATCGAACTGAAGGGCGTGGGCGCCTTCGGCGACGCGCACCGCAGCCACACCCTGTGGGCGGGGCTGGAGCCCAACGAGCGGCTGAACGTCCTGGCCGGGCGCTGCAAGGCGGCGGCGGAGCGGGCGGGCATCCGGATGGAGCCACGCGTGTACCGGCCGCACGTCACCCTGGCCTATCTGAAGACCCAGACCAATCCGGGCCGGATCGGGGCCTGGATCACCAACCACAACCTGCTGCATTCGCCGCCGATCCGGGTCGACCGCTTCGGCCTGTATTCCAGCACCCTGACCGACGACGGCAGCTATTACGAACTGGAACGGGAGTATCCGCTGTGAGCCATGCCTCTCCTCTGGGCCCCACCCTCGAGACCGACCGCCTGATCCTGCGTCCGACGGCCATGGAGGATTTCGAGCGCTGGTGCGACTTTCAGGCCGACGCGGAGACGACCCGCTTCATCGGCGGCGCACGGAGCCCGGCCGAGGTCTGGCGCGTCCTGATGTCGGTGGCGGGCGCCTGGGCCCTGACGGGCGAGGGCTTCTTCTCGGTCATCGAAAAGTCCAGCGGCCAGTGGATCGGCCGGATCGGGCCGTGGAACCCGCACGGCTGGCCGGGACCCGAGGTGGGCTGGAGCCTGCATCGCGACGCCATGGGCAAGGGCTATGCGCTGGAAGCGGCCGTGGCGACCATGGACTACGCCTTCGACGTGCTGGGCTGGGACGACGTGATCCACTCCATCGACCCGGACAACGAGGCGTCCAAGGCGCTGGCGGCGCGGCTGAGGTCGGTCAATCGCGGGCCGGGCCGGTTGCCCGCCCCGTTCGAGGCGTCGCGCGTCGATCTCTGGGGTCAGACGAAGGCGGAGTGGGCCGAGAACCGCAAACGCTTCGCTTGAAGCCGGAACACAAGCGGAACATAGTGGGGGAATGCCCGCCGCCGCCGTCCATCTGGAACTCGTCTTCAGCCGTCCCGAGACCACGCTCGGGGTGACGAAGGGGGCCGCGCGGCTCCTGGCCGACATGGGTTATGCGCCGCTCTTGGAAGTCTGCCTGCCGAACGGACGGCGCGCCGACGTCATGGCCCTGGGGCGCAAGGGCGACATCGTCATCGTCGAGGTGAAGTCCGGCATCGAGGACTATCGCGTCGACCGCAAATGGCCGGAGTACGCGCCGTTCTGCGACGCCTTCTTCTTCGCCGTCGCGCCGGAGTTTCCCGAAGGCGTCCTGCCCGAAGAACCGGGGCTGATCGTGGCGGACCAGTTCGGCGGGGCGGTGGTCCGGGAGGCGCCGGTCCTGACCCTGGCGCCCGCGCGACGAAAGGCCCTGACCCTCGCCTTCGCCCGGCTGGGGGCGATGCGGACGCTCAGGGACTGACAGGCGCCGACGCCGGCCTCAGAGGATGAACCGGCTCAGGTCCGCGTTCTTCGCCAGTTCGCCGATCTTCTCGCGCACCGCGTCGCCGTCGAAGGTCAGGGTCTGGCCCGACAGGTCCGAGGCCTTGAAGGAGGTCTCCTCCAGCACCCGTTCGATCACGGTGACCAGACGCCGGGCGCCGATGTTCTCGACCGCCCCGTTCGCCGCCACGGCCGCATCGGCCAGGGCCTCGACCGCGTCGGGGGTGAAGGTCAGGGTCACGTTCTCCGTGGCCAGCAGCGCCTGGTTCTGGCGGATCAGATTGGCCTCCGGCTCGGTCAGGATGCGCACGAAGTCGTCCCGCGTCAGGGCCTTCAGCTCGACCCGGATCGGCAGGCGCCCCTGAAGTTCGGGCAGCAGATCGCTCGGCTTGGCGACATGGAAGGCGCCGGACGCGATGAACAGCACATGGTCCGACTTCACCGGCCCGTATTTGGTCGAGACGGTGGTCCCCTCGATCAAGGGCAGGAGGTCGCGCTGCACGCCTTCACGCGACACGTCGGCGCCGCCGCGATCCTGGCGGCCCGCGACCTTGTCGATCTCGTCGATGAAGACGATGCCCTCGTTCTCGGCCAGCAGAAGCGCCTCGCGGGTCAGACTGTCCTGATCCAGCAGCTTGTCGCTCTCCTCGGCCAGCAGGGGCTGGAGCGCCTCCTTCACCGTGGTCTTGACCGACTTGGTGCGGCCGCCGCCCAGCTTGCCCAGCATGTCCGACAGGTTCAGCAGGCCGACGTTCTGGCCTGCGCCCATGTCCAGTCCCTGGATCGGGGAGGCGGTGTCGGCCAGCTGGATCTCGATCTCCTTGTCGTCCATCTCTCCGGCGCGGAGCTTCTTGCGGAAACTGTCCCGCGTCGCGGGTTGCGAGCCCGGCCCGACCAGCGCGTCCAGAATTCGCTCTTCGGCGGCGGCCTCGGCCTTGGCGCGGACGCCGGCCCGGCGGGTGTCGCGCACCATGACCAGGGCGGCCTCGACCAGGTCCCGCATGATCTGATCGACGTCGCGTCCGACGTAGCCGACCTCGGTGAACTTCGTCGCTTCGACCTTGAGGAAGGGGGAGCCGGAAAGCTTGGCCAGACGCCGGGCGATCTCGGTCTTGCCGACGCCGGTCGGGCCGATCATCAGGATGTTCTTGGGCGTGACCTCGTCGCGCAGGTCATCCGGCACGCGCTTCCTGCGCCAGCGGTTCCTGAGCGCCACGGCCACGGCGCGCTTGGCGTCGTTCTGGCCGACGATGAAGCGGTCGAGTTCGGAGACGATTTCGCGGGGGGAGAGGTCTGTCATGGGGACGACATAGGAGGTCTGTGCGGACTTCGGGAGAGGGGGTTCATCACGGCGAGCACAGCGTAGGCGCAGCGGACAAAGCGAGATCGAGCCTGCCGCCGCAGCCGCGAATGGGATTGACCGACTTAAGGGACGGCTTCGCCGTTTAATCTTTGACGCTGTGTTCGCTGTGAACCCGCCGTGTTCCCTGTGATGACCTCGGCCAGTTCAGCCGCCCGCCGGAGGAGGATCCGGAATGATCTGGGCGAAGACCAGCATCCAGCCCGCCCATCGCTTCTGCCACAGATGGACGTAGTGCCCCGCGCGCGGCGTCTCGTCGCGGGTCCACAGCGCCCGGCCGTAGGTCCAGACCATGTCGCCGGCCTGCGACGACCCGCCGCCGAACGGGGCGCTCAGCTCGAAGCGCGACGGCCAGGCGTCCAGCGCCGCCGGGAAGGCGTCCGCGCCGATGGCCGGGGGGAGGGGGGCGACATAGAGGCGGGCGTCGGGGGCCAGGAGCGCCAGATGCGCCCCCTTCTGGTCGCGCAGGGCGCCGGCGGCCAGCACGGCCTCCACCGTCCGCACCTCGGCCATCGCCGCCTCTGGGCTGGGCGCGCCGAAGACGGAGGTCGGCAGGAGCAGGGGCTCGGTGTCGGGGCCGGGAACCCCGGCCGAGGTCGCGCCGGCGCCGCCGTCATAGACCCATTTCCACGATCCGTCGGACTGCCGCTGCCAGACCGTGAAATAGTGGCCGGTGCGGGCGCCGCCGACCTCGACCCCGCCGGTGGTGAAGCCCAGGTCCCCCGACTTGGCGATCCCCGCCCAGTTCGGCCACCAGACCAGCGACGGCGCGGCCGGATCGAAGACGGCGTTGGGATCCAGAATCTCGTGCGCTCGCTGCGGCGCCCCGCCCGCGATCATGATCGCGTCGTCCGTCGACCATTTCAGGAACGAGCGGTCCACGCCCATCGCCAGCCCATCGGCCGCGAAGGCGCGCTCGGCCGCCACGACCTGCGAGGCCTCGGCGGGCTGGGCCGCGACCGGGCGCGCGAAGGCGATCAGCAGGGCGGCGAGGAGGATCAGGCGAGGCATGCGGGTCTCCGGACCCCAGTCATGCCGGGATCGGCGTCGATGTCCCGTTAAATCGCGTGAAAGTTCCCCTGTCCGGCCTGACGGTTCCTGACTGGACATTTTTGGAACACCCGGCGC
Organism: Brevundimonas staleyi; assembly: GCF_041893865.1. GTDB lineage: Bacteria > Pseudomonadota > Alphaproteobacteria > Caulobacterales > Caulobacteraceae > Brevundimonas > Brevundimonas staleyi. The sequence goes on from NZ_CP169082.1 coordinate 633,652, forward strand.
GGCGGCGCCGAGTGATGTCTTCTTGGTGGGCTACCGCTCGACGCGCGGCGTCTCGCTGCTTGAGCCCGTTTTTGGTGGGCTATCGCTCACGACGCGGTCGTTCGCTGCTTGAGCCCGCAGAGTGTGAGGTGGCTACAGCCGCTCAACCGTCAGGTTGCCGTTGGTGTAGACGCAGATGTCCGCCGCGATGGCCATGGCGCGGCGGGCGACCGCCTCGGCGTCGATGTCGGTGTTGTCGATCAAGGCGCGGGCGGCGGCCAGCGCATAGTTGCCGCCCGATCCTACGGCCGCAACGCCGTACTCCGGCTCCAGCACGTCGCCGACGCCGGTGACGGTGAAGATCGAGCTCTTGTCCGCGACCAGCAGCATGGCCTCGAGCCGGCGCAGATAGCGGTCGGTGCGCCAGTCCTTGGCCAGGTCGACGCAGGCGCGGGCCAACTGGTCCGGATACTGTTCCAGCTTGGCTTCCAGCCGCTCGATCAGGGTGAAGGCGTCGGCCGTGGCCCCGGCGAAACCGGCCAGCACCTTGCCGCCCGCGAGCGTCCGCACCTTGCGCGCCGCGCCCTTGACGATGGTCGGGCCCATGGAGACCTGGCCGTCGCCGGCGATGACGGTCTTGCCGTCCTTCCTCACCGCCAGGATCGTGGTGCCGTGCCAGTCGGGAAAGTTGCTCTGTGTCTGGGTCATCCCGCTCAGATGGCGACGGAAATGCGGCGGGGCAAGACGAAAGCTTTGCAAAAACAGCGTTCCAGCTGAGCCATATTTTGACCGATGTATCCGGTTACATAGGCACAATCAAACCGCTGATTGCCGAAATCGAGATTTCTGTTGCTGCATCGCGTTATCATCGCCGCTGAAACGGTCGGCTCCACCGGGGTGTCCACCCTGTCGATCGCCCAGATTCTGGGCGTGTCGGAGCGCAACAACCGGCGCGATCAGGTCACCAGCGCGGTGATGTTCCTGAACGGCTGGTGCCTGCAGGGCATCGAGGGGCGTCGCCCCGACGTGGACCGGGTGGTTTCGCGTCTGTCGGCGGATCGGCGGCTGAAGAACCTGCGCATCCTGGTCGACAAGCCGATCAAGGCGCGGTCGTTCGCCGAGCCCATGTCCTTCTGCAACGACCCGCGCGGCATGCTGGCCGCCGTCCATCTGGCCGATCTGGCCGAGGTCACCGCCAACCACGCCGAGCGGATGATCGAACTGAAACAGGCGGCGTGACGCCGACGGTTCCTGCGCCTAACTGAGGCGTATGAGTTTCTCCCCCGACGAGGTCGAACGCTATGCCCGCCACCTGGTTCTGGCCGAGGTCGGCGGACCGGGCCAGCAGAAGCTGAAGGCCGCGACCGTCCTGATCGTCGGCGCAGGCGGGGTGGGCAGTCCCGCCGCCCTCTATCTGGCCGCGGCCGGGGTCGGGACGCTGCGGATCATCGACGGCGACGTCGTCTCCCTGTCCAATCTGCAGCGCCAGATCCTGTTCGACACGGCCGATATCGACCGGCCCAAGGTCGAGGCGGCGGCCGGGCGGCTGGCCGCTATCAACCCCCACGTGGTCGTCGAGGCGCTGAACCATCCCCTGACGGTGGACAATGTCGCCGAGGTCATCGCGGGCGCCGACGTCGTTCTGGACGGTACTGACGACTTCGCCACCCGGCATCTGGTGAACGCCGCCTGCGTCGCGGCGGGCGTGCCCCTGGTCTCCGGCGCCCTCGGTCGCTGGACCGGTCAGGTCGGGGTCTTCGCCGGCCGTCCCTGCTACCACTGCCTGGTGCCCGAAAGCCCGCCGGACGCCGAGACCTGCGCCCGCGTCGGCGTCGTCGGGGCCCTGGCCGGGGTGATCGGATCCATGGCGGCGCTGGAGGCGATCAAGCTGATCACCGGGGCGGGCGACCCCCTGACCGGACGGCTGATGCTCTACGACGGCCTGGCCGCGACCAGCCGGGTGGTGAAAGTCATGGCCGATCCGGCTTGTCCGGTGTGCGCTAGCCTCTAACCCTAAACCCGAGCACCCCAGCGAAGGCTGGGGTCCAGATCACAAATCGAAGCGGCAGGGACGGCGCACCGGCTCTTCGTGATCTGACCGATGGTGTCTTCCATCTGGACCCCAGCCTTCGCTGGGGTGCACGGAGAAAAAAGAAAGGGGCGCACGATCGGCTCGTGCGCCCAATTCCCAGCCCCTAAGACCTGATCCCTCAGTCCGGACGCGTGCGCTTCTTGCGGAACGACGGGTTCAGGATCTGCTTGCGCAGGCGGATCGACTTGGGCGTCACCTCCACCAGCTCGTCGTCCGAGATATAGGCGATGGCCTGTTCCAGCGACATCTGGCGCGGCGGGGTCAGGCGAACGGCCTCGTCCTTGCCGGCGGCGCGGACGTTGGTCAGCTGCTTGCCCTTGATCGGGTTGACGTCCAGGTCGTCCCAGCGGGCGTTCTCGCCGATGATCATGCCCTCGTAGGTCTTCTCGCCGGCGCCGACGAACATGACGCCGCGATCTTCCAGGTTCCACAGGGCGAAGGCCGCCGTCTCACCGTCCGAGTTCGAGATCAGCACGCCCTTCAGACGGCCGGCGATGTCGCCCTTGAAGGCTTCGTAGTGGCTGAAGACGCGGTTCAGCACGCCCGAGCCGCGCGTATCGGTCAGGAACTCGCCCTGATAGCCGATCAGCGAACGCGACGGGCATTTCAGCTGGATGCGGGTCTTGCCGGCGCCCGACGGACCCATGTCGGTCATCTCGGCCTTACGCGCCGACAGCTTCTCGATGACGATGCCCGAGAACTCGTCGTCGACGTCGACCATGACGTCCTCGATCGGCTCCATCTTCTCGCCGTTCTCGCCGGTCTGATAGACCACGCGCGGACGCGAGATCGAGACCTCGAAGCCTTCGCGACGCATGTTCTCGATCAGAACGCCCAGCTGCAGTTCGCCGCGACCGGCGACCTCATAGGCGTCGCCGCCTTCGGTCGTGGTGACGCGGATGGCGACGTTGGCCTCGGCCTCCTTCAGCAGGCGGTCGCGGATGACGCGCGACTGGACCTTGTCGCCTTCGCGACCGGCCAGCGGGCTGTCGTTGACCGAGACGGTCATCGAGATGGTCGGCGGGTCGATCGGCTGGGCGTCCAGCGGCTCGGAGACTTCCAGGGCGCACAGGGTGTCGGCCACGGTGGCCTTGGACATGCCGGCGATGGCGACGATGTCGCCCGCTTCCGAACCCTCGTCCAGCGGCTGGCGCTTCAGGCCGCGGAAGGCCAGGACCTTGGTGATCCGGCCGCGCTCGATTTCCTTGCCGTCGCGGTCCAGGGCCTTGATGGCCATGCCCGGAACGGCCTTGCCGCTCTCGATACGGCCGGTGAGGATGCGGCCCAGGAACGGATCCGACTCGATCAGCACGTTCAGGATGCGGAACGGCTTGTCCTTGTTCTCCTGAACCTTCGGCGGCGGGACGTGGTCGACGATCAGGTCGAACAGCGGGGCCAGGTTGTCGTTCGGCTGGTTCAGATCCATCGTCGCCCAGCCGTTGCGGCCCGAGGCGTAGATGTGCGGGAAGTCCAGCTGCTCGTCGGTCGCGCCGATGGCGGCGAACAGATCGAAGGTCTCGTTGTGGACGCGGTCCGGATCGGCGTGGGCGCGGTCGACCTTGTTGATGCAGAGGATCGGACGCAGGCCCATCTTCAGGGCCTTGGTCAGAACGAACTTGGTCTGGGGCATGACGCCCTCTTCGGCGTCCACCAGGATGACGCAGCCGTCCACCATGCCCAGGATGCGCTCGACCTCGCCGCCGAAGTCGGCGTGGCCGGGGGTGTCGATGATGTTGATGCGGGTCTCGCCGGCCTTGCCGTTCCAGAGCACGGAGGTGCACTTGGCCAGGATGGTGATGCCGCGCTCCTTCTCCTGATCGTTGGAGTCCATGGCGCGCTCGGTCGTCGCCTCATTGGCTCGGAACACGCCCGACTGGGCCAGGAGTTGGTCGACCAGGGTCGTCTTGCCGTGGTCAACGTGGGCGATGATGGCGACGTTGCGAAGGTTCATATCGTTCGTTCAATGCGAAAGGGCGGCCGACAGGGTTTCGGGGGCCGCTCTGGGAATGGCGTCATGGGGAAGCGCGCGCCTCATACAGGCCCCGCGCGCGAAAGGCCATAGGGGCGCAAGATGGCGAGCGTTTGACAGCCTCCCGGTCGGGGAGCAGCGTTCGGGTTCGGCTTTTTGGGAGAGGGCGGATGAGGCGTTGGATCGTGGCGGGGGCCGTGGCCCTGATGTGTGCGGGCGGGGCGGCGGGGGCTCAGGACCCGGTCTCGCCCGAGGTGGCGGCCGAGGTGGTCGCCGCGCGGCAGGCGGCCTTCATGATGTCGGGCGTGACCATGGGGTCGATCAAAGCGTCGCTGGACGCGAACGCCCCGGCCCAGTCGATGGCCTTCAGCTCGGCGGCGCTCGGCCGCTGGTCGGCGTCGATGACCAACCTCTTCCCGGCCGGATCCGGGCCGGACGCGGTCCCCGGCACGCGGGCCAAGGCCGAGATCTGGACCGACTGGTCGGGTTTCAAGGGCAAGGCCGGCGAGTACGCGGCGGCGGCCGAGCGGCTGCGGGAACTGATCGCGGACGGCGACAACGCCGGGGCTCTGGAGCAGTTCGCCGTGGTGCGGGCGTCGTGCCAGTCCTGCCACGACGCCTACCGGAGCTGACCGTGGGCTGGGAGAAGGGGGCGGGCGCCCTTGGACCGCTGGCGCCTTTGATGGGGGACTGGCGGACCGACCCCCCGACGCCCGACGCCAACGAGGCCAGCGCCACGCCCTGCACCCGCAGTTTTCAGCCGTTCGGCCCTGACTGGGTGCGGCTGGAGGCCCGGTGGGGCGAGGGTCCGGATGCCTATCGCGAGATCGCCCTGTTCGGCATGGACGGGGAGGAGGTCCTCGCCTTCCACTCCTTCACCAATGATGGAAAGCGGTCGAACGCCCGCCTGTCGGACGGAACGGACGTTCACCCGGAGGCCACGGCCTTCGCGTCAGACTTCCCCGGCGGCGCGGCGCGGGGGATCTACTGGCCGCGCGAAGACGGGGCGGCCGGGTTCCATTTCGCCGTCGAGATCAGGACCGACGCCGACTGGACCCGGCGCATCACCCAGACTTTCGGACCCGCCGCCTAGACCTTGGCCGACCGGCCGCGCACCCAGGCGTAGAGAGCGACGACGAGGACGGCGAAGGCGACGAGGCCTGCCAGCATGGCCGGGAAGGTCGAACCCTCCGGCAGCATGGCGAAGGGCGCGTCATTGCCGGTGCCGACGATGACCCCGGCCGTCATGACCAGGAACAGGCTCTCGCCCACGATCAGGCCGGAGGCCAAGAGCACGCCCATGCGACGACCGATGTCGGCGAAGCGGGTGGTCTTGATCGCCTTGTCGTAGACCCAGCCGCAGATCGCGCCGATGACCAGCATCGTGGTCACCGCGGCCGGCAGGTAGAAGCCGATGCCGACGGCCAGGGGCGGCAGCTTCATCTTGCCCTTGGTCGATGCGTTCAGGACCATGTCCAGCACGATGATGACGACGCCCAGGATGGCGCCGATGCCGATCAGGTCCCAGCGCAGGTCGCCGCCGATGACGCCGCGCGCCAGCGCCGAGATCAGGGTGGCCTGAGGCGCCGCCAGCGGTTCGTCGGCGATGCCCTTGGGCCCGCCCTCGAAGCCGAAGGCCTGGTTCAGCAGGTTCAGGATCAGCGGGATGACGATGGCGCCGGCGACCACGCCGACCATCAGGGCGGCTTGCTGACGCCAGGGCGTGGCCTCGACCAACTGGCCGGTCTTGAGGTCCTGCAGGTTGTCGTTGGCGATGACGGCCACGGCGAAGACGACCGCCGTAACGATCAGGGCGAAGGCGATCACCGACGGATCGGCGGGCAGGCCGGCGACCGCCAGAACGCCCAGCATCAGGACAGAGGCGATGACGATGGCCAGAATGCCGACGCCCGACACCGGGCTGTTCGACGAGCCGATCAGGCCGGCCATGTAGCCGCAGATGGCGGCCACGGCGAAACCGATCAGGACGACATAGATCAGCCCGCCCGCGACCAGCAGGAACGTGGAGCTCGCCAGTGTCGGATTGCCCTGGGCGAACCAGGCCAGGATGCCGCCGATGCCGATGAGGCAGGCGACCGACAGGCCGGCGACGATGTTGATCGGAATGTCCTGCTCGGTGCGGTCCAGAACCTCGCCGGAGCTGCGGCGGGCGTTGGCGGCGAGGGCCGAGGTCAGGCCGCCGATCAGCGGGCCGGCCAGCTTGATAAGGGTCCAGATGGCGGCGACGCCGATGACGCCCGCACCCATGAAGCGGACTTCGTTGCGCCACACCGTCACGGCCAGTTCTTCCGGCGAGGCGCCGACCGGGACGGTCGAGGCGACCGAGGGAATGCCGTGCGAGGCCAGCCAGGCCACGAAGTCGGGCGAGGTCATGATGGGCACGAAGATGAACCAGGCGACCACCAGGCCGAACAGCTGGGCCAGACCCACGGTCAGGCCGATCAGGTGACCGGCGCCCAGAAGGGCGAACTGCATGCCGAAGCCCATGCCCGTGGCGCCGCCGCCCAGAGCGGCCGGCATCTTGATGAACTTCGCCGCTTCACCCGCGAAGACCCGGCCGGCGACCAGAAGGGCGTAACCGGCCGAGACCAGGGCGCCGGTGATGACGACCCACAGGCCGGCCTTGTTCTCGCGCACGGCGCTTTCGGTCTGTTCCGAGCCGCGCGAGCCGACGGTCAGGACCTCGGCTGCGGCGACGCCCTCGGGGTAGGGCAGCTTGGCCTCGACGACGAGGGCGCGGCGCAGCGGAATGGAGAAGGTGACGCCCAGGATGCCGCCGAAGATGCAGATCAGCACCGATTCCCAGAACGGAAACTCCAGCCACCATCCGACCATGACCAGGCCGGGAAGGACGAAGATGATCGAGCTCATGGCCCCGCCGACCGAGGCCACGGTCTGGACGGTCATGTTTTCCCAGATGGTGGAGGTCTTGAAGGCTCGGAGGATGGCCATGGAGATGACCGCCGCCGGAATGGCCGAGGCGAAGGTCAGCCCGACCTTCAGACCCAGATAGGTGTTGGCGGCGGTGAACACGACCGCCAGCAAGCAGCCCAGGATCAGGGCGCGGGCGGTAAGTTCGACGCGCTTCTTCGGCGCGGCGGCGGGCGTATCGGTCATCAGGCGGTCCCCTCGTAGACCCTTAGACCTAATCCCGAAACGGCGGCGCTAGCAACGCTGCGGCGCCGAAGGAGACTGAGTTACCTCTGCACCCACTGGCCCGAGGCGTTGCGGTACCATTGACCCGAGGAAATGCGGGGCAGGAGCTGGCTTTCGAACATCCGGGCGGCGGCGACCTCGGTGGAGGTGCCGACGTCGGCGGCCGAGGCGGCGTAGACCTGGCGGCGCGCGGCGTTCGTGGCGGTGATGGCGGCCTGGACGTCCGGACCGACCGAGGTGCGGACCCCGACGTAGCCGTCGGCCTGTTCGCCGACGGACCCTTGCGCCTTGGCCGCGTCGATCAGCGACTTCTGGGCCGGGGTCTGGGCGAGAGCGGCTCCGGCGGCGACGCCCAGGGCCACGACGGCGGCGCCCAGAACGAACAGCTTGCGGAAGGTCATGTGAGAAGTCTTTTCCATCAGAACAGATTGGGGTTTTCGGCGAGCAGGTTCTGCAGTTCCTGATCCAGCCGCACGCGCACGTCGGCGTCGAGCTTGGCGTAGATCTGGATCGGCGCGACCTCCAGCCGGATCGTCGGGGTGCAGGCGCCCAGCCCGCCTGCGACGGCGAGCGCCAGCAGTCCGAGGCGGACGGTGCGGTTGGACGGTGGGGTCATGCGGCGGTCTCCGGCGACTTGAACGCTTTCACGAGCGCGAGGGATGCGCCCATGGGTGTGAACGGGGTCTGAATGGTCAAGGCCCTTCCTCGTCAGGTTCGCCGCTCCGGGCGCGATTGACGGCCAGAAGGTCGGACACGAGCTGGTTCAGGTTCAGGGTGGTGTCCAGCGTCAGGTCGATGCCCGTACCGGACGGCAGGGGCAGGGTCCGGTTCAGGAACTCCCGGCTGATCAGTTCGGACAGGGTCAGGCGCAGTTCCTGACGCTGGGGCGGGTCGTGCCGCCCGACGATGTGGAACCGCACGCCCAGCCGCCCGCCGGTCTGGGAATCCACATCGGCGGTCAGGGTGTCGAAGGCCAGGTTCTCCATCGCCTGATAGGCCAGGTCCTCGACCGTATTGGGCGGCACCTCGCCTCCGCCGCCGGCCTGGAGGTCCGACAGGGCCTCGCGCTGGATCGACAGACGGCCCGGCTGGGCGGCGTAGAGGGTCCCGCCCGCGATCCGCACGCCTGCTTCCGGGTCGGAGGTGAAGGGCAGGCGGCCCGACACCACGGCGTCCAGCTTGACCCGGTCGCCGAAGCCCGAGCCCGCGATCAGGTCGCCCAGTTGCACCCGGTCCAGCACGATCACGCCGGAGAAGGGCCGCCGATCCAGCGGTATGGAGAAGGGCTCGACGCTGACCGTCCCGCCCGCCGCATGGATGTCGCCCCCCGCCACCGTCAGGGCCGCCTTGTCGAGCGAGAAGGTCAGGTCGAAATCGGTGAAGTCGTCGATCGATTCCAGCGTCGCGATCCGCAGGGTCTGGTTCGGCGCGGTGGTCAGGGGCGCCAGGTTGGTGAACTCGATCGTGCCCGACAGGCCCTTCACCGCCCCGGCCGGGCTGGTGAAGTCGATGCCCGGAATGACCAGACGGCCCGAGCTGGTCCCGGCGTTCGGGTCGTTGGTCCAGTTCAGGCGACCGTTGAAGGAGGCTGAGCCGGTCGCGGGCGACTGGACGAAGTCGGCGGCCATGGGCGACAGGTCCGAAGGCTGCAGCCCGTCCTCGGCGAAGACCAGCGACGGGGCGTCGATGACGATGCCGCCCTCTCCGGTCAGGCCGTTGTGAGCCAGGGTCAGGCGGCCCAGCGTCGTCTCCTCGCGCGCCAGAACGAAGGCGCCGCTCCATTGTTCGTTCGCCAGTCGCGCCGTGCCGGTCGCGTTCAGCGCATTGAACCGGCGGGGCCGCGTCGCATCCTCGACCCGGGCCGAGGCGACGGTCGCCTCCAGCCCCAGACCGGCCTTCGATCCCGTGGCGAAGGCCGTGCCCTGGATATCGTCCAACTCCATGGCGAGGAAGGGGGCGGCGGCCTTGACGTCGCTCAGTCGTCCGCCCGCGCGCCAGCGGCCGTTCTGCGACACGACCAGAGGCCCGCCGGAGGCGCACAGTCCGCCGGACAGGTCCATGACGTCGTTGGCGTCCAGTTCCAGCCGCTCGGCCGTGAAGGTCAGACAGTCCGAGGCCGTATAGGTCAGCCGCCCGGCGTTGGTCGCCAGCACCCCGCGCGTCCGCACGTTCAGCCCGCGCGCCACACCGAAGTCGAGTGCGGCGCGGCCGTCCAGCGTCGCCTGGAATCCTCCGGCCGTCAGCCGCCAGTCGGGCACGGCGAAGGTCGCCTCGGGCAGGCCCCGACCGCGCGTGGCCGTGACGTTCAGCGCCCCGCCGCCCCGCTGACCGGGCACCGCCGCGAAGATCGGGCGGGCGACGGGATTGACGGTCAGGACCCCGCCGTTCGCCGGGGTCAGTCTTGCGGCGCGCGGCAGGGTCACGGCCAGACCCGCCTCACCGCTGGTCAGCCTCAGCGCCGGAATGTCGAGGGCGAAGGCGCCGAGCGCCCGTTTCATCTCGGCCAGTTCCGGCACGTCGTCGTTGGTCACGGGCCCGAACAGGGGCCAGGCGCCGCGTCCCGAGGCCAGCGATCCGGTCAGGACCAGAGCCTCGCGCCGTCCCGAGGCGAAGTCGAGATCGAACCGGCCCGAGGTCTGATTCAGTTGCAATGTGTCGAAGGCCGCCCGCGCCAGCCGGGCCGACAGGGCGCCCGAGGCCGCGATCCCGCCGCCGGAACCGCTGAAGGCCAGTCGCGAGGAGGTCACGTCCGCATCGGTCAGGATCAGATCGCCCGCCCGTCCCGATGCCGCCTGAAGTCGTGCCGGACCTTCCACGCTCCAGTCGAACCCGTTCGAACGGCGCAGCAGGGCGACCGCCGCCTCGTTCGCCGTCACATCGGCCGACCGTGCGCTGAGCCCCGGCGCGGTCAGGCTCCCCGCCCGCAACCGCGTCGAGGCGGTCCCGTTGAAGGCCAGGGTCTCGATCCAGCCGCTGGCCTGTCCGTCCGCCTGGAGCGTCAGGGCCGCGCCGGTCGTCGCCGTCCCGCCGATCGCCAGCCGTTCGCCGACGAGGGTCAGGTCCATCGTGGCCCGCCCGTCGCCGCGTCGCGTCTTGAAGTCGGGGTAGGGCAGGCTGGCGATGCCCGACAGCCGCGCCGCCTCGCCGTCCAGACCCGGACCCGCGAAGGTCTCGGCCCCCAGATCGACCCGCACCGCGACCCGGTCGCCCGTGGTCGTCAGGTTCAGCGAGCCGCCCAGACCCCGCGCCTCGATGTCTCCGCTCTTCAGCGAGGCGGCCGGCATCCGCGCCGCCAGCCGCATCAGCTTGCCGTCGTCCACCCGCGCATCGGCCAGCAGGGACAGCGGTCCATACTCTGTATCCAGCCTCAGCCGCCCGGTCTCGACGATGACGATAGGCCCCCGGCTGTCGGGGCGAGGCGGGCGGCCGGTGAACTCCTCGATCAGCGGGTCCAGCGCGCCGAACGACAGTTCGCCGTCTTTCCAGCTGGCCCGCGCCACCGGCCGCACCAGACGGATGCGGCTGGGCGTCACGCCAAATCCGGCCCGCGACCAGGGCAGGGCCAGGGCGTAGTCGACCTCGACCCGCTGAACCGTCACATCGGGATTGGCCGCGTCGCCGATGCGGACACTGCCGACGAAGCCGTTCAGCTCCAGCCGCTCGATCTCGACATCGGCCTCAATGCCCCTCTGGTCCAGCCAGCCGACCAGAACCTCGCGAGCCGCCGCCCGACGGTTCAGCCAGGCCAGGGCGACCAGCACCGACAGGACGACCAGCACGACGGCCGCGCCGACCCCGACCGCCCGGGCGATCCGTCGCCCGCGCCGGGAGCGCTTTTCCGGAGCCGTCTCGCTCACGCGTCGGCCTCGTGGCTGTGCCGGAACGGGACGATACCGCCGTTCAGCATCGTGAAAGTGTCGCAGGTCGAAACGGCCGTTGCTTTCGCGCCACAAACAGTGGCGCCACGGTCACTTTGAGTTGAGCCGGTCTTCAAGGTGTCTCGGATCGATTCAGAACGCACAGATCAGCGTCTATAACTTTAGTTCTAGACTGTCGCGTCGCCTGTCGACGAATCCAGTGACAGCGGGAATACAGGCCAGCTTTGCCGGGGTTAATCATTTGTAACGACCCGGCTTCCCATCATGGGGTCCACTGCGGTATAGGACGCCCTTCGCGGTCGGGGGGACTTGGGCGCGATCCTTGCTTCCAGTGTGATTGGGCGCCGCACGGCGTCGTTGTATGCCGGGGACCGATGGCCCAGTTCGATCCGCGACGTCAGCCGATGCGCTTTGCCCCGCATCTCCTGACCGCAGCCGCCGCTGTCACCGTGGCCATGCTCGCAGGCCGCGTTTATCAACCCGCCCAGGCTGAAGTCGTTCCCGAACTGACTGCCCTGCAGATCGCCTCGCTGGAGGCCCGCGCGTTCGACGCCGCCGGCGCCCCCGCCGGTCTCACCGCTCCCGAAGCCGTGCCCGTCCAGATCCGTCGCGGCGAAACCTTCGAACAGGCTGTCCGCCGCACCGGCATCGGCGAGGCCGACGCCTCGGCCGTCGCCGCCACCCTCTCCAACGCCTTCGACCTGTCGCAGATGCGCGCGGGCCTGAAGTTCGAAACCGCCATCGCCCGTCCGCGCGGCGGCCGCGGCGACGCCCGCCTGATCGGCCTGACCATGCGGACCGGCCCGGCCAGCCAGCTGACCGTCTCGCGCAGCTTCGACGGCGCCCTGCGCCTGCGCGCTCTGGAAGAGCGCGTCACGCACGAGACCGTCGTCCTGAAATCCGAGGTTCGCGGTTCGCTCTCGGCCACGGCCCAGCGCATGGGCGCCGACGCCGCCGTCCGCCGCCGCGCGACCCAGCTGTTCGCTCACAAGCTGGACCTGGACCGCGACGTCCGCGCCGCCGACGAGTTCACCCTGGTCTTCGACCGTTCGGTCACCGAGAACGGCCGCACCGTCGACACCGGCGACCTGCTGTACGCCGAGCTGAAGGGCGTGGTCTTCTACCGCTTCCAGCCCGCCGGCGCCCGTGAGGCCCAGTATTACGACGCCTCAGGCAAGAACATGCGCTCCTCGATGATGCGCACCCCGCTGGACCGGGGCTTCCGCGTCTCGTCCTCCTTCGGTTTCCGCACCCACCCGATCTCGGGCTATCGCAAGATGCACCAGGGCACCGACTTCGCGGCCGGCACCGGCACGCCGGTCATCGCCCCCGCCGACGGCGTGGTGGTCGAGGCCCGTCGCTGGGGCGGCTACGGCAACTGGCTGCGTATCCGCCACTCGAACGGTCTGGAATCCGGTTACGCTCACCTGTCGCGCTACGGTTCGGGCATCCGCGCCGGCCAGCGCGTTTCGCAGGGCCAGGTCGTCGCCTATGTCGGTTCGACCGGCGCCTCGACCGGCCCGCACCTGCACTATGAACTGTGGCGCAACGGCCAGCGGATCAATCCGGCGGGCATCCGCATGGATCAGTCCTCCACGCTCGAAGGCGCTCAGCTGACCGCCTTCCGCGCCGAGAAGGCCCGCATCGACCGCATCATCGCCGCCGGCGGCGAGCGCCGTCCGACGACGCTGCAAGCCAATGTCGAAGGCCTGCGTCCCGCCGCCAGCGCGGGCTAGAGGCTCCTCAGCCTCTCCACCGCCTCGACCAGCCGCGCCAGATCGCGCGGCGTCGACAGCCTGTGGTCGCCGCCCTCGATGAGGTCCAGGGTCACGTCCCCGCCCGTCAGCCGCTCGGCCAGGGCCAGGGCGTGGCCGAACGGCACGGTGTCGTCCGCTCGCCCCTGAAGCACATGGACGGGCGCCGAGATCGCGATGGGCGCATCCAGCAGCAGCCAGTCGCGCGCCTCCTCGAACATCCGCTTCGTCAGCACGTATTCCCCCAGCCCCTCCTCGACGATCAGGGCCTCTCCGTCCCGCAGGATAGACTGGCGCACGTGGTCGGGCAGGGAGGGCCACATCAGCCGCTCGGTGAAGTCCTGGGCCGGGTTGATCAGGGCCAGACCCTGGATCCGCTCGGGCCGGGCCAGCGACAGCAACAGGGCGACCCAGCCGCCCATCGACGACCCCACCGGTATGACCGGCCCGTCCAGGGCGTCGATCAGGCCGATCGCATCCTCGCGCCACCGGCCGATGGTCGCCTGACGCCAGTCGCCCGAGGACTGACCGTGGGCGAAATGGTCATACCGGACGTAGGACCAGCCGCGCTCGATGGCCGCCGCTTCCAGGGCCAGCGCCTTGGTCCCCTCCATGTCGGAGCGGAACCCGCCGTTCCAGACGACGGTCGGGCCTGAGCCTTCGACGCGCCGGTAGGCCAGGGTCTCGCCGTCTGGGCGGGTCAGGCGTTGGATGTCGTTCATGACCGTGATCCTCTCGCGCTATGGCGCTCCGCCTGATAGCGAACGGGTCGATAGAAGCGAAAGCGAAACCGCGTGCCGTCCAACAAGGTCCTGTTCGTCACCTCCAACCGCATCGGCGACTGCGTCATCTCGTCGGGGATCATCCGCGAGATCGGCCGTCAGATCCCGGACGCGGAGATCACCGTTGCCTGCGGCCGACCGCCCGCCCCCTTCTTCCGCTCGGCGCCCGGCGTCGAACGGGTCATCGTGCTCGACAAGAAGAAGGCCGCCGGACACTGGTTCGACCTGTGGAAACAGGTCGTCGGCACGCACTGGGCCCTGGTCATCGACATTCGCGGCTCCGCCCTGGCCTATCTGCTGAAGGCCGACCGCCGCGTCGTCTACAACCGCAGCCATGAGACGGGACTGGCCAAGGTCGACATGGTCACCCGGCTGATGGGCGCCCCCGCCCCGCTGGAGCCCGAGCTTTTCATCGACGACAAGGCCCGCGCCGAGGCCGCCGCCGTCATCGACCCGGCCCTGGCCACCGCCCCCGGCCCCATCATCGCGCTCGCTCCCATCGCCCACCAGCCGGGCAAGAGCTGGCCCGCCGACCGCTGGGGCCATTTGGTCGAGAAGCTGAAGGCCGAGCCCCGCTTCGCCGGCTGGCGCTTCATGCCCGTCGGCGGCCCCGGCGACCGCCCGCCCGCGACCCCGGCTCTGGAGGCCGCCGGTCCTCTGGCCATCGACTTCGTCGGCAAGGGCGACATCCTGGCCTCGGCCGCCGCCATCGACCGGGCGACCCTGTTCGTCGGCAATGATTCCGGCCTGATGCATGTCGCCGCCGCCGCCGGAAAGCCGACGCTCGGTCTGTTCGGTCCGACCGAATGGTGGCTCTACGGACCGCGCGGTCCGCGCACCTCCATCGCCGCCTCCAACCCCATCCGGGGCGAGTTCGCCCCCATCGAGGCCCTGACCACCGACCGTGTCTTCGAGGCCGTGATCGCGCTCCATGACGTCTGGGTCGGGGCCGGGAACGCCGCCAAGCCTTGAAGAAAGGCCGTTTCGGGCGCATATAGCGCCCCTTGGGGAACGCGGAGGACAACCGCGCGCTGACCCCTGCGAGACTAGAAGACCTTCAGAAACACAAGGAAACGACGCCCATTCGCCGTCCGATGCAATCGCCGCCCGTGAAAGACGGGCCGCCCATGAACCAGGATATCCGCGCGCCGCGCGTTCTGCTGATCGACCAGAACGGCGAGAAACAGGGGGTCATGCCGACCTCGGCCGCGCTGGAGGCCGCCGAGGAGGCGGGCATGGACCTGGTCCAGATCGTCTCGACGTCCGAACCGCCCGTCGCCAAGATCCTCGACTACGGCAAATTCCGCTTCCAGGAGCAGAAGAAGAAGGCCGAGGCCAGGAAACGCCAGAAGGTCGTCGAGCTGAAGGAGATCAAGCTCCGTCCGAACATCGATACCCACGACTATGAGGTGAAGGCCAAGGCCATGCACCGCTTCTTCGACGAAGGCGACAAGGTGAAGGTCACCCTGCGCTTCCGTGGTCGTGAGATGGCCCACCCGGAACTGGGCATGAAGCTCCTGAACAAGGTCCAGGAAGACTTCGAGGAAATCGCCAAGGTCGAATACGCCCCGCGTATGGAAGGCCGCCAGATGATCATGATCCTGGCGCCGAAGTAGCACGCTGATCTTTCCCTCCCCCTCGGGGGAGGGGCTGAGCGAAGCGAAGCCGGGTGGGGGCGGAAGGCGACGTGGCGACGGTCCGCGGGGCCTTGCCTTGCCCTCCCCACCCGTCGCTGCTTCGCATCGACGACCCTCCCCTGAGGGGGAGGGAGAAGGGCGTTTCAGGCCGCCTGCGCTTCGATCACCGGCTCGGTTCCCAGCGCCAGGCGAATGGCGTTCAACAGGGCGTCGGGCTGGATCGGCTTCTGGGCCACGCCGTTCATGCCCGCCGCCGTGTACTCGGCCGCGTCCCGCTCGTCGGCGTTGGCGGTCAGGGCCAGGATCGGCGTGCGACCGGCCGGTCCCGACAGGCGGCGGATGGCGCGGGTCGCGGCCACCCCGTCCATCACCGGCATCTTGATGTCCATCAGGATCAGGTCGAACGGCCGCTGCGTCGCGGCCTCCAGCGCCTGGGCCCCGTCCTCCACCACCTCGCAGGTGCAGCCGAACATCTCCAGCAGGTGGGAGGCGACGAAGCGGTTGGCCTGATTGTCGTCGGCGACCAGCACATGCAGGGTCTCGTGCGGCGTCGGCTCGGCCGCGGCCTCGGCGGCGCGCATCTCCGGCCCGCAGCAGGGCAGGTCGAGCGTGAAGTGGAACCGCGCCCCGCCCTGGGGCGAGCGGGCCAGACCGATGGTCCCGCCCATCCGCTCCACGATCTGGCGACAGATGGCCAGGCCCAGGCCGGCGCCGGCGCCCTCGCGCCCCGCCTGACCGGTGTTGAAGGGCTCGAAGATGGTCGCCGCCGCATCGTCGGGCACGCCCGGCCCCGAGTCGTCGACCACGGCCTCCAGCCGCACCGCGCCCTCGCCCCAGCGGGAGGTCAGGGACACCGCGACTTCGCCGCCTTGCGTGAATTTCAGCGCATTGCCGATCAGGTTGTTCAGCAACTGCTTGACCCGCATCCCGTCGGCCATGACCCAGTCGTGGCCGGTGGTGTCGCAGACGACGCTTAGGGTCAGCCCCTTCTCCTCCGCGCGCGGCCGCCACAGGGCCTCCAGGTCCGCCCCGACCGCGTCGATGTGCAGGGGCGCCGGATCGAGGGTCAGGATCCCGGCCGAGGCCCGCGACATGTCCAACGCATCGGTCAGCAGCCGCAGCAGGGTCTGGCCGGAATCCAGGATGGTCTCGACATAGGGGCGCAGCTCTTCCTGCTCGAGCTTCCGTTGCAAAAGGCCCGCCACGCCCAGCACTCCGTTCAGCGGCGTGCGGATCTCGTGGCTCATCACCGCCAGGAACTCGGACTTGGCGCGGCTGGAGGCCTGGGCCTCCGCCTCTGCGAGCGCCAGGTCGCGGGCCAGGTCGCTCATCTCCCGCGCCCGGTCGCGGTACAGGGCCGATCCGGCCTGAAGGATCTGCACCCCCGCGCCCACCCCGACATAGCGGCCGTCTTCCACGCAGACGAAGCCGCGCAGAAGGATGTTCATCTCGGCCGCGTCGATGGTTTCGAAGAAGGTCTCGGCGCTGGCCCCGGCCTCGGCGAACGGCGGGTTCGGGTCCATCAGGGTAGACACCGGTCGCCGGGCATACAGCGCCCGGCCGAACTCGGCGGCCATCTTCAGGGTGAAGGCGTTGCGCTCGATCAGGCCCAGCGGCCGCCTGTCGGCATCGACGACGGCGATGGCCAGAGTGTTGGGTTCGTTCTGGAAGCGGTCGAAGACGACCGACCCCCAGGTCTCGGGCGAGACAGGCTCCACCGCATCCACATAGTCGCCGATCCGGGCCATGAACTCTCCTGAACTGGCCGGGAGCGATAGAGGCCGGGACTTAACACAGGCTTTGCCGTTCTTGAAATTTTTGCAGCGTTTTCAACGCGAACAATCCGGCCACGGAGCAGTTCTTGCGCGCGTTTCGAGACGCCTCGCCGTCCGGGGCGACCTCGGCTAGAAGGCCCCATGACCGACGCGACCGCACCCGCCCCCAAGGCCAAGGCTCCGGCCCTGGCGATGCTGTTCCTGATCGTCTTCATCAACCTGGTCGGGTTCGGCCTGGTCGTGCCGCTCCTGCCTTTCTTCGCCCAGAGCCTGGACGCCGAGCCGTGGCAGATCACGGTGATGTTCTCGGCCTATTCGCTGGGCCAGTTCTTCGCCGAGCCCTTCTGGGGCCGGCTGTCGGACCGGATCGGGCGCAAGCCCGTCCTCCTGATCACCCTGAGCGCCAACGCCGTCGGCTATCTGGCCCTGGCCTTCGCGCCCACCATCTGGCTGGCCATCGCGATCCGGCTGTTCACGGGTCTGGGCGCCGGGAACATCTCGACGGTTCAGGGCTATGTCGCCGACGTCACGCCTCCGGCCGAGCGCGCCGGGCGTATGGGGATGATCGGCGCGGCTTTCGGCATGGGCTTCATCGTCGGGCCGGGTCTGGGCGGCATCCTGACCCAGCCCCAGCTCGGCCATGTCGGCTATCTCCTGCCCATCTTCGTCGCCTCGGCGCTCGCGGCCCTCGCCGCCGTGGGGGTGGTCTTCTTCCTCAGGGAGAGCCGCGCCAAGGCCGATCCGGCCGCGCCGCGACCCGCCTTCCTGTCCGGCGTCCACGACGCCCGCGCCGACCCGGTGGTGTCCCGCGTCCTTCTGGTGACCCTGATCTATATGGCCGGCTTCTCCGCCATGGAGAGCGTCTTCGGCCTGTGGGCCGAGGATCGCTATGCGTGGGGCGCGCGCGAGGTGGGGCTCAGCTTCATGATCGTCGGGATCGTCTCGGCCCTGAACCAGGGCGTCTTCACCGGCAAGCTGGCCAAACGGTTCGGAGAGACGCGGGTCCTGGCCACCGGCATGCTTCTGTTCGGAAGCTCGTTGGTGCTTCAGGTCCTGGCCCCCGCCGCCTGGTTCCCGGCCGTGTCGCTGGATCTGGGCCTCTTCACCCTGCCGGTGGTCCAAGGCTGGATCATCCCGATCGTCATGGCGCTGGGCGCCTGCGGCATGTCGATGGCCATGCCCAACATCTCCGCCATGATCTCCCGCGCCACCCCGCCGGACCGGCAAGGCGCCATGCTGGGCTTGAATATGGCCATGGGGTCGATCGCGCGCATCTTTGGGCCTTTGGTCGCCGGCGCCCTCTTCTCCGGCCTCGGCCACGACTGGCCCTTCCTGATCGGCGCCCTTCTGACGGTGCCTGCGGCCGTCATCGCCATCAACGCCGGGCGGCAGCTCAGACGCGGTCAGACCACGGCCGGAGTACCGGCGGAGTAGACTCCGCTTGCCTTTGCGCGGCGCTTCCACTACTAGCCGCGCCTTCGCGTACCGAACCGTCGGGCTAATAGGCATGCCTTGGCGGTTCTTAATCAGGGAGATCACCCGTTGGCTTCTCGAAGCCGACAGGCGGTAGCCCCCTCAAAAAGAGAGAGAAAATGCCGAAGCTTAAGACGAAGTCGGGCGCCAAGAAGCGCTTCAAATTCACGGCCACGGGCAAGGTCAAGGCTGGCGTCGCCGGCAAGCGCCACCGCCTGATCAGCCATAACTCGAAGTACATCCGCCAAAACCGCGGCACTTCGGTCATGGCCGACGCCGACGCCAAGAAGATCAAGTCCTACATGCCGTACGCCTGATCGGCGCGCGCATCTGATCTGATCTCAACCCAACGAATTTGAACTCGGGCCTCAAGTAGCAAGCGACCGCGTCGCGCGCGTTAGGCCCCACCGAAGGAAAAAGCATCATGGCTCGCGTCAAAAGGGGCGTTACGTCCCACGCCAAGCACAAGAAGGTTCTCGAACAGGCCAAGGGCTTCTCGGGTCGCCGCAAGAACACCATCCGCACGGCCAAGGCCGCCGTCGATCGCGCCGGGCAATACGCTTACCGCGACCGCCGCGTGAACAAGCGCAACTTCCGCGCCCTGTGGATCCAGCGCATCAACGCCGCCGCCCGTCAGGAAGGCTTCACCTACTCGCAGTTCATCCACGGCCTGTCGAAGGCCGGCATCGAGCTGGACCGCAAGGTCCTGGCCGCGATCGCCATGGACGGCGTCGGCTTCTCGGACATCGCCGCCAAGGTGCGCGAAGCCCTGAAGTAAGGCTTTCGTCCTCGACGAACTGAAACGCCCGTCCCGGTCTCCGGGGCGGGCGTTTTCGCTTCCGGTGGGCTAAGGTCCGCGCACAGTCGGAGTGCGCCCATGATGTCCAGACGCCTGATCCTCGGCCTGTGCGCCGCCCTGATCGCCGGGCCGGTCGCGGCCCAAACGCGTTCAGTCGCCGTCACCTTCGACGACCTGCCCTATCAGGCCTCGACCGAGGCTTTGTGCAATCCCGAACAGGCCATGACCCTGACCCGGGACTTCCTGGCCATGCTGGAGCCGCTGGACAGCCACGCCACCGCCTTCGTCAACTCCGGCAAGGTCTGCGAGGCCGAGGCCCAGACCCTGTTGCCGCAGATCCTGAACGCCTGGCTCGACGCCGGCATCGACCTCGGCAACCACACGGCCAGCCACATCAACATCCATTCGACGACGCCGGAGGCCTATCTGGCCGACGTCGACGCCGGGGCGCCCGTCGTTCAGGCGGTGCTCGAGGCGCGCGGTCGCACGCTCCAGTATTTCCGCCACCCCTATCTCTTCACCGGGGAGACGCAGGAGAAGCACGACGCCATCGCGGCGGGACTGTCCGAGCGCGGCTACGTCATCGCCCCGGTCACCATCGACAACGTCGACTGGATGTTCGGCGACGTCTACCGCAAGGCCGAGCGGCTGGGCGACGAGGCTCTGAAACGGCGGGTGGGCGAAGCCTATGTCGCCTATATGACCACGGTGCTGGACTTCTTCGAACCTTACGGCGCGGAGATCACGGGCGGCCGCGAACCGGCCCAGGTCCTCCTGCTGCACGCCAACACCCTGAACCGCGACTGGTATCCGCAGATCGACGCGCTCTACCGGGCGCGGGGCTATGCCTTCGTCACCCTGGCACAGGCCCTGGAAGACCCGATCTACGGCCACGCGGACACCTATGTGCGGCGCAACGGCGTCTCCTGGCTGCACCGCTGGACCCAGACCGACGGCCGTCCCATCCGCTGGGAGCCTGAACCGCCCGCCTGGATCGTTGCGGCCAATCAGGGCTCGACCGAAGACTTGGCGGCGGCCGTCGCGGCGGGCACGACCGGTCCCTAGCTCGGGATACGGGCGATCGCCTTGATCTCGAAGGTGAAGCCGGCCAGCCAGGTCACGCCGACGGCGGTGATGTTCGGATAGGGCCTCTCGCCCCAGTTGGCGCCCAGCACCGGCCAGACGGTCTCGAAGATGGCGTCGGGGTCGATCATGAACAGGGTCACGTCCACCACGTCGTCGAAACTGGCGCCCGCCGCCTTCAGCGTGGCGTTCAGATTGTCGAAGGCCAGCTGCACCTGGGCCGCCAGATCGGGCTCCGGCGAGCCGTCCTCGCGCGCCCCGACCTGACCGGAGACGAACAGCAGATCCCCCGACCGGATCGCCGGCGAGTAGCGATGCAGCTCATAGAGAGCGTGGGGTTTGGCGGGGAAGACGGCGTCGCGCTTGGCCATGAGGGGCTCCTGCTTTGGGGGAGCCGGTTAGATGGGACCGATCGCTCGTGGCGAAAGGCGCCGTCTGCGTCGCGGGGGTCAGCGCAGGCCGAACTGCTTCCTCGGCGCGACCGGGCCCGGCGTCCTGCGAACCGGCGGCGCTTCGACCGGTGCGACCACCTCCGGCGCGGGGCGCGAGGGCAGGGCGATCAGCGCGCCCAGCCATATCAAGCACAGCAACGACGTCACGGCGAACAGGGGCCGCTCGGCCCAGGCGCTCGGGTCGATCAGGGTGCGGGGATCGTTGAGGAAGCCCAGCACCACGGACGCAGAGGCCAGCCAGACGGACAGGCCCGCATCCCTCAGCCGTCGCACCGAAAACAGCAGCCAGGCGAAGCCCATCGCCAGGCTCCACCCCACGGCGGCGACCGCCATCAGCGTCCCGACCCACATGGCCGCATCGGCGTCCAGCGCCCGCAAGCCTTCGATCCAGGGCTGGGCCGCCAGCAGAATGGGGCCGCTTAGATAGCAGAGCCCGCCCACGACGGCGAAGGTCGCGCGCCCGGTCCGTCCCGAGAAACCCAGCATCCGATGCTCCCGCTTCGATGCGGGCAGTTTCCGCCACACTGCTTACCGCCGGTTAAAGCCGGGGCGGTCCGTGGTGTCGCAGACCTTTCGTCGCGGGGCGTCAGAGGCTAGATGCTCCGCACCATGACCGACCTAGCTGCGCTCGAACTCGACCTGATCAACGCCATCGGCTCCGCGACCACGGTCGCCGAGGTCGAGGCCGTGCGCGTCGCGGCCCTCGGCAAGACCGGGACCATCTCGGGCCTGCTCAAGGGCATGGGCGCCATGAGCCCCGACGAGCGTCGCGAACAGGGACCGATGATCAACGGCCTGCGCGACCGGGTCGCCGGCGCCATCGCCGACAAGAAGGCCGAGCTGGAAGCCGCCGAGCTCGACGCCCGCCTCCTGTCCGAACGCATCGACCTGACCCTGCCGGCCCGGCCGCGTCGCAAGGGCGGGGTTCACCCGACCATGCAGGTCATGGACGAGATGATCGCCCTGTTCGCCGAGATGGGCTTCGCCGTCGCCGAAGGCCCGGATATCGAGGACGACTTCCACAACTTCACCGCCCTGAACTTCCCGCCCAAACACCCGGCGCGGGAGATGCACGACACCTTCTTCCTGAAGCCGGACCCGGAGACGGGCGAGCGCAAGGTGCTGCGGACCCACACCTCGCCGGTGCAGATCCGCACCATGCTGTCGCAACAGCCGCCGATCCGCATCGTCGCGCCGGGCCGCACCTTCCGGAAGGATTCGGATGCCACCCACACCCCGATGTTCCACCAGATCGAGGGTCTGGTGATCGGCAAGGACATCCACATGGGTCATCTGAAGACGACCCTTCAAAATTTCGTGGCGCGGTTCTTCGAGCTGGACGGCGTGGACGCCCGCTTCCGCCCGCACCACTTCCCCTTCACCGAGCCCTCGGCCGAGATGGACATCCGCTGCGACCGTTCGGGCGGGAAACTGGTGCTGAACGAGGGGAACGACTGGCTGGAGATCCTGGGCTGCGGCATGGTGCATCCCAATGTGCTGCGCCAGTCCGGCATCGACCCGGACGAGTGGCAGGGCTTCGCCTTCGGCATGGGCGTGGATCGCATGGCCATGCTGAAATACGGCGTGCCGGACCTGCGTCCCATGTTCGAGGCCGATGTGCGCTGGCTGGCCCACTACGGCTTCTCCGCCTTCGCCGCCCCCAACCCGGCCTCTGGCCTGAGCTGAGTATTTCGAGATGACCGACGTCCTGAACGAAGACCATGGCCGCAAGATCGTGGCGCGCAAGAGCTTCTCGAACGAAGCCGTCTGGCTGCCCATGCTGGGGGTCTATCACCTGAACGCGGGCCAGCCGCTGATCCGCGGCCTGACCTTCACCGAATGCGTGATCGAGGGTCCGGCCCTGGTCGGCATCATCGACGGCGTCTCGTTCGAGGGCTGCAACATGGGTGTGGCCACCGATCCGGCGTCCCTCTTCTACAAGGCCCAGGGTTCGGTCCTCGTCGGCACGGTCGCCTTCGCCGACACCAAATTCATCCGTTGCCGCTTCGTCCAGGTCGCCTTCACCGGCCATGCCGAGAGCCTGGACCAGATGGCGGCCGACCTGATCTCCGCCCGCGCCGAAGTCACCGGGAACCCCGGCTGATGTCGCGTCTGCCCCTCACCCGCGCGGTGCGTGTCGCCCCGGACCTCAGGACGACGGTCTTCGAGGACGTGGACCTGAACCTGTTCGACCTGCACGTCGCCAACCACGGCCACCACCTCGGCGTCATCATGGGCCGGACGTTCCGCGGCTGCCGCATCCAGGGCCCGGCGATCATGCTGGTCTCGGCCGGCGTGCGGTTCGACGACTGCAGCTTCGGCGACCCGAACGGCGACATGCGCAACCTGGTCCTGCGTCCGACCGGCGACCGCGCCCTCGGCACCGTGCCTTTCCGCGACACCCTGTTCGAGGGGTGCGAGTTCTACAACGTCGGCTTCACCGGCTCCGAGCAGGTCGTGAGCGACCTTCTGGCCGTCGGCGCCTGAGGGACCCGCGATGACCGCCATCGATCCCGCCAACCTGCCGATGATCGGCCTGGGCCGCCGCCTCAACCTCGCCGCCGACCTCGGCAAGCGCGCCTTCGTCGACGAGGACATGGCGCTGTACGACCTGTTCCTGCACCACATGCGGACCGGCCGGGCGATGATCGACGGCGTCACCTTCACCGGTTGCCGCATCGAGGGGCCGGCCATCATGCTGGTCCTGCCGGGCACCTCGTTCGAGGCGGTCAATTTCGGCGACTCCAAGGGCGACATCGGCAACCTGGTCCTGCGCCCGGTGCGGAACATGGCCATCGGGGCCATCCCGGTCATCAACTGCAGCTTCGTGAACTGCGAGTTCCACGCCCTGGGCTTCACCGGCAACGAACAGATCCTGTCCGAGATCCTCGCCATCAAGAGCGTCGGCTGATGTACGATCTGGAAAACACCGGCCCGGTCCCGGCCGATCTCGGCACGCGCCTGGTGTTCGAGAAGGAACGCATCCCCCTGGTCCAGTTGGTCGAGGCGCTGGAAGCCGCCGGCCAGACGCTGAAGGGGCGCCGCTTCATCGACTGCGTCATCCACGGCCCCTGCGTCATCATCCCGGCCCAGGAGACGACGTTCGACAACTGCAATCTCGGCGACGTGGCCGGGAATGTCCGCAACCTCTTCCTGCGCGCCGCCGGACCGATGATCATCGGCGGCGTTCCCCTGAACGACAGCGCCTTCGACGGCTGCATCTTCATGGGCGTGGGCTTCGCGGGCGACGACGCCTTCGTCGACGCCTTCATCGACCTCCTGACTCCCAAGGCCTGATCCCGTGAAATTCACCCTGTCCTGGCTCAAGGACCACCTGGAAACCGACGCCGACGTCCACGCCATCGCCGAGGCCATGACCATGGCCGGGCTGGAGGTCGAGCATGTCGCCGACCCGGCCGCCCTCTTGGCCCCCTTCACCGTGGCTAAAATCGTCTCGGCGGCCCAGCACCCGAACGCCGACCGTCTGCAGGTCTGCCAGGTCGAGACCATCGACGGCATGAAGGAGATCGTCTGCGGCGCCCCGAACGCGCGGGCGGGCCTGACCACCATCTACGCCCCCATCGGCGCCTATGTGCCGGGCCTCGGCGTCACCCTGGTCGAGAAGCCGGTGCGTGGCGTCGTGTCGAACGGCATGCTGTGCTCGGCCTCCGAGCTGCAACTGGCCGATGAGTCGGACGGCATCCAGGAGCTGCCGCCCGAGATCCCGGTCGGCACCCCAGTCGCCAAACTGTTCGGCGCCGAGCCGGTCATCGACTTCGAGGTCACGCCGAACCGCCCCGACTGGCTGGGCGTCGCCGGCATCGCGCGCGACCTGGCCGCCGCAGGCGTCGGCAAGCTGAAGCACTACGACATCGCCGTGGTGAGGGGCGCCTTCCCCTCGACCATCTCCGTGCGTCTGGATGCGCCGGAGCAATGCCCGGTCTTTGCCGGCCGCGTCATCCGGGGCGTGAAGAACGGTCCGTCGCCCGCCTGGCTCCAGACCCGGTTGCAAGCCATCGGCCTCCGCTCGATCAACCGTCTGGTCGACGTCACCAACTTGATCGCCTACGACCGCGCGCGGCCTCTGCACGTCTATGACCTGAACAGCCTCGTCGGCTCCGAGATCGTCGTCCGCGGCGGCCAGATCGCCAAGGACACCGGCGAGCACGAGCATCTGATCGCCCTGGACGGCAAGACCTACACCGTCGATCCGACCATGTGCGTGATCGCCGACGCGGGCGGCGAACGCCCTATCGGCCTCGGTGGCGTCATGGGCGGCGAAAGCACCGGCTGTTCGGAAGAGACGACCGACGTCTTCCTCGAGAGCGCCTGGTTCGATCCCATCGTCACGGCCCAGACCGGCCGTAGCCTGACCATCTCGTCCGACGCCCAGTACCGCTTCGCACGCGGCGTCGATCCGGCCTCGGTCATCCCCGGCATCGAACTGGCCACCCGGCTGATCCTCGACCTCTGCGGCGGCGAGCCGTCCGAGATTGTCCTGGCCGGCGAACACCCCGCCAATCCCCTGCCGTTCGCCTTCGACCCGGCCTATGTGAAGCAGCTCTCGGGCATGGACCTGGAGGACGACCGCATCGGGACGATCCTGGGCCAGCTCGGCTTCCTCGTTCAGGCGGCCCCGGCCGGTTCGGACAAGCCCTGGATTGTCACCCCGCCGTCCTGGCGTCGCGACGTCGAGGGCAAGGCCGATCTGGTCGAGGAGGTCGCCCGCATCCACGGCTTCCAGCACCTGCCCAACACCCCCCTGCCGGATCAGGGCGCGCCGTCCAAGGGCGTGCTCAGCCCGCGTCAGGCCCGCGTCCGCACCGCCCGCCGCGCGTTGGCTTCGATGGGCTATGCAGAGGCCGTCACCTGGTCCTTCACCAAGCAGGAGATCGCGACCCTGTTCGGCGGCGGCGACGACAAGCTCGTCCTCGAGAACCCGATCGCCTCGGACCTCGACTGCATGCGCCCCTCGGCCCTGCCGAACCTGATCCAGGCGGCTGCCAGGAACGCCGCGCGCGGCCACGGCGACGTCGCCCTGTTCGAGATCGGCCCCATCTATCTGGGCGACCAGCCGAACGACCAGCGCACCGTGATCTCCGGCCTCGTCAGCCCCCGCGCGGCCCGCAGCTGGACCGGCGCGGGCGAGGATCCTCTGTTCGCGCTCAAGGCCGATCTGATCGCCGTGCTGGACGCCATCGGCGCCCCCACCGCGTCGCTGCAACTGGCGCAAGGCCAGAACCGAGACTGGTGGCATCCCGGCCGTTCGGCTCGCCTGCAACTGGGTCCCAAGACGATCATCGCCGAGTTCGGCGCCGTCCATCCGCGCGTCCTCAAGGCGCTGGACGCCGACGGTCCGATCCTGGCCTTCGAGATCGTTCTGGACGCCGTGCCCGAGCCCAAGGGCAAGGCCACCAAGGCGCGCGGCAACGCCGACCTGCCGAACCTGATGCCCCTGACCCGCGACTTCGCCTTCGTCGTCGAGGAGGCCAAGGCCGCCGGCGATCTGGTCCGCGCCGTCCAGGGCGCCGACAAGGCCCTGATCACCGAGGTCCGCGTCTTCGACGTCTATCGCGGCCAGGGCGTGCCGGAAGGCTCCAAGTCGGTCGCGCTGGAAGTCGTCGTCCAGCCGCGCGAGGCTACGCTCGTCGAGGCCGAGATCGAGGCCCTGTCGGCCAAGGTCGTCGCGGCGGCGGGCAAACTCGGTGCGGTTCTGCGCAGCTAACTCCCATCCGTGCACCCCAGCGAAGGCTGGGGTCCAGATCACGGATCAAGGCGGCTTGGACGACTCACCGGTTTCGCTGATCTCACCGGCTCGGTCTTCCATCTGGACCCCAGCCTTCGCTGGGGTGCACGGGTGATTGGGGTTGATCCCTTTTCCCCCGCCCGCCAGAACGGACCGACCGAAGCAGGGGGATCGACGTCATGGGACTGAAGCCGAAACTGGAGACCGCGTTCGAGCGCGGCCTGTTCATGTCGCGCTGGCTGATGGCGCCCTTCTATGTGGGTCTGGCCGTCGCGCTCTTCATGCTGCTGATCGTCTTCGCGCGGGAGCTGATCTACTATGTGCCCCAGGCCTTCGCGCCCGGCGGCATGAGCTCCAACGACGTCATCCTGGCGGTTCTGTCGCTGGTGGACCTGTCGCTGGCGGGCAATCTGCTCCTGATCGTCATGTTCTCGGGCTACGAGAATTTCGTCTCCAAGCTCGATCTGGACGGCGAGACGGACCGCCCGCCGTGGATGGGCACGGTCGACTTCTCGGGCCTGAAGATGAAGCTGATCGCCTCCATCGTCGCCATCTCGGGCATCCAGCTCTTGAAATTCTTCATGAATTTTTCCGAGGGCGAACAGGTCGACCAGGCCGAGGCCCTGTGGGGCGTGGTCATCCACCTGACCTTCGTGGCGTCCGGCGTCATGCTGGCCCTGATGGACTGGATCTCGGCGAAGACGGACAAGCACTAAAAGCCCCATCTCCTGATGGGAGAGGGTCAGACGACTGAGTACCTTTCCTCGATCCCGTCCGCCTCGAACTCATGGGCGTCGAGGCTCGCCAACACCGCCTCGACCCGCGCCACGAACCCCGCCTCATCCCCCGCCCCCACCGCCGGCAGCAGGAACTCCGTCACATCCGCCCGCACCGGCAACGTCCCCACCGGCCCCGGCACGCTGATCGCGATCCGCAAGCCTTCGCCCAGCCACTGCGCCACCGTGTCGAACAGCAGGTCCGACCTCAGAAACTCCGTCCGCCGCACGACGTACAGCGTCATTTCCCCGGTCAGCAGCCCGTCCGGCCGCACGATGATCCCGCTGACGTCCGGTCGCCACGCCGTGTCCAGTTCCACCACCCGCCAGACACAGAACCAGGTCCGGCAGGTCTGGGGCCTGACCGCGTGGACCGAACACCCGGCCCCATCGACGCAATAGCCGCACAGCCTCCCCGTCGGCTTCGACAGCTCGGGCAGGTCCAGCGGAATGAACCGGCAGCATTCGACGCAGGGGCCGCATTCGCGACCTGGGATCAGGGGTAGTTCCATCCGTCCCCTTATAGCGTCCCAAACCGCAACCTCTCGTTAACCTTGCCGCCCCAAGGCTGACGCAAAGCCCGGCGACCTTCCCGTCACGCTCGACAGGGACGGGCCATGAGATTTGGGGACACCAGAATGCACCGCCGCCAGTTGATCCAGACCGGCTTCGCCGCCGCCTCCGTGACGGCTCTTTCCTCGTCCCTGGGCGCCTGCGCCTCCACCCCGCGCGAGCCGGTGGAGCCGCAATATCCGCTGTCCTCGGACCAGACCGCCCCGGCCTATACCGCCGACGAACTGGTCGCCGCCGGTTCGCGTGAGCTGGGCATCGCGGCGGAGGCCATGGGCGCCGCCATCGAACGCATCTTCGCCGACCAGGGCGACCGTCCCACCGCCTATATCGCAGGCGAGGAGGGCGCCGGCGCCGCCGTCATCGGCCTGCGCTACGGCCGCGGCGCCCTGCACATGAAGGACCATTCGGCCTCGCAGGAAGTCTTCTGGCAGGGGACCTCGATCGGCTGGGACATCGGCGGCAACGCCAGCCGCGTCTTCACCCTCGTCTACGGCCTCTATGCGCCGGACGCGATCTACCGCCGCTACCCCGGCGTGGAGGGCACGGCCTATCTGATCGCGGGTCTGGGCGTGAACTACCAGCGCGCCGACGGCATCGTCCTGGCCCCGGTCCGCACCGGCGTGGGCCTGCGCCTCGGCGCCAACGTCGGCACCATGGCCTACAGCCGCCAGCGGAATATTCTGCCGTTCTAGAACCCGATCTCCGTCATCCTCGGGACGGGCCCGAGGATGACGGTGGGGAACTACTGCGCCCCGCGCCGGAACGCCACCAGCGCCTGCTCCCGCACGCGAGGATCGCCCACCGCGATGATCCGCCCGTCGCCTGACACGGCCTCGCCGCGCCAGTTGGTGCATTCACCGCCGGCCGCCTCGACGACCGGGATCAGGGCGGACCAGTCCCACAGCTTCAGCCCCGTCTCGGCCACCATGTCGATCTGGCCCATGGCCACCATCGCATAGGCGTAGGCGTCGCAGCCGTAGCGGGCCAGGCGCGCGGCGGCCATCACCTGGGTCCAGGCGCCGAACTCCGGCGGGGTGAAGATTTCAGGAGCCGTAGTGGCGATGATCGCGTCGGTCAGCTTTTCGCAGGACCGCACGCGGATCGGCCGGGTCTCGCCCCGGCTCATCAGGACGGCGCCCGACGGCCCGCCCAGGAACAGTTCGCCCAGATAGGGCTGTGCGATGCCGCCGATGGTCGGCTTTCCGCCGACCTGCAACCCGATCAGGGTGGTCCACAGCGGCAGGCCCGCCACGAAGGCGCGCGTCCCGTCGACCGGGTCCAGCACCCAGACGTGTTCGGCGTCAGGCCGGTCCTCGCCGTATTCCTCGCCGATCACCCCGTGGTGGGGATAGCGTTCGGCGATCAGCTTGCGGATCGCGGCTTCCGCGCCCCGGTCGGCCTCGGTCACCGGATCGAAGGCACCCGGCCCGGCCTTGTTCTCCTCGGCGTAGTCGCCCCGGAACAGCGGCAGAGTGACTTTGGCGGCCTCGGCGGCCAACTCGACGACGAAGGATTCAAGTTCGGTCATGAGCGAGGGGCATACAGACGCCGCCCCTTCGCGTCATCACAAGACAGACTCGACGCACCAACGAACGCGCTCAAGCAGTGAGCCGCCGCGCGGCGAGCGATAGCGCCCTGACGACACGTCGCTCAAGCAGCGAGCGACCGCATCGCGAGCGGTAGCGACACTAGGAAACCACTTCGCCTTCCGTATGCAGCGACTTGGCCAGATCCAGTAGACGGCGGCGCGGACGTTCGCCCAGCTGGTAGTAGGCCTGGATCAGGTCGAGGGTTTCCTTCCTGGAAAACATCTCGCCGCCGTTGGCGCCTGCCTGTTCCTTGCGTTCCATCGCTTCGGCCAGACCGTCGTAGAAATAGCTGATCGGCGTTTCCAGCGCCTCGGCCAGCTGCCACAGGCGGGCGGCCGAGATGCGGTTCGCGCCGCACTCGTATTTCTGGATCTGCTGGAAGCGGATGCCGACCTGGATGGCCAGCTGCTGCTGCGTCAGGCCCAGCAGGCGACGACGGCGGCGCAGACGGCGGCCCAGGTGGAGATCGATATCGGTGGCCATGGCCCCATTCCCCTTGTTCTAGCGCGCTGTGCCAAAGCGGCACGGCTCGCCTGAACCGCCGCAATCACCATGCCGCGTTCTCGTGACGGGCGAGCGATGGTGAACGCGGGTCTCGGAGTTCAATCTTAAGGGCGCGGCAACCTTGACCGCAGGCGCGCATTACCGACGCACCCAAGCTTTGGAAGGATAGGGCTCCCAATGAACATCATCTTCTGGATCATCGTCGGCATCATCGCCGGCTGGCTCGCCGAAAAGATCATGGGCCGCAATCACGGCCTGATCACCAACCTGATCGTCGGCATCATCGGCGCCGTGCTCGGCGGCTGGATCGCCGGGGCTCTGGGCATCGCCTGGGGCGGCTGGATCGGTTCGACGGTCATCGCCACCCTCGGCGCCTGTCTGCTGCTGTTCCTTCTGGGTCTGGTCAAGCGTCGCGCTTGACCCGATCCTTTCGGGACAAAGAAGAAGGGGCGGCCCGTCGGGCCGCCCCTTTTCCGTTGCGCTGCTGGAGGTCGCCTTAGCCCTGGGGCGTCGGCGAGGCTTCCGGCTCGCTGGTGTCATCGCTGTCGTCGGTGGTCGGCTGGGTCCAGCTCGGCTCCGGCTGCGGGGCCGGCGGGGTCGCGGCCGGCTCGCTCGGGGCCGGGGCCGCGCCGTCCGTGGTGGCCGGGGCGGAGTCTTCCACGACCGGCGAGGTCGCGAACTCGGCCGAGGTGATGCCCACCACGACGTCGGTGCCGCTTTGCGTCAGGCCGCCCAGGCCCACGCCGCGTAGCGCGCCGTCAGAGCCGCGAACCGTCAGCTCCTGTTCGCCGGCGGCGTTGCTCTGCACGCCTTCCAGCGTGCCGAGGACGGAACCGTCCGAACCCTTGACGCTGGAGCCGGGTTGAAGCTGGATCGAACCCGAGGCCTGGGCCTGGGCGGCCGGAGCCGGCGGAGCGGCGGGCGCGTCCTGGGCCAGGGCCGGGGCGGCGGTCAGAAGGGCGGCGGTGACACCGGCGAGAAGAACGGTCTTGCGGATCATGGATCTTTGCTCGGTTGATACGGGCCGAAGCGCCCGCTGACCGAACAAACCCGCCGTGTTACGGATTGTTTCACCCGCCCCGAAATGACCTTGGCCGTGCCTGGATCGGCCGGATCACGCCGGATTCTCGCCTTAGAGTATCATCGGCCTAAAGCATCGCGGGAATGACCCGGTCCGGCGGCCGGTGACCGTTCTGATAGGTCATCACGTTGAGGATGACGCGATCGCCCATGTCCTGACGGGCCTCCAGCGTGGCCGAGCCCAGATGGGGCAACAGCACCACGTTTGCGTGGCCGATCAGGCCGGGGTGGATGGCCGGCTCGTTCTCGTAAACGTCCAGACCCACGCCCGCGATCCCTCGACGCGCCACGACCTCGGCCAGGGCCGCCTCGTCGATCAGCTCGCCCCGCGCCGTATTGATCAGGATGGCGTGGGGCTGCAGCAGGCTGAGACGCTCGGCCGACAGCAGGTGATGCGTCTCCTTCGTCGCCGGGGAGTTCAGCGAGATCACGTCCATCCGCGCCAGCATCTGGTCCAGATCGTCCCAGTAGGTCGCGCCCAGCTCCTCGGCGATCCGCTCCGAGACAGGCTTCCGGTTATGATAATGGACCTGCATACCGAAGGCCTTGGCTCGGCGCGCCAGGGCCTGACCGATCCGGCCCATGCCGACGATCCCCAGCCGCTTGCCCCAGAGCTTGCGCCCGCACATCCAGGTCGGGGTCCAGCCCTCGAACCTGCCCTCGGCCACCACCTGGGCCCCCTCCACGATCCGGCGGCTGACCGCCAGGATCAGGCTCATGGCCAGGTCCGCCGTGTCCTCGGTCAGGACGCCCGGCGTATTGGTGACGATGATCTGGCGGCCCACGGCCGCGTCGATGTCGATGTGATCCACCCCGGCGCCGAAGTTGGCGATCATCTTCAACTGCTCGCCCGCGCCGGCGATCAGCGAGGCGTCGATCTCGTCGGTGATGGTCGGCACCAGGACGTCGGCCCGCTGAACGGCGGCTTCCAGCGCCGCCCGATCCATCGGAACGTCCTTCAGGTTCAGTTCGGCGTCGAACAGCTCCCGCATCCGCGTCTCGACCGCGTCGGGCAATCTTCTGGTTAAGACGACCTTAAGCCGGGGGTGGGACATGGGGACCTTGGATGATTTCGCGGGCGTCGCAGGGCGGGCCGCGTGTGACGGATCCCAGCCGGTGTCTAGCAAGTCTCGCAGCCGCTTCCAAAGCCTCTCGCGTCGCATGGCCGGCGCATGTGTCCTCCTGACGCTCGGCGTCATGGCGGGAGCCAGCGCCACCATGCCCGACGGCCGCCCGACCCCGACGGGTCTGGAGGTGCCGCGCTGGCTGACCCTGAAGTCCTCGGAAGTCCGCGCCCGCTCGGGTCCCGGCCTCGACTACAGCATCCTGTGGGAATACCGCGCCGCCGGCCTGCCGGTTCAGGTCATCGCCGAGACCCGCGAATGGCGAAAGATCTGCGACCCCGAAGGCGCCGTCGCCTGGGTCCACCGCAGCGTCGTCTCCGCCCGCCGCGGCGCCTTCAACGCCTCGGTCGAGGAGGTCCCCATCCGCTCCGGTCGTTCGGAAGAGGCCGGCCTGCGCGCCCGCTTCTCCCCCCGCTCGGTCATCGCGCTGGACGACTGCAAGGACGGCTGGTGCGAGGTCCGCGCGCGGAAACTGCGCGGCTGGGTGCCGGAAGGCTCGATCTTCGGCGGCGGAAACCGGGCCCTCTGCGACGCGTCCCGCCCGGCCGGAGTGGCGCGCTAACCTCGTCACCTCCCCACGCGCCTTCACGCGCGAGGAGGTGACGAGGTTCCAAAGCCAAGCTTCCACCGTCTCCCCGGTTGAGCCGCCCGTCGCCGTCGTGTAACCCGGCCGCAACACCCTTGGCCGAGTCTCGCCGACGCGCGTTACCTCAGTCAGGACCCACGGAGCCGCGACTGCCTTGAGCACCTCGAAATACCCCTCGTCCTTCGATCACGCCGCCCTTCTGGCCTCGGGCCGGGGGGAGCTGTTCGGACCGGGCAACGCCCAGCTGCCGGCCCCGCCGATGCTGATGTTCGACCGGATCACCCAGATCAACGGCGACGGCGGCGAGCACGGCAAGGGCTATGTCGAGGCCGAACTCGACATCCATCCGGACCTCTGGTTCTTCCAGTGCCACTTCATCGGCGACCCGGTCATGCCGGGCTGCCTGGGTCTGGACGCCATGTGGCAGCTGGTCGGCTTCTATCTGGGCTGGATCGGCGGCCCCGGCCGCGGCCGCGCTCTGGGCGTAGGCGAGGTGAAGTTCACCGGCCAGGTCCAGCCGGACGTGAAGAAGGTCACCTACAAGATCAATCTGAAGCGGGTCATCAACCGTCGCCTCGTCATGGGGATCGCCGACGGGGTGATGGAAGCCGACGGCGTGCCTATCTATACGGCTACGGACATGCGCGTCGGTCTGTTCCAGGCGGGTGAAGCCGCCGCCGACGCCTGACCACCACACAATAACCGCGGTCAACGCGGACCAAGACTGAGCAAAGAAGGAAACTCTAATGCGGCGTGTCGTCGTCACGGGTCTGGGCATCGTCTCCTCCATCGGCACCGGCCGGGAAGAGGTCACGGCCTCTCTGCGCAATGCGAAATCGGGCGTGGTCTCGGCCCCCGATCACATCCAGCACGGCTTCCGCTCCCAGGTCTGGGCGCCCCCGTCGTTGGGCGTCACGGCCGAGGACTGGGCCCCGCTGGTGGACCGTCGCGCGGCCCGCTTCCTCGCCAACGGCACGGCCTGGGGCCACATCGCCTTCGAGGAAGCCCTGAAGGATTCCGGCATGACCGCCGATGAGATCAAGGACGACCGCATCGGCCTGATCGTCGGCGAGGGCGGTCCCTCGACCCAGGTCATCCTGCAGGCGGCCCAGACGACCCTGGAAAAGAACTCGCCCAAGCGCATCGGGCCGTTCGCGGTGCCGAAGGCCATGGCCAGCGGCCCCTCGGCCGTCCTCTCGACCTGGTTCGAGATGCGCGGCATCAACTATTCGATCTCCTCGGCCTGCGCGACCTCGGTCCACTGCATCGGCGCCGGCGCCGAACAGATCCAGTGGGGCAAGCAGGATGTGGTCTTCGCCGGCGGCTGCGAGGACATCGACTGGTCGATGTCCAACATGTTCGACGCCATGGGCGCCATGTCCTCCAACTTCAACGAGACGCCCTCGGTCGCGTCCCGCGCCTATGACAAGGACCGCGACGGCTTCGTCATCGCTGGCGGCGCCGGCATCGTGGTGCTGGAAGAATACGAACGGGCCGTCGCTCGCGGGGCCAAGATTTACGGCGAGGTCGTCGGCTACGGCGCCAACTCCGACGGCTACGACATGGTCGCTCCCTCGGGCGAAGGCGCGGCCCGCTGCATGCGGATCGCCCTGGAGCAGGCCGGAAACCGCAAGATCGACTACCTGAACCCGCACGGCACCTCGACCCCGGTCGGCGACCTGAAGGAGATGGGCGCGGTGCGCGAGGTCTTCGGTTCCGACATGCCGATGATCTCCTCCACCAAGTCGCTGACGGGCCACTCGCTGGGCGCCGCCGGGGCCCAGGAAGCGATCTATTCGCTCTTGATGCTCGATGGCGGCTTCGCCTCGGAAAGCGCCCACATCGAGAATCTCGACCCCGAGTTCGAGGGCATGCCGATCCTGCGCCAACGCCACGACGGCGAGATGACCACGGTCATGTCCAACTCGTTCGGCTTCGGCGGCACGAACGGCACCGTGATTTTCTCCAAAGTTTGATCCCTCTCCCGGTGGGAGAGGGCTTGAGCGCCCGTGAGCATCGCGAACGGACTTGCGCGAAAGGGTGAGGGTCGATCCTCACCGGCAACGCACGGCCCTCACCCTTTCGGTTTGCGGATCGCTCCGCTCTCCGAATCTCAAGCCCTCTCCGTCTGGGAGAGGGTTTCCGTCACGGCAGCCCGCTGCTAACTCGGGTCAAACAGGAGACTATCCCATGGCCGGTGAAACCAGCTGGAACATGCCCGCGGGCGAACTCATGAAGGGCAAGAAGGGCCTGGTCATGGGGGTCGCCAACTCGAACTCCATCGCCTGGGGCATCGCCTCCCAACTGGCGGCGCAGGGCGCGGAACTCGCCTTCACCTACCTCGGAGAGGGCCTTGAGCGCCGCGTGCGTCCCCTGGCCGAGAGCGTCGGCGCCAAGCTGCTGATCCAGGCCGACGTCACCGACGACGCCTCCATGGACGCCGCCTTCGCCGAGCTGGAGAAGGAGTTCGGCACGATCGACTTCGTCGTCCACTCCGTCGCCTTCGCCAACAAGGACGAGCTGAAGGGCTCCTTCATCGAGAACACGAGCCGGGACAGCTTCCTTCTGGCCATGAACATCTCCTGCTTCAGCTTCGTAGACGTCGCCAAGCGGGCGTCGAAACTGATGCCGAACGGCGGGTCGATGATCACCATGACCTACCTCGGCTCGGAACGGGCCATCCCCAACTACAACACCATGGGCGTGGCCAAGGCGGCGCTGGAGGCGGCGACCCGCTACATCGCCCGCGACCTGGGTCCCAAGGGCATCCGCGTCAACGCCATCTCGGCCGGCGCCATGCGCACCCTGTCGCTGGCCGGCATCTCGGGCGGTCGCGGCATGATCGCCCAGGGCCGCGCCATGTCGGCGATGAAGGAGGACACCTCGATGGAGGGCGTCGCCGGCGCCGCCCTGTGGCTGTGCTCGGACCTCGGCTTCTCGACCACGGGCGAAGTCATCCACGTCGACGCCGGCTTCCACATGATGGGCCTGGCGGGTGACGAGGAATAGGTGGCGGAGGCGCGCTCATCTCCTTCGAGATGGCGCGCCTATGCCGGGCTGTTGGTCAAGGTGGTTCTCTATTCGTGGCCGATTCTTGCGTTGGTATTGGTGCTGCAAGTCGGGCCTGAGGTGGTCGGGAATTTCGCGAACGGTGATGTGGCCCTCACAGGCCTGCTTGCCCCTCTGATTATCGCCGCCAAGCTTTGGTCGCTGTTCGTCGTCGTCATGCTCGTCGTTAGCTCTGTGACCTTCTGGTGTTTCGGTTCGAGGAAGGTCGAGAAGCGGTGGTGAGCTCGCTAGGCTGGATGCCGGTTTCAGCCATGACGGCGGCGGCCGTCGGGGTCATCGTGGGCTTCGGCGGCACGGTCGCCCTGGTGGTACAGGCGGGCCAGAACCTGGGCGCGTCGCCGCTTCAGGTGGTGTCGATGGTCACGGCCCTGTGCCTCGGCATTGGCGTACCGGGCCTGTTGCTAAGCTGGCGGCTGCGCATCCCGGTCATCCTCGCCTGGTCCACGCCCGGCGCGGCCCTGCTGGCGGCCTCCGCGCTCGGCCATGACTGGTCCACCGCGGTCGGCGCCTTCATCATCGCGGGCCTGTTGATGGTCGTGGTCGGACTGGTCCCGGCCATAGGGCGGCTGGCGGCGCGCATCCCCTCGGCGATCGCGTCGGCCATGCTGGCGGGGGTGCTGCTGCCCTTCGTGATCAAGCTGTTCCTCGTCTTTCAGACCGATCTGGCCCTGGCGGCGGGACTGACGGCGGTCTTCCTGATCGCCCGCCGGCTGGCCCCCACCTGGGCCCTGCCGCTGGTGCTGGTCAGCGCCTTCGCCGCCCTGGCGTTTCGAGGGCAACTGGCCCTGCCTGCGGATGGAGGCCTGTTCGGCGCCCTGTCGCCCGCCATCCCCCATTTCGACCTGAAGGCCGCGGTCAGCCTGGCTTTGCCGCTGTTCCTCGTGACCCTGGTGTCCCAGAACCTGCCGGGTCTGGTGGTGCTGAGGACCGCCGGGTACGAGCCGCCGCCCGGCCCGTTGCTGCTGTCCACCGGAGCCGCGACGGTCCTGCTGGCGCCGTTCGGCGTCTACGGGATCAATATGGCGGCCATCGTCGCGGCCATATGCACCGGCCCGGAGGCTCATCCCGACAAGGAGCGCCGCTGGGTCGTCGGCGTGATCTACGGCGGCCTCTATCTGGCCGCGGCGGCCTTCGCCGCGCCCTTGGCCGGCCTGTTCATCGTCATGCCGACCGGAGCCCTGGCCCTGATCACCGGCCTGGCCCTGATCGGTCCCCTGACCGGCGCCCTGGTCGGAGCGGTCGGGGAGCCGCAGGATCGGGAGGCGGCGGTCCTGACCTTCGCCGCCACGGCCTCCGGCGTCGCCCTGTTCGGCATCGGCTCGGCCTTCTGGGGGCTGGTCATAGGTTTCGCGGCCCTGGCGACGCTCAGATGGAGACGCCGATGACACGTCCCCGTTGCTCCAGCCGCCCAATCCTCTAGTGTCTCTGGCCATACATATCGGCGAGGACCGATACCTCTTCGCCCCGGGCACTGAGACGACATGCAACTGACCATCGAACGCTCCGCTCTGCTGAAGGCCCTGGGCCATGTTCAGAGCGTGGTCGAGCGCCGGAACACCATTCCGATCCTGTCCAACGTCCTGCTGTCGGCCGGCCGCGACAAGCTGAGCTTCGCGGCCACCGATCTGGACATGGAAATGGTCGACGAGGCCGATGCGACCGTCCAGGTCGAGGGGCAGATCACGGCGCCCGCCCACACCCTCTACGAGATCGTGCGGAAGCTGCCGGACGGGGCCGAGGTCGCCCTGACCTACAACGGCGACGATCCGCGTCTGACGGTCCAGGCGGGGCGGTCCAAGTTCAACCTGCCGGTCCTGCCGGCGGGCGACTTCCCGGTCATGTCGACCGAGAACTCGGGCGTCCGCTTCACCCTGATGAAGGAAGACCTGGCGCGGCTGATCGACAAGACCCGCTTCGCCGTCTCGACCGAAGAGACCCGCTACTACCTGAACGGCCTCTACCTCCACACCGTGGCGGAGGCGGGCATTCCGCTGCTGCGGGCCGTGGCGACCGACGGTCACCGTCTGGCCCTGGCCGAGACGCCGGCTCCCGAGGGCGCGGCGGGCGGTCCCGGCGTGATCGTGCCCCGGAAGACCGTCGATCAGGTCCGCCGCCTGCTGGATGACGGCGCCGGTCCCGTCGAGGTTCAGGTCAGCCCGCAGAAGATCCGCTTCGAGTTCGGCGAGGCCTCGCTGACCTCGAAGGTCATCGACGGCGCCTTCCCCGACTACATGCGCGTCATCCCCAAGGGGAACGACAAGCAGGCCGATATCGACAACGCCGTCTTCGCCTCGGCCGTCGACCGCGTCGCCACCATCTCGGCCGAGAAGAGCCGGTCGGTGAAACTGGCCTTCGAGCTGGACCGCGTCACTCTGACTGTCCGCAACATGGAGGCCGGCCAGGGCGTCGAGGAGGTCGAGATCGGCTACTCGGAAGAGCCGTTCGAGATCGGCTTCAACGCCCGCTACCTGCTGGACGTCGCCGGCCAGATCACGGGCGAGAACGCGACCTTCATGTTCGCCGACCCGGCCAGCCCGACCCTGGTCCTCGATCCGGGCGATCCGGGCGTCCAGTACGTGCTGATGCCGCTGCGTGTCTGACACCGAGGCTGAGCCCCGGCTGGTTTTCACGGGCGCGGCCTGGAAGTCGGGTCTGAGGACGCTTCTCAGCATCGGCATCGTTGTGGGCTGTATCCTCTGGATCAGCAGCGGCATCGAGGGCGCTGGCCGCTATCCGTCTGAGCTAGTCCAGTTCGTTGTCTGGTCATGCCTGGTCGGTTCCGGGGTCATGGCGCTTTTCTCCTTCATCCGCATTCTTGCTCCCCCCCAGTTGATCCTGACCGCCGAGGGGTTCCTTGTTCGCGGCTTTAGGAAGCCTCGGCTGGTGCGGTGGGCGGACGTCCTGAAGTTCGAGCTGTTTGAGCAGCGGGGAGGTAGCATGGTTGGATACATCCTTAGTCAAGGAACCGGGCAGGTTCGCGATGGCGCCTTCACTCGAGCCATGATGCCGGGGCTTGATGGCGTCATTGCCGTGTTCCCTGATGAAACTCCCTTCGAGGTCATGCAGGTTATGGTGGCTTGGCACAGGCAGTACG
The DNA here is from genome assembly GCF_041893865.1 of Brevundimonas staleyi. Classification (GTDB taxonomy): domain Bacteria; phylum Pseudomonadota; class Alphaproteobacteria; order Caulobacterales; family Caulobacteraceae; genus Brevundimonas; species Brevundimonas staleyi. The sequence goes on from NZ_CP169082.1 coordinate 672,643, forward strand.
GTGCAGAGGGCGCGCGCCTTTCTTCGGCTGAGTGATAATTTGCCAGTCCGAACTTCTCGCCAGCGACCTGCGTCGCCGTGATCACCTCCCTCACCCTCACCGACTTCCGGTCCTATGCGTCCGCGACCCTGCCGATACCGGCGGGGCCGGTGGTGCTGCATGGGCCGAACGGGGCGGGGAAGACCAATCTGCTGGAAGCTCTGAGCCTGTTCACGCCCGGCAAGGGGCTGAGGGGGGCGACGGCGCAGGAGATGGGCCGCAGGGAGCCCGGCGAGGCCGGGGGACGGGCCTGGGCCGTGGCCCTGACGCTGGATCAGGACGGCGACGAGGTCCGGCTGGGGACGGGCGTTCAGGTCGCCGGGGCCGGGCGGCGGATGGTGCGGATCGACGGCGAGACGGCCCAGCCGGGAAGGCTGCTGGACTATCTGCGCCCGGTCTGGGCGACGCCGGAGCAGGACCGACTGTTCTCGGATGCGCGGGCCGAAAGGCTGAAATTCTTCGACCGGCTGGTGTTCGCGGCGGACCCCGGCCATGCGGCCGTGGTGTCGGGGTACGAGAAGGCGCTGCGGGAAAGGCTGCGGCTGCTGATCGACGGGGCGGAAGGGCGGGAAGCCGATCCGCTGTGGCTGGATGCGCTGGAGGCGCGGCTGGCCGAGACCGGGGCGCGGGCGGCGACGGCGCGGGCCCGGGCGCTGGAGGTGCTGCAAGCGGCGATCGACGCGCGTTCCGAACGACCGTTTCCGCAGGCCGATCTGGCCCTGGTCGGGGAGACCGAACGGCTGGCGGCGGAGGGGGCGGACGAGGCGGCTCTGGCCGGGGCGATCCGCGAAGGGATGCTGAGGGCGCGGAACCGGGACGGGGCGGCGGGCCGGTCGCTGTTCGGGCCGCACCGGGCCGATCTGACGGCCTTGCATCGCGAGAAGAACCGGCCGGCGGCCGAGGGGTCGTCGGGCGAGCAGAAGGCCCTGGCCCTGAACCTGATCCTGGCCCAGGTCGGGCGGCTGTCCTCGGGCGGGGCGGCGCCGATCCTGTTGCTGGACGAGGCGCCGGCGCATCTGGATGCGGGGCGGCGCGCGGCCCTGTTCGACGAGATCACGGCCCTGGGGCTTCAGGCCTTCATGACCGGTACGGAGGCGGACCTGTTCGAGCCGCTGGCCGCACGGTCGAGCTTCGTGCGGGTCGAGGGCGGGGCGCTGACGCCGGGGTGAGGCTTTGCACTGTTTCCGGAATTCGGAGTGCAAGACAGTGCAATGGGGTTTGGCACGGTTTCCGAAAATGGAGTGCCACGTGCCAAGTGCCACTCAATGAAATCAAGGCGTTGGCGGCGACGACTGGCTAGTTCGTGCCAGATTATCGGAAATCGTCTCCTCCCCGTGCGAAGCATGGGAAGGTGGATCCGGAGCGAAGCGGAGGAGACGGAGGGGCTCTGTTCCGCGTGCACCCAAGAACCCCTCCGGCAGCTCGCGAAGGGCTCGCCGCCACCTCCCCATGCTGCGCACGGGGAGGAGAAGATATGTGCGTTCAGAATTTCAAAGACCCGCCGCCGATGTGGCGAGCGGGTCTCGGAGGTTCAAGGGGTGTTTAAGAATATTTTCTCTATACTCGAGTCGGGCGGGACCGCGCCAGCGGGCCGTCGGTGATGGCGGTGGCCGGGTTCGGCTCCTTGCCGCCGACGGGAGGCTCGCCGGGCGGCTTGGCGCCGATCCTGTCCATGAAGGCGAAGACGAAGGGGTTGAGCGAGATCGACAGCAGGGCCGCGGCCAGGATCAGGTCGTGGGTCTCCTGGCTGAGGGCGCCGAGCGAAACGCCGAGCGCGGCCAGGATGAAGGAGAACTCCCCGACCTGGGCCAGGCTGGCGCCGACCGTCAGGCCGGTGGCGCGGTCCAGGCCGAACAGCTTGGTGATGGCCAGGGCCGCGATGGTCTTGCCGACGATGACGATGCCCAGGACGCCCAGAACCGACAGCGGACGCTCCACGATGATCATCGGGTCGAACAGCATGCCGACCGAGACGAAGAACAGAACCGCGAAGGCGTCGCGCAGTGGCAGGGACCGCTCCGCCGCATTGTGGCCGAGCGGCGTGCCGTTCAGCACCAGACCCGCCAGGAAGGCGCCCAGGGCGAAGGAGTGGAACAGGTAGTAGGCGACCCAGGCGATGCCCAGCGCGATGGCCAGAACGCCGAGGGTGAAGAGCTCCCGCGAGCGGGTGTGGGCGATGCGGACCAGAAGCCAGGGCAGGGCCTTGGCGCCGACGAACAGCATGACGGCGACGAAGCCCGCGACCTTGAGCAGGGTCCAGCCGACATTGACCGCCAGATGGGCCGGATCGACCACCTCGCCGTTGGTGACGATGATCATGGGAAGCATGACCAGGGCGATGACGATGACCAGGTCCTCGACGATCAGCCAGCCGACGGCGATGCGCCCGACCTCGCCCTTGTTCTGACGCCGCTCTTCCAGCGCCCGCATCAGGACGACGGTGGAGGCGACCGACAGGGCGAAGCCCATCAGGAGGCCCTCCATGTCGGACATGCCCATGAGGAACCGGCCGAGGGCCCAGCCCATGATCGTCGCGGAGGCGATCTGCACCAGGGCGCCGGGCAGGGCGACGCGGCGCACCTGCATCAGGTCCTTGGGTGAGAAATGCAGCCCCACGCCGAACATCAGAAGGATGACGCCGATCTCCGCCAACTGGGGCGCGAGCGTCGTGTCGGCGACGAAGCCGGCCGTATGCGGGCCCACGATCACGCCGGCGATCAGATAGCCGACCAGCGGCGACAGCTTCAGCCGATTGGCCAACATGCCGAACACGAAGGCGAGGACGAAGCCCCCGACCAGTGTCGAAATCAGGCTGTCGGCTTGGGGCATCGGCTATCCCTTTGACCCGGTCCGTCGCCCCGGGTCGTGATGTTCAGGTTCGGCCTTGTCCAGCTTTCAGCGAAACCGCACAGCGATTTCACCGGCGCCGATCAGGCTGATCGCGTCGGTGGTGGTCTTTCAATGGGTGAACGCAACATATGGGGTTACAAAGTGGCCATGGCAAGGCTTCGGCCGCGTGGCAAACACTCGCAATCGCGCCCGAATTTCCTATATAAACGACGCATCCGGACGGCCTGAATCGGCGGCCCGGCGAATGCCCCTTTTCAGCGGGCCGGACGTCGCATCGCGAGGTCCGCGCGGCCCGCGTCTCCGGACTTCTGAATGACCGACCAAAATCCCGCCGACCGCAACGAGGACACGGCCGAAGAGGCCGCCTACGGCGCGGAATCCATCAAGGTTCTCAAGGGCCTGGATGCGGTGCGCAAACGCCCCGGCATGTATATCGGCGACACCGACGACGGCTCGGGCCTGCACCACATGGTCTATGAGGTGGTGGACAACGCCATCGACGAGGCCCTGGCCGGTCACGCCGATCTGGTCGAGGTGATCCTGAACGCCGACGGCTCGGTGACCGTGACCGACAACGGCCGCGGCATTCCGGTCGATATCCACGCCGAGGAAGGCGTTTCGGCGGCCGAGGTCATCATGACCCAGCTGCACGCCGGCGGGAAGTTCGACCAGAACTCCTACAAGGTGTCCGGCGGTCTGCACGGCGTGGGCGTGTCGGTGGTGAACGCCCTGTCGGACTGGCTGAAACTGGTCATCTTCAGGAACGGCAAACGCCACGAGATGAAGTTCGAGCGGGGCGACACGGTCGAGAGCCTGGTCGTGACCGGCGACGCGCCGATCCGCACGGACGGCGAAAAGGCGGGCCAGCCGCTGAGCGGCACCCAGGTGACCTTCTATCCGTCGGTGACGACGTTCTCGCACATCGACTTCGACCTGAAGACGCTGGAGCACCGGCTGCGCGAGCTGGCCTTCCTGAACTCGGGCGTGGTCATCAAGCTGCAGGACCACAGGCACGCCGAGCCGATCGACATCCTGCTGCACTACGAGGGCGGGGTGGAGGCCTTCGTGCGCCACCTCGACAAGTCCAAGACCCCGCTGATGAAGGACGTCATCGTCATCAAGGGCAAGAAGGACAATATCGAGATCGACATGGCCCTGTGGTGGAACGACTCCTACCACGAGACGATGTTGTGCTTCACCAACAACATCCCCCAGCGCGACGGGGGCACCCACCTGTCGGCCTTCCGCACCAGTCTGACGCGGGTCATGAGCGCCTATATGGAAAGCTCGGGCGCCCTGAAGAAGGAAAAGGTCGCACCGTCGGGCGAGGACGCCCGCGAGGGCCTGACCTGCGTTCTGTCGGTCAAGGTGCCGGATCCGAAATTCAGCTCCCAGACCAAGGACAAGTTGGTCTCGTCCGAAGTGCGCCCGGCTGTGGAAGGTCTCTGCACCGAGGGCCTGTCGCAGTGGTTCGAGGAGCATCCGGTCGAGGCCAAATCGATCGTCGCCAAGATCATCGAGGCGGCCTCCGCCCGTGAAGCGGCGCGCAAGGCCCGCGACCTGACGCGGCGGAAGTCGGCGCTGGATATCTCCAGCCTGCCCGGCAAGCTCGCCGACTGTCAGGAACGCGATCCGTCCAAGTCCGAACTGTTCATCGTCGAGGGCGATTCCGCCGGCGGCTCGGCCAAACAGGCGCGCAACCGCGAGAACCAGGCGGTCCTGCCGCTGCGGGGCAAGATCCTGAACGTGGAGCGGGCGCGGTTCGACCGGATGCTGTCCTCGGACCTGATCGGCACCCTGATCCTGGCGCTCGGCACCGGCATCGGGCGCGACGATTTCGACGCCGACAAGCTGCGCTATCACAAGATCATCCTGATGGCCGACGCCGACGTCGACGGCGCCCACATCCGGACCCTGCTGCTCACCTTCTTCTATCGGCAGATGCCGGAGCTGATCACGCGCGGCCACGTCTACATCGCCCAGCCGCCGCTCTATAAGGTCTCCAAGGGCAAGCAGAGCCGCTACCTGAAGGATCAGGCGGACATGGACGCCTATCTGATCGAGGAAGGGTCGTCCGAGGCCGAGCTGGACCTGTCGAACGGCGAGCGCCGAATGGGGCTGGACCTGCAGTCCCTGGTGCGCGAGGCCAAGGCCTTCAGCGCCGGCGTGGATCGCCTGAGCCAGCGCGCTCCGGCCTTCGCCATCGAACAGGCGGCCCTGGCCGGTCTGTTCGTCGACGGCGCCGACATGGTCGCGACCTCGGCCGCCGCCGCCGAGCGCCTGAACCTCTATGCCGAGGAAGGCGACGGGGTCTGGGCCGGCGCGCCGGGCGAACAGGGGGCCGTGGTCTTCAGCCGCACCCGTCGCGCGGTGCAGGAGACGATCGTCCTGGAAGAGACCCTGATCCGCTCGCTGGACGCGCGTCGTCTGGCCGAACGGGCGGGGGCCTTCGACGGGGTGTTCGCGGCGCCCGCGACCTATCGCCGCAAGGAGAAGTCCACGACCATTCGCGGGCCGCTCGACCTGCTGAACGCGGTGCTGGACGCGGGCAAGAAGGGGCTGTCGATCCAGCGCTACAAGGGTCTGGGCGAGATGAACCCCGAGCAGCTGTGGGAGACGACGCTGGACGTCAACGCCCGCACCCTGCTGCAGGTCAAGGTCGAGCACGGCGACGACGCCGACGACCTGTTCGCCAAGCTGATGGGCGACGTGGTCGAACCGCGCCGCGAGTTCATCCAGGAGAACGCCCTGGACGCCGCGGTGGACGTCTGAGGATAGGGAGTAGCGAGTAGGGCTTAGGGAGTAGGGGCGAATCCTGATCCCTAAGGCCTAATCCCTGCGTCCTACGGCCGTCCCGCGTCGATGTAGGCCTTCACGGTCGGGTAGGCCGGCGGCGACGGGCGCATGTCGTCGCAGGTGATCTCGCGGATGGCGTCGTCGAAGCTGTCGCGAGCGATGGCCTCCCACGGTTCGTCGGTGACGAAGGCCTCGCCGGGAACCCCGTCCTCCAGAGCGTCGGCGGAGGTGACGACGTGCGACTGGCGGGCGCGGCACCGGATGCCGAACTGATCCAGCGTATAGCTGTAGTCGCCGGCGGCGGTGTCCTTGGGCACGCGGGCGACCATGACGGTCAGTTCGTCGCCGGTCTTCACCACGCTGTTCACGTCGATCAGATAGTTGCGCTGGGCGCCGCGCGAGAAGGCCCACCATTCCGGTCCGGTGGACTGGGTCGCCGCATCGGCGGTGCCGCCCAGGACCTCGATCGGGCCCGTCGGCGTGGTCTGGGCCGCGGCGGCCCCGGCCCACAGGGTGGCCACGGCGGCGGCGACGGCGTATTTCAGGACAGTCATAGTGGCCTCCCCTAGAGACTTCTTGCTGACATATTTCGCGCCTCCGCGAGCCGAAGATCAAGGGCCGTGGTCAACCCTTCGCCCACTTCGCCGTTCAGGCTCCTGACATGCTGCGCGCCCTGATCGTCTCCCTCGCCCTGATCCTCCTCCCGGCCGTCGCGGAGGCGCAGACGCCTGCGTTCCGGTCGGAGAGGATCGTGGTCACGGTGCGGGGCGAGGGGCCGGACGTGATCCTGATCCCCGGCCTGGCCTCCACCAGCGAGGTCTGGTCGCGCACGGCCAACCGGCTGGACGGCCGCTATCGGGTGCATCTGGTCACCATCCGGGGCTTCGGGAACGTGCCGGCGGGCGCGAACGAGGCCGGGGCCCTGGTCGGGCCGGTGGCGAGCGAGGTGCGTCGCTATATCGCGTCCCAGCGATTGGACCGCCCGGCGGTCATCGGACACTCCATGGGCGGACTGGTGGCGCTGAGAGCCGCCGCCGATGCGGGGCGCGACCGGAGGGGCCCGCAGGTCGGCCGGGTCATGGTGGTCGATGCGACGCCCTTCTTCCCGTCCCTCATCAGCCCCGGCGCCACGGTCGGAGACGTCGAGCCCCTGGCCCGGATCGCCTACCAGGCCCTGCTGTTCCTCGGCGACGAGGCCCTGAGGACGCAGGGGACCGCGCTCGGTCAGCAGCTTGGCGGGGCGTCGGACAATGTCTTCGGGGCCCTGGGCTGGCAGGGCGGCGACCGTCAGGTCCTGGCCCAGGGTCTGTACGAGGTCATGACCACGGATCTGCGGAACCGCCTGCCCGACATCTCTGTGCCGGTGACGGTGGTCTATGGCTGGAGCGCCGACGACCGCAGCCCGCGCGCCCACCTGGATAACCTGTTCGCCGCCGGCTACCGCAACCTGCGCGAACCCGCCCGGTTCGAGCGGATCGAGGGCGCCGAACACATGGTCATGATCGACCAGCCGACCCGGTTCATGGCGGCGGTGGATCGGTTTCTGGGCTAGAGCCAGTCCGCCGTCGTTTCCCGCGCCAGCATCTCGTCATACGACGGCCGCGCCCGGACCACGGCCCAGCGTTCGCCGTCCACCAGCACCTCGGGCACCAGGGGGCGGGAGTTGTATTCGCTCGACATGGTCGCGCCATAGGCCCCGGCGCCGGTGAAGACGACCAGGTCCCCGGCCTGGATCGGCGGAAGGAGGCGGCCCCGGGCGAAGGTGTCGCCGGTCTCGCAGACGGGGCCGACGATGTCGTAGGCGACGGGTTCGCCCTCGCGCGGGGCGACGGGCTTCACCTCGTGGAAGGCGTCGTACATGGCCGGGCGCAGGAGGTCGTTCATGGCCGCGTCCAGCACCAGGAAACGACGACCGTCGGCGCGCTCGGTCACCTGGATGACGCGGGCCAGGAGGATGCCGGCGTTGGCGGCCAGAAGCCGGCCGGGCTCGAATGCCGCTTCGACGTCCAGGCCGTCCAGAACGCGTGCGGTCATGGCGGCGTAGTCGGCGGGGGAGGCGGTCACGGCGCCGCCGACATAGGGGACGCCGAGGCCCCCGCCGAGGTCGATGCGGGTGACCGGCAGGCCTTGCTGCCGCAGGGTCTCGGTCAGCTTCCGCAACAGGCCGAAGGCGCCCTCCAGCGGGGTCAGGTCGGTGATCTGGCTGCCGATGTGACAGCCCAGACCCACGGGGTTCAGGTGCGGGCTGGCGGCGGCGCGGGCGTAGAGGTCCAGGGCCTCGTCCGCGGGGACGCCGAACTTGTCCCCCTCGCCGCCGGTGGTGATCTTGGCGTGGCCGCCGGCGCCGATCTTGGGGTTCACGCGGATGGCGATGTCGGCGACGACGCCCAGGCCCGCCGCGATGGCGGCCAGCCGGTCCAGCTCGGGCACGCTCTCGACGTTGATCTGGCGGACGCCGGCCTGAAGGGCGAAGGCCAGTTCTGCGTCGGTCTTGCCCACGCCGGAGAAGATGATGCGGTCGGCCGGAATGCCGGCCTTGAGCGCGCGACGGATCTCGCCTTCCGACACGGTGTCGGCGCCGCAGCCCAGCCGGGCCAGGGTCGCCAGGACCGAGAGGTTCGAGTTCGCCTTGACCGCATAGGCGATCAGGCTGTCGCCCAGAACCGACGGATGGGCGTCCAGGGCCTCGCGCAGCACCGTGTAGTGCCGCGTCAGGGTGGCGGTCGAATAGATATAGACCGGCGTGCCGACCTCGGCCGCCAGGGCGGTCAGCGAGACCTGTTCGGCGTGCAGTTCGCCGTCGACGAGATCGAAATGATCCAAGGGGCCGTCATCCTCGGGCTTGACCCGAGGACCGGACTACCCGGGTCTCGGAAACAGAAAAGGGGCGCACCAGCCGTCGTGCGCCGCTTCCAGGCAATGCTGATCGAACCTCCGATCCTCGGGTCGAGCCCGAGGATGACGGTGGGGCTTACTGCGGCTCGCGACCGGCGGCGGTGGCGCCGAACGGGTTGGAGGGGCCGCCGTCGATGGGCTGCTGGCTGGACGGGCGGTTGATGGTCGCGGGGTCCGGCAGGGCGGGGGCGCGGGCGTCGCGCGGGGCGCGCTCGGTCTCGCGCGGACGCGGGGCCTCCAGATCGGCCATGCGGCCGCAACCGGCGGCGGCGACGGCGATCAGGGCCAGGGCGCCGAGGGTGAGGGACTTGGTCATCACAGTCTGTCTTTCCATTCGGCGATGCGCGCGCGGACCTGTTCCGGCGCCGTGCCCCCGAAGCTCTGGCGGCTGGCGCAGGAAGCCTCAGGGGTGAGCACCTTGTAAACGGCTTCGGTCACGCCGGGATGCAACGACTGCAATTCGGCGAGCGGCAGTTGCGCCAGACCCACGCCCAGCTGCTCCGCCCGCTTCACCGCCGCGCCCGTGACATGGTGCGCCTGACGGAAGGGCAGGTCGGCCTCGCGCACGAGCCAGTCGGCCAGATCGGTCGCGGTGGAGAAGCCCCAGGAGGCCGCCTCGGCCATCCGTTCCGTGTTCGGACGGAAGGCTGAAACCATGGCCGTCATGGCGGTCAGGGCCAGATCCAGCGCGTCCATGGCCTCGAACACCGGCGGCTTGTCCTCCTGCATGTCCTTGGAATAGGCCAGCGGCAGACCCTTCATCACGGTCGACAGGGCGACGAACGATCCCATGATCCGGCCGGTCTTGGCGCGGACCAGTTCGGCGGCGTCGGGGTTCCTCTTCTGCGGCATGATGGAAGAGCCGGTGGTCAGGTCGTCGGGCAGGGTGACGAAACCGAACATCGGCGTCATCCAGACCACGATCTCCTCGGCCAGACGCGACAGGTGACCCGCGGTGATCGAGGCGGCGGCCAGGGTCTCCAGCGCGAAGTCGCGATCCGACACGGCGTCCAGCGAGTTCCGCATCGGGCCGTCGAAACCGAGCGCCGCCGCCGTCGCATGACGGTCGATGGGGAAGGGCGAACCGGCCAGGGCGGCGGCGCCCAGCGGGCTCTCGTTCATCCGCGCGCGGGCGTCGGCGAAGCGGCCCGCGTCGCGACCGGCCATCTCGACATAGGCCATCAGGTGATGGCCCAGCGTGACGGGCTGGGCGGTCTGCAGATGGGTGAAGCCGGGCATCAGGTCGCCCGCGTGCTGTTCGGCGCGCTCCAGAAGGGCGCGCTGCAGGGCCTTCAGCTGTTCGACCGAGCGGTCGCAGGCGTCGCGGACCCACAGGCGGAAGTCCACCGCGACCTGGTCGTTGCGGCTACGCGCCGTGTGCAGACGACCCGAGGCCTCGCCGATCAGCTCGGACAGCCGGGCCTCGACGTTCAGGTGGATGTCTTCGTACTCGTCGCGGAAGGGGAAGGTCCCGGCTTCGATCTCGGCCTGGATCGTGTCGAGACCTCCGAGGATGGCGGCGCCGTCGTCCGGCCGCACGATGCCCTTGTCGATCAGCATGCGGCAATGCGCCCGCGATCCGCGCAGATCCTGCGCCCACAGGCGTTTGTCGACGCCGATGGAGACGTTGATCGCCTGCATGATGTCGGCGGGCTTGGCGGAAAAGCGTCCGCCCCATAGGGTCTGGCCCGACTGCGGCGACTGCCCGGCGGATGCCGGGTCTTGGGGGTTGGACATGAGCGGCTCGAAAAGGGGCGTCTGGATCGGGGGAGCGCTCGCGCTGGCGGTGCTCGCCGGCGGAACGATCGGGACCCTATACGCCATGCACGCCGGTCCTTTCAAAGCCGAGACCGACGCGAGCGCGGAAAAGAGCGAACTGGCCCGGTTCGCGGTCGGTCCCCTGGCCGCGCTGGAGACCCCGGCGGTGCTGGAGACGGCGCCCGACTATGTCTTCAAGACGCGCGAAGGGGCGGATGTGCGGTTCGCGGATTTCCGGGGCAAGGTCGTCCTGGTGAACCTGTGGGCCATGTGGTGCGCGCCCTGTCGGACAGAGATGCCGACCATCGCGGCCCTGGCCGGGTCCTATCCGGACGGGGATCTGGTCGTGATGCCGATCAACGTCGATACGGGCGACGACGCCGTGGCCGATGCGAAGAGCTTCATCGACGTGCATGAGCCGCTGCCCTTCTACGGCGACCCGAAATTCCAGCTGCCGTTCGAGTTTCCGGGCAAGGGCAAGATGCCCCAGACGATCCTGCTGGATCGCGAGGGCCGCATCCGCGCCGCCTTCGCCGGCGAGGCCGACTGGAACAGCGCGGAGGCGAAGGCGCTCATCGATGCGGTGCTCGCCGAAGGCTCCGGGGTCTAGTCGCCACATCCGTGCACCCCAGCGAAGGCTGGGGTCCAGATCAAGGGTTCAGGTGGCTGGGATGGCGCACCGGTCCTTGTGATCAGACGGCCAGAGTCTTCCATCTGGACCCCAGCCTTCGCTGGGGTGCTCGGATGAGAAGGTGCGGATGGGATGGCGCTCGACTTGGCGCCCTTAGTGCGCCGGAGCCGGGACGCGCTGGTCCGTGGCCGGATCGACGGCGCCCGGACGGCCCTCGGCGGCGGCCTGGGCCTGGTTGGTTTCCAGACGGTCGGCGACATTGCCCGCGCCCGTCTCGACGGCCTGGGCGGCCTTCATGGCGCCGGCCTCCAGCACCTCGCCGGCCTGGGCGGCGACGTCGCCTGCCTTGTCGGCGGCTTCGGAGGCGGCGACCTCGGCGTGATCGCCGGCGGCCTCGGCGTTGGCCTCGGTCTTCTCCTGCTCGGCCTGGGTGCAGGCGACGGCGCCCAGCGACAGGGCGGCGATGGCGGAGACGGCCAGAAGCGACGGAATACGAATGGTCATGATGAGCCCTCGAACAGCGTTGAACCTTTGCCGCAAACGTCGGTCATCACGATCCGTTGCAGTGATGGTGCATCGCAGCATCGAATGTTAAGCATGACCGTTCCTTGGGGGAGGCGGCGATCATGCTGATGCTGGGCGTGCTGGTGATCCTCGTCATGGTCGCCCTGTTCATCTGGGATCTGGCGGGCCAGCCGACCGGAAGACGCTGGCGCCGACGGCGGAAACGCCGCGCCGAGGCTGCGGCGGATCGGCGCAAGGACTGAACGATCCTCCGTCTTCGGAACGCTCTCAATCCCACGGACAGGGCGTTTCGGCGGTTTCGCCGCCCATGGCCTGCGACATCCTGACGAAACCTGACAGGGGTCCGGAAACGTTACAGCGACGTATGAAATCCGACATGCTCGCAACACGATTTCGACCTGTTCTGCCGTCGTGGCCGATCGGGGAAAATGGGGCTCGCGATGATCGATCCTGTGGGAATGGAACTGCTGAACGGGATTCAGGCCAGCGTCGGCTGGGCCTTGCTGGCCGCCCGCGCCGCCCGGTCCGAGGCGCTGGACGCCGCGGTCGCGAACGCGTCGGAGGCCGCGACCGCGCCCCTTCGCTTCCGCGCCACCATCACCATCGACATCGACGCGCGTGACCTGGAGGACGCCGAGCGCCAGTCCGACGCCGTGCGCGGTCAGTTCGAGATGATGAAGCGGGACCATCCGTCCGCCGCCCTGCTGTTCCAGCGGCGCAAGCCCCGGACCGGCCGCCGCGCACCCGCCCCGGCCGTGGTGGTCGCCCCCTATGTCGATGACTGAGACCGGCGGGCGGCGGCGGAACACCCTTCTGGCGGGTCTGGTCCTGCTGAAGAAGCTGGCGCCCGACATCACCCAGTCCGAGATGCTGGCCTTCCTCTATGTGGCCGAAAACCCCGGCGTGCGGGTCAAGGAACTGGCCGCCCTGATGGAGACGACCGAGGCGACGGCGTCGCGCGCCTCGCGCGCCCTCTTGGACGCCGGCGATCCGGGCTCGCGTCCGCCGGGACGCGGCTGGCTCATCATGGCTTCCAACGAGCGCGAGGGGGTGTCGCGACACCTCTATCTGAGCGCGGCGGGAATCGAGCTGGTCGGGCGTCTGGACGCCCTGATCGAGAGCGCGCGTCCCATCGGCGTGCGCCCGGCGCCGGCCGAGCTGAGGGTTCGCAGATAGGGGGAATGCGCTGGTGGCTGGAGGCGGGATCGAACCGCCGACCTGTGGGTTATGAATCCACCGCTCTAACCATCTGAGCTACCCAGCCCAGCGCATCGGTTGTCAGCCAGCCGGGAGGCCGGATGACGCGAGAGGCGTGCGTATACAGACGCCGTCCCTCCGGTTCAAGTCGCATCGCACACGGGCGCGAAGAAGGCCTGGCTGCGGCGCCGGGTCGCGCCGGAAAATGCGTCGGAACGGCGCCGCTTGTGGGCCGTTCCGTGCCTATCCTGTAGGCACGTTTCCGTACGCCCAAACCAGACCCGGAGTTCCCATGCGCCCGATCGTTCTCGCCGCCGCCTCGTCCGTGCTCGTCTTCGCCTCGGCCTGCGGGGCCAGCGGCCAGAGCGGACAGACGACCGCCGCGCCCGGCGCCCCGGTCGAGACGCGCGAGGCCAACGGCGCCAACCAGACCCCCGCCTTCCCCGGCCAGACCCGCGCGCCGGGCGTCCAGACCGAGGGGACGCTGACCCATTCCGTCGTGGCCTCCGGCCTCCAGAACCCGTGGGGCTTCGCCCAGCTGCCGGACGGGAACTGGCTGGTGACCGAGCGGCCGGGCCGGATGCGGATCGTCAGCGCGACCGGCGCGGTCGGTGAGCCGATCACGGGCCTGCCCGCCGTCGATGCGCGGGGTCAGGGCGGCCTTCTGGACGTGATCCTGTCGCCGTCGTTCGCCACGGATCGTACGATCTTCTGGAGCTATGCCGAGCCGCGCTCGGGCGGAAACGCGACCTCGGTGGCGCGCGGCGTCCTGTCGGCGGACGGGTCGAGCGTGTCGGATGTCCGCGTCATCTTCCGCGCCCTGCCGGTCTATGACGGCGACAAGCATTTCGGCTCGGCCCTGGCCTTCGACCCGGCCGGCCATCTGTTCGTGACCTTGGGCGAACGCTCCGACGCCCCGATGCGGCCCCAGGCCCAGGAACTGAACTCCCATATGGGCAAGGTCGTCCGCATCAACGCCGACGGCTCCGTGCCCCAGGACAACCCCTTCGTCGGCCAGGCCGGCGCCCTGCCGGAGATCTGGTCCCTGGGCCACCGCAACGTCCAGGGCATCGCCGTCCAGCCGGGCACGGGCTCAGTCTGGACCATCGAGCACGGCACGCGCGGCGGCGACGAGCTGAACAAGCCGGAAGCGGGCAAGAACTACGGCTGGCCGATCATCGCCTACGGCATCGAGTATCGCGGCGCGGCGATCAATGAGGGGATCACGGCGCGGGACGGACTGGAACAGCCGGTCTACTACTGGGATCCGGTCATCGCTCCGGGCGGCCAGGCCTTCTACTCCGGCGCCATGTTCCCGGGCTGGGACGGCAATCTGCTGATCGCCGGACTGGCCGGAAAGTCGCTGACGCGTCTGGTGCTGGAGGGCGACCGGGTGGTCGGCGAGGAGCGTCTGCTGACGGGCCTGAACGAGCGGATCCGCGACGTGGCCGTGGCCTCGGACGGCGCCGTCTGGGTCATCACCGACGAGGAAGACGGCAAGCTGGTGCGCTTGGTGCGGGAGTAGTCGCCCCCTCTCCCCTTGCGGGAGAGGGAGGCGGCGCACGAGCGCGAAGCGATCGTCCTGGCACCGGCGGGTGAGGGGGTGACATTCACCCGCTGGCATGGGGGACTGTGTCCGCTCGGTAAAAGCCGGCGTCACCCCTCACCCGCTCGCGCCAGAACGACGGCTACGCCGCCGTGCGCGACCTCCCTCTCCCGCAAGGGGAGAGGGGACGTGTCTCAGATATGAATGGCGTGCCCGAGCGCCCGCAGGCTCGCCTCGTGGAAGGCCTCGCCCAGGGTCGGGTGGACGTGGATCACGCCCGCGACGTCCTCCAGCACCGCCCCCATCTCCAGCATCTGGGCGAAGCTGTTGGACAGTTCGGCGACGTGCTGGCCCACGGCCTGGACGCCCAGCAGGCGGTGGTCGTCCTTGGACGCCAGCACCCGCACGAAGCCGCCGTCTTCGCCCGCCTCGATGGCCAGGGCCCGGCCGATGGCGGCCAGAGGGAAGACCGAGGTGATGACGTCGTCGCGGCCCGCCACGTCCTGCGGCCCGAGGCCCGCCGAGACGATCTCAGGCTCGGTGAAACAGACGGCGGCGATGGTGACGGGGTCGAAGCGCTTCTCTTCTGCGCTATCGCTCGCGGCGCGGCCGCTCGCTGCTTGAGCGCGGCCGGCGATGATCTCGGCGACCACCTCGCCCTGGGCCGAGCCCTTGTGGGCCAGCATGGGTTCGCCGGTCAGGTCGCCGACGGCCCAGACGTTCTTCATCGAGGTGGCGCAGCGGTCGTCGATCTTCACGAACGGCCCGGCCATGGCCACGCCCATGTTCTCCAGACCCCAACCTGACGTGCGCGGACGACGGCCCACGGTGACCAGCACCTTGTCGGCGTCCAGTTGCAGCGGCTCGCCGTCCTTCGTCGTGATCGAAAGCTTCCCGTCTCCGAAGCCGCCCGCGCGGGCGCCGAGGTGCAGTTCGACCCCGTGGTCGGTCAGCCATTTGGCGACCGGGTCGGTCAGGGCCTTGTCGTAGAGGGGCAGGATCCGCTCGGCCATCTCGACGATGGCGACCTGGGCGCCCAGTTTGCGATAGGCGATGCCCAGCTCCAGCCCGATATAGCCGCCGCCGACGACGACCAGCTTGTTCGGTACGGCGTCCAGCGACAGGGCCTCGGTCGAGGAGATGACGTCGCCGCCGAAGGGCAGGAAGGGCAATTCGACCGGCTCCGACCCCGTGGCCAGGATGACGTGCTCGGCCGTGATCCTGATGTCGCCGTCCTCGGTCGAGACGAGGCAGGTCTTGGCGTCCTGGAAGGTCGCCCAGCCCTTGATCACCTTGACCTTGGCCTTCTTCAGCAGGGCCGCGACGCCGCCGTTCAGCTTACGGACGATGCCGTCCTTCCAGGCGACGGTCTTCGACAGGTCGATGGCCGGTTCCGAGGCCGTGATCCCGAGCGTCCCGTCGCCGGCGGCCTTGGACACGGTCTCGAACTTGGAGGCCGCATGGATGATGGCCTTGGACGGAATACAGCCGACGTTCAGGCAGGTGCCGCCGAGGCCATCCGAGCCGTCCACCAGCACGGTGTCGAGGCCCAACTGGCCGCAACGGATGCCGGCGACATAGCCGCCGGTGCCGGCGCCGATGATCAGGACTTTGGTTTTGAGGGTCTGGGTCATTGGGTTCTGCCGTTTCGCAGTCGCTCAGCGGTGCGTTGGAGGTGGGTCACGAGTTGCGGATCACGGACTTCGCTAGGCGCAAGACTGTCGAACGTCTGCCAGCCTGTCGCTGCTGCGCGCTCTACAAAGACAATGGCGACCGAGCCGGGCGCCCAAGCTGCGCAGCCGTTGAGTACGTCGAGATATCCTGCAGATATTTGCCCTTTCAATGCGACGACCGGTCGACCGCGCGAAATGTAGGGCTCTTCGAGATTCTCAGTCACCCTCACCAGGTAGACGGCGTCGGCACGCGCCCAGTTGTCCCGTTGTTGCTGGCGATCACTGCGGAGTTGGGCTTGAGCCCAGGTCTCTCCAGGTTCGGGCATCGCCACGATCATTGTGCATGCCAACGTTGGCGAGGCGAGCAGAGCCAAGCCAACCGCCATCGCTCCGCCTCGCATCATGAGTTTCACATCCACAACGTCGCGGGGTGCTCCAGCAGGCCCTTGATCCGCTGCACGAACACCGCCGCATCATGACCATCGACGATACGATGATCGAAGCTGGACGACAGGTTCATCATCTTGCGGACCACCATCTGGCCGTCCTTCACCACCACCCGTTCGATGATCTTGTTGGGGCCGACGATGGCGACCTCGGGGTGGTTGATGATCGGGGTGTGGACGACGCCGCCCAGGGTTCCCAGGGAGGTGATGGTGATGGTCGAGCCGGAGAGCTCCTCACGCTTGGCCGAACCGTCCTTGGCCGCGCCGGAGACGCGGGCGATTTCGGCGGCCGTGTCGTAGGGGTCGCGCGCCTCGGCGTGACGGACGACCGGGACCATCAGGCCGTTCGGCGTCTGGGCGGCGATGCCCAGGTGGACGGCGGCGTGCTGGGTGAGGACGCCGTTCTCGTCGTCATAGGTCGCGTTGATCTGCGGCTGGTCGCGCAGGGCCACGACGATGGCGCGGGCGATGAAGGGCAGGACGTTGAGCTTGGCCTTGCCTGTCTGTTTCGCCTGGGCGTTCAGGTGGGCGCGCAGTTCCTCAAGCGCCGTGACGTCGATCTCCTCCACATAGGTGATGTGGGGGATGCGCCGGACGCTCTCGGCCATCTTCTCCGCGATCTTGCGGCGCAGGCCGATGATGCGGACCTCCGTCGTGCCTTCGGCCTTGGCGTAGGTCGAGGGCGACGATGTTCCGTGTTCGGACGGTGCGCGCGCGCCATGGGCGACGAAGGCGTCCAGGTCGGCGTGTTCGATCCGTCCGGCCGGGCCGGAACCGGGCACGAACTGCAGTTCCAGACCCAGTTCGCGGGCGCGCTTGCGCACGGCGGGCGAGGCGAGGGGGCGGACGCCGGGCGTCTGGGCCTTGCGAGCGACCGGGGCGGCTTCGGCGGCCGGAGCCGGTTTGGCCTTGGGCGCTTCGGCCTTGGGGGCGGGCTCGGCCTTGGCCGGTGCGGCGACGGGTGCGGCCGCCTTCGGGGCCGCCGCGACATTGCCGGCGCCGGCGACGTCGAAGCTGACCAGGGCGCCGCCCACCGGAGAGGCCTTGCCGACTGCGCCGTGCAGGGCCGCGACCCGGCCGGAGACCGGCGAGGTCAGTTCGACGGTGGCCTTGTCGGTCATGACCTCGGCGAGGAGCTGATCCTCCTCCACCGCATCGCCGACCGCGACGTGCCAGGCGACCAGCTCGGCCTCGGCCGTGCCTTCGCCGACGTCGGGCAGTTTGAAGACATAGTTGCCGGCGGCGGCGACAGGCGCGGCCTCGGCGATTTCTTCGGCCTCAGGGGCTTCCAGCTCAGGAGCGACCTCGGGCTCGGGTTCGGCGACCGGGGCGGGCGCGGCGGCGGAGGCGTTGCCCTCGCCCTCGACCTCGAACTCCACCAGGGGGCCGCCGACGGGCGACATGACGCCGGGCTCGCCGTGCAGGGCGGTGACCACGCCGTTGACGGGCGAAGTCAGTTCGACGGTCGCCTTGTCGGTCATGACGTCGGCCAGCAGTTGGTCTTCCGAGACCGTGTCGCCGACCTTGACGTGCCAGCCGACGAGCTCGGCCTCGGCCGTGCCTTCGCCCACGTCGGGCAGTTTGAAGACGTAGCGTCCCATCTCAGCGCCCTCCCGACATGACGGACTTCAGTGCGTCGGAGACCCGCTGGGGTCCCGGGAAGTATTCCCACTCGAAGGCGTGGGGGTAGGGGGTGTCCCAGCCGGCGACGCGGGCGATGGGCGCCTCCAGATGATAGAAGCAGCGTTCCTGGACCAGGGCTGAGAGTTCTCCTCCGTACCCGGAGGTCTTCGGCGCCTCATGCACGATGACGCAGCGGCCGGTCTTCTTCACGGAGGCCTCGATGGTCTCGATGTCGAGCGGAACGAGGGAGCGGAGGTCGATCACCTCGGCGTCCAGGCCCGCGTGTTCGGCGCCGGCCAGGGCGACCCAGACCATGGTGCCGTAGGCCAGGATGGTGACGTCCGAACCTTCGCGCATGACGCGGGCCTTGCCGATCGGCTCGACATATTTGCCGGTCGGGACCTGGGCCAGCTCCTGGGCCTTCCACGGGCTGACCGGGTTCTGATGCCAGCCGTCGAAGGGGCCGTTGTAGAGGCGTTTCGGCTCGAAGAAGACGACCGGATCGTCGTCCTCGATGGCCGCGGTCAGCAGGCCCTTGGCGTCATAGGGGTTGGACGGAATGACGACCTTCAGGCCCGCGATATGGGTGAAGAGGGCTTCCGGCGACTGGGAGTGGGTCTGGCCGCCGAAGATGCCGCCGCCGTAGGGGCTGCGGATCGTGATCGGCGAGGTGAACTGACCGCCCGAGCGGTAGCGCATCTTGGCCGCTTCACTGACGATCTGGTCGTAGGCCGGATAGATGTAGTCGGCGAACTGGATCTCCACGACCGGACGCAGGCCGTAGGCGCCCATGCCGATGGCGGCGGCGACGATGCCGCATTCCGAGATCGGGGCGTCGAAGCTGCGGGTCAGGCCGTGCTTCTTCTGCAGGTGGTCGGTGACGCGGAAGACGCCGCCGAAATAGCCCGCGTCCTCGCCGAAGCTGAGGACGTTCGGATCCTCGGCCATCTTGACGTCCAGGGCCGAGTTCAGGGCCTGGATCATGTTCATGGGGGCGACAGCCGGGGTCTCGGGGGCGTCCGAGGCCGGGGCGTTCTTCTGATCGACCATGTCGGGCTCCAGGCCGTCGGTGCGGTCGGCGTCGGTGAAGGTCTGTTCGCTCATTTGAAATCACCGCTCATGCGCGCGTTAGCGCAGGAAAAGTTCATCACGGCGAACACGGAGGATGCACGGCGAACACGACGGGAGCGTAGCGGCGTCCACGGACCGGACCTCGCGGTGGCCGCCGTGACTTTCGCTGTGATCGCTGTGACGAACCCGCTCATAGCGCTCATCGCGGCGCCAAAAGATGAAATGCCTTCGGCGAGGAAGGGGGAGCAGGGAGGCCGCATCATACGCCCACCTCTCGGCGCTGTTCGGTCAGGCGCCAGTCCTCGGTCGCATAGACCTCTTCGAACATGGTCTTCACCGAGGGGCGCGACTGACCAAGGGTGCCGATGGCTTCGGATTCCTTGCCGGCCTGGCGGACCTGGGCGACTGCGTCGGCTTCCGCCTCGGCCTGCATCTCGTCCGACCATTCGCCGAGTGCGATCAGGTGTTTCTTCAGACGCTCGATCGGATCGCCCAACGGCCATTTCTCGTGCTCGTCGCCGGGGCGGTAGCGGCTGGGGTCGTCCGAGGTCGAGTGCGGGGCGCCGCGATAGGTGAACAGCTCGATCACCGTGGCGCCCTGGTTGGAGCGGGCGCGCTCCTCGGCCCACTGGGTCGCGGCCCAGACGGCCAGGAAGTCGTTGCCGTCGACGCGCAGGGCCGGCAGGCCGTAGCCGATGGCCTTGGAGGCGAAGGTGGTCTCCATCCCGCCAGCGATGCCCTGGAAGGACGAGATGGCCCACTGGTTGTTGACGATGTTCAGGATGACCGGGGCGCGGTAGACGGCCGCGAAGGTCAGGGCGTTGTGGAAGTCGCCTTCAGCCGTGGCGCCGTCGCCGATCCAGCTGATGGCGATCTTGTCGTCGCCCTTGTAGGCGCTGGCCATGGCCCAACCCACGGCCTGGGGAACTTGCGTGCCCAGGTTCCCCGAGATGGTGAAGAAGCCATAGTCCTTGGCCGAATACATGATCGGCAGCTGACGGCCTTTGATCGGGTCCGAGGCGTTGGAATAGATCTGGTTCATCATCTCGACGAGCGGATAGCCGCGCGCGATCAGAAGCCCTTGCTGGCGATAGGTGGGGAAGCCCATGTCTTCGCGCGACAGGATCATGCCCTGGGCCACCGCGATGGCCTCCTCGCCCGTACACTTCATATAGAAGCTGGTCTTGCCCTGGCGGTGGGCCCTGTGCATCCGGTCGTCGAAGGCGCGGGTCAGGATCATCGCCTTCAGACCCTTCTTCAGGGTCTCGGCGTCCAGACGCGGGTTCCACGGGCCGACCGCATTGCCCTCATCATCCAGCACCCGCACAAGGCGGAAGGCCAGATCCAGCATCTGCACCGGCCGGGCGTCGACCGGGGGCCGGTCCACGGCGCCGGCGGCGTCGAGCTTGAGGTGGCTGAAATCCGGCGTGTCTCCGGGACGCCCCGAGGGCTCCGGCACGCGCAGGGAGAGCGGCTTGGTGTTCCTGGTCATTCCATCCTGCCGTTCGGTTGATCCGACCGCATCTTGCGTTGGCGGCTGGATAGCATGGGCGTCAAATCAAGGCTCGCCTATTTTCGCCTTGCGTCAACCCGATTAAGGGTTATTTATTGCGCAATAACGACAAACGGAGAAACGCTTTGGCGGACGAACTGGATCCCATCGACGCTCGAATTCTCGACATCCTGCAGCAGGACGCCGGATTGTCGGTCGCGGAGGTCGCCGAGCGCGTGGGCCTGTCCGCCTCGCCGTGCTGGCGACGGATCAAGAGACTGGAAGATTCCGGCCTCATTCGCAAGCGTGTCACCTTGCTCGACGCCGCCTTGCTGGGTCTGGACT
Organism: Brevundimonas staleyi; assembly: GCF_041893865.1. Taxonomy (GTDB): domain Bacteria; phylum Pseudomonadota; class Alphaproteobacteria; order Caulobacterales; family Caulobacteraceae; genus Brevundimonas; species Brevundimonas staleyi. The sequence goes on from NZ_CP169082.1 coordinate 693,530, forward strand.
TCGAAGTCTACGCCATCGTCAAGCTGATGCTGCCCTCGAAGGAGAACCTGGATCTGTTCGAGGCGGCCGTCGCCAACTGGCCCGAAGTGGTCCAGTGCGCCACCATCACGGGCCGCGAGGACTATGTGCTGCGGATCATCACCTCCGACATGCACGCCTTCGACCAGTTCCTGCGCGAAAAGCTGCTGACGCTGGGCATCGTCTCGGACTGCGAGAGCCACATCGTCACGCGCGGCGTGAAGAACGTGACCACCCTGCCGCTGGGCATCATCACCCCCCACGTGTCCTGAGTTCCTCCGCTGTCGGTTGACAGCGGAGCCTTATGCCGATTGACCGATATGATATAACATCACATCGGAGCCTTTCGTGCCGTTCCTCACCAGCTGTGCGGCCCTGTGCCTGCTCACGGGTCTGCCGCCTTCCACGACCGAATCGGCCGTGGCCCCGCCCCAGGTGGATCGTCTGGACGAGATCGTCGTCCTGGGCCGTCGGGAGGCGCCGCGCGACGCGACCCTGGGCGCCGGCGCCCTGTTCGGCGACATCGACCCGGCCGGTCGCATCAACATGGTGTCCAAGACCCCGCGCTTCGTCCCCGCCGCCGAGATGACGGCCGCCGTCGGCTCCTACGGCCTGCAACGCGGCGAGCTGGATTTCACCGGCCCCCTGTCGGACAGCCTGGCCGCCCGTCTGGTCGTGGCGGGCGAGACCAGCGACGGCTGGCGCGACCATGTCGGCACGGAGCGGTCGTCCGTCGCCCCGTCCCTGACCTGGCGACCCAACGACGATCTGCGCCTGACCTATGTCGGGGAGTTCACGGTGCTGAGCACCCTGTTCGACCGGGGCCTGCCGGCGATCGACGGCGACGCACTGGCCCTGCCGGTGTCGAACTACTACGGCGAGCCCGGCGACGGGGTGACCCGGTTCAGGAACGAGCGGCATCAGGTCACGGGCGAGTATCGGCTGGACGGATGCGGAAACCCACGACGCGTCCTTCGCCACCAAGGCGGTGCTGGACGTGCCGGAGCATTCCGGATCCCTCTACGCCGTCGGTCGCTTCCCGACCTCGCATGGCACGGAGTGGTCGGTGACGGCGGGCGCGGCCTATGTCGGCGAGCGAGCCGGGGCCATCGACGCCTCGGGTCTTCGCCTACCCGACTACTGGAAGGCCAGGGCGGCGTTGGAATACGGCCTGACGTCCCAGGTCACCGCCCGGATCGAGGCCGACAACCTGTTCGACGAGCGGTACGCCGCCAGCTCCTACAGTCCGCTCTGGGTCTTCCCCGGCGCCCCACGTCGCATCACCGCGTCACTTCGGGTGACACTGTAACCGCGGTCGTTGCATCTCGACCCCTCCAAGGCGATGTTGGCGCTTCGCCTTGGAGGGACGGACCATGATCGAACTGGTGATCGACGCGCGGAAGAAGGATCTCGGCGGGTTCGAGGTCGGCCGCATCCTGCCGTTCCATTCGCGCCGCATGGTCGGACCCTTCATCTTCCTGGACCACATGGGCCCGGCCGAATTCGCGCCGGGCTCGGAGGCGATCAACGTCCGCCCCCACCCGCACATCGGCCTTTCGACCCTGACCTATCTGTTCGAGGGCGAGATCATGCACCGCGACAGCCTGGGCTACACCCAGGCCATCCGTCCGGGCGAGGTCAACTGGATGACCGCCGGCAAGGGCATCACCCATTCCGAACGCACCGACCCGCTGAAGAAGGCGCAGGGCGGTCCGATGAACGGCATGCAGGCCTGGATCGCCCTGCCGGACGAGGCGGAAGAGATCGATCCGTCCTTCCAGCACTACGGCGAGGACGCCCTGCCGGCCTATGAGAACGGCGGCCTGTTCGCGCGTCTGGTGGCGGGCGAAGCCTATGGCGCCAAGGCCAATGTGAAGACCTCCTCGCCCCTCTTCTACGTACACTGGGAACTGAAGGAGGGGGTGCGCACGGCGCCGCCTCCGGGCAAGGGCGCCGGCGGCATGTCCGAACGCGCCCTCTATGTCGCCAAGGGCCAGATCGAGGTCGGCGACCGCACCTTCCACGAAGGCCAGATGATCGTGCTGCAGCCCCACGCCGAGCCGACCGTGAAATCCCTGACCGACGCCACCGTCATGGCCCTGGGCGGCGAACCGATCGGCCAGCGTCTGATCTGGTGGAATTTCGTCGCCTCGTCACAGGCGCGTCTGGATCAGGCCAAGGCCGACTGGAAAGCCGGTCGGATGAAGCTGCCGGACGAGGACGATCTGGAGTTCATCCCCCTACCGGAAGACGCGGCCGTCACGACCCGTTCGGAGCCCCTGCCTCCCAAGCCCGAACCGACGCACCCGGTCTAGACTCCAAGATGAAGGTTCTCTCAGTTCTGGCGGTCACGCTGGTCTTGGCGTCGTGCGCTGGCGCGCCCGGTGATGGCGCGGGCCTCACTGCCTCGCAGGCCGGCACGGCTTTCAGCGCGGTTTATCCGCACTGGGAATTGCAATGCGATGAACCCGGCTTTGCGACAACTCAGGTTACGTTCGACGTGCAACTTGATGCGTGGGGCCGTTTGGTGAGCGAACCGACACTCGTCGCTCCGGAAGACACGGACGCCTATCGCACCGTCGCCGCCTCGGCGCTGACGGCTCTCAAGGCAGCGGAGCCTTACCCCGTGCCGCGCGGGTTTACGGGTGGTCAGTTCCGTCCAACCTTCAGGGCGGATCGGGCCTGCGCAACGAAGTAGTCGGCGAGGGACACCGTCAGCGTGCGCCCGTCACTCGCACCACCCAGTCCGTCACCGCCGAGATGGCCTCGGGCGCAAGGGTCTCAGTGAGCGTCGAATACTCGTTCGGCAGACCGGTCTCGGCGTTTTGCATCAGATGGTTCAGGCCCGGCAGGACGACGACGGTCGCATCCGGCTTCAACGTCTCCAGATGCGGTGCGTTCTGCGCGGCCGGGACGTTGCGATCGCGGTCGCCGTAAAGGGCGAACAGGGGGACATTGAGCGTCCGGATCGCGGCGGCCGGATCATAGGCGACGACGTAGCGGTACCAGCCCGAACCCATGACCTGAGCGGCGCTGGACGCCCTTTCTGCGGACTGGCCCAGCTCGAGCGCCAGAGCCTCGACCGCCGCCGACACAGCCGGGCCGTCGTCCTTGTTGTTCAGTACGGCCAGCATGAAACGCGCCTGCGCGGCTTCGGCGGTTGCGGCCTGAGCCTCCGTGACGCCCGCAGCTAGGAGCATCTGCTTGGACTGTTCGATCAGGATTTCGGCTCCGGACACCGAGGGGCCGGCGATCATGACGACGAAGGCGGCGGAGGCGCCTTGCGAGGTGGCGATCAACGCTGCCGTACCACCTTCGCTGTGGCCCATCAGCCCGATCCGGCCCGCGTCGATCTCCGGCCGCGTCCGCAGATAGTCCATGGCCGCCCGTGCGTCCGTGGCGAAGTCGGCGGTGGTCTCGTCCATCGACCCGCCGCCGGACCCGCCGACGCCCCGGTCGTCGTAGCGCAGGACGGCGACGCCTCGCCGCGTCAGGGCGTCGGCCCAGACGGCGAAGGGCTTGTGCCCCAGAATGGTCTCGTCCCGGTCCTGGGCGCCCGATCCGGTCAGCAGGACCACGGCGGGGAAGGGGCCGGCGCCCTCCGGCATCGTCAGGGTGCCTGCCAGGGTGATGCCCGCGTCAGTGTTCGCGAAAGTCACGTCCTGAGCGACATAGGGAAACGGCGGGACCGGCGTCTGGGGCCGTTCGGGCGCGGCCGGGATGACGACCTCGATGGTGGCGGCGTTCCGGGTCAGGATCAGCGGCAGGCCGGAGCCGCCTTGCCCCCAACTGCCGGTCAGGGTCGAGCCGTCCGCTGATCGCGCGCCTTCGAACCGTCCGCCGATGGAGGGCGCGGCGAACCGTACCGTCTCGGCAGACCGCGTCAGGTCCGCGATGGGAATGTCGCGCGCACCCTGGGCCGGGCTGTCCATGACGGCGACCAGACCGTTCGCCCCCTCCGACACACGAACCACCAACGGCAGGGCGACCTCGCCGACCCTCAGCGCGCCCTCCCAGCGACCGACCAGATCGGCGGCCTCGGCCTGTTGCTGGACGGCGGCCGTCGCCACGACTTCGATCATGATGTCCTCCCCGGTTTACCCGGGGACTAGACCAGACCGGGAGGGGGCGGGACAACCCCGGGTATCAGGCCCTGATGTCGCTGAGGAAGCCGATCAGGGCCGCATTGACCCCATCCGGCCGCTCCTGCTGCAGCCAGTGGCCCGCGCCGGGCAGGACGGTCTGGGACCGTAGATCGGTCAGCCAGTCCTTCAGCGTCGCCTCGTGCTGACCGGCGTAGTGGCGGACGGGATCGCGCTCGCCGACGACGAACATCGACGGCTGCCGTATCTTCGCATCCTGCAGGAAGGCGGTCAGGGCCCAGTTGCGGTCGATGTTGCGATACCAATCCAGCGGCCCCTTGAAGCCCCCGGCGGTGAAGGCGGCGACGTATTCCGCATGATGCATCTCGCTCATCCACGGCGGCAGGGTCGCGTCCTCGGAAACCTCGGACAGGAAGTTGTGGCCGGGCGCAATGAAGCCGGTCGACTGGCGCTCGGGCGGGGTCGCGCCGTCATAGGCGTAGAAGCCCTTTCGCAATCCGCCCGCCACATCCGCCTCGAAGATCCGGTGATGCTCCGGGTCCTGAAACTGGTTGATGTAGAGCTCGCCCAGGCCCGCGCGTTTCGACATCACCGCCATGATCGGGGTGGGTTTGCCGCCCGGGCGGCGCGGCTGGAACGGCACCGACAGGCCTGCGACGGCGGTGAACAGGTCCGGCCGCATCAGGGCGCAGTGCCAGGCGACCGGGGCGCCCCAGTCGTGACCGACGACGGTGCAGGTCGTCTCCCCCAGCGCCCGGACCAGATCGACCATGTCGCCGACCAGATCGAGAATGGAATAGGCCTCGGTCTCGGCCGGCTTGTCGGTCCCGCCATAGCCGCGCATGTCCGGAGCGACGGCGTGATAGCCGGCCTCGGAGAGCGCCTTCACCTGCGCCCGCCAGCTTATGCCGAGCTCAGGAAAGCCGTGGATCAGGAGAACCAGAGGACCGTCTCCGGCCTCGAGAATCTGCTGGTTCAGGCCGTCGGTCTTCACGATCCGGGTCTGCATGGGCGAGGTCTCCGAACGGGGCCTTTGAAGCCGAACGCCGCGTCGTGCATTGATGTCGCCATGACCCGCATGACCAGCTTTTCCGACGGTACGATCGTTCCGGTCCTCGGCCAAGGGACCTGGATGATCGGCGACGATCCCAGGACCCGCGATGCCGAGCAACAGGCTCTGTCGCGCGGCCTGGACCTGGGCCTGACCCTGATCGACACGGCCGAGATGTACGGCAACGGCAAGTCCGAGCGGTTGGTCGGCGAAGTCATCCAGGGTCGCCGCGACGAGGTCTTTCTGGTCTCCAAGATCCTGCCCGAACACGCGGGCGAGATGACCATGATGCTGCATGCCGAGAAGTCGCTGGAGCGGCTCGGCGTCGACCGGATCGACCTCTATCTGCTGCACTGGGAAAGCCGGTTCCCGCTGGAGGAGATCGTCGCCGGCTTCGAGGAACTGATCGACGAGGGGATGATCGCTCGCTGGGGCGTCTCCAACTTCGACACGCGCGCCATGAACCGGCTGAACGAGATCGAGGGAGGGGAGCAGTGCGCCGCCAACCAGGTCCTCTATCACCTGGGCTCGCGCGGCGTGGAGTTCGACCTCCTGTCCTGGCAGCAGGAGCATCTGCAGCCGATGATGGCCTATTCGCCCTTGGGGCGCGGCGGACTGCTGGACCATCCGGCGCTGCTGGCCGTGGCCGACCGGCACGATGCGACCCCGGCCCAGATCGCACTGGCGGCCGTGCTGCGTCAGGACGGGCTGATCGCCATTCCCAAGGCCTCCAGCGTCGCCCACGTCGAGGCCAATGCGGCGGCCCTGGAGATCGAACTGGACGCCGAAGACATCGAGGTTCTGGACCGCGCCTTCCCCCCGCCGACAGCGGCTCAGCCGCTGGATACGCTCTAGAACGCGTCCGTCTCCTCCCTGTCGCGAAGCGATGGGGAGGTGGCTCGGAGCGAAGCGGAGAGACGGAGGGGGTCTTCGTGCGCCCCAGAACCCCTCCGTCGTCTCGCGAAGGGCTCGCCGCCACCTCCCCATTCGCCAAGCGGCGAACGGGGAGGAGACGTCGATGCTAGGCCGCGGCCTTGGCTCCCGCGAACTTGCCGTAGAAGGTCTCGCCCTTGGCGGCCATGTCGCGCAGCATCTGCGGGACTTGGAAGCGCTCGCCGTATTGGGCGGCGTACCTGTCCGCCTGTTCGACGAAGGCCTTCAGGCCGATCTGGTCGATGTAGGTGATCGGGCCGCCGGTCCAGGGCGCGAAACCCCAGGCCAGGATGGCGCCGACATCGGCCTCGCGCGGGTCGTCGATGACGCCCTCGGCCCAGCATTTCGCTACTTCCACCGCCTGGCGGTAGAGGAGGCGGCGCTTCTGGTCCTCGACCAGTTCCGGCGTCGAGTCGTTGATCTTGACCGGCGCCAGGTCCGACAGGCCCTTCCACAGGGTCTTGGGCTTGGTCTCGTAGTCGTAGAAGCCCTTGCCGTTCTTGCGACCGTAGCGACCCAGGTCCTCGACCATGACGCGGACGATCTCCGAACCCGGCAGCGGGACGTACTTGTCGCCCAGGTCGATGGCCGTCTGTTTCGACACCTTGACCGACAGGTCCAGCGCGACGTCGTCGTGCATCTCCAGCGGGCCGCGCGGCATGCCGGTGGCGCGACCGATGTTGTCGATCAAGGCCGGGGCGTAGCCTTCCTCCAGCATGGCCAGACCTTCGGCCACATAGGTGCCGAAGCAGCGCGAGGTGTAGAAGCCGCGACCGTCGTTGACGACGATCGGGGTCTTCTTGATCTTCAGGACGTAGTCCAGCGACTTGGCCAGGGCCTCGGGCGAGGTCTTCTCGCCCATGATGATCTCGACCAGCATCATCTTGTCGACGGGCGAGAAGAAGTGGATGCCGATGAAGTCCTCGGGACGGACCGAGGCCTCGGCCAGGCCGGTGATCGGCAGGGTCGAGGTGTTGGAGCCGAACACGGCGCCCTTCTCCAGCTGGGCCTCGGCGCGCTTGGTGACGTCGGCCTTGATCTCGCGGTTCTCGAACACGGCCTCGATGACCAGGTCCGACCCCTTGATCTGGTCGTAGTCGGTGGTGGCGACGACCGAGGCCAGCAGGGCGTCATACTTGTCCTGCGTCAGCTGACCGCGCGACAGGCGCTTCTTCAGCAGTTCCTCGACGTGGGCCTTGCCCTTGTCGGCGCTCTCCTGATCGCGGTCGATCAGGATGGTCTGGATGCCGGCGAGCGCCTGAACGTAAGCGATGCCCGCGCCCATCATGCCGGCGCCGATGACGGTGACCTTCTTCGCGTCCGAAGGCGGCACGTTGGCCGGGCGCACGGCGCCCTTGTCCAGCTCCTGTTTCGACAGGAACAGCGACCGGATCATGCCTTGGGCTTGCGGGGTCATCAGGGTCTTGATGAAATAGCGGGTCTCGATGCGCAGGGCCGCGTCCATCGGCACCTGCAGGCCTTCGTAGACGGCCTTCATCAGGTTGGTCGCGGCCGGATAGTTGCCGTAGGTCTGTTTACGGATCATCGCGTTGCCGACGATGAAGTTCTGCACGCCCACCGGGTGGTAGGGGCCGCCGCCGGGCTGTTTGAAGCCCTTGTCGTCCCAGGGCTGCTGGGCCTTGCCGCCGCCCTTGATCCAGGCCTTGGCGGCCTCGACCTCGGTGCCGGCCGGGACGACCTCATGGATGAAGCCCGCGCCCTTGGCGTCGTTCGGACGGAAGGACTTGCCCTCGGTCATGGCCATCATGGCCGCCTGCACGCCGATCAGGCGCGGCAGACGCTGGGTGCCGCCGCCGCCGGGGAAGAGGCCGACCTTGATCTCAGGCAGGCCCAGCTGGATCTTCGGGCTGTCGCCGGCCACGCGGTAATGGCAGGCCAGGGTCAGTTCCAGACCGCCGCCCAGGGCCAGGCCGTTGATGGCAGCCGCCACCGGCTTGCCGCAGGTTTCCAGGGCGCGCAGCGAGCCGTTCATCTTCCAGCCGGCGTCGAACGCCTTCTGCAGATCGCCCGAACCGGACAGGAGCCCTGCCGCCATGTCGCCGAGGTCGGCGCCGGCGCAGAAGCCCGAAGCCTTGCCCGAGGTGATGACCGCGCCCTTGATGGCGTCGTCGGTCTTGATGCGTTCGACCAGGGCCGGCATCTCGTCCATGACCTTGCCGGTCAGGGTGTTCATCGAACGGCCCGGCACGTCGAATACAATCGTAGCGACGCCATCAGCATCGACGTCGATCTTGAAGTTTTCCATTGGCCGAAGGCCCTTCATTCTGATGCGTCGGCGCTTGGGCCGACCGATGATGGTTCATCACCGCGAACACGGCGGAGGCACGGCGGACACGGCGAGACGGTGCGCGCTGTGATCGCTGTGAACTCGTCGTGCCCGCCGTGATGAACCCCTTTGCTGAGCGCTGATGCGCTCGATGAAGTCAGACGCGTTCGATGACGGTGGCGGTGCCCATGCCGCCGCCGATGCACAGGGTGATGAGGGCGGTTTCCTTGTTGGACCGCTCCAGCTCGTCCAGCACGACGCCGGTGATCATGGCCCCGGTGGCGCCCAGCGGGTGGCCCATGGCGATGGCGCCGCCGCAGACGTTGATCTGGTCGTGCGGGATGTCGAGCGCCTGCATGAAGCGCAGGACGACGGCGGCGAAGGCCTCGTTCAGCTCCCACAGGTCGATGTCCGACCTGGACATGCCCAGCTTGCCCAAGAGCTTGTTGGCCACGAACTCCGGCCCGGTCAGCATGATGGAGGGCTCCGACCCGATCGAGGCGGCGCCCTTGATGCGGGCGCGCGGCTTAAGGCCCAGGGCCTTGCCGGCTTCCAGCGAGCCGATCAGGACGCCGGCCGAACCGTCGACGATGCCGGACGAGTTGCCGGGGGTGTGGACGTGGTTGACGCGCTCGACCTCGGGGTAGCGCTGGTTGATCACGGCGTCGAAGGCCATCTCGCCCATCATGGCGAAGGACGGGTTCAGGGCGCCGAGGGTCTGCATGTCCGTGTTCGGACGGATGGTCTCGTCATGGTCCAAACGGATCAGGCCCAGCTGGTCCTTGACCGGCACGATCGAGTTCTTGAACCGGCCCTCGGCCCAGCTCTTCGCCGACCGCTTGTGGCTCTCGACCGAATAGGCGTCCACATCGTCGCGGCTGAAGCCCCATTTGGAGGCGATCATGTCGGCCGAGACGCCCTGGGGCACGAAATAGGTCGGGAAGGCCGAGTTCGGATCGACCGGCCAGGCGCCGCCGTCCGAACCCATGGGCACCCGGCTCATGGCCTCGATGCCGCCGCCGACGGCGAAATCGGCCTCGCCGGACTTCACCTTGGCCGCCGCCATGTTCACGGCTTCCAGGCCCGAGGCGCAGAAGCGGTTGATCTGCACGCCCGCCGTCGTCTGGGCCCAGCCGGCGTTCAAGACGGCGGTGCGGGCGATGTCCGAGCCCTGCTCGCCCACCGGCGAAACGCAGCCCAGGATGACGTCGTCCACCTTGGAGGTGTCCAGCCCGTTCCGGTCCCGCAGGGCTTCCAGCACCTGGGTGGCCAGCGACAGGGCGGTGATCTCGTGCAGGGAGCCGTCCTTCTTGCCCTTGCCGCGCGGCGTCCGCACGGCGTCGTAGATATAGGCCTCGGTCATGGGGTCATTCCCTTTCTTGTCCCTATCGCTCGGCGCGCGGCGCCTCGCTGCTTGAGGGACGGAGGACGGATGTAAAGGTGAAGCGTCTAAAGCCGACGTTTACGTCAACGTCAAGATAAGAGTTGTCGCGCCTTGGAACAGCCCCCATCGCGTGGGATTTTGATCGCCGATGAACACCCGCTGCCTCCTCGCCGCAATCGTGGCCGTGATCACAATGCCGGTCTCCGCCCGGGCCCAGTCCTCCGTCCAGGCCGAGCCGACGGACGACCATGTCTGGTTCGAGCCCGCCTCGGAACAGGCCCGCACCCTGCGCGCCATCGTCCCGGCCGACGACAGCCGCCCGTCCAACGAGATCGAGGCCCGCGTCCTGATCGCCCATAACCGCGAACGGGCGGCCTCCAACGTCGGGCCCCTGATCTGGAGCGACAATCTGGAAGCCGAGGCGCGCGACTGGGTCGAGGAGCTGATCGCCACCGATCGCTTCGCCCACGACCCGCGTCCGCACGGCCACGGCGAGAACCTCTGGATGGGCTGGGGCGGTCGCGTCTTCACGCCCGAGGACATGGTCGGCGGCTGGATCGCCGAGCGCCATCTCTATCGCCCCGGCGTCTTCCCGAACGTCAGCCGCACCGGCGACTGGGTCGCGGTGGGCCACTACACCCAGCTGATCTGGCGCGGCACCACCCACGTCGGCTGCGCCATCGCGACGCGGGGCGACCGCTCGATTTTGGCGTGCCGTTATTCACCGCCGGGCAACGTCGACGGGCAGCGACCCTGACAAACCCCTCTCCCCTTGCGGGTCGACGAAGGATCGCATGCGATCCAAGGAGGGGAGGCGGCGCACGAGAGCACAGCGATCGTCCTCGCGCCGTCGGGTGAGGGGTGAAACTCACTATGACCGAGCGAGCACAGGACCCGTCTCCGCCGTGTCCCCGTACCCCTCATCCGACCTCGCTTCGCTCGGCCACCTTCTCCCGCAAGGGGAGAAGGAACGGGGTCAGTCCTCGCCATCGTCGTCCGGGATCGCCGGCATCTCCACCGACGGGGCCAGGGTCTTGATCTCGCCGACGACGGCGCCGGGGAAGGCCTCCAGCACCGCCTTCACGAAGGAATCGGCCTCGACCGCCGCCCGTTCCTCGGCCTTTTCGCGGCGGTTGATCTCGATGACCGTTTCGCCGCCGCCCTCGCCGTTGGCGATGACGAACCACTGGCGGCCGGTCCATTCCTTGAGGCGCGAAGCCAGCTTGGGCGCCAGGTTCACCGGCATGCCCGCGACCGGCTCGAACGTCAGGCGACCCGGCGCGAAGGAGACGGGGCGGACATAGCGCTCGATCTCCATCTGCAGCGCGATCTCGCGCTTCTGGCCGACCAGCGACACCACCTCCTCGAACGACTGCGGATTGGGCAGGGTCGGGATGGGCGCCGGGCGGACCGACAGTTGGGCCGAGGCGCCGCCGCCTCCACCCCCACCGCCGCCACGCGGGGCCGCGCCGCCGCCCAGCGGCTCGCCGTTCTGCAGCTTCTTCAGCGCCTCTTCCGGCCCAGGCAGGTCGGCCGCGTAGGCCAGGCGGACGATGACCATCTCCACCGCATCTGCCGGGCTCGGCGCGCGGCGGACCTCGTCCAGCCCCTTCAGCAGCATCGACCAGGTCCGCGACAGGGTTCCGGCCGAGACCGCCGAGCCCATGGCCGCCAGCCTCTGGGCCTGATCGTTCGGCAGCCGCGTCGCGTTCGGCCCCAGCATCTTGGCCACCGAGGCGGCGTGGCAGTGTTCCAGAAGGTCGTTGGTCACCTGCACCGGGTCGGCGCCGTAGCCGTACAGGGTGCGGAAGGTCTCGATGGCCTCGGGCGTGCGGCCGGCCATGACCTGTTCGAACAGGGCGATGGTCTGGCTGCGGTCCGCCAGACCCAGCATGTCGCGAACCGTGTCGGTCGCGACCGGCTCGCCCCGCTCGCCCTGAACAAGGGCCTGATCAAGCAGCGACAGGCCGTCGCGCACCGATCCCTCGGCCGCGCGGGCGATGAGGGCGAGCGCATCGTCCTCGACCCGCATCCCTTCCTTCGTGGCGATCCGGCCGAGGTGTTCGGACAGGATCTCCGGCTCCACCCGGCGCAGGTCGAACCGCTGACAGCGGCTCAGGATTGTCACCGGCACCTTGCGGATCTCGGTGGTGGCGAAGATGAACTTCGCGTGCGGCGGCGGCTCTTCCAGCGTCTTCAGAAGCGCGTTGAAGGCCTGGTTGGACAGCATGTGGACTTCGTCGAGGACGTAGACCTTGTAGCGGGCCTCGACCGGCGCGTAGCGGACGCTTTCCAGGATGTCGCGGATGTCGTTGACGCCGGTGTGCGAGGCGGCGTCCATCTCCATGACGTCCATATGCTGGCCGGCCATGATCGCCGCGTCATGGACCCCGTTGGCCGACAGCTCCAGCGACGGCTTGTCGATGACGTCGGTCTCGTTGTTCAGGGCGCGGGCCAGAAGCCGCGCCGTCGTCGTCTTGCCGACCCCCCGCACGCCGGTCAGCATGAAGGCGTGGGCGATCCGGCCGGTGGCGAAGGCGTTGGTCAGGGTGCGCACCATCGCCTCCTGACCGATCAGGTCCTCGAAGGTGCGCGGCCGGTATTTGCGGGCCAGGACGGTATAGGCCTCGCCGTCGCCTTCGACGGGCGCGGGTGTCGAGACCGGAACAGGCTCTTTCGCGACCGGCTTGGCCTCTGCGGCGGGCGCAGGGGCGGGGCCGCCGAACATGTCGTCGGTGTTCTCGTCGCGCTCAGGGGCGTCGTCTTCCGCCCAGGGCGGATCGCCGGAATCAAGGTCGACGTCGGTCATGGGACCGTCTTACCGCGAGTAAGCTATGGCGCGCGACTCCTCGTCCCCTTCTTTCGTCATCCTCCGGCGAGCGCAGCGAGACCGGTGGACCCAGCGGCGCCGAAGGCGACCTGTTCAGGCAAGATGCTTGGAGCGGCGGTGTGCGCGGCAGTTTCGCGCTCTCGCGCGCCGCTGGGTCCACCGGTCTGCGCCGCTGCGCGGCTTGCCGGAGGATGACGAAAGAAAGGGGGATCGCGCTCAAGCAGCGAGGCTCCGCGAGCCGAGCGGTAGCGCACTTAAAAATGCAAGGAGGTGGAGACCGCGACCCGAAGGGGAATTCGTTGTGGCTGCTGCCTTCCGGCCCTGACCAGGTTGGCGAAGCCTTCGCCCGCGATCTCCAAGGCCCATATCGCGAATCCAGGCGGCGATATCAAGGCGCCCCTCCCGAACGGCGCGGAACGGGGGTAGGGAAGGCCCATGGCTCTCCCCGTCCTCAATACCTTCGCCGGCAATCCGCTGGACCGCGCCGGCGAGCTTCGGACCACCGAGGGGTGGCTGGAGGAACAGGTCGAGCGGACCGACGCCCTGGCCCTGGTCTTCTGGGATGGTCAGCCGCTCCTGGAGGATCATCCCGACGGGCCGCGCCTGACCTTCATCGACCTGAGCCATGCGCGGGACCTGGCGCCCGATCCGGATCAGCACCTGTTCCTGGGTCTCTGGAAGGAGGCGCCCGTCTTCGCCGTCGAGCTGGAGGGATCGGTCGATCCGGCCGAGGGACCGGTCCGGGGACTGGGCGTCTTCACCGGCATGCGCGAGGCGGCAGCGGTGCTGTCGGCGGCCGATGCGGCCATGGCGGGCGGGGCCAAGTCCCTGTTCGACTGGCGTCGGCGGCACGGCTTCTGCGCCAACTGCGGGACAGAGACGAAATCGACGGCCGGCGGATGGAAGCGGGTCTGCCCCAGCTGCAAGGCCGAGCATTTCCCCCGCGTCGACCCGGTCACCATAATGCTGCCGACCTACAAAGGGCGGTGTCTCTTGGGCCGTCAGGCGGCCTGGCCGGCGGGGCGGATGTCGGCGCTGGCGGGGTTCCTCGAACCCGGCGAGACCATCGAGGAGGCCTGCGCCCGCGAGATCATGGAGGAGGCGGGCCTGACCGTGACGGCCGTCCGCTACCACTCCAGCCAGCCCTGGCCCTTCCCCTCCCAACTGATGATCGGCCTTATCGCCGAGGTGTCGGAGGAGGACGCGACGCCGGACCAGACCGAGCTGGAAGAGGTCCGCTGGTTCACCCGCGAGGAGGCCGAGGCCGTGCTGGCGGGGGCGCATGCCGTGAAGGCCCCGCCGCCCTTCGCCATCGCCCACACCCTGATCCGGGCCTGGGTGGATGGGTTCGAGGTCTAGACTCTCAAAATCTCCGCTCATCCCCGCGGAAGCGGGGACCCGGTGAGAGCCTCAAAACAGGTCTTCGAACAGGTCCCGCCAACCCGGGTTCATCTTCTCAATCAGCTCAAGCTTCCAAACCCGATTCCACTTCTTGATCCGGCGTTCGCGGACAAAGGCGTCATGCCGGGTCGGATGCTGCTCGCACCAGACGAGCACAGCGCATCCGTACTTCGCGGTGAAGCCGGCAAAGGTTTTCGCGCGATGCTGGCTCGTTCGACGAATGAGCCCGTCCGTTGAACCAGTGTAGATCGTGCCGTTCCGCGCCGTCGCGACCATGTAGGTGTAGAAGGCCATGGCCTACCTCGCGAAAGGACTGGGTCCCCGCTTTCGCGGGGATGAGCGGAAATCCTAACGCAACTTTTGGTGGTTCAAGCCAGTTTTCTCGCCGCTTCCAGATCCGCCGGATTGTCCACCGAGATCGGCGCCTCCTCGATCACGGCCGCCCAGATCGACAAACCCAGCTCCAGCGCCCGCAGCTGTTCCAGCTTCTCGCGCTGTTCCAGCGGCGAGGGCGGGGCGGCGCAGAAACGTTTCAGGGCCTCGCGGCGGTAGCCGTAGACGCCGATGTGCCGCCACACCGGCGCATCTCCATAAAGCGTCGAGCGGGTGAAATAGAGGGCGCGGCCATGCTTGTGGCCGTCCGCCAGGGCCAGCACCGCCTTGACCACATCGACATTCGACCGGTCCGACACATCGGCTTCCGGCGCGACCAGGGTGGCGATGTCGCAGCCGGGCTCGCCGTGCAGAAGGGCGGCGCAGGCCGTGGCGATGCCGGGATCGGCCAGGGGCATGTCGCCCTGCAGATTGATGACCGAATCATATTCGCCGTCGGGATCCAGCGTCTCCAGCGCCGCCAGAACCCGGTCCGACCCCGACGGAAGCGCCGGATCGGTCAGGACCGCGCGACCGCCGGCCGCCTGGATCACATCGACGATCTCCTGGTCGCCCGCCGCCACCGCGACCGGAAGGCCCGACAGGACGGCCTGCTCCCAGGCCCGGATCACCATGGGTTTGCCGCCGATATCGGCCAGCGGTTTACCCGGAAGACGGGTCGCCGACATGCGAGTGGGTATCAGTATCAACGGCGTCATCAGTGGCCTTTCGGTCATGCGACGCCCGGACGCTCAAACTGAGGTCCGGGGCCGGTTGCGAAGGCGGCGCTAGCGTGTAAGAGACCGCCAATCAAGATTTCGCCCGGATTGCTGCAGCATGCCGGGCCTCCAGAGACGGGATGCGACGACGCGATGAGCGGCGATCTGAAGTGGAACAAGATTTTCGGTGCTGGCCTGGGGACGGCGTTTGTCATCCTGGTCGTCCAGCAGGTCTCGGGCGGCATCTATGCGACGCACGCTCCCGAGAAGATGGGCTATTTCGTCGACGCCCCTGAAGAGGCCGCCGGCGGTCCCGCCGAGGCTGTCCTGCCGCCGGACTGGGGCACGGTCCTGCCGGTCGCCGACCTGGCCGCCGGTGAAGCCGCCTTCGCGCGCTGCCAGGCCTGCCACAACATCACCCAGGGCGGCGCCGACGGCATCGGTCCGAACCTGTGGGGCGTCGTGGGCGGTCCGGTCATGCACCGCGCCGGCTTCGCCTATTCGGACGCCATGGCCAAGCACAAGTCGGAAGCTCCGACCTGGGGCTATGACGAGTTGGATCGCTTCATCACGGCCCCGAACCGCTACGTCTCGGGCACCAAGATGTCGTTCGCGGGTCTGCGCGACACCCCGACCCGCATCAACCTGATCGCCTACCTGCGCAGCCAGGGTTCGTCGGGCTATGCGATCCCGGCGCCGGATCCCTCCCGTCAGCCGGGCGCCGCCGCTCCGGCCGAGGGTGAAGCCCCCGCCGAGGGCGCGGCTCCGACCGACGCCGCTCCGGCCGCCGAAGGCGGGGCCGCCCCCGCCGACGCCGCCACGGGCGCCGCCCCGACCCAGACGCCTCCGGCCGCTCCGCCGGCCGCGACGAGCGCCCCGGCCGGCCACTAAGCCGAACGGACCATCAGACGACGAACAGGCGGCCTTCGGGCCGCCTGTTTTCGTTTGGGGGCACGTCTCCTCCCTGTCGCGCAGCGATGGGGAGGTGGCAGCGAGCTCTTCGCGAGCTGACGGAGGGGGCGACCGGGTCTCGACAGGCGAGTACTCGCCAACCCTCACTCCGACCACCGTCTCGCCCCCTCCGTCACGGCGCCGAAGAAGCGCCGCGCCACCTCCCCATTCGCCAAGCGGCGAACGGGGAGGAGACAGGATTTCAGAGGCGGCGGAAGACGGCGGGTTCGAAGCCGTCGGCCAGATAGCGGGCATCGGCCTCGGCGAAGGCCTCGACTGTGACCGCGCCGTGGAAGCCGGTGGCGTGGATCACGCGGGTCTCGTCCAGCATGAAGGCCGAGTGGCCGGTCCAGCTGTGACCGGCGTCGTTCAGCCAGACGACGATGTCGCCGCGCCGGGCCTGATCGCGCGAAACGGCGACGCCCAGTTCGGCCTGTTCGTGGGAGCGGCGAGGGCCGGCGAGGCCGCAGGCGAACAGAGCCTGTTGCACCAGACCCGAGCAGTCGGTCTCCACCGAGGAACGGGCGCCCAGAGCGTGCGGCACGCCCAGAAGGGTTTCGGCCACGGTCACGGGATCGCCCTCGAAGGCGCCGATCTCGGCATCCGAGGCGTCGTCGGTCAGGGCGTTCAGTGGCAGGTCGGATTTCACCGAGGAGACCCGGCGGGTCGGCAGGCCGCGATGGGCAACCAGGACCACGGCGTCCATCCAGCCCACGGTGCCGTCGCGCCGCGCCTGACCCCAGACGCGTCCGCCGCGCTGTTCCAGAACGTCGAAGATTTCGCCATGCAGAAGCTGGTCGATCCGTTCCGAGCCCTTGCCGGCGTCGGCATGGATGTCGGCGACCGGGACGGCGCAACGCATGGGCTCGACCGCGCGGAAGGCCTCGGCGCGCACGCACCCCTCCAGCGCCTGCGCGGCCAGATCGGGCCGGGCGAGGGTGGTGCGGGGATCGAAGGCGGTCGACGGATCGGTCAAGCGAAGGCCCTGACGGTTAGACGATCCTTGTGACAGGCGAAGGCGAAAGTCCCGTTAATGGCGAACGGAATTTCTCCGCATCTTGAATCACATCGCCGGATCGCCAGTTCAGATCGACGTGATCGCGGAGGGACGGATGTTGGGGCTGGCTGTTGTGACGCTGATGGCGGCGGCCGTCATGATCGGGTTTCCGGAAACGCCGGTCGCCCGGTCGATGCGGCGCTGGCTGATCGAGGCGCCCGCGCGCTGGCTGAACCGCAAGAATGTCTGGCGGACCCTGTTCTACGTCGGTCTGGCGGCGGCGGGTCTGGCGATGATCGTCCTGTTCGAGGCCGAGGGTGCGATCCTGTACGGCGCCATGGCCCCGGAAATCCTGACCTGGGCGGTGCTGTTCGACGTCGGCGTGCTGATCGACGCGCTTCTGATCGCTGCAGCCGTCATGGCGACCAACGGGCTGCGTGTGGCGCGACTGCAGGCGAAAGCATTCACAGAGCGACTGGCCGTGGCGATCCGGCGCACCGCCGGTCGTGCGAGGCGTGCGCGTCCCGCGATCCGACCCACGAAGAAGCCCGCCGCCGACGATCGACCGGCGTGGGGGCTTCAGCCCGCGTATCGCGCCTTCAGCATGGCGTAGGCGGCGCGCAGGCTCTGGGCCTCGCCGCCCTCGGGATGGCCGGGACGCCCCCGGCTGTTCCAGGCGAAGACGTCCAGATGCGCCCAGGCGCCCGTCGTCGGCGCGAACTTCTGCAGGAACAGGGCCGCCGTGATCGAGCCGCCCTGGGCCCAGGCGGCCGAGTCGTTCCGCACATCCGCGATGTCGCTGTCGATCGAGGCGCGATACCCGGCCCACAGCGGCATCCGCCACAGGGGATCGCGCACCGCCTCCGCCGCCGCCAAGAGGTCCGCCGCCAGCGCCTCGTCGTCGGTGTAGAGGGGCGGCAGTTCGGGCCCCAGGGCGATGCGCGCCGCCCCGGTCAGGGTGGCGAAGTCCAGCGTCAGGTCCGGCGAATGCTCGCCCGCCCGCGCCAGGGCGTCGGACAGGATCAGCCGGCCTTCGGCATCCGTATTGCCGATCTCGATGGTCAGGCCCTTGCGGCTGTTGAGCACGTCGCCCGGCCGGAAGGCGTCGCCGGAAATGGCGTTCTCCACGGCCGCGACCAGAACCACCAGCCGGATCGGCAGGTCCGCCTGCATGACCAGACGGCCCAGCGCCAGCGCATGAGCCGCGCCGCCCATGTCCTTCTTCATGTTCCGCATCCCGGCGGCGGACTTGATGTCCAGCCCGCCGGTGTCGAAGGCCACCCCCTTGCCGACCAGGGCGATCAACGGCCGATCGGTCTTGTCGAGGTTCCAGCCGATCTCGATGATCCGGGGCGCGCGATGCGGCGCGGCGGCGCGACCCACGGCGTGGATGGCCGGATAGTTTTCTTCCAGCAGAGCGTCGCCGACGACGACCGAGAAGGCCGCGCCATGGGCCTCGGCGATCTCCCGGCCGATGGTCTCCATCTGCAGCGGACCCATGTCGGCGGGCGGGGTGTCGACCATCTCGCGGGCGAGGGCGCAGGCCGAGGCGATCCGCAGGGCCTCCTCCAGATCGAAGCCGTCCGGCGCGACCAGACGAACCTCGGCCCGCTCCCTGGTCTTGTAGCGATCGAAGACATAGCGGCCGAGCAGGAAGGCCAGGGCCGCCGTCTTCGCGTCCTCGGGCTCCGCCTCCAGCCGATAGAGACCGGCGGGCAGTTTCGCCGACAGGGCCCGCGCCGACATCGGGTCGAAGGTCTTGCCGGCCCCGACCACTACATGGTCGATTGCGCCGTCAGGTCCCGGCACGATCAGAACCTCGCCCGCCTTGCCCTTGAAGCCGAGACGGTCGGCCCAGGCCTGGGCGGCGGCGCCCAGCGCGCCGTTCGGCCCCACGAAGCGGATGGGAACGGCGCCGGCGGCCTCCGGGCTGTCGGCGGCGATGACGGGATCGGGAGAAACGACGGACATGGACAGGATATAGACCGATGCGCGGCCGTGAGAAAATCAGCCGCCGGACGAAAAGAAATTGCGCTGAAGCTTACGTTTCGCCGCCCCTCACGACGTCATCTCAACAGAAGGGGTAGATCCATGTTGGTTGGCGAAGTTCTGGCGTTCCTGCACCGCAACAATCGTCTGGTGGTCGCCACCGCCGGCGTGCTCGCGGTCGTGCAGGGGGTCGAACTGGCGCGTCGGATCCTGTTCTGAAGGCCCTGCGTCCGCACGGCGGACGTTAACCAATGCTTGACGCGAAGGGCCGATTCTCGACGGGCGGAAAATCCGTTGGAACAGATCCATGTCGCGCACCCGGACCCAGACCTCGCTCGCCCTGATCGCCCTGACCCTGGCCGGCGGCGTCGTCGTCGCCACGCCGTCCCTGGCCCAGACCGACCAGGCGCGCGTCCCGGCCACGGCCGAGCAGCGCGCGACCTACAGCCGCCTCGATCCCCTGGCGCGCTCGGTCTTCTGGTCCCGCGAGATGGAGATCAATCCGGCCGATCCGGTCGCCGGGGTGAAGCTGGCCGAGGCGCTGCGCCAGATGGGCCAGCACGATCAGGCGGTCACGACCGCCCAGCAGGTGCTGGTGCTCCAGCCCCAGAACATCGACGCCATGCTGGAACTGGGTCGCGCCCATATCGCGCGGGGCCAGGCCTTCTACGGCATCGCCGCTCTTGAGCAGGCGAAGGCCCTGGCGCCGAACGACTGGCGCCCGTTGTCGCTGCTGGGCGTGGCCTATCAGCAGGTGCGCCGCCCCGATGACGCCCGCGCCGTCTGGAACGAGGCGCTGCGTCTCTCGCCCGACAACGCCGAGGTGATGAACAACGCCGCCATGGCCCAGATGACCGGCGGCGATCCGGCGGGCGCCGAGACCCTGCTGCGCCGGGCGGTGGCCCAGCCGAACGCCTCGATGCAGATGCGGCTGAACCTCGCCATGGCCCTGGGGCTTCAGGGCAAGATCGGCGAGGCCGAACAGATCATCCGTCGCGACCTGCCGCCGGACGCGGCCGAGCGCAATCTGGAATGGCTGAGGAACCAGGTCCGTCCGACGCCGGCGGCGACCGACGGCGCCTCTCCGACCTACGTCCGGACCTGGTCCTCGCTACAGGGCCAGTAACCGATCAGTCCTGGGCGTCGGCCAGCTGAACGCGGGCGCGCAGGCGGTCGTCGGTCGAGACCGCACCCGAAATCGCATTGAAACGGTCCAGGGCCAGACCCGAGGACGAGACGGCGGCGGCCATGGCGGTCTGCTGTTCGTCGGTCGGGGCCGCGCCGCCGGTCGGAGCGGCCGCGCGCACGGCGGTCATGGCGGCGGCGAACTGGGCCACCTCGGCGTCGGTGACGGAGGCGGCGACCGAACCGGCCGGCGATTCCGGCGTGGCGAAGACGGCCAGACGGGCCTGCAGCACCTCATCGGTCGAGACGGCGGTGGCCAGGGCGTTGAACGAGGTGATGTCCATCCCGGCGGCCTCGATGGCGGCGGCCATCGTGGCCTGCTGCTCGGCGGTCGGGGCCGTGCCGTCGGTCGGCGAGGCGGCGCGTACGGCGGTCATCGCCGTGTTGAAGGCCTGAAGCTGGGCGTCGGAATACTGGGTCGCCTGGGTCACGGCCGTCAGCGGGGCGGCGGCGGAAGCCTGCGCGGCTCCGGCGGCGAGGGCGACGGCGGACACGGCGGCGATCATGGTCAGGCGCATGGATATTCCTTGGCGATTTGAAGACTTTTGCGTCGGGGAAGGAGAGAACGCTAACCCGGCAATTGTTCCGGTGGCAAATCAACGGACTTGACGAGGCCGTGAGGTCGGGCCTCTCCCTCCCCGTCCGGGGAGGGTGGTCGGAGCGAAGCGGAGAGCGGGTGGGGGCGGCCAGGCGAGGCCCCACAGACGCGTTGTCGCTTGGTCGCCCTGCCGCCCCCACCCCGTCGCTGCGCGACGACCCTCCCCCGAGGGGGAGGGAGAGGTTTCGCGACGGCCTGAGACCTCCTATCTTCGTCCCATGATCGACGACCTCTACAGCGCGCGCATCCTGACGCTGGCGGCCAACCTGCCGCACTCGGGTCGCCTGTCCGCGCCGGACGGCACGGGCGAGCGGGTCGCGAAACTGTGCGGGTCGAAGGCGACGGTCGATGTCGTTCTGGACGCCGAGGGTCGGGTCGCCGATTTCGCCCAGGACGTGAAGGCCTGCGCGCTCGGCCAGGCGGCGGCGGGCGTGGTCGGAGAGGTCGTCATCGGCGCGACGACCGAAGAGCTTCAATCGGCACGCGACGCCATGCTGGCCATGCTCAAGTCCGGCGGCGAGGGGCCCGAAGGCCGGTTCGAGGGTCTGCGCGCCCTGAAACAGGTCGCCGACTACCCGGCGCGTCACGCCTCCACCATGGTCGCCATCGAGGCGACGCTGGATGCGGTCAACCAGGCTCTGACTTCGCGAACTAGCCTCGCCGGCGCCGCCTGACGCTTTAGCTCTTGGCCTACCGCGCTTCGCGCTACTTGAGGCCAGGTTGCCCTCGCCACCCCGGCAAGGGATAAGCCCCGCACCATGGCCAGCCCCGGCAGCACCCTCTTCGAACGCGGCGTCCGCGCGGCCCATCGGGGCTACAAGGTGACGCTCAGCCCCTTCTTCGGCCAGTCGTGCCGGTTCCTGCCCACCTGTTCGGACTATGGCCGGGACGCCCTGATCCAGCATGGATTGCGCAAAGGGGGATGGCTCACCGTGCGCCGCCTCTGTAAATGCCACCCGTTCGGCGGTTCGGGATACGACCCGGTTCCGCCAGTCGAGACCAAAGCTCCATGATCGAACTGAAATTCCCCGATGGCGCCGTGCGCGAGTATCCGGCCGGTTCCACCGCCCGCGACGTGGCCCACGCCATTTCGCCTTCGCTGGCCAAGAAGGCCGTGCTGGCCGAACTGAACGGCGAGCAGCGCGACCTGAACCGCGTGCTGGAAACGGGCGGATCCTTCCGCCTGATCATGCGCGACGACCCCGAGGCGCTCTACACCATCCGCCACGACACGGCCCATGTGCTGGCGGAAGCCGTCCAGAAACTGTTCCCCGGCACCCAGGTCACGATCGGCCCGGCCATCGACGACGGCTTCTATTACGACTTCTACCGGGAGACGCCCTTCTCGACCGACGACTTCGCCGCCATCGAAAAGGAGATGGGCCGGATCGTCGACAGGGACGCGAAGTTCGAGCGCGAGGTCTGGGACCGCGACGAGGCGATCACCTTCTTCGAAGCGCGGGGCGAGAAGTTCAAGGCCGAGCTGATCCGCGACCTGCCGGGCACGGACACCATCACCCTGTACAAACAGGGCGAGTGGATCGACCTGTGCCGGGGTCCGCACTTCCCCTCCACCAAGTCGGTGGGCAAGGCGTTCAAACTGACCAAGCTGGCCGGCGCCTATTGGCGCGGCGACAGCAACCGCGAACAACTGCAGCGCATCTACGGCACGGCCTGGGCGACCAAGGAGGACCTCGACGCCTACCTCCAGCGTCTGGAGGAGGCCGAGAAGCGCGACCACCGCAAGGTCGGCAAGGCCATGGAGCTCTTCCACATGCAGGAAGAGGGCCGGGGCATGGTCTTCTGGCACCCCAAGGGCTGGGTCCTGTGGCGCGTGCTGGAGGCCTATATGCGCCGCCGCCTGGACGCCGCCGGCTATGTCGAGGTCAAGACGCCCCAGGTTCTGGATCGGAAGTTCTGGGAACAGAGCGGCCACTGGGACAAGTATCGCCCCAACATGTTCGTCTGCGAGACGGTCGAGGGTGAGGAACTCTCCCTCAAGCCGATGAACTGCCCGGGCCACGTCCAGATCTTCGACCAGGGCCAGCGGTCCTATCGCGAACTGCCGCTGCGCATGGCCGAGTTCGGCGCCTGTCACCGCTATGAGCCGTCGGGTTCGCTGCACGGCCTGATGCGGGTGCGCGGCTTCACCCAGGACGACGCCCACATCTTCTGCCGCGAGGACCAGATCGTCGAGGAGACGGCCGAGTTCATCAAACTGGCCCGCAGCGTCCACGCCGACCTGGGCATGGAGACGGCCTACATCAGCCTGGGCACCCGCCCCGAGAACCGCGCCGGATCGGACGAGTTCTGGGACAAGGCCGAGAACCTGATGGCCGAGGCGGCCCGCGCCGCCGGGACCGAGCCGGTCGTGACCGAGGGCGACGGCGCCTTCTACGCGCCCAAGCTCGACTTCATCGTCAAGGACGCCATCGGCCGCGAATGGACCTGCGGCACGATCCAGCTGGACTATGTCCTGCCGGAACGTCTGGATGCGACCTACATCGCCGAGGATGGCCAGAAGCACCGGCCGGTCATGCTGCACCGGGCGATCCTGGGCTCGTTCGAGCGCTTCATCGGCATCATGATCGAGAACTACGCCGGGGCCTTCCCGCTCTGGCTGGCGCCAGTCCAGGCGGTGGTCGCGACCATCACCTCGGACGCCGACGGCTATGCCGAAGAGGTCGCCGCCAAGTTCAAGGCCGCGGGCCTGCGTGTCGAGACCGATCTTCGCAACGAGAAGGTCGGCTACAAGGTGCGCGAACACTCGGTCGGCAAGGTGCCGGTCATCGCCGTCGTCGGTCGCAACGAGGCCGAAAAGGGCGAGGTCGCCATCCGCCGTCTGGGCTCCCAGGCGCAGGAAGTCGTCTCGGTCGAGGAGGCCATCCGCATCCTGACCGACGAGGCGACACCGCCGGACCTGAAGCGCCTGAAGAGCGCCTAAGGACACGACCTGATCGAAGACCACGGAGCCGGCGGGAGCGATCCCGCCGGCTTTCGCGTTTCGGACCCGACAGGAGATCCGCAATGCTCGACCATATCGGTATCGACGTCAGCGACCTGAAGACGTCCCGCGCCTTCTACGCGGCCGCTCTGGCCCCCCTCGGCTACCGCGTGATCCAGGAACTGACCGCCGAACAGACCGGCGCCAATCCCATCGTCATGTTCGGCATCGACGCGCCCGAGTTCGTCATCGCAGAGGACAAGGCGCCGGGCCTCGGCAACCATATCGCCTTCCGCGCAGAGACCCGCGCGGCCGTAGACGCCTTTCATGCGGCGGCGCTGAAGGCAGGCGGCCGGGACAACGGCGGGCCGGGTCTGCGCCCCGACTACGGCCCGACCTACTACGCCGCCTTCGTCTTCGATCCGGACGGCTTCAATATCGAGGCGGTCTGTCACGCGCCCGAATGACGGATGGAAAACGGCGACGCGTCAGCCTATCTATCCCGCATGAAAGACTTGAACGCCCTGATGCAGCAGGCCCAGGCGATGCAGCAGAAGCTGCAGGACGCCCAGGCCAAGATGGCCGAAACCACCGCCGAGGGCACCTCGGGCGGCGGCCTTGTCACAATCGGCCTGAAAGGCCCCGGCGAGATCACCTCGGTGAAGATCGACGACAGTTTGATGGTCCCCGGCGACACCGAGATCCTGGCCGACCTGATCGTCGCCGCCCACGCCGACGCCAAGCGCAAGCTGGACGCCGTCAACGGCGAGCTGATGCGCGAGGCCGCCGGCCCCATGGCGGGAATGAACATCCCGGGCATGCCGAAACTCTTCTGAGCCCTTCTCCTCTCTGAAATGGCCGCCTCCGCCGGACCCGAGATCGAGCGACTGATTTCGCTCCTGGCCAAGCTGCCGGGGCTGGGGCCGCGCTCGGCCCGGCGCGCGGCGCTGGCCCTTCTCAAGCGGCGCGAACAACTGCTGGAACCCCTGGCGGCGTCGCTCGCCGAGACGGCGGCCAAGGTCGTGTCCTGCTCGGTCTGCGGCACGCCCGACACCCGCGATCCCTGCTCAATCTGTTCGGACCCCAACCGCGACAACGCCCTGATCTGCGTGGTGGAGGAGGCGGGCTCGCTCTGGGCCATGGAGCGCTCCGGCGCCTTCAGGGGCAAATACCATGTGCTGGGCGGCCTCCTGTCCGCGCTCGACGGCATCGGCCCGGAGGCCCTTCGCGCCTCCGAACTGGTCGGTCGGGTGAAGGGCGGCGAAGTCCGCGAGGTGGTCCTGGCCCTGCCCGCCACCATCGACGGCCAGACCACTGCCCACTATCTCGCCGACCGCATCGCCGGTGACGGAGTGGAGATCACGTCGCTCGCCCGAGGCGTCCCCGTCGGCGGCGACCTCGACTGGCTCGACGACGGCACCATCGTCCAGGCGCTTCGGGCCCGGCGACCGGCGTGATATAGTCCCCCTATGGCGGATGATCTGACCAGACCGGCGAACGACCTCTACGAAAGGGACTATGTCGCCTGGACGGAGTCGCAGGCCTCCGCGTTGCGGTCTCGAAGGGGCGGCGAGAATGCCCTCGACTACGACAATCTCGCCGAGGAGATCGAGGATTTGGGCAAGTCCGAGCAACGCGCCTGCGAGAGCCAGATCGAGAACATCATCGAGCACCTGCTAAAGATCGAGTTTGTCGGGCCTGCCGAGACCATCCCGCACTGGAAGGGCGAGGTCATCGGATTTCGACAAGAGCTGAAAAAGCGGTTGACGCGAACGATCCAGAACCGCCTCGAACCGGCTCTGGACGAGTCCTTCGCATACGCGATCAAGCGGCTCACAGCGCGAGACCAACTCACCGACCCGGATAGGGTGCTGGCTGTTTTGACGGGCTATACCTGGGATCAGATCACCAATCCTGACTGGTATCCGGCTCCGCGTTACAGCGCCTGAGAGGCCCTGCGTCCGCTTCTGACGTACCCATATGTTACGCGCGGAACCAAGACCCGCGCGCCCTGCCGATACTCACCGAACGATCCGAACGCTTCGGACTCTTCGGACGCTTCGGACGGTGTTTTGGAGTCCACATCGGCCGTGGCCCGCTCCGGCGACTCCCGCTAAGGAACGGAGCATGAACACCCTCTCCGTCTTCCTCGCCGTCGTTTCCCTGGCCCTGATGGCCGGCTTCCTGTGGGCCTTCATGGGCTGGCGGAACGCCGCCGCCGCCCTGACCTCGGCGCAGGAAAAGGTCGCCCTGGTCGAGGAGAGCCGCACCACCATGGGCGAACTCCTGAAGGCGCAGGCCGCCCAGTCGGCGCAGGCCATCGCCGACCAGATGGTGACCCGCGCCACCGAGACCTTCCAGGCCCAGGACCGCGTCGCCCGCGAACGGATGGAGGCCCAGCTGAAGCCCGTCGCCGAGACCCTGGCCAAGTTCGAGACCCAGGTCGCCGCGCTGGAAAAGGCCCGCGCCGAGGAAACCGGCACACTTAAGGAACAGCTCTCGGCCCTCATGATCGCCTCGACCGCCACCCGCGACGAGGCCAAGCGGCTGACCGAGGTCCTGCGCGGCAACACCGG
Source organism: Brevundimonas staleyi (assembly GCF_041893865.1). Lineage (GTDB taxonomy): Bacteria > Pseudomonadota > Alphaproteobacteria > Caulobacterales > Caulobacteraceae > Brevundimonas > Brevundimonas staleyi. The sequence continues at coordinate 719,868 of NZ_CP169082.1, forward strand.
CCGGCGCGGGCGCTGGGGCGAACAGACCTGCCGCAATGTGCTTGAGGCCGCCGGCATGGCCGGCCGGTTCGACTTCACCGAACAGACCTCCAGCGCCAATGAAGAGGGTCGCCAGATGCGGCCGGACTTCATCGTCAAACTGCCGGGCGGCGGCCTTTTCGTCATCGACGCCAAGGTCCCTCTGGCCTTCCCCGACCCCTCCGAGTCGGACGACGAGACGCGCGACGCCGCCATGGCCGCGCGCAACGCCGCCAGCATCAAGAACCATGTCCGCGACCTCTCGGCCAAGGCCTATCAGGACCAGTTCAAGCCCAGCCCCGACTTCGTCGCCCTGTTCGTGCCCAGTGACGCCTTCCTGTCGGCGGCGCTGGATCGCGACCCCGACCTGATGACCGACGCCATGTCGAAACGGGTCATCATCGTCACCCCCTCGACCCTGTTCGCCCTGTGCAAGGCTGTCGCCTATGGGTGGCGGGCGGAGGAGCAGGCGAAGAACGCCGACGAGGTCGCGAAGCTGGGCAAGGAACTCTACAAGCGGCTCTCGGTCATGGGCGGTCACGTCCACGGGGTCGGTCGCGCGCTGGAACAGGCCGTCGGTAAGTACAACCAGTTCGTCGGCTCGCTGGAGAGCCAGGTCATGGTCTCGGCCAAGCGGTTCGAGGATCTGCAGGTCGATCACGAGGGCAAACAGCTGCCCGACCTGACCGCCGTGGATCAGTCGCCCCGCGCCATCAGCCGCCCGGAACTGATCTCCGACCGGGCCGCCGGCGCCTAAGCGCGGAAACCCTTGTTTCTGACAAGGGTGTTTGACATAGCGCGCGAGAACGATGTAAAACAACCTTGTCACCTAGACGAGGCCGCGTTTCATGGCTCTGGAGATCCGAGTGTCCGAACATCCGCTTAGGCGCTACGGCGCGGTGCTGGGCATCTGCGGCTTGGCCGGGATGGGCGCCGGTTTCGTCGCCGGCATCGTCACCGCCACGTCCGAAGAGGCCAGCCTGGGCGGCGCGGCCCTGATCGCCACGGCCGTGGCCATCGCCATGGGCGCCGGCCTCTGGGCCAGTCTCCGCTGGTGGAAGGGTCTCGATGAGGCCGCGCAGGAGGCTCACAAATGGGCCTGGTGGTGGGGCGCCACGATCGGCCTCTGCTTCGCGGGCGTCATTCTCCTGACCCTGCTCCATGGCGCGGGCGATCTGGGCGTGGCGCCGATCAAGGAGATGCTGATGCTGGGCGCCGCCATCGTCACGGGCTGCCAGATGGTCGGCTACGGCGTGGCCTGGGCCGTCTGGTGGCTGAAGCGGCGGTGATCCCATGAACAACAGCCTCAGGACATTGCGCGCCGAACGCAGCTGGAGCCAGGCGGACCTCGCCGCCGCCCTCGGCGTCTCGCGCCAGACCGTCAACGCGCTGGAGACGGGCCGCTACGACCCCTCCCTGCCGCTCGCCTTCAAGATCGCCCGCGTCTTCGGGCAACCGATCGAATCCATCTTCTCCGACGAAGGAGCCTGATCATGTCCGCAGACATCCAGCCGCGTCAGACCTCCATGTGGGTCAAGGCCGCGACCTTCGGCGGGCTTGCCGTGCTCGGCGGCGTCGTCGGCTATCTGACCGCCCGTTTCACCAACCTGCCCGACAGTGTCCCTTGGGACGACGCCCTGGCCTTCATGATGGGCATCGCCCTGATCGTCATGGGCGCCCTGGTCGCGATCACCATGGTCTTCCGTCCGGCCGCCGTGGTGGGGCAGGGCGGGCTTCAGATCGTGGTCTTCGTCCTGGCCGGCCTGATGTTCCTGGCCCCCATGATGGCGCCGGAGTTCGTGGCGCCCCAGATCGTCTTCGCCGGCGTGGCCCTGGCCTTCGCCCTTCAGACCGTGGCCAACGTCATCGTCTGGCGTGGATCGGACGAGATGATGCGGCGACTGATGACCGAGACCTCGACCATCGCCTTCTGGGGCCTGCAGAGCGCCTTCTTCCTCTATGCCGCCGCCGAGCGCATGGCCCTGATCCAGCCCGTCAGCGCCTGGGGCATGGCCGGCATCCTGATGGCCGTCTACCTCGTCTCCTCCATCGTGCCTTCCGTTCGCCGCGGTCTGGCGTGAGCCTGCCCTCGACCGTCCGTTCCGATCCTCTCCAAGGTCCCGTTCGCATGACGCTTCTCGCCCGCCTGAAATCCTCCACCGCCTCGGCCGGTCGCCTCGCCGTCGGCGTCGCCCTGGGCGTCAGCCTCGCCGCCGCCCTCCTGGCCGGCGCGCCTCGCGCCTTCGCCCAAGAGGCGGCCCACACGCACGATCACGCCGCCATCGTCCCGGCCGTGGGGGAAGGCCCGGCCCTGTGGTCGATCTCGGACGAGGATTCGACCATCTATCTGTTCGGCACGGTCCATGTGCTGCGCCCGAACACGCCCTGGGGCTCGGCCAAGGTCGACGCGGCCTTCGACGCCGCCGACAACGTCATCTTCGAGATTTCCAATCCCGACGATCAGGCGGCCCTGATGCCTCTGATCCAGCAGCACGGCGTCTCGCCCCAGAGGCCGCTGTCCAGCCTGCTGACGGCCGAGGAGTTCGCCGACCTGGACGCCGCCGCCCGCACCATCGGCGGCACGGGCGCAGGCTTCGACGCCATGCGCCCCTGGCTGGCGGGCCTGATGCTGTCGGTCGCCCCCCTGACCAAGGCCGGCTACGATCCGAAATCGGGCGTCGAACTGATCCTGAAGCACAGGGCCGAGGACGCCGGAAAGCCGGTCACGGGCCTTGAGACCATCGCCACCCAGGTCGAGATCCTGGCCGGCCTCTCCGAAGAGACCCAGCTGGCCTTCCTGCGCTCGACCCTGAAGGATTTCGACGAGGCCACGACCGAGCTCGACACCCTGGTCCAGGCCTGGGCCTCGGGTGACGTCGACACCATCGACCGTGTCGGCGTCCAGGACATGCGCGCCGAGTCGCGGGAGGTCTACGACGCCCTTCTGGTCCGCCGGAACACGAACTGGGCCGACCAGATCCAGACCCTGCTGGAGGGTTCGGGCACGACCTTCATCGCCGTGGGCAGCGCCCACCTGGCCGGCGACGACAGCGTTCAGGAGATCCTGGAGCGTCGCGGCGTCGAGGTCGTCCGCCGCTAGAGGATTTCAGCGGCCACGCCCTCCATTGCCGAGGTCGCCGCGATGGCCTATGGGCCGCCGCACGACAGGTTCCCCAGCGATGGGGATGAAAAGGGAACTCAGGTGAAAGACCTGGGCTGCCCCCGCAACTGTAAGCGGCGAGCCCGCGCGTCACAGCCACTGGGTCCAGGAGCTTCGGCCGAAGGATCTGGGAAGGCGACGCGCACCGGCGTTGACCCGCGAGCCAGGAGACCTGCCCGTCGTGGTCGTCCTTCGCGCGGACGGGGTGTGTCGAGCGAAACGGGTCTTTCCCGAATGACGACGTCTGTTGGGCCGCGTCCGCGCGGTCGCGACCGGGCGTGTCTCCATGTCCGATCGCGGCCATCCGGGCCGGCTCGTTGTCAAACGAGGGATTGGACCCGAATGAGAAACGAACTGATCGCCAGCGCCGCCACCGCCGCGCTCCTGCTCGCCGCCAACGCCGCGAGCGCCCAGACCGCCGCCGCCGTCACCGACCCCAGCCTGCTGGACGACGTCGTCGTCACCGCCAACCGCTCGGCCCAGCCGGCCGATCGCGTCGGCCAGTCGGTCACCGTCCTGACCGCCGAAACCATCGAGGCCAGCCAGGCCGTCGGCGTCGCCGACCTCCTGATCCGCACGCCGGGCGTAACCCTGTCGCGCAACGGCGGCCTGGGTTCGGTCACCTCGCTGCGCATCCGCGGCGCCGAGGCCGACCAGACCGTCGCCATCATCGACGGGGTGAAGCTGAACGATCCGTCGGGCACCGGCGGCGGCTTCAACTTCGGCAACCTCCTGGTCGGCGACATCGCCCGCATCGAGGTCCTGCGCGGCGCCCAGTCGACGCTCTGGGGCTCCCAGGCCATCGGCGGCGTGGTCAACCTCGTCACCGCCGAACCGACCGAGCCCTTCCAGGCCAACATTGCGGCGGAGGCCGGATCGCGCGGCACGACCTACCTGCGCGGGGCCATCGGCGGGGCCGGTGAGCGCGCCACCTGGCGTCTGGCGGCGTCCCACTACAACACCGACGGCTTCTCGACCTTCGCCCGCGGGACCGAGAAGGACGGCTACGAAAACTTCGGCCTGAGCGGCCGGGCCAATATCCGCATCGTCGACAACGTCTCGCTGGACCTGCGCGCCGTCTACTCTAACGGCACGGCGGACATCGACGGTTTCGCGCCGCCGCTCTACGCCTTCGGCGACACGCGCGAGACCTCCCAGACGAAGGAACTGGTCGCCTATTCGGGCCTGAACTTCGACCTGCTGGACGGCCGCTTCTCGAACCGCATCGCCTACGCCTACACCAAGACCGACCGCCTGAACGAGAACCCCGACCAGACGGTCACGCCGGTCACTTTCGATTCCGAGGGTGAGAACCGCCGCATCGAGTACCAGGGCGTGTTCGACATCCGCGACGGCTGGACCGCGACCTTCGGCGCCGAGCGGGAAGAGTCGGAGTTCACCAGCGCCTCGCCGTCCTCCTTCACCCCGAACCCGACGCCCGCCACGGCCGAGGCCGCCATCAACGGCGTCTACGCCCAGTTGCAGGCCGAGGTCGCGCCGGGTCTGACCCTGACCGGCGGCGTGCGTCGCGACGACCACGACACCTTCGGCGGCAAGACCCTGGGTCAGGCGGCTGTCGCCTGGGCGCTGAACGATGGGTCCACCGTGCTGCGCGCCAGCTTCGGTCAGGGCTTCAAGGCGCCGAGCCTGTACCAACTCTACAGCGACTACGGGAACACGGGGCTTCGGCCGGAAGAGGCGGACGGCTGGGACGCCGGGGTCGAACAGCATGTGCTGGACGGCGCCCTGATCCTGTCGGCGACCTATTTCGCCCGCGAGACCACGAACCAGATCGACTATGTCTCCTGCCCGTCGACGGCCACGCCGGCGGCCCAGCCCCTGTGCTTCCGCAACGGCGTGCGTCGTTTCGGCTACTACAACAACATCGCGCTCAGCGAGGCGGACGGCGTCGAGCTGGCGGCGGACTACGAGATCGGCGCCTTCTGGATCAACGCCAACTACACCCAGACCAACACCGAGAACCGCACCCCGGGCGCCAACCTGGGTCGCGAGCTGGCGCGTCGTCCGAAGGAGGCCGCCAACCTGACCCTCGGCTATGTCTGGCCGTTCGGTCTGTCGACCTCGGTCGCGGTCCAGCACGCCGGCGACAGCTTCGAAAACGCCTCGAACGCGACGCGGCTGAAGGGCTACACCCTGGTCGATCTGCGCGCCTCCTATCCGATCAACGAGACGCTTGAGGTCTATGGCCGTGTCGAGAACGTCGGCGACGAGATCTACGAGACCACCCGCGACTACGGCGTGGCGGGTCGCGGGACCTTCGTGGGCGTGCGCGCCCGCTTCTGATCCAGCGATGACCGGCGCCATCCCGCACGGCGGACGACCGGCCCAGGCGCGGAGGGATCACCCCTCCGCGCCGACGCCTGGGTTCGATCGATCGGCGACGGAGACGACGCGGGTGAAGCCGGGCCTCGAAAAGCGTATGAAGGCCCGGCGGGGGATCGACTTCTGATGACCATCGACCGGCGCATGGTGGTGGCGGGCGGCCTGGCGATGGCCGGATGCGGCGTCGCGCCCGATCCCGTCGCGCCGCCTCCCACGGCGGGGCGACCCCGGCGGGTGGTGTCGCTCAACCCCTGCCTCGACGTCATTCTGGTTCGGGTCGCCGACCGGGACCAGATCGCGGCGCTCAGCCACTATGCGCGCGAGCCCTACGGCTCGACCATCGCCGACATCGCCCGGATCCTGCCCTTCACCTACGAGACGGCGGAAGAGGTGATGGCGTTGCGGCCCGACCTGGTGATGACGGGGCGGTATTCCTCCCCGACGATGCGGACGGCCCTGGATCGGCTGAAGGTTCCTGCCGCCCTGTTCGACGTGCCCGAGACCGTCGCCGCCAGCCTGGACCAGGTGCGCGAGGTCGCCCGGCTGGTCGGCCATCCCGAGCGAGGAGACGCCCTGGTCGCGCGGATCGAGGCGGCGCTGGCGGCGGCCGCGCCGGCGCCGGGAACGCCGCCCCTGTCGGCCCTGGTCTTCATGCCCGGCGGCTTCGTCTCGGGGCCCGGCACCCTGATGGACGAGATGATGGCCCGCATGGGCCTGCGGAATGCCGCGAGCCGCTATGGGCTCAGCGGCACCGCCAACCTGCCGCTTGAGCGTGTGATCGCCGATCCGCCGCAGGTCCTCTTGTCCGGCGAACCCTATCCCGGCGCGCCCAGTTGGGCCGAACGGGTGATGGAGCATCCGGCCTTGTCGCGCGTCGCCGGCCACATGCAGCGCGCCGTCTTCCCGGAGCGGCTGCTGTTCTGCGGCGGCCCGGTCCTGATCCAGACTGCGGCCGCCCTGAGGCGCGCCCGCGAAGGCGCCCTGAGGAGGTTCGCATGAAACCTGTCAGTCGGCCGCTTCTCCATGCGGGTCTGATCGCCCTGCTGCTGGTGCTCTCCGGCGTCAGCCTGATCGCCGGAAAGGTCTGGGTGCCGTTCAGCGCCTGGACCCAGCCCGAGCTCGATCCACGCTGGGCCATCGTGTTCGAGCTGCGTCTGCCGCGCACCCTTCTGGGCATCGTCGTGGGAGCGGCGCTCGGCCTCTCCGGCGCGGTGCTCCAGGGCTATACGCGCAATCCCCTGGCCGAGACCGGCGTGCTCGGCGTGTCGTCGATGGCCGCGTTGGGCGCGGTGCTGACGCTCTACTACGGGCTGACGGTGCTCACGCCCTGGATGCTGCCGGTCGCGGCCATCGGCGGGGCTCTGATCGGGGTGGCGCTGCTCCTGACGCTGTCGGGGCGGGCGTCCAGCCTGGCCACCTTCGTTCTGGCGGGGGCGATCCTCAACATCCTGGCGACGGCCGGGGTGTCGCTGGCCCTGTCGCTGGCGCCCAACCCCTGGGCCGTGACCGAGATCGTCAACTGGCTGATGGGGTCGCTGGCCGACCGCAGCTTCGAGGAGGTGCGGATGGCGCTGCCCTTCATCCTCGCCGGATGCGGTCTGATGCTGACGACCGGCCGGGCGCTGGACGCCCTGACCCTGGGCGAGGTCGGGGCGACGTCGCTGGGCGTATCTCTGTCGCGCACCCGGTGGGGGCTGGCCCTCGGCATCGGCCTGGCGGCGGGGGCCAGCGTGGCGGTCACAGGGGTGATCGGCTTCGTCGGTCTGGTGACGCCGCACCTTCTGCGGCCTCTGGTCGGGGCGAGGCCCGGCGCCCTTCTGGTCCCCAGCATGCTGGGCGGCGCGATCATCGTCCTTGCCGCAGACGTCCTGGTTCGGCTGACCCCGGCGGCGGGGGAGGTCAAGCTGGGCGTCGCCATGGCCGCGCTCGGCGCGCCCTTCTTTCTGGTGCTGCTGCTTCGTCTGCGGAGGACCGTCGCATGAGCGTCCTGTCCTGCACCGACCTCCGCGTCGTCATCGGCTCAAAGACCATTCTGTCGGGCGTCAGCCTGTCGATCGAGGTGGGGCGGATCACCGTCATCGTCGGCCCCAACGGCGCCGGCAAGTCGACGCTTCTGGCCTGCCTCGCGGGCCTGCGCGCCCCGACATCCGGCTCGGTGGCGCTGGAAGAAGCGGCCCTGTCCCAGCTGAACCCCCGCGCGCGGGCCCGGCGTATCGCCTTCTTGCCCCAGACGTCGGAGATCGCCTGGTCGGTCGAGGCGCGAACCCTGGTCGAACTGGGGCGCATCCCCTTCATTGGCGCGCGCGGCCAGAGCGCAGAAGATCGTGCGGCGGTCGATCGCGCCATGGCGGCGGCCCATGTCGAAGCCTTCGAACATCGGATCGTCGACACCCTGTCGGGCGGCGAACGGGCGCGGGTGCTGATCGCGCGGGCTCTGGCCGGCGAGCCCGAATGGCTGCTGGCCGACGAGCCCCTGACGGGGCTGGATCCGGCCCACCAGCTGGACGCCGCGGCCCTGTTCCGGCGTCTGGCCGATCAGGGCGTCGGCGTGATCCTCACCCTGCACGACCTGTCGCTGGCGCTACGGCTGGCGGATCGGATCGTGGTGTTGGCGGACGGCGGGATTCTCGCCGACGAACCGCCCGCGACCGCCCTGACCCCCGAGGTTCTCAAGCGAGCTTATGGCGTCGAAGCGACCCTGACCCAGGGACCGGGCGGCCCCCTGATCGACGTGATCCGACGCGTCTGACGGCGCGGTCGAACCTCTCCTCCGGGTAGACGCGGCCGCGAAATACACCCTATCGTGGCCACAGGGGACCTTTCATGCCGACGAAGAAGCTCTCAGACCGTCAGAGGCAGTGCGTGATCCTCAGCGCCACGATGACCGACAAGGAGATCGGCAGGGCGCTCGGCGTCAGCCCCGGCACGGTGAACAAGCACATCCAGGAGGCCATGGAGCGTCTGGGCGTGAACACGCGCAAGAACGCCCTGCGCGCCCTGGGGTACGTCACCCCATCCCCTTCGGACCCCGTTCCCGCCGCCGATGTTTCCGGGCCGACTGGCGGGGCTGAAACCGACGACGTCGCGACCTCGAGGACGCCGGGACCGGCCGCCGCATGGCGCTACTCGCCCCCACCGAGGGGACGGGCGCTCCGTCTGGCCGTCGCGTTCGCCTTCTTCCTCGTGGGATCGATCGTCGCCATCGGAGGCGCCGCCGTTCTGAATGCAGGCCTCGGCCTGACCCAGGCGATGGCTCCCTCCGGCGTCCGGTGAAGCGCGACATTCACACGCCGCCGACCGGCGGAGGAGCCATACGATGACCAACAACGTTCACCGCCTCGCGACCGAGCAACGTGGGCGCCGGGCCCTGGGCGTGCGTACCGCACGCCAGCTCCGGGAAGCCGAACACAATCTGGACCGCGCGCTCGCCGACAAACTGGCCCTGGGTCAGATGCTTCTGTCCGGCCGTATCGAGGCGCGCATGGGCGTCGCCGTCGGTCAGTCGGTGATCGCCGACATCGCCCGCGCCTTCTCGCTCGCCGTCGAGGCCCGTGAGGCGCTCGGCGCCGCTCACAACGGCCTGGCCGAAGTCGCCGCCGATCAGGGCATCGTCTGGAACTTCGACGGTCCGGGCGAGACCAAGCCCGGCGAGCGTCCGTTGCTGTCGGAGCCGGTCCCGTCCTGAGCTCGTCCCGTTTCTCGGCCCAGGAGCGTCCATGTCCCCGATACAAGTGATGCTGTGGCTGCTGACCGTGCCCGCGCTCGGTCTCCTGGCCTGGAAGGGGCGAACCGTCGAACGGTGCAGCGCGGCCGCCATTCTTCTGGTCGTGCTCGCCCCATTGCTCTTGCAGGACATCGAAGTCGGCAATGTCCGTTGGGTCATCGCCCTGACGTCGGTGGGCCTTGCGGTGATGCTTCTGGTCCAGGGCCTGCTCTGGGACCGATGGTGGCTTCTGGCCGCCGCGGGGGTCCAGGGCGCCGCGGCCGCGACCTACGGCCTCGCCGCCCTGCAGCCTGAAATCATGATCTGGACCGGGGTGGTGCTCCGCCGGATCTTCTGGATCGAACTGATGCTCGTGGCCCTGTTCGGCGCCTGGGAGGCGCAACAGGTCGGGCGCTACCGCCTCAAGGAGGCCATGACGTGAACCACAGTGCTTCGGATTCCCAGTCCGACCCCGTCCGGCGTTTCGTCGAAAGAAGCCGCGACCTGTCGTCGGAGTGGGGCCCGGCCTCCATCGCCGACCTGACCACGGCCTGTGCGACCCGCGCCACCCTTCTGGCCGCCCTGGACAAGTTCCCCGAGACCGATCCTGCGAACACGGCGTTGGCCAGCGCTCAGAGCCTGGTCTGGGACATGGTCGATGAGGCCGAGTGTTTCATCCTCGATCAGACGCCCGCCGATGCGCGCGAGGCGGTCGCCTTGCTGGATGTCCTTCTGGACGGAGAGCCCCAGCGTTCGGATGGCCGCGACCATGACGCCCTTCGCCGCATCAGGGACCTCCTCCTGGGCGGCTAGACTGACGGCGGAACGCGTCGTTCGCCATGAATCTGCGTTCGCCACGAAAATGTCGCTTGCGGACGAAGAAGGGCCTCCGTATATCGCGCCCTCGCTCGGCGACGGGCCGGCCTTCGAGGCCTTGGAGACTTGGGTTTCCGGGGGTTTGAAAGGGAAACGAAGAGTTCAAAAACTCCTTGCTTCTCTGGTCGGTTCTGAATAGTCTCCGCGCTCCAATCGAATCGTCGGAAACGATACCAGAGGGAAGCCTCTCGCTTCTTCTGACGGTTTTTTGCGCTCCAGAAGCTCGGCTTCAACGGTTCGCAAAATGGCTGAAAAAGCCCGGTTGACACCGAGATCGGCCTTCTTTAGGAAGCCGCCTCCGCCGGACACCGGCGCAAAACAGTGTCCCCGGCGGTGTCGGGTTTGGTCTTTGAAATCGTTGATTTGGAAAGAGAAACGCAGGCGGCGGTGCTCTAGCGAAGATCTCCTAACGGAGATCTAGATAGACACTGACACTCTGCGGTCTTTTTGAAAGATACAACCATGTCGGTTGGCCTTAGGGTCGATCGAAGTGGTTCTCGTCAAGAATACGTAGAACTTATGCCAGCCGATCTGATGATCGGTGATGCTTAAGTCAGAAGGTCTAACTCAACCTGAGAGTTTGATCCTGGCTCAGAGCGAACGCTGGCGGCAGGCCTAACACATGCAAGTCGAACGGACCCTTCGGGGTTAGTGGCGGACGGGTGAGTAACACGTGGGAACGTGCCTTTAGGTTCGGAATAGCTCCTGGAAACGGGTGGTAATGCCGAATGTGCCCTTCGGGGGAAAGATTTATCGCCTTTAGAGCGGCCCGCGTCTGATTAGCTAGTTGGTGAGGTAAAGGCTCACCAAGGCGACGATCAGTAGCTGGTCTGAGAGGATGACCAGCCACATTGGGACTGAGACACGGCCCAAACTCCTACGGGAGGCAGCAGTGGGGAATCTTGCGCAATGGGCGAAAGCCTGACGCAGCCATGCCGCGTGAATGATGAAGGTCTTAGGATTGTAAAATTCTTTCACCGGGGACGATAATGACGGTACCCGGAGAAGAAGCCCCGGCTAACTTCGTGCCAGCAGCCGCGGTAATACGAAGGGGGCTAGCGTTGCTCGGAATTACTGGGCGTAAAGGGAGCGTAGGCGGACATTTAAGTCAGGGGTGAAATCCCAGAGCTCAACTCTGGAACTGCCTTTGATACTGGGTGTCTTGAGTGTGATAGAGGTAAGTGGAACTCCGAGTGTAGAGGTGAAATTCGTAGATATTCGGAAGAACACCAGTGGCGAAGGCGACTTACTGGATCATTACTGACGCTGAGGCTCGAAAGCGTGGGGAGCAAACAGGATTAGATACCCTGGTAGTCCACGCCGTAAACGATGATTGCTAGTTGTTGGGGTGTTTACACCTCGGTGACGCAGCTAACGCATTAAGCAATCCGCCTGGGGAGTACGGTCGCAAGATTAAAACTCAAAGGAATTGACGGGGGCCCGCACAAGCGGTGGAGCATGTGGTTTAATTCGAAGCAACGCGCAGAACCTTACCACCTTTTGACATGCCTGGACCGCCAGAGAGATCTGGCTTTCCCTTCGGGGACTAGGACACAGGTGCTGCATGGCTGTCGTCAGCTCGTGTCGTGAGATGTTGGGTTAAGTCCCGCAACGAGCGCAACCCTCGCCATTAGTTGCCATCATTTAGTTGGGAACTCTAATGGGACTGCCGGTGCTAAGCCGGAGGAAGGTGGGGATGACGTCAAGTCCTCATGGCCCTTACAGGGTGGGCTACACACGTGCTACAATGGCAACTACAGAGGGTTAATCCTTAAAAGTTGTCTCAGTTCGGATTGTCCTCTGCAACTCGAGGGCATGAAGTTGGAATCGCTAGTAATCGCGGATCAGCATGCCGCGGTGAATACGTTCCCGGGCCTTGTACACACCGCCCGTCACACCATGGGAGTTGGTTCTACCCGAAGGCGATGCGCTAACCGCAAGGAGGCAGTCGACCACGGTAGGGTCAGCGACTGGGGTGAAGTCGTAACAAGGTAGCCGTAGGGGAACCTGCGGCTGGATCACCTCCTTTCTAAGGATGCGTCTCCAGGCTCTCTCACGAGGGTTCTATTGACGCTCCGATCAGCCGAAGCGCGCAAGCGTCAAAGGCATTATGCGGGGCGCCGCCGTCTCCGTTTCTCTTTCCTGTTTCACGCTTCGAAGCATCGGACATTCGGTCCGGTGTGAAGAAGCGTGCGATCGCGAGCCTGGGATCTCCCGGCCTGTCGCATTGCCACAGGCCCGTAGCTCAGGTGGTTAGAGCGTACGCCTGATAAGCGTAAGGTCGGCAGTTCGAGTCTGCCCGGGCCTACCACTCTTGTGGATGTGACGGTCGCCGACAGCTCTCCTGGCTATTCCCTGAACGGGGCCATAGCTCAGTTGGTAGAGCGCCTGCTTTGCAAGCAGGATGTCGTCGGTTCGACTCCGTCTGGCTCCACCAGGTATCTCGCAGATCGTACAGAGATTGCCCCGGCTGCTATTGCAGCCGACGGCATTGATATTGTGAAGGAAGAATTAGACCGGCCCCTCATAGGCTTTCAGGTCTGGTTCGAGAGAAGACATTGTCTGACGAAAATCAGGCATGACCCCGCTGGCATTTCTTTCCAGTCAGCGGACAAGGTCATGCATGAGTTTTTCTGAGAAACGATCAAGCGTTGAAGGGCTTCTGACGGATGCCTTGGCGTAGAGAGGCGATGAAGGACGTGGCAAGCTGCGATAAGAACCGGGGAGGCGCTAGCACCCTTTGATCCGGTTATTTCCGAATGGGGAAACCCACCTTTACGGTCTTCCAACTCTGTTCTTCGGAACAGCGATTGGCGGATCGTTCAAAGGTATAATGACCTGAATACATAGGGTTCATTAAGCAAACCCGGGGAACTGAAACATCTCAGTACCCGGAGGAAAGGACATCAACCGAGACTCCCGTAGTAGTGGCGAGCGAACCGGGACCAGGCCAGTGCTTCTGTGACATAAAGCCGAACGATCTGGAAAGGTCGGCCATAGCGGGTGAAAGCCCCGTAGGCGTCAAACAGCAGAAGACTCGAGTAGGGCGGGACACGTGAAATCCTGTCTGAACATGGGGGGACCACCCTCCAAGCCTAAGTACTCCTCTACGACCGATAGTGAACAAGTACCGTGAGGGAAAGGTGAAAAGCACCCCGACAAGGGGAGTGAAACAGATCCTGAAATCGGAAGCCTACAAGCAGTCGGAGCCGCCAAGCGCGGTGACGGCGTACCTTTTGTATAATGGGTCAGCGACTTCATGTGTCGAGCAAGCTTAAGCCGTTAGGTGTAGGCGCAGCGAAAGCGAGTCTGAACAGGGCGATAAGTTCGACGTATGACGACCCGAAACCAAGTGATCTATCCATGAGCAGGTTGAAGGTAAGGTAACACTTACTGGAGGACCGAACCGGTGAATGTTGAAAAATTCTCGGATGACTTGTGGATAGGGGTGAAAGGCCAATCAAACTTGGACATAGCTGGTTCTCCGCGAAATCTATTTAGGTAGAGCGTCCGACGAATTCCTTGGGGGGTAGAGCACTGGATGGTTGCGGGCTGCGCGAGCGGTACCAATACTAACCAAACTCCGAATACCCAAGAGAACTATCGGGCAGACACACGGCGGGTGCTAACGTCCGTCGTGAAAAGGGAAACAACCCTAACCATCATCTAAGGCCCCCAAGTACTGGCTAAGTGGGAAACGATGTGGGATTGCTTTGACAATCAGGAGGTTGGCTTAGAAGCAGCCATCCTTTAAAGAAAGCGTAACAGCTCACTGATCAAGCGATCCTGCGCGGAAAATGTAACGGGGCTCAAGCCAGTCGCCGAAGATATGGGTTCACGTAAGTGAGCGGTAGCGGAGCGTTCCGTAAGCCGGTGAAGGTCAGGCGTGAGCCTGGCTGGAGGTATCGGAAGTGAGAATGCTGACATGAGTAACGATAGGAGTGTGAGAGACACTCCCGCCGAAAGACCAAGGGTTCCTGCGTAAAGCTAATCTGCGCAGGGTTAGTCGGCCCCTAAGGCGAGGCTGAAAAGCGTAGTCGATGGGAAGCAGGTAAATATTCCTGCACCAGCTGGAAGTGACGGATGGCGCAACTTGTCAGGGCTTATTGGATTGTCCTGGCAGGGAAGTTGTCCCTGGAAATAACTCCAGCAGAGACCGTACCCGAAACCGACACAGGTGGTCAGGTAGAGCATACCAAGGCGTTTGAGAGAACTATGCTGAAGGAACTCGGCAAATTGCACGCGTAACTTCGGAATAAGCGTGACTCTGCTAAGGGCAACCTCTGCAGAGTGGCACAAGCCAGGGGGTAGCGACTGTTTAGCAAAAACACAGGGCTCTGCGAAGCAGCAATGCGACGTATAGGGTCTGACGCCTGCCCGGTGCCTGAAGGTTAAAGGGAGATGTGAAAGCGTCGAACTGAAGCCCAGGTAAACGGCGGCCGTAACTATAACGGTCCTAAGGTAGCGAAATTCCTTGTCGGGTAAGTTCCGACCTGCACGAATGGCGTAACGACTTCCCCACTGTCTCCAGCATAGGCTCAGTGAAATTGAATTCCCCGTGAAGATGCGGGGTTCCCGCGGTCAGACGGAAAGACCCTATGAACCTTTACTATAGCTTCGCCTTGGCGTTAGCGACCGTATGTGTAGGATAGGTGGGAGGCTATGAAACCGGGGCGCCAGCACCGGTGGAGCCATCCTTGAAATACCACCCTTACTGTCGTTGACGTCTAACCGAGGGCCGTTATCCGGTCCCGGGACATGGCGTGGTGGGTAGTTTGACTGGGGCGGTCGCCTCCTAAAGTGTAACGGAGGCGCGCGATGGTGGGCTCAGACCGGTCGGAAATCGGTCGTCGAGTGCAATGGCATAAGCCCGCCTGACTGCGAGACTGACAAGTCGAGCAGAGACGAAAGTCGGCCATAGTGATCCGGTGGTCCCGCGTGGAAGGGCCATCGCTCAACGGATAAAAGGTACTCTAGGGATAACAGGCTGATTTTGCCCAAGAGTCCATATCGACGGCAAAGTTTGGCACCTCGATGTCGGCTCATCACATCCTGGGGCTGGAGCAGGTCCCAAGGGTTCGGCTGTTCGCCGATTAAAGTGGTACGTGAGCTGGGTTCAGAACGTCGTGAGACAGTTTGGTCCCTATCTGCCGTGGGTGTTCGAAGCTTGAGAGGATCTGTCCCTAGTACGAGAGGACCGGGATGGACATACCTCTGGTGTACCTGTCATGGCGCCAGCTGTGCAGCAGGGTAGCTAAGTATGGAATAGATAACCGCTGAAAGCATCTAAGCGGGAAACTAACCTCAAAACAAGGCTTCGCTGAGGATCGTGGAAGACTACCACGTTGATAGGCCAGGTGTGGAAGTGCGGCGACGCATGAAGCTTACTGGTACTAATAATCCGATCGGCTTGATCGTTTCTCAGATAAACTCATTCGATCTTCGTCAGAACACGACAATGTCTTCTCGCTAGTCCTTACATCCGCTTGGTTGACCTGGTGGCTATGTCGGAGGTTCCCCACCCGATCCCATCCCGAACTCGGTCGTTAAGCCCTCCAGAGCCGATGGTACTATGTCTCAAGGCATGGGAGAGTAGGTCGCCGCCGGGTCTACCAAGCGGATATAAGGATTAGTGTCACGTTGGGCTATCGCGCTTCGCGCGACTTGAGCCCGCCTCTCGAACATTCTTCCTTCGCACTACCGTTTGCCGCGGGATGGAGCAGCCCGGTAGCTCGTCAGGCTCATAACCTGAAGGTCGCAGGTTCAAATCCTGCTCCCGCACCCAAACACCACAAAAAGCCCCGACCCGAAACGGCGGGGCTTTCGTGCATCTGGGGCTCGGCTGTCGCAGGGAATTCCTATACGCTAGGGCGCTCTGCCTTCCTCCGTCCACCGCGTGCGGGGTGGTTCACTGGCTACGGGAAGGTCGCCGACATCCTGGGCTGGGAAGAGGAACGCGCTGAGCTTTTGCTGATCGTCTACGTCGACCGCAACGACATCGTCCGCTCGATGGCTGAGCGCATCAGCCGGAACGAGGCCCCGTCAGAACGCCCAACTTTCTCCCAACTGGACCTCCGCACCGGGGGCTGTTGGGCCGCAAACCCTTACACGGCCTGGAGCGGGCAGCGGGAATCGAACCCGCACGAAAAGCTTGGGAAGCTTTCAGGCTACCACTACATCATGCCCGCGGAGCCGGGCGGCACCCTAGCGGAATGCGCCGGCCGCTCAAGGGTGGAAGCGCTTCGGGTCAATTTCTCCGGATCCGTGACAGTCGTTCCGTATTCAGACGCTTTGTCGTCAAATCGACTTACAGTATCCGTTCGAGGCTTTCTGTGAATATAAATCCGAGCTCGGATAAACTGTAATAATCGGGCGATTTTCTGTCATTTCAGCTTTGCAATGACCTCTTAAAGGCGGCCCTCGGGATCGTTGTAACCGTGTCGAACGACGCGCGGCGATCAGCCCATTTCAAACCCGAGGGGATCTCGATGCTTCGTCTGACCAAGGTTCTGATGGCCGGTGCGGCCGTGATGGCGCTGGCCGCCTGCGGCAACGCCGAGGTGGCTTCGCCCGGCGAAGGCAATTTCGGCGGCGGCACCACGCCGACGACGCCGACCACCCCGACGACCCCGACGCCGGGAACGCCCGCCGCCGACTGCCCGAACGGCCTGTCGAACGTGGGCCTGGTCGCCAACGGCACCCTGCGGGCCTGCCAACTGCCGACGACCATCACGGGCAGCCTGACCCTGCCGCTGCGCTCCGGCACCATCTACACCTTCTCGGGCGCGACCAATGTCGGCGTCGACCGCGGCATCGAGCCGGGCTCCAGCGCCGGCACCCAGGGCGTCCTGACCATCGAGCCGGGCGTGAAGATCTTCGCCTCGGGCGGTTCGGACTATCTGGTCATCAACCGCGGTTCGCAGATATTCGCCGAAGGCACCGCGACCCAGCCGATCGTCTTCACGAGCCGCCAGAGCGTCGAAGGCCAGAACAACGACGCCTCGCAGGGTCAGTGGGGCGGTCTGATCGTCGCCGGTCGCGCCCCGCAGGCCAACTGCGTGCTGTCGAACACTCCGGGTTCGACGACCTGCACCGGCTTCGTGGAAGGCACCAGCGCCTTCTACGGCGGCAACAGCGCGACCGATAACTCGGGCCGCATCCGCTACGTCCAGATCAACTATTCGGGCTTCGTGATCTCGCCGAACAACGAGCTGCAGGGCCTGACCCTGGCCGGCGTCGGTTCGGGCACGACGGTCGACCACATCCAGGTCCACAACTCGGCCGACGACGGCATCGAAATCTTCGGCGGCAACGTCAACCTGAGCCACCTGGTCATGACCGGCGCCGACGACGACTCGTTCGACACCGACACCGGCTGGCGCGGTGGCGCCCAGTTCGGCATCTCGGTCCAGCGTACGGTTCACGTGAAGACCTCGGACGGCCGCGGCGCCGGCTTCGAGTTCTCCTCGGCCCCGGCCGCCACTCCGCTGGCCAGCCGTTACATCTCGCAGCCGAAGATCGCCAACTGGACCATCGTCGGTCGCTCGACCACCCTGGACGTCCACACCGGCATGCATTTCGACACCGGCTCGGACGCGACCATCCTGAACACCGTCGTCACCAACCAGGCGCCGTCGTCGTCGGCCTGTATGGCGATCGCCGACGCCGACACCGGCACGGTGGGCGTGGACTTCCGCGGCGTCTTCATGTCCTGCGCTGTCCCGTTCCGTCCGGCCAACCAGACCCTGTCGCAGGCCGCCTTCGCCGCCGGCACAAACAACACCGCCAACGGTACGTCGAGCCTGGTCGCCCCAGCCGGCGCCACCCTGACGGGCACGGATCTGCGCTTCATCAACGGCGCCAACGAGAACGCGGCGACCCCGGTCCCGGCCGCCTCGGTCTACAGCTTCTTCGTGGACACGCCCTACATCGGCGCCGTCCGCAACGCTGCGGACACCTGGTACCTGGGTTGGACCTGCGGCCTGCAGGCCGGCTCGCTCTGCCGCTGAGTCTGACAGGCGGCGGCTCCGGATGGAGCCGCCGCCGTCTTCTTTCGCAGCATTCGATCCATTTTTGAGGCCCAGACCATGAAGCCGTTTCATTCGACCCTGGCCGCTGCGCTTCTGGCGAGCAGCGCCCTGGTGGCCCCGACCCTGGTTTGGGCCCAGACCGCACCCGAACAGACCCCGCCCGCCCAAGCTGACGCCCAGGCCCAGCACGGCGAGGACACCGTCGACGAGATCGTCGTCCTCGGCCGCTACATTCCCGAACCCAACCGCGAGAGCTCGGAGGTCGCGGCCTTCCTGACCTCGGAAGACCTGCAACGCACGGGCGACAGCGACGCCGCCGCCGCCCTGACCCGCGTGACCGGCCTGTCGATCGTCGAAGGGCGTTTCATCTACGTCCGCGGCCTGGGTGAGCGTTACTCCTCGGCCCTGCTGAACGGGTCGCCCCTGCCCAGCCCCGAGCCGCTGCAACGCGTCGTTCCGCTGGACCTGTTCCCGACAAACATCCTGGACAGCGTCACCGTCCAGAAGAGCTATTCCGCCAACTTCCCCGGCGAGTTCGGCGGCGGCGTCATCGACCTGCACACGGTCAGCGCCCCCAACGAGCCCTTCTTCTCGCTGCAGGCCAAGCTGGGCGGCAACACCGAGTCCACCGGCCGTCGCGGCTTGATCTATTACGGGTCGGACGTCGATTGGACGGGCTTCAGCAACACGACCCGCCGCATTCCGGGCCCGCTGAACACCGCCTTCGCCAGCGGTCGCCAGATCACGGCCGCCAACTACACGGCCGCCCAGTTGCAGCGGATCGGCCAGTCGCTGGTCAACGCCCCGCTGCGCCTGCTTCAGTCCGACACGACCCCGGTCGACTTCGGCATGGAGATGGCGGGCGGCCTGTCGTCGGACTCCTCGATCGGCACGGTCGGCGTCGTCTTCGTCGGCGGCTACGGCAACGAATGGCGTAACCGCGACGGCATCCAGGAGCAGGGCCAGTTCCAGGGCGACGTCCTGGTGCCGGTCACGAGCCGAGAGGTCTATTCGAACCGCAACGACATCCGCCTGAACGGCCTGCTGGGTCTGTCGTGGTCGAACGAGACCAACGAAGTGCAGTGGACCAACATGTATGTCCGCAGCACCACCAAGCAAGCCCGCACGGCGGCCGGTCCGGACGTCAGCGCCGGCGCCGTGACGCGCAACGATTTCACCGAATGGTATGTCCGCCAGCTGTTCAACACCCAGCTGCGCGGCGAGCATGAGTTCATGGACGGCGCCTTGGCCGTGAATTGGCGTGCGGCCTACGCCCTGACCACCCGGGACGCTCCGTATGAGACCCGCTTCTCGTACAGCCAAGCGGCGGACGGGACCTGGCTGCATTCGGGCGGCGGCAACCTGATCTCCTTCTCGGACCTGAACGACGACCTGATCTCGGGCGGCGTCGACGTGATCTATACGATGCCGCTGTCGGACTACCGTGAGGCGATCTTCAGCTTCGGTGTCGCCGGCCTGGACAACCAGCGGAATTCGGAACGTCGCGACCTGCGCTTCCAGCCGGTCTCGGGCGGTCTGACGGCGGCGCAGCAACGCGCCCGCGTCGACTATCTGTACTCGGACTTCAACATCAATCCATCGACGATCCAGATCCTGGAAGTCACGGGTTCGGGCAACGGCGCGGCGGCCTACGAGGCCGAGCTTCAGGTCAACGCCGCCTACGCCATGGTCGACGCCGAGATCATCCCCCTGGTCCGCACCACGGTCGGCGTCCGCTTCGAGGACGGCTACCAGCGCGTCCGTCCGTTCGACCTGTTCGGCGGCAACTCGCCCTTCCCGGAAACGGTGCGGGACGAGCAGTACTGGCTGCCGTCGGCGACCGCGACCTGGAACTTCGCCGAAGACCAGCAACTGCGGGTCGGCGCGTCGAAGACCATCGGCCGTCCGCAGTTCCGCGAACTGGCGCCGCTGCCCTACACCGACCCGGACAGCGACCGCGAGTTCATCGGCAACCCGTTCCTGGTCGACACCGAGATCGTCAACATCGACGCCCGCTACGAGTGGTATTTTGCCCGTCAGCAGTTCGTCACCGCCGGCCTGTTCTACAAGAACCTCGACAAGCCGGTTGAATCGGTCGTGGTCGAGATCGGCAACCAGCGCCAGCAGACCTTCCTGAACGCGCCGGAAGCCCGGATCTACGGCGCCGAGTTCGAGGTGAAGAAGTTCTTCGAGTTCCCCGACGCCGGTTCGAGCTTCGTCTCGAACAAGCGCTGGCTGGTGCAGGCGAACTACACCTACTCGCAATCGGAAGTGAACGTGAACGCCGGCGACACGGTGCTGGACATCTCGAACGGCGGCAATCCGTCGAACGCGAACTTCTTCATCGTGGACGGCAGCCGTCTGCAGGGTCAGTCGGAGCACATCGCCAACCTGCAACTGGGTTGGGAGGACGACGACGCTCGTTCGCAGGCGACGATCATCGTCAACTATGTCAGCGACCGGATCACCGCTCGCGGCGCCGGCCAGGCCGGGGTTCGCGAACCCGACTACATCCAGGATCCGGGCGTCTTCCTCGACTTCGTCTACCGCAAGGACTTCATGGTCGGCGAACGGGACTTCGGTTTCGCCTTCGAGGCCCGTAACCTCTTGGGCACCGAGTTCGACGAGTACCAGACGCGCGGCAACAAGATCCGCATCAACAACTACAACATCGGCCAGAGGGCCTCGGTCAGCTTGACCGCCCGCTTCTAGGGACGCACGATTTCAAAGACCCTGGGGCCGTCCGCCGAAACGCGGGTGGCCCCTTTTTGTGTTCAGTCCCTGCGATAGACGACCTGGCCGTCCACGACGGTCAGGACCGTATGGCCCTTCGGGATGTCCGCCTCGGGGACGGTCATCAGGTCGATGTCGAAGGCGGTGAAGTCGGCGCGTTTGCCGACCTCGATGGTGCCCAGCTCGTCCTCGCGGAAGGAGGCGAAGGCCGGCCAGAGGGTGAACATCTTCAGCGCCGTGGCCCGATCCACCGCCTCGTTCGGACGCCAGTCAGGACCCTGGAAGCCTTCCAGATTGCGACGGGCGACGGCGGCGTAGAACTCGATCAGGGGATCGCCGCGCTCCACGGGTGCGTCCGAGCCGCCGACCACCACGACGCCCAGATCGACCAGGCTGTGCCAGGCATAGGCGCCGTCCAGACGGGCGTCGCCGAGACGGGCCGGGGCGAAGTGAAAGTCGCCGATGGCGTGGCTGGGCTGCATGGAGGCGATGACGTGGAGGTCGCGGAAATCGGCTTCGTCGGACGGGCGCAGGATCTGGGCGTGCTCGATCCGCCAGCGAGGTTCGGCCTTGTCGCGCTGACTGGCGGGCACGGCGGCCATGGCTTCCCGATACCAGTCCAGCACCTCGGTATTGCCCCGGTCCCCGATGGCGTGGGTGGCGACCTGGATGCCGCCGCGAAGGGCCGCCTCATAAAGGGGGATCATCTCCTCGCGAGTGGTCTGCATCAGGCCCGAGGTGTGGGGGGCGTCGGAATAAGGGGCGTGGAGCGCCGCGCCGCGAGAGCCCAGGGCGCCGTCGACGTAGTATTTGATGGCGCGGGTGATGACCCGATCGTCGGCGACGCTGCGCGGGCCCCAGCGGATCAGGTGTTCGGCGCCGTCGGGGGTGACGGAGTTGTAGACCCGGATCGTCGCCTCGCCGTCGCGGGCCATGTCTTCCAGAAGGTCGATGTCGGCGTAAGGCGCGCTCATGAAGTGGATGCCGGTCCAGCCGTATTCCGCCTCGACCCGGAAGCCGGCGCGATAGGCGTTCCGCTTCGCCTCGGGATCGGCCTGGGGCATCAGGGACGCCACGAGGGCCATGGCCGCATCGACGATGAAGCCGGTGGGCCGGCCGTCCGGCCCCTTGGCGATCTCTCCGCCCGAGGGGGCGACGGTGGCGGCGGTGATGTTCGCAGCGGCCAGGGCAGGCGAGGAGGCGGTGATGGCGTGGCCGTCGGCGCGCTCCAGAAGGACGATGCGGCCGGGAGCGGCGGCGTCGAGATCGGCGGCGGTCAGGAAGCGGGCGCCGTTCGCGCTCTCGGGCCAGCGGGTCTCGATCCAGCCTCGACCGATGATGGGGCCTTCCGGGTGCGCCTCGGCCCAGGCGGTCAGTTTCGCCATGGCGTCGGCGACGGAGGTGGAGCCTTCCAGGTTCAGCGTCAGCTCGCGCCAGCCGATGCCGTCCAGATGGGCGTGGCCGTCGGTGAAGCCGGGAAACAGGGTCGCGCCGTCCAGATCGACGACGGTCAGACCGTCGGTCGAGGGGGCGTTCGCTGCGGAGCCGACATAGGCGATGCGGCCGTGGCGCGCGATGACGACCTCGGCCGTGGGCGAGGCCTCCACGCCGGTGTGGATCGTCCCGCCCCGGATCAAGAGGTCCTGGGCGCTCGCCGGCAGGGCGAGGGCGGCGAAGGCGGCGGCGGTCAGGAACGGACGAAGCATGAGGTCACCGGATGCGCGGAAAGCGGACCCGGAGTTGCGGGGATCGAGAGGCGGAGGTCAAGGTTGGGGGGCGCGTCTCCCTCCCCTCGGGGGAGGGTGGTCGCGCAGCGACCGGGTGGGGGCGGCAGGGCGACGTGGCGACGGGCGGTTGCGATTGGGATCTGTGGGGCCTTGCCTGGCCGCCCCCACCCGGCTTCGCCTGCGGCTCAGCCACCCTCCCCCGAGGGGGAGGGAGAAGGCTGACGTGCGTCATCGTCCTTCCGCTGCGAACGGGTTGGGGAAGTCGACGGAGCCTGGGCGGTCGCCCGGAACCGATGTGGCCCCCTGCTTTCGCATTGCGGGGACCGATTGAATGTTTTTCGGCTCGCGCCGAGGCTCCGTCGCGCTCGATTGGACGTGAGCAGTCGATGGTGGGCTTCGATGCGGCCTGTCGGGTGTCGGCATATTCGCCCCCGAACCTTGTCGCCGTTTAATCCCAGACCGACTTAGGCCCACGACGGGCGGAGGGTTCAGGCCCCTCCGGGCTCCACGGTTTGACACCCCATGGACAGTCCCACGCCTCGCCGGTTCGTGCCTCCACAGGTCCAGGTTTCGCCGGACAAGGGTCCTCGGTCGGTCGGATGACGCGGTTTTCCGTTCGATCGCGCCCCACAGCACGTCCGGGTCCTGGGACCAGGACGCCTTCCCCATGCGGTGGGACGTCTGTGAGGATACGGGAGGAATTGGGGGCGTTAAGGAAAAGGGCTCTTAAAAGTTCGGGGTGTTGGAATCGTTGGCGAAATCGGACGATCCTTTGCCAACTAGGTACCCTCCCTTCTCCCCTTGCGGGAGAAGGTGGCGGGCGAAGCCCGACGGATGAGGGGTACGGGGACGCAGCAGAGATGCGTTCGGTGCTCGCTCGGTCATAGTGAGTTTCACCCCTCACCCGTCGGCGCAAGGACGACGGCTATCGCCGCCGTGCGTCGTCTCCCTCTCCCGCAAGGGGAGAGGGGCGTGATCTGGGGCGGGGTCAGGCGGCCGGGGCGCCGACCACGGCGTCGACCGAGCCGACGGTCACCGGGTGATAGCCGGCGCGCGCCTGGGCGTAGATGCGGGTGGCGATGGGGCGGCCCCAGTCGCCCTGGCCCCACAACGAGGTGAAGAGCGGCAGGACGAATTTGCGGCGACCCTGCGAGGTCAGGAAACGCTCCAGGGTCGGGACGGCCGGCTGGTAGCGGTGGGCGATGGCGATCTGGAGCCACTGGAACAGGACCTCGGCATTGCCCTCGTTGCGGAGATTCAGCGTGGTCTCGAGATCGGCGAGCTGGGCGTTGGTCAGCCAGGGGCGCGAGGCGGCCGCGCCAGTCGGGCGCCAGTCGAGGAAATGCTGGCGTTCCTGCGTCGACCAGTTGGCCCACGGGATGGCCGAGGCCGGGCCCTTGGCGACGAAATAGGCGTTGGCGGCCGTGTCCACGGCGGCCAGTTTGGTCGAGGTGGGGGCGACGGCGTTGGACGGCAGGCCGGGCTGGTAGACCCAGTTGTCGAGCTGGAGCTCGTGCTCCAGGTTGATGTCGCCGCGCACCAGGTTGGCGCGGATATCCTGAAGGAAGAGGGCGGCGGTCATCGGGCGGAAGGCGTTGCGCTCGAAATAGCCCTTCAGCCAGGCGTCGAACCGCTCGCGGCCGACGATGCGTTCGATGGTGCGCAGGAAGGCGGCGCCCTTCTCGTAGGCGATGTCGTTCATGCCGTCGTCGGGATCGCGGCCCTCGAGGTCGAGGTGCAGGCGGGTGTCGAGCGGCGGCATGTCGGCGAGCGACGACTGAAGGTCGTTCCAGCCCAGGACCTGGAGCATGGCGGCGCGGTCCTTGCCGTAGACCGCCTCCATAATGCGGTTCTCGAAATAGGTGGTGAAGCCCTCGTTGACCCAGAAGTCGGCCCAGGTGGCGTTGGTGACGAGGTTGCCCGACCAGCTGTGCGCCAGCTCGTGCGCGACGAGCGAGACCAGCGACTTGTCGCCGGCGACCACGGTCGGGGTGGCGAAGGTCAGGCGCGGGTTCTCCATCCCGCCGAACGGGAAGGAGGGCGGCAGGATCAGGAGGTCGTAGCGACCCCAGGCGTAGGGGCCGTAGAGGGCCTCGGCCGCATCGACCAGCTGGCCCATTTCGGAGAACTCGGCCTTGACGGCGTCCAGGCGGCTGGGCTCGGTCCAGACGCCGACGCCCTCGCCGACCGAGGCGAACTTCAGGTCGCCGACCGCGATGGCCATCAGATAGGGCGGGACCGGGTTGGTCATGCGGAAGCGGTACGAGTGCATGCCCTCGCCGGCGCGCTCGCCGTTCGGGGTCAGCATCTCGGCGGACATGACGGCCTTCAGGGCGTTGGGGACGGTGATCTTGGCCGAGTAGGTCTGGCGGATCCCGGGGCTGTCCTGGGTCGGGACCCAGGTGCGGGTCAGGATGGCCTGGCCTTGGGAGAACAGGAAGGGCTGCTGGCCGCCCGCCGTCTGGGCCGGGGTCAGCCACTGCAGGGCGGCGGCGTCCGGACGGGTGGAGTAGGTGACGACGATCTTCTGCACCTTGCCGGCCTCGAAGGCGGGGGTGGTGACGGTCAGGGGCTGGCCCTTGATCGGGTCGTCGGCGCCGAGGGCGAACTGGAGGGCATTGCCCTTGTCGTCGGCGACCGAGCGGATGTCGAGGTTGTGGATGTCGAGGATGACCTGGGTCGCGCCGGGTTCGCCTGTAACGTCGAGGGTGGCGGTGCCCGACAGGGTCTTCGTGGCGAAGTCGGCGGTCAGGTCCAGGGCGACGTGTTTGACGCGCGCGATCTGGGGCTGGGCGTAGGAGTGGATGTCCCGCTCATAGGTCACGGGCGCGGAGGCCGAGGCCGGCAGGGGCGGCATGTCGGACTTCACGTCGGCCTGACCGCAGGCGGCCAGCAGGGCGAGGGTCGAGGCCATGACGGCGAGGCGGGCGCGGGACATGCGGAACTCCGAAACGTTGCGGGGCGGAAGGAACGCCCAGAACGGCCGGAGATCAACCCCCGTGGTCCTATTCGGCCGGGGCCGGGACGGGGTTCCGGGCCACGAACAGGCGACCGCGCTCGGCGAACAGGACGAAGGCCAGCGCCGCCAGCCCGCAGAAGGTGAAGCCCATCGTCATCGGGACCACCGAGCCGTTGAACGACTGGCCGATGGCGAAGCCGATCAGGGAGCCGATGATGGTCGAGATGAAGCCCTGGGCCGAGGAGGCCGTGCCCGCGATATGGCCCATGGGCTCCATCGCCATGGAGCCGAAATTGCCGGCCAGCAGACCGAAGCAGAACATGGTGCAGCACTGCAGGACGGCGAAGGTCCAGATGCTCTCGTGGCCGCTGAGGGCGACCAGAAGATGGATGGTCGCGAAGCTGATGAAGCCCAGCAGCGCCGTGTGGCCGATCATGCGCGAGCCCAGTTTCTCCACCAGACGCGCGTTCAGGATCGAGGCGGCGGCGATGCCTCCGGCGATCAGGGCGAAGACGGTGGTGAACAGGGCCGGCGCCTTGAACACGTCGAAGAATATCTGCTGCGAGGAGTTGATGAAGGCGAACAGCGCGCCCGTGATCATCGTCATGGCCAGGGTGTAGCCGATGGAGATGCGGTTGGTGACGGCCTCGCGGAACGCACGCGCGATGCGACCGGCCTCGATCGGCAGACGGTCTTGGACATGCAGGGTCTCGGGCAGGCGCAGCGCCGTCCAGGTCATCAGGGCGATGCCGGCGAAGGCCAGGACGCCGAAGATGGCCTCCCAGGGCGCGACCAGAAGGATGACCTGACCGAGCGACGGCGCGATGATCGGCACGCCGAGGAAGACGAGGAAGCTCAGGCTCATCACCCGCGCCATGGTCCGGCCCGAGAAGCGGTCGCGCACGATGGACACGGCCAGCACCCGCGTGGCGGCCGAACCCAGCCCCTGACCGACGCGGGCCAGGATCAGGGTCTCGAAGGTCGGGGCCAGCATGGCGACGAAGCTGAAGGCCACATAGATGCCGACGCCGGTCAGAAGGACGGGCTTGCGACCAAAGCGGTCGGCGAGCGGGCCATAGACGATCTGCATGGCGCCGAAGCCCAGGAGATAGGCGGTGATGACCCACTGACGGCTGTTCTCGTTGGTGACGCCTAGGGCGTTGCCGATGTCGGGCAGGGCCGGCAGCATGGAGTCGATGGCGAGCGCATTCAGCGCCATCATCAGGGCGATCATGCAGACGAACTCGGGGAAGCCCGGGCCCTTTGCGGCGGGTGCGGCGGCGCTGGGGGAGGTCATGGGAGTGCAGATGCGCGCTCGAACGTCGCACCGCAACCCGCCTTGGCCATAACTTTTCGCAACTGCGAGATGACGGTCCCGCGTCGGCGGGCGGTTACGGCATGAACTGGATGGTGCGGGCGAAGCGGTGGTCAGCGGCCGAGCGGTCGGTGGTGGCGTCGGCCATCAGGGCGATGGCGGCCTCGCCGAAGCCCATGCCGGGATGGGTCTCTTCCATGACGCTGCACTCGCCGATGTGGCCGTCGGCGAAGGCGGTGCATTCCAGGGTCACGGCCACGCTCTGAAGCATCGGGGCGGGCGCCGCCGCCATGGAGACGACGGGCGTCGGCTCCGGCTGTCGCGGGGCGCGGTCGAAGGCCGGCTGGACCGCGGTGGGGTCGGCGAACAGGGCGAGGGCGGCGAGGGTGGCGAACATGGGAACTGGCCTTTGAGACTGTCCTGTTAATGTTTGTCCGAGACCTCCGTTCCGGCATTCATCACGATGGGATAGAGATCGGCCCATGGCGAAACGACCGGCGACGGCCAAGAAGACCCTGTCGGCGGCGAACCTGAAGGCGCTGGGCGACGACCGGCTGGCCGAGCTCCTGATGGAGATGGCGGGCGAGGACGCGGGCTGGAAGCGACGCCTGCGGATGGAGTTGGCGGCCGAGGTCGGGGCGGCCGATCTGGCGCTGGAACTGGACAAGCGGCTGAACACCCTGGCGACCAGTCGGGCCAAGGTGTCGTGGCGGAAGCGGCCGGAGCTGATCTCGGACCTCTGGACCGTGCGGCGGATCATCGTCGACAGGCTGGCGGTCATGGACGCGCGGCTGGGGCTGGACCGGCTGGTCGCCTGGTTCGACCTCTATCCGGGACTGTCGGCGCGGGTGAAGGACCCCAAGGGCGAGCTGTCGACGATGTTCGACGCGGCCTCCGCCGATCTGGCGGCGGTGGGATCGCTGGCGGGGGTCGAAGTGGCGGCGCCGGTCTTCGTCGAGGCCCTGAACACCCGGCTGTCGGAATGGGCGTCGTGGATCGGGCGCGGCGCCGTGGCGATGCAGCCGGATCTGGCGCGGGCGGTGCTGAAGGGGATCACCGATGGCAAGCCGAAGCCCACCGGACGGCTGGCCCTGGTGGTGCGGAAGCTGGCGGACCGCTCCGGCGACCTCGACGCCTGGGTCGCCTCCCTGCCCGACGACGACCGCACCAGGCCCGAGATCGGCGCCGAGATTGCCCGTCGTCTGGCCGAGACCGGCCGGGCCAACGAGGCGCGGGCGGCGCTGGAGGCCTCCCGCCCCGTGACGAAGGAGGCGACCCGCTGGGGACGGCGCGAGCCCGAACCCCCGCCGCCTCCGCCCGAGGCCTGGCTGACCGCCGAGGTCGCCGTGCTCGAAGCCGAGGGCGACCAGAAGGGCGCGTCGGACGCCCGCTGGATGCTGTTCGAACGGACTCTGGCCGAGGCGCCGCTGCGGGCGGAGATCGCCAAACTGCCGGACTTCGAGGACGTCATCGCGCTCGACCGCGCCTTCGCCCACGCCGCCGCCTATCCGGATGCGACGGCGGGCCTGCGCTTCCTGATGAACTGGCCGGCGCTGCGCGAAGCCGGGGAGATGGTGGTGGCGCGCGCCGCCGAACTGCGCGGCTCGGCCGACGAGGTGCCGCTGTGGGCCTCACGGCTGGAGGGGCGCAATCCGCAGGCGGCCTTGGCCCTGATCCGGTCGCGGGCCGTGGCCCTGACCCGACTGGCGCTGGGCTCGGGCGGCGAGGAGGTGCAGCAACTGGTGCATCAGGCTCAGGCGCTCTCGGATCAGATCGGCGACGAGGGGCAGGACGGGTTCCTGCTGGCGCTGGAGGAGGCGGCTCGGCCGGTCCGGCGAGGGTGGCGCTGACTGTCGGTTCCGCGACAGAGCAACCGGGGGTCTTCGACGGCGTTGGTTGGCGCGCTTCTGGAGCCTGTCATGTCCTTCACCCAACTGAACCCCACCCTGCCCCTGACCGTCGAAGGCAAGGGCAAGGGCTATGCGATCGCCGTCATCGACTATGGCGAGGAGCATTCGCTGATCTGGGTCACGGTGATGGACGAGACCGGCGAGATCTGGTGCGCGCCCAATCCCAAGGTGCGGGTGCAGTCGAACTGGACGCTGGGAAGGATGCCGGGCGCGCAGGTCCGTCCGGACGCCTGAACAGGCTGGTGCCCCCGGTCGGACTCGAACCGACACTCCTCTCGGAACCGGATTTTGAGTCCGGCGCGTCTACCAATTCCACCACAAGGGCTCTGTGCGGACGGACTGTTTAGTCGCCCGCCGGGGTTCGCGCTACGGAACCGCGAGATTTTTTGGGGGCGGCGAGAGAAACTCTGGCGGCGAATGTGCGTCACGCCTCTTGCGTTCCATCGTGGTGTAACGCATTTGGCCCGGCATGACCGACGCCCTGCCCGATCTCGCCATCGTCTATGAGCATCCCGAATGGTTCGAGCCGCTGTTCGCGGCCCTGGACCGGCATGGGGTTTCCTATGTGAAGGTCCCGCTGGCGGGAGACGTATTCGATCCGACCGGGTCGGCGGCGCCGGCGACGGTGGTCTTCAGTCGGGTCGCCATGTCCTCCTTCCTGCGCGAGCCGGAGCATCCGATCTTCTACGCCCAGAGCCTGTTCGAGCACTGGCAGGGGCAGGGGGCGCGGGTGGTGAATGCGTCCGCCCTGAACATCGACACGTCCAAGGCGCGGCAGATGTCGCTGATCGCGCGCCTGGGCCTGAAGGGGCCGGCGACGCGGGTGGCGCACCGGCAGGCGGACATTCCGAAGGCGGCGGAGGGGCTGCGTTATCCGCTGCTGGTCAAGGCCGATATCGGCGGCGCCGGGGCCGGCATTACCCGCTATGAGGACGCCGAGAAGCTGGCCGAGGCGGCGAGCGAGAAATGGTGCCCCGTCGGGGTCAACGGGATTTCGCTGGTGCAGGAGTACGCGCCGCGCCGCGACGGCAAGGTGACGCGGGTCGAGACCCTGAACGGCCAATATCTCTACGCCATCGACATCGAGAGCCCGGGCGACGCCTTCGACCTGTGCCCGGCCGATGCGTGCCTGGTGCGGCCGGGCGCCCCGACCCTGACCATGACCAAGACGACGCCGCCGCCCGAGATCATCGAGGCCGTCGAGCGGCTGGCCGTGGCGGGCGAACTGGAGGTCGGGGGAATCGAATATCTGATCGACGACCGGGACGGATCGGTCCTGTTCTACGACATCAACGGCCTGTCGAACTTTGTGGCCAAGCCGGTCGAGGTCTTGGGCTTCGACCCGCACGACGACCTGGTCGACTGGCTGAAGGGCATCGTCGCCGAGGAGAAGGCGAAGCGGAACGTGGGAGCGGCGGCATGAGGTACGGATACTGGGCGCCGGTCTTCGGCGGGTGGCTGAGGAACGTCGACGACGAGCGCGAGGCCTCGTGGGAGAACGCGTCGCGGCTGGTGAAGCGGTCGGAGGCCCTGGGTTACGACCTGACCCTGATCGCCGAGCTGAACCTGAACGACATCAAGGGGATCGAGGCGCCGGCCCTGGACGCCTGGTCGACGGCGGCGGCCCTGGCGGCCGTGACCGAGACGATCGAGCTGATGGTGGCGGTGCGTCCGAACTTCCACCAGCCGGCCCTGTTCGCGAAACAGGCGGCCAATATCGACCGGATCTCGAACGGGCGGCTGGCTTTGAACGTGGTCTCGTCTTGGTGGGCCAAGGAGGCGGAGAGCTATGGCCTGCAGTTCGACCAGCATGACGACCGCTATGCGCGCACGACCGAATGGCTGCAGGTGCTGGATCGTCTGTGGACGGAGAAGCGGGTCGATTTCGAGGGCAAATACTACGCCCTGAAGGATGCCATCGTGGAGCCGAAGCCGACGTCCTCGCCGGAGCGCCCGCGTCCGGTCATCTATGCCGGTGGTGAGAGCGAGGCGGCCAAGACCCTGATCGCCCGATACTGCGACGCCTATGTCATGCACGGCGACGAGCCGGAGCATATCAAGGCCAAGATCGCCGACATGGCGGCGCGGCGCGAGAGCTTCGGCCTGCCGCCGATGCAGTACGGCATGGCCGGCTACGCCATCGTGCGGGACACGGATGCGGAGGCCGAACGCGAGCTGGAGCGGATCACCACCATCCCCGGCCTGGCGGAGGGGACGCCGCCCGCCGGCTTCGCCAACTTCGACCAGTGGCTTTCGGGCACCGAGCTGGAGCGCGAGCTGAAGATCCGGGAATACAGCGTCTCCAACCGGGGCCTGCGTCCCGGCTTCGTCGGCACGCCCGAGACGATCCGCGAACGGATGGAGGCGTTCGAGGACGCCGGTCTGGACCTGGTCCTGCTGCAGATGTCGCCGCAGGAGGAAGATATGGAGCGGTTCTCGGCCCAGGTGATCCGGCCGAACTAGCGGCCGGGAATATTGAAGCGGATGGTGAAGGTGACCAGGCCGTCGCCGGGCCGGCTCTCGCCTTGCGATCTTCGCTGAAGCCGCGCGTCTCGCGCCGCGCGAAGCGCAGCCCGCCCGAAGTCCGCGCCGCCCGGACGTTCGACCTCGACCTGACAATCCTTGAGCCGCCCGTCGTCCTGGGTCAGGCAACTGAGAACCGCCATGCCGGAGATCCCGTTCATCACCGCCCGATCCGGATAGGTCGGGCGGGGGTGGCTGGCCCACCGCGCAGCCTCGCCACCCTGGACGGCGGCATCGGCCGACGTCTCGCTGATGCGAAGCGTGTCGCGCTGATCGTCGGCTGGACGTCCGCAGGCGGCCAGGACCCGGTTCACGGCGGCGGGCGAGGGCGGCAGGGTGATGACATAGCGACGAGACGGTTCCCCGTCCCTTCCCGCCGCGACGAGTTGCAGGTCTCCGCCCGCGCGGAACCTGCGGGCCAGAGGCGCGGGGAGGTCGGCGAACAGGGCCAAGCCGTCCGCGCTCGCCTGCCAGGTGGAGTCCCGCATGGGCAGATCGCCGAAGGCGTAGCGGATGGTGCGCTGGTCGCCTTGTTCCTGGGGCACGGGCAGGCCGACGATATAAGTCTCCAGGTTCTGGCCGTCGCAGCGCACGGCGACGGCCAGGCCGCTGTCGTAGGCGATAGAGGCGGACACGGCCCTGTTCCGCTCGACGAAATCCCAGTCCTCGGCCACATCCTGAGCCGTCGCCGCGCTTGCCCCGAGAAGGCCGATCAGGGCGACGAGGCCGCGAGACAGGGTGCGGATCATCGGATCAGCGCATCACATAGTTGACCCGGAAGCCGATCATCCGGGGCGCGTACTGGCCGGGGGTCTCGCCGGGGCTGTTGATGCGGGCGTCATTGGTGGCGCGCAGCGCATTGCGCCCGAAGCGGCCGTCGTCGGGGTGTTCGGACTCGATCTGGCACTGGGCGAGCGCCCCGTTCGGCTGGACCACGCAGGTGACGACCGCATACCCTTCCGCATAGTTGGTCGAGGGATAGGAAGGCCGGGGCGCTCGGGCCCAGGTCACGCCGTCGGGCAGGCCGTTCTCGGTGATCTCGGGCAGGAGGGCGTCGCGGGGATCCTCGGTCGGGCGGTTGCAGGCGGTCAGGGTCTGGTCGATGGCGGCCGAGGAGGCGGGCAGGACCAGGTCGTGACGCAGGTTCCGACCCTCGCCCCCGCCGCCGGGGATCAGGATGCTGACCTCGCCGCCATCGCGCAGGCTGCGCGCCAGGCTGGCGGGATAGTCGGCGATGGCCACGGTGCGATCGGTGGTCACGCTCCAGCGGCTGTCGTGGGGCTCCTTGTCGCCGATGCCGATCCTCAGGGTGCGGATGCGCGCATTGCGGGGCGCTTCGGGCAGGCCGCCGATCACCGCGCCATAGACGCCGTCCATGCAGCGGAAGCCGATGGTCAGGCCGGTCGAGGTGGGGATGTAGGCGAAGACGGTCTTGCGTTCCGGCTGGCGGATGACCTCCCAGTCGTCCTCCGTGACGTCCTGGGCCAGGGCCGAACCGGCTACGGCGAGAAGAGCGATGGAAGCCAGAACCCGGAAACGCATACGCCTACTCTCGACAGGGGTGGATCAGACCGCGGCCTCCACATGGCTGTCGGGACGACCGGCCAGCACGCGTCGGGCGCGAATGAACATCTCGATACGTTGCACGACGATCATGCCGACCGCAAACAACAGAAATGCGTCAGCGACGGCCAGGGCGTTCAGATGCCAGGCGGCGGCGTGGGGCTCCAGCACCGAACGCAGGGCGCTGCGGCCGAGGAAGAGGCCGACGATCAGGATGATGCCGAGCGGGGAGGCCTGGGCCTTCAGCGTGCCGTCGGCATGTTTCTGGATGGTGGTCATCTTGCCGCGCCACCAGCCGGCGACGCAGCCGAGGCCCAGGCCGACGGCCAGGATCAGCCACGATACGGTGTCGAACGGCGTGTGATCCGCGCCCTGCGCCTGGCTGGAGCCCCACAGGCCCAGACCGATCAGGGGCACGACGATGGCCGGGGTGACCCACATCCATTGCGGTCGCAGCGTTCGGGGCGCGCGGTTCCTGAGCAGGATGATCGGCAGAAGCACCAGAAGGACGATCAGCGGTGCGTACTGTTGCGGCGTCATGGTCGGTCCCCCTAGGCTTGGGCGAACGCTACTCCAGACCACGAAAGTGCGGCAAGGCGCCGCAGTTTGGAATCGGAGGCCCTTCGCGCAAGACCGAGGACGTGTGCGTCACCGCTTCTTTCGTCATCCTCCGGCGAAGCGCAGCGGAGACCGGGGGACCCAGCGGCGCCGAAGGCGATCTTTTCAGGCAGGATGCTTCGAGCGGCTGTGTGCGCGGCAGGTTCGCGCTCTCGCGCGCCGCTGGGTCCCCCGGTCGCTTCGCGCCGGAGGATGACGACAATCAAACGCGTTCGCTGACCTTGATCGCCACCCGGCAGCCCGCCTTGATGACGGCGCTGAGCAACCGGTAGGCGGGGGCCTCGCGGCTGCCGTGGGCGATGGCGTGGTCGTGGTGTTCCAGCTCTTCCAGCCGGAACTTCTCCAGCTCGGCGGCCAGTTCCGGCTCGCGGTCGGCCAGTTCGGCGACCTGGTCGGCGTAGTGTTCCTCGATCACGCTCTCGACCGCCTCGGTGCAGGCGTGGGCGGCCTTCTCTCCCATCAGGGCCGTGGCCGCGCCTAGGCCCGTGGCCGCCAGGGACCACAGGGGCAGCATGGCGGTGGGCCGCACACGATGTTCAGTCAGGAGCGCGTCGAAGCGGGCCTTGTGGACCTCTTCCCCGGCCTTCATCTCGACCATGTCGGCGGTGATGGCCTCCTTGCCGCGCACCCCGTCGAAGACGGCGCGCTGGGCCTCGTAAATCTTGACCGCCGCATACTCTCCGGCGTGGTCGACGCGCAGGATTTCGGCCATCCGGGCGCGCATGGCGCCGCGTCCGGGGCGGGCGAGCGGAATGCGGCGGGTCGCGGTGTCCACGGCCTCAGTTTCCAGGGGCTCTGGCATCCTTGGGCCTCTTGGCGGCGAGCAGGCTGAACCCGGCCAGGGCGGCGGAGATCAGGGCGTTCCAGCCCGCCATCGACAGGCCGAGGAAGCTCCACGTCACCGCGTCGCACATGGCGACACGGACGGTCGGACCCGTGCCCAGCGCCAACGACGTCAGGCTTTCCAGATCGGCCCCGGCGCCGCCGCCCGAGCAAAGGGCCGGCAGGGCCCACCATTTCAGCTCGCCCCCCGCGTGGAAGCCGGCGGTGATGGCGCCCGTGGTGAAGATGGCGAACAGCAGGAAGGCGGCGATGCGGGGCGTGCCCCGACGCGCCTGGCTGATGACGGTCCAGATGGTGGCGACCAGCGACACGGCCACCGCGCCCCAGAACACCTCCCGCTGCTTGAGGCAGAGGTTGCAGGGCGACAGGCCGGCGAAGGTCTCGAACGCATGCGCCGCGCCCAGCATCGCCAGCGAGATCGCCAGGGCGAAGGCGGTCCACCAACGGGTCAGCAGGCGATAGACGCTTCTCATGGCTCTAGTCTTAGACCGCTGCGAAGCAGTCGTCGATATTCTCCTCCCTGTTCGCCGCTTGGCGAATGGGGAGGTGGCGCGGCGCGTCTTCAGCGCCGTGACGGAGGGGGCGAGAGGGTGCTGAAGTGAGGGCCGGCGGGTGCTCGCTCGTCGAGACCCGGTCGCCCCCTCCGTCAGCTCGCGAAGCGCTCGCTGCCACCTCCCCATCGCGAGGCGACGGGGAGGAGACGTGTCAGAGCAGCTTCAGCAAGAGGAAGCCGCCGACCAGCAGCACCAGCCCGATCACGAACGACAGGGCCAGGCGCTTCTCGACGATCTCCAGCATGGGCGGGCCCCAGGTCTTGAGGATCCAGGCTTCGAGGAAGAAGCGGCCCGAGCGGGTGATGGCCACCGCCAGGATGAAGAGGCCCAGGTTGAACTTGGCCAGACCCGCCGCGACGGTCACCAGCTTGAACGGGATCGGCGTCAGACCCTTGCCGAGGATGACCAGAAAGCCGTTGTCGGCGAACCACGACTGATAGACGGCCATCTCCATGCCGTGGCCGAAGATCTCCAGAAGCCGGATCGCCAGGGGCTCCAGAAACACGCCGATGGCGTAGCCGAGGAGGCCCCCCAGAAGCGACGCGATGGAACAGACCGCCGCATAGCGATAGGCGCGATCCGGTCGCGACAGGATCATCGGCGCCAGCATGACGTCCGGCGGGATGGGGAAGAAGGAGGCCTCGGCGAAGGAGACCGCCGCCATCGTCTTCTCCGCATAGGGCTTGCGCGCCTGTTCGAAGACCCAGTCGTAGAGTTTGCGAAGCATAGGATCCCCGAGATCGTCCTGTGGGCGTTAGCATCGCTGCGTCACCGCGTCACCTGAGCCGGTGGCCGCGGCCGGGTATGGAGGCCGAATGACCTCCCCGCATTCCCGTCATCAGGACGACGTTTCCCACGATCTGGGCCGGCTGTTGCGCCGCCTCGCCGACGACGGGGGCGAGGAGGGGCTGACCCTGCATCAGATCCGCGACCGGCTGGACGAGCGGGCGTATGGGCTTCTGATCCTGATCTTGTCGATCCCCTGTCTCGTGCCGGGCCTCTATGGGGTGCCCCAGGCGGTCGGGGTCATCATCATCCTGATCGCGGCCCAGTTGCTGATCGGGCGGGAGGAGCCGTGGCTGCCTCGCCGGGTCTTGAACCTGCGGGCCAAGGGGAAATGGCTGAAGGCGATGGCGGATTTCGCCGAGAGCCGTCTGGGCTGGATCGACCGGTTCTCGCGTCCGCGCCTTCTGATGTTCACCACGGGCGCGGGGGAGCGGGCGGCGGCCCTGTTCATGATCCTGGCCACCCTGACCATCATCCTGCCCATGACCAACACCATTCCGTCCATCGCCCTGGCCCTGTTGTCGGTCGGCCTGATCCAGCGGGACGGCCTGTTCGTGCTGGGCGGCGCGGTGGTGGCGACGGGGTGGCTGACGCTTCTGGGCGTGCTGGCCGTGGGGCTTCTGATCGGGGCGGAATGGACGTCGCGGCTGATCTTCGTCTGAGGCCGCCATCACGTCTGCGCGTCTGCGGCTTGGCTTGTCGCGGTTCGGCCACTAGGTTCCGCGCCAATCGACCGGGCCTTCGGATGAAGGCGCAGCCGGTCCCGCCCCCTTGCAGGAGACGCCCCATGGACGACCTGACCGCCAAGACCCCCGACGCCACCATCCCCGCCTACGAGAACCCGCTGGGCGTCGACGGCTTCGAATTCGTCGAGTTCACCGGCCCCGACCCCCAGGCCATGATCAAGCAGATCGAGATCATGGGCTTCGTCCAGACGCACGTGAACCCAAAGAACGGCGTCGTCCGCATGAAGCAGGGCGACATCACCTTCCTGGTCCACACGAAGCCGACCGGCCAGTCGGAAGAGTTCGCCCGCGAGCACGGTCCCTCGGCCAACGGCATGGCCTTCCGCGTCGCCGACGCCAAGGCCGCCTATGAGGGCGCGGTCGCCCGCGGCGCCCACCCGGCCGACATGCACAACGGTGGAGCCCTCGGCGACGGCGCCTATGTCCTGCGCGGCATCGGCGGGTCGCTGCTCTACATCATCGACGCCTATGGCGAGACCGGCTCGCTCTACGACAGCTGGGACGAGATCGAGGGCTGGGAAGAGGCCGAGCGCAAGAACAACGTCGGCCTGCACCTGCTCGATCACCTGACGCACAACGTCCGGCGCGGCCAGATGCGGACCTGGTCCGGCTTCTACGGCGATGTCTTCAACTTCGAGGAACAGAAGTATTTCGACATCAAGGGCAAGGCGACGGGCCTGTTCTCCCAGGCGATGATCGCGCCCGACCGCGCCATCCGCATTCCCCTGAACGAGAGCCAGGACGACAACTCCCAGATCGAGGAGTTCCTGCGTCGCTACAACGGCGAGGGCATCCAGCACATTGCGCTCGCCACCGACGACATCTTCCACACGGTCGAGGCCATGCGCGAGCGCGGCGTCCAGTTCCAGGACACGATCGAAACCTATTTCGAACTGATCGACAAACGCCTGCCCAACCACGGTCATGACGTGGAGCGGATGCGGAAGAACCGCATCCTGATCGACGGCTCGGACGAGGATGGTCTGCTGCTGCAGATCTTCACCCAGGACACCTTCGGCCCGATCTTCTTCGAGATCATCCAGCGCAAGGGCAACGAGGGCTTCGGCAACGGCAACTTCCAGGCCCTGTTCGATTCCATCGAGCTGGACCAGATCCGTCGCGGCGTCATCAAGGTCGACGCCAATTAAGATCGCGCCTCCCTCCTGGCTGCCGTTCCTGGGCCCCGTTCTGGCGGCCCTGGTCGGCGGCCTGATCGGCGAATGGCTGGCGCCCGGCTTCTGGCCGGTGCTGGCCGGCGCCCTGATCGGCGGCTTCGCCCCGATCGTGATCTATCGCCTCTGGAAATGGTCGCACCACAAGCGGGAACCTTAGCTGCCCGTCTCCTCCCCATGCTTGCATGGGGAGGTGGCGGCGAGCCCTTGCGAGCCGACGGAGGGGTTCTTCGTGCTCGCGGAAAGAACCCCTCCGTCTCTCCGCTTCGCTCCGAGCCACCTCCCCATCGCTGCGCGACAGGGAGGAGACAGGTTGATACGGTGCCCCTCATGAAACTGCTCCCCGCTCTTCTCGCCGCGCTCGCCCTGGCCTCTCCGGCCGCCGCCCAGGACGCCCCGACCTGGTCCTTCGCCATCCATGGCGGGGCGGGCGTCATCGAGCGCGCCAACCTGTCGCCGGAACAGGACGCCGCCTATCGCGCCGCCCTGACCCGCGCGCTGGAGGCCGGCGCGGCAGTGCTGCGCGATGGCGGCGTGGCGCTGGACGCCGTCCAGGCCGCCATCCAGATCATGGAGGACGATCCCCTGTTCAACGCCGGGCGCGGAGCCGTCTTCACCGCCGCCGGTCGCAACGAACTGGACGCCGCCGTCATGAACGGCGCGGATCTGACCGCCGGCGCCGTCGCGGGCCTGACCACCACCCGCCACCCCATCGCCGCCGCCCGCGCCGTGATGGAACAGTCGCCCCACGTCATGCTGATCGGCCAGGGCGCCGACGCCTTCGCCGCGTCGCAGAGCCTCGAACAGGTCGATCCCAGCTACTTCTTCACCGAGCGCCGCTGGCAGGGACTGGTGAAATTCCTGACCGACAACAACCTGCCCGTCCCCGAGCGCCCGGCCGGAGCGCCGCCCGCAGGCATGGCCTCGCTGGAACCCGCCCCGCCGCTGAACGAGCGCAAGTTCGGCACGGTCGGCGCCGTGGCGCTGGACAGCCACGGCGACCTCGCGGCCGGCACCTCCACCGGCGGCACGACCGGCAAGCGCTGGGGCCGGGTCGGCGACGTGCCGGTGATCGGCGCGGGCACCTATGCCTCCAACCGCGACGGCTGCGCGGTCTCGGCGACCGGCGACGGCGAGTATTTCATCCGGGCCACTGTTGCGCGGGACATCTGCGCGCGGATGGCGACGATCCGTGAAGAGCAGAGCCGTCTTTCTACAGCTTGCGACGAGGCCGGACCCGATGAGGTTTGTCTTGCTGATCCCATCCGCCGGGACATGCTCGCGGCCGAGGCAGAGATCGCGGAGGCAAACGAACTCGGAGGCAAGGGCGGCGTCATCACGATGAGAGACGACGGCGTGGCCTACTTCGCAATGTCCACCTCTGGCATGTATCGCGGCCACATTGGTCCGGACGGTGTCGCCCACGTCGCCATCTACGCCGACGAGACTCAGTGACCGAGCGCGTCGATCTGGCCGAGAAGTTCGCCGGCTTCTCCGACCACTGGCGGCCCCGCATCGCCGCCCAGTTGAACGGTCAGGACGTGCGGATCGTGAAGGTTCAGGGCGTCTTCCCCTGGCACAGCCATGCCGAGGGGCAGGAGATGTTCCTGGTCTGGAAGGGCCGCTTCTACGTCGAGTTCCGCGACCGCATCGTCCACCTCGACCCCGGCCAGTTCATCGTAGTGCCCTCGGGCGTCGAACACCGCACCGGCGCCGAGGAGGAGGCCGAGGTGATCATCTTCGAACCGTCGGAGGTGGTGAACACCGGCGACGCCCCCGTTTCCGACTACACGGCGCCCGGCGGAGTGATGGCCTGATGACCGACGAACTGACCCAGATGGCGCAGGAGGAGCTGAACTCCGCCTGCTCCCTGACCTGGCCCGAGCTGAAGCGGATCACCCCCTGGGGCGACAGTTTCGAGGGCTTCGCTCCATCCGGCCGCACGGTCGAGGTCGAGCGCCGCTACCTCTGGGCGCTCGATCCCGAGGGGGCCATCATCGTCGAGGTCGAGGTTCGCGACGCCGCCGCCCGCGAGGGTGTCGAGGCCCGCGCCATCCTGCATTCCCCGGCCGGATCGCGCTGAAACCCACAAGCTTCACATTTCGTCGTTAACCTTTTCCGTGGTCAGGCGTTAGCGGCTACGGCATGATCGCACGACGTTCTGCGATCGCGGGGGAATCGGCATGTATCCAGCGGAGTTCGAAACGGCCGAAGGGGTCTACTCCCGCGTCGACGAGCCCCTGTTCCTGGGCTTGCCGCCGCTTCTGGCGCTGATCCTGTTCCTGCTTCTGCTGGCCATCGCGGTGGGGATGTTCTTCCTCGGCCGCTGGCACATGGGCCAGACGGACGGCACCGACGCCGACAAGGCGCCCGGCGAGATCTATGCGGTCATCAAGCGCTATGCCTCGGACGCCCGCTCGGCCAGCAGCAACGAGCTGAAGCAGAAGGCCGAGGTGCTGGAGCGCAAGATCGACCAGTACCTGGGCCCCGTCATCGTCGTCGGCAAGGAACTGGGCGGCCTGACCAAGGCGCTGAAACAGGCTGGCGAGGGCAAGATCGAGGAACCCGCCAAGCCGGAGGCCAAGACGGAAACCCGTCCGGAGTCCAGAACCTGCACCTGTGGCGGAACGGGCGGCGCCCGGGTCTGCGCCTGCGGCGCCGTGCCCGCCCAGCCGGTATCGATCAACCAGGTCTATATCGGCGGCGCCCCGGTCGCGACGCCCCCTGCCGCCGACACCCCGCCGCCCCGCGCCGAGCGCGATTCCCCGACAGACAGGCCCGCGCCGCCCAAGACGGTGAAGCGGGACATGACCCATGCCGAGCAGATCGACGCCCTCGACAAGGCCGTCCGCGCCTTCAACGACTACTGGCACAACAAGGAGGGCCGGGTCGCCGAGTTGAAGGCGGCGCAGCGCGCTCTCAATCGCCGGCCGCCGTCCAGCGATCTGTCCGACGGACACAGCCATACCGTGGGCGGTCGCCACTGACCGATGGGTCGCCGCGTTCGAGGTGATCGACGATCACGCTTCGAGGGCGGTTCACCTCGCCGCCGATCCGGCCTAGACCAGAGGCATGAAACTCGCCTCGCTCAAGCACGGCCGTGACGGCCGCCTCGTGGTCGTCTCCTCGGACCTCGCCTGGTTCACCGACGCCTTCCTGATCGCCCCGACGCTGCAGGCCGCGCTCGACGACTGGGAGCATTGCGAGCCCAAGCTGCGCGCCCTGGCCGAAAGCCTGGAGCATGAGGGCGTGCCGCGCGGGCGGTTCCATGAGCGGGACGCCGCCGCCCCCCTGCCGCGCGCCTATCAGTGGGCGGACGGCTCGGCCTATGTGAACCACGTCGAACTGGTGCGGAAGGCGCGGGGCGCCGAGATGCCGGCCAGCTTCTGGACCGACCCCCTGATGTATCAGGGCGGCTCCGACCACTTCATGGGCGCGCGCGATCCGATCCCGCTGGCCGACGAAAGCTGGGGCTGCGACCTGGAGGCCGAAATCGTCGTCGTCACCGGCGATGTGCCCCAGGGCGTCACGCCGGAAGAGGCGCGCGGTCACATCCGTCTGGTCGGCCTGGTCAACGACGTCAGCTTGCGCAACCTGATCCCCGGCGAACTCGGCAAGGGCTTCGGCTTCGTCCAGTCCAAGCCCGCCTCCACCCTGTCGCCCGTCTTCGTGACCCCGGACGCCCTGGGCGATCGCTGGAAGGACGGCAAGCTGTCGGGCGCCCTGTCGGTGCAACTGAACGGTCAGGACTTCGGTTCGGCCGACGCCGGCGTGGACATGACCTTCGACTTCGGCGTCCTGATCGCCCACCTGGCCAAGACCCGGTCGCTGGTCGCGGGCACCGTCATCGGCTCGGGCACGGTGTCGAACAAGGACGCGGACGGCGGTCCCGGCAAGCCGGTTTCCGAAGGCGGTCTCGGCTACTCCTGCATCGCCGAGATCCGCACGGTCGAGACGATCAACACCGGCGCGGCCGTGACGCCCTTCCTGAAGCACGGGGACACCGTCCGCATCGAGATGCTGGACGACAAGCACCACTCCATCTTCGGCGCCATCGAACAGACCGTTCAGCCGGTCGGCTGAGCGGTCAGCGGCGGACGTCGAAGGCCAGGAGCAGGGTCTTCTGAAGCAGGTTGTCGTT
Source organism: Brevundimonas staleyi (assembly GCF_041893865.1). Classification (GTDB taxonomy): domain Bacteria; phylum Pseudomonadota; class Alphaproteobacteria; order Caulobacterales; family Caulobacteraceae; genus Brevundimonas; species Brevundimonas staleyi. Next base: position 761,588 of record NZ_CP169082.1, read on the forward strand.
GTCGTCGCTGAGTAGATAGAGGCGCGTGCCGGTCGCGGTGGCCACCGCCGCGATCCCCTCGAAATTGTCGGTCGAGGCCGGCGGGCGCAGCTGGATCAGGGGCTCGGACAGGACGCCTTCGGGTGACAGGCGCCGGACACGGACGCGCATGTCGAGCGGCGGGGCGTAGTAGCGCTCGACCACGAACCAGCCGCCCTCGGGGTCCCGATCCGCGCCGGTGAAGCGGAAGCCGTCGGCGGGGGTCGGCATGGGGTCGGACAGGGGCTTGCAGCCGCCCCGGTCGCAGAGCCAGGCGCCGCCGCCCTCGCCCAGAACCAGCCAGCCGTCGCCGTCGGCCGACAGCCCCTCCATCCCCTCGTTGTCGGGGAAGGGGAAGTCGGGCGAGGGGACGGGCGTGGGGCGCGACGCGAGATCGACGCCATAGGACCAGATGCGGTGGTCGCGCTCGAAACTGACCAGGACCTCGCCGTCGGGCAGCAGGGCCAACCCCTCGGCGTCGGCCCGTTCCTTGGGCGCGAGGACCTGGCCGTCGGGACCGGTCAGGGCGCGGGCGACGGCGTTGTCGGCCGAGGTCAGCCGGCCGTTCTCGTCCAGGCGAAGGGTGAAACGGACCAAGGCGCCGAAGTCGCTGATCGCCCAGGCCCTGAGTTCCGACGCACTGAGGCCGACGACCTTCAGATCCGAAAGGCCGTGCAGGCTGGCGCCGCGCAGGACGAGGCCGCCGCCGTAGCTGACGCCGGGGGCGAGGGTCGCGCCGCCGATGCCGAGCGGGACGTGACGGGCCTCCATGCGAACGGCGCGGTCCGGACCGGCCGGGACGCCGGGCGTGGCGGTGGCCACGGCCGCGCAGGCCGCCAGACCCATCAGGGCCAGGGACAGGCCCGCGCGGAGGACGAGCCGCATCACGCCGCGCGCTTCAGGCGGCGACCGCCCTTCTGGGCCGTCTGTTTCGGCGCAGCGTCGAACAGTTCGGCCAGCTTCTCGATCATGACCCCGCCCAGCTGTTCTACGTCGACGATGGTGACCGCGCGGCGATACCAGCGGGTCACGTCGTGGCCGATGCCGATGGCGATCAGTTCGACCGGGCTCTGGGTCTCGATGCGCTCGATGACGGCGCGCAGATGCTTGTCGAGATAGAGGGCGGCGTTGGCCGATTGGGTGGAGTCGTCGACCGGCGAGCCGTCGGAAATGACCATCAGGATCTTGCGGCTCTCGGGCCGGTTCTTCAGCCGGTCGTGCGCCCAGGTCAGGGCCTCGCCGTCGATGTTCTCCTTGAGCAGGCCCTCGCGCATCATCAGGCCGAGGTTCTTCTTGGCGCGGCGCCACGGCGCGTCGGCGGCCTTGTAGATGATGTGGCGAAGGTCGTTCAGGCGGCCGGGCATGGAGGGCTTGCCGGCCGTGATCCAGGCTTCGCGCGCCTGTCCGCCCTTCCAGGCGCGGGTGGTGAAGCCGAGGATCTCGACCTTGACGCCGCAACGCTCCAGCGTCCGCGCCAGGATGTCGGCGCAGACGGCCGCGACCATGATCGGGCGGCCGCGCATGGAGCCGGAGTTGTCGAGCAGCAAGGTCACGACCGTGTCCCGGAAGGGGCTTTCCGACTCCATCTTGAACGACAGGGGGCTGGTCGGATCGGTGATGACGCGGGTCAGGCGGGCGGTGTCGAGCACGCCCTCTTCCAGATCGAAGGCCCACGAGCGGTTCTGCTGCGCCATCAGGCGGCGTTGCAGCTTGTTGGCCAGGCGAGCGACGACGGAGGACAGGATGGTCAGCTGCTGGTCCAGCAGAGAGCGGAGGCGCTCCAGCTCCATCGGGTCGCACAGGTCGGCGGCGTCCACGACCTCGTCATAGGCGGTGGTGAAGACCTTGTAGAAGTCGATCTGGCGGCCGTCGTCGGCGTTCTCCTGACGGTTCGGCAGGGCGCCTTCGGCCACGTCCGGGCCGTCGTCGGCGGCGTCGCCGTCGCGCTCGGCCGGAGCGCCGTCCGGGCGGGCGTCGCGGTCCTGTTCGGCGGTTGGATCGTCGGAGGCGCCGTCCATCGACTGGCCGCCTTCGCCGCCCTCCTCGTCCTCTTCGTCGTCCTGATCGTCGGAGGCTTCGGGCTCCTGCGGGTCGGGTTCGTCCTCGCCCTGATCCTCGGAGGCGTCGTCGCCGCGACCGTCGCCGGGATCGAGGTCCAGCGCGCGCAGCACGTCGCGCAGGGCCTTGCCGAAGGCGGCCTGGTCGCCCGCCGCATCGGCGAGCTTGTCGAGCTGGACGTGAGCCTTGGCCTCGATGTCGGTGCGGACCAGATCCAGCATGGCGCCGGCGCCGTCGGGGGCGCGCTGGCCGGTGACGCGTTCGCGCAGCAGCAGGGCCACGGCCTCGGCGACCGGGACGCGGTCGGCCTCTGTGACGCGCAGCGCTCCCATCTTCTCCAGACGGGTCAGGAGGGCCGCATTCATGTTGTTGCGGACGCCGGCCAGGGCGTTGGAGCCGTGGGCCTCGACGCGGGCCTGTTCGACGGCCTCGAACACCTCGGCGGCGCGGCTGTCGGCGGGGCGCAGCGTCGAGTGGATCGCCGGGTCGTGGTTGGCGAGACGGAGCGCCAGACGGTCCGCCTGACCGCGCAGGGTGGCGCTCTCGGTCTCCGATACGTTGCGCGGCGGGTGGGGCAGGGTCAGGACGCCGCCGGTCAGCTTGGGCCCGTCGGAGCCGAAGACGACTTCCAGCTCGGACTGCTCCGCCAGGGCGCGCGAGGTGTGAGCAAGCGCGCGCTTGAAGACTTCGGCTGGCGTGTCGGCGGGAGGCATGGACGACACCTAAGGCGTCGGGGTCGCGGAGGCTAGAGCTCCGCGCCCGTGGTGCGCATGATCTCGGCGCGCAGTTCCGGCAGGCCGAAGCCCTTCTCCGACGAGGTCACCGCCACGGCCGGGAAGGCGGCGGGGCGTTTGGAGATGGCTTTCAAGGTCTTCTCGGCGACAGAGACCCGCTCGTGCGCCTTGATCTTGTCGGCCTTGGTCAGGACGATCTGATAGCTGACGGCGGCGAGGTCCAGGGCGTCGAGCGCCTCGGTGTCGACCGACTTCAGGCCGTGGCGGCTGTCGATCAGCAGATAGACCCGCTTCAGCGTGACCCGGCCGCGCAGGTAGTCGCGGCCCAGATCCTGGAACTTCTTAACCGTGGTCTTGGACGCCTTGGCCCAACCGTAGCCGGGCAGGTCGACCAGACGCATCTTGCCGTCGAGGTCGAAGAAGTTGACCTCGCGCGTCCGACCCGGCTCGTTGGAGGCGCGGGCCAGCTTGTTCATGCCCACCAGCCCGTTGATCAGGCTGGACTTGCCGACGTTGGACCGGCCGGCGAAGGCGATCTCCGGCAGGTCCGGCTCGGGCAGTTGCTCCAGCTTGGCGGCCCCCATGACGAAGGTCGCCTGACGCTGGAACAGAACCCGCGCGGCCTCGATCTCCTCCTCGGTGAAGTCGAAGGGGGAGGCTGGTGCGCTGTCGGTCAAGACGCCGTCTTCTTGAGCTTGGAGAAGAAGGTGTCGATCGGATTCTCGGCCTTGAAGCGGTGCATGATGAAATACTGCTGGGCGATCGAGAGGACGTTGTTCCAGGCCCAGTAGATCAGGAGGCCCGCCGGGAAGCCGGCCATGATGAAGGTGAAGATCACCGGCATCCAGGCGAAGATCTTGCGCTGCATCGGATCGGGCGCGGGCGGGTTCATCGCCGTCTGCAGCCACATGGTGAAGCCGTAGATGATGGCCAGGACGCTGAGGGCCAGGGTGAAGCCGCCGGCGTGCGAACCGATCAGGTTACCGACCAGCGGCACTGCCGAGGGGTCCCATTTGATCAGGCCGAACAGCTGCCAGATGTTGGTCGGGTCCGGCGCAGACAGGTCGCGGATCCAGCCGAAGAAGGGCGCGTGCCGCATCTCGATGGTGACGTAGAGCACCTTGTAGAGGGCGTAGAAGACCGGGATCTGGACCAGGATGGGCAGGCAGCCCGCCAGCGGATTGATCTTCTCCTTCTGGTACAGCTCCATCGTGGCCTTCTGCTGGGCCTGCGGGTCGTCCTTGTGCTGTTCCTTGATCTTCTCCATCGCGGGCTGGAGCTTCCGCATCTTGGAGAGGCTCTCGTAGCTCTTGTTCGCCAGGGGGAACATGACGAGCTTGATGGTCAGGGTCAGCAGCAGGATGGCGACGCCGAAGTTTCCGACCCAGCCGTAGAAGAACTCGACCAAGAGGAAGATCGGGCGCGTCAGGAAGAACAGGAAGCCCCAGTCGATCGCGTAGATGAAGCGCGGCAGGTCGTACTGCTTCTCGTAGGCCGAGAGGATTTCGTTGCGCTTGGCGCCGGCGAAGAGGTGCTGGACCTCCACGACCTGGCGGCCCGGATTGATGGTGCGCGCCTCGCCCAGGATGCGGGCTTCGTGGATGTTGTAGCGGTTGGCGTCGGTGACGCGGAACTCGGCCTGGACCGTCTCGGTCTGGGGCGGGATCAGGGCCGCCATCCAGTATTTGTCGGTGATGCCCAGCCAGCCGCCGGTCGACTCGAACTGTTCGCGCGGGTTCTTGGCCCAGTCGCCGTATTTCAGCTGGGTCGTGGTGTAGCCGTCGCCCTTGGAGAAGGTGCCGATGCCGCCTTCGTGCAGGATCTGGGTCTTGCCCAGGTGGGCCGGCACGCCCTGGCGCTCGATGCGGCCGTAGGGGGCGATGGTGATGGCCTGGGTGCCCAGGTTGGCGACCGTGTCGGTGACGGTGAACATATACTGGTCGTCGATGGCGACGACGCGGGTGAAGCGCAGGCCCTGGCCGTTGTCCCAGGTCAGGGTGACGGGGGTGGTCTGGGTCAGGGTGGAGCCCGAGGTCAGGCGCCAGATGGTGTTGGGGCCCGGAACGCCGCCGACGATGTTCTGACCGGTCCAGCCGAACTGGGCGAAATAGGCGTGCTCCATGCCCTGCGGGCGGAACAGCTCGACCGGAGGCGCGTCGGCGTCCAGGGTCTCGCGGTAGTTGGTCAGGAACAGGTCGTCGACCCGGCCGCCCTGAAGCGACAGCGAACCCTGCAGGCGGTCCGTCTTGATCGGCACGCGGGCGACCGTGCCCATGGCCTGGGTGCGGTCGGTGACGAAGATGGCGCCGGAGGCGGCGGGCGAGGTTCCCGGCACCTGATCGGCGGCGTCGGGCGAGGCCGGAGCGGAGGCGGCGGCCGCTTCCTGGGCGGCCTTACGGCGCTCCATCTGCGGGCCCATGACGAAGATCTGGTACAGGATCAGGATCGCCGCCGTGGCCACGGCGAAGATCACCATATTCCGGGTGTTCTCGTTCTTCATTCGGGTCAGCGGTCCTGAGCGGGCGTCGTGTCGGGGGAAATGGGGGCCGGACGGGCGGATTTCGAGCCGTCGGCGGGGGTCGCGAGCCTTGTAAGGGCCGATTTCACATCGTCAAGCAGACGGTCCCATGGACGGTCGGCCGTGCCCTGCCGGGCGATGAATACATAGTCGCTGCCGGGGACGCCGTACTGGGCGACCATGGCCCGCGCGGCCTCGCGCAGGCGGCGTTTGCAGCGGTTGCGGACGACGGCCCCGCCGACCTTCCGGGTCGCGGTGAAGCCGATACGCATGGTCGCATCCCCGTCGGCCCGGTCCAGTCGCTGGACGACCACGGCGCCGCGGGCCTGAGAAACGCCTTTCGCGGCCGCCAGAAACTGGGGCCGCGACGTCAGGCGATGGATTGTGGTGGCAATCGTCATCGATCCCCTCCGGGAGAGGGGGCCGACCGCCTTAGGCGGTCAGCTTCTTGCGGCCCTTGGCGCGGCGGCGGGCGACGATCTTTTGTCCGTTCTTGGTGGCCATCCGCGAACGGAAGCCGTGACGGCGCTTGCGCACGAGTCGCGACGGCTGATAGGTCCGCTTCACGGTCGGCTCCAGAGTAAAAGGGTTGCGCGAGGGACAACGTGTCCTCCGCGGGAAGGGCGGGCGTATAAGGGGCGAGGCTTCGGCTGTCAACGCCGGGGAACGCTCTCCGGCAGCTTCAAACAGTCGGGAGCGTTGGGAAGACTATGGATCGCGTCAAACGGTTTCTGCCCCTTGTGGTCCTGGCGTGCGTGATCGCGCTGATCTTCGGCATGGGCTGGAACCGCTATCTGTCGCTGGAGACCCTGAGGGTACACGGCGGGGAGCTGCGCGCCTATGCGGCGGAGCATTACGTCCTGGCCCTTCTGGCCCTGATGGCCATTTTCGCCATCGCGACGGCCAGCGTGGTGCCGGGGGTCTTCTTCGTCACCATCACGGCGGGATATCTGTTCGGGCCCTGGGTCGGCGGGGTCGCGACTTCCATCGCTGCCACGATCGGCGCCCTGATCGTCTACGCGGTGGCGCGGTCGGCCCTGGGGCAGGACCTGCGCAAGAAGGCCGAGCGCGACGAGGGGATGCTGAGGAAGGTCTGCGCCGCCATCGACAAGGACACCTTCTGGTATGTGCTCGCGTCCCGTCTGGCCGTGGTGGTGCCTTTCCACATGATCAATATCGCGGCGGGCATCATGTCGGTGCGGCTGGGGCCGTATACGGTGGCGACCGTGATCGGCCTGTTGCCGGCCCACATCATCTATTGCTGGATCGGGGCGCGGCTGAACCACCTCCTGGCCGAGAACCCCAATCCGGACATCCAGGCCCTGTTCGGCCAGTTCTGGGCGCCGATGGCGGGGGTGTTCGTGCTGGCCGTGGTCCTGCCCCTGATCCTGAAGACCTTCCAGAAGCGCTTCCCGGGAGCCGCGACCCTTTGAGCCCGCTGGTCGTCCTTCGCGAGCGGTTCGACCGTCTGCCCGCCGACTGGCGCGAGCGGCTGACGCCCCATGCGCCGGACGGCCTGTCGTCGCGCCTCCTGTTGCTGACCGTGGCCTTCACCCTGGCGGTGCAGGCCCTGATCGTCGGGCCGAACGCCGCGAGCTTCCATGAGCGGTGGCTGCTGGACCGGCTGCAGGCGGCGGAACTGGCGTCGGTGGGGGTCGAGGCCCTGCCCTATAGCGCCGTGGACGACCAGACGGCGGAGCAACTGCTGCGGATCGGCGGGGTGTCGGCGGTGGCCATCAGCGACCAGGGGGTGATGCGCCAGCTGTTGCAGGCCCCCAACCTGACCCGCGCGCCCGACTTCATCGACCTCCGACGCCGGAGCCTCGGCGCCCGTCTGATGGATCCGATCCACACCCTGTTCGGGCCGGAGGATCGCTCGATCCGGGCCCGCGCCGCCCCCCGCTATCGCTCAGGCGACTTCATCGACGTGGTGGCGCCGGCCCAGCCGCTGAAGGTCGAGCTGCGGGCCTTCCTTCTGAACAGTCTCCTGGTCTCGGTGGTTATTTCGGTGGTCGGGGGCGGGCTGCTGTATGCCGGTCTGGCCTTCCTGGTGCTGCAGCCGCTGCGCCGGGTGACCCGCTCCATCGAAGGCTTCGCCGCCGATCCCCAGACCGTCGCCCCGACCCCGTCCGACCGTCACGACGAGATCGGCCGGGTCGAGCGCGAACTGGCGCGGATGCAGGAGGAGGTGCGTCAGGCCCTGCGCTCCCGTTCCCGCCTGGTGGCGCTGGGAGAGGCGGTGGCCAAGATCAACCACGACCTGCGGAACATGCTGACCTCGGCCCAGATCGCGTCCGAGCGTCTGGCCGATTCCGCCGATCCCCAGGTGGCCAAGGCCCTGCCGCGTCTGGAACGCGCCCTGGGCCGCGCCGCCGCCCTGACCCGCAACGTGCTGGACTACGGCAAGTCGGAGGAGCCGGCGCCGGTGCTGGACCGGGTCATGCTGGCCCCGGCCGTGACCTCGGCCGCCGAGGACGCGGGGCTGGAACCGACCGGGGTGCGTCTGGCCAAGGCCCTGCCGGCGCGGTTCGCGGTCCAGGCAGACGCCGACCAGCTGCACCGCATCCTGGTCAATCTGATGCGGAACGCCCGTCAGGCCATCGAGGGCGACGCCATCCGCTCGGCGCGGAAGAAGGGACCTCTGGGCTCGATCTTGGTCGAGGCGGCCAGCGAGGACGGCTGGACCGTCATCCGCATCGTCGACGACGGGCCGGGCATTCCCCCGCGCCTGTCGGGCAAGCTGTTCGAACCCTTCGTCTCGGGCGGCTCGGCGGACGGCACGGGTCTGGGCCTGACCATCTCCCGCGAACTGGCCGCCGCCCACGGGGGCGAGCTGAAACTGGTCGAGACGGGACCGACGGGCACGACCTTCGAGCTGCGCCTGCCGGGGTAGTCTCCGGTCGAGCGAAGATGGAGATCGAAGCGGGCGCGAGCGTTTCGAACCTGCCCCTCTTCGACTATTCCGTCCGCGCCACGCCCTCGCGCCGGTCGTCGGCGCCGCCGTCCCAGTGGTCGCCCTTCCAGATGCCGCCGTGCAGGCCGGAGTTCTCCGAGGTGTTGGGCTGGAGCACGATGCCGCGCTCGGCCAGTTCCGCCGTCAGGCTGGGGCCGAACCGCGCCGTGTCCGCGCCGAAGCCCGACCCGCGCGCCACCAGATTGGGCAGGTCGAAGGCCGCCTGGATCGGCAGGCCCCAGACCAGGGTCCCGATCAGACCCTTGGCGTTATAGGCCAGGATGGAGCCGCCGCCCGGCGAACCCAGGGCGCCGACCAGACGGCCCTGCTGATCCAGAATGATCACCGGCGACATGGTCGAGCGCGGTCGCTTGCCCGCCGCGACCGCATTGGCGATGGGCTGACCCTCCGCCGTCGTCGGCGAGAAGGAGAAGTCGGTCAGCTGGTTGTTGAGGAAGAAGCCGCCCGCCATCCGGCCTGAGCCGAAGATGCTTTCGACCGTCGTGGTCATGGAGACCGCGTTCCCGGCCGCATCGACGACGACCAGATGCGAGGTGCCGGCGGGCTCGTTGGTGGCGTCCGGCGCGCGGAAGATGCCGCCGGGCGGCGTGCCGGCGGTCGCGGCGCCCGTCAGGCCGGGGGCCAGGGCCGCACGCTCCGCCACATAGTCGGGGTCCAGAAGTCCGGCGACAGGAACGCCGACGAAGGCCGGGTCAGCGACATAGCGGTCGCGGTCCGCGTACATCAGCCGCTGCAGCTGGGCGAACATGGTCCAGGCGTCGGCGCTGGTCTCGCCCTCGGCCAGCACGGAGGCGGCGGTCGGGGTCTCGGCCATGGCCAGAAGCTGCAACAGGGCCACGCCGCTGGACGGCGGCGGCGGGATGCAGACGACATAGACCCGGAACGGACGGCACAGCGCATCGCGGGCGATGGGGCGGTAACCGGCGAGGTCGGCGGCGCTCAGCGAACCGGGGCGGGGCTCGGCATGGACGGCCTCTACGATGGCCTCGGCGATGGGGCCGGTCCGCAGCGCCTGAATGCCGTCGCGCGCGATCGTCGCCACCGTGTCGGCGTAGGCCGGGTTCCGCAGCGTGTCGCCGGCGACGTAGCGGGTCCCGTCCGGCTTGGTGAAATATTCGGTCGCCCAGCGGGTGCGGGCCTGACCCTGACCCGCGATCATGCCGGCGAGGCGCGGGCTGACCGTGAAGCCGTCGCGGGCCAGACGTTCGGCGTCGCCGAAGAGGGAGGACCAGGCCAGGGTCCCATGCTGCTGCTGCGCCAGGGCCAGGGCCGCCACGGCGCCGGGCGCCCCGGTCGACCGTCCGCTCAGCACCGCGTCCATGAAGGGCAGGGGACGGCCGTTCTCGTAGAAAAGTTCGGGGGTGGCGTCGGCGGGCGCGGTTTCGCGGCCGTCGTAGGTGGTCACTTCCTTCGTCTCGGCGTCATAGACCATGAGGAAGGCCCCGCCGCCGAGGCCGGACGACTGGGGCTCGACGAGGCCCAGCACGGCCTGCACGGCCACCGCCGCATCGACCGCCGACCCGCCGCGTCGCAGGACCGCCATCCCGGCCTCGACCGCCAGCGGATTGGCCGCCGCCACGAACGGGCCGCGTGCGGGATTGGCGGGCGTAGCCGGGCTCTGTGCGACGAGCGTCGGGACGGCGCCCGTCAGGGGCGCAGTCTGGCATCCGACCAGCGACAGGGCGAGCGTGGCGACGAGCAGGGGGCGGAAGGCTGAAGACGTCATAGGACCGACCTAAGCCGCTGCGTCGGCCCCGCCAAGCATGGAGCGTGAAACTTCCTCGAAAACCGGGTTGCGCCCGGCAAGGCGACCCGCTAGATACCCGCCCTCGCCGCAAGGCGTGCGCACCCGTAGCTCAGCTGGATAGAGCACCAGACTACGAATCTGGGGGTCAGGAGTTCGAATCTCTTCGGGTGCGCCATTCTTTCCAATGACATACCCCGGCCGGGGTGGTGATTTTCCCGCCTTGTTACAGGCCGGTTACAGTCCTCGTTACACTTTCTGTTCCGGCATCGTTCACGGGGCTTTTCGGGCCATTCGTTGCCGGTTGCGGTTGTCGATGAGCGTTTGGGCGTCATCGGCCCCCTTCGCCCGGTTCGCCTGCCGGATATAGATGCGCGCCGTGTAGGGCGTGGCGTGCTCCAGTTGCGCCATGATCTGGAACTCGGACGCGCCCGCGTGAGCCAGTTCCATTCCCCGAGCGTGACGCAGGCCGTGAATGTCGAGATCGGGTCGGCCTCGACCGGCCAGGGCCATTCGCGCGATGAGGCGATCGAACGCTTGGTTCAGAGCCCGCTCCTTCCACGGCTGGCCATACTTGTTGTAGGCGATCGACAGCGCCCGGTTCGGCGTGCGCTCGACCAAGCCGGCCAGCCTCTCGTCCTCGGGCTTATCGCATTGCACGCCGCGCTTGGGCGTCGTCCAGAACAGCCGTCGGTGACTGATCCCGTCTTCGGTTTCGCCGACGATCCGCGCGTGAAGCGGTATGCGGCAGATGCCGCCCCGCCTGAACCCGCCCCATCGCCCCAGCGCGATCGCCCGCGCCAAGCCCGGCTGGTTCGTTTCGAGGGCGATGTCGATCGCCGCCTCGACCTCGGCGTCCGTCCAGGCCGGGTGCGCCTCGCCTTTGTTGGCCGGCGGCTGCAACTTGTTGATCGCGGCGAACGGATGCCCCTTCACCATGCCGTTGGCCAAATACGGCTTCAGGGCGTTCTTCAGCACCTGCATCAGATCGTTGGTGATCTTGTGCCCTCTGGGCGCCCAGGCGTCTTGCAAGGCCTTTAGCCAGTCGTAGGTCACATGATCGAGCAGAACGTCGCCGCAATCGGCCGACAGTTCGTTGATCTTGTATTGGTAGTCCCGCTGGGTGCTCCGCTCCAGGGTGATGAATTCGCTGCTGCGATTGTATTTCTTCAACGCCCCGCCGACGGTGCCCACCATTGGTTCGGCGGCCGCAAGCGCCTGGTTCATCTCGGCCAGGATCGCCTGGACCTCGGCTTCCAATTCGAACGTGCCGTCCGCCGACTTCAGTGGCCCGCGTCGAACTTCGCCCTTACGGAAGTAGAGATCGGTTCGGCCGTCATCGCGTCGAACACGCTGAACATACCGGACTTTCATCAGCGTCGATCCGCCCGGCGGCGCACCCGCTCCAAGGCGGTCAGGCGCTCGTCCGGCACGGGCTCGCTCTCCGGCGCTTCGATCAAGGGTCGGCCCCCGCCTCTGATTTTCGGCGGTCTCGTCTCGATCCACTCGTCGATCTGCGCCCGACTGTAGCGAATGACGCTGGCCCCGAGATCGATGGGATGGACGGTCAGCGTTCCCTTCAGGGTGCTCCATGACACGCCGAGATAGGCACAGAGTTGAGACCGCGAGAGCATGGCAGGCCAGCCCGGAAGAGTGGGCAGGGTGGACTCCGGTTTCACCAAATCAGGCGCCGGGGCCGAGACTGGACCACTGACGAACTGAATCGCCACCGTCTCCAGAACGGACGGTCGCACGATGGGGCTGTCAGAGGTTACGCCGGGGTGGGACAGCGGCGCGCTGTGGTCGATATGAACCTGCGCGTTGTTGGCAGTTGGCAGCACAAGGGCAATGACTTCACCCCTCGTTGGTCCGTTTACGCGCGACATAGGACGACTTTCTGCAACACGTTGCCGTCAGGACCATTCCTGCCGGGTGACCGCCTCCATCGGTCGCCTTGTTAGTCGTCGGCCGCTGCATACCCCCGCGCGACGGCCACGTCAAGCGCGATTTCTCCTAACCTGTTGTTGTAGAGGACGAATTTGCCTCGAAGGCTCGCGCCTCAGACGCTCGCGGAATACCAGGTCGCACGGGCCTTGCCGTGCTGGCGGATGCGCCCGGCCTGAACGAGGTCACGCAGACGGACCTTGAGGGTGTTGCGGTTGGCCTGGGTGATGTCCGCCAACTGCGCGATGGTCAGTCGCTTCCCTGATCCCAAGGCCTTGAGCACCTGGAGCGACAGGTCCGGTAGGTCAGCGTCGCCGGCCGCCTCGATCCGCTCGCGCTCCAGCCGCGCGGCCAGCGCGTCCTTCTGCTTCTTCAGACAGCGGAGAAAGAACCCGACCCACGGCTGCCAGTCCGGCGCGTCGCCTTTGAGCGTCGTCTGCGTCCGGCGTAGAGCCTTGTAGTAGAAGTCTTTGTTCTCCTCGATGACCCGCTCAAGTGAGGCATAGGGCACATAGGCGTAGCCCGCGCGCAGGAGCAGCAGCGTGGTCAGAACGCGCGACAACCGCCCATTCCCGTCCTGGAAGGGGTGGATGGCCAGGAAGGTGACCACGAAGACCGCGATCACGAGCAGTGGATGCAGGGCCTCTTCATCGATGGCCTTCCGCGCCCAAGCGACCAGGGCCTCCATTTCGCGCGGGGTGTCGAATGGGGCTGTGGTTTCGAACACGACGCCGATCTCGCGCCCGTCCGCATCGAAGGCGACGACGTTGTTGGACAGCGTTTTGTAGGAGCCCCGATGCCGCTCGTCCTTGGGGCTGTGGCGAAGGAGGTTCTGGTGAAGCTGGCGGATGTGGTTCTCCGTCAGGCGCATGTCCTCGAAGGCTTCGAACACCAGGTCCATCGCCTCGGCGTATCCGGCGACCTCCTGCTCGTCGCGCGTCTTGAACGACTTGATCGAGAGCGCCTGAGAGAGAAGGTCTTCGACCTCAGCGTCGGTCAGCTTGGCGCCTTCGATGCGGGTGCTCGACCCGATGCTCTCGATGGTCGCGACCTTGCGCAACGCATTCAGCCGATCAGGCGCGAGCGTCTTCAGGGCCTCCCACCGCCCCTTGAACTCGTCGATCTCGGCGATCAGCTTCACGAGGTCGGGACCAACCGTGATTTGCGGCTCTCTCATCGTCCTGTGACCCGCACATCCGATTCCATACCCGATTATACCCGATTTCACCCAATGCTGCACCTGAGCGCTCAGTTCAGCGCGCTGCCGGGTTCCGGACCAGCATAGGCGGCGACCACCTCGGCGAAGGCTTCGGCGTTGTCACGGTCGGCCAGTTCAACGCCGATAGCGACCGTCCAGCCCGACCTGGCAGGCTCCTGATAGCAGTGCTTCATCACAGCCTCTTCGGCCGAGTCAGCGCCAAGCAGCGCGTGAAGGTCAGCGCCGGCCTTCTGTGCGATCCATTCGGCCTGGGCGATGTCGACGCAGTGCTCGACCTTCAGCACGACGAACACACCATCGCCGTCCGGCGCGGGCTGGAGGCCGATGGCGACAAGTTGGCCGTTCGGCTTGAAGTCAGTTGATTCCAGATGATCGGCGAGGCGATCCGTTCATAGCGGATGCCGTCAACCAGAGCGGCGATCTTGGCCTGATCGATCAGATCGGCCGCTTGGTCGATGAAGACAGCGGGGTTAGCGCGCAGATCGTCCAGCCGGCCGCTGTCGATCAGCATCTTCGCCAAGCTGCGGCGAGTCAGTTGGGTGCGGTTCTGGAGTTCTCCCAGAACGTCTGGAACCGCCGCGTTTTCGGCAGCCAGCGACATGAAGCCCGAGACCCGCTCCCTGACCCCTGCGACACCCGCGTCGGTGATCTCCATCTCGCGCGTGACGAACCGGACCTGGGCCTTCGCCACCTTCGGCATCTCGGACAAGCGCTTGATCGCATCGGCGACCAGGGCGTCGTTGTCGAAGTCGAGGCGATAGGTCGTCTTCGCCTTGATGCGATCCCACAGGTCTTTGAAATCCGCGCCCAGATAGATTTCGCGGTTCAGGGGGATGGGACGCCGATCTTCAGCGTCGCGGACGTCCAGCTTGCCGGCCAGTTTAGCGAGCAGTTCCTTGGCCTGGACGGCGACGGCCTGGAACGCTTCAGGTCCCTCTGCCCGCAACTGCAAGCGTCCGCCCGCCTCAGCGCAACGGTGCTTGGACTGCTGAAGGAAACTAAGGCGCAAGTCGGTCAACTATCCCGCCGATCGATCCTGCTCCGCAGCATGCCAACGCCAGGCCGACTGCACGATGTCGTCCAGGCTCCGCGTCGGTCGCCAGCCCAGAACCTCGCGCGCCCGGCTGTTGTCCGCCACCAGACATGGCGCATCGCCGGGTCGCCTCGGCGCGATCTCGACCTCGAACGGCTTGTTGGTCGTCCGCTGGATCGCCTCGATCAACTCCTTCACCGTCGTGCCGGTCCCGGTGCCCAGGTTGAAGGCGGTGGTCTGGCCGCCGTCGAGCAAATACTTCAGCGCTCGCACATGGGCGTCCGCCAGATCCATCACATGGATGTAGTCGCGCACCGCCGTCCCGTCGCGCGTGTCGTAGTCGTCGCCGAACAGCTTGAATCCGGACCGCTGACCTAAGGCGGTCTGCAGCGCCAGCGGAATGGCGTGGGTTTCCGGCTCGTGCCGCTCCCCGATCCGGCCTTCTTCGTCGGCTCCGGCGGCATTGAAGTAGCGCAGGCACACCGACCGGAAGCTGGCGTAGGTCGAGTAGTCGGCCAGGGCCTGCTCGATCATCAGCTTGGACCGGCCGTAGGGATTCAGCGGCGCCTGCGGATGGGTCTCGTCCATGGGCAGCCGCACCGGGTCGCCATAGGTCGCGCAGGTCGAGGAGAAGACCATGCACTCGATGCTGCCCCGCCGCGCCGCCTCGATCAGGGTGACCGCTCCGGCGACGTTGTTCTCGTAGAAGCGGCCAGGTTCCTTGATGGACTCTCCCACCTCGATGAGGGCCGCGAAGTGGAGGAGGGCGACCGGTTTGTGGAGCGCGATCACCTCGTCCAGCCGCGCCGCGTCACGAATGTCGCCCTGCTCCAACGCGCCCCACTGAACGAAGGCGGCGTGGCCGTTGGAGAGGTTGTCGTAGACGACGGGGGTGAAGCCCGCCTGCGCCAGGGCCAGACAGACATGCGACCCGACATAGCCGGCCCCGCCGGCCACAAGAACAACACCGCTCATTACGTCCCCCAACCCGGATCCTGTTGCGCAGCCGCTTCAGAGCCGCGCGTACAGCGAACATTGGTTATGCTGCGCTTGCGAAAACCACCAGTCCTCCATAGCGTGTGATGGGGGAGTTTTCGATGTCTCAGGCTGTATCGCCGAAAATCATGGATGAACCGCGCGCGAACGCCGAGCCTGGACGGCCGGTCCGCAAGCGCGTGTTGATCGTGGCGCTGAACTACGCGCCTGAGTTGGTCGGCTGCGCCAAATACACCACCGAGCTTGCCGAGGAACTGGCTGCGCGCGGCCACGCGGTCGAGGTCGTGACAGGACCGCCCTATTATCCATCGTGGTCGGTCTCGGAAGGCTACTCCGGCGCGCGCTGGTCGAACTCCGAACTGAACGGTGTGATGGTTCACCGGGCCCCACTGTACGTGCCGTCAAGGCCGACAGGTCTGCGGCGCGTGGTCCACCTGGCGTCCTTCGGGGCCGCTGCGATGCCGACCGCCGTCTGGGTGGCGCGTAGGTTCAAGCCGGACCTGGTGTTCGCCGTGGCTCCCACCTTGGCGGCCACGGCTGCGGCTCTGGCTGCGGCCAAGGTCTCCGGCGCGAAGAGCTGGCTCCATGTCCAAGACTTCGAGGTCGACGCCGCCTTCGATCTCGGCGTGCTGAACAACGGGGCGGCGCGCAAGGTCGCGTTGGGCTTCGAGAAGTCCCTGCTCAAGCGGTTCGACCATGTGTCCAGCATCTCGCCGGCGATGGTGGAAAGACTGGCCGCGAAGGGCGTCGACGCCGCGCGCACCAGCGAGTTCCGCAACTGGGTCGATGTGGATGCGGTTCAGGTCTTCGCCAGTTCCAACACCCGCTATCGCCAGGAGCTCGGCATTCCCGAGGACCGGATCGTCGCCCTCTATTCCGGCAACATGGCCGGCAAACAGGGGCTGGAGGCTCTGGGCCAGGTCGCCGCTCACCTGAGGGCGGCGAAGGCGAATGTCTCGCTTCTCCTGTGCGGCGACGGACCGGCGCGCGCCGAGCTCGAACGCACCTGTCAGGGCATGGACACGGTTCATTTCTTGCCGTTGCAGCCCATGGATCGCCTACCGGAACTTTTGGGCACGGCGGACATCCATCTTTTGCCTCAACGCCCCGAAGCCGCCGATCTGGTTCTGCCGTCCAAGCTGACGGGGATGCTCGCGTCCGGTCGCCCAGTCGTCGCGATGGCAGCGGCCGGCACCGGCCTTGACCACGAAGTCAGCGGTTGCGGATTGGCTGTCGCCCCGACGGCGGAGGCCATGACTGCAGCCGTTCTCGAGCTGGCGACCAATGCTGCCATGCGCCGGACGCTCGGCGCCGCCGGCCGCCTTCGGGCCGAGGAACGCTGGCGCAAGAGCGCCATCATCGACGGGTTCGAGGCAGGCGCCGACGACGGCGTGACCTGAGCCGCCTAGGACGCAGGCGCCAGCCGGTACCCCGTCAACCGCTCCAACATCGCCAGCTGATCCGCTGCGTTCTCCAGTTTGGAGAGCTCACGATCCCATTCGACGATCTTGGCGGCGACCAGGAACCGATACCAGCCGCCCTGGAGGCCATGATAGATCAACCCCTCTCGCCCATCCAGGAAGCCAAGCTGGATGATGTAGCGGTAGAGGAAGTAACCCAAAGGCCCGACCCAGAAAGGCAAGCGGTTATACAGCCCCTCCTTGAGCCAACGCTTTCCAGACGCTGCTGCTGAAGCGGATTTGGCGTCCAGCGCCTCGTCACGCGGAAACAGGTCGTACTTCTGGTTCAGCACATCGATGGCCTCGCGCGAGGCGTACTTGTTGTGCTTGTCCGTGAAGAAGGTCAGGTCGTTCAGATTCACATCGGCGAAGCCGCCGTCGAAGGTCACAGTGGATCCCTCGGTCAGCAGCATATGCTCGTCCATCCACCGCTGCTCGATCCGTGCCTTGCCGCTCCGCCAGATGCGCAGCAAGGTCAGCGGGTAGCGGCCGCCGTGCTTGATCCAGCGCCCCATGAAGACATGCTTGCGCTTCAGGTTCACGCCGCTCACCCCGGTCGGCAAGGTCAGCAGGCGAGACCCGATCTCAGCCGCCAGATCCGCCTCGATCACCTCGTCGGCGTCCAGACGCATAACCCAGTCGGCGGTGATCGGGGCGTGGTCCAGACCCCACTGGAACTGCTGGGCATAGTTGGTCCAGGGATGTTTCAATACCGTAGCTCCCAAGGACTCCGCGATCTCTACCGTCCGATCGGTCGAGCCGGAATCGATAAGGAATACCTCGCTCGCGAAGGTCGAGACGCTTTCTATCGAGCGGCGGATATGCAGCGCTTCATTGTGCGTCAGGATAAGGACGGCGACCGATTTCATAGGACTGGGGTTCCGACAATCAGGCGTCGCAGATCGGCGACGAACTGTGGATCGGGAGCGGCCGAGGCACGCGCGCAATTCGTGCGGATGTGGTCGGGTCGGAACATCGACGCCAGCGTGACGCCTGTAGGATTGCGGCCGAGCGCATAAGTCAGCAGGACATCCGCTGGCGTGGCGCCGGGCGAGAGCGCCTCCACCTTCTGTTGAAGGTTAAGGTCTGCTTTCAGCAGAGCCGTAAACTGTTCTAGCGCGTTCGAGCCAAAGACGCCGTGGCTGATCGCGAAAAGCTCTGATCGCGGCGGTACTGCATCGAGGCCTAGTGTAAACACGCTGTCCGGCGTCTGGGCAACGTCGAAAAATCCTGAGGTGTTCGCTGCCTGGATCGCGTCCGGCGCTCCGGCCACCGCCAACGCGCGGACATGGCCCTTGTCGACCAGCGCCTTCAGCGCAGCAAGAATGTCGGGATCGCGAACCTCCTCGACAGTCGGTTCGTGCAAAGCCAGTACATCGATGTAGTCGGTTTTTAGATCCCTCAGGCTGCGCGTAACCGAAGGCTCGATCATGGCGGCGCGAATCGGCGAGCGACCACTGCCGCCGCGCAATCCCGCGACGTGCGCACGCAGTTGGGGGAGGGCCTTGATGATGGGGCGGGCCACCGCGCGGACCAGCCTCTGGGGCCCGGAGACCTCCGGCCGCCCGATCCCAACCTTGGTGCAGATGGCCACGGTTTGGCGCTTGCCGCGCAAGAATTCGCCCAGCTGCGCCTCGGCTTGACCATCGCCGTAGGGCGGGGCCACATCGTACCAGGTCACGCCGTTCTCGTAGGCGAGGGCGAGAGCCGCTGCTCCGTCAGCCGGCGACACTCGCGACCCCAGGGAGGCGCAGCCGAAGCCGATGACAGAGACCTCCCGGTTGATCGGCGCGCAGGGAATGGTTCTCATGTCGAAGCCCTCTCTTTCGGCGGGGAGGCGATGGAGGCGCGATTGGCTATCGCGACCAGGGTGTCGGCCACCCGTAGTGCGAGGGCGATGACAAGGAAGGTCGGGTTGGCCTGGCCGGAGGACGGAAAAACGCTAGCGGAGGCGATATAGAGGTTGTCGATCCCATGCGCCCGCGCATCGGTGTCGACGACGCTGGTTGCCGGGTCGTCGCCCATCCGGGTTAGACCGGTTTGATGGAAGCCGTCCGTGGCTTGGGCTAGCGCCAACACCTCAAGCGCCTCACCCTCCGCATAGTAGTCCAACCGGCCCTGACCCGAGGCCCGCAACGCGGCATCCAACGCGGCGTGGCTGTCGATGACCGAACGCACGTCAGTGTCGGAATACCTCAGATCGATGTTCAGTCGGGGGGTGCCCAACGGGTCCGTTGCATTTCCCAAGGTTGCCCGCGAGTCCGGATTCGGTGCCTGTTCGGCGTGGTAGTGAAGCGGATACCGTCCGTCGCGCGAGCGCAACAAAAAACCGGGCTTGCGGGGCTTGTCGACCAGCCGGCTCTTCACGATGCCGATCGCGTCCACGGCGGTGGTCAGCGGGTGGGTGAGGATGTTGAGAAGTTGCCGACCCCAAGCATGGGGGCGCGGCCCGATATGGCTGGTCCGAACCCCTTCGGACATCAGCCGCCGACCCAGCGGTGGTATGGCCAGAATGAACCAGACCAGCGACAGAATGCCGTTCTGGTGGGCAGGCTTGTGGAAGGGCGGGTTGTCGATCCAGAAGGCGGTGTTGAGCAGGCTCTTCGCCTGCTGGATTTCGGCATCCAGAACGAACCGCCGCCGGACCCAGGTGTCACCGTCCCTGAAGAAATCGTGATCCACGGCGCTCGCGGGATCGGTCAGGACCAGATCGGCGATCTTTCCCGAGATATGACCGGCGTAGTAGCGCCCCAGCGCCCCCAACGGACCACCGAACCTTTCCGGCTTTTCTCGTTGCGCCACCAGCAGAATACGTGTGGTCTCCAGTCCTCCAGCGGATAACACCAAGGTCGTCACCGGAATTCGCAACTGCCAGTCGGCGTTGGCTACGGTGATCCCCTCCACCCGGTCTTCTGCGGCGGCGAACTCCAGCGCCGTCACCGTCGCATCGAGCAGGACGGTAATCCGGTCCGAGGTTTGGAGACGTTCGCCGTGCACCTCGCTGCAGTCGATCCGGGGCGTCCAGCGTTCCAGGGTGTCGAAGCCGGCCCCGTCCCGCACCGATCCGTCCGGCGCTGCCCACCCGAAATCCGCCGACCCGATGTCGAAGAAGGCCGCCGCCCGATCATAGCGAGACGAGAGGGCTTCATGAGGGATCGGCCAAGCGGCGAGGGGCAGATGGGCGCGCGGGGCGAAATCTATGTCGTCGTAGGGTACGCAACGCCCGCCCCACCAGCGCGAGGTTCCGCCCAACCCTCGCCTTGCCGCGATCTCCACCGGCGCGTGTCGGGCGGGATCGACCGCGGCGGTGGAAAGCCCCTCGACTGCAGGTTGCTCGGACTGCAGACCCGACTCGATCAGCAAAACCGAAAGTCCGCCGTCTTCGCACGCCAGGGCCGCCGCAATGCCCGCAGGCCCCGCGCCAACGATGCAGACATCGTGCCCGGAAAGGTTCGTGGTCGCGTCCAGACGGCGCAGCATCGCCTAGTCTTCCTGCTCGGAGAACCGCACCCTGCGTTCGCGCAGCCAACCTGCCGGATTGCCGGAGTAGACGCCCCAGGGCTTCAGGTCGCGGAAGGCGACGGCCCGCCCGCCCAGCACGGCGCCTTCGCCAATGGTCACACCAGGGCCGACGAAGGCTTCGGCCGCGACCCAACCCCGGCGACCGATTCGGATCGGCCGGACTTCCAATTGGAAGTTGGGGTCGTCGATATTGTGGGTCCCGGCACAGAGATGAGCGCGCTGCGACACGATAGCGTAGTCGTCCAGGGTGATCGGTGCCATGCAATAGACGATCGCGCCGGGGCCAATGTAGGCGTGAGCGCCCATCGTCAAGTTGGGCGGATACCATATTTGGGCCGAGCCATAGACGCCTGCGGTGTCGTCGATCGTTGCCCCGAAGCGCCGCAACAACCACCGCCGCCATCCGCGCATGAAGGGCGGGGTCCAGGAGGCGAGCAGAGCCCACACCACGTTCCAGGCCAGCCGGAACAACCGGTGCGACAATTTATAGCTGGCCCCCCCTTCTATGGGATTGGTTCGGGCGGCATCCATCGGGGCGCTCATACCAGCCCTTCGATAGTCTTTATAAGAGCCGGACCAGTGCAGGTGACGTTGAACTGATCATTGAACAACGTTCGGGCACTCTCACCCATGTGAGTTTTCTTGTCATGAGGCAGGGCGAACCATCGGGTGAGCAAGTTGCACGCCCCCTCGACCGTATCGGGCGCAACCAGCCCCGCGCCCGCCCCCTCAATCTCGCGCCAGATGTCGATCTTGTCGGAGATCAGGACGGGGGTTCCACAGCCCAAAGCCTCAGCCACGGCGATGCCGAAATTCTCTTGGTGCGAAGTCAGGACGAAGGCTTTGGCTCCATAGAGGGCGCCCCACTTCGCGTCGCCATAGATCGGACCGGTCCAGTGAATGCGGTCGGCCACGCCGAGGCGGTCGGCCAGGGCCTCAAGTTCAGTGCGCCAGCCGGTCTGATCCGGACCCGCCATGACCAGATCCGTTCCGGGATGGTTGATAGCGACAGCCGCGAAAGCCTCAATAAGCAGGTTGCTTCCTTTCTTCGGATGGATGCGGCTGAGGAACAGCAGATAGGGCCTGTCCTTTAGCGCCGGGGCGGCGGCGCGGAAGGCGGCGTCGAGCGCAGGCGTGCGCGGCGGCGGCGGCGCGGCACCGTAGCCGACCACCGTTTCCCGATAGGCACCGCGACCCCAGAACTGGCCCCGCGCCTTGCGCCGCTCCTCCTCGCAGGTGAAGAAGACCGAGCGCGCACCGGCCAGCAACCGACCCTCACCCGCCAACCAGAACCCCTGCTTGGCCAAGTGCTTCAACGGATAGGTCTCACGGAACCACGGGTCCATCATGCCATGGGTGAAGACGAAATAGGGCACGGGCCCGCCTGGCAGCACGCGCGAGGCCGCGAATGGCGCATAGTTCCACAGCCCATGAACGATCACGGCGTCGAACCGCCCGACATTGTCGCGCAGCCAAGGGACGTAGTCGGGCGACCAGCCGTAATGCTCGAGCGCCTGCCGCCACGGGGGGCGCCAGCCCGTCTTGCGCCCGCCCAGGGCATGAACCGGCATGGGGACCCGCGCAAGATGGGGACTGTCGGGTGGGTCGAGGGTGGCGAACTCGCGCTTGACCGGCCCATCACGCCCGCCGCAAGCCTCGTTTTGACGCAGGATGCCTTCGATGGGGCCGCCTGACTCGGGGTTCGCCGTTGCGATGATGTGCAGCAGTTTCATGATGCCCTGACAGGCGTGGCGCGCCGGAGCAGAACGACAGACAGACCCAGACCGGCAAATGCGCTGACGGCCGCGCCAACCCCTGCACCGAAAACACCGTAGGTCGCCACCAAGAATGGCAATGAGACCATTAGACAAGCGGCCCAGACCACTTGGCCGGACAAGACCACCCAGTATCTTGCCGTTGCACGGGCCTGGACGGTCAAGGCTTCGAAAGCGGTCCGATAGATACTGTACGCCACGAGCCCCACCAGCGCGGGGGCCCCGGCTACCCAATCCGGCCCGAGCACCAAGCGGATCACTGCAGACCCGAAAGTCGCGGCGACGCCGACGCCGACAAGCGACAGCGTAAGAACAACCACCCATAGAATTCGTGTGAACGTCTTGACATCTATCCCCCTGCCTGCGCCGGCGAAATGCGAGAAAAGTACAGACTGTATTGTACTAAGGACCAAGCCGATAGCGCCTTCAACCAGCGCCCTCATCTGATAGTACACGCCAAACGAGGTCTTTCCAAGAAGAGCCGCCCCGATAGCATAATCTAGCCGAAGTATTCCTGCAGAGCCAAGAGAAACAATCCAATTCTTCTTTGTCACCGACATCAGCCGAGAATTATTAATTGATAATGTACTAAATGGACCACAAGAAAACATGATGTTTCTGGTTAACGGATCGGCGCCAAAAATAGCAAGAAGAGAAAATGCTAAACCGAAAAAGCAATCACGAATGACCATCGGGAACGCATTGGTGAAGAAGAAACATAGTCCGATGCCGACGGCGTTTGCGCCGACATAAGAGACCGCCCTAACAACGGCGATCTGACCATATCGGAGTTCGCTCTCCCGTTTCACATTAGCTATGTGTCCGAATAAAGTGAGCGCGTAGCCGCCGATTGACACTGCCGAAAGCTTGGCGAGATTTCCAGCGTGCGCTGGAAGAAGGAAGCTTCCTGCCAAGAATATCAACACTGCTATCAATATAAGAAAGCTGATAAGGCGTGTTTGAAATATCCATGCATCTCTCAAATTCTCCTTAGAGAAGCCAGCGTAAATGACGCCCTGGTTAACGCCGAAATTAAAGGCTAGAGTTACAATCTGAGTTGCAACAAACGCGTATGCATACTCGGAGATAGTGTTTATGCCGAGAGATCTGGCAAACCAGACCTGTGATCCAAAATTTACCAGGCCCGCAAACGCCGATGATGCAAGTGTTAGCGACGCTGCTGTAACAAGCCTTCTCATCCAAGTGCCCGCGATAGGGCTTCAAATACTTGGTGCTCCGAGTAACGTTCTTTGGTCGAGGTCCGGGCATTTAAACCAAGCGAAGCGCGACGGTCAGCATTCAAAATTAGACTGCTTAGCGCTTCTGACAGGGCATCAGTATCGTCCACAGGCACGAGGACCCCTACCCGACCCTCCTCGGTCAACTCCCTTGGGCCGCTCAGGCAATCAGCCGCTATAGTGGCCCTCCCCACCGCCATGGCTTCGAGCAAGACATTCGGAAATCCCTCAAATCGTGATGGGACAACAACAATGTCGGCTTTGTTGTAATAACTGAACGGATTATCAATAGAGCCAATCATCTTAATATTGTGACTCAAATCAAATTGGTCGATAATTTCTTTCAGTTTATGTTCGTCTTTGCCTGAACCTATTAGTATCAATTTCCACTCAAGAGATTCTGGCAATTGGGCGCAGGCTTTAACTAATATATCGAAGCCCTTGTGCGCCAGCACCATCCGTCCAACTGCCAACACACGCACGCCGGTCCACCACTGACTGTCTCGTTCGGGTATGGCCTCGAGAGCGAGCGCATCGGCACGATCAAAATCCATAGGGTTGAACTGCCGGGAGTAGACGACATCGGGCCCGAGGATGGTTTTGAGCCATTTGATGATCTCATCTGAATTGGCGGCCACAACGTCGGCGCAGCCATACAATCCCTTCACGATCGCCATAACGACCAGGCGCTCAACCCATGACGCAGCTTCAAGCTGTCGAGGCAGGTAGTTCAGTTCTACGATCACTGTGCGAATACGTGATCCGAAGAGACGGCCCGCCACCGCCAGTGCGTTTCCCCACAAGGCCCATCCCACGACCACGTCCGGCTTCAAGCGGCGCACGGCCTGCGCGCAGCGCAGCCAGGTGATGGGACTTCGAACTCTGGCGTCAAGCGTGAGAACCCGTACTTGCCCATGGAGGCGGGAGGCTACGGTCGTATCTTTGCCAACGACGATGATCGAAACATCCAGCCCTCGTGCGATTAGGGCGTTTGCATACTGTACCAAGTGTATCTCGGCACCGCCAACGCCGAGACTGGGCGCGATGAATGCAACGTGCTTGCGCGTCATGAGGGTCCAACCCTCTTGGCACAGACAACATTGTATCCAAGATGCCAAAGTTGAAGATGACCCCGAACTCCCGTCAGGCCCTCGCCGGCGTACCGAACCGATGCAATGGATCTGAGCGCGGCCGCAACATAAGCTCGAACCGCCAATCCAAGCGTCGCTGCAGTGATGCCTGAGACGATTGGCGCAAAAATCCTTGTCGCCGCTCGCCTGGTCAAGAATTCGGCCAATCCGCTCGAAAGATGTTGTAGTATAGTGAATAGAACACCGATAGCGTCTGCTCGACGTTCAAATTTGACTATGCTCATGCCGTTCGATGCTAGCGTTTTTGATAACATGAACTCAGTCCACCTCACATAATCGCTAGGCATTTCATGCAATTGATACATGAACGGGACCGTTAGAATTAGAACGCCACTATCACCAAGAACTCTTGTAACTTCCTTGATCGCCAATTCCGGCGAATGAAGATGTTCAAGAACCTCCGTCATGACAACGACATCGAAAGTCTCTGACCCAAATGGCAAAGCATGCGCATCCGCCAACAACGTCACACCGGGACTGCGAGACTCATAGTCGGTGAAAACACAATCCCATGCTTCGCGGTCCAAATGCTTCGCATAGCGCATGTCTCCGCACCCCACCTCAAGATAGCGTGCTTTCGGCTTCGATAACCGCAACTCGTTGATGGATCGTCCGATAAACTCATCAATGATGGCGTTGTTGATATTTTTCATGCCGCGCCAGTCCCCGGACTTGGGGCGGAATTAGCCCAAGCTGGACCTCTCGAGCGCGCCATCATAGCCGCCCTCCGGCTGGAGCGAACTTCCAAGCATTTTGCCACCAAAAACACCACGACCAGTGTCTGGATCATGGAGCTTATGTACAACGCAAAAGAAGCTCCAACATACAATATAGTTGGAGTTGCAACAACATAGAGCAGGGTGGATGTCTCTTTGCACACCCCGCAACGTCCTAAAATATAGATGCCGCAAAATATAAGCGCAAGAAGACCCCCAACAAGGATTCCTGCGATGTGAAAGTTGAGAAAGGATTCTCCGATCAATGTGACAGAAATTGCCGTATAAGGATCCGTGCGTTGAACCATCTCCGTGAGATGGCCGAATTCGTTCCCGTACATGACCTTGGGTTTGTCAGGCCACAGAAAGCCTGGGATCATGTTGGTCATCACATTCGCGTAGTCCACGCCCCAGCGCAAATCGGCTTCGCCGTCGTTGATAATGCGAATCGAACCTGCGACCGGCTCGTTCTGATTTAATCGCCCAAAGGTACGGTTTCGTGCCCCCATCTCCTGACTAGAAGACGAAGACACCATAGCCTCGCCGACAGCGGCTAACGTTGACCCTAGATCATCAACGTTACGGCCGGAGAATGCCTGGGCCTGAGACACTCGATATGCGTGGGTAAGCGGAAACAGGGCACCAACGAACACTATCGCAACTACAAGCAATCGAAGAGGTGGAAGCCGCTTCTGATATAGATACAGGATCATTATGGGCAGAATCGTTGTCGCGATTATAGGAAATTTCTTCCCCGTAGGAAGCCAATATATTAGGTTAAACACAACAAGGGCGATGCCTACACGCATCGCAAAATTGTAAGCTTTTATATTATGTTGCTTGAACTGGGAGAATGCATAAATCAGCGCGATATATGCAGCATAATTCGGGAACAGCTCGAACTGCCGAACAGTACCGATAAATTTTATGTGCCTGGCGCCCTCTAAGGTCGCGAGACTAGTTTGAAGGTAAACGTTCCAGTCAATAATTATGAATCTCGCACTCACTCCGATCAGGAGCAATATGCCAATGGCTATATATACGCCCCTTCCGCCCCAGGCGGTTAATTCATTTCCATTACGACTATGTCTTTTGTATTGTAATATTGCATATCCGGCTATGTTGTACACAAAGACAAAAGCAAAACTATAGAAAATGGATGGAACCAGAAAGTCATAGTTCCTTCTTGAAACGAAAACGTCCGGATCGGGATACAGGAGTCCGGTGACGCCAAAGTGAGCAAGAACGGAAGCCGAAAAAAGCGCGATAGGAGAAAACAGCTCCCCCCTCGAGGCCTCCAACCAAAGGACAACCGATCCATACGAGATGAGCGCTACCAGAACCGCAACAAGAGAAATTTGAGTCGCAAGAGATTCCGTATTCTTCGTAACGCAGTATATGGTAAATCCGACAAATGCGCATGTAGCAAGAAATGCCAACAACAGACGCTTGTTGCGAGAGCTGCTCGACAAGATGTCATGTTGTTGCTTAGAAAATACTGTCACGTCACAAATTCCGAGGAAAGGTGCTCTTTGGCAAGAAGGTCATATAGGCTTTCCATACCAGATTTGAGTGCTATCGTCGGCTCCCACCCCATGGCCTTCAGCCTCTCGCCGCTCATCAGCTTTCGCATCGTCCCATCGGGCTTGGTCGTATCGGCTCGGATATCGCCCTCGAACCCCACCACCTCGCAAACCAATCGCGCCAGATCCATGATGGCGATGTCCTCGCCCGAACCGACATTGACGTGCTCGGCAGCGGAGTAGTGTTTCATCAGGAAGACGCACGCATCCGCGCAGTCATTGGCGTGCAGGAACTCACGGCGCGGCGTGCCCGTGCCCCAGATCGTGATGTGATCCGCGCCAGCGACCTTGGCTTCGTGCGCCTTGCGGATCAGGGCCGGCAGAACGTGGCTGGTGTTCAGGTCGAAATTGTCGCCGGGGCCATAGAGGTTGGTCGGCATGGCGCTGATGAAGTCGCAGCCGTGCTGCTTCCGATAGGCCTGCGCCAGTTTGATGCCGGCAATCTTCGCGATCGCGTACCATTCGTTGGTCGGCTCCAGCGGGCCGGTCAGAAGGGCGTCCTCCGGGATCGGCTGCGGCGCATCTTTCGGGTAAATGCAGGACGATCCGAGGAACAGCATCTTGCCGACCTGGTGGCGATAGGCCGCCTCGGTGACGTTCGCCGCGATCATCAGGTTGTCGTAGAGGAAGTCGGCTGGGTAGGTGTCGTTCGCCAGGATGCCGCCGACCTTGGCCGCCGCCATGAAGATGGCGTCCGGCTTCTGCTCGCCCACAAACGCTAGAACCGCCGCCGGGTCTTTCAGGTCCACTTCGGCGCGAGAGGCGGTGACGATCTCGCAGTCCTCGCTGGCCAGTCGGCGCACGATGGCGGAGCCGACCATGCCGCGATGACCGGCGACCCAGACGCGTTTGCCTGCGAGGGGGAAGATGATTTCACTCGGCATTGCGTCGCTGCTCTCTGGAAACCGCGACTAGGTCGGCGGCGACCATTTCCTCGCACAGGGCCTGCCACTTGGTGTCGTGAACCCAGCCGAGCTTCGTCCTGGCCTTGGTCGGATCGCCGATCAGCAGGTCGACCTCGGTTGGGCGGAAATAACGGGGGTCGATCTCGACGTAGACGCGGCCCGTATCGGCACATACGCCCTTCTCGTCGACGCCTTCGCCTTCCCAGCGCAGCGTGACATCGATCTGCTTGAAGGCGTGGGTGACGAAGTCGCGGATGATGGTCGTCTCGCCGGTCGCAAGGACGTAGTCGTCGGGCTCGTCCTGCTGCAGCATCAACCACATGCCGCGCACATACTCGCGGGCATGGCCCCAGTCGCGCTTGGCGTCGATGTTGCCGAGGAACAGCTTGTCCTGGAAGCCCAGCTTGATGGCGGCGGCGGCGCGCGTGATCTTGCGGGTCACGAAGGTCTCGCCGCGCAGCGGGCTCTCGTGATTGAACAGGATGCCGTTCGAGGCGTGGATGCCGTAGGCCTCGCGGTAGTTCACGACGATCCAGTAGCCGTAGATCTTCGCCACGGCGTAGGGGCTGCGCGGATAGAAGGGCGTGGTCTCCGACTGCGGCACTTCCTGTACCTTGCCGTACAGTTCCGAGGTCGAGGCCTGATAGAAGCGGGTCTTCTTCTCCAGCCCCAGGATGCGGATCGCCTCAAGGATACGCAGGGTGCCGATGCCGTCGGCGTTTGCCGTGTACTCCGGCGTGGCGAATGACACCTGGACGTGGCTCATGGCCGCCAAGTTGTAGATCTCGTCCGGCTGGGTTTCCTGGATGATCCGGATCAGATTGGTCGAGTCGGTCAGGTCGCCATAGTGCAGGATGAAGCGCGGGTTCGCCTCGTGCGGGTCCTGATAGATATGGTCGATCCGGCCGGTGTTGAACGACGACGACCGGCGCTTCACGCCGTGGACCGTGTAGCCCTTTTCCAGCAGGAGGTCGGCGAGATAGGCCCCGTCCTGACCCGTCACGCCGGTAATGAGCGCGACCTTGCCCTTGCCTTCGTTCGCCATGTAGTCCCCCGACTTCAGCCCAACCTAGGGCTGATATCCCAGCTATAACAATGTGCGATGGGATGGGTCATCACGAATTGCTGCGACGCACCTAACAAAGTTTCGCCAACTGGCGGGAAAGCCACGCATGGCGCCTGAGCCGGCAGTCGATGGCTGGAGCTTTGTTTGGTGTGTGCGCCCTACTCTAGGTTCATAGATCCATTCATACTTCGGGCGCTGGAAGCAGGCGGATAGCCATGGATAGCACCAATCGGATGTGAACGACTAAGTGTTTGGTCCGCCAGTGACCGTCGGACATCCTGGGATCTGGGCGTACATGTTTGTATTTTAAGAATTTTCACTTCGGGTGCGCCATTCTTTTCCCGAACCATCACAGAGCCTGAAGCCGCCGACGTCCTGAAACCGGGCGTGGGCTGATCTGCGTGCGCGCCGAGTAGGCGGCACGGCGGATCGTCGCACCCTGGCGAAAGCTTGGCTAGCAGTCTTGCCATTGCGAGGCATTCGCAGTATCGCGGCCGTCCTCAGTCAGGACGGATATGACCCCTTCTTCTCGCTCGTTCAGGGCCGCGCTCATGCTCGGCGTTTACATGGTCGCCGCGCCGGGCTTCGCCCAGACCGCCCAGGAGGACCGACTGGACGAGGTGGTGGTCACCGCATCGACGCGGGCCCAGACGGTGGAGCGGGCGCCGGCCACCATCTCGGTGGTGACCTCCGAACAGCTGGAGAATCGCGCCTATGTCGATCTGTTCGACGCAGTGCGTGATGTGGAGGGGGTTTCGATCTCGGGGGGATCGAACTTCCAGGACATCCTGATCCGGGGCCTGCCGGGCTCCTACACCCTGACCCTGGTGGACGGGCGTCGCCAGTCGACGCGCGAGGCGCGGGTCAACGGCAACGGCGGCCTGGAACAGAGCTTCATGCCTCCGGTCGGCGCCATCGAACGGGTCGAGGTCGTGCGCGGCCCGATGTCGTCGCTCTACGGGTCTGACGCCCTGGGCGGCGTCATCAACATCATCACGAAGAAGGTGCCCCTGCGCTGGGGCGGCTCGGTCGGCGCCGACTATGTCAGCCAGGAGAACGGCGACAGCGGCGACTGGTATCAAGGCCAGTTCTACCTCGGCGGCCCGATCGTGTCGGAGACCCTGGGCCTGCAGTTCTGGGGCCGGACGTTCCAGCGGGACGAGGACGACATCTACAACGCCCCGTCCAGCACCGGCTCGATGGGGGCGGACGAATACAGCCTGACCGGCCGTCTGTCCTGGACGCCGAACGCCGACCACGAGATCATGCTGACGGCCGACACGGCCCGGATCGAGCGTACCTCCACGGCCGGCCTGACCGTCGCCCCGACCGGCCGCAGCGTCCGCAACGACCACAGCCGCGACAGCGCCTCCCTGGCCTGGAACGGCAACTGGAGCTGGGGGACCAGCGCCCTGTCGGTGATGCGCGAAGAGGCCCAGCGCGAGACCTGGACCGCCGACGCCGCCGGAACCCTGATCCGCGGCATCCGCGCGCCGGAAATCACCAACACCGTCTACGACGCTCTGTTCAACGTCCCGCTGGAAGGGACGCCGCTGGGCGACCACAACCTCGTCTTCGGCGCCCAGTATCAGAACGCCAGCCTGGTCGACATCAACCAGGGCGCTCGCGACAACATCGCCCGCACCTTCGAGGTCTGGCAGCGCGCCCTGTTCGTCGAGGACGAGATCGGCCTGACCGACGACCTGGCCCTGACGCTGGGCCTGCGCTGGGACGACCACGAGCGTTATGGCGACCACTGGAGCCCGCGCGCCTATCTGGTCTGGAGCGCCAGCGACACCCTGACCCTGAAGGGCGGCGTCTCGACCGGCTTCAAGGCTCCGGAACTGCGCGCCGTAGCCGAGGGCTATGCCTATGAGACCGGCGGCGCCAACTGCAACTACGGGGCGGGTCTGTGCGGCGTCATCATCGGCGACCCGAACCTGAAGCCCGAGACCAGCACCAACTACGAGCTCAACGCCCAGTGGCGGCCGTCGAGGACCCTGCGGTTCAACGCCACCATCTTCCGCACCGACTTCACCGACAAGATCGACTTCGACCGCGCCTGCGGGCCGGACGCCAACAACAACGGCGTCTGCGACGTGCCGTCCGAGGTGCTGCGCTGGTCGGTCAACCCGCTGTATCAGCTCTATTACTGGTACAACGTCAGCGACGCCCGCATCCAGGGCATCGAGACGGGCGGCATGTGGGCGGCGACCGACGCCCTGACGCTGAAGCTCAACTACACCTTCACCGATTCCGAACAGCGCGGCGGTCTCTATGCCGGCCAGCCGCTGGGCCGGACGCCCAAACACATGGCCAACGCCCGCGCGGACTATGCGGTCAGCGACACCCTGGGTCTGTGGGGTTCGGTCAGCTATCGCGGCGAGGAGATCAATGCCGGTCTGCGCGTCGGCACCAACGGCCAGCCGGTGCTGGAAGGCGCCCGTCAGGTGGGGCGCCGCTATCCCGACTACACCCTGGTCGACATCGGGGCGAACTGGCGGGTGCGTGAAAACGTAACCCTGAAGGCGGGGGTCTACAATCTGACGGACAAGGTTCTGGACGTCGCCACCTATGACCAGCAGGGCGACGGCCGTCGCTTCTGGGTCGGCGCGAACCTGGAGTTCTGAGGATGACCGCCCTGAACAGACGCGGCCTTCTTGGCCTGGGCGGCGCGGGCCTGACGCTTCTGGTCGTCGGCTGCGGTCGCGAGACGGCGACCCCGGCCTCCGGCGCCCTGACCGACCTGCGCGATCGTCCGCTCGGCGTCGCCACCCCGGCGGGCAAGCTGTCGATCGACGACGGTCGCTATCTGATCGCCCTGTCGCTGATCCACCCGGATCCGGTCAGTGTCCTGGCTGCCTGGGCCGGCGACGTGAACCGTATCAGCCCTGAAATGTACGCCGCCTTCGTCGAGAAATCCCCGGCGCTCGCCGCCCTGCCGAAGACCCCGAGCTCGGCCGGAGACTTCGATGTCGAGGCCGTGCTGGCGGCCGGTCCGAACGTGGCGGTGGTGTCGCTCGGCTCCGGCCCGACGGACGCCCAGGTGTCCCAGCTGGAGGCCGCGGGCGTCACCGTCGCCTTCATCGACTTCTTCACCCACCCGTTCGAGAACCAGGCCCGCAGCCTGTCGCTGCTCGGCCGTTTGGTGGGTCGCGAGGAACAGGCGACCGCCTACAACGCCTTCCGCGCCGAACGCCTCAAGATCATCTCCGACCGCGTCGCGACCCTGACCGACGCCCAGAAGCCGACCGTCTTCCTGGAGGCCCACGCGGGCAACGGTCCGGACTGCTGCAACTCAGTCGGACCGGGCAATGTCGGCGACTACATCGCCTTCGTCGGCGGGCGGAACATCGGCGCCGACGTGCTGACGGCCGCCTCGGGCAAGCTGAACCTCGAATACGTCATCGACCGCGACCCGACGATCTACATCGCCACGGGCGGGCCGCACCTGGAGCGCGCCGGCGGCTTCGTCGTCGGGCCGCAGTACGGCGCGGACCAGTCGCGCGCTTCCCTGCAACGCGTCGCCGCGCGCCGGGGCATCGCCAACCTGACCGCCGTCTCGGCCGGCCGCACCCACGGCCTGTCGCACCAGTTGCTGAACTCGCCCATCGACATCGTCGCGACCGAGGTCCTGGCGAAATGGATCCATCCCGAACTGTTCGCCGATCTGAACCCGCGCGCGACGCTGGACCAGATCAACACCCGCTTCCTCGCCGTTCCGTATCGCGGCGACTACTGGATCGACCTGACGCCCTCGTCCGGTTCGACCGCACCCGAAGGAGTCACGCCTTGATCCGTCCCACCCTCAGCCTGACGGCCGCCGTCGCCGCCCTGATCGCTGCCTCCTCAGCCTTGGCCGAACCGACCGTCGAACGTTCGGTCAAGGTCGCGCCGGGCGGCCTCTACGAGATCGTCTTCAACCCGGCGGACGATACGGTTCTGGTCGCCGCGGTCGGCCCGCGCGGCGCCAACGCCGCCGCCATCGCCAGCCTGAGCGCCGACCTGACCCCGGGCCGGACGATCGACGTCTCGGCCAACCCGCTCTACGGCCTCGCCCTGAACAGCCGCACCCAGACCCTGTACGGCACCGACACCCGCACCGGCTTGATCTCGGCCATCGACCTGGCCACCGGCCGCGTCGTCGCCAACATCGGCTCGGACCGCGAGAACGCCCACGTCCGTCAGGTCGTCGTGGATGAGGCCGCCAACAAGGTCTATGTCTCCGAAGTCGGCGGGCGCGGCGCCAACACCCTGTCCAGCCGCATCTGGATCATCGACGGCGCGACCAACACCCTGGAACGCCAGATCGACGTCGATGCCGTCCTCACCGGCCTCGCCGTCGACGCCGCCGGCGGCCGCGTCTTCAGCACCGACATGACGGCCAACGAAGTCGTGGTCGTAAACCTCGCCTCGGGCGAAGTCGCCCACCGCTGGGCCACCGGAACCGAAAGCGCCATCAACGTCGCCTATGACGCCGCCGGCGACCGCCTCTTCGTCGCAAGCCAGGGCACCGGCGAGCTGACGGTCATGAAGGCCTCGGACGGCTCGGTGATCCAGCGCGTTCCGACCGGCGCGGGCGCTCTCAGCGTCGCCTTCAACGGGGCGGTGGATCAGGTCTACGTCGCCAACCGTCAGGCCGGCACCGTAACCGTCGTGGATGCCGACGATTATTCGGTTCTGGCCAATCTCCAGACCGGCACCTTCCCCCAGACCATCGCCATCGATCGCGCGACCAACGC
Organism: Brevundimonas staleyi; assembly: GCF_041893865.1. GTDB lineage: Bacteria > Pseudomonadota > Alphaproteobacteria > Caulobacterales > Caulobacteraceae > Brevundimonas > Brevundimonas staleyi. Next base: position 794,984 of record NZ_CP169082.1, read on the forward strand.
CGTCTACGTGACCAACAAGGCGCGCGGCCTGCCGCGCGACGCCCCGGCGGGCGCCCCGGTCCCGGTCGATCCGACCGGCGACACGGTCACCATCATCCGGCCGTAAGGCTTCCAAGGCTCCTCCCCGACTGGCCCGGTCGCCTTCCAGCGGCCGGGTCGCTATTCCTTCAGGACACCGACGTGAACATCAGCGTGGCGCATGTGCCGACCGAGAAGGGCAGCCGCTATCTGCAGCAGCTGTGCAAACACTGGGCGCACAAGTTCAAGGTCGACTTCACCCCGACCGACGGCCGCATCGACTTCCTCGACGGCCGCGAATGCCTGCTGAAGGCCGAGGCCGAGGAACTGGTCGTGACCGCCGTCTGCCCCACGGAGGGCATGGGCCCGTTCCAGGTCATCATCGAGAAACATCTCAACCGCTTCGCCCACAAGGAGGGCGAGCTGGTCTACCGCTGGGCGCCCGCGCCGGAGTGACCGGAGGCGTCAGATGACGTCGTCGACGATCACCTGAAGCGTGTTCAGGGCGCAGCGTTCGACGCGCGCCCGCACATGATAGACCTCGGCCAGGATCGTCGGCGTGATCGCCTGTTCCGGCGTCCCGTCGGCCACGACGCGTCCGTTCGACAGCACCGTCACCCGGTCCGACGCCCGCGCCGCCGCCTGCAGGTCGTGCAGAACCATGATGACGATCATCCGCCGCTCGATGGCCAGTTCACGCACCAGGTTCAGCACCCGCAGCTGGTGATGCAGGTCCAGCGCGCTGGTCGGTTCGTCGAGCAGGAGAAGGCGCGGGCCGCGAACGACCGCCTGGGCCAGGGACGCCAGCTGACGCTGCCCGCCCGACAGTTGGTCCAGCCTCTGCATCGCCAGATCGCGCAGGCCCAGCCTCTCCAGCACGTCGAGCGCCACGGCCGCATCGTCCCCGACCTGGCCCTCGACCGGCGCGGCGCGAAGGGCGCTGACCAGGGTCTCCAGCACCGTCAGGGCCACGCCTTGCGGCAAGGTCTGGGGCATGTAGGTCACCGACCGCGCCCGCTCCGCCAGCGACATCCCGCTCAGGGTCAGATCGCCCAACGACACGGTCCCCTCGGCCGAGTGCAGCCCCGCGAGCGCCCGCAACAGGGTGCTCTTGCCCGCGCCATTGGGTCCGATCAGCGACACCACCTCGCCCGGCGCGATCCCGCTCAGCGACAGGTCATGCACCACCGGCCGTCCACGATATCCGGCCTTCAGCCCCTCGATGCTCAGCCCGGCGCTCATCCGCGCGCTCCGTTGCGGAAGATCAGCAACAGGAAGACCGGCACCCCGACCACGGCCGTCACCACCCCGATGGGCATGGTCACGCCGGGCACGATGGCCTTCGACGCCGCCGACGACAGGGACATGATGAGGGCGCCCGACATCATGCTGGCCGGCAGCAGATAGCGGTGATCCTCGCCCAGCAGGAGCCGCGCGATATGCGGCCCCACCAGTCCGATGAAGCCGATGGTCCCCACGAAGGCCACCGAAGTTCCCGCCAGCAGGCTGACCCTCAGCAATGAGGTGAACCTGAGCCGCGCCACATCGACGCCGAAACTGCGCGCCCGGTCCTCGCCCAGCCGGAGCGCCGTCATGCCCCGCGCCGCCAGCATCGACAGCGGCGTCATCAGGGCCAGGACCACGGCCGCCACGCCCACATTGGCCCAGGTGGCGCGGGACAGGGACCCCATGCTCCAGAACACCATCTGCTGCAGCGCCTCCTGTGAGGCCACAAACTGGATCAGGGCGATCAGGGCGTTGAAGGCGAACGTGAGCGCGATGCCGAACAGGACGACCGTCTCCACCCCCGCGCCCCGCGTCCGCGCCATGACCTGCAGCAGCAACACCGACCCGAACGCGAAGACGAAGGCGTTGATCGGGATCAGCCAGTCGCGCGGCACGAAGGGCACGCCCGCCGCGAAGACGATCGCCAGGGCCGCCCCGAAGGCCGCCGCCGACGAGACGCCCAGGGTGAAGGGGCTGGCCAGGGAGTTGTTCAGGATGGTCTGCATCTCCGCCCCCGCCAGGGACAGGGAGGCGCCGACCAGAACCGCCATGACCGCATAGGGCAGGCGCACCTGCCAGACGATGGCGGCTTGCGGCGCGGTCAGGCTGCCGGGATCGAACAGGCCGCGCATCACCTGCCCCGCCGCCATGGACGACGGCCCCGTCACCAGGTCCAGCAGGAAGGCGGCGATGCACAGCACCAAGAGGCCCGCGAGGATCATCGCCCGCCGCAGGTTCAGCCTTCGGTAGGCATCGAGCACGTCGGTCGTCGACGCGAAGGAAGGCGAGGAGGGCGGCAAACGAAAACCCGCTGTTGAGAACGCATCGCAATACACCAGCAAAGCCTGGCCTGCTACGCTGGGGCATGAGCCTTTCGCCGCAGTCCTGGTCGCCCTTCGTCCTGCCCCGCGCGACGACGCGTCTCGTGACGGCGGCGGCCAACGGCCACGCCTATCGGCTGTCGCTGTCCGTGCCGAAGGGCGCGCCGCCCGAGGCCGGGTTTCCGATGCTACTGGTGCTGGACGGCGGCGCCCTGTTTCCCACCGTGGCCGAGACCGAGCGGCGGCTGAGCCATCGCAGCGAGGTCACCGGCGTCGAGCCCATGGTGATCGTCGGCGTGGGGCCGGGCCACACCGAAATGTACGACACGGCCCAGCGTCACCGCGACTTCACGCCCGGCCCGCCGCTGCTGGCCGAGGACGCGGGTCGGTTCGAGACGGGCGGCGCCGAGGCCTTTCTGGCCTTCCTGCTGGACGAGGCGATCCCGCTCGCGGCGGGGCAGGTCCGCGTGGATCCGGCGCGCATCAGTCTGATGGGCCATTCGCTGGCCGGCTATTTCGCGCTGGACGTCTTGACCCGACGTCCCGACGCCTTCGCCGCCTACGCCGCCGTCAGCCCGTCGATCTGGTGGAACCCGGAACGGCTGCTGGAGGGCGTGGCCGGTCTCCAAGAGACGCCGGCGGGCGTCCTCCTGGCCGTGGGGCGGCGCGAGCAGAACGACGCGCCTGCTGACGAGCGGCGCAACCGGCGGCGGATGGTCGACGCCGTGGAGGATCTGGGTGCCCGGCTCTCCGCCCGGCTGCCTGGCCGGATCCGTGTGGAGGTCTTCCCGGACGAGGACCATGCCTCGGTGGTCTCGGTCGCCGCCGTTCGCGCCCTGCGGCTGGCCACGGCGACCTGAGACGGCCTGCGCTCAGTCGCCCATCCCGCGCACGACGGCGGCGATGAACCGGTCATCGTTGGCCAGACGCGGCGAGACGATTTCCGACAGGCCGGAGACGGCGCGGACCTTGTCCTCGGCGGTGGTCGCGCCGGACAGAACCTCGGCGAGACGGGCCGCCATGGGGTCGTCCACGGTGTAGGTCTCGCCGGTCTCGGTGACGCCGCCCTGCCAGCGGATCCAGCCGGCGACGCCGCGCGCCAGGGCCTCGATGGGCTGGTCGGCGTCGAGGCGGGCGGCGATGGAGGCGAGCAGACGCTGGGGCAGTTTCTGGGAGCCGTCCATGGCGATCTGGCGCGTGCGGTGCTGCAGCGACGGATTGGAGAAGCGGGCCATCAGGTCGGCGCGGTAGGCCGGAATGTCGAGCCCGGGCGGCGGGTTCAGGGTGGTCTCGGCCTCGTCCCACAGCCGTTCGACGAAGGCCTTGAAGGCGGGGACGGCGACGACCTGATGCACGAACGCGTGGCCCGCCAGACCGCCCAGATAGGCGATGGAGGAGTGGGCGCCGTTCAGGAGGCGCAGCTTGGCGTCCTCCCAGGGCGCGACCTCGGCGGTCAGCTGAACGCCCAGCGCCGCGAAATCCGGGCGGGGGCCGGCGAAGTGATCCTCGACCACCCACTGGGTGAAGGGTTCGGTCTTGACCATGCCCTCGTCACGGACGCCGAGCGTGGCGGCCTGCGCGGCGATGTCGTCGGGCATCGTGGCCGGGACGATGCGGTCGACCATGGTCTGGGGAAAGGCGGCCTCGGTCGCGATCCATTCGGCCATGGCCGGGTCGTGGGCCTCGGCCATCGCGAGAACCGCCGAACGCACGCGGGCGCCGTTGTGCGGGAGGTTGTCGCAGGAGACGACGGTGAAGGGGGGCAGACCCTGGCGGCGGCGCTCGGCCAGGGCGGCGACGAGGAAGCCGGGCGCGGTGCGCGGCTTCGACAGGTCGGCGAGATCGGCGGCCACGTCCGCGTCGTCGGTCAGGAGACCGCCCGAGGCCGGGTCGAGGCGATACCCCTTCTCCGTCACCGTCAGGGAGACGATGTGGACGTCGGGCGAGGCCATGGCGGCGACGACGGCGGCCGGGTCTTCCGGCGCGACCAGAACGCCCTGGACCGCGCCGATGATGCGGGTGCGGTCGGCGACGCCGTCGCGGACGACGACGGAATAGAGACCGTCCTGGGGGTTCAGCTGATCGCGGACGCCGGGCGAACGCAGGGACACCCCGAGGATGCCCCAGCGCAGGTCGCCGGAGCGCAGGGCGTCGTCGAACACCACCGCCTGGTGCGCCCGGTGAAAGGCGCCGATTCCCAGATGGACCACGCCGGTCTTGACGACGGCGCGGTCGTATCCGGGACGTTCGACCTCGGCGGGAAGGTCGGCGAGGGCGGCGTTCGACAGGCGGGTCACAGCTTGTAGGCCGCCTTGACCAGATCATAGGTCAGGGCGCGGGCCAGTTCGTGGGCCTCGTCCTCCTCGATCCGGTGCTCGACGACCAGCTGGGCCAGCCAGCAGCAGTCCATGCGACGGGCCACGTCATGCCGGGCCGGGATCGACAGGAAGGCGCGGGTGTCGTCGTTGAAGCCGACGGTGTTGTAGAAGCCGGCCGTCTCGGTGATCTGCTCGCGGAAGCGGCGCATGCCCTCCGGCGAATCGTGGAACCACCAGGGCGGGCCAAGACGCAGGGCCGGATAGTGACCGGCGAGCGGCGCCAGTTCGCGGCTGTAGCTGGTCTCATCCAGGGTGAAGAGGATGATGGTCAGGCCGGGATGCGAGCCGAAGGCGTCCAAGAGGGGCTTCAGGTCGGCGACATAGTTGGTCTGGGTCGGGATGTCGGCGCCCTTGTCGCGGCCGAACTTCTGGAAGACGACCTCGTTGTGGTTGCGCGACGAGCCGGGGTGGATCTGCATGGTCAGGCCGTCGGCGACGCTCATCCGCGCCATCTCGGTCAGCATCTGGCCCCGGAATAGCTCGGCCTCCTTGGCCGAGACCGGACCGGTGGCGACCTTCTGATAGAGGGCGGCGGCGTCGGCCTGGCTGAGGTTGGCCGTGAAGGCGGTCGGGTGGCCGTGGTCGGTCGAGGTCGCGCCGTAGGAGGCGAAATAGGCGCGACGCTTCCTGTGCGCGGCCAGATAGCCCTCCCAGGTCGAGACGTCCTCGCCCGTGATCGCGCCGAACTGGACGAGGTTGTCGTGGAAGCCTTCGAAGTCCGGGTCCAGCACCGGGTCGGGGCGATAGGCGGTGACCACCTTGCCGGTCCAGCCCGAGGCCTTGATCGCGGCGTGATGCTCCAGCGGATCGAGCGGGCTCTCGGTCGTGGCGATGACCTCGATATTGTAGCGCTCGAACAGGGCGCGGGGCTTGAAGGCCTCGGTCTTCAGGGCCGCGTCGATGATGTCGTAGTAGTGGTCCGCCGTCTCGGCCGAGAGGCGGACGTCGATGCCGAACACCTCCGAATAGACCCAGTCGTGCCACATCCGGGAAGGGGTGCCGCGGAACAGGTGATAGCGCTCTGCGAACAGACGCCAGATCTTGCGCGGATCGGCCTCGACCGGGCCGCCGTCGGCGCGGGGGACGCCCAGGTCCTCCAGCGCCACGCCCTGGCTGAACAGCATGCGGAAGACATAGTGGTCCGGCGTGATCAGCAGTTCGGCCGGGTTGGCCCAGTTCTGGTTCTCGGCGAACCAGGACGGATCGGTGTGGCCGTGCGGGCTGACGATCGGCAGGTCCTTGATCTCTGCATAGAGACGCCGCGCCACGTCCCGCGTCGCAGGATCGGACGGGAACAGGCGGTCGGGGTTCAGGCGCAGGGGATGGGGCATGCGAACTCGCAGGGTGCGGAAACCGGTGTCAGTCTGCGTGATAGCGGGCGGGCGTGAGGCCCGTCCAGTTCAACCTCGGCATCTATAGCTTCGTGCGGAGCGACCAAAGCTCGGGGAAGCAGCGCCGCGCCAGGGTCGAGGACAGATAGCCGACGCCGTCCGTGCCGCCCGTGCCGCGACGGCGACCGATGATCCGCTCCACCGTCACCACATGCTTGTGTCGCCAGGTCAGGAGGGCGTCGTCCAGATCGACCAGCTTCTCGGCCAGTTGATAGAAGGGCCACCAGCGCTCGGTGTCGCGATAGACCTCCAGCCAGGCGGCCTCGACGGCCTCGGACGGCTCATAGGGCTGGCTGACGTCGCGGTTCAGGACCTCGGCCGGGATGGGCAGGCCGGTCTTGGCCATCTGGGCCAGCGCGTCGTCATAGAGGCTGGGGGCGGCCAGGGCCTCGGACAGGGCGGCATGAGCGGCCGGGCGGTCCTCCTGGAATGACAGGAACTTCGCGTCCTTCAGGCCGAGCATGGTCTCGAACCGGCGGAACTGATCGCTCTGGAAGCCGGAGGAGGAGCCCAGCCCGTAGCGGAAACGCAGATAGTCGGCCGGCGTCATGGTGGCCAGGATGTCCCAGCTCTGGGTCATGACCGACTGGATGCGGCTGACGCGCGCCAGGCTCTTGTAGGCCGGGACCAGATCGCCGGCGCGGACCAGTGACTGGGCCAGGGCGACCTCGTGCAGGATCTGTTTGAGCCACAGCTCCTTGGTCTGGTGGATGATGACGAACAGCATCTCGTCATGCTGGTCCGTGACCGGGCTCTGGGCGGCCAGCAGCCGGTCCAGATCCAGATAGCGGGCATAGGTCATGTCGGCGGCGGGGGCGGGCGCTGTCGTCGGATCGGTCATGCGGAGCTGTATCGGACGGTTCCCGAGCGGCCTCAAGGTCAGCCGACCAGAACCGGCCGCGACTCTTCGGCCCTGGGGCAGGTCACGCCATGGACGCGGACATCGGCCTGGCCGAGCTTCAGCCCCAGCATGTCAAGCAAAGGATGGATCGCCCCGTCCAGCACCGGGCCGAGCGGAGCCAGAAGAGCGCCCAGGGCCTGAACGATGCCGCCGAGCCCCAGGCCCAGACCCAGCACATGGACGGTGACGTCCAGCCTCTGGATCAGGGTGGTGATCAGGCCGGTCGCCAGACTGGAAGAGGTGGCGGTCTTCAGTCTCCGGTCGGCGATCTCGGCGGCGCTGAACCGGACGGCGCGAAAGCCCGTGTCGGCGATCTCCACATCCGCCTTGCCGGTCAGGCGGACGACGCCGAGCACGGACAGAAGGGTCGCGGGCGTCGGGGTCAAGGCGCGTTTGAAATCGCCCAGCCGGTTCTCCTCGATCTCGCCGATCTTGGCAGACGCCAGGCCGGGCCGGACGCCCAGGGTGACCGCGCCCGACCGGCAGTCGATGGCGTCCAGCCGGGCCTCCGACGAGGCCAGTTCGATCAGGACCGGCAGGTTGACCTGGGCGAGGCCGGACAGGGCCTGGGCCGTGCGCGTCTTTACATACAGCCTCGCCTGGGCCGTGCGGACGATGGGCGACCCGGTCCCGGTCACGGTGATCCAGGGCGATCTGTTCGGGCGCTCGCCGATGGCCAGGGAGACGTTCAGCGCTGCCAGCCTCGGCTTCGCCCCCAGATCGAGGGCGACCTGACGCTCGCCCCCGGTCTCCAGCAGGGCCATGACGAGGTCCAGCACCGAGACGGAGGCGTCCAGACCCGTGGCCAGCCCCTTGCCCGCATCGGCCTCCGCGCCGATCAGATCGCCGACCCGCAAGGTCGCCCGCGCGGCCGGGCCGATCAGCTTGGACAGGGTCGAATCCGCCTGATCCCCGGCCAGGTCCCGCAGCACGCGCAGGGCCGTGCCCGCATCGACCTGACGCGCCAGGAGGGCGTCATAGTCCCCGGCCTTCACCCCCAACTCCGTCGCCAGGGCCTCGGTGAAGCCCAGCAGGTTCACCTTCGCATCGGCCAGCCGGTTGTAGTCCATGACGCTGAGCGAGACGGTCGATCCGGTCAGTCCGCTGAGCAAACTGTTGGCCACGCCCCCGTCCAGCGCCGCCAGCCTCGATCCGATGGAGAACAGGGCGCGCGGCGGCTCGACCGTCCTGGCCGCCGTCGCCGACCGGGTCAGGACGACGGCGTCCTTGCCCAGGATCCATTTACCGAAGACCAGGGGCGAGGTCTGGGACAGGGTCACCCGCACGGCGTTGGGCCCTGAGGCGGCCGGAGCGAACCGGTCGTGCGGCGCGACCCTGGGGTCGGCGACATAGAGGCCGGTCACGGCCCGGGTCGTGACGAGGCCGAGATTGGCCTGGGCCGTCGCCTCGGCCGCCAGCTGGGCGCGGGTCAGATCGGTCGCGGCCGACAGGGCGGCCAAATCCGCCGCGCCTTGCAGCGTCCGCCCGTCCAGGGCCAGAGAGCCCAGATCGACGACGATGGCGGCCAGGACGCAGAACAGTCCCCCGGCCGCGGCCGCCAGGACGGCGACGCCGCCTCGCTCGTCCGCCGCGAGATCGCGCCGGCGCATGTCAGTATCCGCCGGTCCGCACGACGGCCGTCCGCTCGATCGTCGAGGGCGGGGCGGGCAGAAGGCCGGCCATGGCCATGACCGGATGATCGCGGGCGTCGAAGGCGATCCTCACCCGGATGGCCTGGGCGTCGCTTTCGACCAGAACGGTCAGGTGATCGCGCGTCAGCCCCGCCCCCCTTTGCGCCTCCGCATCGACGAAGGCCTGCGCGATGCTGATCCGCTCGGCCGCATCCAGCCCCCCGATCGCCGCCCGCGCGCTTTCCGTCGCCAGGGTCTGGACCGACTGCGCCAGCCACATCCAGCCGCCATAGACCACCATCCCCATCAGCATGACGACCATCAGCGGCCCCACGAGCGCGAACTCGACGGCGGCGGAGCCCTGGCGGCGGGCCTTCAGGTGGCGGCGTGCGAACATCTCCATGAGATGATCCTGGTGAACATTCATCTCTAAATGGTGTAAATCATAACCCAGGATTGTCTTTGGGGTCGCGCAGAGACCCGCGACGAGCCGGTGCGGGCGCGCGAAAACGACCCGCGAGGGGTTTGGGTCAGTGTCTAGGGATGGAGGAGAAAGGCGGAGGAGAGAGGCTTCGCCTCGAACCGAAGCCGGCAGTCAGGGTTGGCGTGGCGGCTGACTGCAAGGAAAATGGTGGACGCGACAGGGATTGAACCTGTGACCCCTTCGATGTCAACGAAGTGCTCTCCCGCTGAGCTACGCATCCGCCAAGACGGTTCCGGACTGCTCCGGAACGGGAAGGAGGCGTCTATAACCAGCCTCCTCGGCCGCCGCAAGGGTGAATTGCAGCAACGTTGATCGTCGAACGCCTACGCGGCGGCGACCATCTTCTCGACCTCGCTGACGAGGTCGCGCAGGTGGACGGGCTTGGACAGGACCTTGGCCTGGGGGCTGGCCTGGGCCGCCGACAGGGCCACGGCGGCGAAGCCGGTGATGAACATGATGCGAAGGCCCGGCTGGCGGGCGGCGGCGACGCGCGCCACCTCGATGCCGTCGGCGCCGGGCATGACGATGTCGGTCAGCAGCAGGTCGTAGGGGCCGTGTTCGAGGGCGTCGATCGCGTCGTCGCCGTTCTCGCAGTCGATGACCTGGTGGCCCGCGCGTTCCAGCGCCCGCGTCAGAAAGCCCCTGAGCGATGCGTCGTCTTCGGCCAGCAGAATGCGCGCCATGCGTGGAAGTCCCCCGTTTCGAGCCCTGAAGCTAATCCGGGAACGGTAAACCGGCGATGAAATTCACCGCTCGGGCGGGTCGGGGGCGGTGGACAAGCCTCGGGTCCGGCTGAAAATCCGCGTCGCGCTTTCGTTCGACTGGCCCTATTCCGGGGTTATGACGCCGCCGTTCGACGCCAGTTCGCCTTTGCCCGAGACGCCCGCCGCCTTCGCCCTGACCCCGGCGGACGGCGAGGCGGGAGCCATGGTCTTCGCCTCGCCCCATTCCGGGACGTGGCGGCCCGCCGACATGGCCGAGACGGCCGGGCTCAGCGTCGCGACCCTTCGCAGCGCGGAGGACGTGGGGGTGGACCGGCTGATCGCGGGGGCTCCGGCGCGGGGCGTGCCGATCCTCGCCGGGACGGTGTCTCGGGCCTATGTCGACCTGAACCGGGCGCCGGGCGAACTGGACCCCGTCCTGATCGACGGAGAGGTCGAGGGCGCGCCGACGGCCAAGGTGACGGCCGGCTTCGGCGTGATCCCCCGTCGCGCCGGGGACGGTCAGGCCCTCTATGACCGCCGGCTGTCCCTGGAGGAGGCTGAAACCCGGCTGGCGCGGGTGCATGTTCCCTATCACGAGGCGCTCAGCGACCTGATGCAGGCGGCGAAGGCGCGACATGGGCTGGCCCTCCTGATCGACTGGCACTCGATGCCCTCCAGGGCCACGGGCGTGGGCAGGAACCGGCGGGGCGTCGATGTGGTGCTGGGCGACCGGCACGGCTCGTCCTGCCGCGGCGCGACGATGCGGCGGGTGCGGGCCCTGTTCGAGGCGCAGGGCTGGCGGGTCGGGCTGAACGCCCCCTATGCGGGCGGCTATTCGACCGAACGATGGGGCAGGCCCGACGAGGGGTTCCAGTCCGTGCAGGTGGAGCTGAACCGGGCCCTCTATCTGAACGAGGCGAGGCTGGAGCCGTCCGCCGACTACGGGCGGTTCGCCAAGGCTCTGGATCGGGTGATCGCGGGACTGTCCTCGGAGACCTGGTCGCGCTGAATGCCCGCCGGGCTTCAGTGCGAAAAAAAGCCGCGCCCGAGGGCGCGGCATGAAAGTCTATAGGGAGGAAACGCCCAGGAAGGGCAAGACGCCCGGAGGCGTCGAAGGTCAATCTAGGTTGCAGCGCACAAAGCGTCAAGCAGGCTTTTATGATCAGTGATCACGCTCTGTTACCGGTATCAGCGTGCGGTCTGCCTTGATGTAATCGTTTTCAGGACACGTTTCGTGCGCAGTCCAGCTCTGCTGTGTATGTTGCAGTGCGAAATGGTCAAGCTCCGCGCTCGCGTTCGACCTCCAGCAGCCGACGGGCGGTCCGGATCGCCCGCGCCGCCGGCGACCCCGACTGGCGCCAGACCAGAAGCGCGAAGGCCGAAATGACCCCGGCGCACAGCCACACAGGCCCGAACAGCCACGACGCGGCCGCCAGGGCGAAGTAATAGCCGCGCACCCCCTGGCTGAAGGCGGCCAGGGCCGGGTTCAGCACATTGGCCGTCGCCTCGCCGAAGGCGATCTTGTCGGCCTCGGAGTGGATCTCGGGCGCCGCCCCGATCAGGGCCAGGGCGTAGTTCATCTGGCGGATCGACCAGATGAAATCGAGCAGGCCGCGCGCCAGGCACAGCAGGATCAAACCCAGCTTGGCCTCCAGCAGCTTGATCGGCACCGCCTCGGCGCCGACGGCGGCGAACCCCCTCAGCGCTTGATCCCCGCCGAACAGGATGCCCGCCACGCCGGCGATCAGCAGCAGGTTGGACGAGGCGAAGAAGGAGCCGGAATTGATCGAATGGCCCAGAAGCTGGCTGTCCAGCAGCCTCAGCTCCCGATGCGTCATGGCCGTCATCCAGGCGTGCCGGACGCTCAGCATGTCGGTGTTCAGCGAGCCCGAACGGTGGGCGATCAGCTTCAGCAGCGGATCGTAGCCCAGCCAGCACAGGAAGAAGAGCCCGAGGCCCAGCCAGTCGATCCAGGTCATGAGCGTTCGTTATCTCCCTTCGTCGGCTCTCGTCGACTTCTGTCGCGCTTGCCGTCCGGCGTCAGGAGGACTATCACGCCCAGCCTCCTTTCGCAGACGCACAACGCGAGCCGACCATGAACATCGACGCCATTCCCGTCGGTCCGAACCCGCCGTGGGACCTGAACGTGATCATCGAGATCCCGCAAGGGGGCCTGCCGGTGAAATACGAGATGGACAAGGATTCCGGCGCCCTGTTCGTCGACCGCTTCCTGCACACCGCCATGTATTATCCGGGCAACTACGGCTTCGTGCCGCACACCCTGGCGGACGACGGCGACCCCTGCGACGTGATGGTTCTGAACCCCTCGCCGGTGGTGCCGGGCTGCGTCATCCGCTGCCGTCCGATCGGCGTCCTGATGATGGAAGACGAGGCCGGCGGCGACGACAAGATCCTGGCCGTGCCGGTCGACAAGCTGAACCCCTACTACACCGACATCGCCAGCTATCGTCAGCTGCCGGTCATCCTGATCGAGCAGATCGAGCACTTCTTCACCCGCTACAAGGATCTGGAGAAGAACAAGTCGGTGACCGTGAAGCGCTGGGGCGACGCCGGTGAGGCCGCCGAACTGATTGCCCAGGGCATGAAGGCGCACGACGAGGCCCAGGCCTCCAAGAGCAAGGACAAGGCGGCCAACGCCGCCTGATCCCCACTTTCGGGCCGCCCGGAACGTCAAGGACAAGATTGTTTCTGGCGCCCGGTTTGTCGTGGCGGCGGGGCTTTGCGCCCCGTTTCGGGCTCTGAACCTGCCCAAGCTGGAAGCTGGCGTATAATCGTCGCCAAGGGTCGCGAAAGGGTCGCGGCCAGGTCTGGTTTCGTCCGTTTCGTCCGTTTCGTCACGGCGTTCCGCGTCATGACGAAACGGACGAAAGTCGGAGCTTCCGCCGATTGCGAGTGCGACCGCCGACCCCATATGCGGGGAATGGCAATACTCTCTGTTCTCGATCTCGCGCCGGTGCCTGAGGGCTCCGAGGTTTCCCGGGCCCTGGCCAACACCCTCGACCTGGCGCGGCACGCCGAACGGCTGGGGTATCACCGCTACTGGCTGGCCGAGCATCACAACATGGCCGGCATCGCCTCGGCGGCCACCTCGGTGGTGATCGGGGCCGTGGCGGGGGCGACCAAGACCATCCGCGTCGGCGCCGGCGGGGTGATGCTGCCCAACCACGCCCCGCTCGTGATCGCCGAACAGTTCGGGACCTTGAACGCCCTCCATCCAGGCCGCATCGACCTGGGCCTCGGCCGCGCGCCGGGGTCGGATCAGGCGACGGCGCGGGCGCTGCGTCGGACGCTCCAGGGCGACGTCGACGCCTTCCCCCAGGACGTGATGGAGTTGATGGCCTGGTTCGAACCGGCCGCCGAGGGCCAGCGCATCCGCGCCAATCCGGGCGAGGGCCAGGATGTACCGATCTGGATCCTGGGCTCCTCGACCTTCGGGGCGCAGCTGGCCGCTCATCTGGGCCTGCCCTATGCCTTCGCCAGCCATTTCGCCCCGTCGGAGATGATGTCGGCCATCCGCATCTATCGCGAGACCTTCCGGCCGTCGGAGAAGCTGGCCAAGCCCTATGTGATGCTGGGTTACAACGTCTTCGCCGCCGAGACCGACGAGGCGGCGCGGCGCCTGTTCTCCTCGGTCCAGCAGGCCTTCGTGAACCTCCGCACCGGACGTCCCGGCAAACTGCCGCCGCCGGTCGAGGGCTATGCGGAACGCCTCGGCGACGGCGAACGGGCCATGATCGCCCAGGCCCTGGCCTGTTCCGCCGTCGGCTCGCCCTCCACGGTCCGCGCGGCCATCGACGCCTTCGTTGCCCAGACCGGCGCCGACGAGCTGATGATCACCAGCCAGATCTGGGACCACGCCGCGCGTATGCGGTCGCTGGAACTGCTGGCCGAGGCGATGTCGGAAGGGCAGGCCGCCGCCTAGGCGGCCTTCTTCTTCCGCGGCGCGCGGGGCTTCTTCGCCGTCTTGGGCTTCTCGGGCGGCGCCGCTTCGGGTTCCGGCAGGGGCAGGGCGTCCGACGGCGTCGTCAGCTTCAGCGTGGCGGACTCGCGCCAGGACAGAAGGTCCTGCAACTCGCGCCAGTCGACCCCCAGCCGGATGGCGGTCTGGATGTCCTCGCCCGCATTGCCCGGCTCCCGACCCGCGAGGCGGTTCTTCAGATGCCGACAGGTGGCCAGAAGGTTCGCCGCCGCCTTCAGCTCCGTCGGGGCGTTGGGATAGCGGCCCAGATCCTCCAGCGTCGCATAGCGCCACCCGGCCTCAGGCGGCCGCTCCAGGATCATGGCCCAGCGGGCCTCCGCGCTCACATGCTCGCCCAGATAGCTCCAGGCGTCATCGTCGGGTCCTCGCCGATAGTGGCCCGGCTGGGTCGGCAGGCCGAACTCGCCATAGACTTTGAAGGCCAGTTTCTCGACCTTGGCCACGACGGGCAGGGTCGCCATCGAGGCCTGACCGGCCCGCTCCCAGACGTCGGCCGCGATCGCGATCTCCGAGCGCCCGCCGCGATAGCGTCGACGCCCGGAGAGCAGATCCCGCCACATCCGAGGACCTTAGCGGTTCAGGGTGTTCGTGACGGAGATGTCGTAGACCACGCGGGTGATCTGCTGGACGAACTCGAAGAATTTCCGCAGCTCCGCCGAGGTCGCGCGCGGCACATAGATGGTGTCGTCGGGCTGGATCACGAAGGTGTTGGCCGTGAAGAAGCCCGAGGCCTGTTCCAGGTTCAGGCGATAGACCACCGGCACGCCCCGGATCGTCGGCGCCTGGGTCAGGCCCAGGGCCTGGGCCACCTCGGGCCGCTCGAAGCGGAAGACCAGGACCGAACGGGCGCTGGCGGAGTTGTCGTCCAGACCGCCCGAGCGGCTGAGCGCGCCCGACAGGCTGAGCTGGCCGGCCGGCATGTCTTCTTCCGAGACCGTGCCCAGCGCCCCGAAGGTGCGGAAGCGGCGCGGCACATAGGTCAGATTGATCTGGTCGCCGCGCTCCAGCCGGATGTTCTCGGCGAAGTCGGTGGTGACGGCCGAGAGGGGGGCCGAATAGGTCTGGGAGCCGCGACGGATCTGGACCTGAATGTCCTCGGTCGGGCGGGCCGCGCCGCCGACGGAGGCGATGGCGTCCAGGATGGTGTCGCCGTTGACCGACAGGGGCGCACGGCCCGGATCCTTGACCTCGCCCAGCACGGTGACGGTGTTGGAGAGGTTGTCGCCCAGGGCGACGGTGACCTGGGGGTTGCCGACCCGACCGCGCAGGGCGCGCTGGATGGCGCCGCCCGCCTCGGTGGTCGTCAGGCCCGCGACGCGCACCGAGCCGGCGAAGGGCACGGAGACCGAGCCCGTGCGGTCCACGGTCGCCGGCGGCAGGGCCTGGTTGCCCGAGCGCACGGTGGAGGAGGAGGAGCTCCCGCCCCCGAACAGCGAGCCGCTGGGTTCGTAGATGGCGATGATCAGCTGGTCGCCGATGCCGATGGTGTCGATCGCGGCGCTGCTGGAGGCGGCGGCGATGGAGCCCAGGGGATTGCCCGGCACGCTCTTGATCCGCTCGGCGACGCCGTAGTCCAGATCGACGATGGCGTAGTCGGCGCCGTCGACGCCCTGGGCCGCGCCCCGCTCGATCGCACGGCCCGACGGCCCGTCTCTCGGCAGGGTCGAGCAGCCGCCGAGAACGGCGACGAGGATGAGGGCCAGGATGGATCGCGTCATGGTGTCCGAACTCAGCAATACAGGGCGTGATTACCGGCCTTTGGGCGGCTGCGCCAGCGCAAGTGTCGCGGGCGGCTCAGGGCGAACCTCTAGCCGCCCAGACCGACGTGTTTGCCGACCTCGGCGAAATGCGCGTCCCAGGTCGGGGCAGTGAAAGGGGCGGCCTTGGGCGGATGGCGTGTGGCCCTCTCCAGCGCGTCCAGCCAGCCCATTCCGTCCAGCGGATCGATCAGCTGGGCGTTGGGCACGAGCTCGCGGTGGACGGGGATGTCGGAGGCGATCAGGGGCACGCCGAGCGCCGAAGCCTCCACCGCCGGAAGGTCGAACCCTTCCACCGACGAGGGCGCCACCAGGGCCCGCGCGCTGGCCATCAGGGTGGCGAGCGCGGAATCCGGAAGGTCGGCGGCCTGATGCACCAGACCCCGCAGGGCGGGCGAACGCTCCAGATGGTCCAGCACCGCCTCGTTCTCCCAGCCGTAGCGACCGACCAGAACCAGCTGGGGGGCGGCGTCGCCCATCCGCTCGTGCAAACGCCGCCACAGGGTCAGCAGGAAGGCCAGGTTCTTGCGCGCCTCGATCGTACCGATGTGGACGAAGTAGGGACGCGGCGTCGCGGCGGTCAGGGGCGTCAGGAAGGTCGGCTCTAGCCCCAGATGCACGGCGTGGATCGGCGGCGCCTCCACCCCCTCGCGGGCGGCGAAGGCGGCCAGCTCATCGGCCGTGTATTGCGAGTTGACGACGATCCGCGAAGCGGTGTGCAGGGTGTTCAAGACCCGCTCGCGGTGTTTGTCGGCGTCGCCGGGGCGGCAGAACTCCGGGTGGGTGATCGGGATCAGGTCGTGCAGGAAGACGATCCGCTCGATGCCGCGATCGCGCAGCTCGGTCAGGATGCGGGCGTCGCCCAGGCCCGTGTGACCGACGTTGAAATACAGGGTGCTGTCGGGAAGCTTCTGGATCCACTGGGACCGGAACAGCTGTTTCCAGACCCGCCGGCGGCGTCCGGGCGTCCGGGCCGGATCGGCGGGCGGCTTGCCGATGACGGATTCCACAGGCTTCACGTCGCTGCTGAGGGCGGTCATCAACCGCATCTCGTCGTCGGTCAGGGAGCGTTCGAAGAAGGCCCCGGTCCAGCGCGAGCGCAGCTTCTTCACGCAGTCGCGGAACCAGACCTCGTCCACCGCGACCAGCTGGTCGTTGCGGACCCGAACGGGGGTCACGCGGACGTCCGGCAGGGACAGCAGCCACTCCGTATAGGCCAGACAGACCCGATCGACCCCGGTCGGGGCGGTTCGCTCGACCCGCGTCAGCAGCCGGCTGGCGTCGAAGAGAACCGATCGGGTCACGACAGGCCGAGCCGGCCGTACATCTCCGCCAGTCGTCCCTGATAGGCCTCGCCCGAGAATTTCGCCGCCTGGACCAGGCCGCGACGAACGAGGTCGTCGCGCAGGGCCTCGTCGGCGTCCAGAGCGCGCAGGCCTCGCGTCATGGCCTGGACGTCGTAGGGATCGACGCTGATCGCCGCGTCGCCCGCGACTTCCGGCAGGGAGCCGCCGGTCGAGGTCAGGACGGCGGTCGACAGGGCCATGGATTCCAGCACCGGCAGGCCGAAGCCTTCGTACAGCGACGGGAACAGGGTGGCCTTGGCGCCCCGGATCAGGCTGATCAGCAGGGAGAAGGGCATGAACTCGTAGCGGCGGATGCGCTGGGCGCTCGGACCGCCGTCCTTCATCACCTGGTTCAGCAGGGCCGTCTCGCCCTCGTCCAGCCAGGCGCGACCGCCGACGATGACCAGGGGCGTTTCCAGACCCGAGGCCAGATAGGCTTCCACGATCCGTCCGAGGTTCTTCTTCGGCTCGATGGCGCCGAAGTGGAGGAAATAGTCCTTCCAGCCCAGATTGAAGACGCCCTCCAGCTCGATGGTCACATCGGACTGGCTGCGGCTGGTCAGGGCCTCGGGCAGGTTGACGGCCTGATAGGTGTTGGTGACCCGATCCTCGGACACGCCCAGAAGCCGGATCACGTCCTGGCGCGTCGTCTCCGACACCACGGCGATATGGTCGGCGCGGCGGGCGATGGCCTTGCAAAGGGCCATGTAGGTCGCCTTGTCGTCCAGCGTCGTGTGCGGCAGGCGCAGCGGGATCAGGTCGTGGATCGTGTAGATGTTCGGCACGTCCCGCGCGTAGAGCGGCAGGGTCGCCGTCCAGTGCATGGCGTCGGGCTTCTTGACCTCGCCCACGTCGAAGACGACCGGCGTCTCCTTGCGGTAGGCGTCGAAGGAGCGGTTGCCGATCTGGAACAGGTCCTGGGCGGCCCAGAAGGCGCTGGCCTGGGGGCGTCCGCCGCCCCGGCTAGGCCAGACGACCTCGCCCGAGGGCGTGATCGGCCACACGGTCCGACCGAACCGGCTGGTGAAGGTCTTCTTGAAGCGGTCGAACCGCTTCATCTTCTTGCCGGGCCGGTCCGCGTCGACCAGGGCCGTCTCGTTGACGACGTTGTTCGACGAGCGTTTGGCGGCGGGGCCGTACAGAACCTGACCGTCCATGCCGAGCTGGTTGATGGCGGTCAGAAGGTTGCGGCCATAGGTGGCGATGCCCGACCCCTTGGCCAGGGCGATGTTGAACCCGTCGATGCAGATGGTGGCGCGCGGCTTCGCCGCCGCCGTCGCGGCGGGCGACGCGGGCGTATCGTTCACCAAAACGCTAGCAACATCAGAGCGTACCGATCGCTCGGCGACATCAGGCGACGTATCCAAATCCAGCCTTCGGAGTGGTTTTTCCGGACCGGCGCAGGGCGTCGCGCGGCTAGGTTGCGGGGTAGACCCTTGCCCGGCAGGGGTCAACCGCCAGTGACCCCGCCGTCAGGAGACGTAACCCGCCTGCATCAGTTCGGCGATGTGGACGATGGCGACCGGGCGGCCGTCCCGGACCACGAACAGGTTCGAGATCTTGTTGGCCGTCAGCAGGTCCACGACGTCGCTCATCCGCTGATCCGGAGAGACGGTGATCGGCGAGCGGCTCATGATGTCGGCGGCGGTGATGCTGCTGATGTCCTGAGCGAAGGCGCGGCGGATGTCGCCGTCGGTGATCATGCCGGCCAGGGTCCCGTCGGCGTCCAGCACGGCGACCGCGCCCTTGCGGCCCTCGGTGATGCGGGCGACGACGTCGGCGAAGGCGGCGTCCATCGGCAGGGTCGGGGGCGGGGCATGGTTGTCGCCCATCCACTCGCGCACGCTCTGAAGGCTCATGCCAAGCGACCCGCCGGGATGGTGCATGCCGAAATCGGTGGCCGAGAAGCCGCGACGGTCCATCAGCACCATGGCCAGGGCGTCGCCCAGCGCCAGGGTCATCAGGGTCGAGGTGGTGGGCGCCAGATTGTTGGGGCAGGCCTCGGCCACGCTCGGCATGATCAGGGGCACGGCCGAATGGCGGGCCAGGAAGGACGAGCCGCGCTGGGTCATGCTGATGACCGGAATGTGGTTGCGCTCGCAGAACAGCAGGGGATCGCGAAGCTCGCGGCTCTCGCCCGAGTTGGAGATGGCCAGAAGGGTGGTGTCGCCCCGCAGCATGCCCAGGTCGCCGTGGCTCATCTCCGCCGGGTGGACGAAGAAGGCGTTGGTGCCGGTCGAAGCCAGGGTCGCGGCGATCTTGCCGCCGATGTGGCCCGACTTGCCCATGCCGGTGACCACGACATAGCCGGGTCGGGACAGGATGACGTCGCAGGCGCGGGCGATGCTGGAATCGATGGTCCGTTCCAGCGCCTGCAGCGCCTCGATGTTCAGCTGGATGACCTCGCGCGCTCGGTCCGTCATGGCCCCGACGGCGTCGGGCAGAGAGGAGGGGGCGTCGAGCGGCATGGATCGGTCTTCCTGATACGGCGCCCTTTCCGAGCCTGCGCGAACGCGTGGCGGGCGTCTGTCGTTGTCGTGGAACGGAATTGCCCCATCCGGGGGGCTGGGGGAAGGGCCGGAGGTGGTGACGCCGGGCCGTAACGCAAGTTCTGTACGAAAGCGGTCAACCTTTGCCGGATGGGCGCGTTCAGGACGCGGGGCCGCCAACACACTGGATACTCATGCCGTCAGACACCGGAACGCTACTCGAAGCTCTCGCGCCGCCGCCGGTGACCGTGAATCGCCCCTTGGCCCTGTTCCTGGATCTGGACGGCGTGCTGGCCCCGATGGCGCCGACGCCGGACGCCGTGGTGGCCGATCCGAGGCGGACGGCCGTCCTGACCCGGCTGGACGCGGTGCTGGACGGGCGAATGGCGATCGTCAGCGGGCGGACGCTGAAGGAGATCGACCGGATCGCCGACCGGGCGGCCCTGTCGGCGGCGGGCGTCCACGGTCTGGAACGGCGACGTCGCGACGGGGCGGTGGATCGACCCGCCGCCTCGCCGGGGCTGGCCGAGGTGCTGGCCTCCTTCCGACGTTTCGCCGCCGACCGGCCGGGCGTGGTGGTCGAGGACAAGGGGATTTCCGCCGGTCTGCATTTCCGCCAGTCGCCCGCCTCCGCCGATGAGGCTCTCAGCCTCGCGCACGATCTGGCCGGGACGACGGGACTGCACCTACAGCCCGGTCACATGGTGGTGGAACTGCGAACGCCCGGCGCCGACAAGGGCGGGGCCGTGACGGCCTTCATGGCCGAGCCGCCGTTCGCGGGCGCCCTGCCGGTGATGCTGGGCGACGACCTGACGGACGAGGCCGGGTTCCGCGCCGCCGAGGCCCTGGGCGGGTTCGGGGTGCTGGTCGGGCCTTACCGTTCGACCGCCGCCCGCTATGGTCTGGCCGGAGTGCCGGAGGTGCTGGACTGGCTGGAAGCCGTGGCGGAGGCCGGTCGATGAGCGCGCCCGTGACCCAGCCCAACCTTGATCTGGCCCCCATCGGCAACTGCGCCATCTCGGCTCTGATCGACCGGAACGGCCGCTATGTCTGGGCCTGCGCCCCCCGCGTCGACGGCGATCCGGTCTTTTCGGCACTGATGAACGGCGATGCGCCCGAGCATGGGTTTTGGGACATCGAGCTGGAGGGGCTGAAGCACGTCAGCCAGGCCTATATCCACAACACGCCTGTGCTGCGGACCGTGCTGACGGCCGAGGACGGGGCGGCGGTGGAGATCATCGACTTCGCCCCGAGGCACAAGAAGCACTCCCGCACCTATCGCCCGCTCGCCTTCGCCCGAACGGTCCGACCGCTGGACGGGGCCCCGCGAGTCCGGGTGCGGCTTAGGCCCTCCGCCGACTGGGGCGCGCGGGCGGCGGAGCGGACCAACGGCTCCAATCACATCCGCTATCTGTGCACGGACGTCACCCTGCGCCTGACCACGGACTGTCCGGTCAGCCATGTGCTGGACGAGCGGGTGTTCCGCCTGGAACGGCCGATGGCCTTCTTCCTCGGCCCGGACGAGGGCTACGATCAGGAGGTCGGACCGGGCGTCTCGGCGACCCTCGACCGCACCGTCGCCTACTGGAAGGATTGGGTCCGCACCCTCTACATCCCGCTGGACTATCAGGAGGCGGTGATCCGCTCGGCGATCACGCTCAAGCTCTGCGCCTATGAGGAGACGGGCGCCATCGTCGCGGCCATGACCACCTCGGTGCCGGAGTTCCCCGAGAGCGGGCGGAACTGGGACTATCGCTATTGCTGGATTCGGGACGCCTACTACACCGTTCGCGCCCTGAACCGGCTGGGCGCGGTGGACATGCTGGAGAACTATCTCGTCTATCTGAGGAACCTCGTCGACTCCTCCGCCGGTGGTCACGTTCAGCCCGTCTATGGCGTCGGGCTGGAGGAGGACATCGACGAGCGGATCGTGACCTCGGTCGAGGGCTATCGCGGCATGAAGCCGGTCCGCGTCGGCAACCAGGCGCGCGAACACCTGCAGCACGACGTCTACGGACAGATCGTCCTGCCGCTGGTCCAGTCCTTCTACGACCAGCGTCTGCTGCGCCCCGGCTCCATCGACGACTTCTATGCGCTGGAGAAGGTCGGCGAGCGGGCATTCGCCATGCACGACCAGGTCGATGCGGGCCTGTGGGAGTTCCGGACCATCGCCCGGGTCCACACCTACTCCTCGGTCATGTGTTGGGCCGCCTGCGACCGTCTGGGCAAGGCGGCGAGCCATCTGGGGCTGGAGCAGCGGGCCGAGGTCTGGCGCGAGCGGGCAGGGATCATCCGGAAACGGATCGAGACCGAAACCTTTATCCCGGAAGAGGGCCGGTTCGGCGCCTCCTTCGGCGGAGAGGAACTGGACGCGTCGCTGCTGCAACTGGTCGATCTGGGCTTCCTCGACCCGATGGATCCGCGTCAGGTCGCTACCTTCAACGCCATCGAACGGGACCTGAAGAAGGGGCCCTATCTCTTCCGCTATGTCATCCCCGACGACTTCGGCGAGCCGGAGACGGCGTTCAACTTCTGCACCTTCTGGTTCATCGAGGCCCTGCACCAGAACGGCCGGGACGAGGAGGCGCGGGAGATTTTCGAACAGATGCTGTCGCGGCGGACCCACGCCGGTCTGCTCTCGGAAGACATCTCGCTCGGCGATAACGAACTGTGGGGCAATTACCCCCAGACCTATTCGTTGGTCGGCATCATCAACTGCGCCATCCTGCTCAGCCGTTCGTGGACGGACGTTCGCTGAATTCGGTACGGATTTCAGGCTTCAGGGTGTCAACCCGACGGCGATCACGATGTTGCGTTGCAGCGGAATCCAAGCTTCGGCGTTTGGAGGCGCATGTCTCGCCTTATCGTCGTGTCCAATCGCGTCTCCGCCCCTGCCGATCCCGCCGCCGGTTCCGCCGGTGGTCTGGCCATGGCCCTGTCCGCCGCCCTCCGGAAATATGACGGCCTCTGGTTCGGCTGGTCCGGCGAAACTGTCGAACAGTTCACGGGCGAGCTGAAATACGAGGATCGGGCCGGGGTCACCGTCTCCCTGGTCGATCTCGAGGCCCAGGACGTCGACGAATATTACAACGGCTACGCCAACAAGACTCTCTGGCCCCTGTTCCATCACCGCGTGGACCTGACCGCCTATGAACGGTCCTACGGCGAGGGCTATGAGCGGGTGAACCGGCGGTTCGCCGAGGTTCTGGCGCCCCTGATCCAGCCGGACGATCTGATCTGGATCCACGACTATCACCTGATCCCCATCGCCTGGCATCTGAGGCGGCTGGGAGTGACCAACCGGATCGGCTTCTTCCTGCACACGCCCTGGCCGGCGAGGCAGTTGCTCGTGACCCTGCCGCACCACAGGCGGTTGGTCGAAAGCCTGTTCGCCTACGACCTGATCGGGTTCCAGACGCAGGAGTGGCTGGACCTGTTCCGCGACTATGTGATCTCCGAGGCGCGGGGCGAATTGGCCGGCTACGGCGGGCTGGAGGCCTTCGACCGCAGGGTTCAGATCGGCACCTTCCCCATCGGCATCGACGTCGAGGGTTTCTTCGACGCTCGGAACTCCAAGGAGGGCGCCCGCACCTACGACCGGATGGCGGCCTCTTCGGCCTTCCGCTCCATGATGGTGGGGGTCGATCGGCTCGACTACTCCAAGGGGCTGGAGGAACGGATGGTCGGCTACGAACAGTTCCTGCAGGACAACGCCGAGATGCGCGGCGACGTCTTCCTGGTCCAGGTGACGCCGATCAGCCGCGACGACGTCGACACCTATCAGGACATCCGCGCGCGGCTGGACGCCCTGGCCGGCCGGATCAACGGCGAGTTCGCCGACATGGATTGGCAACCGATCCGATACCTGAACCGCTCATACCGGCGCGACCAACTCGCCGGCATCTATCGCGCGGCGCGGGTAGGGCTGGTGACGCCGCTTCGCGACGGCATGAACCTTGTGGCCAAGGAGTATGTGGCCGCTCAGAACCCGGACGATCCGGGCGTCCTGATCCTGTCGCGCTTCGCCGGGGCGGCCGAGCAGATGGGCGAGGCGCTTCTGGTCAATCCGTTCAGCCGCGAGGAGGTGGCCGAGGCCATCAAGAAGGCCCTGACCATGCCGCTGGTCGAGCGGGTGCGGAAATGGAAGGCCCTGATGAAGGTGGTTCGGGACACCGACGTCTCGATCTGGCGAGACGACTTCGTCGGCGCCCTGAAGGCGGTGGAGGTCGCCGACGACGGCGACGCTCCCTTTCACCACAGACCCGCCAACGCCGCCTGAAGCCTAGGCTGCCTGATTGCAGACCACGGCCCCGTCCCGCGCCATGGCGCGCAGATAGGCCGGGCGCGACTGGATACGTGCCAGATAGTCGTCGATCAGGGGGCTGTCCGGCAGATGCTCCCGGCCCCAGCTCATCGAGGCGCCGATCATGACGTCGGCCACGGTGAACTGGTCGCCCATCAGATAGGGCCCGACCCACAGCGCTTCGAGAATCCGCGCCATGGCGGCCTCATAGCGTTCCAGGGCGAGGGGATCGCGCTCGGTCTGGCCGGTGATCTTGCCCCAGACGGCCGGCTCCATCTCGCCCGCCGCCCAGCAGATCCAGGTCAGCAGCGGCCCACGATGCGGCGAGTTCTGGGGAAAGCCCAGTCCGGCCTCGGGGTGCATGCCGGTCAGATACAGAGCCACCGCCGCCGATTCCGTGATCAGCGAGCCGTCGTGGATCAGGGCGGGGACCTTGCCGTCCGGGTGCGGATTCTTAGGATCGGGTGCGCCGGCGCCGGTCATCATCCGGCGGATGTCGCAGTATTCGATGCGGCAGTCGGCGCCCAGCTCCTCGATCAGCCAGACCAAGCGCGACGAGCGGGACTGCGGGGCATGAAACAGGGTCAGCATATCGATCTCTCCCATCGGCCGAGCACGCTCGCCGGCCACGGAGATTGACTACCGCCACCCTGCTGCCAGCATGCTGTCAGCAGTCGTCCGGTACGGTACACAGATGAGACGCGCAGACCGTTTGTTCCAGATTGTTCAGTTGCTCCGGCGGAGCTCCCAGCCCGTGACGGCCGAGGCCATCGCGACCGAGCTGGAGACCTCCAAACGCAGCGTCTATCGCGACATCGCCGCCCTGATGGCCCAGCGCGTCCCGGTCCGGGGCGAGGCGGGCATCGGCTATGTGCTGGATTCCGGCTTCGACATGCCGCCCCTGATGCTGACCTCGGACGAGGTCGAGGCGGCTGTGCTGGGAGCCCAGTGGGTGGCGGGCAGGGGAGACCCCGCCCTGGCCCGCGCCGCCCGCGACCTGATCGCCAAGATCGCCGCGACCGTGCCGGAACGGCTTCGTCCGGTGGTGCTGGAACCAGCCTTGGGCGCGCCCAAGACCTGGAATGTCCTGCCCGAGACGCTGGACATGGCCGCCATGCGCGGCGCCATCCATTCGGCGCGAAAGGTCGCCCTGCACTACAAGGATGAAAAGGAGGCCGAGACCCGCCGGACCATCTGGCCCTTCCAGGTCGCCTACCGCGAGACCACCCGCATCGTTATCGCATGGTGCGAGACCCGCGACGACTTCCGCATGTTCCGCACCGACCGGGTGATCCTGGCCGAGGTGCTGGAGGACCGCTATCCGGCGCGGCCCGCTGCTCTGCGCGCGAAGTGGCGCGCGCACCTGCGCGAACAGTACGGCGTCGAGGAGCACTGACCCCTCGACGCCATTTGGGTCAGTAAATCTCGAACAGACCTGCCGCGCAGCCCGAAACGCTAGCGTTTCGGGCCACTTTTCGTGAGGCGCGGCTTTCGGCCGTTCTCAGTAGATCTCGAACAGGCCCGCCGCGCCCTGGCCGCCGCCAATGCACATGGTCACCACGCCGTACTTCGCGCCGCGACGCTTGCCTTCGATCAGGACGTGGCCGGTCATCCGGGCGCCCGACATGCCGTAGGGGTGGCCGATTGAGATGGCGCCGCCCGAGACGTTCAGACGGTCCATCGGAATGCCCAGGGTGTCGGCGCAATAGAGCACTTGCACGGCGAAGGCCTCGTTCAGCTCCCAGATGCCAATGTCGTCCATGGTCAGGCCGTGGCGCTTCAGCAGCTTGGGCACGGCGAAGACCGGACCGATGCCCATCTCGTCGGGCTCGCAGCCGGCGACTACCATGCCCCGATAGGCGCCGAGCGGTTGCAGGCCGTGACGCACGGCCTCGCCGGCCTCCATGACGACCGAGGCCGAGGCGCCGTCCGACAGCTGCGAGGCATTGCCGGCCGTGATGTATTCGCCCTGCTGGATTTCCTCGCCGCCGCCGAAGACGGGTTTGAGCGACTTCAGGCCTTCCAGCGTCGTGTCGGCGCGGTTGCCCTCGTCCTTCGACAGGGTCACTTCCTTGGCCGAGGCCTGACCCGTCGCCTTGTCCACCACCTGCATGGTTGCGGTCATGGGCACGATCTCGGCGTCGAACCGTCCGGCTTCCTGGGCGGCGGCGGTGCGCTGCTGCGACTGCAGGGCGTACTCGTCCTGGCGGTCGCGGCTGATGCCATAGCGTTTGGCCACCACCTCGGCCGTTTCCAGCATCGACATATAGATGTGGGGCGAGACCTTCAGCAGGTCCTCGTCCTTCATCCGGTAGAGGTTCATGTGCTGGTTCTGGACCAGCGAGATCGATTCCAGACCGCCGCCCACGGCGACCTTCATCTGGTCGAACACCACCTGTTTCGCGGCGGTGGCGATGCCCATCAGGCCCGAGGCGCACTGACGGTCGATGCTCATGCCGGCGACGGTCGCGGGCAGGCCGGCGGCCAGCGCGATCTGGCGCGCCACGTTCTGGCTGGTCGAGCCCTGTTGCAGGGCCGCGCCCATGACCACGTCCTCGACCTCGGCCGGGTCGATCCCGGCGCGGGCCACGGCGTGTTTCACCGCATGGGCGCCCAGCTGCTGGGCCTGGGTGTCGTTGAAGGCCCCGCGATAAGCGCGCCCGATCGGAGTCCGCGCTGTCGAGACGATGACGGCTTCACGCATGGTTCTCTCCCTTGATTGACGACCTTGGCGTTCTTGGTCGTTTGATTGGTCAAATCTTGGTCGGTTTGACGTACGCCCCTGCCGCCGCGTCAAGGCAAGCGCCCGACGCGGCGCGGACGGTCAGGCGTGTGCTTTTTGCGCCTTCGTCAGTTCGATCATGCCCTGGGCCGCGCCCATCTCCGGCACGATCTCGCCGGTGCGGTCCGAGATAGCTTCGAACTGCGCGGCCACCTGTTCCGGGGCGTCCTCGCCGACGATGCGAACCCCTTGGGTCAGGGTCACATAGGCGCGCTCGAACCCGCCGGCGCCGGCGCCAAGGATGCAGCGCGTCGGCGCGTCCTGGCTGACCAGATAGAGCAGGCCCGGCGTCACCAGCTCCGGCCCCAGGGCCTCCAGCGGCAGGGCGGCGCCCAGATCCTCGGTCATGCGGGTGTGGGCGGTGGGGGCCAGGCAGTTGACCCGGATGTCGTTCTTCGCGCCCTCGATCGACAGGGTCTGCATGAAGCCGACCAGGGCCATCTTGGCCGCGCCGTAGTTGGCCTGGCCGAAGTTTCCGTAGAGGCCCGACGACGAGGTCGTCATCACGATCCGGCCGTAGTTCCGCTCCCGCATCCCGTCCCAGACGGCCTTGGTGCAGTTCACGGCGCCCATCAGATGGACGTCCATCACGAACTGGAAGTCCGCGATCTCCATCTTGGCGAAGGACTTGTCGCGCAGGACGCCTGCGTTGTTCACCAGAATATCGACCGAGCCCCACTTGGCGGTCGCCTCGGCCACCATCGCCTTGACGGCCTCGAAGTCGGTCACCGAGGCGCCGTTGGCGATGGCCTCGCCGCCCAGGGCCTCGATCTCGGCGACCACGGCCTGGGCCGCGCTGGCCGAAGAGCCCGAGCCGTCGCGGGCGCCGCCCAGGTCGTTGACCACCACCTTCGCTCCGCGCGCCGCGAGCGCCAGGGCGTGTTCTCGACCGAGACCTCCGCCCGCGCCCGTGACGATCGCCACCTTGCCGTCGAATCGCATCGCCATGAGAGGCCTCCCTTATCGTTGTTCACCCTGATAACAGGCCAAACGGGTTCGCCAAGAGGGGGATATATGTTGAAACGGCGCCACAGTCGCCGTATTGCGAACCGAAATAAGGAACTCTGGGCCAACTCTGCCGTTCGGCCCGGTGAGCGTCGCGTGTAAGCGTGGCCTTTGGGCATTCAACGAATATGAGGACTGACATGAAGCTGAAACTTCTCGCCAGCGTCGCAGCCGCGGGGCTTTTCGCCGCTGGCGCTGCTTCGGCTGAGCCGGACGGCTGGTACGGCGCGATCGACGCCGGCTATCACGTTATCGACGACATCAATCTGGAAGCGTCGGGCAACGGCGTGAACTGGAAGGCGGAGATGAACGACGGCTGGGCCGCGTTCGCGCGTCTGGGCTATCGCTTCAACCCGAACTGGCGCGTCGAGCTCGAGGGCGGCTACCGCTCGGGCGACATCGGCCGCATCCGTCACTCGACGGGCTCGGTTCCGTCGGGCGTCTGCAACGTCTCGCCGGCCGTCGGCCCCTGCCACTCGCCGGAAGGCGACATCGAATCCACCACCCTCATGGCCAATGTCATCTATGACATCGGCGGCGAGTACTGGGGCATTCGTCCGTTCGTCGGCCTGGGCGTCGGCGTCAATCGCGTCAACACCGACTTCGTGGGCACCATCCGCGGCCAGCGCACCGTCGCGATCGCGGCTGACGACACCTCGACCAAGTTCGCCGCCCAGGCCCTGGCCGGTCTGAGCTACGCCGTCGGCGATCGTACGAACATCGACCTGACGTACCGTTACCTGACGGGCGACATGGAGTTCGCGACCTTCACGAACTCGGCCCTGCCGGTGAACAACTACGGCACGTTCGGCGGCGACTACGACCAGAGCCACACGGTGACCCTGGGTCTGCGCTACGCGTTCGGCGGCGAAACCGCCCCGCCCCCGCCGCCGCCCCCGCCCCCGCCGCCGCCGCCTCCTCCGCCCCCGCCGCCTCCTCCGCCCCCGCCGCCGCCTCCGCCGGCTCCGGTCGCGCGTGAGTTCGTGGTCTACTTCGACTGGGATCGCTCGGACCTGACGGCCGAAGCCCGCTCGGTGGTGACCCAGGCGGCCAACTACGCCAAGACGGGTCGTCCGACCCGCGTCCTGGTCGTCGGTCACGCCGACACCTCCGGCTCGGCCGCCTACAACGTGGGCCTGTCGAACCGCCGTGCGCGCACCGTGGCTGACGCCCTGGTCGCTCAAGGCGTCGCCGGCGGCGTCATCGCCCTGGACGGCAAGGGTGAAACCGCCCTGGCCCGCCCGACCGCCGACGGCGTTCGCGAGCCTCTGAACCGTCGCGCCACCATCGGCATCAACTTCTAAGACGTCTGGAAAACGGTCCCGATCTCCCCAAAAGGAGATCGGGACACGAGCCAACGAAACAGAAGACGTCGGGGGGCGTCGTCGATGCTTTGGAAGGGCGACCTTCCCGAGGACGATTCCTCTCCGGCCGATCGCCGTATGTTGAGCCGCCGGTTCTCCCCTTCAGGAGACCGGCGGTTTCGCGTTTCTGGGCGGCGTTGCCCGAAAGTCTCGCTTTATCGCCACGGCCCGCGCCACGGCCTTTTGAAGCCCACAGTTGGGGCGCAGAGGACGCGGAATCGGCCCGATGTCGCTGGAAGAGTTCGTGAAATTTCGGATGCGCCACTCGCTTTTTTGGACAAGTCAGTTGATCCGCGAGACCGGGGCGGCGACAAAGGCGCCCATGTCAGAGTTCCGACAAACCCGTCCGGCCTTCGACCCAAACCACCCCGCATGGGGGGAAGGTCGTGAAGCCCGGTCCAGCGTCGGCGGCTCCAGCGTTTCTCCTCGTCCGAAAGACTTTGTGTGAGCCGGTCCTGAGCATGGCGGACGCCCACATCACCTCGACGCACGCCTCCGGCGACGCCGCCCGTGTCGGTCTCGGGCCGACCGAGGGCGCGCGCGCGCGCCAGACGCCGTCGTCGACCCTGACGCCGACCGCCCCGACGGGCCGATTCGCGCCAGGCCAGTCGTTGGCCGGCCGCCGTTTCCTGATCGTCACCGCCCCCTTCGGCCCGTTCGGCCGCGCCCTGGCCGAGCAGCTCTCGGCGGAGGGCGCCTCGGTGGCGCGCATGCTCTTCAACGCCGGCGACGCCGCCTACTGGCGCCGTTCGGGCGCCGTACCCTACAC
Source organism: Brevundimonas staleyi (assembly GCF_041893865.1). Lineage (GTDB taxonomy): Bacteria > Pseudomonadota > Alphaproteobacteria > Caulobacterales > Caulobacteraceae > Brevundimonas > Brevundimonas staleyi. The sequence continues at coordinate 824,633 of NZ_CP169082.1, forward strand.
GGGCGACGTCCGTCGCTGGCCGGCCCGCCTGGCCAAACTGGTCCAGGACCAGGGCCTGACCGACCTGATCGTCTTCGGCGAAGGCGGCCCCTACAATCAGGGCGTCCTGTCCCAGGCCAAGAAGCTGAAGGCCGCCGCGGCGCTGGAAGCCGATCGCGTCCATCCCGTGCGCGTCTGGGTGCTGGAGAACGGCTATTTCCGCCCCGACTGGATCACGGTCGAAGAGAACGGGGTCAACGCCTCGTCCGGCCTGCCGCGCGACCGGAAATCCTACGATCCGCCCATCCCGGAAATGCTGCCGACGCGGGCGGTGGGCAAGATCCTGCCCCACCACGTCATCAACATCAGCCTCTACCACGCCATGCAGCCGTTCGGCCGGCTGGTGTTCCGCCGCTACGTCTATCCCTACACCCAGTCGCCCTGGCTGCAGTTCGTGGGTCATGTGCGGCGCTATCTGTCGCTGACCTTCCGCTCCAAGTCCGAATCGGACGCGCAGGTTCTTCGCGCGCGGGGCCCCTTCTTCCTGGCCTGCCTGCAGCGCGAGGGCGACGCCCAGCTGCTGCGCTACAGCCACTACGCCGACAACACGGCCTTCCTCGCCGAGGTCCTGACCTCGTTCGCGCGGAACGCCCCGGCCGAGGCCCGGCTGGTGATCAAGAATCACCCGCTGGATCCGGGTCTGGTCGACCTGGCCCGCATGACCCACGTCCTGGCGGTCGAGCGCGGCATCGCCGACCGGGTCGACTTCATCGACGGCGGCAATCTGGCGGCGCTCTGCCGCGCCTCGTCGGGCATGGTCGTCAACAACTCCTCGGCCGCCCTGTCGGCTCTGGGCTTCTCCACCCCGGTCAAGGTGCTGGGCGAGGCCTTCTTCGACATCGCCGGCCTGACCGACCAGCAGCCCATCGACGGCTTTTGGGCCAACCCCCTGCCGCCCGAGGACGACCTCTTCCTCCGCTTCAAGGCCCACGTCATCAACCGGACCCAGGTCAACGGCAACTACCACGAGCCCCGCGCCCGCAAGCACACCGCGCGCGCCCTCGCACGACGCTTCGCCGCGGCCCGCTGAAACACCGTAAAGACCGCACGGCCGAACCGCAAAAATCCGAAGGCCTGACCGGCCAATGCCGCAAACGGCCGGCCGCGAATCCGGCCAAGGCGGCCGAACCGGCAAATCGCGGGCGTCTTGTATCCGGACGCCGCGCTCCAACGTAGCTGAGGGACAGAGGCGCCCGGTCATCGGGCGCTCGCGGGAGCCGCCCATGTCCATCCTGTCCCGCCTGGCCGTCCTCGTCGCCATCGGCATCGCCGCCTGCTCTCCCGGCGAGCCCGCTTCCGGCGCGCCCGTGCCCCAGAGCGGGCCGGACAGCGGGCGGCGAGAGACGGCGGTGTTCGCCGGCGGATGCTTCTGGTCCGTCGAATCCAATTTCGAACACATGCCCGGCGTGGTCGCGGCGGTCTCGGGCTTCGCCGGCGGGACCGTGGCCAATCCGACCTACGAACAGGTCGTGCGCGGCGGCACGGGTCACGTCGAGGCGGTCCAGGTCACCTACGACCCGGCCCGCATCAGCTATCGCCAGCTGGTCGACCGATTCTGGCGCACCATCGACCCCACCGATCCCAACGGCCAGTTCTGCGATCAGGGGCCGTCCTATGCGACGGCGGTCTTCGCCACGGCCGCCCAACGGCCGATCGCCGAGGCCTCGCGCGCCCAGGCGGCGGCCGTCATCGGTGCGAGAAGATTCGTCACCCCGGTCAGGGCCGCGGCCCGTTTCTGGCCGGCGGAGGCCTATCATCAGGACTTCGCCCGCCTGAACCCGGTGCGGTATGCGGGATACAGTCGTTTCTGCGGCCGGGCGGCGCGGTTGCGGGCCGTCTGGGGCGGCTGAGTCTTTCGGGATTCCCAAGGTGTGGCGCTTGGGTCACCACCGACCGCTGTCACGCGACTGTCACACCACTGTCGTCCAGCGTTCCGAGACTGGCCCTAGAGGGAGCGAGATTTCGACGTTTGCGGCACTCTTCGGCCGCATTCTCTCGCGCTGGCCTTTAAAGCCGCTCCATCAGGGGATACCAAATGAACTCTCGCACTCGTGCGCTCTGGGCGACCACCGCCCTCGTCGGCGGCATTCTCGTCGCCGGCGCCGCCTCGGCCCAGTCGTCGGGCACGGACGCCGCCGAAGGCACCGTCGTCGACACCGTCGTCGTGACCGGCCAGCGCGGTCCGCGCTCCATCTCCGGCGCCACCGTCGCCCAGACCGTCGACAAGACCCGTTCGACCGTCACCCAGGAATACATCAGCCGCCAGCAGGCCGGTCAGACGGTCATCCAGATCCTGAACAATGTTCCGGGCCTGAACTTCACCAACTCCGACCCCTACGGCAACTCGGGCGGCAACATCCGTCTGCGCGGCTTCGACGGCAACCGCGTCTCGCTGACCTTCGACGGTCTGCCGCTGAACGACACCGGCAACTACGCCGCCTACTCGAACCAGCAGATGGACGCCGAACTGATCGAGCGCGCCTCGGTCAACCAGGGTTCGACCGACGTCGACAGCCCGACGGCCGCGGCCAACGGCGGCACCATCTCCTACACGACCTCGCGTCCGCTGGAGCACATGGGCGCCCAGATCAACTCGTCGATCGGCAGCTTCAACTACGGCCGCGTCTTCGGCCGCTTCGACACGGGCGCCTTCGGTCCGTGGGGCACGCGCGCCTATATCGCCGGTTCGTACACCGACTACGACAAGTTCAAGGGCCCGGGCTCGCTCGAGAAGAAGCAGTACAACGCCCGTATCTTCCAGGACCTGGGTGACGGCGACTTCGCCAGCCTGGCCTTCCACTGGAACGAGAACCGCAACGCCTTCTACAACAACTCGAACTCGCTCGCGACGTTCAACGCCGGCCTGCGCCCCGAGAACGACATCGCCTGCTTCCGTCCGCTGCCCGTCGCCGGCACGGTTCAGAACGAACAGAACCAGTCGACCGCCATCACCTACTTCGGCGGCACGCTGAACAACACGAGCTGCTCCAACGACAGCCGCACCCGGATCAACCCGTCGAACACGGGCAACATCCGCGGCCAGTTCAGCTACGGCCTGACGGACAACATCCGCATCACGATCGACCCCTCGTTCCAGTACACCATCGCCAATGGCGGCGGCTTCACCCTGGTCAACGAGCGTGACGACCGTCTGGACCAGAACACGACCAACAACGCCACGGTGACGACGGCCGCCCAGTGCGGCGCCGCCGCCATCCTGAACTCCGGCGTGGACCTGAACGGCGACGGCGACACCTGCGACAACGTCGCTCTCTACACCCCGTCGAACACCAACACCCGTCGCTACGGCGTGATCTCCTCGCTGCTGTGGGACATCAACGACGACCACCGCATCCGTATCTCGTACACCAACGACTACGGCCGTCACCGTCAGACGGGTGAAGCCACCCGCTACAACGCCGACGGCTCGGTGCCGGAAGTGTTCGCCGGTGAAAACACCTGGGGCAACGAAGACTTGCGCGTCCTCGGCCGCGACGGCTCCTACTTCCGCTCGCGCGACCGTTTCTCGGAAGCCATCCTGAACCAGGTCTCGGCCGAATATCGCGGTCAGTTCTTCAACGACGCCCTGTCGATCACCCTGGGCGTCCGGGCTCCGTTCTTCACGCGTAACCTGAACCAGTACTGCTTCTCGCAGTCGGCTTCGTCGAACGTCCGCTGCACCACCGAGGCCGTCGCCTCGACCCTGGCCAACGGCAACGTGACCTTCGCCTCGACCGGCACGACGCAGTTCATCCGTCCCTACACCCAGCAGCTGAAGTACGATGCGGTTCTGCCGAACATCGGCGCCAGCTACCGCTTCCTGGAAAACCACTCGGTCTACGCCTCGTTCGCCCAAGGCATCTCGGTGCCGCGTACGGACAACCTGTACCAGCCCTTCCGCAACGCCGCGGGCGGCCTGGACTTCTCGACGGTTCAGCCGGAAACGACCGACTCCTACGACCTGGGCTACCGCTACACCTCGTCGCGGATCATCGCCTCGGCCGCCGTGTGGTACGTCAGCTACGACAACCGCATCGTGTCCTCCTTCGACAACGACCCGAACTCGCCGACCTTCAACTTCTCGGTCGACCGTAACCTGGGCAAAGTGAAGCAGCAGGGCTTCGACGGCTCGGTCGAGTGGCTGGTGGCGGACAACTTCTCGCTCTATGCCTCGGCCTCGTACAACGACTCCGAAGTTCAGGACGACCTGGCTCTCTCGGCCACGACCTTCCTGCCGACCAAGGGCAAGACGATCGTCGAGACCCCGGAGTGGACCTTCAGCATGCGCGGCCAGTGGCAAGTCACCAACGCCTGGTCGGTCGGCCTGCAAGGCAAGTACGTCGACGACCGCTTCTCGACGGACGTCAACGACGAAGTCTTCCCGTCCTACACGGTCGTCGACTTCGACAGCCGCTACGACCTGACCAACGTCTTCGGCATCCGCGACGCCTACGTCCAGTTCAACGTCACGAACCTGCTGGACGAAGAGTACCTGGGCAACATCTCGACCGGTAACAACGCGACCACCATCGACGTGGATCCGGGTGCGGGCGTCGTGAACCGCACGGGTCAGGCGCGCACCGGTGCCATCGGCGCTCCGCGCACGATGATGCTGACCCTGGGCACCAAATTCTAAGACCTGGTTCCAGGCTGAAATGGATGAGGGCGGCCCTTCGCGGGGCCGCCCTTTTTCTTTGTCCCGAACCTGACGCACGCCCGTGGCATTGAAGTGGCTGGAGGGGGTCGCTATCTGGCGCGGTCCCCGCCGTTCTCGAAGGAAGTGCTCGATCCATGGCCATGTCGCCGATCCCCGCCGAATGGGCGCCGCACCGGGCCATGTGGGTCGGCTGGCCGAGCCATGAGGAGCCGTGGGCCGGCGAGACGCTCATGCGGGCCGCCCAGGACGAGATCGAGGAACTGGTTCGCGCCCTGGCCGGGCCGGGCCTTGAACGGGTGCGGCTGATGGTCGGAAGCGAGGCCGAACTGGCCGGTGCCCAGGCGCGATTCGCGGGCGTGGAGAACGTCGAGGTCGTGGCCGGGACGTTCGGCGACGTCTGGCTGAGGGATACGGGCCCGATCTTCGGCGCGGGGTCCGGGACGGCCGCCGCCTTCCGCTTCAACGGCTGGGGTGGGAAATATGTGATGGACGGCGACGAGACGGTCGCCGACCAGATCGGCGAGCGGTCGGGCACGCCCCTGACCCGCGTCGACGCGGTCATGGAGGGCGGATCGCTGGACCATGACGGCGAGGGCGTGATCCTGACCACCCGCCAGTGCCTGTTGAACCCCAACCGCAACACGGGCTGGACCGAAGAGACGGCGCAGGCGGTGCTGGGCGAGGCGCTGGGCGCGACGCGCATCGTCTGGCTGGGCGACGGCCTCAAGAACGACCACACCGACGGCCATGTCGACAATCTGGCGCGGTTCGTTGCGCCCGGCGTGGCGGCCTGTCCGATCGCCTTCGGAACCGACGATCCGAACGCGGAGATCTACGACGCCTGCGCCCGCGATCTGGCCGCGGCCGGGTTCAAGGTGGTGCGGATCCCGTCGCCGGGTCTGCTGCTGGACGAGGACGGCGAGCCGATCCCGGCCAGCCACATGAACTTCCTGATCGCCAACGGCGCCGTGGTTGTGCCGACTTATGGCAATGAGGCCGCCGGCAAGCTGGCGCAGGAGGCCTTGGCCTCGGTCTTCCCGGATCGAGAGATCATTCTTCTGCCGTCCAACGCCGTCCTGACCGGCGGCGGATCCTTCCACTGCATCTCCCAGCAGGAGCCCGCCTGATGACCCGCACGATCTCTGTCGCCGGTCTCCAGACCTCCTACGGCGAGGATACGGACGCCAACATCAAAAAGACGGCCGATCTGGTCCGTGAGGCGGCGTCGCAGGGGGCGCAGGTCATCCTGCCGTCCGAGCTGTTCCAGGGGCCGTATTTCTGCGTGACCCAGGAAGAGCACTGGTTCGCCACGGCCCATCCCTGGCGCGAGCATCCGGCCGTGATCGCCATGGCCGAGGTGGCTAAGGACCTGGGCGTCGCCATTCCCGTCTCGATCTACGAGCGCGAGGGGCCGCACTATTTCAACTCGGTCGTGATGTTGGACGCCGACGGATCGCCGCTGGGCGTCTATCGCAAGAGCCACATCCCGGACGGCCCCGGCTATCAGGAAAAATACTATTTCCGGCCCGGCGATACGGGCTTCAAGGTCTGGGACACTCGCTTTGGCCGCATCGGCGTCGGCATCTGCTGGGACCAGTGGTTCCCGGAGGCCGCACGCGCCATGGCGCTGCAGGGCGCCGAGGTCCTGTTCTATCCGACCGCCATCGGCACCGAGCCGCAGGACGCCGATCTGCATACAGCCGAGCCGTGGCGCCGGGCCATGCAGGGGCACGCCGTGTCCAACGCCATCCCGGTCGTCGGCGCGAACCGGATCGGGCATGAGCGGGTGACGGAGGCAGGTCAGACCTTTTACGGCCATTCCTTCATCTCGGATCATCGCGGCGATCTGGTCGAGCGGTTCGACGGGGATGAGGAGGGCGTCCTGGTCCATACCTTCGACCTGGACCACATCGCCCAGTATCGCGCCGCCTGGGGCTTCTTCCGCGATCGCAGGCCCGAGCTCTACGGCGCCCTATCGTCGCCCCGTCCGGCCTGAAGCCAGGCGGGCAGCCAGCGATAACGGACAGTGTTGCCGCGCACGGCGTTGCCCGTGGCGTGGTCGCCATTGTCGATGCTGGACCCGAAGGGATACCCGGCGTCGTCGCCGCAATAGCGGCGGCGACCCTCGCGCGAACCGACGACGACCGGGCGGGGGAATAGCCAGGCCGCGCCCTGGAAACGGTTGTCGGCGATGACGTTGTCCGACGGCGTCTGATGGCGGATCACCCCGTCCTCGCCGCAGTTGCGATAGAGGAAGACCCCGCCCTGCCCGCGCAGCTGGAAGCGGTTGGCCTCGATCCGGTTGCGGGCCGAGCCGTCGACGGCGATCTGTTCCCGGCCGGTGCGAATGTCGAAGGCGACGCGTCGGATCGTCGTGTCGGCGCTCTCCGCATCCAGATAGACGGCGGTCGAGACGGAGGTCCCGCGAAACCCGCCGCCCGTCATCCGCAAGCCCGTGACGCCCGGCCCGACATAGAGAGGAATGGATCCCGTCGCGACGAAGGTCACATCGTCCAGCGTCAGGCCGGTCGGGGCCGAGGCCTGAACCGTGCGGGTGTGGTCGGCGGTGCGCGACGAGGCCCGGAGGCCGTCGATGTCGTTTAGCCCCAGTCCCCAGACCCGCAGGTTCCCATGGATGGTGCAGCGGGTGAGGCGAACGTCGCGCGGCACGCTCCAGTCTGCGCCCTCGCGCCTGGACCAGACGGCGACGGTGGGCGCACGGGTGTTGCTGGCCTCGCCGGGCCGTCCGATGGAGCCTCCGCTGCAGTCGATCCCGGCGCCCGAGGCCTCGGCGCCCTCGAACAGGACGCGCCGGGTGATTGCACGGCCGGCGGGCAGGCTGGCGAAACAGGTCAAGCGGAAGGCGGGCGTGCTCGCCGTCGCCGGAGCGGTCAGGGTCGCGACCTCCTCGGCCGTACAGGGACGGGCGGTGACCGGCGCCGGGGCCAGAAGGGCAAGGATCAGCCCGGCGGCGACCATGTCAGGGCAGGGGCGTGGCCAGGGCGGCGCGCTCGGCGGCGCAGGCGGGGCTGGTCAGGCCGGCCGCGCGGGCGCGGGCGATTTCCTCGCGGGCGACGAGGGCGTCCGCCTGGAAGGCCTCGGTGGCCGCGATCCGCTGGAAGGCGGCCTTGCCCAGGGTTTCGCCCTCGGCGACGTCGGACGGATAGTGCATGGCGCAGACCATACGGCTGACCCCGATCTCGTGGCCGATGCGGCTCGCCTCGGCGGCGTGGTCGGGGACGAGGGCGGCGATCAGTTCGCCGTAGGCCGCGCCGACCGTGGCGCTGCCTGAAGGGTAGGAGGGGCTGGCGCGTCCGGCGGCCGAGACGACCTGACAGGCCTGGCGTTCCGGATCGGCGCCGACGGGGCGCGGGCGATGGGCGCGGGCCTTGGCGAGTTCGGCCGCCTCATTGGCGTCGTGCAAGATGCGCTCGAGGATGGAGGTCAGCCGGGGCGACTCCTCGGCCGTGATGCGGAACCCCAGGGCGCAGTCGAAATGGGCGAGGGCCAGCGAGGGGCGCAGCTCGGCATGACGTGTCGCCAGCCTCCAGCGGTCGGTGTTCTCCAGCGCGCGCAGACGGTCGGAGCCTTCGACGTCCGCCCGATCCTGGGCCGAGCCCGCGACGGGGGCGGGCGGCACGGCGTCGGCCAGGGCCTGGATGGCGTCGTGGTCGAGGTAGCTGTCGGGGGGCTGCTGGGCGGCGGCCGGAAGGGCGAAGGCGCAGGCGGCGGCGAGGATCAGGCCGGCGCGGCTCACCGTCCGGCGATCCAGCTGATCTGGACCGAGGTGCGGCCCGGCTCGACGGCGGAGGCGACGACCTGGAGGTTGGCGTCGCCGTCGGCGCTGGTGGCGCCATAGGCGCGGGCGTCGCCCTGGTTCATGGCCATGGAGGTCGTCAGCCCGGCGGCCTCGGCCTTGCCGCGGTGGAAGGCGATGACGGCGTCGGGATCGGCGTCGGTCGTATAGGTGGCGAGGCCTCCGGGCCCCGTGGCGCTGGAGGCGACCACGGCCGGGGCGTCCAGCGTGGCGCCCGGATAGAGGACGGCGAAGGCCGGAGCGCCGGCGGCGGCGGGCTCTCCGCCGGTCGCGGCGGGGGCTGCGGCCGGAGCGGTCGGCGTCGTCGTCTCGGTACTGGCCGGTGCGGCGGCCTCGACCGGAGCGGGCGTCTCGGCGGCGGCGGGGGTGTCGGCATCGGGCCCGCAAGCGGCGGGCAGGGCAGCCGCGCACCCGAGTGCGATCACCGCCAGAAAACGCTTCATCCGGTACGTCCTTGAGACCTGTTCGTTTTCCACCGTGGCCTATCGGTGGGGCGGCAGCAAGGCAATCGGGCGTCGGCGGCGTCTACGACTTGTCGCGCTTGCCGCGTTCGGCCAGATCGCGATCCACGGCCGCCTGATCCGGGTCGTCGTCCGAGCCCGTGGCCACGCCGCCTTGCAGCGAGCCCGCACGGGTGTCCGAACCCACGCCCGTGCCGGTCATGGCGTCGATCAGGGCGTCCGGCGTGCGGCCCAGGTCGGGGCGTTCGCCCATGTCCTCGGCCTCGACGGCTTCGGGGGTCTCTGGCTTGGCGTCGGTCATTTCGGCTCCGGCAGGGTTACCAGCGAAGAAGCCCTGCGACGCGCCCCGGTTCCTGAGAACGCAACAAAAGATATATCGCCACTTGCGCGTTCGAGTTTGAGATATATCATTGCGACATGACGAATGAAAAGGAACATCGAATGTTTGGAATGAAACACCACAGACACGGTTGGCATGGCGGTCATTGCGGGCCGGAAGGCCGGGGTCGCGAAGGACGCGGTCACGGCGGGCGCGGCCGCTTCGGCGGACCGGGCATGTTCGGCGGACGCGGGGGCCCCGGCCGGCGCATGTTCGGGCCGGGCGATCTGAGGATCGTGGCCCTGGCCCTGATCGAACAGGAGCCGCGCCACGGCTACGACCTGATCAAGGCGATCGAGACCCTGTTCGGCGGAGCCTATGCGCCGTCGCCGGGCGTGGTCTATCCGACCCTGTCCATGCTGGCCGACGAAGGCCTGATCGCGGGCGTGGAGGATGCCGGCGGCAAACGCGTCTTTTCTCTGACCGAGGCGGGCAAGGCCTGGCTGGACGAGAACCGGGCGGCCGTCGACGGCGTCATGCAGCGGATGCGGCTGGCGGCGCGGATGGTCTCCGGCGAACAGGCCCCCGAGATCGTGCGCGAGGCCATGCACACCCTGCGTCAGGCCATCGTGATGAAGCCCGGCGACTGGTCCGAGGCCGAGACCGCCCGCGTGGTCGAGGCCCTGATGAAGGCCGTGCGCGAGGTCAGCGGGGAGTAGGGCCTAGCGCGGACAGGCCAAGTCGCCTTCCTCGCACTGGCCCAGCCGGCGGAGCTCACGGGTGCGTTCGTTCGACAGACGGGCGATGCAGCCGGACAGCACCATCGGCTGGGCCGAGCCGCCCTGAACGGCGGAGGATTCGTATCGGCACTGCTGATCGCGGAAGGTGATCCACGCCCGCTGGGCGTTGCGCAAAAGCGTGCGAGAGCTCGGCGAGAGCTGGTTCATCGTGGCGGTGTACTGACTGTTGAGCGCCCGGTCGGCGGCCTGCTGTTCGCGGGCCGCTGTCGCGTTGAGCTGAGACTGGGTCTGCGCCGTGGCCGCCGAGGCCAGAAGGCCGGCGCCGGCTGCGATGACGACGAGCTTTAGTGTCTGGGTCACCCGAAAATCCTCATGTGACTTGCCCCGCTGAACGGAAACGCCGTCCGGCGCGGAAGGCGCCATGCTGTCGTCGAATAACGGCGGCGGCCCAACTTGCGAGCCCGTCGCCCCCATGCCAGACCTTGGGCATGGGGGCGATCGACGTTCAGACGGATGGAACAGGGACACGGTTCGTCCTGACCGGCGGCGTGCGGGTGCGCTCCACGGGTGATCCGGCCTCGCCCCTGCTGGGCCGCTTCTTCGAAGGCTACGACCGCGCCTTCGTCCTGCCGGACGAGCGGGAGGAACTGGAGGGCTTCCAGGCCTGCCTCGCCCTCAACCGCACCCACCGCCATGCCTTCGGCCGCACCCACTCCGAACAGGTGGCGGTGCTGGAGGACGAAGCGGGCGAGCGGCTCGGGGGCGTCAACTTTCTCGCGACCCTGATCGGCGAGGCTCGACGGCGCGGCCGGCCGTCGCGCTGAACTACGTCTATGTGGAGGAGGCGGCGCGCGGGCGCGGCCTGTTGCGGCAGTGCCTGACGGCCGTGCGGACGCTAGCTCCGGCGGTGCTGGGATTGGGGCCTGACGCCCCCGCCCCAGCGATCTTCATCGAGCAGAACGACCCCTTGCGCCTGACCGCCGAAGAGTATGCGGCGGATACGGAACACTCCGGCCTCGATCAGATCGACCGCCTGGCTATCTGGGCGCGAGTCGGGGCGCGGGTCGTCGACTTCCCCTATGTCCAACCCGCCCTCTCGGCCGGTCAACAGCCGGACGACCGTCTGATCTACGCCGCCGTCGACTATCCGGGCGAGGCCGTGGATGCGGCCCTGCTGCATGACCACCTGCAGAGTTTCTTCGGCATCTCGGTGTTGAAGGGCGCGGCCGAACCGCCCGGCGGCGAGGCCGCGCGTCAGATTGCAGCCCTGGCCGACCGGACTGCGCCGGTGTCGTTGTTGCGGATGGAGCCGGCCCTGGAGTGGTTGAGGGCGAGCCGCGACGCCGCCGGCTTCGACAGTTTCCGCGATCTGGCGAGGGAGGCGGCGAGGTGAGCGAGGTCACACGGGGAAAACGGGAACAGGCTGCGGGCGGCTACGAGGACGCTCGGTCGGGGACGATCTACTGGACGCTGTCGCTCTACATCGAGGCCGACAAGGTGGTCGGGGCTCTGGAGCGCACGGACGGCAAACCTCTCGGCGAGCGGATCGACCCGGAAATCTTTCGGCGGATGCAGCAGAACCACTGGCCTTCGCTGGCCCTGGCCAGCGCCATCGATCCGTTGATGAACGATATCGCGGACCGCGAAAGCCAGGGGGTGGTGAAGGAGTTCCTGCTGGCCGCCACGAACGAGCCGACGTCGGACCTCCGTCAGGGCAGGGCGGAGGTGCGCAAACATGAAGTTCTCACCTTCAAGATGCCCGCTTCGACGACCTGGACGACCGAGGGCGTTCAGTTCGCAGCCACACCTACGGATCTGGCGCATGACAGAGAGGTGCGTCTGCGCCGGTTCTGGATGGCGCACAACAACGGCGCGCTCAGCTATCATCTGAGTTTCAGCCACTTCTACGGAAGCTACGACAAAGGGGAGGAAAAGGGGCTCTCGGGGTATGATCCCTCGACCTACTATTTTCTGTCCCTGTTGCAGAAGCTGGCGGCACCGAAGGAATATGCTCTCAGGCCGGACGATCTGAAAACAGGCCGCACGGTTTTCGATGACAACCTCGGCATCGATCCCCTGGACAACATCAAGGTCGCGTTTCGATCCGAGAAGGAGGGGTTGAGATTCTGGCCCTTCGTAAAGGCGGTCTTCGAGGAGGACGCCGCAGAGCTTTTCGATCGATTGAGCAAGGAACTGACGAAGGAGAAAAGCGCGTCAGTAGAGGTGGTGGCCGGGGGCGACTACACCAAGCGTCTGATCGATCTGGTGCCGTTCATCGAGGTGCCGGGACTGACGGCGCCCAAGTCGCGCTTCATGTTCATGCTGCACGACGGGCGGCTTTTCGACCGGTTGATGCCCTTCGATCCCGCGAGCGGGGATGCAATCCCGCGAAAGGCCATGGTCAGGGACGACTGCTACGCCCCTTACGAGGCCCGGATGCAAGACCTGATGAAGGATGCGGAGAAGGAGGGCCGCTCCGTGGTCAATCTGGACCGCGAGTACTGGGATTGGGTCTGTCGGCGCCCGGAGTACCTGAAAGGCTTGAAGGCCGGCGAGCTTCGACCGCCCCGACCAAGATCGAAATCCGACAAAACGGACGGCGGCGGCCAACCCGGCGTCACCGCCGAGTGGACCGAAGACAGGGACAAAGAGGCGGTAGCGGAGCTGGTATCCGCGATGCGGTCCGGCCTCTGCGAACAAACGCACGCGCTCGACGATCGGGAACATTCACGCTCCAAAGCCGATCGTCTGCTTCCGGCCCCGGTGCGGCCGCATATACCGGCCTTCGAGACGAACCGAGCCGACTGTCTCGACTATCTCTTCCTGGCCGGGTTCAACCAGAACATCATCGATTTCATGAACCAGGACACCTCGGAAATCCTGGACAGCACCGATCCGCTGTACCCCGACAGCTCCGAGCAGACCGACGAACGATTCTTCAGTCCGCTACGCCAACCATCGGGCGATGATCACCTATGTGCGCAAGAGCCGTAGTCTGGAGACGGGGAACGACTACATCGGCGCCTGCCCCTACGCCTTTCTGATCCACGCCACGGCCCTGCACAACGAGTTCCTGGCTCGTGACCATGAGCAGAAGACCATGACACGGATCGATCGGATCCAGGCTCTGACGGACGGCGAGGCGCCCGACGACACTGTCGCGATGAGAATGCTGGAGAGCCAGGAGCCCTTGGGCGAGAAAGACAGCCCGGTCACGGCCGACACCCCGATCGACAAGGACAGATGGAGGAGTTTCCCCGAGCAAGAACGGCTTCGCCGGGCGGAGATCGCCATCAATCAGGCGAAGCTGGCCGAGTTCAGCCGCTACGATCGCTTCCGCCACGCCAACCCGTTCCGCTACGATACCGAGCGCGTCGTGTTCAAGAAGCTGGAAGAACTGCGGGGCGTCAGCCGGAAGAGCGCGGCTTTGGTTCTGGCGATCAAAAGCCTGGAGGACCACGCAAGTGATCTGGCCAGCCAACAAAAACGCCAAGAGGACAACGAACGCCGCAAGACCGCTCAAATCCAGAAGGATCTGGCCGATCGGGCTGCCGAGGCCCAGAGAAGGGTCGAAAACGCTGCGGCCAAACGCGGTCAGCTGTTGAATGTCGTCCTCGGCATGACCGGCGTCTTCGGCGCAGGCCAGATGTTCTACTGGATCGGAGAAAAGGCCGAAGGCGAGCCAGGCGTCGAAAGCACCTTCAAAATTCTTCGCTGGGGTTCGAGCGGCAGAGACCTGGAAGGGACCCTCACCGGACCGAGGAACCCAGGCAGTTGTTCGGTTTGCTACCCGCCCGGGCCGAGGTCGGTGAATCCATCTTGGCGGCGACCGAAATCGCGATGGTCGCGGCCCTGTTGTTCTTTGTCGTGATGCTGCTCAGTGTAGCTAGACGGCCAGCATTGGGGCTTTTCGCTCATCTTCTCGATGTCCACCAATCTTGGCCGCGTCATCGGCCGATCTGGCGGCGATGGCTGAAGCGCGCCAGATCGGTCCCCTTGAAGAAGCGCCGCCATAGGCACCCGGATGTTTCCATCCGAGCGCCCGGAAGTTAGCGCCGCGCCTTCTTGCGCTGGCCGGCCTTGCCCTTGGGGCGGCTCAGACGGACGACCTTTCTGGCCTGCTCTTCCGCCGTGGTGCGCACGGTGGGGATGGAGCGGGGGGCCAGGCCGTAGAGGGAGGCCATCGGGGCGTCCTCGACCGCGGCGATCTCGTGCTCGCCATAGCCGTTGAAGCCGGTCGACATGGCGACGCCATAGGCGCCCAGCATGCCGATCTCGATGAAGTCGCCTTCCTTGACGTCGGCCGGCAGCCAGAACGGACCCGGCATGTGGTCGATCGAGTCGCAGGTCGGTCCGTAGAACTGGAACGCCTTCAGATCGTCCGAGCTGTCGCCGTCCCGGACCAGCTTGGTCGGGAAGGGCCAGCGCGAGTGGGTCGCGTCGAACAGGGCGCCGTAGGAGCCGTCGTTCAGATAAAGCGCGTCGCCCTTGCGCAGGTCCACACGGCACAGGACCGACGAGGACTCCGCGACCAGGGCCCGGCCCGGCTCGCACCACAGCTCGGTCGTTTCCGACACGGGCATCTCGTTGAAGCCGCGATGGATGGCGTCGGCGTATTCGCTCATGTCCGGCGGGACCATGCCCGGATAGACCGAGGGGAAGCCGCCGCCGACATCGACGATGTCCACGATGACGCCCGCGCGCGAGATGGCGCGACCGACCTGGGCCATGGCGGCCTGATAGGCGGTCGGGCGCATGCACTGCGAACCGACGTGGAAGCAGACGCCCATCAGCCCGTCCTTCACCGCGCGACGCACGGACAGGAGCAGGGCCGGGGCCTGGTCCGGCGAGACGCCGAACTTGCCCGACAGGGAATAGGCCGCGCCGTCGGCCGAGACGGACATCCGAACCAGGAGGTTCAGATCGGTCGCCCCCCCGGTGGCGTCGAGGATCTTCTGCAGCTCGTCTTCGCAGTCGAGCGAGAAGGTGCGGACGCCGTGGTCGAAATAGGCCTTGGTGATGGCCGAACGGCTCTTCACCGGGTGCATGAAGGCGATGCGCGCGTCGGGATCGACCGAGCGCACGAGTTCGATCTCGGCGATCGAAGCCGCGTCATAGCCTTTGACGCCGGCGTCCTTCAGGGCCTGGATGACCCAGCGCGAAGGGTTGGCCTTCACTGCATAGAAGACGTCGGCTTTTAGATTATCCTGGAACCAGCGCGCCGCTACGGAAACCGAGCGCGGCCGCACGAGGGCGACAGGACGCTCAGGGGACCGCTCGCGGACCAGGTCCAGGGGAAGCTGATACGTGCGCAATTCACGTAAACCCCTGTAATTGTTAAACCCAGACCGGCGTTAGCAGCGCAACGTTAGACCTACGGGGTCCGCCGGAAGCGGGGGATGTAGGGTCACGGGACTGTCATGTAAAGAGGTTTTTTTGTGACGCCGACCCCCTTGGCAACGGGTGATCAGGGTTCGGAAGATGTTTGATTTCAACGTCGCGGGGCGACGGTCGCCGTCACGCTGGACGCCACGTCGCCGCACATGGCATTAAGACTTGCCGGAACGCGTTTCACGCGTCATTCGGCGCCTGTTCCGTCAGCCGCCGACAGCGAGTTCATGAGTTCATCCGCCGCCAGCGCAGCGTCCGGCCCCGCCTTGACCGGAATGGTCATGGCCCGAGACGTCTCCAAGACCTTCGGAGCCCGGAAGGCGCTGGACAGCGTCTCCGTTTCCGTCGCCGAAGGAGAGATGGTCGCCCTGATCGGTCCGTCCGGATCGGGCAAGTCCACCCTGTTGCGCTCCATCACCGGCCTGCAGTCGATCGACGCCGGTTCGGGCCAGATCGACGTCTTCGGCGCCTGCGTCCAGAAGAACGGCCGCACCACCCCCGCCGTCCGCGCCGCGCGCCAGAAGCTGGGCATGATCTTCCAGCAGTTCAATCTGGTCGGCCGCCTGAGCCTGTTCTCCAACGTCATGCTGGGCGCCCTGGGGCGTCTGCCCGGCTGGCAGGGTCTGTTCGGGGCCTGGCCCTCGGCCGACAAGACCAAGGCCATGGCCGCCCTGCACCGCGTGGGTGTGTCCGACTACGCCGCCCAGCGCGCCAACACCCTGTCGGGCGGCCAGCAGCAGCGCGGCGCCATCGCCCGGGCCCTGGTCCAGGGCGCGAAGGGCATTCTGGCCGACGAACCCGTCGCCTCGCTGGACCCGGTCTCCGCCCGCAAGGTGATGGAACTGCTGGTCGAACTGAACAAGCGCGACGGCATGGGCGTCATCGTCACCCTTCACCAGGTCGACTATGCCATCCGCTATTGCGACCGGGTCATCGCCCTGAAGATGGGCAAGGTTGTCTACGACGGCCCCTCGACCGGTCTGGACACCACCCGCCTCATCGACATCTACGGTCCCGAGTTCGAGGACGCGTTCTGGGAAACCAAGGCATGAGCTTCGCCTCCTTCACCCGCCGGGCCGGCCTGATCGGCGCCGCCGTGGCCCTGATGGGCCTTTCCGCCTGTGGCGGCGGCGACGACAAGAAGGCGGGCGGCGCCCCGTCCTCGATCACCTTCTCGATCCTGTCGGCCGAAGGCCAGGCCTCGGCCGGCCCGCTGTGGCAGCCCCTGCTGGACGACATGTCCAAGTCGATCGGCGTGCCGGTCGAGCCCTTCTTCGGCTCCAACTACACCGTCCTGGTGGAAGCCATGCGCGGCAACCAGACCCAGGTCGCCTGGTTCTCAGCCAAGCCGGCGGTGGAGGCCATCGACCGCGCCGACGCCGAGGTCATCGCCCGCACGGTCAACAAGGAAGGGCACGACAGCTACAGCTCGACCCTGATCGTCAAGACCGGCTCGGGCATCACGCTGGATCAGGTCCTGGCCTGCGGCAAGCGCTTCGATTTCGGCATCGGCGACGCCCAGTCGACCTCGGGCACGCTGGCTCCGATGGCCTTCCTGTTCAATCCGCGCGGCATCGTCCCAGCCCAGTGCTTCGCCACGGTCCGTTCGGCCAACCACCAGGCCAACGCCTTCTCCGTCGCCACGGGCGTGGTCGACGTGGCCACCTCGAACACGGTCAACACCGTCTTCCTGAACCGCCAGAACCCGGCCATCGCGGCCCAGATCACCGAGATCTGGCAGTCCCCGCCGATCCCTGAGTCGGGCATCCTGGTCCGCAGCGACCTGGACCCGGCCATCAAGGAAAAGATCCGCAGCTTCTTCCTGACCTATGGCCAGGGCACGGGCCCGGAGGCCGAGCGTCAGCGTCGCGTGCTGGCCGGTCTGGAGTATTCCCAGTTCCGCGCCGCCGATGACAGCTACCTGAACCCGATCCGCGAGATGGTCGCCGACCAGCAGCTGCAAGAAGCCCGCGCCAAGAACGATGCGGCCGCCGTGACCGCCGCCGAGGCCGAACTGCAGCGCCTGCGCGCGCTCCGCGAGGTCCAGCCTTGACCGACGCCGCCGTCACCACCGGCGCCATTCCCAAGCCGCCCGCCAAATCGGCCGGCGCCTGGGCCCTCGACGTCCTGATCTGGGGCGGCGTTCTGGTGCTGCTGATCTACAGCGTCGGCGACGTCGACCTGGGAAACCTGCCGCGCCTGTTTGGTGACAATCCAACGACGCAGTTGCTCGCTGGGGAGCTGCTTAAGCCTGATTTCAGCAACTGGAAGCTCTTCGTCGAAAAGATGTGGGAGACGGTCCAGATTGCGCTGTGGGGAACGTTCTTGGCTGTCTTTGCGGCCGTTCCCATGGGGCTGGCGGCGGCAAGGAATGTCGCGCCGGTTTGGGTTGTAACGCCCGTTCGTCTCGTCATGAACCTGCTGAGGTCGATCCCCGACCTCGTCATCGGCCTTCTGTTCGTCGTGGCGGTGGGGCTTGGTCCTTTGCCTGGCGTTCTCGCCATCGCCCTCAACACTTCCGGCGTTCTGGCCAAGCTGTTCTCGGAGGCGGTGGAGTCGATCGACAAGGGGCCGGTTGAAGGCGTGCGCGCCACCGGGGCCTCAAGCCTGCACGAGATCGTCTGGGGCGTTATCCCCCAGGTGGCACCGCTGTGGACTTCGTTTGCTCTGTACCGGTTCGAATCCAACAGCCGTTCCGCGACTGTACTCGGTCTGATTGGAGCCGGGGGCATCGGCGCCGTGCTGTTCGACGCGATGAATGCCTTCCAGTATCGGCAGGTGTCTGCAGCGGTCATCATCGTGGTCATCGCCGTGACGCTGATCGACATGCTGTCACAAGCCATGCGCAAACGTCTGCTTTAAGCGTCGCAACTTCGCGTCGCCTGAGAGACTGTTCGATGTCGTTCCTTACGCCCCGCCGGCTGCTCGTCGCCGGAACCGCCGTTCTGGCCCTGAGCGTTGCCGCCTGCGGCGAAGGCGGCGGGCAGAGGAGCGGCATCTGGGCGGCCGGGTCCTCGACCGTCTTCCCGTTCGCGACGCGGGTGGCCGAGAATTTCGGCCGCAACAATCCGGATGGCGCCCCGCCGCGCGTCGAGGCCCTGGGCACCGGCGGCGGCATCCAGGCCTTCTGCCAGGGCGTCGGCCCCTCGACCCCGGACATCGCCAACGCCTCGCGGCCGATGAAGAAGTCCGAGTTCGACAAATGCGCCGAGAACGGCGTGACCGAGATCGTAGAGTTGAAGATCGGCTATGACGGCATCGTCGTGGCCACGGCCCGCACCGGCGCCAGCTTCAACTTCGAACTGAACGACCTCTACGAAGGCCTGGCCAAGGAAGTTCCGGGGCCGAACGGGACCTTCGTTCTGAACCCGGCCCGCACCTGGTCGCAGGTCAATCCGGGTCTGCCGAACCAGCGCATACAGGTCTATGGCCCGCCCCCGACCTCGGGCACCCGCGACGCCTTCCTGGAGCTGGGCATGACGCCGGGCGCCAAGCTGGTGCCGGCAGTGGCCGCGGTCGAGGATCAGGACGCCGACCGCTTCGAGGCCATCGCCCACACGGTGCGCGAGGACGGGGTCTGGGTCGACTCGGGCGAGAACGACAACGCCATCCTGCAGACCCTGACCCGTACGCCGGGATCGCTGGGCGTGTTCGGCTATTCCTTCCTCGAGCAGAACATGGATGTGGTGAAGGCCGAGACCATCGACGGCGTCTATCCGACCCCGGAGAACATCTCGAACGGCACCTATCCCTTGGCGCGCAGCCTCTACATCTATGTGAAGAAGGCCCACATCGGGGTGACGCCGGGCCTGCAGGAGTTCCTGATCGAGTTCACGTCCGAAGCGGCCGTGGGCCGGGGCGGATATCTGCAGGATCGCGGTCTGGTGCCTCTGCCGGAGGCGGAACTGGTGCAGCAGCGCGCCATCGCCACGGCCATGACCCCGATGGCGCGGCCGGAGTAGTCAGGCCGTTTGGCGGTCGTGCTCGGCCACGCGCGCGGCCACGTCCTCGGCCCGCCACAGCGACAGATAGTGATCCGACCAGACCGGGGTCGGCAGGCTGTAGGGCGCGGTCTGGAGATCCAGTTCGCGCGAGGCGCCCGATCGCAGCAAGGTCAGTTCCTTGTTCGGGGCGCCGGTGTTGGAGGTAATCATCAGCCAGCGGGCGCCCGACGCCGACATGTTGCGCAGCGTCGCCCAGACATCCCGCTCGTAGAGGTGGTTGACCAGGTCCTTGGAGAAGATCAGGTCGGCCGGCGCGGGAACCTCGGTGACGATGTCCAGCACCTCGAACCGCCGCCCTGGATGGGCCGCGCGGTTCTGTGCGATCAGGGGCGCGACGATGTCGTAGCCGACGTAGTCGACCTGGGGCCGGTCCCGCAGGAACAGGTCGAACCAGTTGAAATCGCCGCAGGGGACGTCGGCGATGGAGCGGACGCCCAGCTCGTCGACGGTCTTCGTCAGCATACGGATGGAATGCTCGACCGAGCCCGAGCCGAGGTCCGATCCGGGCCCGGAAACCGACTGGCCGGTGGCCCAGCGGCGCGTGCGAAACACGGTTTCGAACCGCTCGCGGTTGGTCGGGTTGGACTGGCCGTAGGGGGTCTGCAACAGTCGGCGAAGACGCCGGAACAAGAGGTCGATCAAGCGGCGGCTCTACGCCGGACGCGGGCGATGCGGCGCAGGCGCCGCCAGAAGCGGCCGCGCTCCGGATCCGGATAGGGCTCGAGGTTCTGCACGAACTGCTCGGCCGAGGCGCGCCAGCTGAACTTCTCGGCATAGGCGCGGGTCGCGTCGCGGTCGCATTTCAGCGCCTCGAGACAGGCGGTTTTCAGGTCCTCGTCGATGGCGCCGGCGTTGGAGCCGGGGACCAGGTCGATGGGGCCGTGGGCCGGATAGGCGGCGACGGGCGTGCCGGCGGCCATGGCTTCCAGGATCACCAGGCCGAAGGTGTCGGTCCACGACGGGAAGACGAAGACGTCGGCGTCACGGAAGCAGCGGGCCAGTTCGTCGCCGAACCGGGCGCCGAGGAATTTCGCCTCCGGATACTTGGCCTGAAGCTCGGCCCGGGCGGGACCGTCGCCGACGACGATCTTGGTGCCCGGCAGGTCGGTCTCCAGGAAGGCCTCGATGTTCTTCTCGACCGCCACTCGGCCGACGTTCAGCCAGTAGGGGCGCGGCCAGTCCTTGCCGCCCAGCTCGTCGAAGATCCGTTCCAGGTCCGGGCGGAAGACGTCGGTGTCGACGCCCCGCGTCCAGGGCGAGATGTTCTTGAAGCCATGCTCCTCAAGCTCCTTCTTGAGCGTGGGGGTGGCGACCATCAGCCGGCCCGACGGCTTGTGGAACCATTTCATGTAGGCGTAGCCGACCTGGACCGGGACGGGGAAACGCGCCGAAATATATTCCGGGAATTTCGTGTGATAGCTGGTCGTGAAGGGCAGTTTCCACTCCACGCAGATGCGGCGGGTGGCGATGCCGATGGGCCCCTCGGTGGCGATGTGGACCGCCTCGGGCTCTAGCGCCCGCAGCTTCTCGCGAATCTCTTCTTCAGCGCCCAGGGCCAGCTTGATCTCGGGATAGGTGGGCGCCGGGATGGTGCGGAACTGGCTGGGTTCGATGACCTCGACCTCATG
This sequence comes from Brevundimonas staleyi, assembly GCF_041893865.1. GTDB lineage: Bacteria > Pseudomonadota > Alphaproteobacteria > Caulobacterales > Caulobacteraceae > Brevundimonas > Brevundimonas staleyi. The sequence continues at coordinate 845,689 of NZ_CP169082.1, forward strand.
GCCCATGGCGCGGCATTCCGCGACCGTGCGGGTCAGGGTGCGGACGACGCCGTTGACCTGGGGCTCCCAGGCGTCCGTGGCCAGTACGATGCGCATGTGGGCCGAACGGCTCCCCGCCATTGTCGAGCAGGCAGCTTTAGCGGGTCCCGACGACGATGGCGAGACAGTCCTAAAGCGGCAATGCGGTGGTCGACTTCACCTCTTCGAGAACCGCGTATGTGCGGGTCTCGCGCACGCCGGGCATCCGGGTCAGGACGTCGCCCAGGAAGGCGCGATAGGCGTCCATGTCGCCGACGCGGGCCTTGATCAGGTAGTCGAAGCCGCCCGCCACCATATGGCATTCCAGCACCTCGGGCTGGCGGCGGACCATCTCGGCGAAGGCCTCGAACTGGTCGCCAGTGGTACGATCCAGAAGCACCTCCACGAAGATCATCAGGCCGCGCCCGACCTTGGCCGGGTCGATCAGAGCGGCGTAGCCGGTGATGACCTGACGCTCCCGCAGCCGCCGGACCCGTTCGAAACAGGCGGCCGGCGATAGATTGCACCGCCGGGCGAGTTCCGCGTTTGAGATACGGCCGTCCTCCTGAAGCGCCTTCAGGAGGCGGCGATCGACGGAATCCAAATTATCGGCGGCCATGAGGCCTTCTAGCCGAAGAAACTTCGTTTGTGACAGCCATCATGCGAAGCACATTCGACCGGCTCCGGCATATAGGCAGGTTCGCTCAAAGATCGGGACGCGCTGAGACGCCATGACGACCACCCCTGTTTCGCCGGTTCTCGCCCTGTCCCAGGACTGGGACACGCTGGATCACGGCAAGTTCGCCGACGAACCCTCCATCATCCGGGGCCTGCTGGCCTCCGCGCCCCTGAACGCCGCCGAGCGTCAGGTCGTGGTGGACGAGGCCGTGGGCTTGGTTGAACACGCCAGGAAGAGCCAGAAGAAGCAGGGCGTCGTCGAAAGCTTCCTGCAGGAGTTCTCGCTGGGCACCCGCGAGGGTCTGGCCCTGATGTGTCTGGCCGAGGCCCTGCTGCGCACGCCCGACGAAGGCACGCGCGACAGGCTGATCGCCGAGAAGATCGGTTCGGCCGACTGGGCCTCTCACCTCGGCCAATCCGACAGCCTGTTCGTCAACGCCTCGACCTGGGGGCTGATGCTGACGGGCAAGCTGGTCGACGCCGACGAACAGGCCAAGACCGACCTGCCGGGCTTCCTGACCCGCGTCGCCGGGCGGCTGGGCGAGCCGGTGATCCGCCAGGCCGTGGCCGCCGCCGTCCGCATCATGGGCGAGCAGTTCGTGGTCGGCCGCACCATCGAGGCGGCCCTGAAGCGCGCCAATCGCGAAGGCTGGCTGTGCAGCTTCGACATGCTGGGCGAAGGCGCCCGCACCGCCGCCGACGCCGAACGCTACGAGCGGATCTACGCCGACGCGATCACGGCCGTGGGCAAGACGGCCAAGGGGCAGGGGCCCGAGGTTGGGCACGGCGTCTCGGTCAAGCTGTCGGCCCTGTCGCCCCGCTATGAGGCCACGCACGAGGGCCGCGTCTGGGACGAGCTCTATCCGCGCGTGCTGAGGCTGGCGAAGATCGCCGCCGACGCCGACATCAACTTCACCATGGACGCGGAGGAGGCGGACCGCCTCGCCCTGTCGCTGAAGCTGCTGGACCGCCTGTCGCGCGAGCCCGAGCTGGGTCAGTGGAAGGGTCTCGGCTTGGCGGTTCAGGCCTATCAGAAGCGCGGCCCCGAGGTGATCGCCCGCGTCGCCGAACTGGCCCGGACCTCGGGTCGTCGCCTGATGGTCCGTCTGGTTAAGGGCGCCTATTGGGACACCGAGATCAAGCGCGCCCAGGTCGCGGGCCGGACCGACTATCCGGTCTTCACGACCAAGGCGGCGACGGACCTGAACTATCTGGTCTGCGCGCGGGCCATGATCGAGGCGGCACCGCACCTCTACGCCCAGTTCGCCACCCACAACGCCCATTCGCTGGCCGCCGTGCATCGGATGGCGAAGGAAGCCGGGGTCAAGATCGAGTTCCAGCGCCTGCACGGCATGGGCGAGGCCCTGTATGACGCCGCCGCCGAGACCTTCGGTCCGGTGACGGTGCGCGCCTATGCCCCCGTCGGCGGGCATGAGGACCTGCTGCCCTATCTGGTGCGTCGTCTGCTGGAGAACGGCGCCAACTCGTCGTTCGTCCACGCCTTGCTGGACGAACGGGTGCCCGCCTCCGCCGTCGCCGCCGACCCCATCGCCTCGGTCGAGGCCCATCCCGACCGCCACGCCAAGATCCCCACGCCCAAGGACATGTACATGGACCGCCAAAACTCTCTGGGTCGCGACTATTCGCAGAAGGCCGACCGCGAGCGGCACGCCGCCGCCCTGCAGAAGGTCGATGCGGAAAAGCTGACAAGCGGCCCCATTGTCGGCGGCAAGCTGATGGCCGGGACGAACGCCCAGGACGTGACCAACCCCTACGACCGGTCCCAGGTGCTGGGCCATGTGTCGGAGGCCTCGACCCAGGACATCGACAACGCCGCCAACGCCGCCGCCAAGGCCCAGATCGCCTGGGACCGCGCGGGCGGATCGCGCCGGGCGCCGGTGCTGCGGGCCATGGCCGATGCGCTGGAAGCCGACATGGACCGGCTGGTCGCCCTTCTGTCGCGCGAAGCCGGCAAGACGCTGAACGACGGCGTGGCCGAGGTGCGCGAGGCCGCCGACTTCTGCCGCTACTACGCCATGCTGGCCGAGAAGGACTTCGGTGGGCCTCAGCCCCTGACCGGCCCGGTGGGCGAGACCAATCGTCTGGTCCTGCACGGACGCGGCGTCTTCGCCTGCATCAGCCCGTGGAACTTCCCCCTGGCCATCTTCACCGGCCAGATCGCGGCGGCCCTGGCGGCCGGCAACGCGGTCCTGGCCAAGCCGGCGGAACAGACGCCCCTGATCGCGGCGGAGGCGGTGCGCCTCTATCACAAGGCCGGGCTGAACCCGGACCTCTTGGCCCTCGTCCCCGGTCGCGGCGAGACGGTGGGCGCGGCGCTCGTTTCGCACCCGGTCGTCGACGGCGTGGCCTTCACGGGCGGCACGGACACGGCCGCGGCCATCAACCGCTCCATCGCCGCGCGGCCGGGCGCCATCATCCCCTTCATCGCCGAGACGGGCGGCCTGAACGGTATGTTCGTGGACACCACGGCCCTGCGCGAACAGGTCATCGACGACGTGATCCTGTCGGCCTTCGGCTCGGCCGGTCAGCGGTGCTCTGCCCTGCGCGTCCTCTATGCGCCGAAGGATTCGGCCGACAGCCTCATCGAAGGCCTGAAGGGCGCGCTGGCCGCCCAGGTGCTGGGCGATCCGTCCGACCCGGCCTCTGACATCGGCCCGGTGATCGACCCGGAGAGCCGCCAGATGCTGGAGGCCCACGTCAAACGCCTCCAGAAGGACGCCAAGGTCGTGGCCCGCGCCATGATGCCGGAGGGCTCGGAACGTGGCGACCTGTTCGCCCCGACCATCGCCGAAATTCCGAGCCCGGATTATCTGGAACGCGAGGTCTTCGGCCCGATCCTGCACGTCTACCGCTACGACCCCGCCGACCTGAAGGCGGTGGCGGGCAAGCTGGCGGCGCGGGGCTATGGCCTGACGCTGGGCGTCCACTCGCGTATCGAGGCCTTCGCCGAGGAAGTCATCTCACTGGTCCCGGCCGGCAACGTCTACATCAACCGGGGTGTCACCGGCGCCGTCGTGGGTGTCCAGCCGTTCGGCGGCGAGGGCCTGTCGGGTACAGGGCCCAAGGCCGGCGGTCCGAACAGCCTGATCCGCTATGCGTCGGAAAAGGCGATCTCGAACAACATCTCCGCTCAGGGCGGCGATCCGGCCTTGCTGAACCTCTGATCCGGAGCGAGGCGGCTTAGGCCGCCGCCTCGTCCATCGGCACGTCGAACCAGAAGGTGGAGCCGTGGCCGGGGGTGCTTTCGGCCCCGATCTGGCCGCCCATCAGCTGGATCAGCCGCTTGGAGATGGCGAGGCCGAGGCCGGTGCCGCCATAGAGGCGTGTGGTCGAGGAATCGGCCTGGGTGAAGCGATCGAACAGCCGATCAACGGCCTCCGGCGAGATGCCGATGCCGGTGTCGCTGACCGACATCCTCAGACGCCCGTCGCCGTCCGCCACAGTCAGGCGGATCGAGCCCTCGGCCGTGAACTTGATCGCGTTGGACAGGAAGTTCAGCAGGACCTGACGCAGCCGGTTCTCGTCCCCGACGACGGAGGCGGGGACGGAGGCCTCGATATGGGTCTCAAGCGTCAGACCCTTGGCGCGGCACTGGTCGGCGACCATGGCGGCGGCGCCCTCGGCCAGGACGTGCGGATCGAAGGGGGCGCTGTCCAGCTCGACCGCATCGGCCTCCAGCCGCGAATAGTCGAGCACGTCGTTGATCACCGCCAGCAGGGCGTTGGAGGCGGCCGAGATCCGCGTCGCGAAATGCCGCTCCTTGTCCGTCAGGGTCGGGCTGGCCTTCAGGAAGGCGGAAAAGCCGATGATGCTGGTCAGCGGCGTCCGGATCTCGTGGCTCATGTTGGCCAGGAACTCGGACTTGGCCTGGGCGGCGGCCTCGGCGGCGTCGCGCGCCTCGATCAGGGCCTCCTTGTCGCGGACGGCCTCGGTGATGTCCTGGAACACTCCGAACAGGGCCGTGACATTGCCCTTGCTGTCGCGTTCGCAGCGGGCCTTGGTGCGGGTGACCCGTTCCTGACCGTCCCGGCGGGTCAGGCGCAGGTGGGCGTCGTAGCCTTGGCCGGTGGTCATGGCCCGATCGATGAAGCCGCGCACTACGGCGGCGTCATCCTCGTTATAGGCGCCTTCCATACTGTAGGTGGAAGGATCCACCTGGCCGGGCGAGAAGCCGTGGATGCGGAAGACCTCGTCGGACCAGGTGACCTTGCCGGAGGCCACGTCGACGCTGAAATGGCCGACGCCGGCCATGGCCTCGGCCAGTTCCAGGGTCTGGCGCTTGGCGGCGCTGGCCCGCTCGTCCTGTTCCAGGTCGTAGAGGTCGCCGGCCATGATCGAGAGGCGGCGCAGCGTCGCCACCTGCTCCTCGTTCAGGGATCGGGGCACGATGTCGAACACGCCGATGGAGCCGACGGGCAGTCCGGCGCGGTCGCAGATGGTCGCCCCGGCATAGGCCCGGATGAAGGGCGCGCCCGCCACCATCGGATGGGTCGAGAACTGGGGATGGGCGGCCGCATCCTCGACCATCATGATGGCCTTCGGGCCCTGGGCCAGAAGCAGCTTGGTCACATTGAGTTCGGGCGGGATGTTGGTGTCGTCCATCCCCAGGATGGTCCGGCGCAGGACGCCGTCGTCCCCGTAGATCGAGACCATGCTGATCGGCGCGTCGAACAGGGCGCAGGTCGTCAGCAGCAACCGATCGATCGCGCTTTCGGCGTGGGCGCCGCTTTCGAAGATGTTGCCTTCCAAACCGGAGGCTCCCGTTTGCCGTGCGACGCTACTGCGAGGCTCGTTCCAATGGAATACGCATACGAGACAAGGGTTCAGCGTCGCCTTAACGCGGCCAGCCTCCGGCGCGGCTGAGGGCGCTGGGTGCCGGGCGGCCGATCTTCTCGCCGATCCATCGGGCGGTTCCGATCAGGGCGTCCAGGTCGTAGCCGGTCGAATAGCCGGCGCGCTCTAGCATGTAGGCCAGATCCTCGGTCGCCACATTGCCCGTGGCGCCGGGCGCGAAGGGGCAGCCGCCGATGCCGCCGACCGAGGCGTCCAGCACGTCCACGCCCGCCTGAACCGCCGCATAGGCGTTGGCGACGCCGGAGTTGCGGGTGTCGTGGAAATGGAGGCGCAAGACAGCGTCTGGCGCGACGGCCTTCGCCGCCTCGATCTTTCGGGTGACGCTCCAGGGATCGCCGACGCCGATGGTGTCGGCCAGGCCGATCTCGGAGACGCCCATGGCGGCGATCTCGGCGACCAGATCGCTGACCTGCGCGACCGAAACCTCGCCGTCGAAGGGGCAGCCCCAGACGCAGCTGAGGACGACCGACAGGCTGGGGACCGGCGCGTCGCCGCCTTCGGAGTTGCGACGGCCCGCCAGGATGCCGCCGAGCATCGCGACCTGATCGCGGACGGCCAGGCCCTGGTTTTTCAGGCCGAAGCCGTCGGTGACCGACAGGGAGACGTTGACCTCGTCCACGCCCGTGCCCAGCGCCCGGTCGTAACCCTTGCCGTTCAGGACCAGGCCGATGCGGCTGCGGCCCTCGGCGTGGGGCAGGGCGGCCATGACCTCTTCGGCGCCGGCCATCTGGGGCACCAGTTTCGGATGGACGAAGCTGACGGCCTCGATCCTTTTCGCCCCGGCGGCTTCGAGGCGCAGAACCAACTCGGCCCGGGTGGCGGGATCGAGAATGGCCTTTTCGTTCTGGAGGCCGTCGCGGGGGCCGACCTCGACGATCTGGATCGGGCGGCTCAAGGACGTGTCTCCGGATCGGCGGCGGTACCGGTGGGGGCGTAGACGGTCAGGCGGACGTCGTCGCCGCTGGAGTAGTTGTGGCCGGTGACCACGCCGACGGCGCGGCCGGGCACGCCGGTATGGGCTGTGGCCTGACGGAAGGCCTCGTCATCACCGGTCTCGACGATGGCGGGGCGGCCCTCGGCCAGGGCGCGGGCGGCGCCGGCGGCGTCGGTCAGTTCGGTGTCGCGGCCGGTGACGAAGACGAAGCTGGGTTCATGGAAGGTGGTGATGGCGACCGGACCGGGGGTCAGGCCCTGACGCGGCGACAGGCCGTTCTTTTCCAGCATGGCCTCCAGACGCGGGGCGATGGAGAGGGGGCGCAGCTGGCGGATGGTCCCGGCCAGGGCCGCATGGGCGACGATGCCGAAGCCCAGGGCGATCAGGACGCCGGTCACCGCCGCGCGGTTCAGCAACAGGAAGCCGCCGATCAGGGCGGCCATGACGGCGCAGACGACGGTGATGGTGGCCCAGGTCTGGGCCGTCGAGGTGCCGTAGACGGTCAGGCCATAGACGGCGATGCCGCTGATCAGCACGGCGGCGAAGGCGGCGAGACCCGCGCCGACCCAGCGCGAAATCTTGCCGATCGGCTGGGTCAGGGCGGCGGCCATCAGCAGCGCGATCGCCCCGAAGGTGGGCAGGGTGTAGTGGGCCAGCTTGGTCGGGGCGAGCTCGAAGATCAGCCAGCAGGGGACCAGCCAGCAGACCAGGAAGCGGATCGCGGGCTCGACCCGGCGATGCCAACCGGTCGACAGGGCGGCGGGCAGCATCAGGGTGGCGGGGAAGAGCAGCAGGGGCGAGATGACCGCATACATGCCGATGAAGCCGCCGTGGCTTTCGTCCGCTCCGGTGACCTTGTTGCCGAGGTCGTTGCCGATGGCCTCGCGCCAGAAGCCGCCGTCGGTGGCGATGGTCACGGCGATGGCCCAGGGGCCGACGATCAGGATCAGGAGCGGCAGGCCCCAACCCCAGCCCAGACGCTTCAGCCAGGCCCACTGACGGTCCCACAGGCAGAGCATGATGAGGGCGGGCACGACGACCAGAAGCCCGATCGGGCCCTTGATGAGGATGGACAGGCCCGTGCCCAGCCAGAACATCAGCTTCCACAGCCGCTGGCTCGGATCGCCCTTCACCAGGGGGGCGATGCGCGACGCCATATAGAGCCGCGCCAGACCGGCCATGGCCAGCGTCACCGAGCCGCACAGCATGGCGTCGGTCTTGGCGATCCCGGCCTCGGACGACAGCAGGAAGGTCGCGCCCAGCATGGCGCCGCCAAGGAAGCCCGCGCGCGCGCCGAACAGGGCCGTTCCCGCCCAGGCGCAGGCCCAGGCGGCCAGCATGGCGCCGAGAAGCGACGGGATGCGGTAGGGGGCGATGTCGCGGTTCTCGACCTTGGACGTCAGGCCCACGGCCGCGGCCTGCATCCAGTAGATGCCGATGGGCTTCTTCCAGCGGGGGTCGTTCTGGAAGCGGATGTCGACATAGTCGCCGCTCTCCAGCATCTGCGACGTCGCCTGGGCGTAGCGGCTTTCGTCGCGGTCCAGCGGCGGCAGCAGCAACAGGCTGGGCAGGCCGGCGATCAGGGCGACGAGCGCCGCCAGCAGAGGGCCGCGCCAGCCGGCGATGTGGCGATCCAGGTTCGGGCGCGTCATGCCCTCTTGCTACACCAACATGAACGGGGCTGCGAGCGGGCGGATTTTTGAGCTAGAGAGCGAAGATGCAGAGCGCCGAACTCCCTTCGATCTCCATCGTCGTGCCGGTCCATAACGAGTCCGGGGCCGCTGTGCCCCTGGCGCGGGAGATCGCGGCGGCCTTCGGCGGCCGGGCCCATGAGATGATCTTCGTCGACGATGCGTCGAAGGACACGACCCTGGCCGAGCTGAAGGCCGTGATGGCCGAACTGCCGACGCTGCGGGTCCTGGCCCACGCGACCAACGCGGGCCAGAGCCGGGCGGTGCGGACGGGCGTGCTGGCGGCGCGGGGCGCGATCGTGGTCACGCTGGACGGCGACGGGCAGAACCCGCCGGAGGATGCGCCGAAGCTGGTGGATGCCCTCATCAACGCTCCGCCCCAGGTCGCTCTGGTCGGCGGCGTGCGCCAGAAGCGGCAGGATTCCCAGGCCAAGCTCTGGGCCTCGCGCTGGGCCAACCGGATCCGGAAGCGGCTGCTGGGCGACGACGCCGACGACACGGGCTGCGGGCTGAAAGCCTTCCGCCGCGACGTCTTCCTTCGGCTCCCGTACTTCGATCACGTCCACCGCTATCTGCCGGCCCTGGTGATCCGCGAGGGGTACGAGAACCGCTATCTGCCGATCGGGCATCGCCACCGCGAGACGGGCCAGTCGAAATATACGAACTGGGGCCGGCTGAAGAACTCGTTCTCGGACCTGCTGGGCGTCATGTGGCTGAAGACGCGATCGCGGCGGCCGGGCGCGATCACCGAGTTCTAGGCGCCGTCTGCACTGTTCCCGGAATTTGGAGTGCAGGGTGCAGGGTCATCGTGAATGCGACGTATCAAAGACCGAGCCTGAAATGGCGCGGCAGGACGTCGTTTCAAGAGGGTTAGGGAAATAATTCTCATTCATCGTTTCGCCTGTCTGGCGAACTGACGTAGCCGTATGGAGCGAACGGGAGTATGCGTCGTTAACAAGCTCGGCCGTTCAAACACGAGACCCTGACCATGCTGATCGCCCTGCCTCTTCTGGCCATCCCGGTCGTGATCTACAACATCGTGATCCTGTTCGGAGCGGGCGGGGGCGGCGGCATGGCTGCGGCCGACGACATCCTGCGCCAGCCCATGTTCTCGATCCCGATGGCGTCCGGCGCGAGCTGGAACGTGGGGGTGGGCGACCTGATCCTGTTCCTGTCGCTGATCCTGCTCTTCTTCGAACTGCTGAAATCGACGTCGAGCCAGAAGGTGGCGATCGTCAATCACGCCCTGTCGATGATCCTGTTCGTGGTCTGCCTGGTCGAGTTCCTGCTGATCCGGGGCTTCGCGACCTCGACCTTCTTCCTGGTCGTGACCATGGTCATGCTGGACGTGCTGGCCGGGTTCATCGTGACCATCATCTCGGCCCGCAAGGACCTGGACTTCGGCGGGGCCTGAGGCCCCTGGCGGCCTAGGGTCCGTACTCAATAAGGTCTGGCGGTGAGTTTGGCGTTCTGATTCAAGGCTTCTGGAAGGGAGCCTTGGATGCGGAAGCTTTACTGGCTGGACGACGAAGCTTGGGCGCGGATCGAGCCGCACCTTCCGACGGGACGGCGAGGGGCGCGCAGGGTCGATGATCGCCGCGTGTTGTCGGGCATCGTGCACATGCTGCAGTCAGGCGCGCGCTGGCGGGACTGCCCGCCGGAGTACGGGCCATACACGACGGTCTACAACCGCTTCAATCGCTGGAGCCGGCAGGGCGTTTGGCACGACATCTTCAAGGCCCTGACCGGCCACAGCGGCATCTACTCCTCGGCCGCCATCGACAGCACCTCGGTCAAGGCCCATCGCTCGGCGGCGGGCGCAAAAGGGGGGGCTTCGTCCAGGGCATAGGCCGCTCCAGAGGCGGCCGCACGACCAAGATCCACGGCCTCGTGGACGATCGAGGGCGACCCCGTGTGCTGTTGCTCAGCGCCGGCAACACCAACGACATCACCATGGCCCACGCCCTGATCGAGGCGGCCGGACCGTTCGCAAGGCTGCTGGCGGACCGCGGCTACGACGCCGATCACCTCCGAAGGCGACTGGCCGAACGACGCGCCGAGGCCGTCATCCCGACCACGACCTCGCGCAAGCGGCCCATCCCCTACGACGTCGTCGCCTACCGACAGAGGAACACCGTCGAACGCCTATGGGCCAGGCTCAAGGACTTCAGGCGTATCGCGACACGCTACGACAAACTCGCCGCGAACTTCCTCTCCAGCGTCCTCATCGCCGCCACCGTCGCCTATTGGGCCAAATGAGTCCGGACCCTAGATCAGGGCCGCGAAGATCAGGGAGACGACGAGGACGTCGAAGGCTTTGGCGGCGAAGGCGAGGGTCATGGCGGCGTCCGGAAAACGGAAAGTCGCCTGTCTCGCTGCAAGGGCCGGGCCAGTTTTCCCCTGTCGCTAGAGTTCCGTCTTCTTGATCAGTCCGGCGGGCGGGCGACGGTCCTTTTCGCCCGAATATTCGGCTCCGAGGTAGGTGGCGCGGGCCGCGTCCATCACCGGAGGGCCGCCCTTGAGCCCGCGCCGCTGGCCCGTCTGGCCGTACATCTGGGCCGCGAAGGCGGCGGCCGGATCGGCAGGGGCGGTCGAGGCGGCAGGGCTTGCCGGGTCCGGCGTCTCGTCGACGACCTTGCCGACGGGCACCAGTTCGCGACTGGAGGAGCCGGCGCGGCGTTCGGCCTCGCGCCGCTGGCCGCTGCGGCGGTCGCTCACCGATCCGACAGGGCGGACGCCGTCGGTCACGGCTTGGGGCTGCCCGCGAGACGGTCGATCTGGGCGCGCATCTCGTCCATCTGGCGACGCATTTCGTCGAGCGCCGGATCGCCGGCGGGGGCCGAGGTCGGGGCGGGGGCCGGCTGAGCCGGCGTCTCGGCGTCGGTGCGGCCGTAGGCGAAGGCCGGGAACATCTTCATGGCGTTCTGGAACATGGCCATGTTCTGCTTGGCGGCGGCTTCCATGAAGCCGGCGCTCATCAGGCCCGAGGCCGGGGTGCCGGCGAAGGCCTTCTGCATCTGGTCGCGGAATTGCTCCTGCTGGCGGGAGAAGTTCTCCAGCGACATCTCGAGATAGGAGGGCAGGACGCCTTCCATCTGGCCGCCGTAGAAGCCGATCAGCTGGCGCAGGAACTGGACGGGCAACAGGGCCTGTCCCCGGCTCTCTTCCTCGAAGATGATCTGGGTCAGGATCTGACGGGTCAGCTCCTCGTTCGTCTTGGCGTCGAAGACGACGAAGTCGATGTTTTCGCGGACCATCTTGGCCAGATCCTCGAGCGTGACATAGGTCGAGGTCGAGGTGTTGTAGAGCCTGCGGTTCGCGTATTTCTTGATGACCACCGGCTCGCCGTTTCCGGCCGCGTTCTTGGTCTTTCCGCCCTGGGTATTGCTGTCGGCCACTTCGGTGTCCTTGTTGCTATGCGGTTGTTATCCCGCACTGCGAAGCCGGGCGCCAGTGGTGTTACGCTTTCGTGTCAGGTCATGTTGGGGGCGAGGACAACGCCCACCAGAACCGCCGCCCAATGGACGCCCGCGCCGGCCACCACGAAGCCGTGCCAGATGGCGCGGCGATACTTCAGCTTGGGCGAGATGAAGAAGAAGACGCCGGCCGTGTAGATCAGGCCGCCCAGGATCAGGAGGCCGAGGGCGATGGGATGGACGGTGTCGATCATGGGCTTCAGCGCCAGGACCGCCAGCCAGCCGAACAGGACGTAGACCCCGCTCCAGAAGGCGTCGGAGATGCGCGGCGCCACCAGCTTGGCGAGGACGCCCGCGAAGGCGATGGCCCAGACCACCAGGGTGAAGCCGATCGACCACCAGCCTTCGAACCTCTGGGTCGTGAAGGGGGTGTAGGAGCCGGCGATCATCAGGAAGATGGCCGCCTCGTCCAGCCGACGCAGCACCGGTCGGGCCGCGCAGGGCCGGGTCAGGTTGTAGATGGTCGAACAGCTCAGCATGGCGATCAGGCAGAGCGCATAGATCGCGGTGGCGAAGACGGCGCCGAACCCGGCGTAGAAGGCCGAGAGGATGGCCAGGACGATCCCGCCCACGGCGGCCAGGGTCAGACCCACGACATGGACGACCAGATCGGCCGTGTGTTCGGCCGGCGACTGGTAGTGCTCCTCCAGATCGATCTGATCCGGGGTGCAAATCCGTCGGGCGTGGCGCTTCAGCGTCTCGAGCATCGTCCCACCTAAGTCGGCATTCGGCCGATCGTTCCGTCGAATATGGGGGCCGGGCATGACTATCGGCTGAACGGACAGGCGACAGGTGACGAATGCTCGCAGATGCGGCAAAACCGCCACGCAAAGTTTCCAGAGGCCTAACGGAACTCCTATCCGAAGCGGCCCCAGAGAGGATTTCTCCCCATGACCGAAGTCGTCATCGTTTCCGCCGCCCGCACGCCGGTCGGCTCCTTCCTGGGCGCCCTGTCGGGCCTGCCGGCGTCCAAGCTGGGCGAGATCGCCATCAAGGCGGCGCTGGAGCGGGCAGGCGTCGCCCCGGCCGAGGTGGACGAGGTGATCCTGGGGCATGTGCTTCAGGCGGCGACGGGTCAGGGGCCGGCGCGTCAGGCCTCGATGGGGGCGGGCATTCCGAAAGAGACCCCGGCCTGGAGCCTGAACCAGATCTGCGGCTCGGGCCTGCGCGCCGTGGCCATCGGCTACCAGCAGATCCTGACGGGCGACGCCAAGGTGATCGTCGCCGGCGGCCAGGAGAGCATGAGCCAGGCGCCGCATGCGCAGCAGCTGCGCGGCGGCCAGAAGATGGGCGACATCTCGCTGATCGACACCATGATCAAGGACGGCCTGTGGGACGCCTTCAACGGCTATCACATGGGCCAGACGGCCGAGAACATCGCCGCGAAGTTCGACATCGGCCGCGAGGCCCAGGACCAGTTCGCCCTGGCCAGCCAGCACAAGGCCGAGGCCGCGCAGAAGGCCGGCAAGTTCGACGAGGAGATCGCGCCGGTTGTCATCGTCGGCAAGAAGGGCGACGTGACCGTCGACAAGGACGAATACATCCGTCACGGCGCGACCCTGGAGTCGATGGAGAAGCTGCGTCCGGCCTTCACCAAGGACGGGTCGGTGACGGCGGCCAATGCCTCCGGCCTGAACGACGGGGCCGCGGCCCTGGTCCTGATGTCGGCCGATGAGGCCAAGGCGCGGGGGCTGGAGCCCCTGGCGACGATCCGGTCCTGGGCCACGGCGGGCGTCGATCCGGCGGTGATGGGCACGGGGCCGATCCCGGCCTCGAAGAAGGCGCTGGAGAAGGCGGGCTGGACCGTCGCCGATCTGGATCGGGTGGAATCGAACGAAGCCTTCGCCGCCCAGAGCCTGTGCGTGCTGAAGGAACTGGGGCTGGACCCGGCCAAGGTGAACGTCAACGGCGGCGCCATCGCCATCGGCCACCCGATCGGGGCCTCGGGCGCGCGAATCCTGACCACCCTGCTGCACGAACTGAAGCGCGAGGGGCTGAAGAAGGGGCTGGCGACGCTGTGCATCGGCGGCGGCATGGGCGTGGCCATGTGCGTCGAGCGGGCCTGACCGGACTCCAAAACACCGTCCGAAGCGTCCGAAGAGTCCGAAGCGTTCGGGTGATGGGGCGAGGACATGGGCGCAGTATGCGGCCGCCGGCGGGGGCGTTAGGGAAAAGCGGTCTTAAAAGTTGGGAGCGTTGTTCTGATTGAGGAAATCGGACGATCCTTTGCCAACTCGAACCCCTTCCTTCTCCCCTTGCGGGAGAAGGTGGCGGGCGAAGCCCGACGGATGAGGGGTACGGGGACGCAGCCGAGATGTGGCTGGTGCTTACCCGGCCCGGGTGAGTTTCACCCCTCACCCGTCGGCGCAAGGACGATCGCTTCGCTTTCGTGCGCCGTCTCCCTCTCCCGCAAGGGGAGAGGGAAGTGGAGGAGACACCGCCCCACCCAAGGTCTATGCACCCCCGATGACGACGACGATCCTCTATGGCCGCCCCCCGCTGGTGTTCGATCCGCCGGGCGCAGCGACCCAGACCTCTCCGCAGATCCCCGGTTCGACCGCGCTGGAAAGCCTGGCCGAGGGCTCGGTCGAGGCGGCGATGGTCTATGCGCCGCCCGGCGTGCTGGAGCGGCGCTATACGCTGGCGCAGGCGTTGCGCGTCCTGAAGGTCGGCGGGCGGCTGGACGTCATGGCGCCCAAGGACAAGGGCGGATCGCGGTTGGGCAAGGAACTGGCCGGCTTCGGGCTGGAGGTCGGGGAGACGGCCAAGGCGCACCATCGGCGCTGCGTCGTCATCAAGACCGGCAAGGAGACGGGCGTAGACGCGGCCATCGCGGCCGGCGCCATTCAGGTCGTGCCGGGGCTTGAGGCGTGGTCGCAGCCGGGCGTCTTCGCCTGGGACCGGATCGACGCCGGTTCGGCGCAACTGGCAGAGCGGATGCCGACGCTGAAGGGCGTAGGCGCCGATCTGGGCTGCGGCTACGGGGCGCTGGCGACGGTCGTTCTCCGGTCGGAGGGGGTGACGTCGCTGCGGCTGGTCGATCTGGATCGGCGGGCCGTCGAGGCGACCAGGAAGAATGTCGAGGATCCGCGCGCGACCTTCGAATGGGCCGATGTGCGGACGCTGGAGGCGAACGGCGACCTGGATTTCATCGTGTCGAACCCGCCCTTCCACGACGGCGGAGCCGAGGACCGGCGGCTGGGGCAGGCCTTCATCAGGAAGGCCGCCGAGATGCTGAAGAAGGGCGGGGTGCTGTGGCTCGTGGCCAACCGGCACCTGCCCTATGAGGCCGAGCTGAGGGAGGCGTTCAAGCGGGTGACGCCGATCTCGGACGGCGGCGGCTACAAGCTGTTCGAGGCGGTGAAGTGAACGACAATTCCCTCCTTTCGTCATCCTCCGACTTGATCGGAGGACGCAGCGGCGCCGAAGGCGATCTGTTCAGGCAGGATGTCGGAAGCGTCGGTGCGCGCGGCAGTTTCGCGCTCTCGCGCGCCGCTGGGTCCCCCGGTCTGCGCCGCAAGCGGCTTGCCGGAGGATGACGAAAGTGAAGAGCGTTCGCGTCGACAAGCTGCTCGGCTCCATGGGTTACGGCTCGCGGACCGAGATCGCGCGGCTGGGCAAGGTCGGGGGGATCGTGCTGGACGGGGTCGATCTGACCGATGTCTCGAAGCGGATCGCGGTGACGGCGGACCTGACCGAACGGATGCTCATCGACGGGCGGCCGCTGGATCCGCCGGCGGGGCTGGTGCTGATCCTGAACAAGCCCTTGGGCATGACCTGTTCGCACAAGGAGGACGGGGCGCTGGTCTATGACGTCCTGCCCGAGCGGTGGCGCCGGCGGGACCCGGCCATCTCGACCATCGGGCGGCTGGACAAGGAAACCAGCGGCCTGCTGCTGCTGACCGACGACGGCGACCTGCTGCACCGGGTGATTTCGCCGAAACGCCATGTCGCCAAGGTCTATCGCGCGACCCTGGCCCGGCCGCTGGTGGGAACGGAAGGGCCGCTGTTCGAGGCGGGCGGGCTGGTGCTGGAGGGCGAGGACAAGCCGCTGGCGCCGGCGTCGCTGGAGGTCATCTCGCCGACCGAGGCCCGGCTGACGGTGACCGAGGGCCGCTATCACATGGTGCGGCGGATGTTCGCCGCCGTGGGCAACCACGTCGAGGCCCTGCACCGCGAGCGGGTGGGGGGGCTGGCTCTGCCGGACGATCTGGCGCCGGGTGAGTGGCGGCTGGCGACGCAGGGTGAGATCGACAGCCTGTTTGTGTGAATTCGACAATGGCCATCTAGATGGCTATCTTGTCGGCATGAGCGAATATTCGATCGCCACCGCCAAGGATCAGTTGCCGCGTCTCATCGACCGGATGCTGGATGGAGAACCCGTCGTGATCACACGCCGGGGCCGCCCGGTGGCGCGTGTGGTGCCCATCGAATCCGCGACCGCAGCGCCGCCTTACAAGATCGATCTTGAATGGCTGCGAAGCGTGCGGGAAGCCACCAAGACCGAAACGTCAGGTGTGACCGACACCGTAAGAGCCATGCGGGAAGACTACAGGTATTGATCGTCACCTTGGACACGAGCGTTCTGGTCGCGGCGCTGACCGAGGAGGAATCTCGCTCGCACGACGCAGTGAGGATGCTTCAGAACCCGGAGGTCTGGCTGATCAGTGATTGGGCCGCCGCAGAGTTCAGCGCCGCCATTCGCGCCAAGGCCCGTAGGGGAGAACTGCAAGAGAGCAAGGTCGGCCTTGTCGATGCATCTTTGGATGCTCTCATAGCCCGCCTGGGCGGCGCCTTTCCCATTGAAGCGGGCGATCATCGTAGATCGCGCGAACTCATCGTCGAGGACGGCGGTATTCGTGCGCCAGATGCTCTTCACATCGTCGCCGCGCAACGCCTTGGCGTCAGCCTCGCGACCTTTGATCTCCATCAGGCGCGCGCTGCGGAGGCGCTTGGCGTTCCGGTCTATAGATGACCCGCGCCAAGATCTGCGGACTGACGACGGCGGAGACGATCGATGTGGCGCTGGATCACGGCGCGGCCTTCGTCGGGGCAGTCTTCTTCGCCAGAAGCCCACGCAACATATCGCCTGAGGATGCAGGGCCGCTGTTCGAGCGGGCGCGGGGGCGGGCCGGAATCGTGGCGGTGACGGTGGATGCGGACGATGACCTGCTGGGCCGGATCGGGGCGTATCTGAAGCCGGACTTCGTGCAACTGCACGGGCATGAGACCGTGGAACGGGCGGCGCAGGTGCGGCGTCTGACCGGGGCCGGGATCATCAAGGTGCTGTCGGTGTCGGCGGTAGAGGACCTCGAGGCGGCGGCCGGGTGGGAAGATCACGCCGACCATCTGATGTTCGATGCGAAGCCGCCGAAGGGATCGGCGCTGCCGGGCGGTGTGGGGGCGTCGTTCGACTGGTCGATGCTGACCGGGCGGTCGTTCGCCCAGCCCTGGTTCCTGGCGGGAGGGCTGAACCCGAAGAATGCGGCGCAAGCCGCGCGGATTTCGGGGGCGCCCCTGCTGGATGTGTCCTCTGGCGTCGAAAGCGCGCCGGGTGTTAAGGACCCGGCCTTGATCGCGGCTTTCCTGAAGGCCGTGGCCTGATCCTCCCGACCGGCCGTATTTCGGCCCTCGCCTGCCTGAAAGCTCGTTCCCGTGAACGCCATCCTCCCCAATACCTACGCCCAGCCCGACGACGAGGGGCGGTTCGGCCCCTATGGCGGGCGGTTCGTGGCCGAAACGCTGATGCCGCTCGTGCTGGAGCTGAACCAGGCCTATGAGGCGGCCAAGGCCGATCCGGCGTTTCAGGCCGAGCTGGACGACTTCCTGACCCACTATGTGGGGCGGCCCAGTCCGCTGTATTTCGCCGAGCGGCTGACGGCCCACCACGGCGGGGCCGACATCTGGTTCAAGCGCGACGAGCTGAACCACACGGGCGCGCACAAGATCAACAACTGCATGGGCCAGATCCTCCTGGCCATGCGGATGGGCAAGAAGCGGATCATCGCCGAGACCGGCGCGGGTCAGCACGGGGTGGCGACGGCGACCGTCTGCGCCCGCTTCGGCCTGCAATGCGTCGTCTACATGGGCGCGACGGACGTCGAGCGGCAGATGCCGAACGTCTTCCGCATGAAGCTGCTGGGCGCCGAGGTGGTGCCGGTGACCTCGGGTCGCGGCACGCTGAAGGACGCGATGAACGAGGCGATGCGCGACTGGGTCACCAACGTGGCTGATACCTACTACCTGATCGGCACGGCGGCGGGGCCGCACCCCTATCCGGCCATGGTGCGCGACTTCCAGGCCGTGATCGGCAAGGAGACGCGGATCCAGATGCTGGCCCGCAAGGAGAAGCTGCCCGACGCCGTGGTCGCGGCCATCGGCGGCGGATCGAACGCCATCGGCCTGTTCCACCCCTTCATCGACGACGCGGGCGTGCGGCTGATCGGGGTCGAGGCGGCGGGGCGCGGGCTGGACGGCCCGGACCATGCGGCCTCCATCCAGGGCGGACGTCCGGGCGTGCTGCACGGCAACCGCACCTATCTGCTTCAGGACGAGGACGGCCAGATCCTGGAAGGCCATTCGATCTCGGCGGGTCTGGACTATCCGGGCATCGGGCCGGAGCACGCCTGGCTGAAGGATATCGGCCGGGCCGAGTATCGGGCGACCACGGACGCCGAGGCGCTGGAGGCCTTCCAGCTGTGCTCGAAGCTGGAAGGGATCATTCCGGCGCTGGAGCCCAGCCATGCCCTGGCGCGCGTGGGCGAGATCGCCCACGAGGTCGGCAAGGGCGGCGACGTGGTGCTGAACATGTGCGGGCGGGGCGACAAGGATATCTTCGCGGTGGCGAAGCATCTGGGCGTGGAGTTGTAACGATGAAGACGATGATGATGGCGGCCGCTCTGGCCCTTCTGCCGATGACGGCCATGGCGCAGGCGACCGGGACCACGGGCGCGACCGGCGTCGGCATGCCGATCGAGGCGCCTGTGCTGGCCGGCGCGACGCTGGATCCCGCCTGCGGCAACCTCTACAACATGGCGGGCAAGGCCTTCTGCGTCACCGCGCCCCTGGCCGCCATCGGCGGGATCGCCGAGGCCTACATCACCCATTTCGAGAGCGAAGGCTGGATCGCGGCCGGCGGCGACGACAACCGGGTGGTCTTCGTCAAGCGTCGCGACGGCGGCGGCTGCGACGGCATGCAGATGCAGGCCTTCTACGACACCAACCGTCCGGCCGGCCCGGACGTGCCGGGCTATATCGGCATGGCGACCATTCCGGGCAATGTCTGCGCCGACCCGAACGCGGCCGCGACGCCGCAATGACGACCGCGCGTATCGATGCCCGCTTCGAGGCTCTGAAGGCCGAGGGCCGGGCCGGGTTCGTGACCTATGTCATGGCCGGCGACCCCTCGCGCGACGAGGCGCTGGAAATCCTGCGCGGCCTGCCCGCCGCCGGGGCCGATATCATCGAACTGGGCTTCCCGTTCAGTGATCCGATGGCCGAGGGGCCGCCGATCCAGCGCGCCGCCCTGCGCGGGCTGAAGGCCGGGCTGACGTTGCGCGGCACGCTGGACCTCGCCGCCGCCTTCCGTGAGGGCGACGCCGACACCCCCCTGATCCTGATGGGCTATCTCAATCCCATCGAGAGCTATGGTTACGAGGCCTTCGCGCGCGATGCGGCGGCGGCGGGCGTGGACGGCTGCATCGTCGTGGACTGCCCGCCGGAAGAGGCCGATCCGCTGACCGATGCGCTGGATGCCGCCGAGGTGTCGCTGATCCGGCTGGCGACGCCGACGTCTGACGACGCGCGTCTGGAGGTGATCGCCAAACGGACCTCGGGCTTCGTCTACTATGTCTCGGTCGCGGGCGTGACCGGGGTGAAGGAGGCGCAATCGGCCTCGGTCGCTCCGGCCGTGGAGCGGGTGCGGAAGGCCTCGGGCCTGCCCGTCGCGGTCGGCTTCGGGGTCAAGACGCCGGAGCGCGCCGCCGAGATCGCCCGCGTCGCCGATGCGGTGGTCGTGGGCTCGGTGCTGGTGGAAGAGGTCGCCGCGGCGCTCGAAGCGAACGAACCGGCGGCCAGCCGCGTTCTGACCAAGGTGAAGTCGCTGGCCGACGCCGTGCGTGGTGCGCGCGTGACGGAAAGCGTCTAGAGACACGCAAATGGCCGACAAGACCCCTCCCAAAGCCCCGCAGGAAAAGCGCGGCGGCTGGCTCAGCCGCTTCGCCCCGGGCGTCCGCAAGATCGTCAGCCGGCGCGAGACGCCCGACAATCTGTGGGTCAAGGACCCGGATTCGGGCGAGATGCTGTACCGCTCCGACCTGGAGGCCGCCCTGTGGGTGACGCCGTCGGGCCGTCACATGCGGATCAATGCGACCCAGCGTCTGGGCTGCACCTTCGACGGCGGCGAGTACGAAAAGATCGAGTCGCCCGAGGTGGTCGAGGACCCGCTGAAATTCTCGGACGGCAAGTCGTACCGCGACCGTCTGTCGGCCGCGCGCAAGGCCACCGGATCGAAGGACGCCATGTCGATCGGCTTCGGCGAGATCGCCGGGACCGAAGCGGTCGTGGTGGTTCAGGACTTCGCCTTCATGGGCGGATCGCTGGGCATGGCCGCCGGTGAGGGCTTCATCGCCGCCGCCCGCGCCGCCATCGAACGCAAGGTCCCCCTGGTCTGCTTCACCGCCGCCGGCGGCGCGCGGATGCAGGAAGGGGCGCTCAGCCTGATGCAGATGGCCCGCTCGACCCTTGCGGTGCAGGAGCTGAAGGACGCCCAACTGCCCTACGTCGTGGTCCTGACCGATCCGACGACGGGCGGGGTGACGGCCTCCTACGCCATGCTGGGCGACATCCACCTGGCCGAGCCGGGCGCCCTGATCGGTTTCGCCGGTCCGCGCGTGATCGAGACGACCATCCGCGAGAAACTGCCGCCGGGCTTCCAGCGGTCGGAGTATCTGCAGGAAAAGGGCATGGTCGACCGTGTGGTCGCCCGCGCCGACCTGCCGGAAACCTTGGGCAAGCTGCTGTCGATGCTGATGGGTGGCAAGCGTCAGGCCGCCTGAGGTTTACTCCGCCCGTGCGGCGGCGCGACGGTCCCGCGTCATGATGCCGGCGACGGCCGTGGCCTGGGCGTTCGGCGATGTGAGATCGGTGCGAGGCGCATAAAGGGCCTGAAGGTAGGAGCGATCCCACTCGGTGAGGCCGGTCTGGCCGCCGTCGTCGAACAGGTTCAGCACGGTGTCGAAGCCGGCGGTATCGGCCCCCGGATCGATCTGGGCCAGGCCGACGAGGGCGAGATAGTCGCCTAGCTGTGCGGTATCGACCTGGCCCATCCGGTTGACGTCGACGACGATGACCGTCTTGAAGAGAACATCGACGATCTGGGTGCGGAGACGCGAGGCGCCCCTGATCCTGATCATCGGCGCATAGGCCAGGGCGCAATCCGACGGGTTGCAGCCGAGCTGTCGTGCGAGGGTCGAGTCGATCGACTCCATCGAACGCTGGCCCGGAACCCTCACCGCCCGCTGCCCGGTGTCGCTATCGACCGGAAGGCTGAGCGACCACCAGCGGACCGGAGCGTCGCCGTGCTGGAAGTCGCGCATGGCCGCCGGGCCGCGATCCACTCCGCTGACGTTGGGCTGGAACAGGTCGGGCTGGGCGGCGACCAGGGCCTGGGCGACGCCGGGACCGTCCGTCGTGAAGACGACCACCAGATTGGGATCGCAGCCGGGATCGCCGGTCGGGATGTCGAGGTCGGCGGCCACGGCGGTGATCCGATCGACCAGAGCCTGGGCGGCGTCGCGCGACAGGTTGGCGACGCCCGGACAGACACGCATCTCCCATTTGGCCAGTCCGCGTCGGTAAACCGGCGCGGCGATACGGCCCACGAAGTCGCGGACGGCCTCGCTTGTCGGGCGGCCCGTGATGGTGACGTCGGGCAGGGCGGTCTGGGCCTGATCCTGCTGCCGGGGCGGCGGCGCATCGGCGGTGTTCAGACCGAGCAGGAGCGAGGACAGGATAGCGGCGACGGGCATCGGCGGACCTCCGGTTGAGAGGCGAGCCTATCTTGACGATTTCAGGCTTTCCAAATGCTTTGTCGCCGCAGCAGGCCTCTCCCTTGCCGCATGGGAGGGGGATATGAAGGCCCATGGACCCCGTCTCCGAACGCCTGCGCGCCCGCCATCCCCAGAAGATCGACCTCTCGCTGGACCGGATGCGGACCCTGTGCGCCGTGCTGGGGGAGCCGCAGCATCGTCTGCCGCCGGTGATCCATGTGGCCGGGACCAACGGCAAGGGATCGACCATCGCCTTCATCCGCGCGATGGCCGAAGCCGCCGGGCTGAAGGTCCATGTCTACACCTCGCCGCATCTGGTGCGGTTCAACGAACGGATCCGGCTGGCGGGAGAGTTGATCTCCGACGCGCAGTTGTCGGCGATCCTGGACCGGATCGAGGGGGTGAAGGGCGTGGAGACGACGGTGTTTGAAAGCACCACGGCCGCCGCCTTCGTCGCTATGGCCGAGACGCCCGCCGACCTGGCCATAATCGAGGTGGGTCTGGGCGGGACGCTGGATGCGACCAATGTCATCGAGCGGCCGTTGCTGAGCGTCATCGCGCCGGTCGATCTGGATCATGCCGAGTTCCTGGGGACTGAGATCGCCGGGATTGCGGGCGAGAAGGCGGGCATCCTCAAGGCCGGGGCGCGGGGGCTGATCGCACGACAGTCTGAAGAGGCCATGGCGGTGATCGAGGCGAAGGCCTCGGTGGCGGGCGTGCCCCTGACCGTCATGGGTGTGGATTTCGACGCCTGGGACGAGCGCGGCGGCATGGTGTTTCAGGATCAGGAACAGGCCTTCGACCTGCCGGCGCCCGCGTTGAAGGGGCCGCATCAGGTCGCCAACGCCGGGCTGGCGGCGGCCGTGGCGCTGGAGCTGGGCCTGTCGGTGGAGGCGATCGCGGCGGGGGTGGCGAACGCGACCTGGCCTGCAAGGATGCAGCGGCTGTCGGCCGGACCCTATGGCGAGAAGGCGCGGGCGGCGGAGGCGGAGCTGTGGCTGGACGGGGGGCACAATCCCCATGCCGGGCGGGCGCTGGCGGAGGCCCTGGCCGAGCATCAGAGGAAGGCGCCGAGGCCGCTGGCTCTGATCGTCGGCATGCTGGCCAACAAGGATCACGGCGGGTTCTTCGAGGCGCTGAGGGACTCAGACGCCCATGTGCTCACCGTCGGCTTCGAGGGGGCGGCGGCGGAGCCCGAGGCCCTTGCGGCTGTGGCGCGCGGGCATGGATTGGGCGCGCAGGCGGCCGAGAGTGTGGAGGCGGCGCTGGACCGCGCGCTCAGGCTCGGCGCCGGGCGGGTGGTGATCTGCGGCTCGCTCTACCTGGCGGGCGAGGTGCTGGGGGCGTCAGAGGAGACGTGGCCCAGATGACCTCCCTTCTCCCCTTGCGGGAGAAGGTGGCGGGCGAAGCCCGACGGATGAGGGGTACGAAGACGCAGTCGAGATGCCGGGGACAGACGGCTCACCGGCGACAGTGAGTTTCACCCCTCACCCGATCACGCCAGGACGACGGCTAAAGCCGCCGTGCGTGATCTCCCTCTCCCGCAAGGGGAGAGGGGTTATTTGGAGCGCAACCCCGTGATCGTCCGGTTCGGCGCGATGTCCTCGGCCGAGGTGATCAGATGCACCAGCGCGGGCCGTTCCTTCGCGGCGTCGCGGGCGGCCTGGAGGGCGGCGGGAAAGTCGGCGGTGGTCTCGCAGCGGATGCCGAAGGCGCCGAAGGCCTCGGCGTATTTGACGAAGTCGGGGTTCTTCAGGTCGGTGGCGATGACGCGGGCGGGGTAGTGCCCCTCCTGGTGCATGCGGATGGTGCCGAGCGTGCCGTTGTCGACGACGATGACGACCGGGTTGATACCGTACTGGGCGGCGGTGGCCATCTCCTGTCCCGTCATCAGGAACTCGCCGTCGCCGGCGACGCAGACGACCTCCCGCTCGGGATGCAGCGACTTGGCGGCGATGGCGGCCGGGTAGCCGTAGCCCATGGCGCCCGAGGTCGGGCCCAACTGGGTGCGGCAGGCGCGGTGGCGATAGAAGCGGTGCAGCCAGGCGGCGAAGTTTCCGGCGCCGTTGGTGACGACGGCTGAGGCCGGCAGGACCTCGCCGAGGTGGGCCATGCACTCCGACATATTGACCGCGCCGGTGACCGGCACGGGGGTGGAGAAGGCCTGGTAGTGGTCGTGGGCGGCACGGGCAGCGTCGTGCCAGGTGCGGCCGGGTTCCAGCGTGGCGAGGGCGTGGGCGGCGAGGGCGTTGTCGGCGACCGCGCTGGTCAGGGTCGCCCAGACGCGGCCGAGTTCGGACGGCTCCGGATGGATGTGGACCAGTTTCCCGGCGGTCTCGTCGCGGGTGAACAGGGTGTAGCCCTGGGTCGGGTTCTCGCCGAGCCGGGCGCCGAGCGCGATCAGGAGGTCGGCGTCACGGGCGCGCTTCATCAGCTCCGGATTGCAGCCGAGGCCGAGGTCGCCGGCGTAGTTCGAACGGTCGTTCGACAGGATGTCCTTCCTCCGGAACGACAGGGCGACGGGCAGGCCCAGACGCTCGGACCAGTCGCCGATGGCGGCGGCCGCCTCGTCCGTCCAGCCGGACCCGCCGAGCACCAGGAGCGGGCGTTCGGCCTTCGACAGACGTTGACCCAGATCGGCGAGGAAGGCGGGGTCGAGGCCGGCTTTCGCGGGCGTCACGGCGCGGACCGGGGCGGGGCCGCCGGGCTCGTGCAGGATGTCCTCGGGCAGGGCGATGACGACCGGGCCCATGCGGCCTTGCAGGCTGGTAGCGAAGGCGCGTTCGACGATCTCGACGGTGCGGTCGGGGCTCTCCAGCTCGGTGGCCCATTTGGCCAGGCCGCCGAAGACCTCGCGATAGTCGACCTCCTGGAAGGCGCCCCGGCCCCGGTCGGTCAGGGCGATCTGGCCGACGAACAGGATCATCGGCGTGGAGTCCTGATGCGCCGTGTGGACGCCGATGGAGGCGTGGGTGGCGCCCGGTCCGCGCGTGACCATGCAGACGCCGGGCTTTCCGGTCATCTTGCCATAGGCCTCGGCCATGTTGGCGGCGCCGGCTTCGTGGCGGCAGGTAACGACCTGGATTTCGGGATGATCGACAAGGGCGTCCAGCACGGCCAGATAGCTCTCGCCCGGCACGCAGAAGACGCGGGTGACGCCGTTGACGGCCAGGGTTTCGACGAGACGACGGGCGGCGGTTCCGGCGGGCTGGGTCATGCCCTCGGACTAGCAGATCGAGCCTGCGTTTGGCGACCTCCACAGCTCCGCCATGGTCATGGAACCCGTGATGAAGCTTGGCGTTATCGGAGCTTCACCATTGGGGACTTCACCATGAAAAAGATCATCACCCTGTCGCTGGTCGCCGCCGCCCTGGCCGTGTCGGCCTGCAACACCATCTCGGGCGTCGGCCGCGACGTCTCGGCCGCCGGTTCGGCCGTCAGCTCGGGCGCCGAGTCCGCCAAACACTAGGCCGGGTTCACCGCGAACTGCGAAGGCCCGCCGGTTTCCGGCGGGCCTTTTGCCGTCAGTAGGCGAAGTCGCGGTAGATCCGGTCGACGTCGCCCTTCCACTCGCCGTGATAGAGGTCGAGCATCCGCTCGGCCGGGGTGACGCCGGTGTCGGCGATGTCTTCCAGCTCGGCGAGGTAGCCACGCTCGTCCACCATGCCGCCGGAGAAGCGGGCGCGGTTCTTCAGGCCTTGCTTGGCGATGGCCACCATGTCGACGGCGATGTCGCGCACCGAGCGGCCGGCGACTTCGGCGCGTAGGCCCAGCTTGGTCACGTCGCGACGCAGCCGCTCGTGATCCTCGATGTCCCAGTCCTTGCAGAGGTCCCAGGCGGCGGCCAGGGACGGCGCGTCGTAGAAGATGCCGGTCCAGAGGGCGGGCAGGGCGCAGATGCGGCTCCAGGGCCCGCCGTCCGACCCACGCATCTCCAGATACTGTTTGAGACGGACTTCCGGGAACAGCGTCGTCAGGTGATCGCCCCAGTCCTTCAGCGTCGGCAACTCGCCGGGCAGGGCGGGCAGCTTGCCGTCCAGGAAGTCGCGGAACGACTGGCCCGAGGCGTCGACGTATTTCTCGCCGCGCTTGGCGAAATACATCGGGGTGTTCAGGGCGTAGTTCGCATAGGTCTCGAAGCCGAAGCCGTCCCTGAAGACGAAATCCAGCATGCCGGTGCGGTCCGGATCGGTGTCGGTCCAGACGTTGGCGCGGGCCGACAGGAAGCCGTTCGGGCGACCCTCCGTGAACGGACTACAGGCGAACAGGGCGGTGCCGATGGGCTGGAGCGCCAGACTGGTGCGGAACTTCGCGACCATGTCGGCTTCGGAATCGAAGTCGAGATTGGCCTGGATGGTGCAGGTGCGCAGCATCATGTCGAGGCCCAGATTGCCCTTCCTGGGCATGTAGGCGCGCATGATGTCGTAGCGGCCCTTGGGCATGACGGGGATGTCTTCGCGCGTCCATTTCGGGTCGAAGCCGGCGCCGAGGAAGCCGAGGTTCAGTTCGTCCGCGACCATCTTCACCTCCATCAGGTGCTGGCCGGTCTCGGAGCAGATATCGTGGATGGTCTGGAGCGGGGCGCCGGACAGTTCGAACTGGCCGCCGGGTTCGAGCGAGATGGAGGCGGTGAAGCCCTCGGCGTTCTTGCGCTCCAGGGCGATGACCTTGCCGGCCTCCTCGACCGGGGACCAGCCGAAGCGCTGCAGGCCGGTCAGCATGGCCAGGATGCCGTTCGGGCCTTCATAGGTCGGGCGACGCAGGGTCGATTTGTCGAAGCCGAACTTCTCGTGCTCGGCGCCCACGCGCCACTGGTCCTTGGGCTTGATGCCCTTGGACATGACGCCGATCAGGTCGTCGAGGGTGAGCGGCGCGGTTTCGGTCATGGGAGCCCCAGCGGGCGTCTGGCCCGTCGCGGCTAGATGGGCGAGATTGCCGCAGGTCTCAAGGGGTAGGGCGATGGGCAGGGAAGCGTTCGTCGAGGCGAGCTACGCCGGGCGGTCGGGAAAGGCGAAAGCCTTGCTGGAGGCGGAGGGGATCATCCTGCGCCGGCCGCTGGGGCTGACGATCGCGCGCGGCTCGATCCGGGGGCTGATCGTCGAGGGCGGCGATCTGGTCGGACAGGCGGAGCAGGGACCGTTCCGGCTGGGTCTCGGGGCCGGAGAGGCGCTGAAGTGGAAGGCGGCGCTGGAGAAGCCGTTGCCGACGCTCGCGGAGAAGATGGGGCTGTCGCCGGGCATGGCGGTGTGGATCTTCGGGACGCTGGACGGGGCGGAACTGGAGGGTGCGCTGGCGGACGTCGAACGGGTCGAACCGGCTGACGCCGTGCAGGGCGTGGCGCGGGTCGAGGGGCCTGAGGCGATGGAGGCCGTGGCGGCGGTGACGCCCTCTCCCGTCTGGATCGTCCACGGCAAGGGCAAGGCGGCGGTGTTCGGGGACAACGCCGTGCGGGCGGCGATGCGGGCCGAGGGCTGGATCGACGTGAAGTCCTGCGCGGTGTCGGAGACCCTGTCGGCGACGCGATATCGCAGGCGCTGACCTCAGTCGTGATGGCGCGCGGGCATGAAGCGGGTCATCAGGGTCACGAAGAAGGCGATGGACCAGCCCAGCAGAAGGGCGCCGTTGATGCCCTCGATGGCGCCCAGCAGCTTCCATTCCGGTGCGACCAGGGTGTCGGAAAAGCCGATCGAGGCGTAGGTGACGGTCGAGAAATAGACGGCGTCACGCAGGGTCTCTATGGCGCCGATGCCGCGATAGAGGGCGGCGTAGAGCCAGATCTCGATCCCGTGCAGGACCAGAAGACCGACCGTCGCCATGACCGCGACCAGGGCGCCCTCGATGGAGACCGGGCTGATCCGGGCATGGTCCTTGGACCGGTCGCGCATCTCCAGCAGGCGGCCGAGCATCAGGAGGCCCGCCCCGTGCAGGATCACGGTCAGAAGGACCATGACGGTCGAGAGGGCCAGCTCGACCAGCATCGGCTAGCGCTCCCAGTCGCCGACGGCGGCCTGCCACAGGGTCATGGCGGCGATGGCGGCAGTGTCGGCGCGCAGGATGCGGGGGCCGAGCGAGACGGCGGTGGTGAAGGGCAGGGCGATCAGCCGCTCGCGCTCTTCGGCCGAGAAGCCGCCTTCGGGCCCGATCAGGATGGCCCAGGGGCCGGGCTCGGTGACGGCGGAGGCGACGGGGGCGCCGCCGGTCTCGTCGCAGAACATCAGGCGGCGGGCGGGATCCCAGTCGTTCAGGAGGGCGTCCAGCTTCACCGGATCATCGACGGTCGGAACGTCGAGGCGGCCGGTCTGTTCGGCGGCTTCCTCGGCGATGGCGTCCAGGCGGTCCAGGCGGAGCCGGTCGGCGTTGGTGCGCTGGGTGATGGTCAGGCGCACGCGCTTGGCGCCGAGCTCGGCGGCCTTCTCCACGATGGTCTCGACGCGGGCCTTCTTGACCACGGCGACGATGAGTTCGAGGTCGGGGCCGTAATGCTGGGGGCGGACCTGTTCCTCGGCGCGCAGGATGACGCCCTTCTTGAGCACCTCCGCCACGCTGACCCGCCACTCGCCGTCCGTGCCATTGAAGACGAGGAGGTCGTCGCCGGCCTTGAGCCGCATGACCTGGGTCAGATAGCGGGACTGATCGAGCGTGGGCGCGATGGCGGCGCCGGCGGACAGAGGCTGGGGGACGTGGAGGCGGATCATGCGGCTAGTGATAGCGCGCGCCGTCACCTTGTCATCCCCGACGCAGCGAAGCGGGGATCGGGGATGGGCGCAGACCTACGCCGTCCTCGGCCGGGTCAGGATCAGATACCGCCCGTCCCGGCCGTAGGCGCTCTCGTTCCAGACCTCGCCGAAGGCGGCGTAACTCATCGAATAGCGGCCGGGCGCGGGGGCTTTCGGGTCGACGATGTGGAGTTCGCGCCTGGCGGCGTCGAAGCCGTGGACGACGAAGGCGTGGCCCTCCGGCACGCTGACGTCGGCGAGGACGGGACGGCCGTCGGCGAGGGCCTCGGTGATGGCGCGCAGGCCCTCGTCCAGACCCTGGGCGGTGACGGCGTAGCGGCGCTCGATCCAGCCGTAGCCCAACTGGCCGATGCCGCGCAGCAGGTCGTCGTAGGC
This sequence comes from Brevundimonas staleyi, assembly GCF_041893865.1. GTDB lineage: Bacteria > Pseudomonadota > Alphaproteobacteria > Caulobacterales > Caulobacteraceae > Brevundimonas > Brevundimonas staleyi. The sequence continues at coordinate 874,522 of NZ_CP169082.1, forward strand.
CGTGACGGTGAAGTCGTTGAAGGGCAGGGCCTCGTCATAGGTCCGGCCGTGGGCGAGGGATTTCAGTTCGCGCGGCGGGCGCGGGTCGCCGTAGTAGTGCAGGATCATGGCGGCAGCCGTCGGGACGGCCTGCATCGCCTCCTGGCGGATGTGGATGACGCCCAGTTCGACGCGCTGGGTCGCGCGCGTCTGGGCGTCCACGGCCTGGTCGCAGCCGGTCGTCACCAGGGCCGCGCCGCCGCCGAGAATGAGTCGTCTGGAGAGCATCGCCGTCCTTCCTGGAGAACGGGAGTCTGGGCTCGCTGATTTAATGAAGAGCGAACGCGTGACTGAGGGCTCTTACCTAGGAGCGCCCGCGTGGTGTCGATTCAAACACCTTGTCATCCCCGACGCAGCGAAGCGGAGATCGGGGACGAGGCGCACAATCTTGACCTCTCCCGGACAACCCGCAAGGGTTGAGCCGGGAGGGCGGTAATGGCGAAGGCGTTCTATGTCTACATGCTCGCCAGCGGGCCGTGCGGTTGGCTCTATGTCGGCGTGACCAACGACCTTGTGCGGCGCGTCTCGGAGCACAAACAGGGCGTCTTCGATGGCTACACGGCCGAGCACGGTATCCATCAGCTGGTGTGGTTCGAGACCCATCAGTACATCGACAAGGCGATCGTTCGCGAGCAGCGGATCAAACGCTGGCTGCGGGAATGGAAGTTCGCGCTGGTCGAGAAGGACAATCCGAGATGGCAGGACCTGTACGGCCAAGTCAGGGCCGAACAAGCTTTGGCCCGGTTCGGCGGAGCCGACCGGGCCTGTGAGTTTGCTGCGTCTGCGTCCCCGATCTCCGCTGCGCTTCGTCGGGGATGACAAGGTGACGATGGCGCCGGTTAGAGCGACCGCGCGATCAGCACCTTCATGATCTCGTTGGTGCCGCCGTAGATGCGCTGGACGCGGGCGTCCTTGTAGAGCTGGGCGATCGGGTACTCGTTCATGTAGCCGTAGCCGCCGTGCAACTGGAGCATCTCGTCCAGGACCTCGCCCTGGATGTCGGTGACCCAGTATTTGGCCATCGACGCGGTGACGGCGTCCAGTTCGCCCTTCAGGTGCTGGCCGATGCAGTGGTCGACGAAGACCTTGGCGACGGTCAGCTTGGTCTTGACCTCGGCCAGCTTGAACTGGGTGTTCTGGAACTCCATCACCGACTTGCCGAAGGCCTTGCGGCCTTTGACGTATTCGATCGTCTCCTTCAGGCCCCGCTCGGCGGCGGCGATGCCCTGGACGGCGATGTTCAGACGTTCCTGGGGCAGTTGCTGCATCAGCTGGATGAAGCCGCGTCCCTCGACCCCGCCGACGATGTTGTCGGCCGGGACCTGGACGTCGTTGAAGAACAGCTCGGAGGTGTCGTTGCCCTCCATGCCGATCTTGTGGAGGTTGCGGCCGCGCTCGAAGCCGGCCGCGCCGTCGGTCTCGACCACGATCAGGGAGGTGCCCTTGGCGCCCTCGGCCGGGTCGGTCTTGGCCACGACGATGATGAAGTTGGCCAGCTGGCCGTTGGTGATGAAGGTCTTGGAGCCGTTCACCACATAGCCGTTGCCGGACTTGATGGCGGTGGTCTTGACGCCCTGCAGGTCGGAGCCGGCGCCCGGCTCGGTCATGGCGATGGCGCCGACCAGTTCGCCCGAGGCCAGACGCGGCAGCCAGCGCGCCTTCTGCTCCTCGGTGCCGTAGTGCCAGATGTAGGGGGCGACGATGGCGTTGTGCAGCGAGATGCCGAAATGGTCCGCACCTTTCCAGCCGAGCTGGCGCATCAGCACCACCTCATGCCGGTAGTCGCCGCCCATGCCGCCGTCTTCCTCGGGCATCGACAGACCCAGCAGGCCCGCCTCGCCGGCCTGGTTCCACAGTTCGCGAGGGACGGTGGAGTTGGCGATCCAGCTCTGGACCGCTTCCGGCGGCGCGTGTTCGTCGATCCATTTGCCGACGCTGTCCGAGAAGAGGGTGATCTCCTCGTCCTGCATGAAATCGGGTTCGGCGACGTTGAGGACGTTCATGGACTTCGCTCGATCATCTCCCTCCCCCTGCGGGGGAGGGTGGCCGCGCAGCGGCCGGGTGGGGGCGGCAAGGCGACGTGGCGACGGTCGGTGGGGCCTTGCCTGGCCGTCCCCACCCGGTCTCCGCTTCGCTTCGACCACCCTCCCCCGAGGGGGAGGGAAAGGTCAGTTCAGTGTCAGAACGCCTCGGCCGGCATCTGCATCAGGACCTCGGCGCCGGTCTTCAGCTTGGTCAGGTGGGCCTGGGCGTCCGGCAGGATGCGTTCGACGAAGTAGCGGCCGGTCTGCATCTTGGTGACGTAGAAGGGATCGTCCGAACCGGCGTCGATCTTGGCCTGAGCCGCCTTGGCCATCTGGGCCCAGAGGTAGGCCAGGGCCGTCAGGCCGAACAGGTTCAGATAGTCGGTCGAGGCGGCGGCGGCGTTGTCCGGGTTGGCCATGCCGTTCTGCATCAGCCACATGGTGGCCTCCTGCAGCTTCTTCTTGGTATCGGCCAAGCCGTCGACGAAGGGTTTGATCGGACCCTCGGCGCCGTTCTCGGCCACGAAGGCGTCGATGTCGGCGAACCAGCTCATGATGGCGCGGCCGCCGTTCGACGGCAGTTTCCGACCTACCAGATCCAGCGCCTGGATGCCGTTGGTGCCCTCGTAGATCATGGTGATCCGCGCATCGCGCAGATACTGGCTGGCCTGGAAATGCTCGGTGTAGCCCGAGCCGCCGTGGACCTGCATGCCCAGCGACGCGACGTGGAAGCCCTTGTCGGTCAGATAGGCTTTCAGCACCGGCGTGATCAGGCCCATGTAGTCCTTGGCCTTCTGGGCCGTGGCCTCGTCGGCGGACTTCTCGAGATCGGCCTGCAGCGCGGTCCACAGGATGAAGGCCTGGCCGCCTTCGACGAAGGCCTTGGCCTCCAGCAGCATGCGGCGGACGTCGGGGTGGACCATGATCGAGTCAGCCTGTTGATCCGGGCTCTTCGGTCCGGTCAGGCTGCGGCCCTGAATGCGGTCGTGGGCGAACTCCAGCGCGGCCTGATAGGCGGCGGCGCCGATGGCCAGGCCCTGCAGGCCGGTGCCCAGACGCGCCTCGTTCATGACCACGAACATGTTGTTCATGCCCCGGCCTTCCTCGCCGATCAGCCAGCCGGTGGCGCCGTCATACTGCATGACGCAGGTGGCGTTGCCGTGGATGCCCATCTTGTGCTCGAGGCCGGTACACATGAGCGCGTTGCGCTCGCCCAGCGAGCCGTCCTCGTTGACCATGAACTTGGGCACCAGGAAGAGCGACAGGCCCTTGATGCCGGCCGGCGCGCCTTCGACACGGGCCAGGACGGTGTGGATGATGTTCTCGGCGAAGTCGTGCTCGCCGGCCGAGATCCAGATCTTCTGGCCGGTGATCTTGTAGGTGCCGTCGCCCTGCGGGACCGCCTTGGTCCGCACCATGCCCAGGTCCGTACCGCACTGGGGCTCGGTCAGGTTCATGGTCCCGCCCCACTCGGCCGTGGCCATCTTGGGCAGGTATTTGTCCTTCAGCTCATCCGAGGCATTTGCGTGGATGCCCGCATAGGCGCCCGCCGTCAGGCCCGGATACATGGAGAAGGCGGCCGAGGCGCCGGCGGTGAACTGGCCGAACGCCATGCCGACAACGGCCGGCATGCCCTGACCGCCATAGGCCGGATCCGCCGACAGGGCGGGCCAGCCGGCCGCGACCATGGCCTGATAGGCTTCCTTCCAGCCCTTCGGACCGGTGACGACGCCGCCTTCGGCCCAGTGGCAGCCTTCCTTGTCGCCGGAGTGGTTGATCGGGGCGATGACCTCCTCGGCGAACTTGGCGCCCTCCTCCAGGATCTGACCGACCAGGTCCGAGGAGATGTCCTCGAAGCCGGGCTGGTTCGTGTAGCGGTCGATCTCCAGAACCTCGTTCAGGATGAAGGTCAGGTCGCGGACGGGCGCCTTGTAGGCCATGGGTCAGGCTCTCAGCTTGAACGGATGATGGGCGTGGTTGTCGAGGTGTTCGCGCAGCACCGAGGCATATTCCTCGGCGCCGGGCAGAAGGTCGGGGCGCTGTTCGGACAGGCGGGCCTCCATCGCGGCGCAGGCCTCCTCGGCCATCTCGATGGCGGCGTCGAGGTCTTCGCGCTGCTGTTTCAGGGCCTCGATCTGCGCGCGGTGGCGGCGCAGGGCGATGGCCATCTGATGGGTGTTGCCGTCGTTGCGGTCGTACAGATCCAGCATGTCCTGGATCTCGGTCAGGGTGAACCCGATGCGACGGCCGCGCAGGATCAGCTTCAACCGAACGCGATCGCGCGCGTTATAGACCCGCGTCTGGCCCTTGCGGTCGGGGGTCAGAAGGCCCTTGTCCTCATAGAAGCGAAGGGCGCGCGCGGTCGCCCCGAACTCCCGGCAGAGCTGGCGGATCGAATAGGTGCGATGATCGTCGGCGGTCGCCATGGACTGGACATAGCCCAAACTTGACGCGGACGTAAAGGGAAGCTTTTGCAGCTCCCTATCCTTTCGTCATCCTCCGGCGTAGCGCAGCGGAGACCGGAGGACGCAGCGGCGCGCGAGAGCGCGAACCTGTCACGGACACGCCTGCTTCGATATCCTGCCTGAACAGATCGCCTTCGGCGCCGCTGCGTCCCCCGGTCGCTTCGCGCCGGAGGATGACGAAAGAAGGAGAGGCATGGCCAAGAAGCACGTCAACGACGCCGGCACGGCCAAACGCGATCTGCCCCAGAAGACGTGCGTCTCCTGCGGCAGGCCGTTCACATGGCGGGCGAAATGGGCGCGCGACTGGGACCAGGTGAAGTTCTGCTCCGACCGCTGTCGGCGCGCGGGCGTCAGCGGCGGCCCAGCAGGACCGGGATGGTGATGGCCAGAAGGACCGCATTGGTCAGGGCCAGGCCGATGTCCATGCCGATCATGTGGACGGTCAGCATGATCGCTTCCATGGCGACCAGGCCGGCGGCCGAGACCAGCAGGGGCCAGCGACCGATCTTCCACGAGAACAGCGGCATCAGAAGGCCGAGCGCCAGGATGATCTCGACGATGCCGACGCCGCGCACGAGGTTCTGCGACACCAGGGCCGGCCAGGTCATCAGGGCGACCAGATTGTCCATCGACTCGGTCAGCTTGGCGTAGCCGGCGGCGAAGAAGAACATCGCGGCCCAGCCCTGCAGGGTCCAGAGCGCCAGGTTCCGGTAACCGGCGATAGTGCGGGCGCGCGCCGGGGAGACGGGGGCGCGGGTGACGGGCGAGGACGGGGCGGGGAAGGTCGAGGACATCGGTGCGTTCGTTTCGTCGGGGAGGACGGTTGAATTGGTAACAGTGTCTAGATCAGATCGATGTTCGGGTTTCGCAAGAGGTCGCAAACCACACCGTAACCGACAGTGATGAAGAAGCTTTGCCGTAGCCTGGAGGCCGAGGCGTGGCGGGAAGGTTGAAAGTCTGTAATCCGGGGTCTGCCCCCGTCTCAGACTCCTATATGGCAGAGTTTCCGGGCGATGTCATCAGCCGTAGACATCAATTGATGACATCAGCTGATGACTTAATGTTTCGCGTGGCGGAAACGCCTGTCTGCCTGGGCTCAACCGGCATCGACGCCGGGAGCAGCGCGGCCGGCTTTCAGGGGTGAAAGACGGCTGCGACGGGTTGGTCGAACGCGTGGGCGACCCGAAGCGCGTGAAGCGGACGGCGGGCCGCCTTGCGTTTCACCCTGCGTGGCGCCGGCCGAAACTCGCCACCGCGGCGACGATGGTCACAGCCAGCAGGGTGGTCCCGATCGAGGGCGAATAGGCCCAGGTCGCCGGCCATAGCGGCAGCGGGTCGGTCAGGCCGAAGCTGAGCACCGTCGTGACCAGAAGGGCGAGGGTCATAGCTCCAGGCGAGCGCCAGTCCTGGGCGGAGGTCGTCTTGCTCATTGGATGTCTCCCTTTCGTTGACAAGGGTGTTTTACATCATGGGCTGGATAAGTCAAGTTCGCTTGACATGACGTAAGGCTTGAAGCGAACTGTGTCGATCAGGTCGAACCACCTGCCAGGGATCTGGCGCTACGGGCCGTTTCCAGCCGGGCCAGCTTTTCGGACAGAGGCGACCAGTCGTCGTTGGCGTCGATCGCAGCCCAGATCGCCTCGACCTCGCCGATCAGCAACTCCTCCGGATCGGGGCGAGCGAAGACGGGGTTTTCCAGCCGTTCGGGCCGGTCCGGCTCGTGCTCGAACAGGGCGAAACGGAAGGCATCGAAGGCCTTGCCCTGCCAGTCCTTGGCGCGCGGTCCGGCCAAGGCGCGGGCCGAGGACGAGAAGCCGGCGAACCAGTCGTGGAACAGGGGCTCCCACCGTACCGCCTCGCCCTTCTCGCGCAGCAAGGCCAGGGTCGTGTCCATCAGCCTCTGGTCGGCGGCCTCGCCCAGCGACTTGACGCCCAGCCGTTCCAGGAAGGCGGCGCGCAGTTCCCGGATATAGGCGGGGCCGAAGCCGTTCAGGGCCTCGGTCAGGGGCTCGACGTCGGCGACCAGCTTCAGACAACCGGCCAGTTGGGTCAGGTTCCAGAACACCGCCTCCGGCTGGCGCGCGAAGGCGTAGAGGCCGGTCTGGTCGAAATAGGCGGCGGTGAAGGCCGGGTCGTAGAAGGGCAGGAAGCGCCAGGGACCGTAGTCGAAGCTCTCGCCCGTGACGTTCAGATTGTCGGTGTTCAGCACCCCGTGGACGAAGCCGGCGGCGACCCAGCGCGCCGTCAGCCGGGCCGAGGCGGCGACGATGGCGGTCAGGAGGCCCGGCGCATCCCCCTCGGGGACGGCCGGGTGGTAGAGGCTGCGAACGTGCTCGATCAGGATCTCGATCTGGTCCCTGCGGCCAAAGAAGGCGGCGCGCTGGAAGGTCCCGAAGCGGATGTGGCTATGCTGGAGCCTGACCATGACGGCCGAGCGGGTGGGGGAGGGTTCGTCGCCGCGCTGCAATTCTTCGCCCGTCTCGATCAGCGACAGGATGCGGCAGGTCGGCGCTCCTTGAGCCTCCAGCATGGCGGCGGCCAGCACTTCGCGCACCCCGCCCTTCAGCGTCAGGCGGCCGTCTCCGGACCGGGACCACGGGGTCGTGCCCGATCCCTTGGTTCCAAGATCCAGCAGCCGTCCCTGATCGTCGCGAAGCTGGGCCGCCAGGAAGCCGCGTCCGTCGCCGAGGTCGGGGTTGTAGGTGCGGAACTGGTGCCCGTGATAGCGCATGGCGAGGGGGCCGGGCTGGCCGGGCAGGGGCTGGAACCGGCCGAAATGGGCGATCCATTCGGCGTCGGTCAGGGTCTGGAGCCCCACGGTCGCAGCGGCCCGGTCGTTGCGGACGCGCAGGAACGTCTCCGGGAAATCGGCGGGTGCGACGACGTCGCCGAACTCCGGGCCCAGGTCGGAGAAGCGAGGGTCGGGTCGATAGTCTGGGCTGACGGGCATGGGCGCCAGATGCGGCTTGTCGCGGGCGCGCGCAACCGGTTCCGGTTGAACCTGTCCGGCTTGGCGGTATTCTGTCGGCAGGGATCAGGCCCTCGCGGCCAGGCCGGCGTCGCTGTCGCAGCGACGAACCCGGTCCGGCGCCCGTCGATAACCGGGCGCCACGGAACAACTTCCAGATCGGAGGCCGCCGTGGCGCGCAAACTGACACTCGATTTCCTGAAGACCGAGGCCGCCTCGGGCGCCGTGCTGGGCCTGGCGGCCCTCGCCGCCCTGATCGTGGCCAACTCGCCCCTGTCGGCGGCCTATTTCCAGTGGCTGAAGAGCGAGCACCTGTTCCAGGCCGGGCCGCTGATGCTGGAGTTGTCGGTCTCGGAGTGGATCAAGGAAGGCCTGATGGCGGTCTTCTTCCTCGTCGTGGGTCTGGAGATCAAATACGAGATCCGGCACGGCGAACTGAGCGATCCCCGAAAGCTGGTGACGCCTGTGGTCGCGGCGCTCGGCGGCATGCTGGCCCCGGCCGTGGTCTATCTGGGGGTTGCGGGTCTGCTGGGCGGGCCGCATCAGGGGTGGCCCATCCCGTTGGCCACCGACATCGCCTTTGCGCTCGCCGTCTTCGCCCTGGTCGGGAAGGGGCTGCCGTCGTCGCTGCGGGTCTTCCTCCTGACCCTGGCCATCGTCGACGACCTGGGCGCCATCGCTCTGATCGCCGTGCTGTTCAGCCAGGGCGTGGACTGGATGCTGGTCGGGGGCGCGGCCGTTCTGCTGGTCGTCGGCGCCATCTGGTCCTTGCGCCGCATCCCCGCGCCCTTCTGGGTGCTGGGCTTTGGCCTGATCTGGTGGATGAGCGTGCAGGCGGGATTGAGCACGTCTCTGGCCGCCGTCGCCTTCGCCGCCATCGTTCCGGTGTCGCCGCGCGCGGAGGATCAGCAAAGCCCGCTGAAGGAGGCGATGCACGATCTGCACCCCTATGTCGCCTGGCTGGTCCTGCCGCTGTTCGCCTTCGCCAAGGCCGGGGTGTCGTTCTCAGGCCTTTCGGTGGATCAGATGTTCGGGCCGCTCGTCATCGGCATCGCGGCCGGCCTCTATGTCGGCAAGCAGATCGGGGTGTTCGGGGCGGCCTGGCTGGTCTCGACCCTGAACCTCGGCGCCCGTCCCAGCCAGGCCAACTGGCTGCAGGTCTATGGCGTTTCTCTTCTGTGCGGCGTCGGCTTCACCATGAGCCTGTTCATCGGCGCCCTGGCCTTTCCGGGCGCGGTCGACTCGCCCGAGCAGGTCGAGGTCAAGCTGGGCGTCATTCTCGGCTCTATGTTATCGGCGATAACCGGCGCGGTGGTTCTTTTGGTCGCATCCCGGCGTGACCGGGCGGCCAAGGCATGAATGTTGCCGATTACTCACCCTTCGGACGCGAATATTGACCTAAGGTCATCACTTTCTGTCGCTTTTGCGTCACACAGGGCCCCGCGCCAAGGCCGAAACGTGGCGCGGGCCCAGCGTTCTCCTTGTCGCAAAGACCGGCTTCGATTACGCAAAACGTTCGAGAATCCGACGCTCCAGAAGAGGGTGCGGGTTGGGAATTCAGGAAACGCCACGACGCCTTTCGAGAGGGTGTCGGGCCATGAGCCGGGAGCCATCCATGCGTCTTACTCAAATTCTTCGTTGCACCGCGTCGGCCGCCGTCGTCGGCGCCGTGGCCTTCGGCTTCGCCGGAACGGCCTCGGCTCAGGATCAGGACGGTCAGGCATCGACCGTCGACGACATCGTCGTCACCGCCCAGCTGCGCGAGCAGAGCCTGCAGGACGTGCCCGTCGTGGTCACCTCCCTGTCGGCTGAATCGCTGCAGAACGCCGGCGTTCGCGACATCAAGGACCTGACGGTCCTGACCCCCGGCATGACGGTCACCTCGACCCAGTCGGAAGCCTCGACCACCGCCCGTATCCGCGGCGTCGGCACCGTGGGCGACAACCCCGGCCTGGAAAGCTCGGTCGGCGTCGTGATCGACGGCGTCTATCGCTCGCGCAACGGCGTCGGCTTCGGCGACCTGGGCGAAATGAGCCGCATCGAGGTTCTGAAGGGCCCTCAAGGCACGCTGTTCGGCAAGAACACCTCGGCCGGCGTCATCAACATCATCACCGCGGCTCCGTCCTTCACCCCCGGCTTCAACGCGGAACTGACGGCCGGCAACTTCGGCGCCATGGGCGCCTCGGGTTCGATCACGGGTCCGCTCTCCGACACGATCGCCATGCGCCTGTACGCCGGCCGCCGCGTGCGCGACGGCTTCTATTCGGTGGACACGGGCGACGGCCCGCGCTCGACCCGCGACGACGCCAACCAGGACTTCTACACCCTGCGCGGCCAGCTGCTGATCCTGCCGTCGGACAACGCCTCGGTCCGCATCATCGCCGACTACTCGAGCCGTGATGAATACTGCTGCCTCGGCGTCGTGACGCGTTCCAGCCCGACCGCGGCGATCATCAACATCCTGACGGCTCCGAACGGCCCGGGCACCGCCGCCCAGGCTCCGGCGCCGGGCATCACGCCGTTCTCGCGCCGCGCCTACGCCAACCGCGACACCGGCCAGCAGATGGAAGACATGGGCCTGTCGGTCGAGGCCAACCTCGACATCCCGTCGTGGAACGCCCGCCTGACCTCGGTCACCTCGTGGCGCGACTGGTCGACCGTCAACGGCCAGGACATCGACTACACCGGCGCCGACATCCTGTATCGCCCGCAGGGCGGCGGCTACGGCTACGACCTGTCGAACATCACTCAGGAAATCCGCCTGGCCGGCACGTCCGACCGCTTCGACTGGCTGGTCGGCGGCTTCGCCACCCTTGAGAACATCGGCCGCGACGACACCTTCTACTTCGGCGCCGACTACAACCCGTTCATCTCGCTCCTGCTGACGTCCAGCCTCTCGGCCCAGACCGGCGGCGCGATCGCCGCCAGCCCGGCGCGCCTGGGCTGCTTCTCGAGCAACTACAACCTGATCCCGGCCGCCGCGCGCGCGACCTACTTCCTGGGCTGTCTGCAAGGCAACCCGGCCGCTCCGGCCCTGCCGGGCGCCCCGGTCAACATCCTGGGCCAGGGCGTGGTCGACCACTACAGCCAGCGTTCGGAATCGGTGGCCCTGTTCACCAACAACAGCTGGCGCGTGACCGACCAGCTCGAGCTGACCCTGGGCCTGCGCTACACCCTGGACAACAAGCGCCTGCTGGGCCTGCAGGACAACGTCAACGGCAACGGCAACTCTTGCGCCGCCGTCCTGGGCAACCAGGCGACGATCGTCCAGGCCTTCACCGCCGCCCTGGGCAGCGCCGCCGCCGGCGCCGCGGCCGCCAGCGCCCTGATCGGACCGCAGTGCCTGCCGTGGAACAACGTCTTGTACGACAATCGCGCCATCGAGGAGAACAACGACGACGGCGTCCTGTCGGGCACGGTCAAGGCGGCCTACCGCCTGAACGACGACCTGATGTTCTATGGATCGTACGCCCGCGGCTACAAGGGCTTCGGCTACAACATGGACCGCGTGCAGACGGGCGTGACCCCGGACGCCTCGCTGTACTTCCCGGCCGAGACCGTCGACAGCTATGAGCTGGGCTTCAAGTCCACCCTGCTGAACCGCTCGCTGCTCTTCAACGCCACCTACTTCTACCAGGCGTTCGAGGACTTCCAGCTGAACACCTTCCTGGGCACGGCCTTCGTGGTCGAGTCGATCCCGGAACTGACCACCAAGGGCGTCGACGCCGACGTGATGTGGTTCACCCCGGTCGACGGCCTGACCCTGTCGGGCGGCCTGACCTACACGGACGCCGAGTATGGCCGCTTCACCGCCGCCGACCTGACCAGCGCCGGCCGCTTCCCGCAGCTGTCGCTGCTGCCGGGCTCGCGTCCGTCGTTCGCTCCGGAATGGTCGGCCTCTGCCTCGGTCAACTTCGACCGTTCGATCGGCATGGGCATGCGCGCCGGCTTCGCCCTCTCGGCCAAATACATGACCGAGTACAACACGGGTTCGGACCTGATCCCGTTCAAGATGCAGGACGCCTTCACCGTCGTGAACGGCCGCATCTCGATCGGTTCGGAAGACGAGCGCTGGACGCTGGAAGCCTGGGCCCAGAACCTGACGGACGAAGAGTACGTCCAGGTCGCCTACAACTCGCCGCTGCAAGGCACCGCCTTCCAGTCGACGGTCCAGCCGAACGGCACCTTCTACAACCCGGCGCTGGACACCCAGGGCATCAGCGCCTTCCTGGGCGCCCCGCGCACCTTCGGCGGCACCCTGCGCATCAAGTACTGATCCGGGCATAGACCTGGACGACTGAGCCGGCCGGGGGCGACCCCGGCCGGCTTTTTCTTGTCTGCAGCGCAGCGGCGACAGGGTTGAAAACGGACCTTGCTGCCCGAGGCAGGCGGGCGTCTGGTCCATAGTCGGGGAGAAGGCGACGGGTGGTGCGGGGCCTTGGCATCGGCAACAGGCCGCCCGGCGGCGGCTCCGTCAGGCTGCGGACGCCGGGCGTCTCCGGGACAAAGAAGATCCCGCCACCCGGGAGGACGACGCGAGCTCCAGGTCTTATCGGGCTTGAGCGCGGGGCCTATTCGGCGGGTGCCGTCTCCGAGCCATGGGTGTGGTGCTGGCCGGCGAACATCTTGCCCATCCGACGTCGGAACCAGCCTGAGATGTCATCCACGATGGTGAAGATCGGCGGGATGAACAGCAGGGACAGGAAGGTCGAGGAGATCAGGCCGCCGACTACCGCGATGGCCATCGGCTGACGGAACTCCACGTCGGCGCCCACGCCCAGGGCGATGGGAACCATGCCGGCCCCCATGGCGAAGGTGGTCATCAGGATGGGGCGGGCGCGCTTGTGCGCCGCGTCCATGATGGCGTCGAGCCGATTCATCCCCTCCTGCTCGGCGATGACGATGTAGTCGACAAGAAGGATGGAGTTCTTGGCCGCGATCCCCATCAGCATCAGCACCCCGATCAGGGACGAGATCGAGAAGCTGGATCCGCCGATCATCAGGGCGATGAAGGCCCCGCCGATGGCCAGAGGCAGCGAGGCCATGATGGTCACCGGATAGGCGAAGCTGCGGAACAGCAGCACCAGGACCGCATACATCAGGAGGATGCCGGTCATGAACGCGATGGCGAAGCCGTTGATCATCTCGGCGATGAACTCCTGGTCGCCAGCCGGCACCTGGCGCACGCCTTCGGGCAGGTTCTGGACCGAGGGCAGCTTCTGGACCAGGGCGCCGGCCTCTCCCGACCGGATGCCGTCCAGCTCGGCCGTGATCGAGGCGATCCGCGAACGGTCCTGACGCCGCACCTGGGACGGACCGGCGCCGAAACGGATCTCGGCCACGGCGCTCAGCGGCACGGCGCCGCCCGCCACGGTGGGAACCCTCAGGTTCTCGATCACGGACAGGTCTTCGCGGGCGTCCGGGGTGAGGCGCAGCCGGATCGGCACCTGGCGGTCACCGAGATTGTATTTCGGCAGGTTCTGATCGACGTCGCCGATGGTGGCGACCCGAACGGCCTGGGCGATGGCGCTGGTCGAGACACCCATCAGGGCGGCCTGGTCTTGCCGCGGAGTGACCAGAATCTCGGGCCGAGCGATCGACGCCGTATTGACGACATTGGCCAGACCCGGAACCGTCCGCATCTCCGCCTCGACCTGACGCGCCGCGGCCGTCAGGGCCTCGCCGTCGTCGCTGAGGATCGAGAAGGTGTAGCTGGTCCCGTCCGATGGGCCCCCGCCCTGCTGGGCGATGCCGGCGCCGATGCGGGCGCCCGGAATGTCCTTCCAGCTGTCGACCATGGTGCGGGCGAAGGCCTGCTGGCTCAGCTCGCGTTTTCCCTTGCCGACCAGGTCGGCATAGACGTTGGCCTGGTTGACCTCCTGACCGCCGATGGCGGCGTAGACCGAGGTCACCTCCTCACGCGCGCGCAGATCGCGGGTCAGGCGCTGAACGATGGCGTCGGTCTGGGCCAGGGTCGCGCCCGGCGGCAGTTCGACCGAGAAGCCGGCCCGGCTGACGTCGCCAGAGGGCTGGAACTCGAACGGGACGCGCGTCGCCAGGACGCCGCAGCCGACGAACAGGGCCGTCCCGATGGCGAAGACCTTCCAGCGGTTCTTCAGGCTCCAGCTCAGGGCCTTCAGATAGTTGGCCATCCAGAACGGGTCTTTGTCCTCATGCTTCTGGTGCTTCAGCAGATAGGCGGCCATCAGCGGCGTCAGGGTCCGCGCCACGACCAGGGAGAAGGCCACGGAGACGCAGGCCGCCAGGGCGAAGGCCTTGAAGAACTGGCCGATGATGCCCGGCATGAAGCCGACCGGCGCGAAGACGGCGATGATGGTGGCGGTGGTGGCGACGACGGCTAGGCCGATCTCGTCGGCCGCCTCCATCGAGGCGTTGTAGGGCGACTTGCCGTCCCGCATGTGTCGGACGATGTTCTCGATCTCCACGATGGCGTCGTCGACCAGGATGCCGATGGTCAGGGACAGGGCCAGCAGGCTGACCACGTTCAGCGACTGCCCCATGGGCTCCAGCACCGCGAAGGTGGGGATCAGCGACAGGGGCATGGCCACCGCCGTGATCAGGGTCGCCCGCCAGTCGCGCAGGAAGATGAAGACCACGATGACGGCCAGGACGGCGCCGAGGGCCAGGGCTTCCAGCGACGCGAAATAGCTTTCCTCGATCTGTTCGACGCTGGCCGTGACCTGTTCGATTTCCAGCTCGGGATTGTCCTCGTCGATCTTGGCGACCGCCTCGCGGACCCGGTCGGCGATCTTGACCTCGGAAGCCGTGCGCGAGCGCAGGAAGTTGAAGGTGATGGCTTCCTGGCCGTTGTAGCGGGCCAGACGGCGGGGTTCGGACCAGTGGTCCTCCACCGTGCCGAGGTTGCCCAGGCGCACGGTGCGCCCGCCGCCCAGAGGGACCAGGGTCTCGCGCAACTGCTCGATCGAACCGGCCGCGCCCAGGGTGCGGATCGATCGTTCGGACCCCGAGATGGTGACCCGGCCGCCCGGCTGGTCGGAGTTGACGCCGGTCAGGGCCTGGCTGACAGAGGCCGCCGTCAGGCCGTAGGAGGCCAGCCGGTCAGGATCCAGCTCGACCGAGATCTCCCGGTCGACGCCGCCGGAACGGTTGACCTCGCCGACGCCCCCGATGGCCAGCAGAGTTCGGGACACGTCGTTGTCGACGAACCAGCTGATCTCCTCCGGCGTCATGGTCGAGGAGCGGATGACCCAGGTGATCAGGGCGTCGCCCGTGATGTCGATGCGCTGGACCACCGGCTGCTGCATGTCCTGCGGCAGGACGGGTCGCAGGCCGCTCATGGCGTTGCGGACGTCGTTGGTGGCGCGCTCGGTGTCCGTGCCCAGTTCGAACTCGATGGTCGTGGTGGAGACGCCGTCGGTGATCTGGGAGTTGATGTGGCGCACGCCCGACAGGCCGGCGAGGCTGTCCTCGATCAGCCGGGTGACCTGCACCTCCATCTCGCTGGGCGCGGCGCCCGGACGGGCGGCCGAGACCAGAACCAGCGGGAAGTCGATGTCCGGGTTGTTGTTGACCCGCATGCTGCTGAAGCTGATCAGTCCCGCAATGGTCAGCAGCGTGAACAGCAGGATGATCGGGATCGGATTCTTGATCGACCAGGAGGAGATGTTCTTCATGGCCGGGTCCTAGCGGGCGGCCGGAGCGGCGGCGGACGCCGCGGGAGCCTGCGCCGGCACGACGTTGACCCGGTCCCCGTCGCCGAGGAAGCCTGCGCCCTCGACCACCACCTGGGCTCCGGCGTTCACCCCGGTCACCGAGGTGCGATCCTCGGCCCGCGACAGGACAGTGACCTGCTGGAAGCGGACGTGGCCGTTGGTCATCAGGATGAAGACGCCCGAACGGTTCTCGCGGTACAGGATCGAGACGGTCGGCACGGTGATGGTCGGCTGGGCCCCGACGTCGATCGAGGCCTTGGCGAACATGCCGGAGCGGAAGCCGCCGCCCGCCAGGGCGATGCGGGCGACGCCCAGCCGGCTGTTGGCGTTGACTTCCGGCGTGACGATGCGGACGCGACCGGTGGTCTGGCCGACCTGATCCGAAGACACCGTCGCCGTCTGGCCTGCGCGGACCAGGGCCAGTTCGGTCTCCGGCACCTGGGCGTCGAGTTCCAGCCGGCCGTCGCGGACCATGCGGAACATCTCGGTCCCGGCCTGGACGATCTGGCCGCGCGTGACGCTGCGGCTGATGATCAGGCCCGAGACGGGGGCGCGCAGGGTGGCCTGGGCCAGGCGGGTCTGGGTTTCCGAGAGGGCCGCGCGGGCCGAAGCCAGGTTGGCGGAGGCGGCGCGCTGGTTGGCCAGGGCCGCGTCCAGCGAAGCCTGGCTGAGGAAGCCGCGCTCCTTCAACTCCTGCGACCGGGCCAGGGCCGCATCGTCGCGCGACAGGTTGGCCTCGGCGGTCTGGACGCCGGCCTGCTGCTGGCGCAGCTGGGCGCGCAGCAGGGCGTCGTTCAACTGGACCAGGGGCTGGCCCTGGCGGACGTAGGTTCCTTCATCGACATAGACGGCCGTGGCGACCAGGCCGCCGACCTCGGCGCCCACAGGCACCTCTTGCCAGGCGGTGACGGTGCCCGACGCCGTGACCAGGCGCGGCAGGGTGATGGTGGAGGCGGTCGCGACCGTGACGGTCGGGCCCGACGCACCGGGGGCTTCGGACTTCTCGGCCTTCTCGTCGCCATGCCCGCCGCAGGCGGCGACGGTCAGGCCGAGCCCCAGCATCAGGGCAAGGGCGAAGGTGCGGATGAGGCGGGTCGAAGGCGTGGGGGCCACGGAGCGATCCTGTATGTCTGGCCGGTCGAAGCGCCGCCGGCAGGGGAGGTCAACCGGTGATGACATGACCGGCGAGCGGGGCCTCCATACCGCGTTCCAGCGCCGCCCTCAAACGTGAAGCGGCGCCATTACTGCGATGTAATCCGTAGCGAATACGGTTGCGAAACGGCGTTCAGGCCGCGTCCCGTTGGCGCTGAGGCCCCGCCCATGCTAACCGCGCCGCACCATGACGACGCCCCCTATCGAACGCATCCGCAACTTCTCCGTGGTCGCCCACATCGACCACGGCAAATCGACCCTGTCCGATCGCCTGATTCAGGTGACGGGCGGCCTTTCCGCGCGTGAGATGTCCGCGCAGGTTCTCGACAACATGGAGATCGAGAAGGAGCGGGGGATCACTATCAAGGCGCAGACGGTGCGTCTGAACTACAGGGCCCAGGACGGGCTGGAGTATGTCCTGAACCTGATGGACACGCCGGGGCATGTGGACTTCGCCTACGAGGTTTCAAGGTCGCTGGCGGCGTGCGAGGGCTCGCTGCTGGTCGTGGACGCGTCGCAGGGGGTGGAGGCCCAGACTCTGGCGAACGTCTATCAGGCGATCGACAACAATCACGAGATCGTGCCGGTCCTGAACAAGATCGATCTGCCCGCCGCCGAACCCGACCGGGTCCGCCAGCAGATCGAGGACGTCATCGGCATCGACGCCTCCGACGCCGTCATGGCCTCGGCCAAGTCCGGCATCGGCATCGAGGATGTGCTGGAAGCCATCGTCACCCGCCTGCCGGCGCCCAGGGGCGAACTCGACGCCCCCTTGAAGGCCATGCTGGTCGACGCCTGGTACGACCCCTATCTGGGCGTCGTGCTGCTGGTCCGCGTCTTCGACGGCACGCTGAAGGCCGGCCAGCGGATCAAGATGATGCAGTCCGGCTCGACCCATCTGGTCGACCGCGTCGGCGTCTTCCTGCCCAAGAACACCCCGGTCGAAAGCCTGGGCCCGGGCGAGGTCGGCTTCATCACCGCCCAGATCAAGGAAGTCGCCCACGCCGCCGTCGGCGACACCATCACGGATGAAAAGAAGCCGACCGCCGAACCGCTGAAAGGGTTCAAGGAGGTCCAGTCGGTGGTCTTCTGCGGCCTGTTCCCGGTCGACGCCGCCGACTTCGAGGACCTGCGCGCCGCCATCGGCAAGCTGCGCCTGAACGACGCCTCCTTCACCTTCGAGATGGAATCCTCGGCCGCGCTGGGCTTCGGCTTCCGCTGCGGCTTCCTGGGCCTGCTGCATCTGGAGATCATCCAGGAGCGCCTGAGCCGCGAGTTCAACCTCGACCTGATCGCGACGGCGCCGTCGGTGGTCTACAAGATCGGCCTGCGCGACGGCTCCGAGATCGACCTGCACAACCCGGCCGACCTGCCCGACGTGATGCAGATCGACACGATCAGTGAGCCGTGGATCAAGGCCACCATCCTGACGCCCGACGAATACCTCGGCGCCGTCATCAAGCTGTGCCAGGACCGTCGCGGGTCGCAGGTCGAACTGTCCTACGTCGGGGCGCGGGCCCTGGTGGTCTATGAGCTGCCGCTGAACGAGGTGGTGTTCGACTTCTACGACCGGCTGAAGTCGATCTCGAAGGGCTATGCCTCGTTCGACTACGAGATCACCGGCTACAAGGCCGGCGACCTGGTGAAGATGAGCATCCTGGTCAACGCCGAGCCGGTCGACGCCCTCAGCATGCTGGTCCACCGCGCCCGCGCCGAGACGCGCGGCCGGGGCATGGTCGAGAAGATGAAGGAACTGATCCCGCCCCACATGTTCGTCATCCCGATCCAGGCGGCCATCGGCGGCAAGATCATCGCGCGCGAGACGGTGCGGGCGCTGCGCAAGGACGTGACGTCGAAATGCTACGGCGGCGACGCGACGCGGAAGAAGAAGCTGCTGGAGAAGCAGAAGGCCGGCAAGAAGCGCATGCGCCAGTTCGGCAAGGTCGAGATCCCGCAGGAGGCGTTCATCGCCGCGCTGAAGATGGATGAGGACTAACGGTCGAGTTCACGACTTGTTCTCCTGGCGGAAACCTGGCAGTCTGCAATCCTTGAGGAACGCGGAGAATCGACCGTGTCGGAGTACGCGAACATGGTGAAACAGGCGGGCCAGGCGACAGCCGACAAGGCTGTCGCGAATGGCTGGATCGACGGGCCAGCCAAGCCGGTTGCCGCGCAACCGAAGCTCAAGCTCGTTCGCGAAGACAAAAGCGAAGCTCCGGCGGAATTCACTTTTATCGACCTCTTCGCCGGCATCGGCGGACTGCGACGCGGCTTTGAGTCCATTGGTGGTCGTTGCGTCTTTACGTCCGAGTGGGACAAGTACAGCCAGAAGACCTACGCAGCGAACTTTCCCAACGACGACCACGAGATCAACGGTGACATCACCAAGGTCGCGGTTGGGGATATCCCGGCGCACGACGTGCTGTTGGCCGGCTTCCCCTGTCAGCCTTTTTCGATCGCAGGCGTGTCAAAGAAGAACGCGTTGGGCCGCGCGCACGGCTTTGAGGATAAGACGCAAGGGACGCTGTTCTTTGATGTGGCGCGGATAATCGAGCACCACCAGCCTGCGGCCTTCTTGCTGGAAAATGTTCGCAACCTGATCGGACATGACAAGGGGCGGACGTTCCAGACGATCAAGGACGTGCTGGAAAAGGACCTCGGTTACACCGTCGATTATCGTGTGATCGACGGGCGGTACTGGACTCCTCAACACCGCGAGCGGATTTTCATTGTTGGCTTCCGCGAGGATCAGGCGTTTCGGTTCGCAGATATGAAGGTGCCGGATGCCTCACCGAAGCTGGAAGTGATCCTGCATCCTGGCGACGGGTCAGAGGTTCCCGACCAGCGGTTCACTGTCGGCAACTCGGGTAGGGTCGCGGACAAGTACACTCTGACAGATCATCTCTGGAACTACCTCCAGCGGTACAAGGAGAAACACCAGGCGGCTGGCAACGGCTTTGGCTTTGGGCTCGTCGGTCCGGGGGACGTCGCCCGGACCCTGTCGGCGCGATACTATAAGGACGGTTCGGAAATCCTCGTGAAGCAGGAGGGGAAATCCGTTCCGCGCCGCCTGACCCCGCGCGAATGCGCACGGTTGATGGGTTTCGATTCGGCGCAGGGCAATGAGTTCATCATCCCGGTGTCGGACACCCAAGCTTATCGCCAGTTCGGTAATTCGGTTGTTGTCCCAGCGGTGAAAGCCGTCGCGGAACACATGAAGCCGCATCTGTTCAAGGCGCTCGGCAAGACACCAAAGCCTGCCGTTGGCTGACGTCGTCGATCCGGCGACCCGCAGCCGGATGATGTCCGGCATCCGGGGCAAGAACACCAAGCCTGAGTTGATAGTCCGCAAGGCGCTACACGCCCGCGGATTTCGCTATCGGCTGCATTGCAAACTTCCGGGAAAACCTGACCTGTGCTTGCCGAAGTATGGGGCGGTGGTCTTCGTGCATGGCTGTTTCTGGCACGGTCACGATTGCCACCTGTTCAAATGGCCATCGACGCGACCGGAGTTTTGGCGGGAGAAGATCGCGCGGAATCGCACCGTTGATGCTGCTGCATACGAGCAGTTGCAGACGCAGGAATGGCGGGTGGCAACCGTTTGGGAGTGTGCGTTGAAAGGCAGAACGCGCTTGCAACTGGAAGAGGTCGTGCAAAGGCTTGAGGGTTGGCTCCGATCTGACGTTGCGAGCCTCGAAATCGAGGGTACCCGTTAATGCCTGCCATGAGCCTGCCAGACTGGATCTCGGAGTTCTCGAAGCCCGATCATCTTTGGTACCTGAAGCGCCTGTCTGCGAATGATACGCTCGCCAACAAGTCTCATCAGGCAGGCCCCTACATTCCTAAGGAGCTGCTGTTTCGGGCGTTGCCCGGATTGGGCAACCCTGCTGTTGAAAATCCCCGGGTCCAGATCGATGCGTTCGTGGACTCCGGTACCGAGGCCCGCTCGGTAACGGCGATCTGGTACAACAATCGCCATTGGGGCGGGACCCGCAACGAGACCCGCGTCACGGGCTGGGGGGGAGGCGCATCGGCGCTTCTGGACCCAGACAGCACCGGTGCTCTGGCTGTTTTCGTATTCGCCAACGGCGCAATCGCTTCCGGCGCGACAGCGATCCATGTCTGGGTTTGCAGCGGCTATCAGGATGAGATGTTCGAAGATCTCGTTGGTCCGGTCGATCCTGGACGGGCGATCACCTGGAGGCCTGGTGAGCCTGTCAGCCTGTTCAACACGGGTGTTGTCCGATCTTCCTGCGCCATGGCTCCGTCCGAGATGCCGCCGCATTGGCTCCAAGCCTTTCCTAGCCCAACCGAGATTGTCCGGCGCTCTGTCGAGATGCAGCCACTTCAAAGCCAGACACCGGATGATCGCCTGATCCGCCGGCGGAAGTGCGAGTTTGAGATTTTCAAATCTGTCGAAGAAGCCATCGAGGCGCCCAAGGTGGCGGCCGGCTTTGCTTCTCTCGATCAGTTTCTAGTGTTGGCCCAAACGATCCTCCAGCGCCGCAAGTCACGATCGGGGCGTTCACTCGAACTCCACGCGCGAGAGATCTTCCTTGAGGAAGGGCTGGTTGAGGGCCACCAGTTTAGCCATGGGGGTGTCTCCGAGGGGGACAAGAAGCCCGACTTTCTGTTCCCGTCGGAACAGGCCTATCAGGACGGCAGCTTTCCCGAAGACCGCCTCCGCATGTTGGCCGCGAAGACGACCGCCCGGGACAGGTGGAGGCAAGTTCTCAACGAAGCCGACCGGATCAAGGTCAAACACCTGCTGACGCTCCAGGAGGGAGTGTCGGAAAATCAGTTCGCAGAAATGGAGGCCGCCAGCCTGCAACTCGTGGTGCCTGCGAACCTGATTGAAGCGTTTCCGGAGAGCGTGAAGCCGAAGCTGATGACGTTGGATCAGTTCATCTATGACGTGAGAGCCCTGGGCTAGATCAGCCCATGCCCATCAACGGAAGCGCCGCCTCCGCGTCGAGAGTGCCTGGCGGGATGGGGTTTGACCAGGCGGTGGGCGCCCCAAGTTGGCAAAGGATCGTTCGATTTCGCCTTCGGAAACAAAGGCCGGAACTTTTAAGAGCCATTTTGCTGGCGCCGTTTGGGGCGGCCCTAGACTGTGGGGATGACAAAAGCCTCCGCAGACGCGCCCGCCACTCATTTCCGTCTGGAGGCCGAGACCTGGGCCCTGGCCATCGAGGACTACAAGAACGGGGCGACGGCCAAGGAGGTCGGGGCCAAATGGATGGTGGCGCCGTCGTCGGTCTATCGACAGGCGGCGCTGATGGGGGCGGGCAAGCGCAATGTCGGCGACGCGCGGGCGCGGGCCCATGCGCGGTTGGTCGAGGAGGAGGAGGCGGCGCACCGGGCGATGAACCCGGTGGGATCGCGGGCGCTGAAAGGGTTGTTCAGACCGGCGCCGGCGGAGGACCACGACGCCTCGGACCCGGCGGCTCTGGCGCGGGCGGCGACCCTGGCCTCGGGGCGGGCGATGAAGGGGCGGCTGTGGGCCGAGGCCAAGGCTCTGGCCGGGCTGGCGGAGAGTTATGCACGGTTGGCGGACCGGCAGGCGGCGGTGGGGATGGACGCCTACAATGTGCCGCTGAGGGTGGTGGCCGAGGTGCTGGACGATGCGGGCGGGACGGTGTCGGACCGGCTGAGGATTCGGCCGGACAGGACCTTCGATCCGGACCTGCCGGTCAAGCTGCTGTGGCGGGAACGGTGCCGTCAGGTCGAGGCGGAGGTCGCTGCCGGGCGCGAGGCCGGGCTGAGCGAGGAAAAGGCGTGGGAGCGGGCGCTGGACAATCCGGCGCCCAGTGGGCGGGGACGGGGGCGGGGGCGGCGGTCGTCCGCGACGTCGCGGTGAGCGCGGAACGGGTTGCGTCGACGAACGGCGTCGCACAGGCTGGCGACTCTCCCCATCCGTCGTTGTGAGCGTTGACCGTGGCCGCCCGTATCCTGATCGCCGAAGACGAACCCGATATCCGCGACTATCTGGCCGCCGTGCTGAAGGCCGCCGGCCATCAGGTGACCGAGGTCGGGGATGGGGCCGAGGTGCTTACCAGGCTGGCGGAGCCGAAGCCGGATCTGGTGCTGATGGACCTGCACATGCCGGTGCTGTCGGGGCTGGAGGCTCTGAAATATCTGAGGATGGCGGCGTCGTGGGCCGATGTGCCGGTGCTGTTCCTGACGGCGTCGGGGGCGACCGAGGACATGGTGACGGCGCGGTCGCTGGGGGCGCGCGGCTATCTGGTGAAGCCGGTGCGGGCGGCAGACCTTTCGGCGAAGGTGGCCATGGTGATCGAGGACAAGAGCCTGGTCTGGCTCGACGACATCACCCAATCACGCTCGAGCCAGGGGGGCTGAACGCCTGACGGGCGGGTTTTCGGTCAGGGCCTCGGCCACAGCCTGGATCAATTCGGCCGAGGACAGGGGTTTGCCGACCATTCCCTGGAAGCCTTTCGCGCGCCAGGCGGGGGCGTCGGCGGCGTGGGCGTCGGCGGTGTAGGCGAGGATGGGGGCGGACTGGCTGGCGCCCGACAGACGGATGGCGCGCAAGGCCTGTTCGCCGTCCATCCGGGGCATGCGGGCGTCCATCAGGATCAGGTCGAAACGATGGGCCGAGGCCAGTTCGACGGCCTCGACCCCGTCCTCGGCATGGGTCACTTCGGCGCCGAAGCCGGCGAGGAAGAGCTGGGCCAGTTCGCGGTTGGCCGGGTGGTCGTCGGCGATCAGGATGGAGACGCCGTCCAGGGTGAAGGCGGGGGCCTCGGTCGTCGAAGCGGCGGTCGTGTCGGTGGGAGCGGCGACGGCGGGGGCCTGGATTTCGAACCAGAAACGGCTTCCCTGACCCAGGGTGCTGTCGACGCCGACGGAGCCGCCCATGGCTTCGCTGAGGCCCTTGCAGATGGCGAGGCCGAGGCCCGTGCCGCCGGCCTTGCGCGTCGCCGAGCCGTCGATCTGGGAGAAGCGCTGGAACAGACGGCCGGCCTGTTCGGGCGTCATGCCGGGCCCGGTGTCGACGACCGAGGCGGTCAGGCGGCCGTCGGTCCAGCGCATGTCGAGCTCGACCTTGCCGGCCTCGGTGAACTTCACGGCGTTGGAGACGAGGTTCAGCAGGATCTGGCGGACGCGGTCGGGGTCGATCTCCAGAGATCGGGCCTCCGGCGCGATGGAGAGGGACAGCGTCAGGTCCTTGGCGCCGATCTGGGGGGGCGAACAGCTCCATCACGTCGCGGGCCAGGCGTTCGACGTCGGTCGGCTCCGGGCGGATCGAGACCTGACCGGCCTCCAGCTTGGAGAAGTCCAGGATGTCGTTGACCAGGCACATCAGGGAGCGGCCGGCGTTGTCGATGCGGCGCAGGTAGTCGCGGGTCGTGGCGGCGACGTCGGTCTGGGCCATGGCCAGGTCGGTGAAGCCGACGATGCTGGTGAGCGGCGTTCTGAGCTCGTGGCTCATGTTGGCCAGGAAGTCGGACTTGACCGAGGCGGCTTCCTCGGCGGCGACCAGGGCGGCGCGCTGTTCGGTGACGTCCTGGAACACGCCGTACAGCAGGGCGGGGTGGCCGTCGGCGTCCATGGCGCAGGCGCCCTTGGAGATGACGCGGCGCGGGCTGCCGTCCTTGCGGGCGAAGTCCAGCTCCAGCTCGTAGGGACCGCGACCGGCGACGGTGGCGTCGATGGCGGCGTTCAGGCGGACCTGATCGGACGGGGCGAAGAAGCCCATGGCCTCGTTGAACTGCGGGTCGAAATTGGCGCGGGTGACGCCGTAGATCTCATAGACCTCGTCGGACCAGAAGATGCGGCCGGACGGCATCTGGACGCGCCAGTGACCGACGCCGCTGAGGGCCTCGGACATGTTGAGCATGTCCTGCTGCTGGCGACGGCGGTTCTCCGAGCGGGCGCGTTCCAGCTCGGACACGACCAGCTGGGCCAGGGTTGTCAGCTGCTCCAGCTGAGCCTTCGAGGGGCGGGCGCGGGGCACGGTGTCGATGACGCACAGGGCGCCGAGATTGAACCCCGTCGACGAGGTCAGAAGCGCGCCGGCGTAGAAGCGGATGCCGGGCTCGCCGGTCACCAGCGGATTGTCGCGGAAGCGAGGGTCGAGGGCGGCGTTCTCGACCACCATGACGCTGCCCGGCGGCAGTTCGATGGTCAGGTTGCAGAAGGCGTCCTCGCGCGCGGTCGAGCAGGGATCCAGCCCCACGCGGCCCAGCAGCCACTGGGTGTCGTCGTCGATCAGATTGACCGAGGCCATGGGGCAGTCGAACAGGGCCGCCGCCATCTCGGTCGTGCGTCTCAGCACCGGGCTGTCGAGCGTGTCGCTCTGCCGATAGGTGCGAATTTCGATCTGGCGGTCGGTGACGGTCATGAACGGGATCCGGGGGGACGTGTCCAGTTACCGACATTTTTCTTAGCGGGCGCTTAAGCACGATCCCACGCCCCACGGACCGGCCGGCGAATATGTCGCGGGCCGGCGCGCTTGCGCCGACCGGGGCGGTGAAAGCTATTCGGGTGCTGACGATGGAGTGGACCGGATGAGCGCAGGCTCTGGATTTCTGAATGTGGTGGAGCGGATCGGCAATCGGTTGCCGGATCCCGTCTTCCTGTTCCTGTGGTTGATCCTGGGGCTGGTGGTGCTGAGCCTGGTCGGAGCGGGGCTCGGCTGGTCGGCGGTGAACCCGGTGACGGGCGAGCTGATGGCGGCCCAGAGCCTGTTGTCGCGCGAGAACCTGGAGAAGCTGATCATCGGCATGCCCCGGACGCTGGCGGACTTTCCCCCGCTGGCGATCGTGGTGACCATCATCTACGGCGCGGCGGTGGCGGAGCGGACCGGGCTGTTCGACAGCGCCATCCGGGGCGCGCTCTTGAATGCGCCGAAAGCCATCCTGACGCCGGTGGTGGTGATCGTGGGGATGATGTCCCACCATGCGTCGGACGCGTCGTATGTCGTGGTCATCCCGCTGGCGGCGGTGATCTTCGCGGCGGCGGGGCGGCATCCGCTGGCGGGTCTGGCGGCCGGGTTCGCGGCGGTGTCGGGCGGCTATGCGGGCAATCTTTTTCCGGGATCGCAGGACGCCCTGATCCTGGGCATCACCGAGCCGGCGGCGCGGCTGATCGACCCAAACTACTCGGTCAATATCGCGGGCAACTGGTTCTTCATCATCGGGGTGGTGGTGGTCTTCACCCCCATCGTCTGGTTCCTGACGGACCGGGTGATCGAGCCGCGTCTGGGCGCCTGGACCCCGGTTCCGGGCGCGTCCCAGAAGGCGGCGACGCCGGAGGAGCAGGCCCTGACGCCGGCGCAGAAGAAGGGGCTGGCATGGGCCGGTCTGGCCATCCTGGGCATGATCGCCCTGTGGACCCTGCTGACCCTGATGCCGGGGTCGCCCTTCATCGATCCGGAGGCCGAGCCGGGGCAGGCGTTCAATCCGCTCTATCGGTCGCTGATCGCCTTCTTCGCCATCATGTTCTTCGTCGCGGGCGGGGCCTACGGCGCGGGCGCGGGCACGGTGAAGTCGCACCGGGACATGGTGCGGATGATGGGCGAGGGGATCGCCCAGCTGGCGCCCTATATCGTGCTGGCCTTCTTCGCCGCCCACTTCGTGGCCATGATCAACTGGTCGGGTCTGGGGCCGATCCTGGCGGTCAATGCGGCGGCGGTGCTGAGGGAGGTCCACCTGCCGGCGCCGGTGCTGCTGATCATGGTGGTGCTGGTCTCGTGCGTGTTCGACCTGTTCATCGGCTCGGCCTCGGCCAAGTGGTCGGCCCTGGCGCCCATCGTGGTGCCGATGTTCATGCTGCTGGGCATCAGTCCGGAGATGACGACGGCGGCCTATCGGATGGGGGATTCGGTCACCAACATCGCCACGCCCCTGATGAGCTATTTCCCGCTGATCCTGACCTTCGCCCAGAGATGGGACCCCCGGTTCGGTCTGGGATCGCTGATGGCGACCATGCTGCCCTATGCCGGGTCCTTCCTGGTGGCGGGGCTGATCATGGTGGCGGCCTGGGTGGCGCTGGACCTGCCGCTGGGGCCGGGCGTGGGCGTCCACTACGAGCCGGCGGCGCCGATCACCCAGGTTGCGCCCTGAGGTTGATTCACCGGATGTCAGTGTTCGGCCGCTAACTCCGGAGACGGAGGGCGCGTATGAGCCATATCGAGTATCTGGGGTCGTTGCTGTCGGCGACGGCGAACGAGCGGCGCAAACAGGTGCCGGTTCGCGTGTTGCTGGCGGCGCTGGTCGCCTGGGCGCTGCATAGCGCGGGGCAGGGGCCGTGGATCCCGGCGTGGCTGGGCGCCGTGGCGGTGATCCAGGCCTTCGAGATCCTGGCGATGTTCCGCTTCCGCCAGTCGACCCGGACGCCGCGCGTGGTGGACACGCTCTTGGCCCTGACCTCGACCTTCATGATGGCGGCCCTGTTCGCGGGGACGGCCGTAGCGATCTGGGCCATCGACGGGCGGGGGCTGCAGGGCTTCGCCATGCTGATCATCGCCGGCGGGCTTCTGACCAATGTGGCCTCGGGGATCGAGGCGCGGTCGATCTTCTTCGTGGGGGCGACCCCCTATCTGGTCGCGCTGGCGGCGATGCCGGTCATGGCGATGGCGGGCTCGACCTCGGGCGATCCGATCCTGACCAGCCTGGGGTCGCTGCTGTTCGTCGGCGCGATCATCAATGTCTATTTCCGCGTCCATGCGGCGCGTCTGGCGGAGCTGAAGGCGCGGGGCGAGGCCGAGCATCGGGTGCAGCAGGCCGAGGCCGCGATGGCCGACCGGGCCGCGATGGCGGCGATCATCAGCCATGAACTTCGCACCCCGGTCAGCGCCATCCAGGCCGGGGCGCAGGTCATTCTCGACGACACCGCGCCGGAGCAACGCGTGGAGACGGCCGAGCTGATCGTGGACGCCAGCGGCCTGATGACACGGATGCTGAACGATCTGCTGGACCACTCCAAGATGGAGGCGGGGGCGATGTCGCTGGAGGCGCGCGACTTCGACCTGGCCGGAATGATCTCGGACACCGAGCGGTTCTGGCGCGCACAGGCGGCGGAGAAGGGGCTGACCCTGACGGCGACGACGGTGGCGCCGGACCTGTGGCTGTCGGGCGATCCGTACCGGCTGCGCCAGGTGCTGAACAACCTGCTGTCCAATGCGATCAAGTTCACGGCCCGAGGCGCGATCGACGTGCAGGTGGCGGTGACGTCGCCGACGCTGGAGACGCGACGCCTGAGCATCACCGTGCGGGATCAGGGGGCGGGCATTCCGGCCGAGGCGATGGACCGGCTGTTCACTCCGTTCGCCCAAGGGTCGTCGGAGGTGGCGCGGACCTATGGCGGGACCGGGCTGGGGCTGAAGGTCAGTCGGGATCTGGCGCGACTGATGGGCGGCGACCTGACGGTGGAGAGCGAGGCGGGCAAGGGGGCGGCGTTCACGCTGAGGGTCACCCTGCCGGTCGGGCAGGCGGTCGCCTCGGGCGTCGAGACGGTGGAGACGGTGACGCCGCAGGCGCGTTTGCGGATCCTCGCGGTCGACGATCACGAGATCAATCGCCGGACCCTGGCCCTGGTGTTGCAGCCGCTCGGGGTCGAGCTGGCGACGGCGTCGGACGGGATGCTGGCGCTGGAGCTTCTGGCGCGACAGGCGTTCGACGTCGTGCTGATGGACGTCAACATGCCAGGCATCGACGGCAACGAGACGACGCGTCGGCTGAGGGCGTCGGGCGGGGTCAACGCCGATGTGCCGATCATCGGCTTCAGCGCCGGGACGGAAGCCGATCAGGTCGCGGCCTGTCACGCGGCGGGGATGACCGACTGGCTGGCCAAGCCGCTGGAGCCGCACAAACTGTATGAGGCGTTGCACCGCGCGACGGCGGTTCAGCGGGACGCCTTGGTCGCGGCGGCTTAAGCACTGCCCTCATCCGTGCACCCCAGCGAAGGCTGGGGTCCAGATGGAAAAGACGGCGCTGGATCAGAGGATCCGGTGCGTCATCCAAGCCGCCTGAATCTGTGATCTGGACCCCAGCCTTCGCTGGGGTGGACGGGTAAATTACCGCGCCGTCGTATCCACTCGCGCCACGACGGACATGCCCGGCGCGAGGCGGTCGAGGCCGTCCTGACCCGGGTCGAGGCGGATGCGGACGGGGACGCGCTGGGCGACCTTGGTGAAGTTGCCGGTGGCGTTGTCGGGGCGGATGACGCTGAACTCCGAGCCGGTGGCCGGGGCGATCCGCTCGACACGGCCGGTCAGGGTCTGGCCGCCGAGGGCGTCGATGGACAGTTCGGCGGGCTGGCCGGGGCGGATGTCGCGCAGCTGGTTTTCCTTGAAGTTCGCGTTGATCCAGAGGGCGTCAGGGACGAGGGCGGTGAGCTGGGTGCCGACCGCGACCTGCTGGCCCTGACGCACGCTGATCTCGCCGAGGCGACCGTCGCGGGGAGCGACGATGCGGGTGTTGCTCAGGTCGATCTCGGCCAGATGGACGGCGGCGCGGGCGCTTTCGACATTGGCCTCCAGGGCGCCCCGCCCGACGACAGATGAAGTGACGCCGGTCTGGGCGATGCCTTCCTGGGCGCGGGAGGCGGCGAGCTGGGCCTGGGCGGCGCGCAGGGCCGTGCGGGCGACGTCGACCTGGGCCTGGGCGACCCAGCCGCCTTCGAACAGGGTCTGGGAGCGGTTGAAATCGGCCTGGGCCTTGGCGACCGAGGCTTGGGCGCCGGCGATGTTGGCCTCGGTCTGGGCGACGGAGCCGCGGGCCGAGGTCTGCGACTGGGTCGAGTTGGCCAGTTGCGCTTCGGCGGCGTGCAGCGCGGCCTGGGCCTGCTCCAGACGCTGGCGATAGATGCGGTCGTCGATGGTGGCGATCAGGTCGCCCTGTTTGACCGTCTGGAAGTCCTGGACGGCGACGGCGGTGACATAGCCGGTGACCTGGGGCGCGACGACCGTCACCTGGCCCCGGACATAGGCGTTGTCGGTGTGCTGGACGCCCGAGGTGAAGGGCGGCAGGCGCCAGGCCCAGAGGATCAGGCCGATCCCGATCACGGCGGCGGCGATCAGGACGACGGCGAACAGGACGCGCTTCTTGGGAGCCTCTTGGGGCGGCTGGACGACGGGAGCCGGGGCGGCGGCGGGAGCGACGGGGGCGGTGGTGTCGGTCATGGGTCTTACTCGACGGCGGCGGCGGCCGAGGCGGCGTCGCGCTCGGCCAGCCGCGCCTGCAGGCGGGGGCGGAAATGGTTGAAGGTCACCCAGGCGCAGCCCAGGGCGGCGAAGATCGACATCAGGAGGAAGACGTCGTTGTAGGCGAGGACGTGGGCCTGTTGCGTGATCTGCTGTTGCAGCAGGACTTGGCCCTCGGCGGCGCGCAGCGTGGGGTCGCCGAGGGTGCGGGCGTAGGCGCCGGAGAGCTGTTGCAGGCGCTGGACGACGAGCGGGTCGCCGAGGGTGATGCTCTCGGAGAGTTGGCTGGAGTGGTATTTCTCGCGGACCGTCTCCAGCGTGCCGATCAGGGCCGTGCCGATCAGGCCGCCGATGTTCTGGCCCATGCTGAAGACGACGATGAAGCTGACCAGGTTCTGGGCGCCTTTCTGCAGCACCTGACCGACGCCCTGGATCATGGCCGGGCCGATGAAGAAGGCGGCGGCGAAGGCGAGCATCGTCTGGCTGAGATAGAGCTGGGCCGGGCGGGTCAGGACGGTCGCATGGCTGTCGATGAAGGCGCCCACCGCGATGAGGGCCAGGGCGATGGCGATGGGCTTGTCGAGCTTCGCCGGGTTCATGGTGAAGGCGCTGATCAGGGAGCCGGCGGCCGTGGCCAGAAGGATCAGGCCGAACAGGCCGTGCATCTGATCGGGGCCTACGCCCAACTGGGTCATCAGGCCCACGGCGCCCGTGGTCTGTTCCGACAGGACGATGCGGACGCCGATGATCACCAGGGCCAGTCGGACGATGACCGGGCCGGACAGCCAGGACAGGTTGATGAGCGGGGTCTTCCTGTTGAACTCGACCAGGAGGGCGGTGGTCAGGAGGACGATGGAGCCGATCAGGGCCCAGCCGATCCAGGCGGCTTCCGTCCACCAGACGATGCGGCCCAAGCCCAGCACGGCGCACAAAAGGGCGATGCCCGGGGCGAACAGGGCGAAGGTGACGAAGTCGAGCGGGTCGAAGACCTTCATCTTCTCCGACGGCGGCAGGCGCAGGGCGAAGACGGCGGCCAGCGACAGGAGGCTGAGGCCCAGTTCGAAGGCGTGAAAACCCTGCCACTCCGAGAGCTCGACCAGGTGGTTGGAGAAGAGACGGACGGCGGGAAGCGCCAGGCTGGAGGCGCCGATGGCGAGGATCAGACCTTTCAGCCTGTGCGCCGCCGGGAAGGCCTGGATGGTGTAGAGGAAGCCCAGCGACGTCAGGGCGGCGGCCGCCATGCCGGCGAAGGCGCGCACGATCAGGGTCGAGCCGTAGTCCTCGAAGAAGAAGGCGCCCACGGCGATCAGGACGTAGGCGATCAGGAAGATCTGGGCGAAGAGCCTGAGGCCGTACTGCTGCCTGAACTTGATCAGCAAGAGGTTCATGCAGGCGTTGGTCATCACATAGACGACCGGCAGCCAGGCCGCCTCGGTGGTGGAGACGCCGAGCGCCCCGACGAGCTGCTGGGTGTTGGCGGTGATCATGGCCGCGCCGATGCCGCCGGTCGCGGTGACCAGCATGCCGACCGCGCCGTAGGCGAGGCGATAGGGCAGGGTGTGGTCGGGGGTGGCGGGCGAGCCGGGCAGCATCGGCCGCTCGTGCGGCTGAAGCGTCTCGACATACTGGGCCCAGGGCAGGGCGTAGTTGCGCCGGCTCATGGTTCAGCCCTCACGGCGTCCAGCACGAGGCTGAGCGAACGGCGGGCGAGAGCGTTCCGCTCGGCCGGGGCGGCGTTGTGCAGGGCCGCGCCCAGCATGGCCGAGAGGATGCGGATGTCGGCGGGCTTGATGTCCGGACGGACGAGGCCGGCGGCTTGGGACAGCTTCAGCGCCGGGGTGGCGGCCTTGACCAGGGCCTGACGGAGCGGGGTCAGGATCTCGGGCGACGGCGCGGCGCGGACGACGCCGGCGAGGGCCGTATTGCGGTTCAGGTGCTCGGACAGGGCCTCGAGGAAATGCAGGAAGGCCTCGGGGTCGGCCGGGTCGGCGAAGCGTTCGCCCAGGCTTTCGACCTCGACCAGCAGGACGGCCAGGGCGATCTCGGTGCGGTTGGCGAAGTTGCGATAGAGGGTGGCGCGCCCGACGCCCGCCTGTTCCGCGATGCGATCGAGGGGGGTGTCGATGCCTTCCTTGGCGAAGACGTCGGCGGCCGCGCGCAGCAGGGCGGAGCGGCGATCGGCGGCGTCTTTTCGCAGGGGGCGGGTCATCGTGAGCGCTAAGTGGACACGGGTGTCCACTTTCTCAAGGGGCTGGGCGCCGAGATTTCTGCGACGGCTTGCCCAATGGCGTTGGAAGCGCCTAGTCTGGATTGTGGCCGGATTGCGCCATGATGGGAGTGGCCACGCGTGCGCTTTGAGTTCGGCATCCTCGCGGCCCTGACGGCGGGCCTCCTCGCCGGACCGGCCCTCGCCCAGACCCCGCCCCCCGCCTCGCCGCCGATCTTCCAGCCCGGCGCGCCGGGTCAGCCGTCGCGGATCGTGACGCCGGAACAGGCGAAGGAGCTGGGCCGGACCAGCTTCACCGAGGCCGACGTCGCCTTCATGCAGCATATGATCGTCCACCACGCCCAGGCGGTGGAGATGGTCGGCCTTCTGGAGACGCGGGGCTCGGATCGTCGGGTCAAGCTCCTGGGGAGACGCATCGCCCTGAGCCAGGAGGCCGAGATGGCGATCATGCGGAACTGGCTGGAGGAGCGCGGCCGGCCGCTGGAGATGCAGGGCATGGATCACGCCGCGATGGGCCACGGCGCTCATGACGGGATGGATCACGCCGCCATGGGGCATGCCATGCCCGATCCCGACGACACGCCGGTGATGGCCGGGATGCTGACGCCGCGCCAGATGCGGACCCTGGCGGCGTCGGAAGGCCCCGCGTTCGACGCCCTGTTCCTGACCGGCATGATCCAGCACCACCAGGGGGCCATCGACATGGTCCATGCCCTGATGGAGACGCCGAACGCGGCCCAGGACACCCTGTTGTCCGACTTCACCGCCGCCGTCATCGCCGACCAGCAGGCGGAGATCCTGCGCATGCAGTCCCTGCTTTCCGAACTTCCGACCGCCTCCTGATCCCCCTTCCGACACCGAGAGAGCCGACCATGAACGTGAGAAAGACCCTCCTGACCTCGGCCTGCGCGCTCGGCGTGCTGCTGGGCGCGACCACCGCCATGGCGCAGCAATCGTCGTCCGGTGGTTCGGTCCAGGTGATCGCCGCCGACGCCCGTTCGGCCCTGTCCGCCGGTTTCGAGGACGCAGGCCAGGCGGTTCTGGGCATGGAGTTGATCTCCCACACGCCGCACGCGCCGGGCTTCGGCACCGACCAGACCATGTTCTCGCCGCCCCGGACCGACGAGGAGCGCGCCGCCATGCGCACGGCGGCCGAGGGCAATCGCAGCTTCAGCCCTCTGGGCATGGCCAACTCCGACATGGCCGTGTCGAACGGCAAGCTGTTCGTCGGCAATTTCAACGGCTTCAACGCCTATGACGTCACGGGCGACGCGCCGCGTCTGGTGATGTCGGTGGTCTGCCCCGGCGGCCAGGGCGACGTCTCGGTCCACGGCAATCTGCTGTTCATGTCGGTCGAGGAGAACCGGGGCCGCATCGACTGCTCGGGCGCGGGCAACGAGGGCGACGTCAGCGCCGAGCGCTTCCGCGGCGTCCGCATCTTCGACATCTCCGACCTGAACGACCCGCGCCAGATCGCGGCGGTCCAGACCTGCCGGGGCTCGCACACCCACACCCTGTTGCCCGATCCGTCCGACCGCAACGTCCTCTATGTCTACGGCCAGGGCACCTCGAGCGTGCGCAAGACCGGCGAGCTGGACATCTGCACCGACGGCCAGCCGGACGAGAACCCCGAGACGGCCCTGTTCTCCATCGACGTCATCAAGGTGCCGCTGGACCATCCGGAGAACGCCGAGCTGGTCAACCGTCCGCGCATCTTCGCCGATGTGACGACGGGCCGGGTCGCCGGTCTGTGGCGCGGCGGGCGCGCCGGTCTGGCCAGCCAGAACACGGCCCAGACCAACCAGTGCCACGACATCACCGTCTATCCGGAGATCGGCCTGGCCGGCGGCGCGTGCAGCGGCAACGGCATCCTGCTGGACATCTCCGATCCGGTGAACCCGAAGCGGACCTCGGACATCTTCGATCCGGACATGGCCTACTGGCACTCGGCCACCTTCAACAACGCCGGCGACAAGGTGGTCTTCACCGACGAGTGGGGCGGCGGCACCAGCCCGCGTTGCCGCGCCGAGGATCCCGCGACCTGGGGCGCCAACATGGTCGCCACCATCGAAGACCGCACCCTGACGCCCCGCAGCTTCCACAAGCTGCCGTCGGCGCAGGGCGAGACCGAGAACTGCGTCGCCCACAACGGCAACATCATCCCGGTGCCGGGTCGCGACCTGATGGTCCAGTCCTGGTATCAGGGCGGCATCTCGGTCATGGACTTCACCGACCCGATGAAGCCGGTCGAGATCGCCTATTTCGACCGCGGTCCGATCAGCGCCGAGCGCATGTACGTCGGCGGTTCGTGGTCGGCCTATTGGTTCAACGGCCGGGTCTATTCCAGCGAGATCGCGCGCGGTCTGGACGTGCTGAAACTGATCCCGTCGGACCAGCTGTCGGCGGCAGAGATCGCGGCGGCCGAGGCGATCACGGCCAATGAGATCAATCCCCAGCTGCAGACCCGCATCACCTGGGCCGACAGCCCGGACGTGGCCGCCTCCTACGTCGACCAGCTGGCCCGCACCGACGCCATCGCCGACGACCTCGAGGCCCGCACCCGCACGGTGATCGAAGGCTGGCGCGGCGGTACCGCCGACAAGCGCGCGGCGCGTCGTCTGTCGACCGAACTGGCCACGGCGCCGGAAGGCGCGACGGACGCGACCAAGGCGCGTCTGACGGCCCTGTCGGCCCTGCTGGGGCGTCTGGCGGCGTAAGTCTGCGTACAGGTTGAAGGCCTTGAGGGCGGCGGGAGAGATCCCGCCGCCCTTTCTCTTTTGGGGTCAGCCCGCGCCGGTCAGGTCGGACCAGCGCCACTGGCTTTCGCCGAGCGCCAGGCGGGGGCCGTCGGCGTCATCCTCCAGCGTCAGAAGGACCAGGCCACGCACGGACTGGCGGCGGCATTCGGCGGGGGCGAAGGCGATGGCCACGGCGATGGCCTGACGCAGGCCCGCCAGACCGCGCCCGGCCTCGCCCGGATTGGTGACCCAGTCGCCGTCCCAGACCAGCAGCGCCCGGTGCGAGGCGGACAGGGCGCTCTGGGCGCGGGCGGCGGATGCGATGACGCCGGGGTTGCTTCTGAGCGCGTCCTGCACCCGCTGGACCATGTCGCAGCGGCCCGCGCCGGTCCCGGAGCCTCCGCCCCCGCCCGCCGCGCCGTCCCCCCCGCCGCCCGAGCCCGAACCCGCCGTGGCCGCGCCGGCCAGCTGGGCCATCGTCAGGCCGGCGGGCGGCGGGGCGGGCGCGGGACCCGGCGGGGCGGCGGCGACCCGCAGGGGTTCGACCTCCGGCGGGGCGGGACGGGGCGTGCGCGGCGCGGCCGGCGGACGGGGACGGGGCGTCGGCGGGGCGAGGGTGGTCGGGGCGGGCGGTTCGGCGGCTTGGGAGGGCTCGGCGGGGCCCGGCGGCGGGTCCGGTTCGGCGACCGGAAGGGGCGGGGGCGGCGGGGTCAGGGAGACCATGACCGGATCCGGCGAAGGCTCCACGGAAAAAATCGTCGGGGTCGGGGCGACCATCAGGAAAGCCGCGAGACCCGCCAGATGGGCGCCGACGCTGACGGCCAGACCGGGCGCCCAGGCGCGGCGTGAAGGCTTCGTCCGCCCACGGCGGATTTCTCGCTTTTCCGTTTGGCTTTCGACGCTTGGGGGCAAGGGACCGCCCGTTTCGGCGACGCGCGATGCGTCCGGAAGCGTCTTTCAGAGCACCCGGAGACGTCAGGATCGTGGCGCCCGCCCGACGACGTCCGACCACGGATCTTATGGTCAAGGTGCCGGATTCATGCCGCATCCCGGTCATTCCAAGGCCTTTCAGCGTGTCCCAGATCACATCCGCGCGACATTCGGACGTGGCGCCCCGGCCTTTCAGGAGACGACCTTGACCCCCTCCCAGACCCTCTCGATCCCGACCATGAACCTCCGCCCGGTCCTGATGACCGGCGCCGTCCTGGCCCTCGGCGTGCTCGCCTCGGGCTGTGTCGCCACGCGCGGCTTCGTCCGCGAGGAAGTCGCGGTCGTCGACCAGAGGGTCACCGCCACCGACACCCGTCTGGGCGTCGTCGAGGGCACGGCCAACGACGCCCTGCAACGCGCCACGGCGGCCCAGCAGCTGGCCGAGGGCAAGTTCATGTACGAGGTCGTCCTGTCGGACGACTCGGTGAAATTCCCGTCGGACCGCGACGCCCTGTCGCCCGAGGCCGAGGCCCGTCTGACGGAACTGGCGAACCGGCTGAAGGCCGAGAACGTCAACGTCTACCTGGAAATCCAGGGCCACACCGACAGCGCCGGCCCGGAAGCCTATAACGACCAGCTGGGCGCCGCCCGCGCCGAGGCCGTGCGTCGCTCGCTGAGCCGCCAGGGCATCGCGCTCAACCGCATGGCCACCATCAGCTACGGCGAGGAAGCCCCCGTCGCCGACAACTCCACCGCCGAAGGCCGCGCCCAGAACCGCCGCGTGGCGATCGTGGTGCTGAGCTAACCGCCTTTTCCCTCCCCCTGCGGGGGAGGGTGGTCGCGCAGCGACCGGGTGGGGGCGGCAAGGCGAAACGGCACAAGACTGTCGCCACGTCGCCTGGCCGTCCCCACCCCGCCGATGCTCCGCATCGCCGACCCTCCCCCGAGGGGGAGGGAGAACGTTATTGCCCCGCCCGGAACGCCGCCACCGCTTCGACGGCCGCACGGACCGAGGCCTCGATCCCGGCCCAGTCCCCCGCCTTCACCGCCGCGTCGGTGACCAGCTTGGACCCCATGCCGGTCGCGACGATCCCGGCCCCGAACCATTTCGCGATGGAGGCGGGGTCGGGGTCGACGCCGCCGGTCGGCATGATCTTGGTCCAGGGCATGGGCCCCATGACCGCCTTGACGAAGTCCGGCCCGCCGACCGAGGCGCCCGGGAACAGTTTCACGATATCGACGCCCAGGGCTTGCGCTTCCACGATGTCGCGCACCGAGCCGCAGCCGGGGAAATAGGCGACCATCCGCTTGTTGCAGACCACGGCCACCTCGGGCACCAGCGCGGGCGAGACCACGAACCGCGCCGCGCGGTTCAGATACAGGGACGCCGTCCCCGCATCGATGACCGAGCCGATGCCCAGGATGACGTCCGGATCGGTGCGGCCCAGCTCCCGCGCGATGTCCCCGAACAGATCGACGGCGAAATCGCCCCGGTTGGTGAACTCGATGGCCTTGGCCCCGCCGCGCGCGCAGGCGCGGATGACGTTCATCGCCACCTCCGGGTCCGGGTTGTAGAAGACCGGACAGACGCCTTGCGCCTCGAGTGCGGTCAGGACCTGGGTGCGGGCGATGGGCATGGTGCGGGCTCCGGGGATGCCTCTTGGGGATCGCGGATCGACGACCCCCGCGTCAAGCCACTTCGGGTTTCACAGGGCCGATCCGGACTCCAAAACACCGTCCGAAGCGTCCGAAGAGTCCGAAGCGTTCGGATTGGCGTGGATCGTCCATGCGCTGACCTTCCGTAGCGGGACGAACAGTGTAGAGGCGTTTCGAGGGACGTTAAGGAAAAGGGCTCTCGAAAGATCGGGGCGTTGTTTCGATGGGGGAAATCGGACGATCCTTTGTCAACTTGGGGCGTCGCGCATCCTCCGAGAGGCGGGCGTCCCTACGCGGCCTTGCCGGTCTTCTTCGACTTCAGGTCGTCCAGTTCGCCGGGGGCGCCGGTGATCAGACGACCCTTCCAGCCCGGCGGCGGCAGGAACTTGCCGGACTTCTCCTCGCGCGTGCCGTGCTTGGCCGTCCACGCGGCGTCCTGACCGGCTCTCAGGATCAACTCGGGGTAGGCGAGGATGCTGAACATGAGGCGATCCTAGCAGAAGCAAGACGAGGATCGTTGCAGGGATTGCACATCTCAGCGTTGTGGGGCTGACTACAATGCTACGCTTAAGGGGAAGCCGTTGTCAGAAATCGGTGAGCATGAGTTTGGCAGCCTGTCGACGAGCCTCAAGCTTTCGATGGTCCAAGGATATCTGAAATCCTACGCCACATTGATGCGACCCAAGGGGTTCAAGCTTTGGTATATTGATGCGTTTGCAGGCACGGGGGAGATAACCAAACGCATCGCCGCCGAGGACACCTTAGTTGGCCACATCCCCGAGACGGTGGATCGCCGAAAGGGTTCGGCCCAAATTGCGATCGATATTTCTCCTCCATTCGATCGCCTGATTTTCATGGAGCAGAAGCCCAAACATGTCGCTGCGCTCGAGACGCTGAAAGCTAAATATCCCGACCGCGACATCACAGTTCACAAAGGCGATGCGAATGAGCTTCTGAAGCTCGCTCAAGGATGGAACGGGTGGAAATCCACGCGGGCAGTGGTGTTTCTCGACCCCTATGGCCTTCAGGTGGACTGGGCGACGTTGGAAGCTATCGCGCAGACGAAAGCTATGGACATTTGGTATCTTGTTTCGTTGTCGGGGCTCTACCGTCAGGCGACGAAAGATCCGTCCGACCTATGCGAAGTGAAACGAGCTTCGCTGACGCGTTTCCTGGGCACCAACGCGTGGGAGGAGGCGTGGTACAACTCCAAAGTCCAACCCAACTTGTTTGGAGAGGAATCTATCGAGACCAAGAGGACTGGTGATCTCGGAGTGCTGGAAGGCTTTGTTTCTGAGCGCTTTAGAACGATTTTCCCAAGAGTTGCGGGCCCCAAAAGGCTTTACAACGATCAGGGCTCGCCGATGTTTTCACTGTTTTTCCTCATGGCGAACCCAAGCGACGCCGCTTGGAAAGCTGCGAAGCCCATAGTCGAGCATCTACTGAAGGCTGGGTAGCTCGTCCCACGTCTGCCCGCGGTATGTTCGTCCGGCCGCCTTCTTGTTCTTACCGCCCCACTGTTTGAAGAAGAACGCCGTGCGCGTGGCTAGGCAGGCAAGCCGGATTTCATCGACCCAGAGTTCCTCCATGGGGCGTGATCTCGGGCCGGATTCGCCGCCAACAATCGCCCAATGAATGCCGGTGAGATCCGCGCCTTTAACCGAACCGATCAGTGGTTCGAAAGAGACGAAGCGAACGATTGCTGGGGTAGCCCTCAGATCGTCGAGGCGTGACAGCACAGCAGCGTCTTCCACGCTGGTGCCAAGCCAAACATGCGCCAACTTAGGCAGGCCGAGCGATGTCAGAACTTCCCGCATGCGGTCGGGTCGTTTGGTCAGGATTTGGTATGTGTGGTGAGGCGTCCGTTCCATGACGGACCACACTCGCGCGATGAACTCGGCCGGCACGTCCGCGTGGAAGAGGTCCGACATGGAGTTCACGAAAATCTTGCGTGGCTTCTTCCACTTCAGCGGAATGTCCAGCGAGGCTTCGTCCAGCCGGACTTTTCCGGTCCACACGTAGCGTTGGCCGCTCTTGCGGGTCAGGCCCTCATATTTGGGGACGCCCATGGCCTCCAACCGCGCCGCCATGCGCATGGCGTAGCAGTTGGTGCATCCGGGAGAGATGACCAGACAGCCCGCGACCGGGTTCCAGGTCGCGTCCGTCCATTCGATGCTGGTCTCGGCCATGAGAACAAACCATGAACTAATTGCGTTTGAATCGCAACCATCGCTGGTTTTTGGTTAACCGACTGACTCCAGCGAAGCCCTCACACCTTCACCTCCACCACCCCGCCCCCGGCGCGGAACTTCGCCGACATCTCGGCCATGCCGGCCTCCGCCGCCTCCAGCGAGCCGCCCGCGTCGTTCTGGCCGCGCGCGGCGTCCCGGATGTCCTGCGAGATCTTCATCGAGCAGAATTTCGGGCCGCACATGGAGCAGAAGTGGGCGGTCTTGTGGGCCTCCTTGGGGAGGGTCTCGTCGTGGTATTTGCGGGCCGTCTCGGGGTCGAGGCCGAGGTTGAACTGGTCCTCCCAGCGGAACTCGAACCGGGCGCGCGACAGGGCGTCGTCGTGGATGCGGGCGGCGGGGTGGCCCTTGGCCAGGTCGGCGGCGTGGGCGGCGATCTTGTAGGTGATGACGCCGTCCTTGACGTCCTGACGGTCGGGCAGGCCCAGGTGCTCCTTGGGCGTGACGTAGCAGAGCATGGCCGTGCCGAACCACCCGATCAGGGCCGCGCCGATGGCGGAGGTGATGTGGTCGTAGCCCGGGGCGATGTCGGTGGTCAGCGGCCCCAGCGTATAGAAGGGCGCCTCGTGGCAGTGCTTCAGCTGCTCGTCCATGTTGGCCTTGATCTTGTGCATCGGCACATGGCCGGGGCCCTCGATCATGACCTGGCAGCCCTTGGCCCAGGCGATCTTGGTCAGCTCGCCCAGGGTGCGGAGTTCTGCGAACTGGGCCTCGTCGTTCGCATCGGCGATGGAGCCGGGACGCAGGCCGTCGCCGAGCGAGAACGACACGTCGTAGGCCCGCATGATGTCGCAGATGTCCTCGAAATGCTCGTACAGGAAGCTCTCCTTGTGGTGGGCCAGGCACCACTTGGCCATGATCGAGCCGCCACGCGAGACGATGCCGGTGACGCGCTTGGCCGTCATCGGCACGAAGGGCAGGCGGACGCCCGCGTGGATGGTGAAATAGTCGACGCCCTGTTCCGCCTGTTCGATCAGGGTGTCGCGGAAGACTTCCCACGTCAGGTCCTCGGCGACGCCGCCGACCTTCTCCAGCGCCTGGTAGATGGGGACGGTGCCGATGGGGACGGACGAGTTGCGGATGATCCAGTCGCGGATGTTGTGGATGTTGCGACCCGTCGACAGGTCCATGACGTTGTCGGCGCCCCAGCGGGTGGCCCAGACCAGTTTGTCGACCTCGTCGTCCACCGACGACAGGACGGCCGAGTTGCCGATGTTGGCGTTGATCTTCACCAGGAAGTTGCGGCCGATGATCATCGGCTCGACCTCGGGGTGGTTGATGTTGTGCGGGATGATGGCGCGGCCGCGCGCGATCTCCTGACGCACGAACTCGGGCGTGACGAAGTCGGGAATGCTGGCGCCGAAATCTTCCCCATCACGGATGCAGGGGGCGTTCTGCTCGCGGCGCAGGTTCTCGCGGATGGCGACGTATTCCATCTCGGGCGTGATGATGCCGGCCTGGGCGTATTCGTACTGGGTGACAGGGCGACCTTCGACGCCCTTGAACACCTTGTGGTTGGAGACGTCGAAGCGGGGGGCGAGGTGTTTGCCCGACGCGTGGCCGTTGTCCTCGGGCTTGACCTCGCGCGGGTTGAGGACGGGGGCGATGTCGCCGCGATCCAGCTGCCAGCGGGATTTGACGTGGGGGAGGCCCTTCTTGATGTCGATGGTCACCGTGGGGTCGGTGTAGGGGCCGGAGGAATCGTAGATCGTCACCGGCGGCTCGTTGGCGCTGGGGTGGACGGCGACCTCGCGGAAGGGGACGCGGATGTCGGGGTAGAGTTCGCCGGAAACGTAGACCTTGCGCGAGCCCTCGCGTTCGCCGGTCGGGATGGATCCGGTCTCCTTCATCACCTGCTCGCGGGCGTCCTTGAGGGACAGATCCACGGCGGGATCGTGCGAGGGTTCGTTGACGGGAACGTGGATGTTCATGGCGGCCTCTAGCGTTGAGGGCTGCGCCGACGTCGGAGCGAGTTCCCGCCTTCGCGGGAATGACGATGGTCCTGTGGCGTGGTGGACCGAAGCGTACTCATCCCTTCGCCGGCATGACCCGGATCAGGTTCGGCCGGTCAGAGGACTACCTCTATCTCAGCCGCTTGAGCGCGACCCCCGGGAGAACGCGGCGACGATAGGCCGGGGGGCGGTCGCCCGCAATGGGCGAGGCGGGGTCTGAGAAAATAGGACGGATTTGTTCGGTTGCCTCGCCGACGCCCCGTGTGGAAACCCGGGTTTCTGTATCGATCCCGGGGGAGTTTTCCATGTTCAGATTCGTCGCGGCCGTCGCCGCCCTGTCGCTGGCGCTCGTCGCCTCCACGGCCCAGGCCCAGTCGTTCCGGCCGGACCCGGCCGCCCCGACCTCGATGGCTCTGGGCGACGACTACGAGATCCAGGTGACGCCGGGGTTCGGACTTCGTCTGGGGGGCACGACCCACACCCAGATCCTGCTGGGCTCGAACGCCGGGTTCCGGACGCTGGACGTGCTGGGCGCCTTCCCCGGCTTCGTGGACGACCTGGACATCCGGGCTGGGGTGGGGACGGCGACCTATGGGACGACCTCGGTCGGCGGTCGGTCGGCCTTCGTGGCCAGCTTTCGCAACGTCGGCTATTCGCCGACCCGAGGCGCCGGCTCGCTGCCCAGCGACCGGGGTAGCGTCCAACTGGTGCTGATCGACCGCTCCGATATCGCGGCCGGCGATTTCGACCTGGAAATCAACGGCGAGGGTCTGGCCTATCCGTCGTCGAGCCAGAGCATCCGCATCAACGGCGGCTCGGCCGGACGCGCGGGGGTCGGGGTGATCCCGGCCGGTCCCGGCGCCTATCGCCTGCTGTGGAATTTCCGCTCCGGCGCCCTGGCCAGCGGCGTCGGTCCCTTGCTGGTTCCGGTCCTGAGCTTCACCAGCACGCCGTCCTCGTCGGCGGCCACGGGCGGGATGTACGCGGTGACGACCACCTCGACCTCGACCGAGCCCGTGACGTTTTCGGTCACGCCGGCGTCGGCGGGCGTCTGCACCGTCGCGGGGGCGACGGTGTCGCTGACCGGGGGCGGGACCTGCACGGTCGTGGCGAGCCAGTCGGCGGGCGGCGGGTTCGCCGCCACCCAGGCGGAACAGTCCTTCGCCGTCGCCGCCCCGGCGCCGGTGCCGACCATGACCGAATGGGCGATGATCCTGTTCGGCACGATCCTGGCGGGCGCCGCCGCCCTGATGGTCACGCGTCAGCGGCTGACCTGACGGAGCACGCCTTTCCGTTTGCGTTTCGCGGCGCGGGGCGGGATGGCTGACGGGGCGAACCGGAGCCCGACCATGCAGACCGAACCCTTCGACTTCACCACGCCCGACGGGCGGCATGTGAACGCGGTGCTGGATCGGCCCAGTGGTCAGGCAAGGGGGTTCGCCCTGTTCGCCCACTGTTTCACCTGCGGGAAGGACAATCTGGCGGCGACGCGGATCAGTCGGGCCCTGGCCAACGAAGGGGTCGGGACGCTGAGGCTGGACTTCGCCGGCGCAGGCGACCGGTCGGCGGCGGCGGGGTTCACCTCGGACGTCGAAGACCTGGTCGCGGCGGGCGAGCATATGGCGAACAAGGGCTGCGCGCCGGGTCTTCTGATCGGGCACAGTCTGGGCGGGGCGGCGGCCATCGCGGCGGCGGGACGACTGCCGACGGTCAAGGCGGTCGCGACCATCGGGGCGCCCTTCGACGTGACCCAGATGAAGATCGTCGACGGGGCGATCCACATCGGCGGCAAGGATTTTCCGGTCGAGTACGGCTATGCCGAGGACCTGTGGAAGCAGGACCAGAGGGCGCGGCTGGAGACGCTGAAGCGGGCGCTGCTGATCCTGCATTCGCCGGTCGATCAGGTGGTCGATATCGAAGAGGCGACCGGTCTCTATGTCTCGGCGAAACATCCGAAGAGCTTCGTCTCGCTGGACAAGGCGGACCACCTGCTGTCGCGGGCCGAAGACGCCGTCTATGCGGCCAGCGTGATCGCGGCCTGGGCGTCGCGCTACATCGAGGACATGACGACGCCGATGGGCGGGGCCGAGGCGGACGGGGTGGTGCGGGTCGCCGAGACGGGCGCCGGGCGGTTCCAGGTGAAGATCGAGGCGGGCGGGGCGGTTCTGCTGGGCGACGAGCCGGTCTCGGTCGGCGGCATGGCGTCGGGCCCCACGCCCTATGAGCTGGTCGGGGCGGGTCTGGGGGCCTGCACGGTGATGACGCTGAGGCTCTATGCCGAGCGGAAAGGATTGCCGCTGGAACGGGCCTCGGTCGAGGTGCGGCACGAGAAGCGGGCGGGCGAGACGCCGCCGGACGTTTTCGAACGGACCCTGACCCTGGACGGTCTGCTGACCGAGGAGCAGCGCGCGCGGATGTTCGAGATCGCCGACAAATGCCCCGTGCACCGGACGCTGGAGGGCAGTTCGCGGATCGTGACGCGGGCGCGCGCCGCCATGGCCGCGCCGGACGAGGCCGAGCATTTCGCCGAGATGCAGATGGTGGCGGAGGGAGGGGTTCAGGCGGGGTAGTCGCCACCGCAAAGGCGAGCTTACCAAAAGTGTCCGGCTTCTGACGCAACTTGATCGACCCAAGGTCTCGGGATACTCAGCGAGAAATCTTGGGGGCTTGAATGAAAACGATTATTTCTGGGGCGGTCGCCGCTCTCGCTGTGCTGACTTTTGCTGGAGCCAGTCAGGCTCAGGTGGTCTCGAACATCACCGTGACCACCAC
Source organism: Brevundimonas staleyi (assembly GCF_041893865.1). GTDB lineage: Bacteria > Pseudomonadota > Alphaproteobacteria > Caulobacterales > Caulobacteraceae > Brevundimonas > Brevundimonas staleyi. Next base: position 918,556 of record NZ_CP169082.1, read on the forward strand.
CGGGGCCAGCCCGACGACCACGGCGATCTACGCCAGCGGCCAGCCCTGCGTCGTTGGCTCCACCGCGGCCCATGCCATCGAGTCGGTGACCGTGACCGTGAGCACGACGGGCGCATATACCGTCACGGACATGGGGCCTAGCGACGGCGGCTATGCGATCTACAACGGGGCGTTCAACCCGGCGGCGCCGGCCACCAACTGTATCGCATCCAACGATACTGCGGTCGTTTGGACCCTGACCGCGGGCACCTACACCTTTGTCGGTGGGCCGTGGGTGAACGGCAGCCCCAACGGACCTTACACCATGCGATTCAATGGGCCGGGAACGGTGACCCTGGGGGCGCCGCCCGCCCCCGTGCCGACGCTTTCGGAATGGGCGATGATCCTGCTGGGTCTGATGCTGGCGGGCGGGGCGGCGCTGCATCTGCAACGGCGGCGCGCGTTCGGCTGACGTCGGGAGAGACGGGCGGCGGCGGGACGGCTAGATAGAGAGAACCTCTAGCCGGAGCCCCACCATGCATCTCGCCCGTTTCCCCCGCGTGCGCCTCGCCCATTTGCCGACGCCGCTGGAGCCCGCGCCGGGCCTGTCGCAGGCGCTGGGCATCGACCTCTGGATCAAGCGGGACGACTGCACCGGCCTGGCCGGCGGGGGCAACAAGACGCGCAAGCTGGAGTTCCTGCTGGGCGACGCCTTCGAGCAGGACGCCGACACCCTGGTGACCCAGGGCGCGGTGCAGTCGAACCATGTGCGCCAGACGGCCGCCGCCGCCGCCCTGATGGGGCTGAAGTGCGAGATCATCCTGGAGGAGCGGACCGGGTCGAAGGCGACCGACTATGTCCACAACGGCAATGTCCTGCTGGACCGGCTGTTTGGGGCGACGCTTCGTTCCGTGCCCGGAGGATCGGACATGCCGGCCGAGCTGGAGAAGACGGCGGAAGAGGTTCGGGCGAAGGGCGGCAAGCCCTATGTCATCCCCGGCGGTGGGTCGAACGCCATCGGGGCGCTGGGCTATGTCGATTGCGCGCGCGAGATCGTGGTCCAGGCCGATGAACTGGACCTGGCCGTCGACCGGATCGTGACGGGGACGGGCAGCGCGGGGACCCATGCGGGGCTGGTCGCCGGTCTGGCCGTGCTGGGCGCGGACATTCCGGTGCTGGGCATCGGGGTCCGGGCGCCCAAGGAGAAGCAGGAGGCCAACGTCCTGAAACTGGCGAAGGAGACGGCCGCCCTGCTGGGCCATCCGGACCGGGTGAAGGACGCGATGGTGGTGGCCGACTGCGACTATGTCGGCGAGGGTTACGGCCTGATCGACCAGGGGGTGGTGGACGCCCTGACCCTGGCGGCGCGGGCGGACGGGATCCTGCTGGACCCGGTCTATACGGGCAAGGCGATGAAGGGGCTGATCGCCCTGGCCAGGGCCGGGAAGTTCGAGGGCGAGCGGGTGGTCTTCCTGCACACCGGCGGGGCGCAGGGCCTGTTCGGCTATCAGGGCGAACTGGACGCGATGCTGGGCTAGGGCCGTTCCGCAATCAGATGGCCGCCCGGCGCGAGCGCAGCGTCAGGGCGGCGCCGTCGGCGGCCAATAGGGATGGGACGGCGTCTGCCTGCCAAGTGGGAGAGACGCATGCGAAGGGAGACGTTTATGGCCAAGGTTCTGGGTGTTCTGGGCGGGATGGGGCCCGCCGCGACGGTGGCGTTTCTGGCGCGGGTGCAGGCGCTGACGCCGGCGCAAGGCGACGCCGATCACATCCGGGTCGTCATGGACATGAACCCCCAGGTGCCGGACCGGAACACGCGGCCGGGCGAGGCGGAGGCCGAACTGGGGCGGATGGCCGAGCGGCTGAAAGCGGCGGGGGCCGAGGTCCTGGCCATGCCGTGCAACACGGCCCACGCCCAGAAGCCCGGCATCGTGGCGGCGGGCCTGCCCTTCATCGACATGATCGCCGAGACCGTGGCGGCGGCGAAGGCGTCCGACGCGCAGTCCATCGGCATCCTGGCCACGCCGGGCGGGGAGGCCCTGTACGTCCAGGCCCTGACGGCGGCGGGGGTGACGCCGGTGGTGTTGCAGGGCGAGGACCGGGCGGGCTTCATGGCCTGCGTCTACGGCGTGAAGCGCGGCGACGTCGGGGCGGACAATCGCGCGGCCATGGAGCGGCTGGGGGCGGCCCTGGTCGGTCAGGGCGCCGAGGCGGTGATCGCGGGGTGTACGGAGGTTCCCCTGTTGCTGTCGGCGGTGGATGTGTCGGTTCCGCTGGTCGATTCCGCCGAGGTGCTGGCGGCGGCCTGCGTGAAGGCCTGTCTCGATCCGGGGGCTTGAGAACGCGGACGGGGTTGCGACGAAGCGCGCGCGGCCGCATTCAGGGCGGGTGAAAAGACAGAGTTTGATCATCGACTGCGACCCCGGCGTGGACGACGCCGTGGGGCTGCTGCTGGCCTTCGGGTCGCCCGAGCTGGACCTCAAGGCCATCACGACGGTGGGCGGCAACGTCCCGGTCGAGAAGACGGCGCGGAACGCGCGGATCATCCGGCAGGTCGCGGGACGGGACGAGGTGCCCGTGTACGCGGGGGCGGCGCGGCCTCTGGTGCGCGAACCGGCGGGGGCGGGAGAGTTCCACGGGGCCGAGGGGCTGGGCGATCTGGCGGCGGTGGAGCCGGACGCTCCGGTGGCCGACGGTTCGGCGGTGGACGCCATCGTGCGGATCGTGATGGAGGCGGAGCCCAGGTCGGTCGCGCTGGCCGTCATGGGGCCGATGACGAACGTGGCCCTGGCGCTGAGGGCCGAGCCGAAGCTGGCCGAACGGCTGGGGCCGGTGGTGGTCATGGGCGGGGCGCGGGCCGAGGGGGGCAACATCACCGCCTCCGCCGAGTTCAATATCTGGGCCGATCCGGACGCGGCGGCGGAGGTGTTCGCCAGCGGCTGCGAGATGGTGGTGTTCGGGCTGGACGCGACCCATCAGGTGCGGGCGACGGAAGAGCGGATCGCGGCGGTCGAGGCGGTGGGCAATGCGTCGGCCGATATGGCGGCGGCGATGCTGAGGTTCTCGCAGCGGATCGAGCGGACCATCGTCGGTTGGGATGCGGCGCCCCTGCATGATCCGTGTACGGTGGCGTGGCTGTTGAAGCCCGGGCTGTTCAAGCTGACGCCCTGCCGGATCGAGGTGGAGACCGTAAGCGATCTGACGCGCGGCCATACGGCGGTGGAGTTCCGGGTGGAGGCCGATAAGGCGCGCCACCTGTGGGCCGTCGAGGCGGACGGGCAGGGGGTGTTCGACCTGATCGTCGAGCGGCTGGGAGCGGCGGCATGAACATCACCGTGGTCGGTTCGATCAATCTGGATCTGGTGGCGACGGCGCCGTCCTTGCCCGCCGCGGGCGAGACGGTGACGGGGGCGACCCTGGCGCGGCATCCGGGGGGCAAGGGCGCCAATCAGGCGCTGGCGGCCGAGAAACTGGGGGCCGAGGTCGATCTGATCGGGCGGGTCGGGAACGACGCCATGGCGGACGAGGCCCTGGCCCTGATGGAGGAGTTCGGGGTCGATCTGTCGAAGGTCGAGGTGGATGTGGCGGCGCCGACCGGCGTGGCCCTGATCGCGGTGGATCCGCACGGAGAGAACCAGATCGTGGTGGCGGCGGGGGCGAACCATCTGGTGACGCCGGAACAGCTGCCGGCCCGGATCGAATGCCCGCTGATCGTGCAACTGGAGCTGCCGCTGGAGACGGTGGAGGCGGCGGTGGGCCGGGCGGTCGGTTTCGTCTGCGCCAACCTGGCGCCCGCCCAGCCGGTGTCGGAGGCCATGCTGCGGCGCTGCGACCTGATCGTGGTCAACGAGATCGAGGCCGAGTTCTATGGCGACGCCCTGCATCGGGGCGGCGGCCGGGTGGTGGTGACGCAAGGCGCGCGCGGCGCCGAGATGTATCACCGGGGCGTCAAGACGGCCTGGGCCACGCCGCCCGAGGTCGTGGCGATCGATGCGACGGGAGCGGGCGACGCCTTCGTCGGGGCCATCGTGGTGGCGATGCTGGACGGGATGGAGCCGAAAGAGGCGCTGGAGTTCGCCTGTGCGGCGGGCGCGCTGGCGGCCACGCGGGCCGGAGCCCAGCCGTCGCTGCCGACGCGGGACGAGGTGGAGGCGTTGCTGGCGCGCTGAAGCCTTTCCCTCCCCCCTCGGGGGAGGGTGGTCGCGCAGCGACCGGGTGGGGAGGGTAGGGCGACCAAGCGACGATCAGTGGGGCCTTGCCTTGCCGCCCCCACCCGGCCTCGCCTTCGGCTCAGCCACCCTCCCCCGAGGGGGAGGGAAAAGTCAGTGCGACTACACCCCGCCCATATAATCCCGCTTGCCGATCGGCACGCCGGCGCCGCGCAGCAGGTCGTAGGCGGTGGTGATGTGGAAGTAGAAGTTCGGGATGGCGAAGCCGGTGACGTAGGGCTGGCCCAGGAACTTCATCTCGCCGCCGGGGAAGGTCAGGACGACCTCCTTCTGCTCCTGACCGTCGATCGCCTCGCGCGGGACCGAGGCCAGATAGTCGAGCGTGGAGGCGATGCGGGCCTTCAGCTCGGCGATGGTGGTCTCGGAGTCGTCATTGACCGGGGCGGCGACGCCGGACAGGCGGGCGAGGCAGAGCTTGGGGCTGTCGCAGGCGGTCTGAACCTGTTTCACGAAGGGGTTCATGTCGTCGATGATGCGAAGCGACAGGTAGGTTTCCGGATCGACGCCCGTCGCCTCGGCATGGGCGACGGCCTTGTCCAGCAGGCCGTTCAGGGCGCGCAGGCCCCGGGTGAACGGCGGAACGGTCAGGTCGTAGAGTTCGGTGGCCATCGTAGTGCGTTTCCTTTGAGGACTTGGCTCTCCCTCTAGCCATGCCTTAGCCGATTGTCACGCCCTTGGCGAAGCGCCCCCGGAGCGCCTAGGGTTAATCCGCCGTCGGGGGACGGTTGCTGTTCAGGACTTGCCCATGATCCGTTCGCTCGCCGTATCCGCCGCCGTCATGTCCATGGCCGCGGTCTCCCTGGTCGCATGTCAGCCGACCGGGTCGGAGACGGATGAGAACGCGACCGGGCCGGTGGTGCGGGGCGATGCCATGCCGCCGACCTACGACTGGCATTTCCTGGCCCACGGCGGGACCGGCGAACTGGATTTCGGGGACGGCGACTGGGCCGAGGGGGTGAGCGTCTTCACCCTGACCTGCCTGCCGGGATCGAAGTCGGTGGAGATGTCCTGGGGCTATGAGGAGGAGGCCGTGCTGACCTCCGGCACGGCGACCGGGACCTTCCGGCCCGACAGTTCGGCCACGACCGACCATCCGGTCATCAGCGCCCTGAAGGCCAGCGGCACGATCAGTGTGGGGCTGAGCCAGGCGGACATGCGGCTGGTCGGCAAGGACCTGGGCGAGGCCGAACTGGCGGCCTTCTTCGACTACTGCGACAACGGTCGGCAACCGGCGCCGCCCGTCGAGGCCGCGGTGCGAATGGAGGCCAATGCGGCCGAGATCGCCGCGCAGTCCGGCGAGCCGGCGCCGGCGGCGGATACGCCCGCCGAGGCTCCGGCGGATGAGACGGCCCCGGCCGCCGAGACAACCTCGGCGCCGACGAACTGACTTCATCCGTCATCCTCGGGCCTGTCCCGAGGATCCATGCTTCCGAGGCGCGAGCGCTGGAGAGGTATCTTCGGACGGAACTGATCACCCACCACCCACGCCGCTGACGGATAGGCCCTCGGGACAGGCCCGAGGGTGACGGAGTTTGGAACAGGCCGGGCGTCAGTTCAGAAGGTCACGACCAGACGGACGACCTCTCCGGCGTGGAGCCGGTCGAAGCCCGCGTTGATGTCGTCCAGCGGAATGGTCCCGCTCATCAGCTTGTCCACGGGCAGGCGGCCCTGGCGGTAGAGGGCGACGTAGCGGGGGATGTCGCGGCTGGGGACGCAGGTCCCGATGTAGGAGCCCTTCAGGGTCCGCTCCTCTCCGACGAGGGAGACCACGTTGACCGGAAGGGCCGCGTCGGGCGGCGGGAGCCCTGCCGTGATCGTCGTGCCGCCGCGCCGGGTCATCTTCCAGGCGGCCTCCAGCGCGCGGACCGAACCGGCCATCTCGAACACGAAGTCGGCTCCGCCGCTGGTCAGGGCGCGGACCTGATCGGCCGCATCGGCGTCGGCGGCGTTGACGGTCTGGACCGGGCCGAGGGTGCGGGCCAGCGCCAGCTTGTCCTCGGACAGGTCCACGGCGATGACGGGAGAGGCGCCCGACGCCAGGGCGCCGAGCACGCTGGCGAGGCCCACGCCGCCCAGACCCACGACGACCGCGCTCTGGCCGGCCTTGATCTGGGCGGTGTTCACCACGGCGCCGACGCCGGTCAGGACCGCGCAGCCGAACAGGGCGGCCTCCCGGAACGACAGGGCCGGGTCGATCTTCACCAGCGAGCGGCGCGAGACCACGGCCCGCTCGGCGAAGGCGGAGCAGCCGAGGTGATGGTTCAGCGGATGGCCGTGGCTGTGGATGCGTTTTCCGCCGCCCAGAAGCTCGCCCTTGCCGTTGGCGGCGGCGCCGGGCTCGCACAGGGCGGGGCGACCTTCCGCACACGGATTGCAATGGCCGCAGGACGGCATGAAGACCATGACGACGTGGTCGCCGATGTTGAGGTCGGTGACGCCTTCGCCCAGCGCCTCGACCACGCCGGCCGCCTCGTGCCCCAGGGCCATGGGCATGGGGCGGGGCCGGTCGCCGTTGATGACGGAAAGGTCCGAGTGACAGAGGCCGGCGGCCTTGATGGCGACCCTGACCTCTCCGGGGCCGGGGGCGTCCAGCGTCACCGTCTCGATGGAGAGGGGGCGGCTGTCGCCATAGGGGCGGGCGGCCCCCATGGCGGAAAGGACGGCGGCGCGGGTGGTGACGGCGGACATGGCGGGCCTCGTCGGAAACAGGCGATCATTCTCGATAGGCGCTTGACGCAGGGGAGGCCAAGCCCGAGCGTCTGACTTCAGGATCGGCGATCAAGCCGGCGAGACAGGGAACGATCAAGGATGCCGAAACCCGATCTGGGCGGACTGGCCCGGCGCGACGCCTACAAGGCCTACCACATGGTCTCCACCCGCTGGGCGGACAACGACCAGTACGGCCACATCAACAACGCCAAATTCTACGAGTTCGTGGATTCGGCGGTGAACGCGCACCTGATCATCGCTGGCGCCCTGAAGGACTCCATCGGCCTGGTGGTCGATTCCGGGTGCCAATACACCTCGTCCCTCGCGTTCCCGGACGTGATCGAGGTGGGGATCAAGGTCGATCATGTCGGGACGTCGAGCGTGAAATACGGCTTCGCCGTCTTCCGCCGGGGCGTCGAGCACCCCGCCGCCATCGGCCATTTCGTACACGTCTATGTGGACGCGGAAACGCGGCGTCCGAAGCCGTTGTGCGCGGCCCTGAGGGGCGTGGTCGAGAACCTGAAGGCGGACTGAGGTTCCGAGATGGGGCGTCGCGCCAAGCGCCGACTTCTCCGCGTGGTCGGAACGTTTGTTCTGACGGCGTTGCTGATGGTGATCGTGGCGTGCGGATTTGCCGGATGGTTGGTCGCGACAAAAGAGTGGTCGTGGCCCATACCTGCCAAGGAACTAGCTGGTTTGGGAGTTCTGTTGCGCAACGGTCTGATCGTCGCCGCGCTGATCTCCCTATTCAGCCTTCTAGACCCCGCCAGGTCTCCCGATCGAGATCGAGAACGCTAGTCTTCGTCCATATAGCCCATGAGGGCGAGCGCTCCGACGGCGGTCAGGACGCCGAGGGCGAAGGCGGCGACGACGGAGCCGGTGGCCACGGCCGTGGAGACGGTCACGGGGCGGGCTTCGTACCATTCGACGATGTCCGCCTCGTCGAGGTCGTCCTCGAGATAGGCGTCGGCGTCGTGCAGGGGGTTGTCGGACATGGTCAAGCTCCGGTCGTAGGCAGCAGGGAAATACCCGTGAGGCTCGCCGGTTCCGGCGACCGATTGGTGACAGATCAGCGCGGGCGGGATAGATGGCCCCAAACCGAACTCCAACACCGACCGCGCTCAAGCAGCGAGGCTCCGCGAGCCGAGCGTTAGCGCCCTTCAAGAGACTAAAATGGCCGGCCATTCCAAGTTCAAGAACATCATGCACCGCAAGGGGCGCGCCGACGCCCAGCGCTCCAAGCTGTTCTCCAAGCTGTCGCGCGACATCACGGTCGCGGCCAAGTCGGGCATGCCCGACGTCGCCCTCAACCCGCGCCTGCGTCTGGCGGTCAACAACGCCAAGGCCGAGAGCCTGCCCAAGGACGTGATCCAGCGCGCCATCAACAAGGCCGCCGGCGGCGACGTCGATACGATGGAAGAGGTCCGCTACGAGGGCCGGGGTCCGGGCGGCGTGGGCATCATCGTCGAGGCCCTGACCGACAACCGCAACCGCGCGGCCTCGAACATCGGCGCGGCCTTCAAGAAGAACGGCGGCGCCCTGAGCGAGATGAATTCGGTCGCCTTCATGTGGGACAAGGTCGGCAAGATCACCTACGCCGCCGAGGCCGGGACCGAGGACGCCGTGATGGAGGCCGCCATCGAGGCGGGCGCATCGGACGTCGAGAGCGATCTGGTCAAGCCGGACATCTATGAGGACGCGCCGGGCCACACGATCTGGACCGCCTTCGAGGACCTGAACGATGTGGCGGAGGCCATGTCCAAGGTGCTGGGCGACCCGAAGTCCACCGCCATCGTCTGGAAACCCCAGACCGAGGTGACCGTCACGGGCGATCACGTCGGCACGCTGATGAAGCTGCTGGACGCCCTGGACGCCGAGGACGACGTCTCGATGGTCTATTCCAACGAGGACATCTCGGACGAGGACATGGCCAAGTTCGCGGGGTGATGTTCGGTCGGCGGCCGTCGTGATAGGCTGACCGCCATGACCGTGCACGTGACCATCGAGATGGACGAGGCCGTGAAGGCCAAGCTGGATGCGCTTTCGACGAGTCGGGGGCGCCCGTCCGGTGATCTGCTCGTCGAGGCAGCTGAACAGATCGCGCGCGAACAGGATGCCCTGGACGCCGCGATAGCCGAGGCAGAGGCCTCGCTGGCCGCCGGAAAAGGCATCCCCCATGAAGAGGTGGTGGCCCGCCTGCGAGCGCGGCGCGCCCGATGGACAGCCGCCGCTTGAAAGTGGTCTGGACGCCGGAGGCGGAAGCCGATCTGGACGAAGGCGTCACCTATATCGCGCGTGACAATGTCTCGGCCGCCATCGCGACGGAAGAACGCGTTTTTGACGCCGCAGACGGGCTGGGTGATTTTCCGAACAAGGGAAGGGCGAGAACGGACGGCAGGCGCGAGCTGGTCGTCGCCGCGACCCCGTTTCTCCTAGTCTATCGCACCGAGGCCGACAGCGTAGTGATCCTGCGCGTCTGGCACACGAGCCGCGAACCCTTCGCCTGATCTACCGCGAGTCGTTCGCACGGAACCGGCGCGGGCCACAGGGCGTATCGAGGCTTCACCGCAAGCCCCGGAGCCGCCCCATGGACATCACCCAGCTGATCCTCGACGACCATGCCGAGCAGCGGCGGCTGTTCTCGATCATCGAGCAGATCGACCGGAAGGACGTCGATGCGCTGACGGCGGTGTGGTCGCGGCTGAAGGCGTTTCTGGACGTCCATGCCGAGGCCGAGGAGCGGTTCTTCTATCCGGAGCTCCTGAAGCTGGGCGAGGGGGCCAACGACGCCGAGGACGGCACGGTCGAGGGCGAGACCGAGGACGCCATCGAGGACCACAACAAGCTGCGTGACGCCGTGAAGGCGGTCGAGAAGCACAAGGTCGGCACGGCCGCCTGGATCGCGGCGGTGGGCAAGGCGAACGTCGTCAACTCCAAGCACATGGGCGAGGAGGAACGGCAGGGGCTGACCGACTTTCGGCGGAACGCCTCGCTGGAGATGCGGCACGATCTGGCGGTGAAGTTCGCGGCCTTCGAGGCCGATCACATCACGGGCGTGCGGCCGGTGAACAAGGACCCCGAGACCTATGTCGAAAAGCACGGCTGAGGCGCTTGCCCGCAGGGGCATGGCTGGTCAGTCTGGCGGCATGCGCAAGATCCTGTCCCGCCTGAGCCTGGCCGTCGTGGCCGCCGTCGTCGTTTCGGGGTGGTCCGAGACCGCGCTGGCCGCCTGTGGGCTGGGTGCGGCGGGGACGACTGAGCGGGTTCAGATCGGGGATCGCGGGCGGTCGCTGATGCTGCATCGGCCGGCGGGCGATCAGCCCCTGCCTCTGGTGATCCTGCTGCACGGCAGCGGGGGGACGGGGGCGAAGATGCTGTCGGACACGACGCTGGAGGCGACGGCCGATCGGCACGGCTTCATCGTCGCCTCGCCGGACGCGGGCATTCCAGCGGGCGACGGCTTCGTCTGGAACATCCCCGGCGTGCCGACGATCCTGGGTCGGGCGCCGGGACCGGAGGATGCGGACGATGTCGCCTATCTGGGCGAGGTCGTCGATGCGCTTGTGGCCGAGCAATGCGTGGATCCGGCCAGGGTCTATCTGACCGGCCTGTCGGGCGGCGGGCGGATGACGTCCTGGATGGCCTGTGTCGAGCCCCGGCGGTTCGCGGCCATCGCCCCGGTGGTGGGTCTGCGCGCCGGCAATCCGGACCCGGAGGATTTGTCGCGGCCCGATCCGGAGACCTGCACGCCGAAGACGCCGACGCCGGTCATCGCCTTCGCCGGGGACGCGGACCAGACCAATCCGACGCAAGGGGGAGGCGCGCCCTACTGGAGCTATCCGATGCACGCGGCCCTGCAGCGGTGGGCCCAGTTGAACGGATGCGGGGCCCCGTCGCCGACCGTCTGGGTCGCGCCGACCGTCTGGGTCGCGCCGACGGTCTATGAGGAGCGCTATGCGATCTGCGCCGACGACGCCCAGGTGGTCGCCCGGATGACGGTCGGGGGCGGCCATTTCTGGCTGGCGGACGAAGAGGCCATGTGGGCCTTCTTCGCCCGGTATGCGCGGCCGGCTTCCTAGTCCGCCTGGACGGCGTAGCGTTTGACGATCTCGAACAGGAAGTCGCGGCCTTCGTAGAGGGAGCGGACGCGGATGCGTTCGTTCAGGCCGTGGGCGCCGCTGCCGGCCGGGTCGGCGAACATGCCGGTGACGCCGTAGGTCGGAATGCCCGCCGCATTGGTGAAGCGACCATCCGTGGCGCCGGTCGTCTGGGTCGGCAGGATCGGAACGTTCGGCCACATCTGCCCGGCCACCTCGCGGATCGGGCCCATGACGGCCTTGCTCAGGACGGGCGGCGGGGCTGTCGGGCTGGGTTCGCCCACCGGGGCGATGGAGATGGCCGGGTTGTCCATCAGCCGGACCAGCTCGGCTTGCGTCTCCGCCACCGTATGGCCGGGCAGGATGCGGCAGTTGATGTTGGCGGTGACCTTCTGGGGCTGGGCGTTGGGCGCGTGGCCGCCGTCGATCATCGTCGGGATGCAGGTGGTGCGAAGGGTTGCGTTCCACGACGGATTGGCGGTCGAGATCCGGGCGGCGGCCTCGGTGTTCGGCGTCGTCCCCGCCGTCAGGGCGCGCAGATCGGCGGCGTGCTGGGGCTGCATGTCGGCGAGGGCCGTGAAGTAGGCGCGGGTAACCGGGTTGAGCTCCAGCGGGAAGTCGTAGGTGCCGACGCGGGCGAGGCCGTTCGCCATGGCGACGATGGCGTTGTCCTTCCTCGGGACCGAGGAATGGCCGCCGGGGTTGGTCAGTTCGAGGGTGTAGTCCTGATAGATCTTCTCGCCCGCCTGGACCGCCAGGGCGACGCGATTCCCCTGATCGTCCAGCAGGCCGCCGGCGCCTTCGTTCAGGGCGAAGCCGGCCTGAAGCGTCTCGGGGTGGTTCGCCAGCAGCCATTCGACGCCGTTGTGGATGGCCGCGGTTTCCTCGCCGCAGGTCAGGGCGATCTTGATGTCGCGGACGGGGGCGAAGCCTTCCTGTTTCAGCCGGATCAATGTGTCGACCCAGACCGAAGCCTGGGCTTTGTCGTCGGAGGAGCCGCGCGCGTAGAAATATCCGTCCTCCTCGATCAGGGTGAACGGGTCGCGGGTCCAGTCGGCGGGATTGGCCTCGACCACGTCGATGTGGGCGAGCAGCAGAAGGGCCGGGGCGTTCGGATTCGAGCCGTGCAGGGTGGCGACCAGATTGCCGTCCTTCGGCCGGTCCTCGGGGGCGAGCACACGCACGTCGGCGGCCGAGTATCCGGCGGCGAGGAGACGGGCGGCCATCCGCTCGCCGGCCAGGGTGCAGGAGCCCTCGGACAGGGTGGTGTTGGTTTCGACCAGTTCCTCATAGAGGGCGCGGAAGGCCTGCTGGTCGGAGCGGAGCGCCGGGGCGGTCTGGGCCTTGGAGGCGGTGGCGATCATGAGAGCACCGCCGAGGACCACGGCGATGACGGCGACGCCGATCAGCAGACGTTGGCGGGTCTTCCTGATGCCCGCATAGACCGGCTCGTCGAGATAGTAGAAGCCCGCCTGAGCCTGACGGACCGCGTTCTGGCGCAAGAGGCCGCGCAGGGCGAGCTTGCCGAGGTTCTTCTCCGGCATCAGGGGAATGGCCTTGTCGGGGGTGAAGGCCTCGGCCGCCTTCAGGGCCTCGATCATCTGGCGTTCGGCCTGCATCCGCTTGGCCGCGACGACGGCGCCGGTTGTGTTCGACATGATCCATCCCTCTGTTCGGCGATCAGGCTAGCCCGAAGCCGCGCCCGTGTCCCGCCGGACTTGCGTGTGGCGATGCTTGAGGACTAGCGTGGAAAATTCGTCTGTTATCGGAGCGTATTTTGAACCTCGACATCAACCTTCTGTGGCCGGTTCTGGCCGCCATGACGACGGGCGGCCTGATCGGGGTGGAGCGCACCTATCACGGCCATCCTGCGGGGTTTCGGACCCATATCCTGGTGTGTCTGACGTCGTGCTTGTTGATGCTGGCGGCCATGCACCAGTCGACCTGGGCCTTCACGGCCCTGCCGGGGCAGAATGTGGTGGTGGACCCGACGCGGATGTCGCACGGGCTCCTGACCGGAATCGGCTTCCTGTGCGCGGGGGTGATCTTTCGCGAGGGGTTCTCGGTCCACGGACTGACGACGGCGGCGTCGCTCTGGATCACCTCGGCGATCGGGGTGCTGTACGGCGTCGGGATGCTGAACCTGGCGCTGGTGGGGGCGGGGGCGACCCTGACGGTGCTGGCGATCCTGAGGTTGCTGGACGCCAAGCTGCCCCACGTCGGCGTCATGGACATCGACCTGCGCTGGGCGCGGGGATCGGCGCCGCGCGAGAGCGAACTGAGGGCCCTGTTGAAACAGGACGGGATCAAGGCCGTGCGGATCGGCCATGTCATCAGCCCGGACGGCAAGCTTCACGAGCACAAGGTCAAGGCCAAGGGGCAGATGCCGATGGACATCGACGGGGTGGTGGCGCGGCTGGCGGATCAGCCGGGGCTGACCGGGTTCTCGGTCGTGCCGCGCGACGACTGACCTAGGTGCAAAACGCGATGGCTGCGTCGACCCAGACGGCCAAGCCGTTCCGCGCCCAGAGCCAGAGGCCCAGGGCGGCGACGGCCGTGAAGGCGGCGGCGAGGATGAGGTTCTTCTTCATTCGGCCGGGACCGGTTCCGGGCGGACCAGAGGGGCCTCGCGGATCGGCAGGTTGGCGACGGCGGCCATCAGGGCCAGGCCGATCGAGACCAGCCAGATGACGAGGTAAGAGCCGGTGACGTCGAAGGCCCAGCCGGCCGACCAGGCGCCGAAGAAGGCGCCGATCTGGTGGCTGAGGAAGACGATGCCGCCGAGGGCCGACAGATGCCGCACCCCATAGATCTGGGCCACAAGACCATTGGTCAGGGGCACGGTGCCGAGCCACAGGAAGCCGAAGGTCGAGGCGAAGATCAGGACGCTGATCGGCGACAGGGGGACCAGAAGGAAGATCACCATGGCCACGCCGCGCAGGCCGTAGAGCAGGGCCAGCAGGGACTTCTTGGAGCCCTTCGAGCCCCAGACGCCCCAGAGCCAGGAGCCGGCGATGTTGAACAGGCCGATGAGGGCCAGGGACGCCGCGCCGACGCCGGCGCTGAGACCCTGATCGCGGATGTAGGCGGGAAGGTGTGTGCCGACGAAGGCGATGTGGAAGCCGCAGACGAAGAAGCCGGCGTTCAGCAGCCAGTAGGAGCGGTCGCGAGCGGCCTCGGCCAGGGCGGCCTTGAGCGGCAGGCCTTCGCCCTTGTCGGCGACCACGGGCTTTCCGGCGATGCCGAGCGCCAGCGGGATGATCAGGGCGACGAGCGCCGCGAGGATGAACAGGGTCGCGCGCCAGTCGTAGGCGTCGAGCAGGCCTTGAGCCGCCGGGACGACGAGGAACTGTCCGAGCGATCCGCCCGCCGTGACGATGCCGAAGGCGACGGTCCGCTCATGCGGCTGGACCGCACGACCGACGGCGCCCAGCACCACGACGAAGGTGACGCCGGCCATGGCGACGCCGGTCAGGACGCCGAAGCCGATCATCAGGCCCATGGACCCGGCGGCCGTGGCGGCGACGGCCAGACCGGCCAGATAGACGAGGGCGCCGACGACGGCGATCCGCCCGGCGCCCATCTTGTCCGCAAGTGCGCCGACGAAGGGCATGGCCAGGCCGAAGATCAGGTTCTGGGCCGCGATGACCAGGCCGAAGGTCTGGCGGTCGATCTCCAGATCCAGACCGATGGGGCGCAGGAACAGGCCGAACGCCTGACGCACCCCCATGGACAGGGTGACGATCAGGGCGCCGGTGAGGATCATCACCCAGGCGCGGCGCGAGATGCCCGATGGAACGGCGTCAGACATGGAGCTCGATCTCGTTCAGCAGGGCGATCAGGGCGGCCTCGTTGGCGCCCAGCGCCTCGGACACCTTCGACTGGGCGGTGCGCCACAGGGGCATGGCGTCGGAGAGCTTTTCCCGCCCGGTCGGGGTGACGGACAGGCGCTGGGCGCGCTGTTCGGTCTCGGCGGCGATCCAGCCGGCGCGGATCAGGGGTTGGACTGTGCGCCACAGGGCGCTCTTTTCGTGGGCGGTGGTCTCGGCCAGTTCGGCGAGGCTGGGCCGGTCAAGGCGGGACAGGGTCCGCATGATCGAGAACTGGGTCACGGTCAGGCCCACGGGCGCCAGCGCCTCGTCATAGCGGCGGGTCAGGGCGCGGGAGGTGCGGCGCAGGCGGCCGCAGACGCAGGGTTCGTCGGGGTTCATTGCATATGCATAGTCCCGCGATGTTGCATATGCAATGCAGGCTGTCGTCTCCTGCCCGTGCACCCTAGCGAAGGCTGGGGTCCAGATAACGAAGGCGGCGCATGGATCAGCAAACCCGGTGCGAAATCCCGGCCTTCCCGGTCTGTGATCTGGACCCCAGCCGTCGCTGGGGTGGACGGAGATGAGGGTTGGTCATTGTCCGGTAACCCTGATTGCGGCATGACAGGAACGAATGACGAACAGTACGACTCGCATATTGGGCCTGGACCCCGGCCTGCGCCGCACCGGGTGGGGCGTGATCGTGGCCGAAGGGTCGCGGCTGCGCTGGGTCGCGCACGGGGTGGTGACGCCGCCCGAGACCGCGCCCCTGTCGGAGCGTCTGCTGTGGCTGCTGGAGAAGGTGGGCGAGGTCTGCGCCGCCCACGACTGCGACGAGGCGGCGGTCGAAGAGGTCTTCCTCAATGTGAACCCGTCCTCGACCCTGAAGCTGGGTCACGCGCGGGCGGCGGTGATGCTGGCGCCGGCCAGGGCGGGCCTGCCGGTCGCGGAATATTCGCCGAACCTGATCAAGAAGGCGGTGGTCGGGGCCGGTCACGCCGACAAGGGCCAGATCGCCTTCATGGTGAAACGACTGCTGCCGACCAGCGGCGACGTGAAGGCGGATGCGGCGGATGCCCTGGCCGTGGCGATCACCCATGCGCAGCTGCGGAAGCGGACGCTGTTGGAGGCCCTGGCATGATCGGACGGATGATCCTGTCTCCTCCCTGTTCGCCGCTCGGCGAATGGGGAGGTGGCGCGGCGCTTCTTCAGCGCCGTGACGGAGGGGGCGAGGCGGCGTTGAAGGCCGGACTCCCTCACCGTCACGACCGGGTCGCCCCCTCCGTCAGCTCGCGAAGAGGCTCGCTGCCACCTCCCCATCGCTGCGCGACAGGGAGGAGAGGTCGATGATCGGGCGCTTGCGGGGCGTGCTGGCCGAGGTCGAGGAGGGGCACTGCCTGATCGACTGCGCCGGCGTGGGCTATGTGGTGGCGTGTGGGGCGCGGACGCTGGGGCGGCTTCCGGCGCCCGGCGACGAGGCGACCGTCCATGTGCATTCCCAATGGAGCGAGGATGCGGGGCCGCGTCTGTACGGCTTTCTGACGCGGGACGAGCGGCGGGCCTTCACGACCCTTCTGGCCATTCAGGGCGTGGGGCCGAAGGCGGCGCTGTCGGTGCTGGACGTCCTGCCGCCGGGCGAGCTGGCGTCAGCCGTGGCGCGCGAGGACAAGGCGGCGGTCGGTCGCGCCAACGGCGTGGGGCCGAAGCTGGCGCTGCGCATCGTGACCGAGCTGAAGGGCAAGCCTCTGGGCGATGTGTCGTTCACGCCGTCCGCGCCGGGCGTCCACGCCGAGGTCGCCGCGCCGGCTCCGAGCGTGACGGGCGAAGCTGTGTCCGCCCTGCTGGGTCTGGGCATCGCCGAGGTCAATGCACGCCGGGCCGTGGATCAGGCCCTGATCAAACTGGGTGACGAGGCCGATCTGTCGGCCGTGATCCGGGCGGCCTTGCAGGAGCTGGGGCGGTGATGGCGCGGGCGTCCCTTCTCCCCTCGGGGGAGAAGGTGGGCGGCGCAGCCGCTCGGATGAGGGGGCTGGTTCAATCAGTCCGGATGTCCGATAGCGAGCGTGTGACCGGCAGCCCCCTCATCCGCCTCGCTCCGCGAGCCACCCTCTCCCCCGAGGGGAGAAGGGTTCGATGAGCGACGACCGTATCGTTTCGGGTTCCCTGAACCCCGGCGAGGCCTATGACCGCGCGCTGCGGCCCCAGTCGCTGGCCGATTTCGTGGGGCAGGAGCAGGCCAAGGGGAACCTGAAGGTCTTCATCGACGCGGCCCGCAATCGGCAGGAGGCGCTGGACCACGTCCTGCTGTTCGGGCCGCCGGGGCTGGGCAAGACGACCCTGGCGCAGATCGTGTCCAAGGAGCTGGGCGTCGGCTTCCGCGCGACCTCGGGGCCGATCCTGGCCAAGGCGGGGGACCTCGCCGCCATCCTGACCAACCTCGAACCACGCGACGTTCTGTTCATCGACGAGATCCACCGACTGGCCCCGCAGGTGGAGGAGATCCTCTATCCGGCGATGGAGGACCATGTGCTGGACCTGATCATCGGCGAGGGGCCGTCGGCGCGCTCGGTGCGGATCGATCTGGCGCCGTTCACGCTCGTTGGGGCGACGACGCGGGCGGGGCTTCTGGCGACGCCGCTGCGCGACCGGTTCGGCATTCCGCTGCGGCTGGAGTTCTACACCCCCGACGAACTGGTGCGGGTCATCACCGGCGCGGCGCGGAAGATGGGCGCCCCGATCAACGACGAGGGCGCGCGCGAGATCGCCAGTCGAGCGCGGGGCACGCCGCGCGTGGCCGGACGGCTGCTGCGTCGGGTGCGGGACTTCGCCGAGGCGGAGGGGGCCAAGGTCATCGACCGGCTGGTGGCCGCCCGCGCCCTGTCGCGGCTGGAGATCGACGAGGTCGGTCTGGATTCCAACGACAGGCGCTTCCTGAAGGCCCTGATCGAGAACTATGGCGGAGGGCCGGTCGGGATGGACACTCTGGCCGCTGCGATCGCCGAGGCGCGCGACGCGGTCGAGGACGTGATCGAGCCCTACCTGCTGCAACAGGGCTTCATCCAGCGGACGCCGCGCGGGCGGATGGCCTGCGCCAAGGCCTATGCCCATCTGGGCCTGACCGAGCCGCCCAAGCCTCCGACCGCGCAGGGCGGACTGTTCGAATGATCCCCTTCGGTCTGACCTCCCGGTCTGCGCTGGCGGTGCAGGCCGTGCTGACGGTCGCCGTCAGTCTGGCGGTGCTGTCCCTGATCGGGGCGCCCGTGCTGGCGGTGCAGACGGCGGCCTACGGGATCGGCGGACTGGCGGCCCTGGCTCTGGCGGCGACCTCGGGCGCGCCGGGGCCGAGGGTGTCCATCGGCGTGACGGGGTTCGCCTTCGCCCTGATCCTGATCAGCCTGGCCGAGCCGGGCGTCGAGGGCGTGCGGCGGTGGATGGCGGTCGGTCCGGTGACGTTGCAGCCCGCGCCCCTGGTCCTGCCCCTGATCGCCTGGGTGCTGGCGGTGCGTCCGGCGGGATGGCCGGTCGCGGGACTGGCGGCGGGGATCGCCCTGCTGTTCGCGGCCCAGCCCGATCCGGCGGCCTCGGCGGCGCTTGCGGCCGTGATCGCGGCGGTCGTCTTCACGCGGCGTCGGGCGACCCCGACGGAGATCGTCGCCCTGATCCTGTCCGTCGCGGGGTTCGTCTGGGCGGTGACACGGCCGGATCCGCTCGCGCCCGTGGATCACGTCGAGCGGATCGTGCTGGCCGCCTGGGCCGCGGAGCCCGCGGCCGGGATCGCGGCGGCGGTCGTCCTCGCGCTGGTCCCCTCGCCCTTCCTGATCCGGGCCCTGCGGCGGAACACGGGCGGCGGCCCGGCCCTGGTCCATGCGCTGGCGGCCCTGTGGGTCGTGCTGGTGCTGGCGTCGGTGACCCAGCGGTTTCCGGCGCCGGCCGTGGGCTACGGCGCCGCCTTCGTGATCGGGTGGCTGATGTCTCTGGGTCTGCTGGCCCGGAAGAGGGCGGCGGTCGAGGTGCGGACCTGGGCGATCTCGCCGGGCGTCGGGAAGGGCTGACCCGCTTCACCTGAAGGCCAAAGCCGGTCATGCTGCCCGCGATGGCGCGCACCCGTTTCACCGTCAGAACCCTGGTCCCCATTCTGGGGATCGCCGTCCTGGTGCTGGGCGGGATCAGCCTGTGGCTGGTCGTCAGCGGAGCGCCCCGGCCGTCGCGCGAGGAGCCGGTCCGCATGGCCGAGCGTCAGATTCGCGAACAGCGCGGCGCCGACTGGGAGGTCCGCTATGTCGAGGACGGCTCCGGCCCGGTCCTGTGCGGCTATGCGGCGCCGCGCAACCGGGGAGGGACGACGCACGAGCCCGTGGCCTTCATCTCGCGTCTGGGCCGGGTCCTGTTCGCCGACGAGCCCCTGCCGACCGAGTTTCGCGATCTGAGGCAGCGTTATTGCCCCGCCTTCGCCCGCAACCCTGTATCGCCTGTTCCATGAGCCAGACCGACCACCCCACCGCCGGCCGTTTCGAGGGTCGCGATCACCTGCTGCCCGTGCGTGTGTATTACGAGGACACCGACTTCACCGGGGTCGTCTATCACGCCAACTACGTCCGCTATTTCGAGCGGGGACGGTCGGACTTCCTGAGGCTGGCGGGCATTGGCCATGCGGAGCTGCTGGAGATCGACCCCCCGCTGGCCTTCGTGGTGGCGGAGATGAAGCTGAACTTCATCAAGCCGGCGCGGATCGACGACGCCCTGGTCGTGCGGACCACCTACGACAGCGTGAAGGGCGTGCGGCTGATGATCTCCCAGACCATCGAGCGGAACGGGGAGGCCCTGTGCCGGGCCGATGTGACGGCGGTCTGCATCCATCTGGACGGACGGCCGCGCCGACCGACCCCGGCCCTGGTCGAGGCGGTCCGGCCCTGGCTGGCGCCCGTGGGCGAGGCTGGCTAGACTCGAAAAGCGTGGCCGTTCGGCCGCAATCGGCCCCGGCGCCCTCCCGGTCGCGGTCGCGTAAACCTTTCCGCCTTACAACCGCCACGCCCCGTGGTTCGATAAGATCGACGCCTGCCCAAGGACCCGCCTTATGACGATCCCCGCCGCCGAAGCCTCCATGATGAACCCGGTCGAGCTGTTCATGACCGCCGACTGGGTGGTGAAGAGCGTGATGGTCGGGCTGGCCATCGCCTCGGTGTGGTCGTGGACGGTCATCATCGACAAGGCCTTCCGCTTCGTCGCCCTGAACCGGCAGGCGGACGCCTTCGAGAAGGCGCTGTCGTCCGGCCGCTCGCTGGAGGAGGTGGCGGCCCAGGCCGGACCCGAGCCGACCCACGCCCTGCCGCGCATGCTGGTCATCGCCCTGTCCGACTGGCGCGAGACGCGACGCAAGGGCGCGCTGACGGACACCGAGGGCAACCTTCTGATGACCCGCATCGACCGGGCGCTGGATTCCCTGATCGCCCGCGAGGGTCAGCGGATCGAGGAGGGTCTGGGCGTGCTGTCGGTGGTGGCCACCGCCTCGCCCTTCATCGGCCTGTTCGGCACGGTCTGGGGCATCATGAACGCCTTCGGCCGGATCGCGGCGGCGGGGAACACCAATCTGACGACCGTGGCCCCGGCCATCGCCGAGGCCCTGTTCGCCACGGCCGTGGGTCTGGCGGCGGCTATTCCGGCCTATATCGCCTACAACAAATTCTCGATCGACGCGGGCAAGTTCACCGGCCGTCTGGAGAGCTTCGCCGACGACCTGCAGGCCGCCGTGGCGCGCCGTCTGGGCGGCGGGGCCGCGACCCCGCCCCCGCCGCCCCCGCCGCCGTCCTCGGACCTGAACTTCCGCCGGAGCGTCTGAGCCATGGCGATGGGTGGAGGCGGAGGCGGAGGCCACGTTCGCGGCCGACGTCGCGCACGCAAACGGCCGCTGAGCGAGATCAACGTCACCCCCCTGGTGGACGTGATGCTGGTGCTGTTGATCATCTTCATGATCTCGGCGCCGCTCCTGACCGTGGGCGTTCCGGTCGAGCTGCCGAAGACCGAGGCCTCGGCGGTCGAAAGCGACAAGCCGCCGGTGACGGTCTCGATCGACCAGGAGGGCGCCATCTTCGTCCAGAGGGACGAGACGGCCTATGACGCCCTGACCGACCGTGTGGCCGAGGCCGCCGAGGGCACCGATCGGGACGAGCTGTCCATCTTCGTTCGCGCTGACGGTCGCGCGCCCTATCAGGCCGTGGCCCGGGTCATGGCGCGGCTGTCTGCGGCCGGTTTCACCAAGCTGAACCTGATCACCGACACGGCAGAGGCCGCTCCGGCGTCGGTGACGGCGCCCCAACCCGCGCCCCAACCCGCGTCCGAGCCCGAGGCCTGATCCGGTGGCGAAGTCCCGGCCATCCCCCGCGATCCTGGGCGCCCTTCTGGTGCACGGGCTCATCGTGGCCGGCTTCCTGATCAAATGGCCGCAGTCCGAGGAAGAGGTCCTGCCGACCGTGTCCTCGGTGCCGGTGTCGATCGTGTCGTCACAGATCGTCGAGGCCGCCGCGCCCGACAATCCGTCCGAGGAGCTGGTGACCGAGGACGCCGCGACCGCCCCGGTCGAGGCCCCGCCCGAGCCGACCCCGCCCGCCCCCACGCCGCCGACACCCGCGCCGCCTCCGCGTCCCGCGCCGACCCCGACGCCGCGCCCGACCCCTCCGCGTCCGGCCCCCACGCCGCCGCGTCCCACCCCGCCGGCGCCGACCCCGCCCAGGCCCACGCCGCCCCGGCCGACGCCCCCGCGTCCGACGCCGCCCGCCGCCAACACCCCGGCGCTGGATCTGGATTCCCTGGCCGGGCCGCGTCGCAACACGCCGGTTCCGGGCGCTCGTCCCGCGACCGGTCAGCAGGGCGCCGGACAGGCGTCCCAGGCCACGGGGCCGCAGCTGACGGCCATCTTCAACCAGGTCTATCCGAACTGGACCCTGCCCTGCGACATCCCCGGCGCGAACCAGCTGAGGATCGAGATGGACGTGACCCTGTCGCCCGACGGCCGGATCACGGCGGGCCCGACGCTGCGCAATCCGCGCTCGGACAACGTCTATCGCGCCGCCGCCGACGGCGCCCTTCGCGCGATCCGCCAGACCGCGCCCTTCGATGTGCCGGCCGGCTTCCCCGGCGGCGCATTCCGCCCGACGTTCAACACCGAACGGGCGTGCCGGAACCGTTAGTGAGCGGGGTCAGAGATGACTTCGAGCGCGTGGGCGCCGCCTTTCACGGCTGAAACGGCAAGGCTGCGATCGAGAGTAGCCAGCTTCGCACCCCGGCTCACCGCCAGGGCGAGGAGGTACACATCCGTCGTCTGTTTGTGACTGACTACCCGCGCCATATCCACGAGCTCGGACTGAACCAGGCTCAGGTCATCCGGCCAGAACTCATGGTTGGGTTGCTCGAGCAGGTCCTTCAATAGAAAGGCGACCTCTTCCGGGGAGCCGAGGGTCGGCTTGTATCCGGCGCCGCTAGTGATCCGGACGAACCCGTTCTGAACGATGGGGCAGGTGGCCCATCGTTCATGGCGTGCGCGGCTGAACCATGAGAACGCCTCCTCGTGCCAGACGTGAGCGCGGTCGAGGATGGCGATCACGACGTTGACGTCCAGCAGGTACGTCAAAATTCTTCGTCGTCCCTAAGTGCGTTCACGATCTCGGTCGTGATGCGAGGACCGGGACGATCCGGAGCCAGAAGGATGCCGTCGCGCCGCACGCCCTTGAACTTGGATCGATCCATCTCCTGACGAACCAGATCCGACACGACCTCACCGAGGCTGCGTCCTTGCCGTTCAGCAAGGGCCTTGGCTTTCGCGAGGACGTCGTCGTCGATGTTCAAAGTGGTCCGCACACATCAAACATAGCGCATCACGCATCACGCATCAAACATCAAACCTTACTGTTTTGATGCCCTGCCCGGCAAAGGTTGCCGTCCCGAAAGTCGCCCCAATCGGTCGCAAGCTGGTTACTGTCACACGGACCGGCGATAAGGTCCGGACACTCGCGTTACGCCACTGGAGACACCGATGCGTCTGAAACTGCTTCTGAGCACCGTCGCGGTTCTCGGCATCGCCACGGCCTCCCTGGCGCAGACGCAGTCTACGCGCGGCCTGAACGGCCCCTCGCGCCAGCAGAGCCAGGCCCAGCCTGCCCAGACGGGCGAGCCGATCGAGGTCGAGATCGACCAGGGCGTGCTGCGCCCCTTCCAGATCGCCGTCGCCCCGTTCAGCGGCGAGAACGGGACCTCCATCGCCGATGTCGTCTCGGGCGACCTGCGCCGGTCGGGCTTCTTCGAGCCGATCAATCCGGCCAGCTTCATCGAGACCAACCTGACCCTGGCCAATGCGCCTAACTTCCCGCGTTGGACCCAGATCGGGGCCCAGGCGGTGCTGTACGGCTCGGTCACGCCGCGTCCGGACGGGCGGAACGACTTCGGCTTCCGCCTGTACGATCCGTACCGCCAGTGCCAGCTGGTCAGCTACAACTTCACCGCCACGCGCGAGCAGTGGCGCCGGATCGCGCACAAGATCGCCGACGTCGTCTATGCCCGGATGACCGGCGAGACCGGCATCTTCGACACCCGCATCATCTACGTCGCCGAAAGCGGGACCGAGCTGAACCGCCTGAGCCGCCTCGCGATCGTGGACCAGGACGGCTACAACCCCGTCTTCCTGACCGATGGCTCGGAGATCATCCTGACGCCGCGCTTCTCGTCCAACCCGGACGAGATCACCTATATGGCGCTGGGCAAGGACTACTCGCGCATCTACCTCTACAATCTGACGACCGGCCGCCGCGAAAGCCTGGGCGAGTTCGACGGCCAGGCCCTGGCGCCCCGCTATTCGCCGGATGGAACGAAGGTCGCCTTCTCCATCATCCGGGGTGGCAACACCGACATCTATGTGATGAACCTGCGGACCCGTCAGCTGTCGCGTCTGACGACCGATCCCGGCATCGACACCTCGCCGTCGTTTTCGCCCGACGCGTCGCGCATCGTGTTCAACTCCGACCGCACGGGCACGCCGCGCCTCTATGTCATGAACGCCGACGGCTCGAACCAGCGGCCGATCTCGAGGGGCGGCGGCGCTTATACGGCCCCGGCCTGGAGCCCGCGCGGCGACCTGATCGCCTTCACCAAGTCGGGCGGCGGCCAGTTCGGCATCGGCGTCATGAACGTGGACGGGTCGGGCGAGCGGATGCTGAGCCGGTCCTATTTCGAGGAGGGTCCGTCCTGGGCTCCGAACGGCCGCTACCTGATGTATTCGCGCCAGACCCGCGGCGGGAACACCAATCTGTGGATGGTGGACCTGTCGGGCCGGGTCATCGCCCAGTCGGGCTATCAGGGACGCGGCTCCGACCCCGCCTGGTCGCCGCTGCTGGACGGCGGCCCCGGCAACCTCGGCGTCGGCCAGGGCGCCGACAGCTGTTCCTCGTAGTCACGTCCGGGACCCACCGGAACAACTATGCGTTACCGCCGGAGACGGCACAGACAAAAGCCACGGTTCGCGACTTAATGCTGAAGCTTAGCGTGAGCGCCAAGACGAAGGAAACGACCCCATGATGACCGTATCGACCCTGAACAAACTGGCCGTTGTCGGTCTGGTCGCCCTGTCGATGGCCGCCTGCGCCCCGCGTCGTCCGGTGACGGGCGTCACCGACGGCAACACCGGCGGCCCGGCGATCGACAACCCCGCCTATCCCGGTCCGGGCACGGGCGGCATCGACGGCGGCAACATGGGTTCGGGCGCTCCGGGCTCGGAACAGGACTTCGTCGTCAACGTCGGCGACCGCATCTATTTCGACCTGGATTCCTATCAGGTCAGCCCCGAGGCCTATCCGCGCCTGGACGCCCAGGCCCAGTGGCTGGCCCGCTATCCGGGCGTGACCGTCCGTATCGAGGGCAACGCCGACGAACGCGGCACCCGTGAATACAATCTGGCCCTCGGCGCTCGCCGCGCCGAATCGATCCGCAACTATCTGATCGGTCGCGGCGTCTCGGCCGGCCGGATCGACACCATCTCCTTCGGCAAGGAACGCCCGATCGCCCAGGGCTCCAACGAGGACAGCTGGGCCCGCAACCGCAACGGCCGCACGGCGATCGTGTCGGGCGCGAGCTACTAATCAGCCGGGTCTCCTCCCCGTCGCATAGCGATGGGGAGGTGGCGGCGAGCCTCTTCGCGAGCTGACGGAGGGGTTCTTCGTGCATCACGAAAAGAGCCCCTCCGTCTCCTCCGCTTCGCTACGGATCCACCTCTCCATGCTGCGCACGGGGAGGAGACTTTGCGTCTTGCCCGCCCCTTCACTGCGCTGCACATAGGGGCCGGGCAGGCGTTGGGGGACCCGATGGTGGATATGGATGCGGCGGGCGGTCTGGCGACCGGCGGCCTGATCGCGGGGGCGATCGAAAAGCCGACCGGCCATGCGGGCGAGGACCATGTCGGGACCTGCAGCGACTGCGGCGAAGCGACGACCGGAAACTTCTGCGCCAACTGCGGCCAGCCGACCCATGTGCACCGCTCCCTGCTGCATCTGGGCGAGGAAGTCCTGCACGGCGTCATGCATTTCGATGCCCGCATCTGGCGCACCCTGCCGCTGCTGATCGTCAATCCCGGGCGGCTGACGCGCGAGTGGGTCGAGGGCAAGCGGACCCGCTACGTCTCGCCCCTGGCCATCTTCCTGTTCACGATCTTTCTGATGTTCTTCGCCCTCAGCTTCGCGGGCGACTTCGTGCCGAACACGACCAGCAGCATCGACGAGCGGATCGCCAACGCCGAGACGGCCGTGGCCGAGCTGCAGTCGCAGATCGCCGCGAACGAACCCGCCGTGGCGGCCGACGAGCCGGGAGCCGAGGGCGTCAAGACCGGGCTGGAAGCCGGCCTGGCGGCGGCCGAAGGTCAGCTGCGCGCGCTGCAGGAGGCCAAGGCCGATGGGCCGCGCGCCGACGGTCTGACGCCCGGCAGCTGGCAGGCGAACATGGCCGACACCGTCCACGGCGAGAATTTCCACGTCGGCATCGGCGACAAGAAGATGCAGGAGAAGATCCGGCACAAGCTCGGGAACCCCGACCTGGCCGTCTACAAATTCCAGCAGACGACCTACAAATTCGCCTGGCTTCTGGTGCCGTTCTCGATCCCCTTCATGTGGCTGCTGTTCGTGTGGAAGCGCGGCTTCACCCTCTATGACCACGGGGTCTTCGTCCTCTACTCCCTGACCTTCATGTCCATCCTCTTCCTGGCGTTGGGGGTGCTGGGGCGGATGAACGGCTGGTTCGCGGGCGTCCTGGGGACCATCGGGACCTTCGCCGTGCCCGTGCACATGTTCGCCCAGTTGAAGGGGGCCTACAACCTGTCGATCTGGTCGGCCCTGTGGCGGACGGCCTTCCTGTTGTTCTTCTGCCTGTTCGCCTCGACCCTGTTCGTCGTCGCCGTCTTCTACCTGGGCTTCGGGGTCTGACGCCTTGCGGCGGCCTCAAAACGATGAAAGCTGTAGTGTCATGAAAAGCCTCCTGACCGCTCGGAACATCACCCTGGCCGCCGTGGGCCTGACCCTGATCGGCGGGGCCGTCGTGGCCCAGACCCAGCCCCTGCCGGCCATCCAGTGGGACGTGCGCCGCCTCGACAATCTGGACCGCAACGTGCGCCGTCTGGAGCGCGCCCTGCTGCAGCGGAACAACCAGGTCGGCGAGCCGATGCTGGTCGAATCCGATCCCGAGCTGATCGCCCTGCAAGGCCGGGTGCAGCAGATGGATCGTCGTCTCCAGGACATGGAGGCCACCGTCCAGCGCGTGAACGGCGATCTGGAGCGACTGACCTTCCAGCTGGACGAGAGCGACCGGGACAACGCGGCGCTCCGCCAACGTCTGACCGACGCCGACGGCCGGATCCAGCGCATGGAACGCTCCGCCGCCGAGGCCCAGCGCGCCGCCCAGGCCGCCGCCGAGGAGGCCGCGCGCGGTCCGCGCTCCCCGACCGGGGACGCCGTCTCCGACCTGGCCGCCGCCCGCGCCCTGACCGATCCGGCGGCCCAGCGCGCGGCCCTGGACGCGGTGGCCAACAACTGGCCGGACACCCCCTCGGGCAAGGAAGCGACCTGGCGCGTCGGCGACATCATCCGCGCGGGCGGCGATCAGGCCGGCGCCGTGCAGCAGTACGCCTCCGCCCTGTCGGGCTGGCCGACCCTGCCATGGGCGGGCGAGGTGACGCTGAAGCTGGCGCGCGGCCTGAACGCCACCAACCGCAATCCGCAGGCCTGCGCGGCGCTTGGCGAGTACACCCGTCGCTATGAGGCGACCTCGACGCCGGCGCTCCGCGCCATCGCCGCCGAGACGCGGACGCGGGCGAGCTGCCGCTGAGCCGGGACGGCCCGGCCGGGCTGGAAGGCCGGGTCGCGGTGCGGCTGAACGCGCGGCTGCAGAAACACGTCGATCACCCGGCGGCCCTCGCCCTGTCGGGCGGCGGGGATTCCATGGCCCTGCTTGGGATCGCGGCCGCCTGGGCGAAGCGCGCCGGGCGCCGGTTGCTGGCGATCACCGTCGATCACGGGCTGAACCCGGACAGTCGCGACTGGTCGCGCCGGTGCGAGGCCGCCGCGCGGTCGGTCGGGGCGGACTGGGTCGAGCGCCGTTGGGAGGGCGAGAAGCCGACGACGGGTCTGCCCGCAGTGGCGCGGCGGGTGCGGCATGGGCTGATCGCGGAGGCGGCGCGGGATGCGGGGGCGAAGGTGGTTCTGTTCGCCCACACCGCCGACGACATCGCCGAGAGCGACTGGATGCGAGAACGGGGCGCGACGCTGGGGCGGCTGCGCGACTGGTCGCCGAGCCCGGCCTGGCCCGAGGGGCGGGGGCTGATGCTGCTGCGTCCGATGTTGGGTGAAAGGCGGGAGGATCTGCGGGATTGGCTGCGCGCGGCGGGGCGGGACTGGATCGAGGATCCGGGGAATGTCGGGTTCGGGCGGGGGCAGGCGCGTCGTGCGCTGAACCCTCTCCCGGAGGAAGAGGGCTTGAGGCTCGCAGAGCGTAGCGATGCGCTCTTAGCCGAAAGGGTGAGAGGTTACGGTGCGGCCGGCCTTGGCGCCATAACCCCTCGCCCTTTCGCGCCAGAACGACGGCAAGCCGTCGTGCGCTCAATCCCTCTCCCACTGGGAGAGGGATTCGAGGTGGATCGCGCGATCTCTGCGACCGAACTGGCGGCCATTCTCCTGTGCGCTTCAGGGACCGACACGCCCCCCCACCGCGACCGGCTCGACGCGCTGATCGCCAAACTGACCTCCGGCGTCGACTTCACCGCCACCCTCTCCGGCGCGCGGATCGAGACGACCGCCGACCGCGTCCTCATCGGCCGGGAGCCCGGCGAACTGCGCCGCCGTCGGCCGCCGGACGTCCCCCTCACGCCCGGCGTCCCCGCCGTCTGGGACGGTCGGTACGAGATCACCGCCCACGCCCCCGGCTGGACCGTGACCGCCGCCCTCGGCCGCCTGAACGCCCTCGCCAGACCGGATCGCGCCATCGTGAACGCCGTGCCGGCCTGGGCCCGGTCCGCCCTGCCGGTCCTGATCCGGGACGATGGCGGTGCGCCGGTTCTTGCATGGCGGGGGGCGGAGGTGCGCAACCTCGCGCCGCGTCGTCTCAGGCTGGCTCTGGGCGAAACGACGCAGGAAAGCGACCTCGATCTCGCCATCCATGGCGAAACGCCGCCGCCTGACCTATTTTGACGACAATGCCGTAACACCGTGTCGGTCTCGAGCGACCGACCACTAGGATATCAATCGATGAACCTGCGTAACCTGGCGATCTGGGGCGTGATAATTCTGGGCCTTCTGGCCGTCTATGCCGCCATCAGCCAGAACGGCGGCGCCGGTCTGCCCGGACAGGCTTCGGGCGCCCAGGCGCGGCCGGAGACGATCACCTACTCCGAACTGAACAACAAGGTCGCCGCCGGCGAGGTGAAGTCGGTCGTGATCTCGGGCGATCAGGTCACCGGCGTCTACAAGAACGACAGCCGTTTCACCGCCGTCGTGCCGATCTCGGACAACCAGCTGGCCGCCCGTCTGGACGCCGCGGGCGTCGACGTCGGCGCCAAGACCATGCGCCAGTCGATCTGGATGAACGCGCTTCTGGGCCTCTTGCCGATCCTTCTGCTGGTCGGCGTCTGGATCTTCTTCATGCGCCAGATGCAGGGCGGGGCGCGCGGCGCCATGGGCTTCGGCAAGTCCAAGGCCAAGCTTCTGACCGAACACAAGGGCAGGAAGACCTTCGAGGACGTCGCCGGCGTGGACGAGGCCAAGGACGAACTCCAGGAGGTCGTCGACTTCCTGAAGGACCCGGGCAAGTTCCAGCGTCTGGGCGGCAAGATCCCCAAGGGCGCCCTGCTGGTGGGCCCTCCGGGGACCGGTAAGACCCTGCTGGCCCGCGCCGTGGCGGGCGAGGCGGGCGTGCCCTTCTTCTCCATCTCCGGCTCGGACTTCGTCGAGATGTTCGTCGGCGTCGGCGCCAGCCGCGTGCGCGACATGTTCGAACAGGCCAAGAAGAACGCGCCCTGCATCATCTTCATCGACGAGATCGACGCCGTCGGTCGTCATCGCGGCGCGGGCCTGGGCGGCGGCAACGACGAGCGCGAGCAGACCCTGAACCAGCTGCTGGTCGAGATGGACGGCTTCGAGGCGTCGGAGAACATCATCCTGATCGCCGCCACCAACCGTCCCGACGTTCTGGACCCGGCCCTGCTGCGTCCCGGCCGCTTCGACCGTCAGGTCGTGGTGCCGAACCCCGACGTCTCGGGTCGCGAGCGCATCCTGCGCGTCCACATGAAGGACGTGCCCCTGGCCGCCGACGTCAACGTCAAGACGATCGCGCGCGGCACGCCGGGCTTCTCCGGCGCCGACCTGGCCAATCTGGTCAACGAGGCGGCCCTGATGGCGGCGCGCAAGGACCGTCGCATGGTCACCCACCGCGACTTCGAGGACGCCAAGGACAAGGTCATGATGGGCTCGGAGCGTCGCTCCATGGCCATGAACGAGGAAGAGAAGCGCCTGACCGCCTATCACGAGGGCGGCCACGCCATCGTCGCCATGAACGTCAAGATGGCGGACCCGGTGCACAAGGCGACCATCGTCCCGCGCGGCCAGGCCCTGGGCATGGTCATGCAGTTGCCGGAAGGCGACCGCTATTCGATGAAGTACCAGCAGATGGTCGATCGCATCGCCATCATGGCCGGCGGCCGCGTGGCCGAGGAGCTGATCTTCGGCAAGGAGAACATCACCTCGGGCGCCTCGTCGGACATCCAGCAGGCGACCAAGCTGGCCCGCCGCATGGTGACCCAGTGGGGCTTCTCCGACGTGCTGGGCACCGTGGCCTACGGCGAGAACCAGGAAGAGGTCTTCCTGGGCCACTCCGTCGCCCGCAGCCAGAACATCAGTGAGGAGACCGCCCGGACGATCGACGCCGAGGTCAAGCGTCTGGTCACCTCCGGCTGGGACGAGGCCCGTCAGATCCTGACCGACAAGGCCGACGATCTGGAGAAGCTGGCCCAGGCCCTGCTCGAGTACGAGACCCTGTCGGGCGAGGAGATCAAGGACCTGCTGGAGAAGGGCGCCGCGCCGAACCGCGACGAGAACAACTTCCCCAACGCCGGCCCGTCGGTGTCCGTGCCCGTCACCCCGGTGTCGGACGGCGTCAGCGTCGTCGCCAAGGACGAGCACCCGACCGTCCACTGAGGACCGCTATCGCGATGTCGCATCAGGCCCGCTCCGGACGTCCGGAGCGGGCCTTTTTTGTCTGAGCTTTGCGGTAGAGCAAGCTTGGCCGCGGCGTGTATGCCCGCTCCCGGCGCCCTGATTCGCCCCGGCGTCGTGGGATAGAGAGTTCAATGTTCAAAATGCTTCGCGCGCTGGTCGTCAGCGCCTCGATCGCCTGTGGCCTGGCCGCATCCGCAGCCATGGCCGCGCCGCAGACCGTTTATGAGTTCGCGCCGACCGAGCGGACCGCCACCCCGTATAATGACGGGATTCTGGCGAGCATCACCGTGGCCGCTCCGACGGACATCACCGCCGTCGCTCAAAGGACGTTGGCCTCGACCTCGGTGAACGTGAAATTCCTGGTCGTGAACACCACCACCAACACCGTCCTGTACAGCAGCGCCGCGAAGACCTTCCCGAGCGACGGCGGGACGCCTTCCTTCAAGCAATCCGATGACTTCGCGCCGATCACGCTGCTGCCCGGCAACACCTACGCCATCGGCCTGGTCAGCGAGCAGCCGCAGTCGCTCTACTACCAGAACGCCGCGCCGCCCGTTCAGAACGGGATCTCCATGGTCGGCTTCAGCAACGCCTTTCCCTATGCGAACCCGGCCGTGACCGGCGTCAATCCCGGATTGGGTTTCACGCTGAAGCTTGTCTACGAGGAACCACCCGTTTCGGTGCCGACGCTGTCGGAATGGTCGATGATCCTGCTGGGACTGCTGATGGCCGGCGCCGCCGCCCTGCATCTCCAGCGTCGTCGCCGACTGATAGTCTGACCCGACAGGTCGACCGCCCTGAAAGCCCGCCCCGGACATCCGCCGGGGCGGGTTTTTGCATATCGGCCTCGCGGTTTGAGGCAGACAAGTTTGCAATTCAAACATGTCTGTGAGACATGTCCTTCCGAACCGAGAGGAGGGACCCATCATGACCACCGACATCGACCGGCCCGAGCGGCTGCACGGACTGGACGCACTCAGGGGCGGCGCCCTGCTGCTGGGCGTCGTCCTGCACGCCAGCCTGAGCTTCTTTCCGCAGCAGATCTGGATCGCCGCCGATCAGAGCACCTCGATCGGGGCGGCCTGGCTGTTCTTCGCCATCCACCTGTTCCGGATGACCGCCTTCTTCCTGATCGCGGGTCTGTTCGCCCACATGATGCTGGCGCGGCGCGGCTGGCTGTCCTTCGCGAAGGACCGGGTCATGCGGATCGCCGGGCCCCTGGCCAGCTTCTGGTTCCCCGTCATGGTCGGGATCGTCGGGGCCCTGATCTGGAACGCCCACGCCAGCGGCCTGATCGTGCCCGGCGCGCCGCCGCCCCCGCCGCCGACCTATGACTGGACCAACTTCCCGCTGACCCACCTGTGGTTCCTGTATGTGCTGATGCTGTTCTACGTCGCCGCCCTGATCCTGCGCGCGCCGTTCGCCCTGCTGGACAAGGACGGGGGTTGGGGTGGGACGGTGGACTGGTTCACCGGCGCCCTGATCGGGCCGTGGACGCCGGCGTTGCTGGCCGCGCCGCTGGCGCTCGCCATGTATCTGGATCCGAAATGGGTCGCCTTCTTCGCGGTGACGACGCCGGACGCAGGTCTGGTCCCGGCTCCGGTCGCCCTGGTCGGGTTCGGCCTGGCCTTCGCGGTCGGCTTCCTGATCGACCGTCGTCGTGATCTGCTGGACCGGATCGCCGCCTGGTCGCCGCTCTATCTGGCCGTGGCCGTGGTCTCGGGCGTCTATGCCTACATCCTCGCGGGCGGGCCGGTGGTCACGCCGGTGGGCGAGCCGACCGACGCCAAGGCCGTGGCCGCGGCCGTGGTGGCCCTGGCGGTCTATTCTTCGGCCTTCGCCGCCATGGGGCTGTGCCTGCGCTTCCTGTCGGGCCACAGCACGATCCGCCGCTACCTCGCCGACAGCTCCTACTGGGTCTACATCCTGCACCTGCCGCTGGTCATGCTGGCCCAGGTCTGGGTGCAGGACTGGGCCGGGCCGTGGTGGTTGAAGCTGGCGGGTGTGTCGCTGGGCGTCTTCGCCGTCTGCCTGATCACCTACGAGCTGCTGATCCGGCACAGTTTCATGGGCCAATGGCTGAACGGCCGCCGCGTGCCCTGGCGACAGAGCCGGGAGATGGCGGCCGTCCCCGCCGAATAGCTTGCCAAGATCGACCGGCTCGTCCACCCCGGACGGGCCGGTCGCACGAGAGAGTCGCACCATGCCCAGCCCCGCCAAGCCTTCCGCCGAGGCCGACCTCGCCTTCCTGCGCTCGATCGTCGAGGGCGGAGCCAGGCCGTCGATCACCATGGCCCTCGTCTATATGGCCGGCGGACTGCTGTACGGGCTGCAGTGCCTGTTCCACATCGGCCAGATGTTCGGCGTGGTGAACTGGCCGCCCTTGGCCAATCTCAGCTTCATCCTCGCCATCAACGTCGCGGTCTGCGCCTCCATCGTCTGGGCCGTCTGGCGCGACAAGAAGGAGGGCCGAGCGAACCTCGGGCCTCTGGCGACCCGGACCATGAACGCCGGCTTCTCCAGCGCCGGCATGGTCAACCTGGCCATGGTCGCCATCTTCGGCGTGGGCGCCTGGCGCGACAGCGACTTCGCCATCTGGCTCTACTATCCGGCCGTGGTGTTCGGGCTTCAGGCGGCCGCCTGGTCCGTGGCCTGGATGCTGAAGAAGAAGCCCTGGATGCTGCTGACCTCGGCGGGCGGCTGGCTGACCTCGGTGGCCCTGGGCCTCCTGGTGCGTCAGCCGGACGCCTATCTCTATGTCTGCACTGCGGCTCTGTTCCTGCTGTTCGCCCTGCCGGGCTGGATCATGTTCCGCGAAGCCAAGGCGAAGGCCGCCTGATCATGGCTCTGGGCGATCTCGGCAAGATCGACGAGGTCATCCACGGCCGCATGCGGCTGGGGATCATGGTCTATCTGGCCGACGTCGAGACGGCGGACTTCACCGAGCTGAAAACGGTGCTGGAGGCGACCCAGGGCAACCTGTCGGTCCACCTGAAGAAGCTGGAGGAGGCGGGCTTCGTCGCCATCGACAAGAGTTTCAAGGACAACAAACCCCTGACCCGGGTGACGATCACCGCAGCCGGCCGCAAGGCCTTCGCCGCCTATCTGGAGGCCCTCGGCGCCCTGATCGGAGGCAAGGGCTGATGGCGCCGATGGTGGTCGATCCGAAACGGGTGCAGGCCTTCGCCGACGCCGAGGCCTTCCACGCCTGGCTGAAGACGAACCACGCGACGGAGCCCGAGGTCTGGATCCGCGTCTACAAGGTCGGGTCGGGCACGCCGAGCGTCACCTGGAAGGACGCGATCCCGGTCGCCATCCGCTGGGGCTGGATCGACGGCGTGAGGAAGAGTCTGGACGAGGTCAGCTTCCTGCAACGGTTCACCCCGCGTGGGCCCAAGAGCAGCTGGAGCGAGATCAACGTCGCCCATGCCGAACGGATGATCGCCGACGGCACCATGCAGCCGTCGGGCCTGAAACACATCGAGGCGGCCAAGGCGGACGGGCGCTGGGAGAAGACCTATCGGTTCAAGGGGGCGGAGGTCCCGGACGACCTGAGGGCGGCCATCGACGCGGAGCCGAAGGCCAGGGCCCTGTTCGACGTCCTAACCAGCCAGAACCGTTTCGCCCTGATCCACCGCACCAACGCCTTGAAGACCGAGGCCGGGCGGCGGAAGAAGATCGTCGACCTCGTCGCCATGCTGAAGCGC
Organism: Brevundimonas staleyi; assembly: GCF_041893865.1. Taxonomy (GTDB): domain Bacteria; phylum Pseudomonadota; class Alphaproteobacteria; order Caulobacterales; family Caulobacteraceae; genus Brevundimonas; species Brevundimonas staleyi. Next base: position 952,817 of record NZ_CP169082.1, read on the forward strand.
GGCGAGACCCCTTATCCGCAGAAGAAGGCCTGAGCGGCGCCCATGAGTTTCCAGCCTCCGAAGGTCATGGGCATCCTCAACCTGACGCCCGACAGCTTCTCGGACGGGGGGCTGCACGACGCGCCGGACGCCGGCCTGATCCAGGCGATGAAGCTGATCGGCGATGGAGCGGACATTCTCGACATCGGTGGGGAATCGACGCGGCCGGGGGCCGAGCCGGTCCCGGCGCATGAGGAGATCGCGCGGACGGCCCCGGTGATCGCGGCGGTCCATGCGCGTTGGAACGGGCCGATCTCGATCGACACCATGAAGCCGGAGGTGGCGCGGGCGGCGGTCGCGGCGGGGGCTTCGATCTGGAACGACGTGACGGCCCTGACCTACGCGCCCGATGCGGCGGACGTGGCGGCCGAGCTCGGCTGCGAGGTCATCCTGATGCACATGCTGGGCGAGCCGCGCTCCATGCAGGTGGAGCCGCGCTACGACGACGTGGTGGCCGAGGTGGTCGACTATCTGGGCAAGCGCGCCGAGGCGGCGATGGCGGCCGGGGTGGCGCGGTCGAAGATCACGCTCGATCCCGGCATCGGTTTCGGCAAGACGGCGGAACACAATCTGGCGCTGATCGCCCATCTGGACCGGCTGGGCGACCTCGGCTTCCCGGTGCTGCTGGCCGCCAGCCGCAAGCGGATGATCCGCAACATCGACCCCTCGGCCACCGACGCGGGCGACCGTCTGGGCGGCTCCATCGCCATCGCGCTCGAAGGGGCGGGGCGCGGAGCGACGATGGTGCGGGTCCATGACGTCCGCGAAACCGTCCAGGCTCTGGCGGTTCAGGCGGCGATCAACGCCGCCGGTAGCGCGTGACGTTGAAGTCGCGCCACTGGCCGTCCTTGCCCTTGATGCGGCCGGTGGTGGTGCGCTCGTCGGGCGAGACGATCTCCCAGACGTCCTCGTAGTCGGCCAGGCCTTCTCCCGTATCCATGTCCGGCCCGCGACTGGACAGCGCCATGCGATCGCCCGAGGCCGCGCCGTCATAGGTCCACAGGTTCGGCCATTTCCAGCTGATGAAGTCGCCGACCACCCGGCCAGCGTCGGGATCGAAGGCGAGCTGGAAGCGAGCATGGTCGTCGGACTCGATCACGATCCAGTGGTCGCGGCGGGTGACGGTCTCGCTTCCGGCGTGGCGTTCTCCGTCGTCCGGCAGGCTGTGCCCCTCATAGGTCCAGTCGCCGACCAGCCGGTCGAGGAATTCGTCGCTCATGTCGTCGCCTCCGGTTTCCGGCAGGGTAACGCAAGAGACGGCTTGCCGATCGCGGCGCGGCGCCGCATCCAGCGGCATGACTTCGAGCGAAACGAACGCGCGTGGCCGCGTCCTCGTCCTGGCCGGTTCCGATTCCGGCGGCGGGGCGGGGATCCAGGCGGACATCAAGGCCGTGACGGCCATGGGAGGCTATGCGGCCACCTCGATCACGGCGATCACCATTCAGAACACCCTGGGCGTCCACGGCGTCCACCCCCTGCCGCTGGATGTGATCGAGGCCCAGGCGCGGGCGGTGCTGGATGATATCGGCGCCGACGCCATCAAGACCGGCATGCTGGGCTCGGTCGAGGTGGTGGAGCGGGTCGCGGCCATCCTCGATACGTCCGACGCCCCCGCCGTGGTCGATCCGGTCATGGTGGCGAAGGGGGGCGCGGCCTTGCTGGCCGATGATGCGGTGGCGGCCGTCCGCACCCTGATGATCCCGCGCGCGGCCCTGCTCACGCCCAATGCCCCGGAGGCCGAGGCGCTGACGGGGATGGAGGTCGTCGATCTGGACGGTCAGCGCAGGGCGGGCGCGGCCCTGCTGGAGATGGGCGCCAAGGCGGTGCTGATGAAGGGCGGCCATGTGGCGGGGGAGACGGTCGTCGACCTTCTCATCACCCCGACCGGCGAAACCCTGCTGGAGGGGCCGCGCATCGAGACGACCTCGACCCACGGCACCGGCTGCACCCTGGCCAGCGCCATCGCGGCGGGTCTGGCGCTGGGGCAGCCTCTGGAAGTCGCGGTGGCCGAGGCCTGGGCCTATGTGTCGGAGGCCATCCGCCGCGCGCCTGGTCTGGGCCGCGGCCATGGTCCGCTGGACCACGGCTGGCCGCTGAAGGACGCGCGGTGATCGCTCAGATCTGTTCGGTCACCCCGCCGCCGTCCGGTTCGTCCGGCTGGGGCGAGACCCGCAGCGGGTGGCCGTGGTTTTCCTCGCTGTGGATGTGGGCGGTGGCGGGCCGGTTGGTGCCGCGCAGCCGCTCCATGTCTTCGTCGCGGCCGTATCCGGGATCGCCGGGTTTGGGTTCGCTCATCGATGAGCTCCTTTCAGTCTCAGTGAAGCTTCAACGCACAGGGCCGGGGACCCGTTCATGAAAAATCTGGAAGCGCGACTGGTCGAGATCCTCCGGGCGGACGCGGATCTGATGCACGTCCTGACCACGGTGCGCGGGCTCGGCCTGACCGATTGGAGGGTCTTCTCCGGCGCCGTCTATCAGTCGGTGTGGAACGCCGTGACCGGGCGGCCCGCCGGCTACGGTCGCAAGGACTTCGACCTCGGATACTTCGACCCGGACACCTCCTGGGACGCCGAAGACGTCATCATCAAACGCGTCGCCGCCGCCTTCGAGGAGCCGTTCAGAACGGATGTCGAGGTGCGGAACCAGGCGCGCGTTCATTTATGGCATCCGGCGAAGTTCGGCGGTTCCTACTCGGCTCTGACCAACACGGATGAGGCCCTGACCCGGTTTGTCGCGCCTTGTTTTGCGGTTGGTGTGAGACTGGAAGAGGACGGCAAAATCACCGTGGCTGCGCCGTTTGGGCTGGAGGACGTGTTCAATCTGACCATTCGTCCGACACCTGACCGACCGCTCGCGAACGATTGGGATCGCATCATCGAGAAGGCGAAAGCACGTTGGCCTGAACTCAATGTCGTTCAGGTCTGATTGCGGACCAGCCCGAAGAACACAGCTTGAGTGACCTCGTTCGGCTGATTCGGTAGGATCACGGGATGAACCCGTTTCGACATGTCTGGTCGCGTTTTCACGAGGGGCTTTGGCCTGTCGGCTACAGGCTGACGAGTAGCGGGGCGGCTAACTGGGTTCGTTTTCACTCGCTCCCCGAATCGAAGCGATACGCCGACAATGACGATGAGCGTCGCGCCATTCTAGAACGCCAGAACTTGCTGGCTGCGGAGGTGCTGGGGTCAGACCCTTGCTGGTTGGTTCAGACGCACTGGATCACGCCTGCCGGGATGACTGATGTGGCCGACGCTCACGATCCCTTCGCCGCAACACGACAGTTCGATCTCAAACCCGCTTTCGAGTTTGCCGACGAGGATGACGACGAAGACCCCGTTGTGTGGCGAGTTCACGCGGGGCAGACCCGATGGACGGACGGTAGCTTTGACGAACTGCTCACCAGCATCGCCGAGGAACGGGCAGGCCCGACGTTGTGGGTGTCGGAAACGACCGGCTCGGTTTTCGCTCCCTACGATGGTGGCACCGACCTCTTCTTGGCCAAACCGGAAGAGGTCGCGTCGCTGAAGGCGAAGTATCGCGACTGGCTGTCCAGTCACCCGGCAGGCCTGTGACGGTTTCGGTCGGAGGGCGACCCCAAAAGGTCCGAACATACGAACAGAGTTGCGTGCCGATCTGGTTCCCGGCCATTTCGGCGAGCCCTACGACCCTATCGCCAACACCGACGAGGCGCTGGAGCGGTTCGTGGCGCCCTGTTTCGCCATCGGGGTCCGGCTGGAGGCGGACGACACGATCAGCGTCGCCGCGCCGTTGGGGCTGGAGGATCTGTTCGATCTGATCCTGCGACCCAATCCGAACCGGGGCGTTGCGAAGGACTGGCCCAATGTGGTCGAGAAGCGGCTGGCCCTGTGGCCCGAACTGACCGTGATCGAACCGGAATGAGCGAGCAGTTCGTCGTCCTGTCCGGCTGTTCCGGGGGCGGCAAGTCCAGTCTCCTGGCCGAGCTGGCGCGACGCGGCCATGCCGTCGTCGAGGAACCCGGACGGCGGATCGTGGCGGAGGAGATGCGGACCGGCGGGACCGCCCTGCCGTGGGTCGATCTGGAAGCCTTCGCACGGCGGGCGGTGAGGATGGCGCTCGCCGATCGGAACTCGGCGCCGGGCGAGGGGCTGGTCTTCTTCGATCGCGGTCTGGTCGATGCGGCGGTCGCGCTGGAACAGGCGACCGGCGAACCGGAGATCGAACGTCTGGGGCGGGCGCATCGCTATGGGCGGCAGGTCTTCCTGACCCCGCCCTGGCCGGAGATCTATGAGACCGATCCGGAACGACCGCATGGGTTCGACGAGGCGGTGGCGGAGTATGACCGGTTGGCCCGCGCCTACGACGCACTGGACTACGAGATCGTGATCCTGCCGAAGGTCGGTATCGTCGCACGGGCGGATTTCGTGGTGGCGGCTCTGGGCCTGTCCGCCTAAGCACGAACCATGCGCCATTGGACCGTCGACGCCTTCGCCGAACGCCCCTTCATGGGCAACCCCGCCGCCGTGCTTCAGCCGCTGGAGAGCTGGCCCGACGCCGGCTGGATGCAGGCCCTGGCGGCGGAGAACAATCACTCCGAGACCGCCTTCCTGAAGACGACCCGCGACGACGCCCGGTTCGAGCTGCGCTGGTTCACCCCGACGGTGGAGGTATCGCTGTGCGGTCACGCGACGCTGGCGGCGGCCCATGTGCTGTGGCGGGAGCTGGGGGTGGAGAGCCGCCGGCTGACCTTCGACACGGCCTCCGGCGTCCTGACCGTCGATCGGTTCGGCGAAGGCTATGAACTGAACTTCCCGGCCGATCCCCTGAAGCGGGTCGAGACGCCGAAGGGTCTGGCCGAGGCCCTGGGCGCCGAGCCGCTGGAGGTCTGGGCCAGCCGCTATCTGATCGCCGTCATGGCCGATGCGAAGACGGTGCGCGAGTTGAAGCCGAACATCCCGGCCCTGCTGGTCTTTGGCGAGGGCGCGATGGAATCGGGTCAGGTCATCGCGGCGGGCCTGTCGGATGAGGGCATCGATGTCGTCGACCGCTTCTTCGGCCCCGGCTGTGGCGTGGACGAGGACCCGGCCACGGGCTCGGCCCGGTGCGGTCTGGCGCCCCTGTTCGCGACCAAGCTGGGGCGGACCAACATCACCTTCGAACAGGCCTATCCGGGCCGGGGCGCGCGGTTCGAGACGGAGCTTCACGGCGACCGGGTGCTGATCCGGGGCAGTGCGGTGACGGTCATGAGCTCGGTCCTGCGCTTCTGATCCGCATACGGAAAAGGGCGCGACCCTTTCGGATCGCGCCCTTCTGTTCAGGAACGGCTGGCGGTTAGCGGCGACGGTTGTCGCGGTCGCGGCGCTCTTCGCGAATCTGCATCGACAGGCGGTCGAAGCGACGATCCAGGTCGTTGCGCTCCCAGGCCGTCAGGCCGCCGCGGCGATAGTTGGCCTCCAGACGCAGCAGGGCGTTGAACTCGCCGCGCAGACGGGTGGCTTCCCGGCGGCTCAGCTGGCCGGTGCGGACGCCGACGTCGATGCGGCGATCCAGGTTGGCCTGGCGCACGTTGATCGACTGCCAGCCGCCGTAGTTCTGATTGTAGCGCGGACGGTTGTTGTAGCTCTGGGCCGCGGCGGGGACGGCGGCCGCGGAGACCGACGCCAGGACGAGGGCGGGAACGAGCATCTTCTTCATCATCGGATCTCTCCATGTGATCTCCGCAACCGGGGATCGGCTGCGTTGATCGGAGAAAAGCGCACCGCCGCTGAGCCGAGCCTGAACAGGCCGGGCCAGGTTCCGTTCATCCGTTGCGAGAGGCCGGTTTCGCCCGAGGTTAAACCTCCCTAAGCTGCGTGTTCAGCCTCCGTTCAGAGCGTGGGGCGCAGAAGACGCTCCATGACCCGCCTGACCGCCATCCTGCTGTCCGCCCTGATCGCCGCCGCGCCGATGAGCGTTGCGAGCGCGCAGGATCGTGGCGGTCGCGGCGACCGGGACCGGGACCGCGATCGCGGCGGTCAGTCGTTCGAGCGCCAGGAACGCCGCATTTCGGAGGCCGAGGCCCAGGGCATCGCTCAGTCGCGGGCGCGGGGCGCACGCTTCGTCGGCTCGCTCGGCATGCGCGGCGATTCCTATGTCTTCCGCTTCGAGCGCGACGGTCAGATCATCGATATCTCCGTCAGTTCGCGCGGCTAAAGAGGGTACGAGACGATGCGGATTCTCCTGGTCGAAGACGACAAGGATCTGTCGCGCCAGCTGAAGCAAGCGCTGGGCGACGCCGGCTATGCGGTCGATCACGCCGCCGACGGGGAGGAGGCCCACTTCCTGGGCGACACCGAACCCTATGACGTGGTCGTGCTGGACCTCGGCCTGCCCAAGATCGACGGGGTGTCGGTGCTGGAGCGTTGGCGCCGGGACGGCAAGACGACGCCGGTCCTGATCCTGACGGCGCGCGGCGCCTGGTCGGACAAGGTCTCGGGCTTCGACGCCGGGGCCGACGACTACCTGACCAAGCCCTTCCATACGGAGGAGTTGCTGGCCCGTCTGCGCGCCCTGCTGCGTCGTTCGGCGGGCATCGCCTCGGCGACCCTGTCGTGCGGGGGCCTGCGTCTCGACCCGCGTGCGGCGCGGGCGACGGTGAACGGCGAGCCCCTGCGCCTGACCTCGCTGGAATACCGGCTGCTCCACTACATGATGATGCACCAGGGCCGGGTCATCAGCCGGACCGAGCTGGTCGAACACCTGTACGATCAGGACTTCGACCGCGACTCCAACACCATCGAGGTCTTCATCGGCCGCCTTCGCAAGAAGGTCGGGTCCGACCGGATCGAGACCGTGCGCGGCCTCGGCTATCGCCTGACGCCCCTGGCCGGCGAGTCCGAAGCCGCGTGAGCGACGCCCCGGCGGACGCACCAGAAGCCCGCAAGCCCTCCTGGGGCCGCTGGATCGGCCGTCCGGGCCACAGCCTGACGCGTCGCCTGATCTGGCTGGCCTCGGCCTGGATCGTGGTGGCCCTGATGCTGACCGGCTGGATGCTGACCAGCCAGTATCAGGAAAGCGCCCTGCGTCGCCTCGGCAACTCCCTGGGCGGGGTCATCGACGACGTGGTCATCGCCAGCGTGATGACGCCCGAGGGGCTGCAGGTCGCGGAGATCAAGGACGCCCCGACCCTGCGCGGTCTCAGCGGCAAATACTGGATGGTGGGGCGGGTCGATGCGGGCGGCGGGTTCGTCGTCCTGGCCCGGTCGCCGTCGCTGGCGGGCGAGAGCCTCTATGTCGATCCGCTGCTGCCCGGACGGTTGAAGGCGGCCATGGGCTCGACCCTCAGCTACAACGACCCCGGCATCCTGGCCGACGAGGTCCAGCCGCTGCGGATCGCGGCCAGCATGAAGTCGCTGAACGGCCAGCCCCTGGTCTTCATGGCCGGGATCGACCGGTCCGAGATCGAGGCCGATACGCGCCAGTTCGCGACCTTCACCTGGACGGCCCTGCTGATCCTGGGCATCGGCCTGGTCATCGCCGTCTTCCTGCAGGTCCAGATCGGCCTTCGCCCCCTGTTCGACCTGCGTGTCGAGATCGCCAATGTGCGAAAGGGCAAGGCGGCCCGGATCGAGAAATCCTATCCGGTCGAGATCCAGCCCCTGGCCGAACAGGTCAACCGCCTGCTGGACCATAATCAGGAGGCCGTGGATCGCCAGCGCACCCACGTCGGCAACCTGGCCCATGCGCTCAAGACGCCGCTGTCGGTCATGCTGGCGGAAGCCGGCAGCGACGCCGGCCCCCTGGCCGAGATCGTCCGGCGTCAATCCGAGGTGATGAAGGGCCAGGTCGACCACCATCTGCGCCGCGCCCGCGCCGCCGCCCGCGCCGCCCATGGCCTGGGCGAAAAGACGCCTGTGGGGGAGGTCGTCGATGAGCTGGCCGTCATGCTGGAGCGCGTCTTCCAGTCCAAGGACGTGGAGATCGACTGGCGCGCGCCCGACGAACTGGCCTTCCTGGGCGAGCGGCAGGACCTGCAGGAGATCCTCGGCAATCTGATGGAGAACGCCTGCAAATGGTCGAAGCGTCGGGTGCGGGTCTCGGCCGGCGCCTCGGGCCTGGGTCAGATGATCGCCGTGGTCGAGGACGACGGTCCGGGCCTGCCCGCCGATCAGCGCGACGGCGCCCTGAAACGCGGCGCCCGGATGGACGAGACCGCGCCGGGCTCCGGGCTGGGCCTTGCCATCGTCGACGACCTGACCCGCGCCTACGGCGGGCGCATGACTTTGGCCGCCAGCAATCTGGGCGGGCTGAAGGTGGTGCTGGAACTGCCCGCCGCCGGGGCCTGAGCGGGGCCGATCCTCCGCTACCGGATTGTTAACCCTGGTCCTTCACTGTGACCGTCGGCAGCATGCCTGCGGTATACGGAGTGACGCATGGCCGAGCTTTCGGTCGCGCAACGTGCGGTGCTCGCCCAGATGCTGGAGCGTGTGCCCGATAGCGTGTTGAAGACCCTGTCGGGCGCGGTCGCCCAGATGCCCGGCGAACGCGCGGCCGCGCTCAGCATCATGCTGGCGGACGAGACCATCGACCGCCGCCGTCGCGCCATCGCCTTCGCGCCGCTCCTGCCCATGTTCCGGCGCCGTCCCGACGGCGTGGAGTCCGTCAGCTTCCCGCCCGGCGTCCTGCCGCGCCTGTGGAAGGCGGCCTCCAGCAAGGAGCCGGAGCTGCTCATCGTCCTGGATGACTATCGTCCGATCGAGGATAATCCGAAGATGCGGACGGTCGCCGACCGCATCTGCGTGGCCGCCGCCGGCGCGGTGCGCGACCAGCCCGACCTGATCTGGCCCCCGAACGGCGACGAGGCCGTGCGTCAGAAGGGGCTTCAGGAGCTGGCCCATTGTTTCGACCTGGCCGCCATGGCGCGTCGGGGCCTCCTGATCCTCCCGGACCTGATCCTGCGGCCCACCGGCGATCAACTGGCCGAGCTGCGTCTTCTGATCCGCGACAGCGCCGAGATCACGCCGGACGGCGGGCCGCGCATGCTGGAGATCTTCTTCGGCCATCTGGCCGACGCCTCCCTGATCCTGCGTCTGGTGGTCCATTCGTCGAATGCGGCGGCCAAGGAAGGCTTCCTGTCGGAATCGGAGATGGCCTGTTTCGTCAACCGGCTGATCCAGCAAGTGGAAGCGCGCGTCGCCCGCATCGCCACCCATCAGCCGGGCGCCAAGGCCGATCCCGGGCCGGGCGTGCGCGCCGACATCGCCTGGTGCGCCGAGACCTTGGGCGAACTCGACCTGACCCTTCAGCTCGACCCCGACGGCGCCTGGGGCAAACAGGCGCGAGAGGCGCGCGAGCGGATCAACGCCACCCTGTCCAAGACCCTGCGGACGCTGGACAAGGCGCTCGACCGGCTGATGCCGACGCGCGAGGCCAAGACCACGGGCCGGATGACCCGCCGCGTCGCCGATGTGGACGCCCCCGCCGCCTCGCTGGAAGAGGTGCAGGCGGTGATCGTCCTCCTGACCCTGCTCGGCGCCATTCGCACGGCGGCCCAGGTCTTCGGCTGCGAGACCCTGCGCCAGCAACTGGTCCAGTCGGTGACCGAGCGGGTCACGACCTGGGTCGATCAGGTCATCGAGGCCGTGAACGCCGGCGACGCCCCGGATCAGCGGAAATCGCTCGGCCAGATCGAGACCCTGGCCAAATGCCTGTTGCTGATCGAGGCGACCGATGCGGCCCGCACGATCCGCAGACGCGCCGCCGCCGCCGGAGCCCGCCCCGCGCTCGATGCGTCGCACTCGCCCCAGGCCGCCTGATCGGCTAAACGCCGCCCATGATCGTTTTCTGGACCCTGGCCGGGCTCGTCACGGCGATGGCGGGCCTTCTGGTTTTGAGCCTGGCGCGACGCGGCGCGGACCGCGAACAGCCCGTCGCCGACACGGGCGCGGCCGAACTCGCCGAACTGGACCGCCTCAAGGCGCGCGGCCTCCTGGACGAGGACGCCTTCGTCGCCGCCCGTGCGGAGGCCGGCCGCCGTCTGCTCGCCGGCGGACCGAAGGATGCGGCGCCGACCGTCGGCGGGCGCGACCGGATGCTGGTTCTGGCGGGACTGGTCGTGGCCGTGGCCGCGACGCTCGGCCTCTATTTCGTCATTGGCTCGCCGGGCCTGCCGGACCAGGCCTATGAGCGCCGCGTCGACGAATGGGCCGAAAGCCCCGAGACCCTGGACGCCGAACAGATCGCGGCCGTCCTGACCCGCGCCGCCAAGCGCGAGCCCGAGAACCGCACCGCCCTGACCATGCTGGGCGCCGCCCGGTTCGAGGCCGGCGACCCCATCGGCGCCGCCTCCGCCTTCCGTCAGGCCCTGAGGCTCGACGAAAACGACGCCACCAGCTGGGCCCGTCTCGGCGAAAGCCTCGTCCGTGCCTCGGATGGAGAGGTCGGCGTCGACGCCGAGGCCGCCTTCACCCGCGCCCTGTCGCTGGACCCGGATCAGCTGGGCGCCCGCTATTTCCTCGGCGAGGCGGCCCTGACGCGCGGCGACGTCGCCAAGGCCCGCGAGCTGTGGGGACCGCTGATCGCCGCCCTCGATCCGGCCGACCCGCGCCGGGTCGATCTGGTCACCCGTCTGGACGCGGCGGCATGACCCGTTGGATGCTGAAAGCACAGGCGCTATACGGCGCGACTTCTCCGTCCCCGGAACACGTCGTCCGCCCATGAGCTGGCTTCCCAAATCGCCGAAGGCGCGTCGCCGCCTGTGGGTCGTGGCCGCCGCCGCCCCCGTGCTGGCCCTCGCCGTCGGCCTGTCGCTGTGGGCCATGCAGGACAGCGTGACCTTCTTCTTCTCGCCGTCCGAAGCCACCGCAGAGGCCGCGCCCGCCGGCCGCATGATCCGTCTGGGCGGCCTGGTCGAGGCCGGTAGCGTCGAACACCACGGCGCCACCGTCGCCTTCACCGTCACCGACAACGCCGCGACCAGCCGCGTCGTCTACGAGGGCGACCTGCCCGACCTGTTCCGCGAAGGGCAGGGGATCGTCGCGCAAGGCAAGTTCGGTCCCGACCGCGTCTTCCACGCCGACAGCGTCCTGGCCAAGCACGACGAGACCTATATGCCGCGCGAAGTCGCCGACCGTCTGAAGGAAAAGGGCGAGTGGCGGCCTGAGGGCGCCCCGGCCCAGCCCGCGGATCAACGCACGCTATGATCGTCGAATTCGGCGCCTTCGCGCTGGTCCTCGCCCTGATGCTGTCGGTGCTCCAGACGGGGTTGGCGGCGGCCGGGCGGGTGCGTCGCAGTCCGCTTCTCGCAGGCGGCGCGGAAGGTGCGGCATTGGCGGCGGCCTTCGCCACGGCCCTGGCCTTCGGCGCCCTGATCTTCGCCTTCGCGACCTCGGACTTCTCGGTCTCCAACGTCGCGGCCAACAGCCACACCGACAAGCCGATGCTCTATAAGGTGGCCGCTGCCTGGGGCAGCCATGAGGGCTCGCTGGTCCTGTGGTGTCTGGTCATGACCGGCTTCGGCGCGGCCCTGACCCGCGCGCGCGGCCTGCCGTTCGGTCTGAAGACCTCGGCCGTGGGCGTGCAGGGCGGCTTGGGCGCCCTTTTCCTCGCCTTCGCCGTCTTCACGTCGAACCCCTTCGCCCGGATCGACCCGGCGCCGCTTCAGGGCGCGTCCCTGAACCCGCTGCTTCAGGATCCGGCCCTCGCGATCCATCCGCCCATGCTCTACGCGGGCTATGTCGGCTTCTCGGTGACCTTCTCGCTGGCCGTCGCCGCCCTGATCGAGGGCAGGGCCTTCTCCGGCTTCTGGCCCGCCTGGGGGCGCTGGATGAGGCCGTGGGCCCTGGCCAGCTGGGTCTTCCTGACCGCCGGCATCACGCTCGGCTCCTTCTGGGCCTATTATGAGCTCGGCTGGGGCGGCTGGTGGTTCTGGGACCCGGTCGAGAACGCCAGCTTCATGCCGTGGCTGGCCGGCGCGGCGCTTCTGCATTCGGCGGTGGTGACCGAGCGGCGCGGAGCGTTGGCGGGCTGGACCGTCTTCCTCGCCCTTCTGGCCTTCACCTTCTCCATGCTGGGCGCCTTCCTCGTCCGCTCCGGCGTCCTGACCTCGGTCCACGCCTTCGCCGTCGATCCGGAGCGGGGGCTGATGCTGCTCGGCATCCTCGCCTTCACGGCCGGATCGGCCTTCGCTCTCTTCGCCTGGCGCGCGCCCCAGCTGAAGGGCGGCGGTCTCTTCGCCCCGATCAGCCGCGAGGGGGCGCTGGTGCTCAACAACCTCTTCCTGACCGTGGCGGCGGTGACGGTGCTCCTCGGCACCCTCTATCCCCTGATCCTGGAGGCGGCGACCGGCGCGACCATCTCGGTCGGCCCGCCCTATTTCGCCCTGACTTTCGTCCCCCTGATGGTCGTGGCCTTCCTGATCCTGCCCGCCGGTCCGCTGCTGGCCTGGAAGCGCGGCGATGCGAAAGGGGCCATGCAGCGTCTCGCCGTCGCCGGAGGTCTGGCCATCGCCTGCGGCTTCATCGGCTGGCTGGCGTTCGAGCCGAAGAAGGCCCTTTCGGCGGCCGGCCTGGCCGTCGGCGCCTGGCTGATCCTCGGGGCGCTGGCCGAGGTCGTCGAACGGGTCCGCCTGTTCCGCGCCCCCCCATCCCGCGTTCATTTGGCCGAGGTCGGTCGTCGCCTGAAGGGCCTGCCGCTCGGCGCCTGGGGCATGACCCTGGCCCACGCAGGGTTGGGCCTCTTCGTCCTCGGCGCCGTGGTCGAGACAGGCTTCAAGACCGAGGCCGCCGCCCCCCTGCCCATCGGGGGCGAGGTCCACGCAGGACGCTGGGCGGTCAAACTGGACAAGGTCGAGATCGTCGAGGGTCCCAACTATCTGGCCGAGCGGGGCACCCTGACCGTCACCTCCACCGACGGCCGCGCCTTCCCGAAGACGGTCACCGCCGAGCGCCGCTTCTTCCCCGCCGGCGGCCAGACCACGACCGAAGTCGGTCTCGATTTCCGGGGACTGGACGACGTCTATGTCGTCATGGGCGAGCGTCGCATGACCCAGGACGGCCAACGGGCCTGGACGGTGCGGGTCTATGACAATCCCTGGGCGCGGTTGATCTTCCTGGGGTCGTTCGTGATGGCCCTGGGCGGGATGCTGTCCCTGTTCGACCGGCGGCTGAGGCTGGCGGTGGGCGGGAAGAAGAAGCGTCCTTCTCCCCTTGGGGGAGAAGGTGGCTCGCGCAGCGAGACGGATGAGGGGGCTCTGTCCGCGCGCTCGATTTCCGAGGCCGGTGTCTGATGGGGACGTCCCCCTCATCCGCCCTCCGGGCACCTTCTCCCCCGAGGGGAGAAGGGTTTGTCGCCCTCCTGCTCGCCCTCCTGCTCGCCGTCTCCACCCCGGCCCTGGCCCAGGAACCCGCCGCCCGTCCCGACGAGCCGCTCTCTTCCCCCGGCGCGGAGGCCCGCGCCCAGCGGCTGTTCACCGTCGTCCGCTGCGTCGTCTGCCAGCACGAATCCATCGCCGACAGCCCCGCCGGGATCGCCGGCGACATGCGCCGCCTGATCCGCGAGGAGATCGCCGCCGGCGCCACGGATCGACAGGTCCGCGACGACCTTGTCCGCCGTTACGGCGACTATGTCCTGTTCACCCCGCCGGTGCGGACCGGCACCTGGCTCCTGTGGTTCGGACCCGGCGTGCTGATCGTCCTGGGCGCCGCCGCCCTGTTCGTCTTCGCGCGCCGCAAGGCCGAAGAGACCGCGCCGCTTTCGCCTGACGAGGAGCGTCGGCTGGCCGATCTTCTCCAGTCTGAAACGGTTCGCCCTGATCCTGACGCATCCGCGTCTCACGACGGACGTTGAGGCGGATCATGCCTCACGAGCCCACGGTTGGCGAAAGCCGTTCGAGGGCTATATCACTGGGCGAAGCGGGTCCTTTCCGGGCCCATGAAGGATCGAAAAGACACCGATGCTGAAGCGCAAGGAATTCATCCTGGGGGCCGCCGTGGGCCTCGTGTTCGCGGCCGCCGCGACCGCCGGGGGCGTGATCGACTGGCCCGGCGCAAACGCCGCCGAACAGGTCGGGCGGGTCGTCCCGTCGGCCGGAGCCGCCGGACTGGCCTTCGCCCCGCCGCAGGGCGCGCCGCTCAGCTTCGCCGACATCTTCGACCAGGTGTCGCCGGCCGTGGTCCAGATCGACGTCGAGACCCCCATCGAACGCCCGCGCGGCGGCACGATCCAGATCCCCGGCTTCCCGCCCGGCTTCGGCTTCCAGGTCCCGCAGGGCCGGGGTCAGGGCCAGGATGACGGCGAGGACGCCCCGACCGCCCAGGGCGCCGGCTCCGGCTTCTTCATCTCGGCCGACGGCTACATCGTCACCAACAACCACGTCGTGGCCAACGCGACCAAGATCACGGTGAAACTGTCCGACGGGCGGTCCCTGCCCGGTCGCCTGATCGGTCGCGACGCAGACACCGACCTGGCCGTGGTCAAGGTCGAGGGCGCCGACTTCAAATTCGTCAGCTTCGAGGAACAGGCCGAGCCCCGCGTCGGCGACTGGGTCATCGCGGTCGGCAATCCCTTCGGCCTTGGGGGCACCGCCACGGCCGGCATCGTCTCGGCCCGCGCCCGCGACATCGGCGACGGCACGACGCCCTACACCGACTATCTGCAGATCGACGCCGCCATCAACCGGGGCAACTCGGGCGGCCCGACCTTCGACATCTACGGCCGCGTCATCGGCGTGAACTCGGCGATCTTCTCGCCGACCGGCGGCTCGGTCGGCATCGGCTTCGCCATTCCGGCCTCCATCGCCAAGTCGGTGACCGAGCGTCTGATGAGCGGCCGCGCCGTCGAGCGTGGCTATCTGGGGGCCCAGATCGGAACGGTTGATTCCGACGAAGTCCGTGGGTCCCTTGGATTGCCCGATGGTATCAAGGGTGCCTCTATCGAGTCGCTGACGCCGGGCGCTCCCGGACAAGAAGCTGGCTTGCGCGAGGGCGATGTCGTCACGGAGATCAACGGCAAGCCGGTCGAAAGCTCCACCGCCTTAACGCGCGCTGTCGGAGCCACCCGGCCCGGCGAGACCATGCGGTTGAACATCTTCCGTGACGGCCGCCGTCAGACGATCAACGTCCGCGCCGGAACGCGACCGGCGGATATCAATGCGAGCGTCCAGGGAAATGCGACGCCCGGGCCGGTTCCAGGCCAACCGGAGGCCTCGCGCGGCGAAACTATTCTAGGCATGACTGTCGGGTCCGTGCCAGCCTCGGCACGCGACGCCTATGGTCTGACGGGAGACCAAGGCGGCGTGCTCATCACCGACGTGGAGGCGCGATCACCGGCTGCGCGAGAAGGCGCTCGAGCGGGCATTTTGATCGAGCGGGTCAACTATACCCGCGTCAGCACCGTGGCGGAATTCCGCGCTGCCGTGGAGGCCGCGCGCGCCGCCGGACGTCCCAGCGTCCTTCTGGCCGTGCGGGCCCCCACGGGTCAGGAGGGTCGGATCATCGTGCCGTTTGCCACCGAGTGATCCAGACCCTGGATAGGCGCTGATTCACTCCTTAGCCGCCGATGGGCGAACATCGGCGGCGGACACGGGTACCAAGCTCACAAAAGCTCTCGATCTAGCGGAAAGCGCGAGTGTCGTATTTGAATGAAGTCTCTAGGTTGTGTCTCGTGAAATGCTGAGCTACCTTTCACCTGCTCGCTATTAGAGGTTATTGTGAAGCGCAAAATTCTTTCGTTTTCAGCGGCTTTTGCCATGGCAGTAGCAGCGTTGGCGGGTGCGGCTCCGGCGAGCGCAGATACGCTCACTTGGTGCACTACCGATGAATATGGTTACAAGCATTGCACGATCTGCAGTACTTTCGGTGGTTGTCAGGACGTCATTTTTCTTTGAGGGGGCATTCGCTCCTCTGACAAAGCCTTAACTGACGGGATCGCCGCCGATGCGCTAACATCGGCGGCGATTTTGATTCCGGAGGGCGGCCTTATGAAAATTCTCGTGGTCGAAGACGACGCCGAAGCCGCCCAGGCCATGGTGCGCGGCCTGACCGAGGCCGGTCACATCGCCAACCACGCCATCGACGGCGCCTATGGCCTCTTGGAAGCGCAGAAGGGCGACTACGACGTCTATGTCGTGGATCGGATGATGCCGCGCCTGGACGGCATCGGCATGGTCGAGACCCTTCGCAAGGATGGGGACCAGACGCCGGTCCTGTTCCTGTCCGCCATGGGTGAGGTCGAGGACCGGATCACGGGCCTGAAGGCCGGCGGCGACGACTATCTGGTCAAGCCCTACGCCTTCGCCGAGTTGATCGCCCGCGTCGAGGCCCTGTCGCGCCGTCGCGAGACGGGCGGTGTGCAGACGGTGCTCAAGGTCGGCGACCTGGAGATGAACCTGATCGGCCGCACCGTGCATCGGGGCGCCACCGAGATCGACCTGCAGCCGCGCGAGTTCCAACTGCTGGAGTTCCTGATGCGCCATGCCGGCCAGTCGGTGACCCGCACCATGCTGCTGGAGAAGGTGTGGGAGTACCATTTCGACCCCCAGACCAACGTCATCGACGTCCATATCAGCCGCCTGCGCTCCAAGATCGACAAGGGCTTCGACAAGGCGATGCTGCAGACGGTTCGCGGGGCCGGTTACCGATTGGAAGCGTAGCGAGAAGTTTCTCCCTCCCCCTCGGGGGAGGGTGGCCGCGAAGCGGCCGGGTGGGGAGGGCCAGGCGACATGGCGATCATCGCTCGGGCGCGCGAGATGCGGAAGGCGCTCACCCCTGCCGAAGCGCGTCTTTGGGTCGCTCTCAGAGCGCTGAGACCGGAAGGCCTGCACTTTCGCAGACAGGTTCCATTGCGCCGTTACTACCTCGACTTCTTTTGTTGGGCGCGCGGGGTGATCGTCGAGGTGGACGGGAGTTCACATCAAACGGAAGATCGTCAGCGTCAGGATCGTGTTCGAGACGCCGTTTTCGCCAGAGAGGGCCTGCTGACTTTGCGCTACGACAATCTGATGGTGCGAGATCGCCTGGAGGATGTGATCGACGAGGTGCGCGCGGCTTGCCTTGCCCGCCCCACCCGGTCTCCGCTGCGCTCCGACCACCCTCCCCCGCAGGGGGAGGGAGAATAGTTCGGCTATGAAACTCCCCTCCCTCTTCCGCCGCACGCCCTTCCGGCTGACGCTGCTGTTCCTGGCCTTGTTCGCGGCGGCGGCCAGCGCGATCCTGGCCTATGTCTATATCGCCTCGGCGGCGGAGGCTCAGGCCAAGGCCGAGGCGGACGTGCGCGGCGAGCTTCAGACCCTGATCGGCGTCTATGACAGCCGGGGGATCGACGCGCTGAACATGGCGGTCATCGACCGAACCCTGACGCGCAGCGCCTTCCTCTATCACCTGATGGAGCCGGACGGGACGTCCATCACCTCCAGCCTCAGCGTCTCGCCCTTTGATGAGCCGCCGGGGGACGCCGAGGCCTGGACCACCTTCACCATCACCGACACCGACCCCGACGGCCGCGTCATCCGGCCCCAGGTCCGCGCCGTCCAGGTCAAGCTGAAGGGCGGGGAGGGGCTGATCGTCGGCGAATCGCTGGGCGACACCGAGGCCTATCTGGGCCGCCTGACCCAAGCGCTGTGGATGGCCATGGGCATGGTCCTGCTGCTGGGTCTGGGCGGCGGTCTCCTGATCAGTCGAAACCTGGAAAAGTCCATGGGCCGGCTGAACGCCGTCGTCGGCGCGGTGCAGGATGGGGACCTGAAGGCGCGCGTCGCCGTGCGCGGCTCAGGCGACGAGCTGGACGAACTGGGCGTCGGCCTCAACGGGATGCTGGACCGGCTGGAGACCTCCATGGCCTCGATCCGTCACGCCGGCGACGCCATCGCCCACGACCTCAGATCGCCCCTCACCCGGATGCGGGCCAAGCTGGAAGTCGCGCTCATCGACGCCGAGGGCGGCCATATCGACGGGGTCGACGCGCTTCAGGTCGCGCTGGACGAGGCCGACACCCTGCTGAAGACCTTCAACACCGTCCTGGCCATCGCCCGTCTTCAGGCCGCCGCCGGGCGCGTGCCGGACGCCCAGGTCTTCGACGCCGCCGACCTCGCCGCCGACATGGCCGAGCTCTACGAACCCGCCGCCGAGGACAAGGGGCTGGACTTCTCCGCCGAGATCGAGCGCGGTCTGATGATCGAGGGGGCGCGGCCCTTCCTGGCTCAGGCCCTGGCCAACATCATCGACAACGCCATCAAATACACCCCCGTCGGCGGGGCGGTCATGCTGCGCGCCCGCAGGCGGTCGTCGGGCGAGGTCGAGTTCTCCGTCACCGACACCGGGCCGGGCGTGCCGGAGGAGGACCGCGGTCGCGTCATCGAGCGCTTCGTCCGCCTGGACAACAGCCGCACCGAGGCCGGATCGGGTCTGGGGCTGTCCCTGGTCGGCGCCGTCATGGAGGCCCATCTGGGCCGCATCCAGCTGGATGAAGGTCCCGGCGCCTATGGCGGCTCCGGACCGGGCCTCCGCGTCGCCCTGGTCCTGCCCCCGGCCGCCGAATGATCGACCTCAACCCCTGCGGCCCCGTCATCGACGTCGAGGCGGCCGAGCGCGCCCGCGAACGTCTGTCGTCCTCGGCGACCGAGGCCGGATGGGGCGCGACCCTGGACGCTGCCTGGCCGGCCCTGGCCCCCGTCTTCGCCGCCTCCCCCTATCTGTTCGGCCTCGCCCGGCGCTGGCCCGACATGCTGCGCGCCATTCTGGAGGAGGGGCCGCAGACGAGGCTGGACGCCGTCATCGCCTCGACCATCGCCCTGACCGGCGGGGCCGACGACATGCGCGCGCCCCTGCGCCGCCTGAAGGCCGAACTCCACCTCCTGACCGCGCTCGCCGACCTCGGCGGCCTCTGGGACCTCGATCGGGTCACGGGGGCGCTGAGCCGCTTCGCCGACGTCGCCTCCCGCGCCGCCCTGTCCGGCGTGGCCGAGGACCTGCGTCGCCGGGGCAAGCTCCTGACCGCCGCCGACGACACGCGCGGCCCCATCCCCGGCCTGTTCGGTCTGGCCATGGGCAAGCACGGCGCGAACGAACTCAACTACTCCTCCGACATCGACGTCAGCTTCTTCTTCGACCCCGACCGCCTGGCCCCCGTCCTCGCCGAGGGGGTGGAAGCGCAAGGCACGATGAACCGGGTGGCCCAGGGCGTCGCCAGCCTGCTCTCGGAGCGCACCGCCGACGGCTACGTCTTCCGCGTCGACCTGCGCCTGCGCCCCGACCCGTCCTCGACCCCGCCGGTCGTGGCCGTGCCCATGGCGCTCGACTACTACGAGGGCGTCGGCCAGAACTGGGAGCGCGCCGCCTTCATCAAGGCCCGCGCCATCTGCGGCGACTTCGACGCCGCCCGCGACTTCCTGAAGGATCTGGTCCCTTTCATCTGGCGGCGCAGCCTCGACTACCAGGCCGTCCTCGACATCCAGTCGATCAAGCGCCAGATCCATGTCCACAAGACCGGCGAGGGTCTGGAGGCGGCGGGCGCCAATCTGAAGCTCGGTCGCGGCGGCATCCGCGAGATCGAATTCTACGCCCAGACCCAGCAACTGATCCTCGGCGGCCGCGACCCGTCGCTGAGATCCTCCCGCACCATCGACGCCCTGAACGCCCTCGTCGCCAGGGGCCATCTGCCGACCGAGGTCGCCGCCGAACTGACCGCCTTCTACGTCGAGCTGCGCGGCCTGGAGCATCGCGTCCAGATGCTGGAAGACGAACAGACCCACATCCTGCCCGCCGACCCGGCCCGCCGCGCGGCCGTGGCGGCCCTGGCGGGAGAGGGCGATCTGGCCGCCTTCGACGCAGGGGTCGAACAGGTCCTGATCGGGGTCAATCGCCGCTACGGCGCCCTGTTCGAGGGGGAGGAGGAGCTGTCCTCGCCCTTCGGCAGCCTGGTCTTCACCGGCGTCGACAACGACCCCGAGACCCTGGCCACCCTGACCCGGATGGGCTTCTCCGACCCCGGCGCGGTCGCCGATACGATCCGCTCCTGGCACCACGGCCGCATCCCGGCGACAAG
Organism: Brevundimonas staleyi; assembly: GCF_041893865.1. Taxonomy (GTDB): domain Bacteria; phylum Pseudomonadota; class Alphaproteobacteria; order Caulobacterales; family Caulobacteraceae; genus Brevundimonas; species Brevundimonas staleyi. The sequence continues at coordinate 972,851 of NZ_CP169082.1, forward strand.
GTCCGCCAGAGGGCGCGAACTCTTCACCCGACTGGCCCCCCGCCTCCTGACGGCGCTCGCCCGCACCGGCGCGCCGGACGCCGCCTTCAAGCGGTTCTCGGTTTTCTTCGCCGGCCTGTCGGCAGGGGTTCAGGTCCAGGCCCTGTTCCTGAACCAGCCCGAACTGTTCGAGCGGATCGTCGGCGTCATGGCCTTCGCCCCGCGTCTGGCCCGCACGCTCGGCCGCTATCCGGCCGCGCTGGATTCCATGCTGGATGCCCGGTTCGAGACCGAGCTCGGGATCAACACCGGCCTGTTCGACCAGATGGCCGAGGAAGCGCAAGGCTCGGGCGATTTCGAAGGCGCCATGAACGCCGTCCGCCGCCTGCACCGCGAACAGGCCTTCCGCATCGGCATGCAGACCCTGACCGGCCGTGTGGGTCCCGAAGCCGCCGGCAAGGGCTTCACCAACCTGGCCGACGCCGTCATGCGGACGCTCGCTGCGGCGGCCCTGACCGAGACCGAACGTCTGGGCGGCGCCATGGCCGGGGCGGTGGCGGTGATCGCGCTCGGCAAGGCCGGCTCCGGGGAGATGACGGCCGGGTCCGACCTCGACCTGATGACCGTCTACGGCGCCCCGTCGGACGCCGCGTCGGCGACGAAAGGCTGGTCTCCCGACACCTTCTACGTCCGCTTCACCCAGCGGCTGATCTCGGCCCTGTCCGCTCACACGGCCGAGGGCGGCCTCTACGAGGTGGACATGCGGCTGCGCCCCTCCGGCTCCAAGGGGCCGGTGTCCGTGCCCCTGTCGGGCTTCGAGGTCTACTATGCGGGCGAGGCCGACACCTGGGAGTTCATGGCCCTGACCCGCGCCCGCGTCGCCTGGGCCAGCGATCCGGCCTTCGGGGCCCAGGTCACGGCGGCGATCGAGGCGGCGCTGCGTCGTCCCCGGCCCGGCGTGGACACCGCCGCCGACGTCCGCTCCATGCGCGACCTGATGGCCCGCGAACGCCCGGCCAAGGGCTTCTGGGACCTGAAGCTGATCCCCGGCGGTCTGGTGGACGCCGAGTTCGTGGGCCAGTTCCGACAGCTTCAGGCGGCCGGGCAGGGCGGGGCGCTCAGCGTCTCCATCCTCGACCAGCTGGCGAAGGATCCGGCCCTGAAGGAAACCTGGGTCCTGCATCAGGCCCTGGCCCAGCTTCTTGCCTGCGCCTTCGACGACAAGGGTGACCCTGAGGCCGAATCCGAGACCTTCCGCGCCCGTCTGGCCCAGGCGGCGGGCGAAAAGGACTTCCCCGCCCTGCGTCGTCGGCTGGAGACGGTCCGCGAAAAGGCGCGGAAGGCCTTCGAAAAAGCCTTGCCGCCCCGTCGCGACGGAACCTCCGACCTCGTCCGTTAGACCTCTCAAGACAGGGGTCTTGCGGCCGCATGCGCGGTCGCTTTCGGAGACGAACGAAGATGAGGAAAACCATTCTGGCCGCCGGCGTCGCCGCCTTGGCCGTTCTGACCGCCGGGTCCGCCCTGGCCCAACAGGCGCCGCAACCCGGCCAGCAGCGTGTCGCCCGGGCCGACGCCGACCGTGACGGCCGCGTCAGCCGGGCCGAGTTCGTGGACGCCCGCGTCGCCCGCCTGACCGCGCTGGACACGAACCGCGACGGCCAGATCAGCGTCGAGGAACGCCGCGCCGCCGGTCAGGCCCGCCGCGCCGAACGCGTCGCCAACCGCTTCGCCCGCCTGGACAAGGATGGTAACGGCGCCATCAGCCGCGAGGAATTCACCGCCCCGCGCGAAGCCCGCGCCGACCGCCCGCGTGAAGGCCGTCGCGCCGGCATGCAGGGTCAACGCGGTCCGCGCGCCCACTGGGCCGGAAATCGCGGTCATCGCGGCGGCTGGGGCGGTCATCGTGGTCCGCGCGCCGAGGGCGGCGTCGTGACCATCGCCGACGTCCAGACGCGTCTGACGACCCAGTTCGACCGGGTCGATGCGAACCGCGACGGTTTCATCACCGCCGAGGAACGCACCGCCGCCCGTCAGGCCGCGCGCGAGCAACGCGGCGAGCGTCGCGCCGAACGCATGGCCCATCGCGCCGCGCGTCAGCCGTCGCCTTCGGCCCCGGCTTCGGAGTAAGAGGGTGGGGACGGTCGAACTCACTTGGCCGTCCCGCCCGTTCGCCCGCGAGGCGGACCGTCCGGAAAGGGACCGCTTGGCCTCTGTCGTCGATCCCGACGAAGATCTGGTGCGCCGCGTCGGTCGCGGCGACCCGGCGGCCGTTCAGGCGCTGGTGGCGCGGAAACTCCCCCGCATGCTGGCCCTGGCCCAGCGGATGCTGGGCGACCCTGTCGAGGCCGAGGACGTGGCCCAGGAAGCCATGTTGCGCGCCTGGAAACAGGCCCCGCGCTGGGCGCCGGGAAAGGCCAAGTTCGACACCTGGCTGCACCGGGTGGCGCTGAACCTCTGCTATGACCGCCTGCGTCGGCGTCGAGAGGTTCCGACCGAGATTTCTCCGGACCGCCCCGACGAGGGACCGGCCCCGGACCGAGGCATCCTGGCGGCCCAATTGGGCGCCCAGGTGGACAGGGCGCTGGCCGCTCTGCCGCAGAGACAGCGCGAGGCCATTGTGCTGTGTCACTATCAGGAGCTGACCAATATCGAGGCCGCCGGCCTCATGTCGGTCAGTGTCGAGGCGCTGGAAAGTCTGCTGTCGCGGGGTCGCCGGACCCTTCGCCAGACCCTGGCGCATCTGGCCCCCGGCGCCGAGCCGGCGGCCGAAGGAGGACGAGGATGAGCACCGAACGCATGGATCTCGCGCGTTTCGGCGAACTGGCTGATGCGTTCGGCGGCGACCTTCGCCGCTGGCCCGAGGGTGAGCGCGACGCCGCGCGCGCCTTCGCCGACGCCAACCCCATCGAGGCCGAACGCGCCCTGTTCGACGCGCGCCAGACCGACGCCGCCCTCTTCGCCTCGGTCAATCCGGCCGTCTCCATGGCGCTTCGGGACCGCGTCCTGGCCTCGGCCACGATGAGGGCGCGCGCCGCCTGGCCGTCCCTTCGCAAGCTCCTGTGGATCGGCGGGGTCGGCTGGGCCGCCGCCGCCTGCGCCGGCGTCATGGTCGGCACGACCGTGAGCAGCCACCTGGCGACCCAGACCCAGGCCGACGCCGCCGTCGAGCAGGCCATGCTGGGCGGCTTCGACGAGACCGAGGTCCTGGGATGAAGTCGCGGACCCTGATCATCGTGCTGGGCGCCGCCCTGGCCGTTTCGGTGGCCGTGAACCTGTTCGCCGCCACCGCCGCCTGGACCGCCCTCAGCGGTCAACAGCGGATCGAGCAGCGCATGGACGGCAAGGGGCCGGACGATCAACGTCCCTCGACCCACGAACTGCTCGAGAGCCTGACGCCGGAAACGCGCGACCGGGTGCGTCAGGCCCTGCGCGCGGCCGGTCTCGCCGCCCGTCCGGACTTCCAGCAGGCCCGCGAACTGCGCCGTCAGGCTGTCGCCGCCGCCGCCGTCGAGCCTTACGATCAGGCCCGCGTAGCGGAACTGCTGAGCCAATCCCGCGCGGCCGAACGCAGCGGTCGCGAACGGCTGGAAGCCGAGGCCCTGACCATCCTGGGCGCCTTGACGCCCCCCGAGCGCGCCATCTTCTCCCGGATACTCAACAGCAAGCGAGGCGGCGGCGGGGGCGGTGGCGGCGATCACCGTCCGAGCGGGGACGCGCAGAAATAGGCGATCGCCCGCTCTTCGGGTCTAGCGTCGCGGTTGAAATCGTCGGACAAGCTCGCGGTTAGCAAGCAGCGCCGGGGGATCGATGCCGCGTTTCCGCATTCAGGAATGGATCTGGCTCGGCCTGATGGCCGTGGCTATCCTGGTCATGATCGGCGTGATCGTCGCGCCCTGGCTGTGACCGGTTGAGGCGCCTCGTCCATGTTCGCCGAGCTCTCCCTGATCCTGACTCTGACGGCCCAGTCGGTTCAGCCGACCGTCTCGGGCATGGAGATGCAGCGCCGTTTTGAGGCGGAACGCCTGACCCGCGCGGGCTTCCCGCCGATCCAGCCGCCGGGCGTCGCCTTCCGACGCGTCCTGCTGTTCGATCCCTATATGATGCTGGGCGTGCCGGGGCTGGAGCTGCGTCGCGACGCGACCGGGGCGGTCGATCTGATCGTCCAGTATCCGGAATGGCGGTCCGATCCGGTGAGGGTGGCGCCCGACCTCTGGGACACGATCGCCACCGACGCCGTCTTCGCACCCCGCGCGCCCGTGGTCAGGGAAAGGCCGGCGGGATCGCCGCCGCCGCCCGTCTGTCACGACTGGTCCGGCGTGGTCCAGGATGAAGCGGGTCGCACCGCCTCCTGGGGCGAATGCGGGGGCGAGCCCAGCCTCCCCCGGCAGATGACCGAGCGGATCGTCGCGGCGGCCATGACCACCCGGCCCGACTGCGCGCCCGACACGCCCTCTCCCCTCTTCGCCTTCCAGAGGTGTTTCGGCTTGAACGAGACCCTGGGCGATCCGGCGCTGGAGGCCGCCTTCGCGCCCCTGCGTCAGGCGTGGGGCGCCGTGCCGGGCGCCCAGGCTCTGGCCGCCGCGCGCCGCGCTCTTCAGGCTCCGGGGATGCGCCACGGTGACGTCGCCTGGTCCAACGCCCGCCAGGCCGTCGCGGCGGTCAAGGTCACCCAGGATCAGCGTCGCGACCTGTCCCAGCGTCTGGCCCGACTGTCGCTGGACGCCCGCACGGCCTCGCAGGGCGACCGCTACATCCTGACCAACACCCAGAGACATTGGGCCGAGTTCACCGCCGGCCAGGACCAGAACTACGCCGCCCTGCTGGAAGAGCTTCTGGCCGTGGAGCCCTGATCAGGCGGCCTTGGCCTGCTCCGCCGGGGCGCCCGGCCGTTTCATCGGGATGTCGAAGCTGACGGTGGTGCCGGCGCCGGGCTCGGACTCCATCAGCATTTCGCCCTGGTGCAGTTCGATCAGCGCCTTGGTCAGCGACAGGCCCAGACCCGTCCCTTGCGTCGTCTTGGAATGCTGGCCCTCGACCTGTTCGAACGGCTGGGCCAGACGCGCCAGGTCCTCGGCGGCGATGCCGATGCCGGTGTCCGTCACCGCGATCCGCACCCGGTCCGGCCCCAGACGCGACAGGCCCACGGTGATCTCCCCGCCCTCGGGCGTGAATTTCACCGCGTTGGAGATCAGGTTCAGCATCACCTGTTTCAGCCCGCGATAGTCGGCGTCGATCTCGGGCAGGTCCGGCGCCTGCAGCGTCAGGGTCAGGCCCGAGTCCTGCGCCTTGCCGCGCATCAGCCGGATCGCGTCCTCGCAGATCTCGATCAGCGACACCGGCTCGTAGTGCAGGGTCATCTTGCCCGCCTCGATCTTGGCCATGTCGAGGATGTCGTTGATCAGGCTCAGCAGATGCTGGCCGGACTTCAGGATGTCGGCGGCATAGCCCTTGTATTTGCTGTCGCCCAGCGGCCCGAACATCTCGCCGGCCATGATCTCCGAGAAGCCGTTGATGGCGTTCAGCGGGGTCCGAAGCTCGTGGGACATGTTGGCCAGGAACTCGGACTTGGCCTGGTTCGCCGCCTCGGCCCGGGTCATGGCGACCTCGTATTTGCGGGCGAGCAGGCTCAGCTTCTCCTGGCTGGTCTCCAACTGGTCGACCATGGTCCGCAGACTGTCGGCGGCGCGCTGGCGCTCCAGCTCCTGACGGCGGATGGCGGTCACGTCGGCGGCGGTGACCACGGTCCCCCCGTCGCCGGTGAAACGTTCCGACAGTTGCAGCACCCGCCCGTCGTACAGCTCCACCTCGCGGGCCCCCGCACGACCCTCGGCGGAGGGACGTTCCTCCTTGATGGCCAGGGCGGCGATGCGGTTCAGTTCGTCCTTCATCGAACCCTTGCGGACCGCCTCGTCGGCGAAGCCGAAGGCGTCCTTGAAGGCCTGGTTCCACAGGATCAGGCGACCGTGCTTGTCGAACAGGACGAAGGCGTCCGACACGCTCTCGATCCCGTCGCGCAGGCGGTTCTCGGCCGACTGGGCCTGGGCCTTGGCCCGGCGCGCCTCGGTGATGTCCAGGGCCACGCCCAGGATCATCGAGAACCCTTCCTCGCCCCGCGACCCGCGCGCCTGGCCCCGCGCGTCGATCCAGCGCGCCCCGCCGGTCGGGATGGGCACCGGGAAGGTCACCTCGAAGGCGCCGAAGGTCGCGGCTTGACGCAGGGCGTGCTCGACCAGTTCTCGATAGCGGGGCGCGATCTTCTCCATCACCGCCTCGGCGGGGACGGGACCGCCCTGAGGCAGACCCAGCAGTTCGGCCATGAAGTCCGAGACGGTGACCTCGCCCTCGTTCAGGTCCCATTCCCAGACGCCGCAACGCGCCGCCTCGACGGCGACGCGGAACCGGTGCTCGGTCTCGGCCCAGGCCCTGGACGCCCGCGACTGTCGCCAGCGTTGCAACAGGGCCAGGCCCAGCACCAGCACCCCCAGTCCCAGCGGCGCGATCAGCAGCCACAGGTCGCTGATGACGGCGGCGGCCCCGCTCACGTCCGGCCGCCAGGCGACGACGCTCAGTCCCGTATCGCCGACGGGAGACGCGGTCGCCTCCACCGCCTGTCCGGACTTGGGCTGACCCTCCAACGGCGTCTCCGAGGCGGTCATCGCCTCCAGCGTCAGACCCAGCCGGTCGTTCAAGGAGGCGTCGCCCGCCGCGATCACCCCCTCGGTCGGCGACACCACCAGGGTCCGCGCCCCGACGGGACCCTCGGTCGGGGTGCGCGCGACCACGCCCTCGGCCTCGACCGAGGTGGTCAGGACCGCCGTCCGGTCGTGCGAGGCGCGGGGGCCGGGCGAGACGGCGGCGGACAGAGGGCGGAAGGCGGCGGCCTCGGCGCCGGCCGCCGCGCTGGCCTCGCCCCCGGCGTTGACGACGGCGAAGCCGCTCTCGGGCGCCACGACGCGCGCGGCCTCCATTGCGTCCAGCGGCCGGCCGGGATTGGCGCGCAGGGCCTCGGCGGCGACGCTCAGCCCCATCCGCGCCCGCGCCAGTTTCGCATCCAGCTGCGCTGCGCCCAGATCGGAATCCCGCTTCAGCGCCTCGGCCCTCAGTACGGCCGCCTCGCGCGCCGGGCGGGTGCTCTCGCGCGCGAACATCACGACATAGATGGCCAGGCCCAGCGTCAGGACGAGCAGCAGAACCCGGCCCCATGTCGGCAAGCCTTCAGGCCGGTCTCCCGACCGCCTTCCAGGCTGCTGAATGCGGCGATCGGCGCCCCGCAAAATCTCTCTCCCGGACATGCTCGCGGCGTCCCGGCCGGGGCGGCAGGGTCAGGCGCTGGGCGATTCGACGACGCCTCGGAATCTAAGCTGCGTCGCGGAATCCTGTCGAGGTTTGGTTAATGAAACTTCACGGCCCTCGATCGGCTGAGGAGAGATCGCTACGCGATCTCGCAGAAGCCGTGAATCGAGGTCCTCTTTCATGTCTGGGGCCTGATCCGACCGGAAAACCGCATGACACTTTTCCGGATCAGGCCCTAGGCTGCGGCGCGCCGGAATGCGGGCACGCAGGCCTCGGGCGCGGGGGCCAGAACTTCGGTCACCGTCTTCAGGATGTCGCGCGCCTGACGGGCCAGGTTCAGCGTCTCCGGCGGGGCGTCGTCCGGGCTCTCGGCGACCGCCTCGACCAGGGTCTGGGCCAGCTGCATCAGCTTGGGCGCCGCCGCGATCAGACGGGCCTGATATTCGATCCGTTCGGGGTCGCGGTCGTACTCCGCGCCCGGCACGCGCCACCCGCCCCAGTCGGCCGGGTCGGTCACCACGACGGGATAGGTGCCGGGGAAGGGGTGGTGCGGCACGTCCTCGGCCTGCTGCCACTTGTTGCGGGCCCGCAGCAGCCGCCAGTCGCCCATGTCGCCGCAATTGGCCTCGTCCTCGGCCGGCAGCATCAGCTCGTTGGCCTGGAACTCCCGCCCCAGTCCGACGTCATAGGTGACCTTGACCGGCTCCTCGAAGCCCTTGGCCCAGACGGGCTGGACCTTCTCGATCTGGGCCCAGGCGCCGACGCACTCGACCCAGACCTTCTGGCCTTTTTGAAACTGCGCACGCGCCATGATGGACCTCACTCAACGATCCACATTGCACGCATCGCCGTTGACACCCGGTTTCGCGAAAGGGTGAAGCAGGAATGAAGACGCGACGGACATTCCGTCGCGGCGCGTTGAACCTTCATCGATCCGGTGCAGCCGGAGCCCGAAGCGTGGCCGTTCATCTACCTGTCTGTTTCACAACAGGCGGCTCAGACCTGTGTCAGCTTCAGGGTGCTTTTCTTCTCCTCGCAGCCCACCCCCGGGCAAACACGAGGACGAAGACAATGACGAACGCCCTGACGAAGAAAGCCCTGCTTTCGCTGCTGGCCGCTTCGGCCGTGGCGATCGCCACCCCGACCCTGGCCCAGGACTACGGCCGCCAGGGCGGCGGTCCCGGATACGGCCATGGCGGCGGCTACAACGGCGGCTACAACGGCGGCTGGAACGGCGGCGGCCTGAACGGCGACCAGGCCCGTCTGGCCCAGCGCATCGAACGCGCCGCCTACAACGGCCGCATCAGCCGCCGCGAGGCCCAGAACCTCCGCTACCAGCTGGAGGAATACCAGCGGGTCGAGTGGCGCTACCGCCGCGACGGCCTGTCGAACTGGGAACGCCGCGACCTGCAGCAACGCCTCGACCGCATCGAGCGCAACCTGCGTGACGACCGCCGCGACCGCGACGGCCGCTGGTAACCTCCCGACCAGCGTGGCTGAGGGTCGCTTTCGAAAGGAAGCGGCCCTTTCGCTTTTGACCTTTCGTCATCCTCCGGCGAAGCGAAGCGGAGACCGGGGGACCCAGCGGCGCCGCAGCGAAGCGGAGGCGATGGTTCCTCGGCGCCGACCGTCGGTGTGCGCGACAGTTTCGCGCTCTCGCGCGCCGCTGGGTTCCGGGTCTTCGCTGCGCTCCGCCCGGAATGACGAAAGAAAGGATGCGGTCTCGAACAGACGGCGATAGATGCGCTCCATGACCGCATCCCAAGACGCCCGCGCCCTCCTGACCCGCCTCGGCGTGCCGGAGACGACCTTCGCTCCCTCAGGCCTGCCGACCCGCTCGCCCATCGACGGCTCGACCGGAGACGCCGTGCGCACGGCCGACGCCGCGACGACGCAGGCCGCCCTCGCCTCCGCGACCACGGCCTTCGACGCCTGGCGCCGCATCCCCGCGCCCCGTCGCGGCGAACTGGTCCGTCTGTTGGGCGAGGAGCTGCGCGCGTCCAAGGACGACCTCGCCATGCTGGTCACGCTCGAGGCCGGCAAGATCGTCTCGGAAGGCCTCGGCGAGGTTCAGGAGATGATCGACATCTGCGACTTCGCCGTGGGCCTGTCGCGCCAGCTCTACGGCCTGACCCTGCCCTCGGAACGTCCCGGCCACCACATGCGCGAGACCTGGCAGCCGCTGGGTCCCGTCGCCGTCATCTCGGCCTTCAACTTCCCCGTCGCCGTCTGGGCCTGGAACGCCGCGCTCGCCCTGGTCTGCGGCGATCCGGTGATCTGGAAGCCGTCGGAGAAGACGCCCCAGACCGCCATCGCCACCCACGCCGTCATGCAGCGTGCGCTGGCCCGCTTCGGCGATGCGCCCGAGGGTCTCGTCCAACTTCTCGTCGGCGGCCGTGAGGTCGGAGAGGCCCTCGCCGCCGACCCCCGCGTCGCCCTCGTCTCCGCCACCGGCTCCACCCGCATGGGCAAGGCGGTCGCCACCACCGTCGCCGGACGTCTCGGCCGCTCCCTGCTGGAGCTCGGCGGCAACAACGCCATGATCGTCACCCCCAGCGCCGACATGGACATGGCCGTCCGCGCCATCGCCTTCTCCGCCGTCGGCACGGCGGGCCAGCGCTGCACGACACTCCGTCGCCTCCTGGTCCACGAAGACGTCGCCGAGGCCCTGATCGAGCGCCTGGCGAAGGCCTACGCCAACCTCCCCATCGGCGACCCGCGCCAGGACGGCGTGCTGGTCGGCCCCCTGATCGACGAGGACGCCGCCAAGGGCTTCGACACTGCCTTGTCTCAGGCGGTGGAGCAGGGCGGCGAAATCGTCGTCGGCGGCACGCGTGACGGATCCTATGTCCGCCCCGCCATCGTCCGCATGCCGACCCAGAGCGCGGTGGTGCAGCACGAGACCTTCGCCCCCATCCTCTATGTCCTGACCTGGAAGACCTTCGACGAAGCGGTGGCGATGCAAAACGCCGTCCCCCAGGGTCTGTCGAGCTGCGTCTTCACCGACAGCGTCCGCGACGCCGAGGCCTTCCTTTCGGCCTGGGGTTCGGACTGCGGCATCGCCAACGTCAACATCGGCCCCTCCGGCGCCGAGATCGGCGGTGCCTTCGGCGGCGAGAAGGACACCGGCGGCGGCCGCGAATCCGGCTCCGACGCCTGGAAATCCTACATGCGCCGCCAGACCCAGACGGTGAACTTCTCCACCGCCTTGCCGCTGGCGCAGGGCGTGAAGTTCGAAGTCTAGACTGCGGCGTCTGGCGCCTCGACAGCGCCCCATCCGATCCCCACTGTCAGGGGCATGAACCGCCGCGCCCTTCTGACCCGCGTCGCCCTCGTCGCCGCCGGTCTGGGCGGGGCGTGGTGGCTGAGGGACCATGTGCTGTGGCGCGATCCCGGCGTCGCCTTCGGGCACGAGAACACCAGCGGCTGGCTCCCCTATGACGAGCCGCGCGCCGTCGTCCCGACCGTCCGCGTCACCGTCGCCGGCCAGCCGGTCCGCGCCCTGGTCGATTCCGGCGCCCAGTATTCGGTCATCGATCGCGGCCTGTTCCAGCGTCTCGGCCTGACCCAGGCCTTCGACATTCCGCTGGTGGCTTACGGCGTCGGCGGCGAGCCCCAGATGGGGCGGGGCGTGACGCTGGACGTCGCCGTCGGCGGTCTGCGGATCGAGGCCCTGCGCGCCGCCATCCTGTCGCTCGGTCCGCTGGCGGAGGAGGGACAGGGGCTCGCCGCCCCCCTGATCCTGGGTCAGGACCTGCTGGGCGAGGTGGTGCTGGAGCTGGACACGGAGGAACGCCGCATGCGCTTCCTGCCGCGCGACGGCCATGTCCTGCCCGCCGACGTCGTCGCCATCCCCGTCTCCAAGGCGCGCGGCGCCCTGATGACCGAGGTCACCGTCGAGGGCGCGACCATTCAGGCCGTGGTCGACACCGGCGCCTCGGCCCTGCTGGCCCTGTCGCAGGAGGCGGCGCAGGGCGCCGGCCTTCTCGACGGCCGCCCGTCCGAACGCGGCGCCAGCATCGTGCTGGGCGGCTCCATCGATTCCCAGATCGTCCGTTCCCGGACCCTGACCATCGGCGACCGGCTGTGGCGCGACGTTCAGACTCCGATCTACGCCGACGTCCCCCTGCCGGGCTTCCCCGCCGCCCTCGTCGGCATGGAAGCTTTCGCCGGCCGTCGCATGGTGCTGGATCTCGGCGTCGGTCGCCTTCACGCCTCCCGCCCGCTCAATCTGACGATTGGACGATGACGGCCCTTCTCCCCTTGGGAGAAGGTGGGCCCGAAGGGCTCGGATGAAGGGGCTGGCTCGGCGGATCTGCTGGTTGGAGCGAGGGGGCAGACACAACCCCCTCATCCGTCTCGCTCCGCGAGCCACCTTCTCCCCGAGGGGAGAAGGGTCCTGTTACGGCCGGGTCTGCCCCGTCCCGCGCACGACGTATTTGTAGCTGGTCAGCTGCTCCGCCCCGACCGGCCCCCGCGCATGGAGCCTGGACGTCGAAATGCCGATCTCGCCCCCGAAGCCGAACTCGCCGCCGTCGGCGAACTGGGTCGATGCGTTCCACAGCACGATGGCGCTGTCGACGCGGTTCAGGAACTCGGCCGCCGCCGCCTCGTCCTCGGCCACGATGGCGTCCGTGTGCCCCGATCCGAACCGGCGAATGTGCACCACCGCCTCATCCAGCCCATCCACCACCCTGACCGCCAGGATCGGCGCCAGGAACTCCCGCCCCCAGTCCTCGTCGGTCGCCGCGACCATCGCCGGAACCAAGGCCTTCGCCTCGGCATCGCCCCGCAGCTCGCATTCGGTCGCGATCAACCCCTCAGCCACCATCGGCAAGAGCCGCTCGGCCCCAGCCCGATCCACCAGGAGGGTCTCGGTCGATCCGCACACGGAGGTCCGCCGCATCTTGGCGTTCACGACCACGTCCCGCGCCATCCCGGCGTCGGCGGAAGCGTGCAGATAGGTGTGGTTGATCCCCTCCAGATGCCCCAGCACCGGCACCCGCGCCTCGGCCTGCACCCGCGCCACCAGACTCTTGCCGCCGCGCGGGATCAGGAGGTCGATGGTCCCGTCCAACCCGGTCAGCAGGGCCCCGACCGCCGCCCGGTCCGGCGTATCGACCAACTGCACCGCGTCCTCCGGCAGGCCCGCCGCCCTCAGCCCCTCGACCACGGCGGCATGGATGGCCAGCGAACTGTCCAGACAGTCCGACCCGCATCGGAGAATGGCGACATTCCCCGACCTCAGGCACAGGGCCGCCGCGTCCGCCGTCACATTGGGCCGGCTCTCGTAGATGATGGCCAGCACCCCGATGGGGGTGCGGACCCTTGCGAAGTCCAGCCCGTTCGGCCGGGTCCAGCGGGCGGTCTCGGAGCCCAGGGGATCGGGGAAGGCCGCGACCTCGTCCACCGCCGCCGCCATGGCCTCGATGCGGGCAGGCGTCAGGGCCAGCCGGTCGATCTGGGCATCGGCCATGCCGTTCACCCTGGCCCGGTCGGTGTCGCGGGAATTGGCCTCGAGGATCACGTCCGCCTTGGCCCGGATCGCCGCCGCCATGGCCGTCAGGGCCGTCGATCGCACCTCGGCCGGGGCCATCCGCACGGCGTCGGCGGCGGCGCGAGCCCGTTGCCCCATCGCCTTCATCCGGGCGTTCAGGTCGCTCATCCGCGCAGCACCAGGTCGTCGCGATGAATGGCCACGCCCGGTCCCTTGTAGCCGACCAGGTCCTCGATCTCGCCCGAGTGGCGGCCCCGGATCTTCTCCATCTCGTCGGCGGCGTAGGCGGCCAGACCGACGCCCAGAACGGTGCCGCCGGTCCCGACCACCCGCACGGCGTCCCCTCGGTCGAACCGGCCCTCGACCGCCTTGACGCCGGAGGCCAGAAGGCTGCGTCCCCCCGCCAGAGCCTCGGCCGCGCCCTCGTCCACGGTCAGGGCGCCCGCCTGGTCCAGACTGCCGGCGATCCACGACTTGTAGGCCTGCAAGGGCGTGGCCGGGGCGGTGATCAGGGTCGCCCTGGCGCCTGCGGCCACGGCGCTGAGCGGTCGCGCCTCCAGCCCCGAGACGATCAGGGTGGCGCATCCGGCCGAGCGGGCGATCCGCGCCGCCTCCAGCTTGGTTGCCATGCCGCCGGTGCCGACATTGGCGTCGGCGTTGGCTCCACCGGCCATGGCCAGGACCTCGGGTCCCAGGCTTTCGATCAGCGGCAGATGCTCGGCCCCCGGATCGCGACGCGGATCGGCCGTATACAGACCATCGACGTCGGACAGCAGGATCAGCAGGTCGGCTCGCACCAGCTGGGCCGTCCGCGCCGCCAGCCGGTCGTTGTCGCCGTAGCGGATTTCCTCGGTGGCGACCGTGTCGTTCTCGTTGACCACGGGCACGACGCCGAGCTTCAGCAGGGCCTCCAGCGTCGCCCTGCCGTTGAGCCACCGCCTACGGCGTTCGGTGTCGTCGCGGGTCAGGAGGACCTGTCCGGGCGTCAGGCTGGCGCTGGCCAGGGCCGCTTCCCAGGCCTGCATCAACAGGGACTGGCCCACGGCGGCGGCGGCCTGTTTCTCGTCCAGCCGAGCGTTCCTTTCGAGGCCCAGGCGACCCCGGCCGAGGGCGACGGCGCCGGAGGACACGACGACGACCTGCCGCCCCTGCGCCCTCAAGGCGGCGATATCGGCGGCGAGCCCGGCCAGCCAGACGGTCGCCGGCGCCTTCTGGTCCACGACCAGAGACGACCCGACCTTGACGACGATACGCTTCGCCGCCCGCAGGCTGGCGGCGGGGGAGGCGGCGTCGGGCAGGGGCGTGGCGGGAGAGGTCACGGAAACGACCATGCCGCGCCGTTTGCGCTGCAACAAGCGGTGTTGCGGTCTTTAAAGGCCTCGGAAAGTATCGCAGACGGCCGGATCGCCCGACTGATAGCCGCGCAACAGCCACTCCTGACGCTCGGCCGAGGTGCCGTGGGTGAAGCTCTCGGGGCTGACTTGACCACTCGAACGGCGTTGCAGGGTGTCGTCGCCGATGGCCGAGGCGGTGCGCAGACCCTCGTCGATGTCGCCCTGTTCGACCGCGACCTCTCCGCCCGAGACGGCGGCGGCGTTGGCGGCCCAGACGCCGGCGTAGCAGTCGGCCTGAAGCTCCAGCGCGACGGAGTAACGGTTGGCCTCGCCCTCGGACGAGGCGCGTTGCTGGGCCTGTCGCACCTGATCCGAGGCGCCGGTCAGGGTCTGGACGTGGTGGCCGATCTCATGGGCCAGGACATAGGCGCGGGCGAAGTCGGCGCCGGAGGCCCCCAGCTGGGTCTCCATCTCCTGCCAGAAGCTGAGGTCCAGATAGACCTGCCGATCGGCCGGGCAATAGAAGGGCCCCATGGCCGCCTGACCGTAGCCGCAGCCCGTGGAGGTGCCCTGTTCGTAGAGGACGATATTGTCCGGCGGGCGGTAGCCCGAGAGCTTGGTCGCCCAGACGTCGTTGATGTTGCGGCCCACGATGTCGACGAAGAGACCGGCCTGATCCTCCGGCGTGCCCTGACGCCCTTCCTGGGAGGCGCCGGCCTGGCCGAAGGTCGAGGCGACCTGCTGGGTCGTGTTGGGGTCGATGCCGAAGACGAAATAGCCGATGGCGGCCAGAACCAGCACGCCGATGCCGCCGCCGGTGACGGCCCCGCCGCCCATGCCGCGGCGATCCTCGATCCCGCCGCCTCGCTGTCCGCCCTGCCAACGCATCGCCGCCTCCCGGTTTGTCCCTGCCAAGCTAGGCCGGAACGCAGGCGGAGGGGAAGGGATGCAATGCGTCTAGCGCGGCTGGCGGCCCAGCCAGTCGTCGATCTGGGTCACGCCTGAGACCGTGGCCTCCCGCCGGGCGGTGGCGGCCTCCCGCGCTCGGCGCTGGGCGTCGGGCGAGGGCGGGACGTTGGCCAGGGGGATGTAGGGCTCCGGCTGACGCTGGGCCTGGATGTCCCGCTCGGTCAGGCGAGCGTTGAGCTGCTGCTGGCGGGCGAACTGGGCCTGTTGTTCGGATTGGAGGCGCTGCATCTCCACCCGATCGCGCAGCCGGTCGGCCATCGGGTCGCCGATATAGGGCTGGCCGGGCTGATAGACCTGGGCCGAGGCGCCGGTCGCCGCCGCCGTGGTCAGGATGAAGGCGAGAAGGGCGGTACGCATACCGGGAAGATGGGGCCGAACGGGCTTTTGGCCAAGCGTGGCCGCAGCGGCGGACTGCTGGCGCTTGCACTGTTCTTCGAATTTGGAGTGCAAACAGTGCAGGCCGACAACGAGTGGATTTGGCACTGTTTCCGAATTCGGAGTGCCACGTGCCACGTGCCAATCCAGATAATTCAATGGGTTGTCGAGGTCTGGCGGTTCAGACGTGCCAGATTATGCGAAATCGGGCGGCCCTCGTCGAAGGCGCGTGTGGTGGGTATGGACGTGTCAAAGGCCTGACGCGGAGGTGGGCGCCGGAGACACGCGGCGCAAGGAGGGTTGAGGAATATTTTCAGCACGGATCGACGCGACCCACGACGGGTCGGATCTAGGCCAGTTCAAAGACCGAGCTGCGCTTGATGGCGAAATCCTCCAGCTCCCGCGTCGTCGGCACCTGATAGTCGGCCAGGTGGATCAGGCCGTCACTACGGAAATAGGTGCGATGCGGGTCGCCGATCAGAACGCGAGAGCCCTGTCGCCGCGCCTGCTGCAACCAGGCCATGACGCGGCCGGCCATCGGCTGTTCGTACTGGACGTCGCCGGCGCAGATCACATCGACCTCGGGCGGCGGGGCGTCCACCAGGTCGGCGTCGGTGAAGTCGAGCGCCACGCCGTTGACCTTCGCGTTCAGCCGGACGGCGGTCTCGCAGAAGGGGTCGATGTCGGCGCAGAGGACACGGGCGGCGCCCGCCTTCATGGCCGCGACGCCCACCAGGCCCGAGCCGGTGGCGAAATCGACGACCGTCTTGCCGGCGAAGGCGCCCGGATTGTCCAGCACCCAGCGCGCCAGCCCCTGACCGCCTGCCCAGGCGAAGGCCCAAAAGGGCGGCGGCAGGCCCAGTTCGCCCAGTTCCTCTTCCGTCAGCTTCCAGATCGGGGTGATCTCGTCGGCCAGCCACAGCGAAATCTCGGGCGCATGCGGCACGGCCTGCAGCCGGGTGTTGGCCAGGATGAAGGCCTCGGGATCGTTGATGGTCACGCGGTCAGAGCTGCTCGATGTCGGCGTCGAACAGGAAGCCTTCCGGAGCGTCCAGGGCCTTGAGGAAGTAGCCGTGAATCCAGCCGGCCACCTCGTACGGATCCTGCGCGACCAGTCTGACGGTCAGATATTTGCGCGGCTGGAAGGCGACGATGGCCGCCGGCCCCAGGGCCTCCACCACCGCCTTCGGGGGACTGACGGCGAAGGAAGCCATGTTGACCTGGCCGTCCACGAACTGAACCCAGCGGCCCGGATCGCCCCGAACGGTGAAGGTGGCGCAGGTTCCCTCACGGCCCCGCATGACGCGGGACAGGACGGCGGCCATGTCGGCGACGTCGGTCAAGCTCTGGCTCCGCTGCTGGCCTGTTTCAGGACGCTGACATAGCCCGGCGCGACCTCCATCCGGCCGCCCGGTTCGGTGGCGCGCACGGCCTGGTGAAGGCGCGGCAGGTTCCAGCAGGGGACGTGCATGAACAGGTGATGTTCGGCGTGGAAATTGACCCAGTAGGGGGCGATCAGGGCGCGCTCCAGCCAGTTTGCCCGGGTCGTGCGGGCGGCGCGGAAGGGATCGGTCGCCGAGCCTTCGACGCAGGCGTGTTCGGCGATGTTGCGCAGGCGCGTCACCAGGGGGAACCATGTCGCCATCGGCAGCAGCCACAGGGCGAAATACGCCCACCAGACCCCGGCGACGACGAAGCCCGCCAGCATCGCCGCATTGACGAAGAGGAAGGGCGCGACCGAACGACCAGTGACGATGGCCTCATAGTCGTGCGCCTCGCCGTCCTGTGCGCGTTTTCGCAGGATCGCCAGCGGCAGCAGAACCCGCTGCTTGAAGAAGGTCTGGCCGGTCAGGTCGCGGATCATCTTGCGCCGAAGCGAGGCGCCGGAGACCGGGAAGGGCGCCGACAGGACCAGGTCGGGGTCCTCCGCCTGCTGGGCGAACCGGTGATGCGACAGGTGGTAGGGGCGGTAGGCGTTCAACGATGCGCCGATGGGCACGGCGCAGAGCCAGTGGCCGAGGACATCGTTGACCTTCAAGTTCTTGGCCAGGGCGCCGTGGGCCGCCTCGTGCATCAGGATGGCGAGGCCCAGCTGGCGCGTGCCGACGATCATGACGCAGAGCGGGATCAGGATCGGCTGCCAGACGCCGGCGGCGACGCTGAGCGCGATCACGCCCCAGCAGTGCAGGACCAAGAGCGGTCCCTTCCACGCCGAGCGCGACTGGAACGGCGCCCACTGTTCGGGGGCGAAGATCTCGGCCGGGGATATGCGCGGGGCGGCGGGCATGGCGCGATGATAGGCCGGGCGGCGAGAGCGGCCAAGCGGGGCGATTTCCGGGAGAAACCGTCGGCATGACCCGACAAAAGTCATGTTGACCTGACACGATGGCTGTGTCATGTAGGCCTTACATTTAGTCAGGAACGCACGACATGACCCGCTGGAAAGACGGCACGCCCGCCGACCGCAAATACGTCATCCGCACCATGGCCTTCACCGTGCCCTACATCGCCGTAAACGTGGCGGCGATCTTTGGAGCCTTCGACGAGATCATCGGCAAGCCCGCCGCCTGGGGGCTAGCCGTGGTCGTCGCCGCCCCGATCGTCGGCTGGATCTGGTCGATCCTCAGCCTGATGCGCGATTCCGACGAGTTCATGCGCGCCATCCTGGCCAAGCGCTTCGTCGTCGCGGCCGGGATGGCCATGGTCATCGCCAGCTTCTGGGGCTTCGGCGAGAGCTACGCCAACGCGCCGCATATCCCCAACTGGATGATCTTCCCCCTGTTCTGGGCCTGTTTCGGTCTGGTCACCCCCTTCGTCCGGACCTCGCACTGATGAAGAACCGTCTGAAACTCCTCCGCGCGGAGAAGGGGTGGACCCAGGAACAGCTGGGTCAGGCCCTCGGCGTCTCTCGTCAGGCGGTCAACGCTCTGGAGACCGAGAAGCACGACCCGTCCCTGGACCTCGCCTATCGCATCGCCGCCCTGTTCGAGCGGCCGGTGGAAGCCGTCTTCGACAATCCCCACGCCTGACGCCTAAGTCAGTCCAACCTTACAAAGGAGCCTGCCATGTTCCCACGCGCCCTCCAGGCGTGCCGGCGCCCCCGTGCCCGGTTCGCCGTCATCGTCGCCGTCATCGTCGCCTGCTGCGTCGCCAACGAACAGGCCCGCGCCGAGCCCGTCTCCCCCGTTCACATCGCCGCCGCGCCGTTCTGAAAGGACCCACGCCATGCTGCATCTTCGTCATTTCGTCGGCCGTTCGACCCTGAAGGTCCTGTTCCTGGCCTCGGCCGCCGCGCTCGCGGTCGGGGGAACGGTCTTCGTCGCCACCCAGGCCCAGGCCGAGCCCGCTCTGGTGGTTCAGGCCGCGCCCTTCGTCTCCGACCGGATGTCGGTGGAGGTGATCGGCTCGGGCCCCGACGTCATCCTGATCCCCGGTCTGGCTTCCTCGCGCGAGGTCTGGCGTCCGCTGGCGACGCGTCTGGCCGCCACCCACCGGGTGCATCTGGTCCAGCTGGCGGGCTTCGCCGGCGAGCCCTGGAGCCACGGCGACGGCGCCTTCGCCGAACCCGCCGTCGCCGAACTGGCCCGCTATGTCGCCGAGACCGGCCTGGAGAAGCCCGCCGTGATCGGCCACTCCATGGGCGCGCTTCTGGGGCTGCGTCTGGCCCAGACCCATCCCGAGGCGGTCGGCCGGCTGATGAGCGTCGACAGCCTGCCCTTCTTCAGCGCCCTCTATGGACCGACCGCCACGGCCGAGACTGCCCGTCCGTTCGCCGAACAGGCCCGCGCCGGCCTGATCGCCGAGACCGATCCGGCGACCAAACGCAGTCGGGGTCTGGCCACGGCCGCGGGCATGGCCCGGAACGAGGCGGTCCGCGCCGAGATCGCCGACTGGACCGTCACGAGCGACAATCACGCCGTCGCTTCGGCCATGGCCGACGTGATGACCACCGACGCCCGGCCGGGGCTGGCCGCCATGACGATCCCGGTCACGGCGCTTTACGCCACCGACGCCGACGGCGGTCCGCCGCCCGCGATGGCGCAGGCCTTGTGGCAGCGGGAGTATGCGTCGCTGCCGGGCGTGACGTTGATCCGCGTCGACGGCAGCCGTCACTTCATCATGGCCGACCAGCCCGAGCGGTTCGGCGAGCTGGTGGATGAATTTCTGAGGTAGACGCTCGAAATCCTTCTCCCGATGGGAGAAGGTGGCCGCGAAGCGGACGGATGAGGGTCGGGTCTACCCTTCGGCGTAAGCCGTCGCACGGCCCCTGCTTTCGACAGCCGACCCTCACCCTTTCGCGCAAGGCGGATCGCTAACGCTCTCCGGCGCTCAATCCCTCTCCCACCGGGAGAGGGTTCAGTCTTCAGGCCTCCGCCTTCGGGTCCCCGCCGAACTCGTCGGCATAGGCGGGGGCCAGAAGCGACCGGAAGGCGCTCTGCGGCACGGTCACCTCATAGGGGCCCTCGGCGTAGGGGCCGACCATATAGGGGCCGATCAGGAAGATCAGACCGCCCGCCTTGCCCGGCTGGGTCCCGGTCGCCAGGACGAAGGGCACGGTCGCGGCGCGCGGGCATTTCCACATGTCGCTGCCGGTCAGGGAGACGGTCTGGGCCTGGGGGTCGCGCTTCCTCTTCTCGGCGTTGATCGCGGCGCACAGGGCCGTGTCCAGCGCCGACAGGTCGCCGGTCTTGAACAGATCGCCGGCCGCGATCTCCCGCTTCAGCGCCTTGTCCCACAGGATGGCGGCGAAGGAGGAGTTGGGGTGGGCTCCGCCGGTGTATTCGCTGTTGGTGCGGATCAGGCTGAACAGCTTGCCGGTCTCGGCGCCGGGGGTGACGTCGATGGTCCGATTGTAGGGCGGGGCGCCCGCGTCGCCGCCGGCCTCGGTGCGGTCGGCCTGGGCGCCTTCGGAGAATTCGCGCAGGTCCCGGACGGCGGCGGCATAGAGGCGGGCGTGCAGGTCGGGCTGGGCCTTGATCGCGATCGGCAGGGTCAGGCTGACCTCGGCGAAGGGGGTCTTGGACTCGAAGGCCATGGGGGCGGCGGCCTCGGCCGGGGTGACGACGGCGCCGGCGCCCGCGGTCGCGACCGGCGGGGCAGCCTTCTCCTCGGTCCGCTCGCGGTTGCAGCCGGCCAGGGTCGCCGAGACGGCGGCGGCGATGAGGACGAGACGAAGGGCGGTCATGACGATCTCCGGTTCAGAGGGCGTAGGATACGGCGCCGAGGCCGATGGCCGCCAGCAGGATCAGCCCCGCCTCGCGGTTCGACTTGAACAGTTTCAGCGCCAGGGCGCCGTTCTCGGGCTTCAGGGTGCGGACCTGCCAGGCCAGATGGCCCGCGTAGACGCCGCAGCCCAGGAAGAAGAGAAGGTCGAGGCCCGCCAGCGCTCCGGCGGCGAGGGCGCAGGCGACGGCCAACGCGTAGAAGACAGCGACCCCGGTCCTCACCCCCTTGCCCAGACGACGGGCCGAGGACTTCACCCCGACCATGGCGTCGTCCTCGATGTCCTGAAGGGCGTAGATGGTGTCGTAGCCGAGAGTCCAGAACACGCCGCCGCCCCAGAGCAGGACGGCCGCGATGGTCAGTTCGCCGTTGACGCCCGGTGCGACGCCGAAGGTCAGCCATTCGCCGCTCATCACCCGCCACTGGCCGTCGGCCCAGACGAGGAAGCTTAGGGCGCCGGTCGCGGCCGCATAGCCCATCAGGGCGCCCCAGTTGAACGTCAGGCCCAGCCACGCCTGCGGCCACCAGGTGATCCGCTTCATGAAGGGATAAGCCGCCACCAGGGCCAGCGACCCGACGCCCAGCAGGACGGCGGTCAGGTTGAGACTGAGCAGGATCATCAGGCTGACGAGGCTGCAGCCGATCACGAACCGCCAGGCCTGACGCACGCTGATGCGGCCGGACGCGACGGGCCGCGCGGCCGTGCGGGCGACCTTCAGGTCGATGTCGCGATCCACGATGTCGTTGAAGGCGCAGCCCGCCGCCCGCATCAGGCAGGCCCCGATGGCGAAGCCGACGAACAGCCACAGCTCGTAGAGGCCGGGCATCCGGTGGTGCTGGGACAGGGCCAGCGTGATCCCCTGCCAGCCGGGCAGGAGCAGGAGCCAGATGCCGATCGGGCGGTCGAACCGGCCGAGCTTCAGCCAGGGCTTCAGGCCCTCGGGCGCGCGCGCATCGACCCAGTTGCGTCCGGCGTCGGGCAGGGGGGCGGACATCAGCCGCGCCGCACCAGGATGACCCCGCCGATGACCAGGGCTACGCCCGCCAAGCGCGTCAGGCTGATCGGCGCTTGGGGCACGCCGAGCGCGCCGAAATGGTCGAGGATCAGGCTGAGCATCAACTGACCCGCCACCATCAGGGTGATGGTCATGGCCACGCCCAGGCGCGGCACGGCCCAGGTCGCCGCCACAACGAAGATCACGCCGTACAGGCCGCCGATCCAGGCGTACCAGGGCAGGCCCTTGGCCGCCTCGACATCCGGCCGGGTGTGCAGGATGGCCGCCAGAATTCCGAGCGCCGCGGTGCCGACGGCGAACGAGACGAAGGCGGCGTTGACCGGACCGTTCACGGCGGTCGCCAACCGGGCGTTGGTCGGGGCCTGAAGGGCGGTCGCGCCGCCCGCGAGGACGACGGCCAGCATGCTGAGCCAGGGTGCGAAGTTCATAAGCTCAAGCCTCTACCAGCGTGGATCGACGGGCGCACCGCCGAACATCTCGGCCATCCGGTCCCGCGTCGACCGATGGGCGTCCTCGGGCAGGTTCAGGGGATCGAACCATCCGGTCTCGGCGATCTCGCCGTGATGGGTCAGTTCGCCCGTCTCGAAGGCGTCGAAGCGGTAGACCATCACATGGTCGCCGCGAAAGAACCGCTCGTTGGAATGGACGGAGACCAGCCGGCCGGGCGTGGTCGCCTTCAGCCCCGTCTCCTCGAACAGTTCGCGCGTGGCCGCATCGCCGGTGGTCTCGCCCCGATCCACCCCGCCGCCGGGCAGCCACCACCCGGCCAGATAGGTGTGTTTCACCAGCATGACGCGCCCGTCCGCATCGACGGCCACCGACCGCACGCCCAGCGTCATGCCGCGCTGCATCCGCGAATACGCAAAGAACAGCGGCCGGGTGAAGGGCTCGATTCGCTGACGCCAGTTCATGCCGCGACGCTACAGGAGGAGATGCCGGGCCTCAAAGGACCTCCAGCACCCGCTCCGGCGGCCGGCCGACCACCGCGCCCTTCGGCGTCTCCACGATGGGGCGTTCGACCAGGATCGGATGGGCGACCATGGCGGTGAGGATCTCGGCGTCCGACGCGCCGTCCAGCCCCGCCGCCTCGGTCTCCCCGGCGCGCAGGATGTCGCGGGGTTTCAGGCCCAGACGTTTCAGCAGGTCCTTCAGCCGGGCCTTGGTCCACCCGGTCTGGAGATAGAGGACCACATCCGGCTCGATGCCCTTCTCGCGAATGAGTTCGAGGGCGGCGCGGGACTTGGAGCAACGCGGATTGTGGAAGATCGTCACGGGGATGTCGGTCATGGCCGCCTTCTGGAGCGCCCGGCCCGGCGGATCAACATCCCGCGCTTGAACCGAGGCTCTGCGCCCGGTATGCCCGCTGCGACTATCAGGAGCTTCCCCAATGACGGCCCTCTACATCATCCTCGGCTTCGTCGCCGTTCTCGCCGCCATCAACTTCATCGAGTTCGGCCGGGTTGACTGACTCCCGCCCCGGCGCGGCGCTCGTCACGGGCGGAGCGCGCCGGATCGGCCGCGCCATCGTGCTGGCGCTCGCCGCGCGCGGCCATGACGTCGCCATCCACTATCGCGGCTCGGCCGATGACGCCGAAGCCCTGGCCGCAGAGGCGCGCGCGTTCGGCGTCCGCACGGCCGTCGTCGCGGCCGACCTGACCGTCGAAGGTCAGGTTCGCGACCTGATCCCCGCCGCCGCCCGCGCGCTGGGCCCCCTGTCCGTCCTGGTCAACAACGCCTCGGTGTTCGAGGACGACCGCGTCGGCGACCTGTCGCGCGAGACCTGGGACAGGCATCTCGAGACCAATCTGCGCGCGCCGGTCGTGTTGGCCGAGGCCTTCGCCGCCCAGGCGCCGGACGGGTCCGCCATCGTCAACCTGCTGGACCAGCGGGTGCTGAAGCCCGATCCCCGCTTCTTCTCCTACGCCCTGTCGCGGAACGGCCTGTGGTGGGCGACGCGGACCCTGGCCCAGGCGCTGGCGCCCCGCATCCGGGTCAACGGCGTGGGACCCGGCCCGACGCTCGCCTCCATCCATCAGTCCAGGGCGGAGTTCGCCGCCGAACAGGCCGCCATGCCGTTGGGCCATGGGTCGAGCCCGCAAGACATCGCCGAGGCCGTCGTCTATCTGGTCGGTGCCCGTTCCGTGACGGGCCAGATGATCGCCGTCGACGGCGGTCAGCATCTGGCCTGGCAGACCCCCGACATCGCCGAGTGAACCCCGTGACCGCTTCGCCTGCGCCCGCCCGGCGCGACAACCTGACCGTCTTCGTCAAGGGCCTTCGGGTCGAGGCGGGGATCGGCGTCTACGACCACGAGCACGGCCGGCTGCAGCCGCTGGTCATCGACGTGACCCTGGATCTGGGTCCGGCCGAGGTTCATGGCCTTTCCGACACAATCAACTACGAGACCGTGGCCGCCTCCGCCCGTCGCATCGTGGCCGAGGGGCACGTCGGTCTGGTCGAGACCTTCGCCGAACGTCTGGCTCTGCACTGTCTGGAGGACGACCGGGTTCTGGGCGTCACCGTCCGCGTCGACAAGCCGGGCGCCCTGGAGACCGCAGACGGGGCCGGGTGCGAGCTGACGTACCGCCGTTGATCGGACACCGTCATCCTCGGGCTCGTCCCGAGGATCCATGGTTCAGCGATCACGATGGGCGGGATGCGCCACTTCCGGGCGTTTCGCGCCAAGACCTTCCTGAGGGACAAATGGGCCCTCGGGACAAGCCCGAGGGTGACGGAGCCACGAGGGAGCGTGACTTGCTTTGCGGCCGCATAACCCCGACATGTCCCCCGCAATGCCCCAGGTTCGTTTCACCCGCCGTTTCTCGATGGCCCATCGCCTGCTCGCCGACCCCGCGTCGCGCTGCGCGGTGCCGCACGGCCACAACGAGTTCGTGCATGTGATCCTGGCCACGGATGCGGAGATGGACTTCGGCGGCTCCAACTTCGTGGCCTCGTTCGAGACCCTGAAGGGCCGCTGGCATGGCTTCATCGACAAGGCCGTGGACCACGCCTTCCAGATGAACGGCGCCGATCCCATGCTGGCCTGGTTCCGCGAGACGGAGCCCCAGCGTGTCGCCCGCCTGATGGTGTTCGAGGGCGATCCGACGACCGAGGCGTTCGCGCTCGCCCTGCGGCGCAAGCTGGACGCCATCCTCAAGGACGACGGCTCGCCCTATCGCTGCGTCGAACTGACCCTGGAAGAGACGCCCACCAACGCCATCCTGATCGGCGAATACCTCAGCGCGGCCGAGCGTGCCTGGATGGCCGGAAGCTGGATGGATCGGCCCGATCTGACCATCAACGATCTCGCCTGATCCTAGCTTCGGCTTGCCTCGAGCGAGCGGCCCCGCCATTGTCTTCACCATGAGCGCGAGCACCCCGATGCCCGATCCCGGCGATCCCGATACGCCCCGCGGCCACGATCCGGACCATCACGACGATGACCTGATCGGTTTCGCGTCGCCGGCCGCCCTGCAAGGTCGGACGCGCGAGCCCGCGCCGGTCGCGGAGCCCGAGATCGAGCCCGAGGCCGATCTGTTCGAGCCCCAGCCCAGTCCTGCGGTCGCGCCCGTTCCCGAGGCAGTCGCCGCGCCCACGCCCAATCCGGGCCCGCCGCCGGCGCCCGAGCCCGTCCCCGCCTGGGCGCGCGAGACCCCGATCCCGGAACAGCCGGCCCATAGCCAAGCGCGCCGCCGCGAACAGCCCGCGCCCATCGACGGCGCCATGGGCGTCTATTCCGTCTACGCCCTGATCCTGTTCGCCGTGCCGACGCTGGGCGTCTCGGCCCTGATCGCCCTTCTGGCCGTGACCGGCCGGGCGGGTCCGCAGGGCGATGTGGCGGCCAGTCACTTCATCTTCCAGCAGCGCACCCTGTGGGCCGGCGCCGTGGTCGCGCTTCTGGGCGCCATCCTGATCGCCGTGGGGCTGGGCGTCTTCGTCCTCTTCCTTCTGGCGGTCTGGCTGATCCTTCGGGGCGCCGGCGGCGTTATGAAGCTGAAGGCGGGCCGGCCGATCGCAAACCCCCGCGCCTGGCTGTTCTAGGAGCGAGCTGAATGTCCGACGCCTCCCAACCCCGCTTCGAAAGCGGTCACGAAGCCGAGGGCAAGCCCGCCGCCCTGGTCGCCTGGGCGCTCTACATCCTGTCGATTCCTTCGGCCAACATCCTGGTCCTGGTGGGGCTGGTCGTCTCCTACGCCGCGCGAGGCAGCGCCACCGGCGTCGCCCGCCAGCATATCGAGGCGCAGATCGCGCTGTTCTGGTCGGTCTTCTGGTGGACCTTCGCCCTGTGGGTGCTGATCGCCATCTCCGGCATCGCCTCCATCGTCCTGATCGGCATTCCCTTCCTGCTGCTGTTCCTGTTGTTGTGGTTCCTGCTCAGCGTCTGGTTCACGGTGAAGAGCATCCTTGGGGTCCTGAACCTGCTGTCGGACAAGCCGGCCTGACGTTACGTGACCGTACGGAACGGTCCGCCGACGCAAGGCATTTGACCCTCAGTATCCGAGGGGACCGCATGACCGACTTTCGCGATGTCGTGGCCGAGCAGCGCTACGAACAGGGCTTCACCGATCCGGATGGAGAAATGCGCCGCGTCTGGGCCGACTATTCGGTGCAGGGCAACCGCCGCGCCATCCTGCATGTCGAGGCGGAACAGGAACTGCGCGGCTCCGGCGCCTCGGGCAAGTTCATGCAGAGCCTGGCCGATCACGCCCGTGCCGAGGGGCATCGGCTGCATCCGGTGTGCGGTTACGCCGTCGCCTGGTTCAAACGTCACCCCGATCAGGGCGACGTGCTAGGCTAGTCGCCTCAAAGGGGACCGCCGAATGGACGGCATCGATCTTCAGGGGGTTCAGAACGGGCTGGGCGTGGTCGCCGGGCCGTTCCAGACCTGGGTCCTGCCCGCGCTCCTGGGTCTGGGCCTCGCCTCGGCGACGGGTCTCAGAACCTTCCTGCCGCTCCTGATGCTGGCCCTGGCCGTCAAGTTCCGCCTGTTCGGGATCGAGTTGAACGACCAGATGGCCTGGCTGGCGGACTGGCCCGCCATCGGGGCGCTGGGCGTCGCCGCCGTCGTCGAGTTCGCGGGCGACAAGATCCCCGTCGTCGATCACGGCCTGAACGTTCTGGGCGCCTTCACCCGGCCGGTCGCGGGCGCGATCGCGGCAGGCAGCGTCTTCGCCGGGCTGGATCCGACCACGGCCGCCATCGCCGGCGTTATCGTCGGCGCGCCCACGGCCTTCGCCTTCAACGCGGCCCAGGGGGGAGCGCGCCTGACCTCGACCGCCACGACCGGTGGAGTCGGCAATCCGGTCCTGTCCTTTATCGAGGACGTGCTGAGCTTCTTCACCGTGATCCTGGCGTTCCTGGCGCCGATCCTGGTGCCGGTCGTGCTGATCGTCCTGGCGATCCTGGTCTTCCGCCTGGCCAATCGCCTGCGGGCGAAGCTCTACGCCCGCGAGAGCCTGATCGGCTGAGGCTTCTTGCCGAAGCCGTGAATCAGGCTCCAGAAAGCCCTTAAGGAAGCCGCGCCACGATCGCCTTGATGGTCTCGGCCTTGGCCGGCAGGTCCTCGGCCAGACGCGAGGCGATCTCGCGGGCCCCGACCGGATAGGCGTCACCGCCCTTGGCGATCTCGTCGGCCAGAGCCGCCGCCTCGCCCAGAATCTTCTCCAGCGCCTCGACCTGTTCGATGGCCAGGGCGCGGGCCTCGGCCTGAAGCTGCTTGACCCGGTCGGCGGTCGTCTGCGGCCCGCGCATCAGGTCGTAGACCTCGCTCTCGGCGACGAGGCGCAGATCGGGTTTGGACGTCTTCTTGGTCGGCATGGGCGATCCTTTCCAAGGATGACAATGGTGTTGCGGCCAAGCTGTTCCTCGCCTGTCGGGCGAGCGTGGCGGTTGACGGTTCACTGTGACTCAAACGTCGCAGCGCCGCGTTCGGCGAACGGTTAGGCTTCCACCGTCAGGAGGCGACAGATGTACGGTTTTCGGGCGGGAATGGGCGCGGTTGCGGGCCTAATGGTGGCGATCAGCGCGGGCGGCGCCGTGGCGCAGCAGCGGGTGGTGGCGGAAATCCCTTACGTTACCTGCGACGGATCGCAGTGGCGGGCCAGCCTCTCGGGCGAGCAGTTCCACCATCGCCCGGCCAATGGCGACGCCGGCCATTCGGACCGGATCATCCGCTATCGCACCTGGGGCGGTGGCTGCTGGCAGGCGACCTGGAACAGCTCCAGCCGGACCTTCTTCCACACTCCGGCCTCGGGCGCCGAGGGCCATCCCGACACTATCCTGAATTTCGAGGACTGGGACGGCGCGCGCTGGACCGCCCGGCGCGACGGCAGCGACTGGGTCGTGACGCCGGGCTGACGCAGCGGCGGCGTTAGGCCTGTTCCTGCTGCCGCTCTTCCTCTTCGGCGATCATGTCGACCGCGTCCTCGTTCAGGGCCTGGGCCTCGCGCTTCGGCTTGACGTAGGGTTCCGGCTGCGGCGTCGAGGTGTTGTTGCGCCACAGGCTGCGACCGGCCGTCATGCCGCCGGTCACCTGAAGCACCAGACGTTCCTCGTCGCGACGACGCACGTCCTCGATGGTCTCGCGGGCTTCGTCCTCGGAGAAGCCGAGGTCCTTCAGCACATGCTCGCCGAAGGCCAGGGCGCTCTCGAAGGTCTCGCGGATGTGGAACTCGACATTGGCCTGGATCAGGCGGATCGAGTGGCCCCGGTCGTAGGCGCGCACGAACAGCTTGGTCAGGGGGAACTCCGACTGGACCAGTTCGACGATCTTGTCGGCGGTCTCCGGCTTGTCGACGCAGACCAAGATGGTCTCGGCCGTCTCGGCGCCCGACGCCCGCAGCACATCCAGCCGCGACCCGTCGCCGTAATAGACCTTGAAGCCGAAGTTTCCGGCCGCCTGGATCATCTCCACGTCCATGTCGATGATCGACACGTCCACGTCGCGAGCCAGGAGCGGCTGACAGACCACCTGGGCGAAGCGGCCGAAGCCGATGACCAGAACCCGCTCACGCAGACCTTCCGCCCGCTCCACGTCGTCCAGATCGTCGACCGAGACCTCGGCCTCCTTCAGGAACCAGCGGGAGACGACCATGGTCACGACCGGCGTCATCACCATCGAAATGATGACGATGGCGGTGAAGATCGCCGAGGTCCGCGCGTCGAACAGTCCGGCCATCAGGGCCGCGCCGAACAGGACGAAGGCGAACTCGCCGCCCTGGGCGAACAGGGCCGACCGCTCCAGCGCCTCGTTGTGCGACGAGCGGAACAGGCGGGCGATCCCGTAGATGGCGATGGCCTTGACCACCATGAACAGGACGACGCCGCCGATCACCCAGCGCCAGTCGGTCAGCACCACGTCGAGGTTCAGCGACATGCCGACCGACAGGAAGAACAGACCCAGCAGGATCGAGCGGAACGGATCCACGTCCGCCTCCAGCTGATGGCGGAAGGTCGAATCCGACAGCAGGACGCCGGCCAGGAAGGCGCCCATGGCCATCGACAGCCCGCCCAGCGACAGGGTCCAGGCGGCGCCGCAGACCACCAGCAGGGCGGCGGCCAGCATGACCTCGCGCCCGCCGTATTTGGCCAGCTGGCGGAAGATCGGATTGATCGCGTATTTGCCGGCCAGGATCACGCCGACCACGGCGGCGACGGCGAAGGCGATGGTCTGCCACAGGGGCGGCCCGTCCTGGGCCGTGCCCAAGGCCGTGCCCAGCACCGCGACCACGGCCAAGAGCGGCACGATGGCCAGGTCCTCCAGCAGCAGGATGGAGACGGCGCGCTGACCGTGCGGGGTATTGATCTCGTTCCGCTCGTCCAGCGTCTGCATGATGACGGCGGTGGAGGACAGGACGAAGCCCGCCGCGCCGACGAAGGCCACGGCCGGGGCGATGCCGAAGGCCATGGCGGTCAGGGTCAGCAGGAGGGACGCCGTGATCACCTGGGCCGCCCCTAACCCGAAGATCTCCTTTCGGAGCTTCCACAGCTTGGCCGGTCTCATCTCCAGCCCGATGATGAACAGGAACATCACCACGCCAAACTCCGCGACGTGCAGGATGGCCTCCGCGTCGCCGATGGCGCCCAGGGCGAACGGGCCGATCACGACCCCGGCGGTCAGGTAGCCCAGCACCGACCCCATGCCGAGCTTGCGGAACAGGGGCACGGCGACGACGGCGGCCGACAGCAACACCACCGCGTGGCCCAGATTCATACCTGCTGCGGGGTCCGCCATGGTCGCTCCAATTTGGTCAGACCACTATATTGGCGATGGAGAGCCCCGATTGCGACCCCTGACGGCTACGCTTTCGCCAGTTCGACGATCCGCCGCACGAGCGAGCTGTCCGGATCGGCCAAGGGGTCCAGAACGGTGAAGTGGTTGAGGTCCTCCAACGCCTCGAACCGCGTCTCGACACCCTTGCCGCCCCAGAGGTCGGCCATGTCCCGCGACTGGCGCACGAACTCGGCCGTCTCGTCGGCGCCCACGACGCAGTCCAGCACCGTCCCGCCGGGCGTCGATCCGTTCGGCACGGGCCAGTGGACCGGCGACAGGGCCGCCGCCTCCCGCGCATCCAGCTTCAGCGCCGCGTTCAGCGAGGTCGGGATCAGCGGCGCCAGATCGAACACGCCCGAGATCGCCACCGCCGCCGAAGCCCGCGCCTCGCTGAGCATGCAGGCGGCCATATGCCCCCCGGCGGAATGGCCGAACACCACGGGCCGTTTGCCGGTCTTCGCGCGGATCAGTTCGACCGCATCCCGCATCTGCCCCACGATCCGCCCCAGTCGCACGGTCGGCGCTAGGTCGTAGGAGGGGATGGCGACGCCGACCCCGTGTTTCAGAAACGCCGGGGCGATCCAGCTGAACCAGGACTTATCCAGCGCCTGCCAGTAGCCGCCGTGCAGGAAGACGACGACAGGCGCATCCGGCGCCGCATCGAACAGGTCGATGACGTGCCGCTCGCCGGGGCCATAGGGCAGGGCGGTCGGCGGATGAGCCGTCCGCGCGGCCTCGGCATCCGCCTTCCACCGGGCCATGACGACGGGGTGATCCGGCACGGCGGCGCGGTTGTTATATTCGGCTTCTAGATCGAGGGGCTTATCCGACACGTCCGCTTCCGCTACTCAGACCCGCGAACACCGGGAGCCTTCCGCCATGATGACCGCCATCTTCGTCTTCATCAAATGCGAGCTGGGTTTCGCCAACGACGTCGCCGCCGACATCGTCGACAATGTCGAGCACGTCTCGGAGGTCTATTCGACCTCGGGTCAGCACGACCTCCTGGCCAAGTTCCAGTTGCCGAAGGACATGGACATCGGCACCTTCGTGACCAAACAGGTCCAGACCCGCGCCCATGTCCGCGACACCTTCACGGTCATCACCTTCTCGCCCTTCCTGCCCAGCAAGTAAGGCGCAAACCTCTCCCTCCCACCTGGGGGAGGGTGGTCGCGTAGCGACCGGGTGGGGACGGCCGGGCGACCAAGCGACGATCCGTGGGGCCTTGCCTTGCCGCCCCCACCCGACCTCGCCTTTGGCTCGGCCACCCTCCCCCGAGGGGGAGGGTGATGACGCTGCGTCACCTTCAATTCCCTGCTAATCACTGATCATAGACGCAGGCACAGGCGTCAGGGAGCGAAGATATGGCCGATCTGGACACCTTCCGCGCGGAGACGCGCGCCTGGCTGGAGGCGAACTGCCCGGCCGAATGTCGCGGTCCGCTCGACAATGACGAGGACCGCGTCTGGGGCGGTCGCAACCCGACCTTCAAGACCTCCGCCCACAAGCAGTGGATGGACGTGATGGCCGCGCGCGGCTGGACCGCGCCCCAATGGCCCAGGGAATACGGCGGCGGAGGACTGGACCGCGAGGAGGCCAAGATCCTGGCCTCGGAGCTGCGCCGCATCGACGCCCAGATGCCCCTGTCGTCCTTCGGCATCTGGATGCTGGGCCCGGCGCTGCTGCAGTTCGGCACCGAGGAACAGAAGAAACGTTTCCTGCCCGAGATCGTGCGCGGCGAAATCCGCTGGTGCCAGGGCTACTCCGAACCGGGCGCCGGCTCCGACCTGGCCGCCATCCAGACCCGCGCCGAGGACAGGGGCGACCACTGGATCATCAACGGCCAGAAGATCTGGACCTCCTATGCGGACAAGGCCGACTGGATCTTCTGCCTGATCCGCACGGACCCGGAGGCGCCCAAGCATCTGGGCATCTCCTTCGTCCTGTTCGACATGGCGACGAAGGGTGTGACGACCAAGCCGATCGAGTTGATCTCCGGCAAGTCCGCCTTCTGCGAGACCTTCTTCGACGACGTGCGCGTGGAGAAGGAGAACCTCGTCGGAACGCTGAACCGGGGCTGGGACGTGGCCAAGGCCCTGCTCGCGCACGAGCGCACCATGATCGGGGGCCTGGGCGACATGGGCCGTCCGATGGGACAGGTCGCGGTCGATTCCATCGGCCTGGACGACGCCGGTCGTCTCGACGAGCCGATGCTGCGCGCGAAGATCGCCGAGCTGGAGATCGACGCCGCCGCCTTCCGTCTGTCGATGGAGCGGGTCGGCGATCAGGTGAAGGCGAAACAGGTCTCGCCCGCCATCGCCTCCATGCTGAAATACTACGGCTCGGAGCTGAACAAGCGCCGACACGAACTGGCCATGGCCGCCGGCGGGTCCGACGCCCTGGAGTGGGAAAGCGAGCGCTCGCACAAGGGCACGCCCGCCCGCGACTGGCTCCGCACCAAGGCCAATTCGATCGAAGGCGGGACCAGCGAAGTCCAGCTGAACATCATCGCCAAACACCTGCTTCAGCTGCCGGGAGCCTGACGCAACACACGCCGTCATCCTCCGACTTGATAGGAGGATCGGACGGTCCGCCGCTCGTGCGACGACTGTAGCGCACAGCCCGCTCAACATCCGATCCTCGGATCAAGTCCGAGGATGACGGAGTGGAAGAAACAAGATGCCCCTGATCCTCACCGAAGAGCAGACCATGCTGAAGGAGGCCGCCGACGGCTTCCTGTCGGAGAACGCCCCGATCTCTGCCCTGCGCAAACTGCGCGATTCCAACGACGCTGACGGCATTTCCCGCGACCTGTGGAAGGCGTTCGGCGAAATGGGTTTCGCCGGCGTCATCATCCCCGAGGAACACGGCGGTTCCGGCCTCGGCGCGGTCGAGGCGGGCATCGTGGCCGAAGGGTTGGGGCGCACCCTGACCCCGTCGCCCTATTTCGGCTCGTCGATCCTGGCCGCCCGCGTCCTGATCGACGCCGCCTCGGCCGATCAGCAGGCCGCCTGGCTGCCGAAGATCGCGGCGGGCGAGGCCATCCTGTCGCTGGCGCTCGACGAAGGTCCGAAGCACCAGCCCAGCCGCATCGCCACCACCGCCGAACGCAGCGGCAACGGCTTCAAGCTGAACGGCTCGAAGGGCTTCGTTCTGGACGGCCACATCGCCGACGCCCTGATCGTGGCGGCGAAGACGGAGGACTGCATCAGCCTCTTCCTCGTCGATCCGAAGACGGCGGGCGTCGAGATCGAACGCACCGTCATGGTCGACGCCCACAACGCCGCCCGCGTCACCCTGACCGACGTTCAGGTCGATGCAGACGCCCTGCTGGGCGAGGTCGGCGCCGGTGAGACGGCTCTGGAAGGCGCGCTGAACCTCGGCCGCGCCTGCGCCGCCGCCTGTCTGACGGGTGCGGGGGATCAGGCCTTCCTGACCACGGTCGAATACCTGAAAACCCGCAAACAGTTCGGCAAGCTGATCGGCGAGTTCCAGGCCCTGCAACACCGCGCCGCCCATCTGTTCACCGAGCTGGAACTGGCCAAGGCCGCGACCCTGGGCGCCCTGCAGCGCCTCGATGCCGGCGCGCCCAAGGCCGACCTCGCCGTCTCGGTCGCCAAGGCCAAGGCCGGAAAGGTCGCCGAACTGGCGGTGCAGGAAGCGGTCCAGATGCACGGCGGCGTCGGCATGACTGACGAGTTCGACGTGGGCCTCTACATGAAGCGGGTGCGCGTGCTGAACGAACTGCTGGGCGACGCCGGGTATCATGCGGAGAAACTTGCGCAGGCTGGCGGGTATTGAACCCTCTCCCCTTGCGGGAGAGGGAGATCGCGCACGGCGGCTGCAAGCCGTCGTCCTTGTGCGATCGGGTGAGGGGTGAAACTCGCTCTCGCCGGTGAGCTTCTTCCGCTCACCGTATCCCCGTCTTCGTACCCCTCATCCGACCTCGCTTCGCTCGGCCACCTTCTCCCGCAAGGGGAGAAGGGCTAAGTCGGCGTAAGGGAGACACCGCATGACGCTGAACAGCGCGACCTACCAGACCGGCTTCGGCAACCATTTCGCCACGGAGGCCGTGCCCGGCGCCCTGCCGGTGGGGCGGAACTCGCCGCAGAAGACGCCGATGGGCCTCTACGCAGAGCAACTGAGCGGCGCCGCCTTCACCGCCCCGCGCACCGAGAACCGTCGCAGCTGGCTTTATCGTCTGCGCCCCTCGGCCCAGCACCCGGCCTATCAGCCCTTCGATCAGGGTCGCGTCCGGTCCGGCCCCTTCCACGACGCCCCGCCCAGCCCCAACCGGATGCGCTGGGACCCTCTGCCGATCCCGACCGAACCCACCGACTGGGTCGAGGGCCTGACGACCTATGGCGGCAACGGCGATGCGGAGGCGCAGGTCGGGGTGGGCGTCCACCTCTATGCCGCCAACCGGTCGATGACCGACCGGGTCTTCTACTGCGCCGACGGGGAGCTGCTGATCGTGCCGCAACAGGGCGACCACCTGTTCGTCACCGAATTCGGTCGCATCGAAGCTTCGCCTGGCCACATCGTCGTCATCCCGCGCGGCGTCCGCTTCCGCGTCGAGTGCGACGGTCCGATCCGTGGCTACGTCTGCGAGAACTACGGCGCGCCCTTCCGCCTGCCGGACCTCGGCCCCATCGGCTCCAACGGACTGGCCAACCCGCGCGACTTCGAGGCCCCGGTCGCCGCCTTCGAGGACGTGTCACGCCCGACCGAATGCGTCCAGAAATACGCCGGCCGCCTGTGGGTCACGACCTTCGATCACTCGCCGCTGGACGTCGTGGCCTGGCATGGCAACCTTGCCCCCTATCGCTGGGACACGGCGCGGTTCAACACCATCGGCACGGTCAGCTTCGACCACCCGGACCCGTCGATCTTCACCGTCCTGACCTCGCCGTCGGATACGTCCGGCACGGCCAACTGCGACTTCGTCATCTTCCCGCCGCGCTGGATGGTGGCCGAGGACACCTTCCGCCCGCCCTGGTTCCACCGGAACGTCATGAGCGAGTTCATGGGGCTGGTGACCGGCGAGTATGACGCCAAGGAGGGCGGCTTCGCCCCCGGCGGCGCGTCCCTGCACAACTGCATGAGCGGCCACGGCCCCGACCAAGCCAGCTACGACAAGGCCGTCGCCGCCGAGCTGAAACCGATCAAGCTCGAGAACACTTTGGCCTTCATGTTCGAGACGCGTTTCCCGATCCGCACCACGGAATGGGCGCAAACCAGCCCGACGATGCAACTCGACTACGACGACGTCTGGACCGGCTTCGCCAAGGGCGACGTCACCGCCAAAGGATAGACCATGCGCCTGCTGATCGCCGCCCTCGCCCTGACCCTGACCGCCGCCTGTTCGCCGACGACGGAAAGCGGCTCAGCCGTTCCGGGCCAGTCCGCCGAGGCCGCCTGCGCCGCGCAGGGCGGGTCGATGCAGCGCGTCGGTCGTCTCCAGACCCTGCAGTGCGTGATCCGCTATGCCGACGCCGGCAAGCGCTGCACCAGCGGCGACCAGTGCCAGGGCGATTGCGTCTCCTCCACCCTCGGCGGCGACGCCACCCCGCCCCCGACCAGCGGCCAGTGCGCGGCCGACAGCAATCGCTTCGGCTGCCGCACCACGATCGAGAACGGCGTCGCCTCGACCCTCTGCGTCGACTGATGCGCGCGCTCCTTGCCCTCGCCGCCGCCGTCGTTCTGGCCGCCTGCGCCCCCACGCCGCCGCCGGGCCCGACCGAGGACCTGTCCGTCACGCCGGGCCAGACCCCGACGGCCGCCCAGACCGCCGCCTGTTCGGCCCAGGGCGGATCCTATTCGCGCGGGGGGCTCGGCGGCTTCTGGAACTGCGTCATCCTCTATGCCGACGCCGACAAGCCCTGTTCCGACGCCAGCGATTGCCGCGGCGCCTGTCTGGCCCCGCCGAACCAGACGCCTGTGCGTGGCCAGGCGCCCGGTCGCTGCGCCGCGTCAAACAGCCAGTTCGGCTGCTATTCGCGCGTCGAGAAGGGCGTCGTGGGCCCTGGTCTCTGCGTCGACTGAACGGGACGCATCCGCAGGCGTCGTGCTAGCGTTGCTGTCGCATGACCCTGCCCGAACTCGTCGCCCTCCTGTGTCTGAACCTCGCCGCGCTTGTCGTGGTCATGCTGTTCCTGTGGGGACTGGCGCTGCGGCTGCGGGATGTCAGCTTCATCGACGGCGTCTGGCCGCTGGGCATGTTGTTTCTGGCCCTGATCACCGCCGTTCGCACAGACGGCGATGCGACGCGAAAATTCCTGCTGCTCTGGCTCTGCGCCGTCTGGGCCGTCCGCCTCGGCTGGCACCTGTTGCGGCGCTGGCATGAGAAGGGGATCGACGGCCGCTACGCCGAGATCGTCGAGACCCAGGAGCGCGAACACGGCTGGAGCTTCGCGAAGACCGCACTCCTGTTCGTCTTCCTGCCCCAAGCCGTCCTCGGCTGGCTGACCTCCCTGCCGGTGCAGATGGGCCAGGTCGAGCACGCCCCGGCCATGGGCTGGATCGGCTGGATCGGGGCGGTGATCGTCGTCGTCGGCATCGGCTTCGAAAGCATCGGCGACGCCCAGCTTTCGGCCTTCCGCAAGGACCCGAGGAACAAGGGCAAGGTGCTGGACACGGGCCTGTGGCGCTACACCCGCCACCCCAACTATTTCGGCGACGCCTGCGTCTGGTGGGGGCTGTGGCTGATCGCGGCGGAGACCGGTTGGGTCGGGATCGCCTCGGTGGTGGGACCGATCTTCCTGACCTTCACCCTGACGCGCTGGTCGGGCATCGGCATCACAGAAAAGGCCATCGCCCGGACCAAGCCGAAATACGCCGACTACGTCCGCCGGACGAGCGCGTTCGTGCCGATGCCGTGTGGATCGGCGTGGAAAAGGGACCCCGTTAGCGGTGTGATCGGCGTCGAATAAGGACCCCTCATTCCTGAGGTCTAACGGTGGCGGCTTGGCGGATGTCAGGCGGCGAGTTCGGGATGTTGGTGTTGGAGACGGTGTTGAGGATCCGGCGCGAGTTTGCGTCCGGCAAGGCGATCAAGGCGATCGCGCGTGACCTTCGATTGTCGCGCAAGGTGGTTCGCAAGGCGATCCGGGAGCCGGATGCGGAGTTCGCCTATCGGCGGGCGGTGCAGCCGTTGCCAAGGCTGGGGCCGTTCCAGGCCAGGCTCGATGAACTGCTGGAAGAGGACGAGGCGCGGCCGCGGCGCGAGAAGCTGCGGATGACGCGGGTCCATGACCTACTGGTGCGCGAGGGGTTCGACGGGTCGTATGACGCGGTCCGGCGCTACGCGGCGGGGTGGCGGCTGAAGCGACGCCGGGGCGTGGCGGATGCACCGTCGTTCATCCCGCTGATGTTCAGGCCGGGCGAAGCCTACCAGTTCGACTGGAGCCACGAGGACGTGGAGATCGCGGGCAAGCCGATGCGGGTGAAGGTGGCGCACATGCGACTGTGCGCGTCACGCGCGATCTATGTTCGGGCCTACCCGCGCGAGACCCAGGAGATGCTGTTCGACGCGCATGCGCGGGCGTTCGCCTTCTTCGGCGGGGTGCCGACGCGCGGGATCTACGACAACATGAAGACGGCGGTGACGACTGTGTTCACGGGCAAGGACCGGCTGTTCAACCGGCGCTTCCTGGTCATGGCGAGCCACTACATGGTGGAGCCGACGGCTTGCTCGCCGGCGGCGGGCTGGGAGAAGGGCCAGGTCGAGCACCAGGTCCAGACGGCGCGGGGACGGTTCTTCCAGCCGCGCCTGCGCTTCACCAGCCTGGAGGAGTTGAACGGCTGGCTGGAGGCCGAATGCCGTCGCTGGGGCGAGCTGCGCCAGCATCCCGAGCAGAAGGAGCTGACGGTCGCCCAGGCCCTGGCCGCCGAGCGCCCGGCGCTGCAGCCCATGCTGGGCCCGTTCGACGGCTTCCACGAGAGCGAGCACGCGGTGACCGGGACCTGCCTGATCAGCTTCGACCGCAACCGCTACTCGGTGATGGCTAGAGCGGGACGCCGTACGGTGCAGGTCCGCGCCTATGCCGACCGGATCGTCGTGCGTTGCGAGGGTGAGGTCGTCGCC
The DNA here is from genome assembly GCF_041893865.1 of Brevundimonas staleyi. Lineage (GTDB taxonomy): Bacteria > Pseudomonadota > Alphaproteobacteria > Caulobacterales > Caulobacteraceae > Brevundimonas > Brevundimonas staleyi. The sequence goes on from NZ_CP169082.1 coordinate 1,010,895, forward strand.
GACCATCGCCGGTTCTTCGGTCGAGACCGCACCCTGTATGACCCATGGCATTACCTGCCGGTGCTGGCGACCAAGCCCGGCGCCCTGCGCAATGGCGCGCCGTTCCAGGACTGGGAGCTACCGCCCGCCCTGGCGCGCCTGAGGCGCAAGCTGGGTGCGGGTGACGAAGCCGATCGCCGGTTCGTGCGGGTTCTGGCGGCTGTGCTGGAAGACGGCCTGGAGCCGGTCGAGGCCGCCGCGCGCGAGGCGCTCGCTGCCGGGACCGTGAGCGACGACGTCATCCTCAACATCCTGGCGCGCCGACGCGAACCGCCCCGGCCGCTGAGCATCGTCACGTCGGATGACCTTGCCCTGCGGCATCCGCCTCAGGCGGACTGCGACCGCTACGACAGTCTGCGAGGCCTGCATGCAGCGGCATGAGATGATGGCGGCCCTGACCGGCCTGGGCCTCAAGGGCATGGCCGGCGCCTTCGACGAGGCGGTCACCACCGGCCTGCAGCGCAAGCGCACGACCATGGAGATCCTCGCCGACCTGCTCCGCGCCGAGACGACCCACCGGCATGCGGCTTCCATCCGGTACCGGATGGCGGCAGCCAAGCTGCCGGCCGTGAAGGACCTGGACGCCTTCGTGTTCGACGACACGCCGATCAACGAGGGGCTGGTGCGCTCGCTGCACAGCGGCGCCTTCCTGGCGAACCGGCGCAACATCGTGCTGGTCGGCGGGACAGGCACGGGCAAGACCCACCTGGCCACCGCCATCATCACCAACGTCGTGCGCGCCGGGGCGCGTGGCCGCTACTTCAACACCGTCGACCTGGTGAACCGCCTCGAGGAGGAGACCCGCCTGGGCAAGGCCGGTGCGCTGGCTGCTCACCTCTGCCGCCTCGACGTCGTGGTCCTCGACGAGCTCGGCTACCTGCCGTTCGCACGCTCCGGCGGCCAGTTGCTGTTCCACCTGATCAGCAAGCTCTACGAACGGACCTCGGTGATCGTCACGACCAACCTCGCCTTCGGCGAATGGCCGACCGTGTTCGGCGATCCCAAGATGACGACGGCCCTGCTCGACCGCATCACCCACCACTGCGACATCGTCGAGACCGGCAACGACAGCTGGCGCTTCAAGCACCGCAGCTGACCCCACCAAAAGAACGCCAAGCGAGGGTTGAGCCTCCGGTCGGGCTACGCCCTCCCTACGCCCCAACCCTCGCAAGCGGTGCGCTCGTGACGTCCATCCCGAACCTCAAAAGGGGGTCCCTATTGCACGCCGATAGGGGGTCCCTTTTAGACGCCGATTGACACCGATGCCGCCCAAGAAGACCTGACCTTCGTCATCCTCCGGCAAGCCGCGCCTTCGCGGTGCAGACCGGGGGACGCAGCGGCGCCGAAGGCGATCTGTTCAGGCACGATGTCCGAAGCAGGCGAGTGCGCGGCAGGTTCGCGCTCTCGCGCGCCGCTGCGTCCTCCGGTCTTCGCTCCGCTTCGCCGGAGGATGACGAAGATAAAAACGAAAACCCCCGCCGCTTTCGCGACGGGGGCTTCTTGAGCCTTGGGAAGGCCCGAAGTCCTTAGTGGGCCGGGGCCGGAGTGGTCGGGGCCGGCGGGGCCTGCATCGAACCGTCCGGGGCCGTCGACGGCGTATTGCCGGTGGTCAGGCCGCCGTCGGCGTTGCCGGCCTGTTGCTCGACGCGGTCGGCCTGGGCGTTCAGGGCGTCGGCCTGGGCCTCGGTCGGAGCGGCCGCGGCCTGGTTCTCGAGCGAGTCGGCGGTCGCTTCAGCGGCCTTGTCCGCCGAGGATTCACCGCAGGCGGCCAGCGAGGCGGCCAGAGCGACGGAGGCGGCGGCGATAATCAGCTTACGCATGGAATTGTCCTTCCTGGTGGAGGCAGACAAACGCCGCCCCTCGCGAAGGGTTCACGCAGCCGTGAGAATTCGAGCCCTTTTGTTACCGCGCCTCGGCGAAGGCCACGCGCGCTGCGCCCCGCAGGGCGGCGTGTTTGTGGGTGATCACCCAGGTCGGGATATCGGCCATATAGTCCTGGAAACGGCCTTTCCTTTCAAAGCGTTCGCGGAACGGACTGGCCTTCAGGAAGGGCAGGATGCGCGGCGCGATGCCGCCGGCGATATAGACGCCGCCACGCGATCCCATGGTCAGGGCGACGTCCCCGGCCACGGCGCCCAGGATGGCGCAGAACCGGGCCAGGGTGGCGCCGCAATGGCTGCGCGGATCGGCCAGGGCCTCCTCCGTGATCTGGGCCGGATCGTCGATATGGGTCTCGCGACCGTCGATCTCGGCCAGGGCCCGGTGCATGTTCAGCAGGCCGGGACCACAGATCAGCCGCTCGATCGACACCCGGCTGTAGCGCTTCCTCAGGATGCGGAGGATCTCGTCCTCGATCGGATCGCCCGGCGCGAAACAGGCGTGGCCGCCCTCGCTGGGCAGGGCGATCTCCTTGCCGTGAATGTCCCGCGCCAGGGCCGAGACGCCGAAGCCCGTGCCCGGCCCCAGGACCGCGATGGCCGAATGCGGATCGCCCTCGGTCGGACCGCCCAGATGCGCCAGATCAGCCGACGGCACGACCGGCGCGCCCCAGGCCAGAGCCTCGAAATCGTTGATCAGGCGGACGGGGTTGAGGCCGAGCGTTTGCAACTCGGCCTCAGACACCGCCCACGGCGAGTTGGTCAGGTCGATAGCCCCGTCCGTGACCGGCCCGGCCACGGCGATGACGCCGCCGGTCGGCTTGACCTCGCAGCCGTCCACATAGGCCGCGACCCCCTTCAGGAAGGTCGGGTACTGGTCGGCCGGAAAGCTCTCGTGGTGGTCCAGGGTGATCTTGCCGTCGATCATCGTGGCGATGGCGAAGCGGGCATTGGTCCCGCCGACATCCCCGACCAGAAGCGTCTTGCCGTCACTCATGCGTCCACTGCCCTGTTCTGTACGTTCGCGTCCGCTACGTCGCGGATCTCTGGTTGTTTCTCTGTCGGCTCGGCGGCGAAACAGACCGAGGCGCCGCGCTCGGCGGACGACACGGCGTTGCGGAAGGCCCCGAACAGTTCGCGGCCATAGCCCCAGCTCTGCACCGAGTTCGGTTGCGCCCGCTGGCGCGTGGTCAGGTCGGCGTCCACGGCGACGACGCCCGCCTCGGCGTCCAGCCGGATCAGGTCGCCGTCCTGCACATAGGCCAGCGGCCCGCCCTCCAGCGCCTCGGGCGTGATGTGGATGGCCGCCGGGGTCTTGCCCGAGGCGCCGGACATCCGCCCGTCGGTGACCAGAGCGATCGGCACGCCGCGATCCTGCAGCACGCTCATCAGGGGCGACAGGGAGTGCAACTCCGGCATGCCGTTGGCCTTGGGGCCCTGGAAGCGCAGGACGATGACGCAGCCCTCGTCCAGTTCGCCGGCCTGGAAGGCGGCCAGCACGTCCTCCTGCGCGTCGAACACGCGGGCCCTGGCCTCGACCGTCCGATGCTGCGGCTTCACGGCCGAAATCTTGATGACGGCCCGACCCAGATTGCCCTGCACCAGACGCAGGCCGCCCTCGGTGTCGAACGGGTCCGACGCGGGACGCAGGATGTCGCGATCCAGGCTTTCGACGACCCCGTCCTTCCAGACCAGTTCGCCGTCGACCATCGTCGGCTCCTTGAAATAGGCCTCGATCCCGTGACCCATGATGGTCGTGACGTCGGAGTGGATGTGGCCGGCCTTCGCCAGTTCGCGCGCCACGAAGGCCACGCCGCCGGCCGCCTGGAAGGCATTCACATCGGCCGAGCCGTTCGGATAAACCCGCGCCAGCAGCGGCGTCACCGCCGACAGCTGGTCCATATCGGTCCAGTCGATCAGCACCCCCGCCGCCCGCGCCATGGCGACCAGGTGGATGGCGTGGTTGGTCGATCCGCCGGTGGCCAGAAGCGCCACGATCATGTTCACGACCGACTTCTCGTCGACCACATCGGCCATGCGGCACTCGCCGCTGCGCGACAGCTCGATGGCCCGTTTTGCCGCCGCCGCCGTCAGGGCGTCGCGCAGACCCGTCTCCGGATGGACGAAGGCGGTGGACGGCATGTGCAACCCGCCCAGCTCCATCATCATCTGGTTGGAGTTGGCCGTGCCGTAGAAGGTGCAGGTGCCGGGCGAATGGTACGACCCGATCTCGCTTTCCAGCAGGGTCTGACGATCGACCTTGCCCTGAGCGTACTCGGCCCGGACCCGCGCCTTTTCCGCGTTCGGAATACCCGACGGCATGGGACCTGCGGGGGCGAACACGACGGGCAGGTGGCCGAAGGCCAAGGCCCCCATGAACAGGCCCGGCACGATCTTGTCGCAGACGCCCAGCATCATGGCCGCGTCGAAGGCGTCGTGGGTCAGGGCGACGCCGACCGACATGGCGATGACGTCGCGGCTGAACAGCGACAGCTCCATGCCCGGCCGGCCTTGCGTGACCCCGTCGCACATGGCGGGCGTGCCGCCGGCGACCTGGGCCGTCGCGCCCACCTCGCGCGTCGCGGCGCGGATCACTTCGGGGAAGCGTTCGAACGGCTGATGCGCCGACAGCATGTCGTTGTAGGCGGTGACGATGCCCAGGTTCGGGGTCTTGCCGTCCATGACCGCCAACTTGTCGGCGATGGTCTGGCCCGCGAAGGCATGGGCCCAGTTGGCGCATGACAGCTTGGCCCGGCCGATCCCCGCATCCCGCGCCGCGTCCATGCGACGGAGATAGTCGGTGCGGGTCTCTCGGGACCGTTCGATGATGCGTTGGGTCACTTCCGCGACCACGGGATGAAGAGCCATCAGTTCGCCTCCGTCCACACGACTTCAAGCGGGACCTTGGCCGCGATCATGGCCGCGATGGGCTGGGTCGCCGGATCGCCCAGGGCCTCCCGCTCGAACACCTCAAGCTTGGCCCGGCCCTTCAGACCCAGGATCACCCGGCCCGCCGCCATCAGATAGGGCAGGTTGATCGAGATCCGCTCCAGGCTCGGCGCCATCCCGTCACGGCCATGCGGCACGCCCAGGACGTTGGGCTTCAGCGTCGGGGTCAGCAGGGTCTTCAGGGTCGGGCTTTCGGGGAACATGGAACAGATATGGCCATCCTCCCCCATGCCGAGAAGGACCGCGTCGAACCGCCCGCCGGCCTCGGCCAGAGCATGGGCCGCGACCGCCGCCGCCCGATCCACCGTGACCTCGGCCGTATAGAGGGGGATGAACCGCGCCTTCGCCGCCGGCCCCTGCAACAGCACGTCCTTGATCAGCCGTGCATTCGAGTCCGGGCTGGTCTCCGGCACATAGCGTTCGTCCACCAGGGTGACGGCGACCTTGTCCCAGCCGATGTTTGCCTGGGCCAGCCGCGCATAGACCGGCGACGGCGTCGATCCGCCCGGTCCCGCGAACACCGCCTTGCCGTTGGCGATCACGGCGGCGCCCGAGGTCTCCTCGATCCGCCCGGCGATGGACTGGGCCCAGGTTTCGACGGTGGGGAAGGTTTCGATTTCGGGGGTCATGACAACTTCACTTTCGTCATCCTCCGGCAAGCCGCCGCTTGGCGGCGCGGACCGGGGGACGCAGCGGCGCCGGAGGCGATCTGTTCAGGCACGATGTAGGAAGCGTCCTGCTGCGCGGCAGTTTCGCGCTCCCGCGCGCCGCTGCGTCCCCCGGTCTCGCTACGCTCGCCGGAGGATGACGAAAGAAAGTGAGTCATTCCTGCGTGTTCCAGTCCCGGCCCGTGCGCGCCATCAGCATGTCGGACGCATCCGGCCCCCAGGTTCCGGCGCGGTAAGGCTGCGGCTTCACGTTTCCGTCGGCCCAGGCCTGCGACACCCCATCGACCCACTCCCAGGCCTTCTCCGCCTCGTCGCGACGGACGAACAGGGTGGAATCGCCGTTCAGCGCATCGAGCAGCAGCCGCTCATAGGCGATCCGGCGACGCGGCGGCGCATCGCCCTTGCCGCCGACGCCCCACGAGAGAGACATCTTGATCGGCTGCAGCTGCATCCGCTGATCCAGCCCCGGCTTCTTGTTCATCACCGTCAGGGAGATGTCTTCCTCGGGCTGCAGCTCGATGATCATCCGGTTGGCGGCCTCATCGTCGCGCGCGTCCTGGCCGAAGATCGAGTGCGGCACCGGCTTGAACTGGATGACGATCTCGGTCCGCTTCTCGGGCAGGCGCTTTCCGGTCCGCATGAAGAAGGGCACCCCGGCCCAGCGCCAGTTGTCGATGTCGGCCCGAATGGCGACGAAGGTCTCGGTGTCCGAATCCGCCCCGCGCTCCTCGTCATAGCCCTTGACCCGCGTCCCATCGACCGTGCCGGACACATACTGGCCGCGCACCGTGACCCGCTCGGCGTCCTCGTCGGTGACATGACGGAGCGAGCGCAGCACCTTCACCTTCTCGTTCCGCACCGAGTCCGGATCGAGGTCGCTCGGCGGCTCCATCGCCACCAGGCACAGCAGCTGCAGCATGTGGTTCTGCAGCATGTCCCGCAGGGCGCCGTATTCGTCGTAATAGGGCCAGCGGTCGCCGACCCCGACCGTCTCGCCCACCGTGATCTGGACGTGGTCGATCGACAGGTTGTTCCACAGCGGCTCGAAGATGACGTTGCCGAAGCGCAGGGCGATCAGGTTTTGGACCGTCTCCTTGCCGAGGTAGTGATCGATGCGGAACACCTGCTGTTCCGAGAAGGCGTCGGCCACCGCGTCGTCGATCTCCCGGAAGCTGTCGAGGTCGCGCCCGACCGGCTTCTCCAGCACCACCTTGTCGTCGGCTTCCGCCAGACCCGCCGCCCGCATGGCCGTGACGATCCGGGCATAGAGGGACGGCGACACGGCGAGGAATGAGGTGCAGGCGCCGGGTCCGACCTTGTCCTTCAGCGGTTTGAGGCTCTCGGCCGACGTCGCGTCCACGGCCAGATAGTCCAGCCGCGCTTCCAGTCGCGACCAGCTCGCGTCGTCCCAGGCGTCGTCGGCCTTGGCCTTGCCCTCGACCGCCGTGCGGACCTTGCCGACATACTCCTCACGGCTCTCTTCGGAGCGCGCTGCGCCGATGATCTTCAGCCCCTCGGGCAAGAGGCCGTCATGCTCCAGGAAATAGAGCGAGGGCAGCAGCATCCGCATCGCCAGATCGCCGCCGCCGCCGAACAGCACAAGAGCCGTCATGCCCGCTCCTCATCTCCGCGAGGGCCGGGCGCCCTCGACTAGTCCGTGTGTGTGGCCGGTCGCGCCCGGGACGCCAACACGTCCAGAACGTCCTGAAACGACATTTGACGCGACCGTAACAGGACCAGCAGGTGATAGATCAAATCCGCGGCCTCGCTGGCGAGTTCCTCATTCGGCCCGGCGGCGCCCGCCAGAGCAGTCTCCACGCCCTCTTCCCCGACCTTCTGCGCCGCCCGTTTCGGCCCCTGCGCCAGCAGTTTCGCGGTCCAGCTCGTCTCCGGATCGGCCGCCGCCCGCTCGGCGATGGTCCGTTCCAGCCGCGCGATCCGACCCAGCCCCGGCGCGTCCTGGTCGCCGAAGCAGCTGGTCGTCCCGAGGTGACAGGCCGGCCCCATCGGCCGCACCGACACCACCAGCGCATCGCCGTCGCAGTCGGCCGTGATCGCCACGACGGTCAGCCGGTTGCCGGAGGTCTCGCCCTTCCGCCACCGTCCGCCGCGCGAGCGCGAGAAGAAGGTCGCCTCGCCTGAGTCGATCGTCTCCTCCAGCGCCGCCCGGTCCATATAGGCGAGCGTCAGCACCTGAAGCGTGTCGGCGTCCTGCACCACGGCGGGGATCAGGCCCTGGCCTTTGTCGAAATCGAGGGTGTTGGGGTCGACAGCCATCATCCTTCTCTCCTCGGGGGAGAAGGTGGCTCGCGGAGCGAGACGGATGAGGGGGCTGTTGCCGTATGCTCGATCTTCGAAAGCCAGTTCGCGGAACCAGCCCCCTCATCCGAGCCCTTCGGGCCCACCTTCTCCCCCGAGGGGAGAAGGAAAGTGCTCATCGTCATACTCTCACCTCCACGCCCGCGCCCGCCAGAAACGCCTTCAGGTCCGGCACCGCGATCTGGCCCGAGTGGAACACGCTGGCCGCCAGCGCCCCCGAGACATTGGCCCGGTCGAACACGTCCAGAAAATCCGCCTCCGACCCGGCCCCGCCCGAAGCCACCAGCGGGATGGTCAGCCGCGACCGGGCATCGGCCAGCTGCGCTGTGTCATACCCCTTCCGCACCCCGTCCTGATCGATGCAGTTCAGCACGATCTCGCCCGCGCCGCGTTCCTGCGCCTCCACGATCCAGTCCATGGTCCGCCGTCCGGCCGCACGCCGCGCATCCGGATCGCCGGTGTATTTGTGCACGACATAGTCGCCGTCCTCGCGCCGGCTATCGACCCCGACGACGACACACTGCGAGCCCAGCCGTTCGGCCATCTCGGTGATCAGTTCGGGCCGTTCCAGCGCCGGAGAGTTGATCGAGACCTTGTCCGCCCCGTTGTCGAGACAGGCCGCCGCCTGATCCACCGACCGGATCCCGCCCGCGACGCAGAACGGAATGTCCAAGAGCCGCGCGATATCCCGCACCCAGCCATAGTCCAGCGTCCGACCCTCGGGCGAGGCGGTGATGTCGTAGAAGACCAGTTCGTCCGCCCCCTGATCGCGATAGCGGGCGGCCAGTTCCGAGGCGTCGCCCATGTCGACATGCCCCTCGAACCGCACGCCCTTCACGACCCGGCCGTCCTTGACGTCCAGGCAGGGGATGATGCGTCGAGCCGTCACGCCACCGCCTCGATCGCCTGTCGGGCGGTGAACCGCCCCTCGTAGATCGCCCGACCCACGATGGCGCCGTCGCAGCCGATGGCGCGGCAGGCCAGAATGTCCTCTATCGAGGAGACCCCCCCGGACGCCTGCACCTTCAGCTCCGGTCGGCGCTGCAGGACCTCGGCCAGCAGCTCCAGATTGGGACCCGTCAGCGCGCCGTCCCGACCCACGTCGGTGATCAGAACATGCTTCAGCGTTCCCGCCGGATACCGGTCCAGCGCGGCCCACAGATCCACACCCGCCGCCTCGGTCCAGCCCTTCAGAGCGGGCACAGGCACGCCATCGGCGCCCACCTTCACGTCGAACGCCAGGGTCAGGCAGTCGGGGCTGAAATGCTCCAGCCAGCTCGCCACCACCACGGGATTGCTGACGGCCATCGACCCGACCACCACCCGCGACACGCCGGCGTTCAGCAGGGCCTCGACATCGTCCACGTCGCGCACCCCGCCGCCGGACTGGATCTTGATGTCGATGCTGCCGGCCAGTTCGCCGATCAGCTCGTGCTGCATCGCGCGGCCGGCCTCGGCCCCGTCCAGATCGACGACATGGACCCAGGTCGCGCCCTCGGCCGCGAAGGCCGCCAGCCGCGCGGCCGGGATCTGATCGTACTCGGTCACCTGGTCGAACCGCCCGTGCATCAGCCGCACGCAGACGCCGTTCCGCAGGTCGATGGCGGGATAGACGATCATGCGGCCAGCTCCAGGAAGTTCTGCAAAATCCGCGCGCCCGCCTTGGCCGACCGCTCCGGGTGGAACTGACAGCCCCAGCGATTGCCCGTCCGCACCATGGCCGGCACGGGCGCGCCATACTCAGCCTCGGCAATCGTCGCGGCGCTTTCGGGGCAGGCGTAGGAATGGACGAAATAGGCGTAGTCGCCCTCGCGCACCCCCTCCAGCACCGGGTCGTCCTTCAGTCCTGTAAGCTTCGACCAGCCCATGTGCGGCACCGGCAGATCGTCCCGCACCGGAATGCGCGTCACCCGCCCCGGAATGAAGCCGAGCATCGACGCCCCGCCGTTCTCCTCGCTTTCGGCGAACAGCAGCTGTTGCCCCAGGCACAGGCCGATCAGTGGCCGCTCGAAGCCTTTGATCACCTCGATCAGACCCAGCGACGCCATCCGCTCCATCGCATAGCCCGCCGCGCCGACGCCCGGCAGGACGACGCGCTCGGCCTCGGCAATGACAGCTGCATCCGAGGTCACGACCACGTCCGCGCCCAGCCGCTCCAGAGCGAACTGGACCGAGGCGGTGTTCCCGGCGCCGAGATGCACGATGGCGATCATTTGAAATCACCGCTCATCCCCGCGAAAGCGGGGACCCAGTGCTTTCGTGAAGCAGGTTGCGCGGGATTGATATCAGTGGCGGACCGGATCGTTCCGAGCGCCCACAGAACTGGGTCCCCGCTTTCGCGGGGATGAGCGGAAGAGAGCACTAGAGCACCCCCTTCGTCGACGGCACCGCATCGCCCTCGATCCGGATGGCCTGACGCAGCGCTCGGCCGAAGCCCTTGTAGACGGCCTCGGTCTTGTGGTGGTCGTCGTCGCCGGTGACCGAGACATGCACCGCCGCCCCCATGGCCTCGGCCAGCGAGCGGAAGACGTGGGCTGTCAGGTCGGTGCGATATTCCCCGATGAAGGGCGTCGCGAAGGTCCCCTCGAACAGCGGATAGGGCCGTCCCGACAGGTCGATGGCCACGTTCGCCTGGGCCTCGTCCATCGCCAGGACGAAGCCGTACCGGGCGATGCCGCGCCGCTCGCCGAGCGCCTGTTTCAGCGCCAGACCCAGGGCGATGGCGCTGTCCTCGATGGTGTGGTGCGGATCGGTGTGCAGGTCGCCCTCGCACTGGAGGCGCAGCGAGAAGCCGCCGTGCGCCGCCACCTGCTCCAGCATGTGGTCGAAGAAGCCGACGCCGGTCTCGATCTTGATCGGCCCCGTCGCATCCAGATCGACGGCGCAGACGATGCGCGTCTCCTTGGTGTCCCGCACGGCCTGTCCCACCCGGTGCGCCCGCGTCTTGGCCGGCGCCAGTCCGAGCGCCGTCAGTAGCCGGTCGTTGACTTCGGCCTTGATCGACACGGGCAGCCTCAGCCGGTCGCCCGACCGGTCCGCCGCCACGCCGTACTTCGCCAGTTCGGCCAGCGTCGCCTCGATGTCGTTCGGCCGCGCCATCAGGATCGGCCCGACCCCGGCCTCGACCACCATGGTCCGGCCGATCTCGCGCACCAGCCGCTCGCGCTCGCGCTTCACCGAGGCGATCCGTTCCGCCGTCTCGATCATCCGCGACGGATCCAGCGCCTGCATCGCCAGCCGCACCAGCGGTTCGGGCAACGCATACGGCTCGACCACCTCGGCCAGTTTCACCAGCGCCTGGGCCTGACCCAGAGCCGCCCCGACCCGCGCGCCCGCCAACCCGTAGGCCAACGACAGCGACCGCAGCACCACCAGATTGGCGTGGTCCGAAATCAGGGTCGCCGCCGACGACGCGTCCGAGAACTCGACCAGCCCCTCGTCGACGACCAACAGGGCAGGGGTCACCCGTTCGGCCATCTCGGCCACGGCCTCGGGCGAACCCAGCGCCCGGATGACCACCGCCGCCCGCTCGCCGTCCGTCGCGCGATAGATCCGCCCCAACCTCGCATAGGGCTCGGCGTCCGGCGCCTCGACCGACCGATCGTCCCGCGCCGCCTGTCGCCAGACCAGCTCCAGCCCATGCGTCAGGCCGCGCACCGCCAGCACCTGATCGGCGCCGACGCTGTAGATCTGCGCCATCCGCGCCTGCAGGGCCGAGGCCTCGCCGGGGTATTTCTCCAGACCCTCGCCGCCGGCGACGAGGGGGGCATAGGGGGCGGGCAGGGTCATGACGGGTCTCCTTCTCCCCTTGGGGGAGAAGGTGGCAGGCGAAGCCTGACGGATGAGGGGTATGCCTCCGCGAACCGGATGCTTGACGGCGAGCGGCGGCCTCGCGGCGCGAGCCCCCTCATCCGTCCCGCTGCGCGGGCCACCTTCTCCCCCGAGGGGAGAAGGGAAATCTCGACCATCCTCATCTGACCCTCTGGATCTCGGCGCGGAACTCGGCCGCCAGGGCGTGGGCCTCCAGTCCTTCCAGCCGCGCCAGCCGCGCCGCCACGGGCGCCAGTTGCATCGCGCCCGCCGCCGTCACCGTCTGCACCGACATGGAGGTCATGAAGCTGGAGGTGGTGATGCCGCCCAGGGTCCGCGCGCCGCCGTCCGTCGGCAGGACGTGGCTGGGTCCCGCCGCATAGTCGCCCAGGGTCTCGGCCGCCCACTGGCCGACGAAGACCGCGCCCGCCGCCCGGATCTTCGGAACCAGCCGGTCGGCGTCCTCGACATGCAGGGCCAGGTGTTCGGGGCCGTAGAGGTTGGACACCGCTACCGCCTCGTCCAGATCGCGGACCTTGATCGCCCGCGCCTCGACCAGCGACGCCCGCGCGATGTGCGCGCGTGGCAGGTCCTCCAGCAGTTTCTCGACCTCCTCGACGATGTCGTCGATCCGCTGGGTGCTGTCGGACACCAGCACCACCTGGGCGTCGGCGTCGTGTTCGGCCTGGCTCAGCAGGTCGGCGGCGACCAGGGTCGGATTGGCCCGGTCGTCGGCGATGACCAGGAGTTCCGACGGCCCCGCCGGCATGTCCTGCGACGGCCCGTCGGGCAGGGAGGCGGCGTACCGCTTGGCCTCGGCCACATAGGCGTTGCCCGGTCCGAACAGCTTGTCGCAAGCCGGGATTTCGCCGTCGTCCAGCGTCACGCCATAAGTCATGGCCGCAATGGCCTGCGCCCCGCCGATCAACCAGATCGCATCTAATCCGGCCTCCGCCGCCGCCAGGATGATGGCCGGATGGGCCGATCCGTCCTTGCGCGGAGGGGTCACAGCGACCCGCGTTTCTACCCCCGCGACGCCCGCCGGAATGGCCAGCATCAGGAGCGACGAGAACAGCGGCGCCGAGCCGCCGGGCGCATAGAGGCCCGCCGAACTGATGGGCCGCCAGACGATCTTCGAGCTGACGCCGGGCGTCGTCTCGACCGACTTCGAATCCTCGGGGACGGTCGCCTGATGGAAGACCCGCACATTCTCCGCCGCGACCCGCAGGGCCCGCGTATCGGCCGGGGGCAGGGCGTCGCGCGCCTCCGCCACCACGGCCTCGGTGATGGCGATCCGGCGCGGCGCGAAGCCGTCCAGCTTGATCGCCCACTCGGTCACGGCCGCGCCGCCGCGCGCCTCCACGTCGTCGAAGATGGCGCGCACGGCGTCCACGACGTTCGCCTCCGACCGCTGCTTCGGCCGGGCCAGGGCGTCCCGCCGCCCCGCCGCATCCAGTTTCGCCCAGTCGATGCGCTTCATCACATCATCTTCTCGATGGGGAGCACGAGCACCGCCGAAGCGCCCGCCGCCTTCAGCTTCTCCAGCGTCTCCCAGAAGACCGCCTCCTGACAGACGGCGTGGACGGCGACCGCATCGTCACGTCCCATCAGAGGCATGACCGTCGGCGCGCCTGCTCCGGGCAGAAGCGCGGTGATCTCGTCCAGCGCCGCGCGCGGGGCGTTCAGCATCACGTATTTCGCGCCCTGCGAACTGACCACGCCCGCCATCCGCTCGATGATCGAGTCCAGCAGGTGCTGCAGCCCCGGTTCCGGCGCCGCCGGCGAGCGGATCAGCACCGCCTGGCTCTCGAACACCGTCTCTTGGGCGACGAGCCCATTGGCCTCCAGCGTCGCGCCGGTGGATACCAGATCGCAGATCGCCGCCGCCAGCTTCAGCCGTGGCGCCACCTCGACCGCCCCGCGCATGACGACGATGTCCGCGCTCACGCCGCGCTCTTCCAGATAGCGACGAAGGATCTTCGGATACGACGTCGCGATCCGCGCGCCCTCCAGCGACCCCGGCCCGGCGTAGTCCAGCGTTGGCGGACAGGCGAGCTTCAGGGTGCATTTGCCGAAGCCCAGCGGCATGACGACGGACGCATTCGCCCCTTCTTGGGAAGGATTGGCGTTCTTGCCTTCCTCAAGCACGTTCTCGCCCACGATGCCGAGGTCGCAGACCCCGTCCGCCACGAAGGTCGGGATATCGTCGTCGCGCACGCGCAGCAGGTCGATAGGATAGTTCTCGACCTTGTAGAGCAGGTCGTTGTTCCCCTTCACGACACGCAGGCCCGCGTCCCGCACGAGGTCGAGACTGCGTTCGGCCAGACGGCCGGATTTCTGCACGGCGATACGCAGTCGCCCCTGGACGGTACTCATCGGATCAGGCTTTCTTGTTCAGCTTGCTCAGGCGATCCAGGACCAGGCGGTAGCCCTGATGGTCCATCTCGCGCAGGAAGCGCGCGACCCGAACGACGGTGGTCGGACTGGCGCCCGCCTCCACGCCGATCTCGCGATAGGTCTTCAGTCCCTCGTCCAACAGCCGCGCCACCGCCCACCGCTCCGAAAAGGCGCGCAGTTCGGCGGGGGTGCAGAGATCGGACAGGAAGGCGTCCAGCTCCGCCGGCGTCTTCAGCGACAGGATAGCGTCATAGAGCGCGATCCGGTCGTCGGCGGCCTTGTCGATGGCCTTCTTGGAGGGTGGGGTGGACATGATGACGTTCCACTATGCTGTAACGGTGAAACGGTCAAGGGGCCCCTCTCCCCTTGCGGGAGAGGGAGACCGCGCACGTGAGCGAAGCGATCGTTCTTGCGCGGTCGGGTGAGGGGTGAAACGCGGCTGTTGCCGAGTGAGCGCCGGACGCATCTCGCATGCGTCTCCGTACCCCTCATCCGTCAGCCTTCGGCTGCCACCTTCTCCCGCAAGGGGAGAAGGGAAATCCTTAAGCCGCCTGCGTCTTCGCTTCCACCGCCGGCCCCGCCAGCCGTTCGATCAACCCGGTCAGATTCAACGGCCGTGCGATCAGATACCCCTGCGCCGTGTCGCACCCCATGCCGCGCAGCAGGGCGAGCGCCGTCGGCGTCTCGACCCCCTCGGCGGTGATGGTCATGCCCAGGCTGTGCGCCAGGTCGATGGTCGACTTCACCAAGAGCGCATCCTTCGCGCTCTCGTCCAGACCCATGACGAAGGCCTTGTCGATCTTCAGTTCGTCGGCCTTGATCCGCTTCAGATAGGCCAGGGACGACAGGCCTGAGCCGTAGTCGTCGATCGACACCCCGACGCCCGCCGCCGAGAAACGGTCGATGATGCCCAGGGCCACTTCCGGATTGTCGATGACCGCCGTCTCGGTGATCTCGAAACAGAGGTCGGCGCCGGAGGCCGCCACGGCCTCCAGGGCGAAGTCGGCGAAGCTCTCGTCCGACAGCAGACGGCCCGAGATGTTGACCGACATGGTCACCACGTGGCCGGCCTCGGCCAGCGTCTTCTGGTCGGCGATCGACTGGCGCACGGCCCATTCGGTCAGGGCGCGGATCTGGCCGGTTTCTTCGGCCATGGTGATGAAGAGGTCGGGCGAGACGAAGCCGCGACGCGGGTGATTCCACCGCATCAGGGCCTCCACGCCCTTGATGGCGTCGGCGCGCAGATCGTACTTCGGCTGATAGGCCATCCAGACCTGGGCCGTCTCCAGCGCCCCCATCAGCTCGCTGATCAGGCTGAGGTTGCCGACGGGGTCGCCGTAAGCCGCCGCGTCGAACAGGGCGGCCTTCTTGTGGCCCGCGCGCGCCTGATCCAGACCGATGCCGGCCCGATCCACGACCGAGTCCACCCCGCCGTTGCCGCCGCGCGCCCGGCCGATCCCGGCGCTGAGGGCGGCATCCACCGTCGCCCCGATCAGCTTCACCGGCGTATCGGCGACGGCGCAAAGTTCGATCGCCAGTTCGATGGCCTCGGCGTCGCTGTCGGCGTGAACGATCATCCCGACCGCGCCGGCCGCGACCCGCGCGACGCGCGACCCGCCCGCGGCCGCCGACAGGCGGGAACCCAGGGCGCCGACCAGCTGGGCCATGGAATCGAAGCCGATGGCGTTCCGCACGATCTCAAAGCGGTCGACCCCGAACAGGATGACATAGCCCTCGGCCGTCCGGCTCGCCTCGCGTTCCAGCCACAGCCGGTTGGGCAGGCCCGTCTCCTGATCGTGCAGGGCCATGTGGGTCAGCCTCGCCTCACGGTCCCGGATATCCCCGGCCATGGCGTTGAAGCTGGCCGCCAGCCGCCCGATCTCGTCCGCGGAGGTCACTGCGACCTCGGCGTGTTCGCCGTTCTGCAGGCGATGCACCGCCTCATCCAGTTCGGTGATCGGCCGCGTCAGGCCGCGCGACAGCATCCAGGTCCCGGCCATCAGGATGGCCAGGCCGATGAAGGCGATGGCGCCGAGCGCCCAGAACATGGCCTCGAACGGCTTCATCGCCTTGGCCATCGGATAGCTGAGGGTCAGCACCGCCGGCGCATGGTCGTCGAAGCTCGGCAGGGGGTGGGCCAGCACCATGGCCTCGCCCTGGGGCGTGCGGGTGGTCACCGGTTTCTCGTTCCCGGCGGCCAGGACCCGGTCGATGGCGCCGCCCAGCGCGCTGGCCGGTCCCGCCATGTCGTGCCAGCCGTCCGGCGCCGAGGTCTGCACCGAGGCGGACAGCGGGATCGCCGACAGTTCTTCCAGATTGCGCATCTGCGACTGGTCTAGCCGCTCGACGAAGACGACCCAGCCGATCAGCACGGGCGCCATCACCGGCGCCGAGACCGCCTGATAGGGCTGGCCGTTGATGCTCAGGACCCCGGCGTCGATATCGCCCCCGTTCAGTCCCTTCCACAGGACGTCGGCGGTCGCCGTGTCCAGGTCCACCCCGGCCGAAGTGACATAGCCGTCCACGCCCAGGATCAGGGCGCCGTCCACCTTCTGACGGGCGCGCAGATTGTCGAGCGCGGATCGCACCGTCGGCTCGTCGTTCGTCGCCACGGCTTCGCGGAAGCCGTAGTCCTGGGCCAGGACCGCCGCGCCCTGACGCAGCTGCGCCGACTGCGACGCCCAGATCTGCTGATAGACGTTGCCCGTGGCGCTCAGTTCGTCGCGAACCAGGGTGCGGGCGCTGCCGGTGATGGCGGTGGACACGGCCAGCGCCACCAGCATCAGGGCGACGCCGAACATCCCCATATAGAGGACCGTCAGACGGGTCCTCAGGTTCTTGAACTTGATCGTCACCGGACGGCCGCCCTGGCGGAGAAGTCTCCAGTCACCGCCTGTCGGCCCGCGCCTGCGCCGATGGTCACGGTCGAGGCCTGCTCGTTGCCGCGCACGTTCAGCTGCGGATGCCAGACGACCAGTCGCGCCGCCCCGGCCGGGACGCCCGGAATGACCACCTCGCCCGCCGCATTGGTTTTGCCGGCGTAGGGGGTGTCGACCACCCGCACATAGGCCAGCATCTGGTCGTGGATGTTGCAGCCTAGGGCGGCGACCCCGGCGGTGGTGAAGGTATGGGTCCGCGTCACGTCGCGACCGAACAACTCGATCTCGAACCGGTTGCCGCGCGAGAACGAGTAAACATGGTGGCGCACCCGATCCAGGTTGGGGAAGCTGACCGTCCCGCCCACCGGCGCGATCAGCACATAGGGCTGGAACTGCACGTCCTGCTGCACGATCCGCAGCGGCCAGCTGAAGCGGATCGGCCCGGCCGGAACCCCGGCGTTCGGCCTCACGGTGACCACGGCGTCGCGCACCGGACGCCCGGAGCTGTCACGGACGCTGACCGTCAGGTCGCCCGCGAACACAGGGCCGCAAATCAAGGTAAAGATGATCGTCAGAAAAAGGCGCATGCCGTCTCTGTAAAGCGACGTCGTGAAGTTCAAGTAAATCCGTATGCAGCCGTCGGTTGCATCGATCTATAACTTTGGTTCTACCGTGAGACGACGTAGGGCCGTCTTTTACTCGTCTTTAAGTACGATCGGCCTATTGGCGACCATCTTTCGCAGTCCGAGACCGCCCGTGAAATTCGCTTCGTCGATCGCCGCCTGCCTGCTCGTTTCGGCGGCCGTTCCTGCGGTCGCCTCGGCCCAGGCCCTTGACTGGGTTCCGGAAAGCCGCACCGGCGGCAAACTTCTCTTGACCGGCGGCGTCTCGACCATCGAGGGTTCGGGCGGCGGCGGTCTCGCCACCTGGGCGACCACGACCGGCTACGGCGACGAGGACGGCATCGGCGGCAATGTCCACGCCACCTACGTCAGCGTCCCCGACTACGAACTTCGCTCCTGGGGCGCGGCCGTGGGCCTGTGGGACCGGGTCGAACTGTCGGTCGCGCGTCAGGAGTTCGACACCGGCGCGACGGGCGCGGCGCTCGGCCTCGGTCGCGGCTTCACCTTCACCCAGGACATCGTGGGCGTGAAGGTCAAGCTGATCGGCGACGCCGTCTACGCTCAGGACACCTGGATGCCCCAGATCGCCGTGGGCATTCAGCACAAGTCCAACGACCAGGGCGCCATCGTCCGAGCCGTCGGCGGCCGGGACGACGAAGGCACCGAATACTATGTCGCCGCGACCAAGCTGTTCCTGGCCAACAGCCTGCTCGTCTCCGGCGCCGTCCGCTACACCAACGCCAACCAGACGGGCCTTCTGGGCTTCGGCGGCGACCGCAACGACGATCTGGAGCCCCAGTTCGAGGGCTCGGTCGGCTACCTCCTGAACCGCCATCTCGCGGTCGGCGCCGAATACCGCACCAAGCCCGACAACCTCGGCTTCGCGGGCGAGGACGACTGGGTCGACGTCTATGCGGCCTGGGCGCTGAACCGCCACCTCTCCGTCACCGCCGCCTATGTGGACCTGGGGTCGATCGCGACCTTCAAGGACCAGCGCGGTTTCTATCTCTCGCTCCAGGCCGGGTTCTGACCATGCGCTTCCTGCTTCTGACAGCCGCCGCCGCCCTGCTGGCCGCCCCCGCCTTCGCCTCCCCCGCTTATGCTCAGGACGCGGCCCAGGACGACTTCGTCGTTCCGCCCGTCGTCATGTCGACCGAGCATCCGAACGAGGAAGCGGTCGAGCCCTACCAACAGTCCAACGCCCACGCCGGCGCGACGCCCTTCGAGGGCACGGTCATGTGGGAGGCCTTCCACGGTCAGGAGGGCGTCAACCGCATCGTGGACGCCATGGTCGATCGCAACATCGCCGACCCGCGCATCGCCGGCACCTTCGTGGGCCACGACCTGGTCCGTATCCGCCGCACGCTGAAGGAACAGTTCGCCTACATCCTCGGCGGCCCGGTCGACTACACGGGCCGTGACATGGTCTCGTCCCATCGCGACCTGGGCCTTCAGGCGTCGGACATGGGCGCCCTGGTCGAGAACCTGCAGATCGCCATGTCGGAAGAGGGCGTCGCCTTCGCCGCCCAGAACCGCTTCCTGGCGAAACTCGCCCCGATGCGGCGCGACGTGGTGGTCCGCTAATCTCACACGTCTCCTCCCCATTTCATGGGGAGGTGGCAGCGAGCCCTTGGCGAGCTGACGGAGGGGGTGACCGGGTCTCGACGATCGAGCACCACGAACCCTCACTCCGCAGACCGTCTCGCCCCCTCCGTCACGGCGCTGAAGACGCGCCGCGCCACCTCCCCATTCGCCAAGCGGCGAACAGGGAGGAGATTTCCTATCCCGCACCGCAACAAAACTGTTGCGTCATCGTCGCTCGCCGGTCCACGCTCTGCGTTCACCAAGACGCGGGAGCGACCGTCACGTTCGACGAAATGTCAGGCCACGCCGGATCGACCGAGGTCCGTGAAAGCTATCGGACGCTCGCCCGGTGGCTGGAAAGCGCGCCGGCCGACCTGCTCCAGGCCCGGTCGCGTCAGGCCGAACTCTTCTTCCGCCGCATGGGGGTGACCTTCGCCGTCTATGGCGACGTGGAATCCAACGAGCGGCTGATCCCCTTCGACGTCGTACCCCGCATCATCGGCGCGAACGAGTGGACCGATCTGGAGAAGGGGCTGAAACAGCGCGTCAGCGCCATCAACGCCTTCCTGAAGGACATTTACGGCCCGCAGGACTGCATCAAGGCCGGTATCGTCCCGGCCGAACTGATCTTCACCAACCCCCACTACCGGCCCGAGATGCAGGGCCGCCGTCCGCCGGGCGACATCTGGACCCACATCTGCGGCGTCGATCTGGTCCGCACGGGCGAAGACGGCTTCGTGGTGCTGGAAGACAACTGCCGCACCCCGTCCGGCGTCTCCTACATGCTGGAGAACCGCGAGATGATGATGCGGTTGTTCCCCGACCTGTTCGCCGAACACCGCATCCGCCCGGTCGAGACCTATACCGACATGCTGCTGGCCAGCCTGCGCGCCAGCGCCCCGGACCACGCCGGCGCCGATCCGAACATCGTCGTCCTGACGCCAGGCCCGTTCAACTCGGCCTACTACGAACACTCCTTCCTGGCCGACAAGCTGGGAGTGGAGCTGGTCGAGGGCGGGGACCTGTTCGTCGATGACGACGTCGTCTTCATGCGGACCACCGAGGGGCCCAAGCGCGTCGATGTCATCTACCGTCGCGTGGACGACGACTGGATCGACCCCCTGACCTTCCTGCCGCACTCGTCGGTCGGTGTGCCCGGCCTGATGGCGGCCTATGCGGCGGGCAATGTGACCCTGTCGAACGCGGTCGGCACCGGCGTGGCGGACGACAAGGCCGTCTACACCTACATGCCGGAAATCATTAAGTTCTTCTCCGGCGGCGACCCCATTTTGGGCAATGTCCCCACCTGGCGCTGCCGCGAGCCGGACGCGCTCAAGGAGGTGCTCGACAAGCTGCCGGAACTGGTCGTCAAGGAGGTCGGAGGCTCGGGCGGCTACGGCATGCTGGTCGGCCCCGCCTCGACCAAGGCCGAGATCGAGGACTTCCGCGCCAAGCTCATCGCCGACCCCGACGACTTCATCGCCCAGCCGACCCTGTCCCTCTCGACGGCCCCGACGCTGGACGCCGCGGGCGCCCTGTCGCCCCGCCATGTGGACCTGCGACCCTTCGTTCTCTCCAGCCCCGCCGGCGTCCGCGTCGCGCCCGGCGGCCTGACGCGTGTGGCGCTGAAACAAGGCTCGCTCGTGGTCAACTCCAGCCAGGGCGGCGGCACCAAGGATACGTGGGTGCTGGATGATTAGGTCGCTCAAAAAATCTCCTCCCTGTTCGCCACTTGGCGAATGGGGAGGTGGCGCGGCCCTCCTTCAGGGCCGTGACGGAGGGGGCGACTCCGGCCGTCGTCATGAGGTCGGCCAGCCCTCGCTTCTGAGATCGTCTCGCCCCCTCCGTCACGGCGCGAAGATGCGCCGCGCCACCTCCCCATCGCTACGCGACAGGGAGGAGACAGCATCATGCTGAGCCGCACCGCAGAATCCCTCTACTGGACCGGCCGCTACATGGAGCGCGCCGACTTCCTCGCGCGCATACTCGAGGCCGCGCTGCGCCTCGCCGCCCTCCCGGCCCGCGACGGCGCCGCCGCCACGGCCTGGGCCAGCGCCATCGCCTCGGCCGGCGTCTCGCGCCAGTTCGCCGCCTCCGGCCGCACCCCGTCCGAAAAGTCGGTGCGCGAGTTCCTGGCCTTCGCGCCGGAGAACCCGTCCTCCATCCGCGCCTGCATCACCGCGGCCCGCACCAACGCCCGCTCGGTCCGCACCGCCCTGACCATCGAGCTCTGGGAAGCCATCAACGGCGCCTGGAACGGTCTGGGCGAGTTCGGCGAACCGACCAAGCGCGACGACTTCGTTCGCTTCTTGGAATGGGTGAAGAGCGTCAGCCTCGCCGTCGAGGGCGCCTCGTCGCGGACCATGCTCAGGAACGACGCCTACTGGTTCCTGCGTCTCGGCATGGCGATCGAGCGGGCCGACAACACCGCCCGCCTGCTGGACGTCAAATATCACCTGCTGCTCCCGGCCGGAGAGCGGGTCGGCGGCCAGCTCGACTATTTCCAGTGGACGACGCTTCTGCGCGAAGTGTCCGCCCTCACCGCCTACCGCTGGGTCTATCGGGAATCGGTGCGCCCCTGGCTGGTCGCCGACCTGATGGTCCTGAACCGCCAGATGCCGCGCTCGCTGGCCAGCTGTCAGGCCATGATCGTCTCCTATCTGGAGAAGCTGGCTGCCGACTACGGCCGTCGCGGCCCGGCCCAGCGCCTCGCCTCCGCCCGCCTGACCCGCTTCAACGAGACCAATATCGAAGAGATCTTCCAGTCGGGTCTGCACGAATACATCCTGGCCTTCCTCGGCGAGAACAACGCCTTGGCCAACGCCATCCACGACCAGTACCTGGTGTAGGCGGGTGAGTGCTCTTCTCTTCCATCTCCCCCTTCCGTCATCCTCGGGCTTGTCCCGAGGATCCATGGCTCCGCGCGCAGGCTGGGTGTCGAATGCACCGAGCGGCGTGCGCGCCTTCGGTCTGGGAGCGGCCGCCAAATGGATCCTCGGGACAAGCCCGAGGATGACGACATGTGTGGCGGGGGCTGGGGAGGACTGAACCATGCGCATCCGGATCGACCACGAAACCCGCTACGCCTACGACCGCGCCGCCCGGTTCATCGTCCAGGTCCTGCGCCTGACGCCGCGCTCGACCGAGGGCCAGCAGGTCCGCGACTGGCGCATCGAGACCGACGTCGACGCCCATCTGCGCCGCTCCGAGGACGCCTTCGGCAACATCGTCCACACCCTCTACACCGAGCGCCCGACCCCGACCCTGATGGTCCGCGTGACCGGAGAGATCGCCACGGTCGACACCGGCGGCGTCCTGCGCGGCGGGCCGGAACGCCTGTCGCCGCTGGTCTTCCTGCGCGACACCCCCCTGACCCACGCGGACGCGGCGCTTCGCGCGCTCGCCGACGAGGTGGGGGAGGGCGGCGATACCCTCAGCCGCCTGCACCGTCTGATGTCCCTCGTTCACGGCCAGGTCGCCTTCATGGTCGGCTCGACCACGGCCGATCACACCGCCGCCGCCGCCTGGGCCCAGAAGAAGGGCGTCTGCCAGGACCACGCCCAGATCTTCATCGCAGCGGCCCGCCGCATGGGCATCCCGGCCCGCTACGTCTCCGGCCACCTGCATCGCCGGGACGGCGTCGAACACCAGGAGGCCGCCCACGCCTGGGCCGAGGCCTGGGTCGAGGATCTGGGCTGGGTCGGCTTCGATCCCGCCAACGGCATCTGCCCGACCGAACACTATGTCCGCGTCGCCTCGGGCCTCGATGCGCTCGGCGCCTCGCCCATCCGGGGGACCAGCTACGGCGGCGGTCGCGAGACCATGACGGTCGCCCTGCGTGTGCGTCAGATGCAACAGACGCAACAGCAACAGCAGTCGCAAAGTCGATCGTGAAAGCCGTTTACCTCGCCTTGAGTATCGAATCTGCTAGCCTGACCCCTTCTTTCCGGTGGGGGATCGGCTCGGGGGCCGGTCTATCGCTATGACTTACTGCGTCGGCATGATGGTGAACGAGGGTCTGGCGATGATCGCCGACACCCGCACGAACGCCGGTGTGGACAACATATCCTCCTACAAGAAGCTGCACGTCACCGAGGTGACCGGCGACCGCGTCATCTCCATCGCCACCGCCGGCAATCTGTCGGTGACCCAGACGGCCCTGGCCATGCTGGCCGACGGGGTCGTCATGCCCGGCCACGACGAGCCGGAGACCCTGCTGACCGCTCCGACCCTGTTCCGCGCGGCCCAGCTGGCCGGCTACTGCCTCAACCAGGTGCGTCAGGACCTGCAGCCGACGGTCCAGGCCGATGCGCTGAAGATCACCGCCTCCATGCTGCTGGGCGGCCAGATCGGGGGCGGCAAGATGGGCCTCTACCTGATCTACGCCCAGGGCAATTTCATCGAGTGCGGCGAGGACACCCCCTACCTCCAGATCGGCGAGCTGAAGTACGGCAAGCCCATCCTGGACCGGGCGCTGCGTCCCGACACGCCCATGGCCGAGGCGGTCAAACTGGGTCTGATCAGCTTCGATTCGACCATCCGCTCGAATATCGCGGTCGGTCCGCCGTTCGACATGATCGTCATCCCGCGCGACCAGCTCCACGGCGAACAGCGCCGCATCGAGGCCGACGACCCCTATTTCAAGGACCTCGGCCGCCGCTGGTCCGAAGCCCTTTCCCAGGCGCACCGCAACATGCCGGCCCCGCCCTGGATGGAAGACAGCCCAGTGGTCACCCGCCCCAGCATTTCGGTGGTGGGGTAAGGCATACCCTTTCCCCTTGCGGGAGAGGGAGATCGCGCACGGCGGCGCAGCCGTCGTCCTCGCGCGATCGGGTGAGGGGTGACGCTCACCCTCACCGATGAGCCGCCTGCTCGTCGCAGCTCATCCGCATCCTCGTACCCCTCATCCGTCAGCCTTCGGCTGCCACCTTCTCCCGCAAGGGGAGAAGGAACACCTGTCTGCGACACAGCGTCACAATAAAATTGAGAATGGTTCTCAATTTCTATTGCGCCCTGCGACAAACTGTCTATTGCGACCGCATCTCAGTTTCAACACCGGATCGCCATAGTGTCCCTCCCCAACGCTAACGCTCTCCGCGCTCTTCTCAGCGCCTCCACCGCCGCCGGCATGCTCTGCGCCGCCCCGGCCCTCGCCGCGGAGCCGACGACGGCGCCCTCGGGTCCCGCCGCCGATCCGGTGCAGCAGACCCAGGCGACCTCCACCCTGGAGACCGTGGACGTTCAGGGCCGCCGCGTCCGTCGCGAGCCCAACTCGCCCCAGTTCACCGCCGACGTGGTCGACACCCCGCGCGCCGTCACCGTGATCCCGCAACAGATCATCGAACAGACCGGCGCCACCTCGCTGCAGGACCTGCTCCGCACCTCGCCCGGCATCACCTTCGGCGCCGGCGAGGGCGGCCAGCCGCTGGCCGACCGTCCCTTCATTCGCGGCCAGGCCTCGGCCAACAACGTCTTCCTGGACGGCATCCGCGATACCGGCGGCCAGCAGCGCGAGGTCTTCGCCCTGGAGCAGGTCGAGGTCATCAAGGGCCCGGATTCGGTCTACTCCGGTCGCGGCTCTGGCGGCGGTTCGATCAATCTCTCCACCAAGCGTCCGCGCCTGGAGCAGTTCACCACCATGTCGCTCGGCGCCGGCACGGACGGCTATCTGCGCGGCACGGTCGACTGGAACGCGCCCCTGACCGAGACCGGCGCCCTGCGGATCAACCTGATGGGCGCGCAAGGCGACGTCCCTGGCCGCAACGCCGTCGACTATGACAAATGGGGCGTCCTGGTCTCGGCCGGCATCGGCCTGGGTACGGACACCCACCTGATCGGCAGCTACTACCACCTGACCTCGAACCAGATGCCCGACTACGGCATCCCGCTCTTCACCAAGATCGGCGTCCGCACGACCGAGAGCGGCATTCTGGATGTCCCCTACGACAGCTTCTACGGCCTGACCGCGCGCGACTATCTGGTCGGCGAGACCGACGCCTTCACCCTGGATTTCCAGCACCGGGTTTCGGACGCCATCACCATCCGCAACGTCACCCGCTATTCCGAGAACCTGAACGACTATGTCGTCACCAACCCGGGCGACGGCGGCAACATCACCAACAACGGCGTGGCCCTGATCAATGGCGTCTACTGGATGAAGCGGGGCCTGAAGTCGCGCTGGAACCCGACCAAGACCCTGTCGAACGTCACCGACATCTTCGGCACGGTCAGCTGGGCCGGCCTGACCCACTCCTACGACGTCGGCGTCGAGATCAGCCGCGAGCGCAACAACAACGCGTCCTGGACGATCACCACCCTGTCCGGCTCGACCTGCCCGGCGCCCCTGACCGGCTTCGACTGCACCCCGCTGTATAATCCGAACCCGTCCGATCCCTGGACCGGCACGATCGTTCGCGGCGTGACCTCGACCAACCTGGCCGAGACGACCGGCCTCTACGCCTTCGACTCCATCGCCATCGGCGAGCGCTGGATCGTGAACCTGGGCGTCCGTTACGACGACTATTCGGTGACCGGCGCCGACGTCACCGGCACCATCGCCGCCCCGGTGCCGACGCCCCGCAACGGCTCGTGGGACTTCGTCAACTACCAGGCCGGCGTGGTCTACAAGCCCAGCCGCAACTCCTCGATCTACGCCTCCTACTCGACGTCCTCGACGCCCCCGACCATCGCGGCGGGCGACCAGAACACGGGCTCCGGCGTCGGCACGGGCAACCTCGTCAACGTCCTGCTCGAGCCGGAAGACACCACCAGCTACGAGATCGGCGGCAAGCTCTCGCTCTTCCACCAGCAGCTCCTGCTCTCGGCGGCCGCCTTCAAGCTGACCCGCGAGAACGCCCAGGTTCAGATCTCGACCGGCGTCTACGCCCAGGTCGGAGAGGTCGAGGTCCAGGGCATCGAACTGGGCGCCTCGGGCAACATCACCCCGAAATGGCAGGTCTTCGGCGGCTACACCTATATGGATAGCGAACTGGTGCGCGGCGCCTTCAACGGCATCAACCAGGGCGATCCGCTGGCCAACACCCCGGAACACACCTTCAGCCTGTTCTCGACCTACAACGTCACCGACCGCTTCTCGGCCGGCGGCGGCGTCTACTATGTGTCGAAGAGCTTCGGCGGGAACCAGGGCGGCGCCGGCGGCGGTACGAACCGCATCTTCGCCCCGGAATACACCCGCGTGGACCTGTTCGCTTCGTATGACGTGACCGACCGCGCCACCCTGCAACTGAACGTGCAGAACGCGGCCGATGAGCGCTATATCATCCGCACCAACGGCGTTCACCACGCAGACGTCGCCCCGGCCCGCTCGGCCACCCTGGCGCTGAACATGCGCTTCTAAGGCTACCGGAGACTTCGTCCTTGCTGCTGCACATCCCAGACGTCTTCAGCAAGGACGAGGTCGCCCGCCTTCGCGCCATCCTGGACGCCGGTCCCTGGACCGACGGCAACGTCACCTCGGGCCACCAGTCCGCCCGCGCCAAGAACAACGCCCAGCTGCCTGAGGACAGCCCCCAGGCCCGCGAGGTCGGTGCCCTGATCCAGCAGGCGCTCAACGCCAATCCGATGTTCGTCTCGGCGGCCCTTCCGCACACGGTCTTTCCCCCGCTGTTCAACCGCTATGAGGGCGGTCAGGCCTTCGCCGCCCACGTCGACAACGCCATCCGCGTCCACCCGTCGGGCCTGCGCATCCGCTCCGACCTGTCGGCGACCCTCTTCCTGTCGGAGCCCTCGGACTACGACGGCGGCGAACTGACCATCGAAACCGCCTACGGCCCGCAGACGGTGAAACTGCCCGCTGGGGACATGGTCCTCTATCCGTCGCGCAGCCTGCACCACGTGACCCCCGTCACGCGCGGCGCGCGCGTCTCGTCCTTCTTCTGGATCCAGTCCCTGATCGCCAACGATCAGGACCGCGAGACCCTGTTCCAGCTCGACATCGCCACCCAGCGCGTCGCAGTCGACAAGGGTCCCACCGATCAGGCCGTGCTGGAACTGACCGGCGTCTATCACAACCTGCTCAGACGTTGGTCCGAGGTCTGACGGTCTCAATAATCTCCGTCCACCCCAGCGAAGGCTGGGGTCCAGATCACGGATTCAGGCGGCCGGGATAAGGCGCCGGTTCTGCTGATCGGAGCGGCGGGGTCTTCCATCTGCACCCCAGCCTTCGATGGGGTGCACGGATGAAAATCTACCAGCTCAGCGCCAACCCGGCCCTGACCGTCCGGGGCGGTCCGTATCCCGCCACCCCGTCGCCGGTCTCCGACACCTCGACCTCGGCATCGAACAGATTGTCCGCCGCCACATATGCGACGACCCCGGTCCGCACCTCATACTCGGCCCGCGCGTCCACAGTCGTCGCCGCATCCAGCACCCGGCTGTTCAGATCGTCCTCGAACCGCGCGCTCTCGTACCGCACCCGCCCGACCAGGGTCAGCCGATCCCAGACCCGCCAGTCCGCCCCGACCGAGGCGCTCCACTCCGGCGCCTGGGCCGGCCGCAACCCCGTCAGCTGTGCCGCCGACGTCCCGCCGTCGACCTCCGCATCCGTCCACGACAGGCCGCCGTCCACCGACAGCCGCTCCCCGACCCGATGCGACGCCGTCAGCTCGACCCCCGTCGCCTCGATCGTCCCCGCATTCTGGCGCTGCCTCAGCACCCCGCCCGCCGGCACGAAGCCCGCCCTCGGGAAGGTCCCCGGCCCGACGCCGACGGTCACATTGACGATGGCGTCCTCGATCCGGTTCCAGAACACGGTCGCCCCCAGCGCCGTCGCCCCGTCCTCCCAGTTCAGCCCCGCCTCGACCCCCTGCAGCTCTTCCGGAACCAGCCCGGCGTTGGCCTCGGTCAGGTCGTTCCCGACCCGAAACGGCCGATGCAGTTCGTTCAGCGTCGCCGGCCGGAACCCGGAATAGGCCGCCGCCCGCGCCGCCAGCCCGTCGCCCAGATCGCGTCGCACCGCCAGCCTTGCAGAAACCACCTCGCCCGACCGCTCCGGGTCGGTCTCGTCCAGCGTCGGCAGGCCGGTCGCCAGGTCCCGCTCGACCCTCCGCCCGTTGGAATTCTCCCAGCCGTCGATCCGCAGACCCCCCGCCACCAGCCACGGCCCGCCCGTCCACGACGCCTCGCCGTACGCACCGATCACCGAGGTCTCGCCCCCCGCCACACGATCCCTCGTGAAGGCGCCCGCCATGAAGCGGAACAACTCCTGCGTCTCGCCTTCGTTGAACCGGGCGTCCGCGCCGAGCTCCCACTCCAGCCGCCCGCCGCCCAGATCGACGGCTGCGCGGCGCACGGCGAGATTGGCGCCCCAGCCCTCCGCCGGGGTCGCGAACTGGTTGTTCGCCGGCGTCGTCGATCCGCGCCCCGCCGCCACCGCGACCGACGTGTTCGCGAAGTCGCTCTCCCGCCGCCACACCTGCGCTCGCCAGCCCAGCCGTTCGGCCGAAGGCGTCCTCGAAACGGTCGCCGAGTAACTCTGTCCTGTCGCCGACGACCGCGCCCCGACCAGACCCGACCCGCGCTCCTCCTCATAGGCCGAGGCTCTCAGCGACAGGGCCGTCGCCTCGCTCAGGGCCACGTCCGCCCGCAGCGCCCCGCTCAGCGTCGCCAAATCCAGCGGCGTATCCGCCGCCCCCGCAGCCGCGCCGCGCACCGGGACATAGCCGTCGCTCAACTCCCGCTGCACCGCCCCGGTCAGGGCGAACCGCCCCGCGCTCAGCGTCGTCGCCGCCGCCAGTCTCTGCCCGCCATACTCCCCACCTGACACGTCCAGCACCCCGCCGTCCGTGTCCCGCTCGCGCAACTGGATCACCCCGGTCAGGGCGCCCGCCCCATAGGGTCCGGCCCCCGCGCCCCGCACGATATCCAGCCCCGACAAACTCTCCGGCGCCACCTGCGACCACAGCACCCAGCCCCCGAACGGATCATTCAGCGGCACGCCGTCCAGCGTCACCAGCGTCCGTCCCGCCCCCGACGGCGCGATGGCCCTCAGCGAAATCCCCTGCGTCGTCGGATTGGCCGCCAGACTGGTCGTCCGCCGGAACAGGCTGACCGCCGGCACGGTCTGAAGCGCTTCGTCCAGCCGCGTCGCCCGGCCCAGAACCTGCTCGTCCAGCCGGATCACGGAGAAGGCCGCGTCGCCTGCCGCAGGCGGCAGCCGGGCGGCGGTGACCACGATGTCGGGAAGGTCGGCTGGGGCGTCCTGGATCATGCCCGACCCAATACTCCGCAACCGCTACGGTTGCTTGTCTAACGCGAAGTTTTCGACGGCCGCGCTTTCAGGTCACAGCCGGCCCAGCAGCTCCTCCGCGAAGGTCGACAGCGTATCGTCCCGCGCCCCCATGACCACGATCCGGTCGCCCGGTTTCGCCAGCGCCACGATCCGGTCGCCACAGGCCGCCCGGTCGTGCAGGGCCTCCGCGTTCCTCCCCTCGGCCCGGACGCCCGCCGCGATATCCTCCGACCCCACGCTGCGATCCGTGGTCCCGCCGTAATAGACCGGCTCCGGCATCACCAGCACGTCGTCGGCCTTCAGCAACCCGGCGAAGGTCTCGATGAACTCGCGCTTCATCAGCTTCAGCGGCCCGAACCCGTGCGGCTGGAACATCACCAGCAGCCGCCCGTCGAAGGCATGCAGGGTCTTCAGCGTCGCCGAGATCTTGTCCGGGTTGTGGGCGAAGTCGTCGATGACGGTGATCTCATTCCGGACCCCCACCACTTCCATCCGCCGCTTGATTCCGCCGAAGGTCTCCAGCGATTTCACCGCCTCCTCCAGCGGCACGCCAAGCGCCCGCACGGCCCCCAGCGCCGCCAGCGCATTGGCCACATTGTGCGCGCCGGGCACGTTCAGCGTCGCGGTGATCCGTGTCCCGCTCGACCGCTCCGTCAGGTCGAAGGTCATGCCGGCGGGCAGGGGCCTCAGGTCATGCGCCGCATAGTCCGCCGCCTCGTTCCCGAGCGCGAAGGTCAGCACGGCCTCCGCCCGCCCGTCGTCCGCCATCGTCTGCGCCAGGGCCGCCGTCTCGACGTTGTCGAGGTTCAGCACCGCCGTTCTCGCCCGGCCGGTGAAGCCGCCGAACAGGTCGCGCAGCTCCTCCATCGACTTGTGGTCCAGCGAGATGTTCGACACCACCGCCACCGTCGGATCGTAGCGCGCGATGGAGCCGTCCGACTCATCCACCTCGGCCACGAACAGGTCCGTCCCGCCCACCAGGGCGCTGGCGAACGGGTGGTCGGCGTCGGCGAAGTTCCGCATCACCGCCCCGTTCATCACGGTCGGCTCCCGCCCCGCCTGCGACAATATCCAGGCGATCATCCCCGTGATCGTCGACTTGCCGCTGGTCCCCGCCACGCCCACCGACGTCGGCGCCGCATTGAAGATCTGGCTCAGCAGCTGGGGCCGGGTGACGATCTCGGCGCCCACCCGCTTCGCCGCTCCGATGTCCGGCACCGTGTCCTCGACCGCGCCGGTCGCCACCACGATCTGGTCGACGCGCACGCCCGAACCGTCCTGCGGATGCAGCACCACGTCATGCGCCCGCAGCCAGTCGAACTTCTCCGGCGTCCGACCCTGATCCAGCGCCCGGTCCGAACCCTCGATCGCGGCGCCGCGCGCCTGAACGATCATGGCCAGAGGCAGCATGCCCGACCCGCCGATGCCGCAGAAGAAATAGGAGACGTTGTTGGCCATTCCGCCTTAGAACAGAGGTTCGGGGCCCCGCGCCACTGTCTTTTGCCGACCTGCTTCCCGGAGCGTCCGTGACCGATCTCGCCAAGGCGACCAACGGCTTCAAGATCGGCGCGGTCTGCGTCAGCTCGCGCTTCAATCCGGCCCGCGCCGAGGCGGTCGAGGGCTGGATGGCCGAACACTATCCGGACGGGCCGATCCGCGTCGTCTTCCACCCCTCCAGCTTCGACAAGTCCGGCCATTTCGCCGGCGACGACCAGACACGCGCCGACGCCTTTGTCGAATACGCCAACGATCCGCACATCCACGCCGTCTGGTTCGCGCGCGGCGGCTACGGCTCCTGCCGCGTGGCCGAGAGCATCATCCCGCGCCTGACCGAGGTCGCCCGCCGCAAACGCTACCTCGGCTATTCCGACGCCGGCAGTCTGATGGCCGCCCTCTACAAGGCCGGTTTTCCCCATGTGGCGCATGGCCCGATGGCCTCGGATTCCGTCCGCAACGACGAGACGGCGGAGGGCGCTCTGGCCTGGCTGACCACGGGCGAGACCCCCTGGCTCGAACCGTCGCTGGCCACCGACCCGCGCCCGGCCGTCGCCTTCAACCTGACGGTGCTGGACCAGCTTCTGGGTACGCCTCTGGAGCCCGACCTGACCGACCACGTCCTGATGCTGGAGGATGTGTCCGAGGCCGCCTACCGCCTCGACCGGACCATGTTCCACCTGACCAGCCAGCCCTCGATCCGCCGCGTCGCCGGCATCCGCGCGGGCCGGTTCACCGACGTCACGCCGAACGAGCCCGACTTCGGCCTGACCGGCGAACAGATCGTCGAATACTGGTGCGAGCGCTCGGGCATCCCCTACCTCGGCCGCGCCGACATCGCCCATGACCGCAACAACAAGGTCGTGCCGTTCGGGCCACGGTCTTAACCCTATCGCTCCCGCGCCCGGGGAAGCCTGTCGACATCGAACGCGGGTCTGCGTCAGATGGCCGCGATGGGGCGTAACGGACTTCTGACCCTGCCGGCATGGACACGGGCGGCCATGGTCGGCGTGATGGGCGGAGCCGTTCTCGCGAGCGCGACGGCCGTATCGGGGGGTACGGTCGAGGCGGCTCACAGCCGCGGCTTCATCACTTCCGACGGGGCCCGTCTTCACTATCTGGAGGCGGGCCCCATCGGGGGGACCACCGTGGTCTTCGTGCCCGGCTGGACCATGCCCGCCTGGATCTTCGAGCGTCAGATCGACGCCCTGTCCGACCGTTTCCACGTCCTCGCGCTCGACCCGCGCGGCCAGGGAGAGAGCGAGGTCACCCGCTTCGGCTACACCCACGAACGGCGCGGTCGCGACATCGGCGAACTGATCGAACAGGCCGCTTCGGGCCGGGTCGTCCTGGTCGGCTGGTCCCTCGGCGTGCTGGACAGTCTGGCCTATGTCGCCGACGCCGGAGACGACCGGATCGCCGGCCTCGTCCTGATCGACAACTCCATCGGCGAGGAGCCCGCGCCCCGTCCCTCCAACGCTCCGCGCTCGACCGCACCCGCCCCCGAACCGACCCCGACCGAGCGCCGCGCCCGCCGTGCCGCCTTCGTCGCCTCCATGTTCGCCCATGATCCGGGTGCGGACTATCGCGCCCGCCTGACCGATCAGGCCCTGCGGATGTCGGTCGAGGACGAGCGTCGTCTGTTGGCCTATGACGTGCCCCGCGAATACTGGCGCGCCGCCGTCCACTCCACCGACCGCCCCGTCCTCTATGTCGTCCGGCCGCGCTGGCGGGAGCAGGGCGACAACCTGATCCGCACCCACGCCGACGCCTCGATGACGGTCTTCGAGACCGCCGGCCACGCCCTGTTCGTCGACGAGCCGGAGCGGTTCAACGCCCTCCTGATCGACTTCCTCGACCATCGCGTTTCGAGGACCGTCCATTGACCGCCGCCGCAGCCAAAACCCGCGCGGCCCTGATCCCGCTGTTCCTGATCGCCATGGGGGTGGTCGGGATCGAGAACGCCCTGACCCGCTACTTCGCCGTCGCGAAATGGTCGGAGTACGGCTACTGGATCATCTCCATCGTCATGGCCGGGTTCGCCCTCAGCGGCGTCGTCGTGGCCCTGTTCCGCGACTCCGTCGCCCGCCACGGGGTGATCCTCAGGACCATTCTCCCCGCCGCCATGGTGATCGCCGCGGCCGTCGGATACCAGCTGGTCACGGCCAACGCCTTCAACCCGCTGCAGCTTCAGAACCCGACCACCTGGCCCGATCAGGTGAAGAACATCGGTCTCTACTACGCGACCCTGCTGCCCTTCTTCTTCCTCGCCGGCCTCTACATCAGCCTGATCTTCGTCCTGAATCACCGGGAGATCGGTCGGGTCTACGGCTACGACCTGATCGGCGCGGGCCTCGGCGCGGCGCTCGCTCTCGGCCTCATGTTCGTCGTCCATCCCTTCCTTCTGGCCCCGGTCCTCCTGATCCCTCTGGCCATCTCCACCCTGTTCCAGCCGGGCAAGCTCAACTGGCTGGGCGCCGGTCTGGCGGGCGCGGCCCTGGTCGCCGGCGAGGCCATTCTCTTCCTCGGCGCGCCCCCGGCCTTCTCCGAGTTCAAGGCCATCTACGCCCCGCTGAACACGCCCGGCT
This sequence comes from Brevundimonas staleyi, assembly GCF_041893865.1. Classification (GTDB taxonomy): domain Bacteria; phylum Pseudomonadota; class Alphaproteobacteria; order Caulobacterales; family Caulobacteraceae; genus Brevundimonas; species Brevundimonas staleyi. Next base: position 1,044,371 of record NZ_CP169082.1, read on the forward strand.
CTGCCGTCGTCGCCGAGATCCGCCAGCCGCGCGGCCACTATCTCTTGCTCGAGAATTTCACCGAGCGGGTCGACGCCGACGTCTCCAACAACGCCGGCCTCATGGGCATCGCCGGCCCGCCCTCGACCTACGGGCTCTATAGAGACGGCAACCGCATCGCCTCCCTCCCGAAGGCCGGCCCCCTCGACGCCGCCTATGCGCCCAGCGCCCTCAGCGCCGCCCCCTACGCCCTGCGCCAGAACCCCGACGTCCTCCTCGTCGGCCTCTCCGGCGGCTACCGCGTCGCCGAGGCCCTGACGCTGGGTGCACGCCACATCGACGGCGTGGAGGGCGAGCCTGTCCTGCGTCACGCCCTGACCCACGGCCTCGGCCCGTCCCCGGCGCTCCGCTCCGACCCCCGCGTCACCCTTCTGGACGGGGGCCCCATCGCCGCCGCCTGGCGCACCGGGCCGAACAGCTATGACGTCATCGACGTCTCCGCCGACTTCGTGGACGCCGCCCCCGCCAACGTCACCGGCGTGACGGAGGAGGCCATGGCCGCCTATCTCGCCGCCCTCAAACCCGGCGGCGCCTTGTCGATCTCCGTCTCGATCCGCGACTTCCCCGTCTATGCCCTGCGGGTCCTCGCCACGGCGCGCGAGGCACTCCTCGCCAAGGGCATCTCCAACCCCGCCGACCACGTCCTGATCTACCGCTCGGCCTGGAACGCCCGTATCCTGATCAGCCCGACCGCCTGGTCGCCCGCCGACGTGGCCGCGCTTCAGGCCTGGTGCGCCGACCGCTCCTTCGACGTCTCCTGGCGTTCCGGCATGGATGTCGTCGCCGCCCGCGCAGGCCTGTTCAACGACCTCCCCAGCGTCTCCTTCGACACTGGCCAGATGACCTCGACCGGCCCCGACGACGCCATCGCCAACGAGGTCGCCGCCGTCCTCGCCGGCCGGCCCTCGCCGTCCTCGGCCGCCTTCCACCTCCGCCCCGCGACGCTGGACCGTCCCGCCTTCTATTCGTCCCTCCGCCTCGAGCACCTCGACACCCTCATCAAGCGGCTGGAGGTCCTGCCCCAGGCCGAGATCGGCGCCCTGGTGAACATCGCCGTCCTCGGACAGGCCATCGTCATCGCCCTTCTGGTGCTGGCCGCGCCCGTCCTGTTCCGCCGTCGCGCGGGCGGGACGAAGGAGAGGAAACGCCTCTGGCCCGCCCTCTATTTCCCGGCGCTCGGCCTCGGCTTCCTGCTGGTCGAGATCTTCCTGATCGACAAGGCGGCCTTCTATCTGAACGACTATTCGTCGGCCTTCGCCCTGGTCCTGACGTCCATGCTGATCTTCTCCGGCCTCGGCAGTATGATCGCCGGGAACTGCGCCCGCATGCCCAAGGCCGCCTCCCTGATCGGCCTGATCGTCGTCGGCGCCTGGATCGCCGCCATGCTGGTCGGCGCCGAACAGTTCATGATGACCTCGCTGGATCAGCCCTGGGCCGTGAAGGCCGCCCTCGTCGTCCTCGCTGCCGCCCCTGTTTCCCTGGCGCTCGGCCTGCCGTTCCCGCTCGGCCTGATCCAGGTCGGCGACGGTCGCGCGCTGCCGTGGGCCTGGGGCCTGAACGGCGCCTTCTCCGTCGTCGCCACGCCGCTCGCCAATCTGATGAGCCGCGACATCGGCTTCTCCTCCCTGCTGATCGTGGCGGCCGGCCTCTATGCGCTCGCCTTCCTCGTCCTCCCGGTCGCCGCCCCAGCGCGCCGCACCGCCCCGATGTTCGAGCCGGCCGTTCCGACCGATCCCTTCCGCGACATTCCGGAGCCGGCGCCCGCCGCGCTCGATCCCTTCCCGGGCCGAAACAGCCCGAGCCAGACGAGCCCCGCATGACCCTCAATCCTTCCGAGATCAGCCGTCGTACCCTGATCACCGCCGCCGGCGCAGCGACCCTGACCGGCCTCGCCGCCTGCGACGACGCCACGATGCAGTCCGTTCAGGCGCGTCTGAACCCGACCCAGGGAGCAGGGGGCGGCGCCGCGCCCGCTCCGGCCGCTGCCGCACAAGGAGCCGCGGCCGCTGCCGCCTCAACCGTCTCCCAGACCGTCCGTATGCCGACGGAGCCCTGGACCTACGCCCGCTTCAACGCCGCCATGGCCGCCTCTGGCCGTCCTCACACGATCACCGAGGCCCAGTTCGCCGAGATCCAGGCCAGGAAGCCCGCCGCCATCGAGCGCATCAAGACCTATCTCGACGGCCGTTTCGGCGCTCACGATCCGAACGTGATACAGGCCTTCGAAAGCCTGCCGCGCGAGTATTTCCACTACGCCTACGCCCAGGACGCCTCGACGGCCTATCAGGCCTATGAGGCCAATCCCAAGCCCTGGGCCATCGGCCACGGCAGCGTGCTCTCCGACTATCTGGGTCAGGCCTATATGACCCAGCTGGCGGCCCCCAAGCCGACCGATGTGACGCTGGAAATCGGCACCGGCTCGGGCTTCCAGTCGTCGCTGCTCAGCCGCGTCGTCCGCGACAGCTACACCATCGAGATCATCCAGCCGATCGGCGAGGCGGTCGGCAAGATCTGGGCCCCGCTGGGCTACGACAACGTCCACGGCCGGGTCGGCGACGGCTATTTCGGCTGGCCCGAGGTGACCGAGGGCTTCGACACCATCATGCTGACCTGCGTCGCCCAGTACGCCCCGCCCGAGCTGTTCCGCCAGCTCAAACCCGGCGGCAAGCTGATCATCCCGATCGGCCAGCCCTTCCGCCGCGGCCAGGTCCTCTACGTCTACACCAAGGACGCCGACGGCCGCGTCCGCAGCCGCCGCGACGTGGGCGTCTTCTTCATTCCCATGACGGGCGCGATGCAGAACCGTCCACAGCCCGCGTGATTTCAAACACGATCCATGCTAGATGCAGAGAATGCGATTTGCTGAATCTGCCGATGTCGAACGGATGGTCCGCAGAACGATCGGCGCAACCCCGATCGGGGAGCGCGTGACTAGCATAACGATCGAGAAAGCCTTGGATGAGGATGGCGACGAGTATTTGCGTGTCGCTCTTCGCTTGGACAAGTTGGCCAATCTCAAGGTCGAGGAATTGGCGCACATGGTCCAGACAATTGAGCGAGCGGTCGCGGAGATCGACGAGCGCTTTGCCAGTGTCAGGCTGGCCGAAGCGGCCTAGTGGCGCACCACGATGATCTTCTGACTACGGCTGCGGCGTCGGTCGCCAGGGCGCCGGGCCAGCGCGGACGACTTCCCGCGGCGGTTATCAGAAGATCAATATCCACAGCCTACTACGCCATGTTTAGCTTCATCTCTCATGAGTGCGGGGTGAAGCTTGTCGGAAGCGAAGGGCGACTGCTCGTTCGGCGCAGGATGTTCGCTCGCGTCTTGACTCACAAGGGCGCCAAAACGGCTCTTGGAAAGATTCGTGGCGCAAGGATCGACGAAAGCTTGACGCCATTTTTTGGCGTCGCGGTTGCGCCCGACTTCGCAAGAACCTTTGCTCAGGTTTTCGCCGACGCCCAAGCGAAGCGTCACGAGGCAGATTACGACTTGAACGCCACGCTGGACGAAGCGGACGCCTTGGTTTTGATTGATCGGGTCAGGGGAGCTATCGCGGGTTGGTCGGGGTCGGCGACCCGTGATGATCGCGATTTCAAGCATGCGATATGTTTGCTTGTCGTGTTTAAGGGCAAATTGAAACCCGACGATTGAATCCCTTTCGCACTTCACGCGTTGAGCACGCGGAGGAGGTGCTTCCCATGACCCAAGCCGCCCGCTACGTCGCCCACACCGATTCCGGACACTGCCACATCCTCGAAGCCCGCAGCTTCGAGGACGCCGCCCTCCATTTCGCCGAGGCCCACGCCGCCTGGGCGGAAGACGACGAGGTCCGCGTCACCGTCCAGTCCGAAGACGGAGGGCCGGAGCACTGCTTCGTCGTCCACCTGCACGCCGAGACGGTTCAGGGCTGCGCCTGACCGACCCCACCGTCGTCATCCTCGGGACGCGCCCGAGGATGACGGTGTTTGGATAGTGACGCAGAAATAATTCCTATATACGGGTTGCGCCGACCGACATCGCCGCCCATGTTCCGACCGGGTCTTTGAAACCGTCAGACACGGCGCGCAACGATGCTTTCAGGAGTCCGAAGAGTTCGGATCGTCCATCGGCCTAACGTGCTGTAATCCTTCGGATCAGCCTGATCGACCCGGACTCATCGGACTCTTCGGACTGTGTTTTCAGAGTCCGGCTCAGGCCGCTTCCGCCCGCACCTCCGCCAGCGCATCCAGCGCCTGCACCAGATCGGCGATCAGGTCGTCCTCGTGCTCCAGACCGACCGACAGCCGCAGCAGGCCGTCGGTGATCCCGGCGACCACGCGGGCCTCCGGCGTCATGGCGGCGTGGGTCATGGTCGCCGGGTGGGCGATCAGGCTTTCGACCCCGCCCAGCGATTCCGCCAGGGTGAAGGTCTCCAGCGTCTCGACCAACTGGCGCACGGCGTCCACGCCGCCCTCCAGCTCGAAGCTCAGCATGGCGCCCGGCCCCTGCTGCTGACGCGCCGCCAGGGCATGGTTCGGGTGCGACTTCAGACCCGGATAGTGGACGACCCGGACCGCCGGGTGGGCGTCCAGCAGGTCGGCGACCTTGCCCGCCGTCGTCTGCTGCCGCTCGATCCGCGCGAACAGGGTCCGCACCCCGCGCAGGGTCAGATAGGCGTCGAACGGCGAGCCGGTCACGCCCAGACAGTTGGCCCACCAGGCCAGCTCCGCGTGGTCGCTCGGATCCGCCGCGATCACCGCCCCGCCGACCACGTCGGAGTGGCCGTTGATGTATTTCGTCGTCGAGTGGACCACGATGTCGGCGCCCAGCTCGATCGGCCGTTGCAGGGCCGGCGACAGGAAGGTGTTGTCCGCCACCACCTTGGCCCCCACCCGGTGCGCGCGGGTGCAGATATCGGCCACGTCCACGACGCGCAGCAGGGGGTTGGACGGCGTCTCGACCAGGACCAGTTTCGGGTTCAGGGCCAGGGCCTTTTCCAGCGCGACCGGATCGCCCTGATCGACCCACAGCACCTCGAAATGTCCCTTCCGGGCGCGGGCGCACAGCAGGCGATGGGTCCCGCCGTAACAATCGTGCGGCGCGATCAGGAGGTCGCCGGGCTCCAGCAGCGACAGCGGCAGATCGACCGCCGCCATCCCCGTCGCCGTGACCACGCAGCCCGCCCCGCCTTCCAGCTCCGCCAGGGTCTCGGCCAGCACGTCGCGGGTCGGATTGCCCGACCGGCTGTAGTCATACTTCCGCTTCTGCTCGAAGCCCGCGAAGGAGTAGTTCGAGGACAGATAGAGCGGCGGCATGACCGCGCCGTGGGCCGTATCCGTGTCGACTCCCTTGCGGGCGCAGATGGTGCGGACGTCGGTCGGGCGGGTCATTGGTCGATCTCCTTGAGGGCGTTGCGGAGGATGGCGGCGACCGCCTCGTCCTCCTTCAGAAAGGCGTCGTGGCCGTACAGGGACGGTGCCTCGACAAGCCGGAACAGGGCGGGCAGGCGGGCGGCCAGCTCGCGAATGTCGTCGATCGGCACCAGCCGGTCGGAGGTGAAGCCGACCAGGGTCACGGGCGTGGTGATGGCTTCCGGGGTCACGTTGTGGCGGTCGATGGAATCCGACAGCGACAGCCAGCGCGACGGGGTCGTATGGGTCCGGTAGGCCTTGCCCCGCGCCGTCAGATACTCGCAGACCGGATAGGCCTGACCGGCCGACGTCGGGGCCTCGGTCTCGAACCGTTCGGCGAATTCCTCGGCCGTGCGATAGGTGGTCATGGCCAGTTCGCGGGCCAGGGCGACGCCGTCCTCGGGACGCCCGGCTTCCTGCGCCAGCTTAAGTATCCGCCGCTGGATGCCGCGCCAGGCCGTCGCCTGCGGATGGGCCCGGTGGGCGGCCGAGACGACGATCAACTGCTCGACCCGCGCGGGGAACAGTTCGGCGAAGGCCAGGGCGATCATCCCGCCATAGGAGCAGCCGACGAAGGCCGCCACGGTCGGATCGCCGATCTCGTCCAGGATCAGACCCAGCAGCCGGGCCTGGTCATGAGTGGTGATGGTGACGGACTGGGCTCCGTCCTCGGCCTCAGGCGCATAGTCGAAGGCCAAAACCTGGAAGCGGCTGAGGTCGATGGGGCCCCGGATCGACACGGCGCCCGACCACCAGCCCAGGCCGTTGGTCTCGGTCCGGTGGACGAACCGCCCGGCCGAGATGCCTCCCGCCACGACGATCAGCGGCGCCCCGGCCTTGCCGTGCAGCCGCCCGACCACCTGACGCTGGCCCAGCCGCTCACCGGACAGCAGGCGGAAGTCGGCGGGGATCTCCACGGCGATGTCGATCGCGCCGTTGCCGTTCCGGGCCAACGGGCGCACGGGGCGACAGAGGGGTTCCGCCAGAAGGGTTTGAGTATCGAAGGCCATCGTCCGCATCGTCCCGCCCAGCAAGGCTCCGATGCGATGACAGACAGTGGACGCGTCGCCTCGTCGACGCTCCACTCATCTCTCGCGGACCCTTCGGAAAGGACCCTCGCAGGAGTTGGCACCGTTCGGCTGGAAACCGATGGTTGCCCCGACGTCAAAGGGCCTATCCCTCGGTCGGTCTTGATGAGTGACGTTACGGTGAGGGCGATGCGATCGCCGGTCAAGAGAAAAAATCTACCTCACGAGTCTCGCGGTGCGGGGTCGCTGTGACCGAAACGTCGCGCAGTGGCTCACGGGCGCAAAAAAGATGCGCGACATGGGTTGACGGCGAAGATCGTTGCCGACACCCTGAGATCAACGATTTTCCTTGGGGTTCGCCTGTGTCCCGTCTCGGCCGCATCGCCGTTTCGACCTCGACCGCCGCTCTCGCGGGCCGGTCGATGACGCTCGCCACCCTCATTTCGACCACCACCGGTATGACCACCACCGGCCCCTCGCGGGCGGGAACAGGTTAGCGCGGGTCGAAAGACAGAACCCAGCCAAACCCAGACCCGCCCGGCCCCAGGCCAGGCGGGTTTTTCATTGCCCGAAATCAAACCCAGCTCCCCGAACGGATCCCTCCAATGCCCCACTCCAACGCCCGCCTCGCCGTCGTCGAGAAACCGGAAGCCGAACCCAGTCCCGCCGCCGAGGTGGTGGTGCTGAAGTTCGGTTCCTCCATCCTCCAGGACCAATCCTGCGCCCCCGCCGTGGCGTCCGAGGTCTATGGCCACGTCCGTGCGGGCCGGAAGGTCATCGCCGTGGTCTCGGCGCTCGGCGGCCACACCGACCGACTGCTGGCCGACGCCCGCGAACTGGGCCTCGACCACGAGAACGATCTCCTTCCAGGCTATGTGGCGCTCGGCGAAGAGAAGGCGGCGGCTCTGGTGGCTATCGCCTGCGACCGGATCGGGCTGGATGCGGCGGCATTGTCCGTGCGCGAACTGGGCATCGTCGCCGAAGGTCCGTCCGAGCACGCCCACCCGGCCTCGCTGCGCAGCGACGCCCTGTGGCAGGCGCTCGCCGACCATCAGGTGGTGGTGGTTCCGGGCTTCGGCGCCGTCTCGGCGAACGGCAAGGTCGTCCTGCTGGGGCGCGGCGGATCGGACCTGACGGCGGTCTTCCTCGCCGCCGAGATGGGCCAGAAGCGGGTCCGTCTGGTGAAGGATGTCGACGGCCTCTACGACCGCGATCCGGCCTCCGCCTCGGGTAAGCCGCTTCGCTATCGCCGCGCCAGCTGGGACGACGCCCGTCGCCACGGCGGCGCACTGGTCCAGCATGACGCCATCGACATGGCCCACGAGCGGTCGGTCGAGATCGAGGTCGCCGCCCTCGGCCGCGCCGACTGCACGGTGGTCGGCGACCACTCGGCGCCGCCCGGACCGTCCGTTCCTGACGCCCCGCTGCGGGTCGCCATCGCCGGCTGCGGCGTGGTCGGCGGCGGCCTTCTGCAACGTCTCCAGAAGGACAACCGGTTCGAGGTCGTCGGCGTGCTTGTCCGCGATCCGTCCAAGGCCCGCGACGTCGACGCCCCCGCCGAACTCTTCACCTCGGACCGCGAGGCCCTGCTCGGCCTCCAGCCCGACATCCTGCTGGAAGCCCTGTCCGAAGGCGGCGCCGGGCACGATCTGATCAAGGCGGCTCTCGAGCGCGGCATCGACGTCGCCAGCGCCAACAAGCAGGCCATCAGCCGTGACCCGGCCGGCCTCGCCGACGCCGCCCGCGCACGCGGCGCGCGCCTCGCCTACTCGGCCGCTGTCGGAGGCGGCGCCCCCATGATCGAGACCCTGCGCGCGGCCAAGGCGGCGGGCCCTGTGAAAGGGTTCGAGGCCGTCCTGAATGGCACGGTCAATTTCATGCTCACGCGCCTCCAGGCCGGAGCCGACTTCGCCGACGCCCTGGCCGACGCCCGTGTCGCGGGCTTCGCCGAGGAGGATCCGTCGTCGGATCTGGAGGGCCGCGACTCGGCCGCCAAGGTCCGCCTCCTTGCCTTCGAGGCCTTCGGTCGCACGCCGGCCGAGGCCGATGTGCCCTGCGCCGTCCTGTCCGAAGCCTTCAAGCCAGCCGGGCCGGTGCGCCAGATCGGCGCCTGCGCCCGTGACGGCGAGGGGCTCAAGGCCTCGGTTTCGCTTGACGTCGGCCTCGACGACCCGTTCTTCCAGAGCCTGAACGGGGAGCGCAACGGCTTGAAGGTCTACGGCGAAGACGGGCGGGTCTGGTCCTGCAAGGGGCGCGGTGCGGGGCGCTGGCCCACGACCGAGAGCGTGCTGGCGGACCTCGCCGACATCGTCCGGGCGCGTCACGCGTCGCTTGGGCATCACTAGCCAGTGGCTGTCTTTACTCCCGTAACCGACGATGAGGCCCGGGCCTTCCTGGCGGACTATCCGCTGGGTGGCTTCGGCTCGCTGCACCCCATCGCCGAGGGGGTGGAGAATACCAACTACCGGCTGGAGACCGCCCCTTCTGAGAAGGCTGCCGCGCGCCACGTCCTGACTCTTTTCGAGGCGCGGACGGACGCAGCGTCCCTGCCGTTCTGCCTGGGCCTGACCGACCATCTGGCGGCGGGCGGATTTCCGGCTCCGCGCCCTGTCCGACGGACCGACAACGGCTGGGTCGGGACGCTGAACGGCCGACCGGCGGCGGTGATCGAATGGCTGCCCGGCGCCTGGCTCCGCGATCCTTCTTCGGCCGAGATCGAGGCGGCGGGCGCCATGCTGGCGCGTCTGCATCTGGAGGCCGAGGGTTTCCCCGTCGAGCGGGCCAATCCGGTCGGCCCTGTCGTCTGGCGGGACTTGGCTGATCGGTCGGCGACGGCGGCCAAGGGTGAGGATCGGGACATCCTCGACGGCGTCGAGGCGGCGCTTAAACGGCTCGGCGATCCGTGGGCGGAGGATCTGCCGCGCGGGCCGATCCACGCTGACTATTTCCCCGACAACGTTCTGTTCGAGAACGGGCGGGTGTCGGGCGTCATCGACTTCTATTTCGGTTGCACGGACCTGCTGGCCTACGATCTGGCGATCGCGCTGAGCGCCTGGGGCTTCGACGGCTCGGGCGTTCCGATCCCCGGCGCGTTCGAGGCGTTCCGGCGCGGCTATGAGACAGTTCGACCCCTGTCGCCTGCCGAAGCCAACGCCCTGCCCAGATTGGGCGAGGCGGCGGCGATCCGCTTCACCCTGACCCGGTTGCACGACCGCATCTTCCACGATCCGACCAAGCTGGTGATGCCCAAGGACCCCGGCGCCTTCTTCCGTCGCGCCGCCTGGTGGCGCGAGGCCGCCTGACGTTTCGTCGCGATCCAGCCCTATAGAATGACGATGGCCCAGATTTCCGACCGATATGTTTCGACCCGTGGCGACGCCTCGGATGCCGATTTCGCCGAGGCCCTGCTGCGCGGCATGGCGCCCGACGGCGGGCTCTATATGCCGGGCGCCTGGCCGAGCCTGTCGCCCGACGCCTGGGCGGCCGGGCGGGGCTATGCGGAGATCGCGAGCCGGGCCATGGCGCCCTTCATCGGCGACGCCCTGCCGGCCGGGGCGCTCGACCGGCGGGCGCTGGCGCGACTGACGTCCGGCTTCGAACCCGACGAGGTGACGCCGCTGCGGAAGCTGGAAGACAGCCTCTATATGCTGGAGCTGTTCCACGGCCCCACCGCCGCCTTCAAGGACCTGGCGATGCAGCTGGCGGCCGCCCTGTCGTCGGAGGCGCTGAAGGCCTCGGGCGAGCGACTGACCCTGGTCACGGCGACCAGCGGAGACACGGGCGCCGCCGCCGTCGCCGCCTTCGCCAACACCGACCGCGTCCGCCTGATCGTGCTGCATCCGCACGAACGGGTCTCCCCGGTCCAGCGCCGCCAGATGACCACGGTCGAGGCGCCCAACGTGCTGAACCTCGCGGTCCGTGGAGACTTCGATGATTGCCAGCGGCTGGTGAAGGGGCTGCTGGCGGACGAGAGCCTGCGTAGCGCCGGGCGGTTCTCTTCCGTCAACTCGATCAACTGGGCGCGGCTGGCGGGACAGATCCCCTACTATGTCTCGGCCGTGTCGCAGCTGGCGGCGATGGGCGAGACGCGGGCGCCGGTGTTCGTGGTGCCGACGGGGAACTTCGGGGACGCCTTCGCCGGGATCGCGGCCTCGAAAATGGGTCTGCCGGTCGCCGGGTTTGTCGCCGCCGTGAACAGGAATGACGCCCTGGCCCGCGCCATCAACGACGGGGTCTACGCGCGGAAGGCCGCGGTCGAGACCGCTTCGGTCAGCATGGATGTCCAGGCGCCGTCCAACTTTGAGCGGCTGGTGTTCGAGGCCTCGGGCCGGGACGCAGAGCTGACGCGCACCCTGTTCGAGACATTCGCCCGGGAAGGCACGGTCACCCTTCCGCCCGCCTTGCTGGACGCCATCCGCGCCGAGGTCTCGGCCGTCTCCGTCAGCGAGGAAACGACGCGAGACCAGATCGCCCATGCCCACGCGACCTGGGGTCAGGTCGTCTGTCCGCACACCGCCGTCGCCCTGTCGGCGGCGCGCGGCGTGGATCGCAGCCGGGGTCCGGTCGTCGCCCTGTCCACCGCCCACCCGGCCAAGTTCGGCAAGGACGTCGCCCCGGTGGTGGGCTTCGATCCCGAGCCGCCCAGGGTCATCCGCGAGTTGGGCGACCGGGCCGAGCGGTTCGAGGTCATCGATGCGGATGCCTCGGCCGCGCTGGCCGCCGTGCGGGCCTTCGCGGCCTAGGGTGCGCAGCGCCACGGTTGGTGCTAGCGAACGGTGGTGACCGACGCGAACCCTTCCGCCCGCCTGACCCACCTCCAGTCGCTGGAGGCCGAGGCCATCCATATCCTGCGGGAGGTGGCTGCCGAGATCGAGCGGCCCGTGATGCTGTATTCGATCGGCAAGGACTCGGCCGTGATGCTGCATCTGGCGCGGAAGGCCTTCTATCCCGGCCCGATCCCGTTCCCTCTGATGCACGTCGATACGACGTGGAAGTTCCGGGACATGTACGCCTTGCGCGACCAGGTCGCGGCGGCCGGCCACGTCGATCTGAAGATCTGGGTCAATGAGGACGCGCTGTCGCGGGGCATCAACCCGTTCGACCATGGCTCGCTGCACACCGACCTCTGGAAGACCGAGGGGCTGAAGCAGGCGCTGGATCACCACGGCTTTCAGGCAGCCTTCGGCGGCGCCCGACGCGACGAGGAGAAGTCGCGGGCCAAGGAGCGGATCTTCTCCTTCCGCTCGGCCGGCCATCGCTGGGATCCGAAGAACCAGAGGCCGGAACTCTGGCGGCTCTACAACACGCGGATCGGGGCGGGGGAGTCGATCCGCGTCTTCCCGATCTCGAACTGGACCGAGCTGGATGTGTGGCAATACATCGAGCAGGAAGCGATCCCGGTCGTGCCCCTGTATTTCGCCGCCGAACGGCCGGTCGTGGAGCGGGACGGGGCGCTGATCCTCGTCGACGACGAACGGATGCGGCTGAACCCCGGCGAGACGCCGACGGTGCGGTCGGTGCGGTTCCGGACCCTGGGTTGCTATCCGCTGACCGGGGCGGTCGAGAGCGAGGCGGCCTCGGTCGCCGACATCATCGCCGAGATGAAGGCCTCCACGACCTCCGAGCGTCAGGGGCGGGTCATCGATCACGATCAAGCCGCCTCGATGGAGAAGAAGAAGGCGGAGGGGTATTTCTGATGAAATTCCTGCTGCGCTTCATCACCTGCGGCTCGGTGGACGACGGCAAGTCGACCCTGATCGGGCGGCTGCTTTACGACACCAAGACCATTCTCGACGATCAGATGTCGGCGCTGGAATCCGACTCCAGGAAGGTCGGGACCCAAGGGGCCAACATCGACTTCGCCCTGCTGGTCGACGGGCTGGCGGCCGAGCGGGAGCAGGGGATCACCATCGACGTGGCCTATCGGTTCTTCGCGACCGAGCGGCGGAAATTCATCGTCGCCGATACGCCGGGGCACGAGCAGTACACGCGCAACATGGTCACCGGCGCCTCGACCGCCGACGCGGCCGTGATCCTGATCGACGCGCGCAAGGGCGTGTTGGTCCAGACGCGGCGGCATTCGTACCTGTGCGCCCTCTTGGGTATCCGGAAGGTGGTGCTGGCGGTCAACAAGATGGATCTGCTCGGCTGGGACGCGGACCTGTTCGCCGAGATCGTGGCCGACTATCGGGCCTTCGCGGACAGCATCGGTCTGGAGGATGTGACGCCCATCGCCCTGTCGGGTCTGACGGGGGAGGGGGTGGTCGCGGCCGCGCCCGGCTTCGATCAGCCGACGCTGCTGGAGTGGTTGGAAGGGGTCGAGGTCGGGGACGATACGACCGCCCAGCCTTTCCGTATGCCGGTGCAGTGGGTCAATCGTCCGAACCCGGAGTTTCGCGGCTATGCGGGGCTGATCGCGGCGGGCACGGTGCTGGCCGGCGACCGGGTTCGGGTCCTGCCGGCGGGGCGGGAAAGCCGGGTCGCACGCATCGTCGCCATGCCGGCCGACCTCGCCGAGGCGGCGGCAGGGCAGTCCGTGACCCTGACGCTGGAGGAGGAGATCGACGTCTCGCGCGGCGACGTCATCGTGGCGGCGGACAGCCCGGCCGAGGTCGCGGACCAGTTCGAGGCGACCGTCGTCTGGATGGACGAGGACGCCCTGTCGCCCGGCCGGTCCTATCTGCTCAAGGCAGGGGCCCGCATGGCGACGGCCCAGGTCACGGCGATCAAGCACCGGGTCAACGTCAACACCCTGGAGAAGCTGGCGGCCAAGCGGCTGGAGCTCAACGACATCGCGGTCTGCAACCTGTCGCTGGACCGGGCCATCGCCTTCGAGCCCTATGAGACCAGCCGCGATCTGGGCGGCTTCATCCTGATCGACCGGATCACGAACCGGACGATGGGGGCGGGGATGATCCGGTTCGCCCTGCGTCGCGCCGACAACATCCACTGGCAGGCCATCGACGTGGACCGTGAGGCGCGGGCGGCGATGAAGGGACAGAAGGGGGCGGTCGTCTGGCTGACCGGCCTGTCCGGGGCCGGCAAGTCCACCATCGCCAACCTGGTGGACAAGCGTCTGCATGCGCTGGGGCGGCACACCTATCTGCTGGACGGGGACAACGTCCGTCATGGGTTGAATCGGGATCTGGGCTTCACCGAGGAGGACCGGGTCGAGAACATCCGCCGGGTGGCCGAGGTGGCGCGGCTGATGGCCGATGCGGGCCTGATCGTCATCACGGCCTTCATTTCTCCGTTCCGGGCCGAGCGGCGGACGGCGCGCGAGCGGATGGCGGAGGGGGAGTTCCTGGAGGTCTTCGTCGATGCGCCGCTGGAGGTGGCCGAGGCGCGGGATGTGAAGGGGCTGTACGCCAAGGCGCGGGCCGGGACGCTGAAGAACTTTACCGGCATCGACAGCCCGTATGAGGCGCCCGAAGCCGCCGAGATCGTCATCGACACCACGACCGTCAGCGCGGTCGAGGCGGCGGAGCGGATCGTGAAGCGGGTGCTGGAAGGCTGACTTTCCGGGGTTTTTCCCCTATGGGGTCGCCGACGATGACCCACCCCGCCCACAGATTGTCCGTCGCGCCCATGATGGACTGGACCGACCGGCATTGCCGGGCGTTCCACCGCGCCCTGTCGACGAACGCGCTGCTCTATACCGAGATGGTCACGGCGCCGGCGGTGATCCACGGCGACCGCGAGCGGCTGCTGGGCTTCGACGCGGTCGAGCATCCGGTGGCGCTGCAACTGGGCGGATCCGATCCGGCGCAGTTGGCCGAGGCGGCGAAGGTCGGGGCGGCCATGGGGTATGACGAGATCAATCTGAACGTCGGCTGCCCATCGGATCGGGTGCAGTCTGGGCGGTTCGGCGCCTGTTTGATGCGCGAGCCGGAGCTGGTGGCTGCGTGCATGGCCGCGATCCGCGAGGCGGTGGACGTGCCCGCCACGGTCAAATGCCGGATCGGGGTGGACGATCAGGACCCGACCGTCAGCCTGTTCGCCACGGTGGACGCTTCGGCGGCCGTGGGCGTCACCACCTTCATCGTCCATGCGCGCAAGGCCTGGCTGCAGGGGCTGTCGCCCAAGGAGAACCGGGACGTGCCGCCGCTGGACTACGCCCTGGTGCGGCGGCTGAAGCGGGAACGGCCGCATCTCACGGTCTGCATCAACGGGGGCATCGGCTCGCTGGACGAGGCGGAGACGCATCTGGACGCCGCCGACGGGGTGCAGCTGGACGGAGTCATGCTGGGCCGCGCCGCCTATCACGAGCCGGCCCTGCTGGGTCAGGTGGATCGGCGACTGTTCGGACAGGCGACGTTCGACGTGGACCCGTTCTCGGCCATCGACCGGTACAAGCCCTATCTGGCCGCGCGGCTGGAAGAGGGCTGGGGTCTGCATGCCATGACGCGGCACATGCTGGGTCTGATGCACGGCCGGCCGGGGGCGCGGGCCTTCCGCCGCATCCTTACGGTCGAGGCGATCAAGCCGGGCGCTGGTCTGGACGTCGTGGACCGGGCAGTGGAGGCGGTGCGCGAGGCCGAGGCGCGGCGGGACCGGGTCGAAGAGGCCGCCTGACACGGTCAATGATCCGTTAAGCGTAACGGCCACAAGGCTGCGGGCATGACCCGCACAGCGCTGATCGCCCCACTCACGGCCTTGGCTGTTCTGGCCTGCACGGCGGGCGCCGCCGAGGCGCAGAGCCGGAATCGCTCGCCCATCACCGCCGCCTTGAACCTGGGAACGACCGGCGTCGGGGCCGAGGCGCAGATGGCGCTGGGGCCGGTTTTCGTGCTGAGAGCGGGGATCGATACGCTGGGGTACGATTTCGACCAGTCGTACAGCGATGTGGATTATGCGGGGCGGTTCGACTTCGACACGGTGTCGGGGGCGGTCGATCTGCATCCCTTTCTGAACGGCTGGTTCGTCTCCGGCGGGGTGTATGTGGGGGAGCGGACGATCCATCTCAATGGGACGCCGAACGCGCCGGTGGAGATCGGCGGGCAGACGTTCACGCCGCAGCAGGTCGGGACGCTGAGCGGGCGGGTGAAGCTGTCGGACACGGCGCCCTTCGTGGGCGTGGGCTATGACGACGCCTTCTATCGCCGGGGAACCTGGGGTTTCCGGGGTCTGGTCGGGGTGGCCTGGAGCCGGACGCCGGAGGTGGGGCTGAACGCCGAGGGCGGGACCCTGTCGAACGATCCGGCCTTCCGCGCCCGGCTGGAGCAGGAAGCGCGGGACATCCAGGAGGACGCCGAGGACAAGGCCTTCTTCCCCATCGTGCAGCTTGGTCTGACGGCGCGCTTCTAAGCCTTGCCGGTCTGGGCTAGACCCGGGCCGTGCTCGACATTCCCCTGAACGAACTGGCCCTGCTGGCCGTCGCCATTCTCGCCGCCGGCGTGGCGGGCGGGCTGATCGCGGGGCTGTTCGGAGTGGGCGGCGGGACCGTGCTGGTGCCCGCGCTTTTCTATGCGTTTTCAGTGCTGGGGCTGGGCGGGGAGAGCAATCTGCACGTCGCCATCGGCACGTCCCTGCTGACCATCGTCGCAACGTCCTGGCGGTCGCTGGGAGCGCACCGCAAGCACGGGGCGGTGGACGAGGAGATCCTGAAAACCTGGACGCCCTGGGTCGCGGGCGGGGCCCTGGTCGGGGCGGCCATCGCGGGCTTCACCTCCATGGAGGGGTTGGCGGTGGTCTACGGCGTCTGCCTGATCCTGGTGGCGGCCCAGCTGGGGTTGTTGCCCGAGCATGTGACCCTGAGGCGGGAGATGCCGACCGGATGGTGGCGGCGCGGCCTGGGCGGACTGGTCGGGCTGTTGTCCGCCATGATGGGGATCGGCGGCGGCAGCCTGGGCGGCATGGTCATGACCCTGTGCGGGCGGCCGATCCATACGGCGGTGGCGACGGCGTCCGGCTTCGGCCTGGCCATCGGCTCAGCGGCGACCCTGGGCTTCGTGGTGTTCGGGTTCGGAGCCGAGGGACGGCCGCCCTTGAGCCTGGGGTACGTCAATGTGCCGGCGGCCGTGGCCATGGGGGTGCTGACGGCGTTCGTGGCTCCGTATGGGGCGCGGCTGGCGCATCGGTTGGACAAGACGGTGCTGCGCCGGGTGTTCGCTGTCTACATGCTGCTCACGGCTATCTCCGTGATGATAAAGGCGTTTTAGACGCGGATTGCAGCTCGCCGCGAAAGGTCGAGTTCGCGGTGATTTTGGATAGGCAGAGGCTGCAGAACCCGGCGAGTTCGGTGAGGAGCGCTATGCCATCACTGTCGAAAAACAGCAGAAATTTTGCAGTTTCGGCTCTCCCTCCCCTCGGGGGAGGGGCGTCGCGCAGCGACGGGGTGGGGAGGGCCAGGCAAGGCCCCACAGACATCGTGGCTTGGTCGCCTTGCCGCCCCCACCCGGTCTCCGCTTCGCTCCGACCACCCTCCCCTGAGGGGGAGGGAGAGCCTCGTGTGCTTACGGCCTCAGCGTCAGGCCGCTGGGGCGAGCTTCGAAGGCGGAGAGGCGGCCGAGGTAGCTCATGCCGAGGAGCGAGTGGGGCAGGCCTTCTTCCACCACCAGGGCGCGAACCTTGTTCACGCGGGCGCCGGAGACGGCGACGTGGTCCAGTTCGACCGGGGCGGCCTTGACGGGGCCGGAGGCGGTCTGGACCGTCTGGGTGAAGTCGGACGGGGTGATGCGGAGGCCCAGACGCAGGGCGTCCTGGCGGGTCAGGGCGACGACGGAGGCGCCGGTGTCGACCAGGACGCGGACGGCGCGGCCGTCGATGTCGGCCTCTGCCCAGTAGTGGCCGTCGGCGGAGCGGGCGATCTGGGCGGGCTGGCCGGGGACGGCGTCATGCACGGGCGTCGCATAGGCAGGGGCGATCGCCACCGCGGCCTCGGCCGTGCGGGGTTCCTGATGCGTCAGCCACCAGGCGACGCTGAGAGAGGACAGGGTCGCGATGCCCATGACGATCGCGGACTGAATATCGAGACGCAACGCGGACACCTTCGCGGACGACCGCTTCTGCGGCTGTCGTCACAGTGCACGACCGGTGTTGGGATGCGGTGAAGCGACGTGGCTGACGAAGGGTTAAGGCCTAACGGCCGAGTTTGGCGGGGTCGATCTTGCCTTCGCGGGCGGGAAGTTGGGCCATGATTTCAGCGCGTTGTTCGTCGGTCAGGCGGGACCAGCCGCCGATCTCCTGAAGCGTTCGATAGCAGCCCAGACACAGGCCGGAGGGGCCGTCGACGATGCAGACCTGCACGCACGGGGTGGCGATGGAGCGTGGCGGTGGCGCTACAAAGGACGACATGTTTACGAAAAATACTCCGAACCCCGACTAAAAAACTTGCAATCGGGCGCGAGCTGGGCGATATAGATTGCGACGCGAAACGACTGAGAGGGTGAAAACCCCTGGGAGTACGACGCGTCTCTTTTCATCGTTCAGCGAAAGGAGACGCCAGGATGAACGACAAGGAGAAGAACCTCCAGCACGCCATGATGTCATTCGCCATCTGGGGCGGGATGCTGGTGGGCCAGCGACCGCATCGCCAAGGCGAGCGAGTGGTGAGCCATCCGTCGAACTTCGTACCGTTCCGGTACGAGAAGAAGGACTAAAAGCAGAAAGCCCCGGTCGAAGGACCGGGGCTTTTGTTTTGGGGATCGGTCTCCTCCCCGTTCGCCGCTTGGCGAATGGGGAGGTGGCGCGGCGCTCCTTCAGCGTCGTGACGGAGGGGGCGAGGCGATGCTGAAGTGAGGGCTGGCAGTGCTCGCTCGTCGAAACCGAGTCGCCCCCTCCGTCAGCTCGCAAGAGCTCGCTGCCACCTCCCCATGCTGCGCACGGGGAGGAGACTGTTGGGCCTTACCCCGCCGCCCTGGCTTGCGGGGTCTGCATCGACCGCGTGGCGGGGACGCCGACCGAGGGGGTGCGGGGGGCGCCGGCGGTCTGGCCGGGCTTCATGAACTTCACCAGGACGCGCTGGCCGATCAGGAGCGGCGCGTCGCCGGCGGTGACCACGACCTCGACCACGCGCTCGTCGGAGCGTTGCGAGGGGTCGTCCGAGGCCAGTTTGCGGGCGCCGAAGACGGCGGCGCGGCGCAGGACCGTACCGACATAGACCTTGGATGGGTCGCCCTCGGGGGTGATCTCGACGGCCTGGCCGGTCGCGACGTTGGGGATGTCGGATTCGACGATCTCGGCGCGGGCGATGCGGGGGGCCTGCGGCTCCAGGTCGAACATGTTGGACACGTTCAGGGTCGAGGCGCCGGCGCCGGGGTTGGCGTAGCGGCGCACGATGCGGCCGTTGGCGGGCGAGCGGATGACGGTCAGTTCGACATTGTAGGCGGCCTGGTCGCGGCGGGCGCGGGCGGTCTGGACGGCGGCCTGTTGCGA
Source organism: Brevundimonas staleyi (assembly GCF_041893865.1). GTDB lineage: Bacteria > Pseudomonadota > Alphaproteobacteria > Caulobacterales > Caulobacteraceae > Brevundimonas > Brevundimonas staleyi. The sequence continues at coordinate 1,063,204 of NZ_CP169082.1, forward strand.
GCCGAGGCGGGCCTGGGCCTGGGCGACGGCGTCGCGGGCCTGATCGACACGCTGGGCGGCGACGAAGTTGGTGGAGACCAGGCCTTGCAGGCGCTCCAGCTCGCGCTGGGCGGTGCGGATCTCGACCTGGATCAGGTTGAGCTGGCTCTGGGCCGAGGCGAGGTCGGCGGTGGCGGTCTGGAGCGCCAGACGCGGTTCGTCGTCTTCCTGACGGGCCAGGATCTGGCCGGCGACGACGGCGTCGCCTTCCTGGACCAGGACTTCACGGACGACGCCGCCGCGACGGGCCGCGATCTGGATGATGCCGCCCTCGATATCGACCTTGCCGTTGGCGATGGCGGCGTAGGGGCTTTCCTGACGGTTGGCCTCGGCCTTCTCGGCCTCCGCCTTCTTGGCCGCATTGGCGCTCTGCATCATGGTGAAGCCCACCCCGATCACGACGATCAGGATGAGGCCGATCCAGAGCCATTTGTTCTTCAGGAAGGCGGGCATGACAGGGGTCCTCGGGACGAAGTCTTAGTGGTGGGACGCGAGGGTCGCGTCGGGATTGGGCGTGTGGCGCTCGTCGGAGACGATGACGCCGTCCTCGATCTTGATGACCCGGTCGGCCCAGGCCTCAAGGCGCGGGTCGTGGGTGACGCAGATGACGGCGGCGCCGTGTTCGGTGGCGGCGCGGCGCAGAAGGCGGATGACGACCTGGCCGTTCTCGCCGTCCAGGGCCGAGGTCGGTTCGTCGGCGAACAGGATCTTGGGATCCTTGGCCAGGGCGCGGGCGATGGCGACGCGCTGCTTCTCGCCGCCCGACAGGATGGCCGGGCGCTGATGCAGGCGGTGGGCGAGGCCCACCTCGGTCAGGGCCTCGGTGGCGCGTTTCTTGGCCCGCTCAGGCGACAGGCCCTGGAACTTCAGCACGATCTCGACCTGTTGCAGGGCGGTCAGTGCGGGGAAGAGGTTGAAGCCCTGGAAGATGAAGCCGCAGTGGTCGAGGCGGAACTTGTCGATCTTGCCCAGCGACAGCTTCCACAGGTCGTCGACGTCCAGCGCGTCGACGCGGCCTTCCTCGGGGCGCAGCAGGCCCGAGAGGGCGGCGATCAGGGTGGACTTTCCGGACCCGGACGGTCCCATGACCATGGTCAGGTCGCCGTGACGAGCGTCGAAGTCCACGCCCTTCAAGACCTCGACGAAGGACTTGCCGGACTTGAAGCGTTTGATCAGCCCCTTGGCCTCGATGGCGTAGTCGCCGTGGCGGCCGTGGACCTTGGTGTGGGACGGGGTCTGCGAGGTGAAGTCGATCATCGCAGGAGGTCCGCAGGTTGGCTGTTCTTGAGGATGCCCAGCGACAGGGCGCCCGACACCATGGCGATGACGATCAGGCCGCCGCCGACGATGAGCAGGAGAATGGGCGGCAGGGCGATGATGACCGCCCCCATCATGGCCAGGGCCTGAAGCGCCATGGTCAACAGGATGGCCGCGACCACGCCGACGCAGCCCACCCAGAAGCTGAGCTCCATGACGATGCGGTTAAGCGACCCCATGCCGACGCCGAGGGCTCGCAGGGAGGCGAACTCCTTGATGTTGGCCATGATGGCGCCGCGCAGGGTCTGCCAGGTGATGGCGATGCCGATGATGGTGCCCAGCACCACGCAACCGCCGATGATGATGACCAGGATGCCTTCCTCGAACATGGCGCCGGCGTTGGCGTCGGCCAGTTCCTGACGCGTCCAGGCCTTCCACTGGCCGTTGCCCTGGGCGTTCAGCTCGGCGGCGACGCGCTGGGCCTGGGTCGGGTCGCGCAGCTTGACCATCAGGGGGCCGACGCGCTGGCCGGTATCGGCCTGACCCAGCATCCGCAGGGTGTCGCGCGACATGATGACGGTGGCCTGCATCATGTTGGGATAGCCGCGGGTGATGCCGACGACGGTCACGGTCTGGCCGTTGTAGAGGGCGCGGTCGCCCAGTTTGACGCCCAGTTTGGAGACGGCCGTCTCGTCGATGGCGACGGTGTAGGGCTGGCGAAGCGCATCGACCAGTTCCGGGGAATAGTCGGTCGGGATGGTGACCGAGCCCGGCGTGGTGTCGATGACCATGGACTGGACGTACTGCTGACGCGGGGCGCCCATCTTGGCGCGCTCGGCCTGGGACATTGTCGGGTCGACGTTGCGGACCGACTGGAAGGAGCCGCCGGCGCCGTCCAGAGGCTGGACCTCGACCACGGCGGGGTTGTTGTAGACCTGGGGGATGAAGCGGCGCGGCACGCCCGACGGCCCGCCCATCAGCGACTTGGCGCCCGGCTGCATGACGATGACGTCGGCGCTCGACCGCTCGATGGTCGCGGTGAAGCCCTTGCCGATGCCGATGAAGACGCCGGTCATGGACAGGACCAAGAGACCCGAGAGGGCCAGCGCCATGACGGCGGCCATATACCGGCGCCACTCGAAGAGCAGCGTTGAAAGCGCGAGCGACATCGTCTGAAAAACACCCCTGACTTGCACCGTTATGTGGCGCGCGACCGGGTTCCGGCCAAGTTAAATCGGGGTAAGGGGAGACGCCTTCTTATGGCCACGCTTGACGCGGTCGGCGGCAGGGCGTGGAGATGCCGCGCTTGCACGGGCCGTCACGCTCAAGCTAGTTACAAAGTAACACCGGCGGATGGCCGGGTTCAGGAGAGAATTCCAATGTCGTCACGGTTCCTCGTCGCCGCCGCCTCCGTGCTGGGGCTCAGCCTGGCGGCCATGCCCGCCGCTCCGGCCAAGGCGGAGGAGGGGATGTGGACCTTCGACAACTTCCCGATCCAGACCGTCAATGATCTGTACGGGACGCGGATCGACCAGGCGTGGCTGGACAAGGTGCGCGGCGCGGCGGTGCGGATCAACGGCTGTTCGGCGTCCCTGGTGTCGGGCCAGGGTCTGGTCCTGACCAACCACCACTGCGTCATCTCCTGCGTCAACGACCTGTCGGACGCCCAGAACGACTATGTGAAGAACGGCTGGATGCCGGCGACCCGCGAGGAAGAGCGCCAGTGCCCCGGCCAGACCGCCGAAATCCTGACCGACATCGTCGATGTGACCGACCGGGTTCTGGCCGCCGGCGAAGGGCTGGAAGGCGCGGCCTTCGTCCAGGCGCGCGGCGCGGTGCAGCAGGCGATCCAGACCGAGAACTGCAACAACGATCCCAAGCTGACGTGTCAGGTCATCAGCTTCTACCGCGGCGGTCGCTACGCCCTCTACAAGTTCCGCAAATACGATGACGTGCGGCTGGCCTTCGCGCCGGAGTTCCAGGCGGCCTTCTTCGGCGGCGACCCGGACAACTTCAACTTCCCCCGCTATGCGCTGGATGCCGGGTTCCTGCGTCTGTACGAAAACGGCAGGCCGGTCTCGACGCCGAACCACCTGACCTGGAACGCCAACGCCCCGACCGAGGGCGAGCCGGTGTTCGTGGCGGGCAATCCGGGCTCGACCTCGCGCCTGCTGACCGTGTCGCAGCTGGAGCGGCTGCGTGACCAGACCATGCCGATCAACCTGATCCAGTCGTCGGAATTGCGCGGGCGTCTGCAGCAGTATTCCTTCACGAGCGAGGAGGCCGGGCGGATCTCGGTCGACCCGATCTTCGGCCTGGAGAACAGCTTCAAGGTCTTCTACGGCCAGGAACAGACCCTGACCGACGCCGCCTTCATGGCGACGAAGCGCGAGCAGGAGGCCGAGCTGCGCGCCCGCGTCGCCGCCGACCCGGCCCTGGCCCAGCGCATCGGCGATCCGTGGGGCGACCTGACCCGGATCGAGGCCCAGGCCGCCGATCTGTTCCTGCCCTACCGTCAGCTGGAGGCCAGCGCCGGCCAGCGTTCGGCGCTGTACGGCTTCGCTCGGACCATCGTGCGGGCGTCCAAGGAGCGGGCCAAGCCGGTCGCAGAACGTCGCGCCGGATATTCGGACGCCGACCTGGCGACCCTTGGCCGTCGTCTGGCGACCGTGGCGCCGATCGAGACCGATCTGGAACAGATCTATCTGACCTTCTGGCTGTCCAAGACGCGCGAGTATCTGACGGTCGACAACGCCGACGTTCAGCGTCTGCTGGGCCGCGAGAGCCCGGAGGCCCTGGCCTCGCGTCTGGTCGAGGGTACGCGTCTGGCCGATCCGGCCCGTCGTGCGGAACTCCTGGCCATGACGCCGGAACAACTGGCCGCCTCGGGCGATCCGTTGATCGAGTTCGTGCTGCGGAACGACGACGTGGCCCAGGCCGTGCGCGCCAGCTGGGAAGCGACCGTCTCGGGCCCGACCGCTCGCGCGGCCGAAAAGGTGGCCCAGGCCCGGTTCGCGGCCTTCGGCGACAACCAGTATCCGGACGCGACCTTCAGCCTGCGCCTGTCCTACGGCCAGGTGAAGGGCTGGACCTATCGCGGGACCGAGGTTCCGGCCTTCACCTATATGGGCGGCCTCTATGAGCGGGCGACGGGCTCGCAGCCCTTCCTGCTGGCCGAACAGTTCGCCGCGCGCGAAGCCGATGTGAACAAGCAGACGGTCTATGACTTCGTCTCGACCAACGACATCATCGGCGGCAACTCGGGCTCGCCCGTGATCAACGCCCGTGGCGAGGTGATCGGCGCGGCCTTCGACGGCAACATCCATTCCCTGGGCGGCGCCTTCGGTTACGACGGCGAGCTGAACCGCACGGTGACGGTGTCCACGGCGGCGATCACCGAGGCGCTGAGGAACGTGTACCGCCAGCCGCGCCTGCTGGAAGAACTGGGCGTGGAGTAAGACACACCTCTCCCTCCCCCTCGGGGGAGGGTCGTCGCGCAGCGACGGGGTGGGGAGGGCCACGCGACGTGGCGACGAGCGGTGGGGCCTTGCCTTGCCGCCCCCACCCGGCTTCGCTGCGCTCAGCCACCCTCCCCCGAGTGGGAGGGAGAATCTTTTGGAGCCTCTCCATGCGCCTGCTTCTCACCGCCTCCGTCGTCGCCCTGTCCTTCGCCGCCACGGCGCATGCCGAGGAAGGGATGTGGACCTATGACAACTTCCCGATCGCGCGGGCGAACCAGACGCTGGGGACCCACATCGATCAAGCCTGGCTGGATCGAGTGCGACTGTCGTCGGTCAAGTTCGGCGGGTGTTCGGCCGGGCTGGTGTCGGACGCCGGGCTGGTGATGACCAACAACCACTGCGTCGCGACCTGCGTGGCCAATCTGTCGACCCAGGCGGTCAACTACGCCGAGACCGGCTTCACGCCGCGCACGCGGGAAGAAGAGCTGAAATGCCCGGGCGGCACGGCCGAGATCCTGACCGACATTTCCGACGTCACCGAGCGGGTGCGAGCGGCGGGCGAAGGCCTGACGGGGCAGGCCTTCAACCGGGCGCGTGACGCCGAGATCGGGCGGATCGAGCAGGAGGCCTGTGGCGACGCGACCGACAAGCGGTGCCAGGTGGTGACGCTTTATCGCGGCGGTCAGTTCAAGCTCTACACCTACAAGAAATACAGCGACGTGCGTCTGGCCTTCGCGCCGGAGGACCGGGCGGCGACCTTCGGCGGGGATCTGGACAACTTCTCCTTCCCGCGCTTCGCCATCGATGCGGCCTTCATCCGGCTGTACGAGAACGGTGCGCCGGCCGAGACCCCGACCCACTTCACCTGGAACGCCTCGCGGCCGGTGGAAAACACCCCCGTCTTCGTGACCGGCAGCCCCGGCGCGACCCAGCGCCTGTTGACCCAGGACCAGCTGTTCACGGTGCGGGACGTGGTCCTGCCGATGGATCAGCTGATCGCCTCGGAACTGCGCGGGCGGCTGATCCGGTTCTCGGAAGAGAGCGAGGAGAACGCCTTCATCGCCATGGATCCGATCGTGGGTCTGGAGAACACCTACAAGCGCGGCCTGGGCCGGATGCGGGCGCTGACCGATCCGGGCTTCATGCGGATGAAGGCCGAGCAGGAGGCGGACTTCCGCGCCCGGGCCGAGGCGGGCGTCGGCGCTGAAAACCCCTGGACGGCCCTGACCGCCATCCAGCCGATCGCGCGCGAGCTGTATCCTGCCTATGCCCTGCTGGAAGGACGGACGGGCATCGGCACGACGCCCGTGGCGGGCGGATCCCAGCTGTTCCTTTGGGCGCGGACCCTGGTGCGCGGCGCGCAGGAGCGGGCCAAGCCCTCGGCCGAACGTCTGCCGGAGTTCGGCGATGCGCGACTGTCGGGCGTGCAGTCCGGCCTGTTCGCCGAGGAACCGACCTATCCGGAGCTGGAGCAGCTGGAGCTGGAATGGTGGCTGTCCAAGACGCGCGAGTGGCTGACGGCTGACGACGCGCGCGTGCGAACCCTGTTGGGTCGCGAGAGCCCGGAGCAGTTGTCGGCGCGTTTGGTCGAGGGCACGAAACTGGCCGATCCGGCCGTGCGTCGCGCCCTGTGGGAAGGCGGTCTGGCGGCCATCGAGGCGTCGGACGATCCGATGATCCAGTACCTGCTGTCGATCCAGGAACCGACCCGCGCCATCCGTGCGGACTGGGAGACGCGGGTTCAGGCCCCGACCGATCAGGCGGCCGAACGCCTGGCCGCCGCGCGGTTCGCGGCTTACGGCGACACCGTCTATCCGGATGCGACGGGCACTCTGCGCCTGACCTACGGCCTGATCGAGGGATCGGACGTGCCGGGCCAGCGTTGGGGCGCGTTCACGACCTTCGGCGGCCTGTGGGACCGTGCGACGGGAGCGGCGCCGTTCGACGTGGCGCCCAAGCTTCTGGCCGCGCGCGACCGGATCGACGCGGACACGGTGCTGAACATGGCGGTGTCGTCCGACACGATCGGCGGCTCGTCGGGTTCGCCCGTGGTCAATGAAGCGGGCGAGATCCTGGGGGCGAACTTCGACTCCACCGTCCTGACGCAGCGCAACGCCTATGGCTACGACCGCAACACCAACCGCAGCGTGATCGTGACCACGGGCGCGGTGACCGTGGCCCTGCGCGACGTCTACGGCATGGACGGGCTGGTGCGGGAGCTGGGGGTCCGCTGACCCCCGGCCTTCGGGCTATTCGACCGAGAAGACGACGGTCAGGGTCGCCTGAGCCTGAACCGGGGGCTGGGCCAGCGGGATGGCGACCGTCGGCCGGATGCGAGAGCCGGTGACGACGACGTCGTCGACGGCGCCGGAGTCGTTGTCGCCCAGGCGCGCGTTGCGGTCCTGAACCCGGACGATGCCGGTGATCCTCTGGCCGCTGGCCTCGGCCAAGGTTTCCGCCTGACGGCGGGCGTCGGCGAAAGCCAGACGATTGGCCTCAGCGCGCAGGGCGGCCCGGTCCTCGACCTCGACCCCCGAGACGCCGACAGCGGTGGCGCCGAGCTCGGCGGCCAGTGAGGCGGCGTTGCCCGCCTGATCGACCGGACGTCCCTTGAAGGTGAAGGCCATGCGGGCGGAGTAGGCGCCGATGGCGCAGGCGTCCTCGTCGCGACGGGTTTCGGAACAGTTGTCGCGGCTGACGGGGTTCACGGCGAAGCTCTGGTTACGAAGGCGGCCGGCGGTCAGCCCGTCCATGTCCGCCAGCCCCTCGGTCAGGCGGGTCTGGGCGGCGGCGATGGCTTGAAGGGCGGCGACCTGATTGGGGCCGTGGGCCCGCAGTTCGCCCGAGATGAAGAAATCGTCGGGGTTGCGCTCCGCCGTGCCGCGCCCCTCCACCACGATGACCGGCCCGTCGAACCGGGCCTCCTGAGCGACGGCCGGAGAGGCCAGGGCGAGGGCGAGAACGGTCAGGCGGAGGAACGGCATCACGAAACTCCTTTGAGGGGCGGTCAGCTCCGCTGGTCGTCGGGGGAGGGCAGGTCCAGCGAGTGGTCCTCGCCTTCCGGCGGCGGGCCGGCGTGGATGGTGCGCGGCTCGCGCGGGGCGCGCTTGACCGGGGCCGGGGTGGGCTCCGGGTCCGGCTCGGCCAGCGACTTCCGGGCCGTGTCGAAATACTGCCAGCCGGTCCAGACGGTGGCGATGGCGGCGAACCAGATCAGGCTGTCGGCGAAGAGCTGGAACCAGGGCAGATAGTCGAAGTCCAGGCCGAAGCCGTCCCAGTTGCGGGCGAACAGCTGGCAGCCGAGGGCGACCAGCTGGAGCATGGTCTTCCACTTGGCAAGGAGGGTGACTTCCAGCGTCACGCGACCGGCGATGGTTTCGCGCAGGGCCGAGACAGCGAACTCGCGGAACAGGATGAGGCCGCAGGGGATGGCGATCTGGGGCACGGAGCCGGAGGTCAGAACGCCCAGGATCGCGCCGGTGACCAGGACCTTGTCGGCGATGGGATCGAGGATGGCGCCCCAGCGCGTCTCGGCCTTCCACCGCCTGGCCAGATAGCCGTCGACCCAGTCGGTCGAGGCGGCGACGACGAAGATGTAGAAGGCCGCGCGATAGAGGCCGAACTGATCCTCCGGGCTCAGATAGGCCGAAAGGATCGGCACCCCGCCGGTCGCCCCCGCCAGGATCAGGAACATCACCACCCCGGCGATCAGGCGCAGGCCCGTCAGGATGTTGGGGATGGGGTTGTGGTGATGGGTGGGGGACATGTCGTTTCCGGTATCGCGCTGCGGGGGCAGCATAGGCGGTCTTGAGCGAACGCGCGCCTAGCTTAGCGGTTCAAAGCGGGAGGCTGCGGTGAGTTTGCGCAGGATGCCTTCGGCGATGCCGAAATGCAGGCCGATCAGCTCGAGGGCGCCGGCCGTCTCGCGCTCGGCGATCCAGGGGAAGGTGCGCAGGTTGCGGATGGAGAGGCGGACGACGGCTTCTTCCGACGCCTGTTCGACTTCGGCCGGATCGACGGTCTCGGCGACGTGGCGGACGACGGGGGTTCCTTGCGCGATCCAGGGGGCGACGAAGTCCTGGACGCTGTCGGGGGCGCCGTTCCGCATGGCCGCGACGCCGCCGCAGTGGGCGTGGCCCATGACGACGATGCGGCGGACGTTCAGCGCCTTGACCCCGAACTCCAGCGCCGCCGAGACGCCGTGCAGCAGGCCGTCCGGCTCATAGGGCGGAACGATGTTGGCGACATTGCGGACCACGAACAGCTGGCCGGGCGCGGCGTCGAAGATCAGGGCCGGGTCGGCGCGGCTGTCGGAACAGGCGACGATCAGGGTGTGGGGCGTCTGGCCGGCGGCCAGGGCCTCGTACTCCGCCTTGGCGGCCGGCCAGTGGTCGGCGCGAAAGCGGTGGTAGCCGGAGATCAGGGGGTCGTTCGCATCGTCGGTCATGGGCGCTGAATGCCCCAACCAAGCCGTCCCGCCAAGTCGATCAGGGCGCGAGCTCCGGATGGCGGGCCAGGAAGACCTCGAAATTCTCCGGTGCGTCGGCGCCGATGGCGACGGCCCGGTCGATATCCGCGCGACCGGCCGTTTCCCCGAGCGCGAGGCGGGCGAGGCCGCGTCCATAGAGGGACGAGGGCTGGTTCGGCCGGTCCACCAGGGCCTGGTCGTAGGCCGTCTTCGCCTCGGCGTAGCGATCCATCTGCAAGAGGACCATGCCGCGGCTGTCGATGAAGCCGGCCTCTTCGGCGCCCGCGATGGCCGCGTCGCAGTCGATCAGGGCCAGGTCGAGGTCGAAGCCGGCCAGGGCCTGGGCCCAGCAGACGTTGTTGAGAAGGACCGGATCCTCTCGCGTCAGGGCGCGCATGGCGGCGAAGTCGGCGCGGGCGCCGTTCGCATCGCCGGCCGCCGCGCGTGCGCGACCGCGCAGGGCCAGGATGTCGACATTGTCCGGAGCGACGACCAGGGCGGCGTCCAGGGCGGGCAGGGCGCGGGACGGCGCGCCTTCCCGTTTGGCCAGACGCAGACCGGCGTCCAGAGCCAGATAGTCGGTCGGCGTTTCCGCCAGCCGTTCGGCGATCAGGCCCCGCACCTCGTCGCGGCGATCCAGCCGGGTGAGGATGCGCAGTTCGCGGCTGGGGCCCGCGATCAGATGGGGGGCGGCGGTCTTCAGCGCCCGGAAGTCGTCGAGCGCGCGGTCCAGCCGGCCGATCTGGTAGTAGGCCGTGCCGCGACCCCACAGGCCCACCACATTGCCGGGGTCGAGGCGCAGGGCGACGGCGAAGCTGACCACCGCCTCGCGCGGACGACCATCGGCGAGCTGGACGCGGCCCTGGCCGAGGACGGCGTCGACATCGGCCGGATCGTAGTCTGCGGCGTGGTCGTAATCCTCTTGCGCGCCCGCATAGTCGTCGTTGTTCAGCCGGGCCTCGCCGCGCGCCATGCGCGCCTTGGAGTTGTCGGGCTCCAGAGCGACCGCGGCGTCCAGAAGGGCCAGGCCGCCCGCGAAATCCTCGGCCTCCGTCAACCGTTCGGCCCGTTCGATCAGGTCGTCGACGTCGCTGTCGGCGGCCTCGAGCCGCGCACGGTCGGCGGCGGTGGCGGCATAGCCGGCCGGGGCGCGGATGCGGACCACCGTGCCGCTGAGGTTCTCGTTGCGGGTCCGGGCGGCGGCCATGTCGGCGGCCGAGACCTCGTCGGTCAGGCTGGTGGTGGTCATGGTGATGTCGGCCACGCCGTCGACGATCCGGGCCGTGCGCTCCAGGCGGTAGCCGCCGGACTCGATCGTCTGTTCGGACCCCTCGATCCGGAAGCCCTCGCCGCCGTTCGGCAGGATGATGCGCGTGCGGCCCTGAGAGCGGATCGGATGGGCGTTGGAATAGGGCGCGTCCTTCCAGGCGGCGTAGAGGTCGGCGCGCGCCGGCTGGGTCGGGGTGGCCAGGATGGTGTCGTTGAGCGTCAGAACCCGGCCGCCGGACCCGGCGATCCAGGCCATCCGGCTGGTTCCGGTCATCAGCAGGTGGAAGGTGTTGTCGTGCTCGTCGTAGCGGGTATCGACCGAGCCGACCTTGATCTGGTCGCCCTTGTCGAAGGCGGACATCAGAAGGGTCTGCATCTGGGCGGCCGGAATGGTCGCCACCTGACGGCGGAAGGCGGTCGCGGCGTCGCCCGTATAGGCGATGTCCATGTGCAGGGCGCCCTCGGCGTCCAGGCCCGTGGAGGCGTCGAAGGTCACGGTGATGGTGTTCAGCGGGATCTCGACCGGGGGCACGACGATCTCTTCCAGATCGGCGCCCGCACGGACGGGCAGGGCCCAGTGGAAGGACGGCGGGTGGATCGCGGCCAGATCGCGATCGTCGGGCCGGGTGCCGTCGAGCCAGTAGGTCCGGCCGTCGATCTCGACCCGGACGATGATGTGGTCGAACCAGGCGATCAGCGGCAGCCGCTCGTTCAGGCCGTCGCCGAGGCGGGTGCTGACCAGGGCGGGAACCGCCTCGACCCCGAGGCCGTGAAGCAGGGCGAGAAGCAGCGCCGTCTTGCCCTTGCAGTCGCCGTAGCGGGCGCGCCAGACGTCGTCGGCGGAGGCGGGGACGTAGCCGCCCTCGCCCATCGACAGGGCGACGTAGCGGACCTGTTGCTGAACCAGTCGAAGGGCGGCGGCGGTCTGGGCCTCCGGGGTCGCGTTCTCGGCGCGGATGCGCTCGATCTCCGCGGTCAGGGGCGAGCCGCTCTCCAGCGTCTCGGCGCGCGCATAGAGCGGAACCATGGTCTCGGCGGCCTCGGCCCAGCTGCGGAAGTCGGTGAACTGGGCGGTGCGGTTGAGATAGAACCGGGGCGGCAGGTTCTCGGGAAGGCGCGCGGGCTGGAGGTCGCGCTCCTCGATCTCCAGGGCCCACTGGTTGCCCGCCTGACGCGGCCGGACCTCGGCCCAGTCGCCGATCCCCCGGAAGCGCATCGCCATGTCGGACGGCCAGGTCGCCCGGGCCCGGTAGTGGTCCATGACGGTCCCCACGTTCAGCCCGTCCAGAAGCTCGCGATGCGGGGCCAGGACGCCGCCGGTGTCATGGATGGTGAAGGCGGTTTCCAGAATGTCGCCGACGCGCAGATCGCGCGGCTGAAGCGTCGCGGTCAGGACGCCGTCCAGCATGGAGGATTCCAGATTGTTCTCCCGCCGCAGCAGCTGGAACTCCTGGCCGTCCAGAGCGTCGATGACCTGATCGCCGCGAAAGATACGGACCGAGTGGACCTGAATGGTCTGGCTGGGCGGGGACCAGGAGGCGGTGATGGTGCTGAGCGATCCCAGGCCCTGGGCCGTCTGGATGCGGCTGCGGCGCAGGGTGTAGGTGTCGACGCCGTGGGCGGTGAACCGGGTCTGCTCGTCCTGGTTCAGGATCCGGATCGGGGCGCCGTCCGGCGCGGAGACGGCGACGTCGACGATCGGCGGCTGGACCCACTCCGGCGTCCGGGCGCGCTCCACCTCCTGGGCGAAAGCCGGCGCACCGATCAGCAGCATCAGAGCCGCCAAGGCCCAGACCCATACGCGCACTTCAGTGATCCCCCTCGTTCGCGCAGAGGTTAGCACGGAACGTGGAGCGGGCCAGCGGAGCGGGCGATCCAGCGACAATCTGCACTGTTTCCGGAATTCCGAGTGCAGGACAGTGCAAGCTCCGGTTGGCACTGTTTTGGAATTTGGAGTGCCAAGTGCCACCGTGCCAAGCGAACAAAATCAATGACTTGTCGCCGGAAAGGCTGACCCGGAGTGCCAGATTATGCGAAATTCCGGCGGTTCGAGGATGCGGTTGTCAAAGACCAGGCCCGGACGTGGTGGCTGAGCCCCGGCTGCGCAAGCGTCGGGAGAGAAAATATTCTTAGATGAGGTAGACGCTCAGGCCTTGCGGAAGAAGCCGTGGATGCGTTCGGCCAGCGCCCGGTTGATGCCGTCGACCTTCTCCAGATCGACGACGGCGGCGCGGCCCACGCCCTTGGCGGAGCCGAAGGCGTGCAGCAGGGCCTTCTTGCGACCGGGACCGACGCCCTCGATCTCGTCGAGCGGGTTCTTCTTGATGTCCATGGAGCGGCGCTTGGCGTGGGCGCCGTTGGCGAAACGGTGGGCCTCGTCGCGCAGCCGCTGGATGTAGTAGAGGGCCGGCGATTTCAGGGGCAGCATGAAGGGCGGCTTGCCGGGGACGAAGAACCTCTCCAGCCCCGCGTCGCGGTCCGGACCCTTGGCCACGCCGACGGCGAGGATGTCGTCCAGACCCAGATCGGCCAGCACGGCCTGGACTTCGGCCAGCTGTCCGGCGCCGCCGTCGATGAGGAGGAGGTCGGGGCGCAGCACCTCTTCCGCGCCTTCTTCCTCGTCCTTGACCAGACGGCTGAAGCGGCGGCGCATGACCTCGCGCATCATGCCGTAGTCGTCGCCGGGGGTCAGGTCCGTGTCCTTGATGTTGAACTTGCGGTACTGGGACTTCTGGAAGCCTTCGGGGCCGGCGACGACCATGCCGCCGACGGCGTTCGTGCCCTGGATATGGGCGTTGTCGTAGATCTCGATCCGCTCGGGACGGGCGTCCAGACCGAAGGCCTCGCAGACCTCGTCGAGGATTTTGCCTTGCGCCGAGCCTTCGGCCATCTTGCGGCCCAGAGCCTCGCGGGCGTTGGTCAGGGCGTGGTCGACCAGGCCCTTGCGGTCGCCGCGCTGGGGCCGTTCGATGGAGACGACGCGACGGCCGTCCGCCTCCTTGGCCTTCATGGAGAAGGCTTCTTCCAGCAGTTCCTTCTCGAACGGGACGACGTTGGAGAGGATCAGGCGCGGGACAGGCTTGTCCTCGTAGAACTGGCCGAGGAAGGACGACAGGATCTCCGGGTCCGTGTCGGACTTGTCCACGCGCGGGAAATAGGCGCGGCCGCCCCAGTTCTGGCCGGCGCGGTAGAAGAAGACCTGGACGCAGGCCTGACCGCCTTCGGAGAACAGGGCGAAGACGTCGGCTTCGGGCACGCTGTCGGCGCTGACGGAGTTCTCCATGGCGATGGCGGAAAGCGCCCGGATGCGGTCGCGGACGCGGGCGGCCTGTTCGTAGTCCATGGCCTCGGCCGCGGCGGACATCTCGTCGGACAGGCGGCCGATGACGGCGCGCGACTTGCCGCGCAGGAACAGCGACGCCTCCTCGACCAGGTCGCCGTAGTCCTCAAGGCTGATCAGGCCGGTGCAGGGGGCCGAGCAGCGCTTGATCTGGTGCAGCATGCAGGGGCGGGTGCGGGTCTCGTAGACGCTGTCCGAACAGGACCGCAGGAGGAAGGCCTTCTGCAGGGTATTCAGGGTCCGGTTCACCGCCCAGGTCGAGGCGAAGGGGCCGAAATACTCGCCGGGGGTGGAATGAGAGCCGCGATGCTTCCGGACCTGGGGCGCGCGGTGGTCCTTTCGGATCATCAGCTCGGCGAAGGACTTGTCGTCGCGGAGCACGACGTTGAAGCGGGGCTTCAGCTTCTTGATGAAGTTGGATTCGAGAAGGAGGGCCTCGGTCTCGGAGGCCGTGACCACCAGCTCCATCGAGCGGGTCAGTGAGACCATCAGGCCGATGCGCTGGGTGTGGAAGCGCCCTTGCGCGTACTGGAGGATGCGCTTCTTGATGGAGCGCGCCTTGCCGACATAGAGGCAGGTCCCGTCCTCGCCGTACATGCGATAGACGCCCGGCTTGTCGGGCGCGCGCCGGGCCTCGTCGCGGATCAGGTCGGCGGCGACCAGAGGGGGCGACGTGGGCGGCGTCGAATCAGAAGCGGGCGTCTCCACGGTCATCGCGGCGAATATAGGCGGTGCGCGGCGATCTGTCAGAGCGGCTTGATCGGTCTCCTAGAATGGCGGAGGTTCCGGGCGACCGGGGCCGCGACCCCGGCGAAGGGGAATGTCTCATGCGGCGCATCGTTCTGGCGGTCGGTCTCTGTGGTCTTCTGGCCGCCTGTGGGCAGGAAGCCCAGCCTGTCGGGCCCGACGGGACGCCGACGCAGACGCTCGACTATATCGACGCCGTGCCGATCGATAAGGACGCGCCGGCCCCGGTGGCCCAGCCGCAGACTGCTGCCAAAAAAGAGGAGCCGAAGGCGGAGGAGACGGAAGAGGCCGAGGCGGCTCCGGCTCCGGCTCCGGCTGTGACCGTGGCTCCGGCTCCGGCTCCGACGCCCGCCGCCGCGTCGCGACCCGCTCCTGCGAACGATGCAGCGGCCGCGACACGACGGGCGAACGAGGCGGTCGCGCCGCGGTCCGAGACTGAAGTGCCGTACAGCCCTAACTAAGGTCTCAACCTTGTCATCCCGTCCCGGCTCTCCGCTTCGCTGCGGCCGGGATGACAAGGCGCCGGTGATGATTGAGGGGCCGCGCTACTTGCCGAGGCGGCCCTTCGCATGGGCGCCGTCGAAGACGACATCCTTGTCGGTCTTGCCGACCTTCGCATCCGGACGATCCAGCCGGTGCAGGATGTGACGGATGATGTTGAGGCGGGCGGTCTTCTTGTCGTCCGTGGCGATGACGGTCCAGGGCGTGTCCTTGGCGTGGGTCTCGGCCAGCATGCGGTCGCGGGCCTCGGTATAGGCGTCCCAGCGGGCCTGGGCCTCGGCATCGAGCGACGAGACCTTGAACCGCTTCAAGGGGTCGGTCATCCGCTCGGCCAGGCGTTTGGCCTGCTCGTCCCTGGAGATGTCGAGCCACAGCTTGATGAGGATGACGCCGGAGTTGGTCAGCATCTTCTCGAAGCGCGGCACGTCGTCGAGGAACTGTTCGTGCTGTTCGGGAGTGCAGAAGCCCATGACCGGCTCGACGCCCGCCCGGTTGTACCAGGAGCGGTTGAACAGGACGATCTCGCCCGCGGCCGGCAGGTGGGGAACGTAGCGCTGGAAATACCACTGGCCGGTTTCGCGCTCGGTGGGCTTGGGCAGGGCGACGACGCGGGTCTGGCGCGGGGAGGCGTATTCGGTGATCCGCTTGATGGCGCCGTCCTTGCCGGCGGTGTCGCGGCCCTCCAGCACGATCAGCACCTTCAGCCCCTGTTCGATGGCCCAGGCCTGGCTGGCGACCAGTTCGATCTGCAGGGCCTCCAGCTCGGTCTCGTAGTCGTTCTTCTTGCCCATCCGAAATCCTCCGCTTCTCCACATACCGTGCACCCCAGCGAAGGCTGGGGTCCAGCGCCAACCCCATATTCCGTCATCCTCGGGCTTGTCTCGAGGATCCATGGGGCAACAGTTCGCGCGGTTTCCCTGGCCCTGCGGCGGACAGATGGGCCCTCGGGACAAGCCCGAGGGTGACGGAGATGGGTTGGCGATTGTCACCAAACGCCCGTCCGACCATTGTCAGGGGGCATGAAGCGCGATTTCGCCGATTTCTGGAACCTGATGTGGGAGCTGGCGCTGGGCGTGTGCGCGGCCTTCGCCCTGCTGAACGCCTTCGCCCCGCCGCAGGACCTGCCGTGGAAGCCGCTGGACCTGAACCATCCGGTGGGTCAGGCGACCGGGGCCAAGGTGGCGGACTTCCAGGTGCCGTTCGGCGCGGCGCCCGAGGAGGTCGCCGGGGCGACCGACGCCTGTATCCAGACCCTGAGGGACGCGGGCGTCGAGGTAAGGCGGGCCGAGGACCGGAACGACGGCGGCTTCTGTCAGGTGCAGGGGGCCGTCACCATCACCGGAGGGGCGGTGACGCCCCTGAGACCCGGCGGTCTGATCATGCAATGTCCGCTGGCGGTGCGCTATGTGATCTGGGACCGACAGGTCCTGCAGCCGACGGCGGAGGCGATCTACGGCTCGCGGGCGGTCGCGGTGAACAACTTCGGCACCTATTCGTGCCGCCGGATCTACGGGTCGCAGGACGTGCAGGACCGGCCGAGCGAACATGCGCGGGCCAATGCGCTGGACGTCGCCTCGGTGACCCTGGAGGACGGGCGAACGGTGTCGGTTCTGGAGGACTGGAGCGGACAAGGTCCCAATGGAACAGAGGGTTCCGGCTTCCTGAGGCGGCTGCGGGACGGGGCGTGCCGGGTGTTCTCGACCGTGCTGACGCCCGACTACAATGAGGCCCACAGGGATCATCTTCACCTCGATGGAGCCCCTCGCGGCCTCTGCGTGACAGGTCCTCGCGCCTGAGGCTCGCCTCATGCACGAATCGTTTCCTGTTGACCGGGCTTTGCGGGTGGGGGAGAACACCTGCGCAATCCGGATTTCGCGTGGGGTCCAAACCTGCGTTCAGCTCCTTCTATGAACGAGCCTATCCAGATGGATTGTCGGACCCCTCAGAAAGGGCGTCCGCCTGGAAAAGCGCGTTTATGGAGACGCAACAATGGCGACCGGTACGGTCAAGTGGTTCAACCCCACGAAAGGCTTCGGCTTCATCCAGCCGGAAAGCGGCGGCGCTGATGTGTTCGTTCACATCACGGCCGTTCAAAAGGCTGGCCTGACGGGCCTCGATGAAAACGCCAAGGTTTCTTACGAGCTGGAATCCCAGCGCGGCAAGACCTCGGCCGTGGACCTGAAGCTTCTCTGATCCATCCGGATCAGGATCGCTGAAGTGATCTAGGCGGGCGCGGTTCCTTCGGGAGCCGCGCCCGTTTTCGTTCTGGCCCGGTTGGACCATTGGGCGAGGACGATGGCCCCCATGACGAGGGCGCCGCCCAGGGCCTGAACGGGCGACAGGGTCTCGCCGAAGATCAGCCAGCCCAGGGCGGCGGCGACGATCGGCTGGATCAGGATGGTCACGGCGGTGATGGAGGCGGGCAGCTTGCCCAGAGCCCAGGCGACGCCGCCCTGACCCGTGACATGCATGACCCCCATGCCGACGCAGGCGGCCCAGCCGGCGGCTGTGGCGGGAATCATGTCCTCGCCCAGCAGAAGGGCGGCGACGCCCATGACGGGAATGCCCGCGGCCGTGGCCCAGAAGGTGATGCGCAGGGCGCCGGCCGTGGTCCGCGCCTGTTTCACCGTCAGGAAATAGCCCGAGTACCAGAGGGCGACCGAGACTGAGAAGATGTCGCCCAGCAGCGGATTGGTCCCCTGACCGGGCTTGGCGCCCGCCGCCATGGCGAAGGCCCCGCCCATGGCCAGCGCGAGGGCCAGGATGAACAGGCGGGCGGGACGCTCCTTGAAAACGATCCAGCCGACCAGGGTGACCACGACGGGCGTCAGGTTGCAGAGCACCGTGGCGTTCGCGACCGAGGTCATGACGATGCCGTAGTGCCAGAAGCTGAGATCGAAGGCGAAGAAGAGGCCGGCGAGGATCATCCATTTGGACGGACGGCCGAAGCCTTCGCCGCCGGGACGGCCGGTCAGGACGAGCAGCAGGGGCAGGGCGAAGAGCAGCCGCCAGAAGCCTGCCGCCGCAGGGCCGGTCTCGGTCAGGCGCACGAGAATGGGCGCGAGGCCGAGGATGCTGGCGGAAACCAGCACCACGATCAGGGGGAGGAGGCGCGGGGAGGGGCGAGGCATGGTGTCGCATTAGACCTTACCCTCTCCCGGTGGGAGAGGGATTGAGGCTCGCAGAGCGAAGCGATGCGTCCTTAGCCGAAAGGGTGAGGGGTTACGGTGTGAGGCCGGACGCACCGTAACCCCTCACCCTTTCGCACGAGGACGACGGCAAGCCGTCGTGTGCTCAAGCCCTCTCCCTATGGGAGAGGGAAAACGCATCGGAAGCCGAGTTCTTCCCTCAGCTCCTGCGCCGTCACGCCTGCCTCGCGCAGCGCCGCGAGGGTCACCGATCCGTCCCGCTTGGCGTAGCGCTTGCCGTCGGGACCGAGAAGCAGCGGATGGTGGCGATAGACCGGCGTCGGCAGGTCCAGCAGGGCCTGAAGAACACGCTGGATCGAGGTCGTCTCGATCAGGTCCTCGCCCCGGATGACGTAGGTGACCCCTTGCAGGGCATCGTCGACGACCGAGGCGATGACATAGCCGGCGCCGATGTCCTTGCGGCCCAGCACCATGTCGCCGAGGCGTTCGGGCGTGGCGGTCTTCTGGCCCGGACCGGCGGTTTCCTCGACCCAGGTGAGGTGCTCGAAGCCGCCGAGACGGTCGCGAGCGGCGGCGAGAGAGAGGCGCCAGGCGAAGGGCTGGCCGGCGGCGAGTTTCTCGGCCTCCTCGTCGGGCGAGAGGGGGCCGCCAGCGAAGGCCTGGGCGTCCGCTGGATCGTCGGCGTGGGGCGCCATGCCGGCCAGGGCCAGCAATTCCTTCCGTGTACGGAAGCAGCGGTAGAGGACGCCGAGTTCGCGGAGTTGGTCGAGGGCGGCGTCGTAGTCGGGGCGGTGTTCGGACTGGCGGCGAACGGGCTGTTCCCAGTCGAGGTCGAGCCATTTCAGGTCGTCGAGGATGGCCTCCTCATAGGCCGGGCGGCAGCGGGTGAAGTCGGTGTCCTCGATGCGCAGGAGGAAACGGCCGCCGGCCTCTCGCGCAGCGGTGAAGGCCGTCAGGGCGGAGAAGGCGTGGCCGCGATGCAGGAGGCCCGTGGGCGACGGCGCGAAACGCGTGACGAAGGCCATGTCGCGGATGTTAGAGGCGCTGCAAGGCGCCGGCGCGCTCGGCCTCGGCGACGGCCTGACGCAACGCCGCCTCCGGCACGAAATCAAACTGCGCCGACAGGTCTTCGATCGCGAAGCTCGCCTGCGAGTAGGCCCAGTCCATCGCGGCGGAAGCCGGGCCGCGGGTTATCGGACCCATAAGGCCGGTCGGCCTGTAGAAGGTCAGCGACGGTCGTTCGGGCAGGGCGTAACGGGGCGGGCGCGGCAGCAGGCGGGCCTGGGTCATGGCGATCTCGTCGCCGAAGAAGGGCGACTTGATGATCGCGGCCAGACGGTCGGCCAGCCTCGCCAGGTGCGCGGACAGGGCCTTGCCGTCCTCGGCCTGAGCGGGCGGCAGCCAGGCCCGGAAGGCCGGATCCTGCATCGCCGCCTGTTCGAGCAGGGAGAACAGGATGCGGCCGTACAGGGGCGTGACCGAGATCGTCAGGTGAAGCGAGACCCCCTCCGTCGCCAGGGCGTCGTGATACCAGCCGCGCGGCAGGTAGAGGACATCGCCGGGCCGCATCACCACCTCCCGGACCAGGGGGCCGCGCGTGGCCGTGTAATAGGCGCGCGGGTCCGCCTCCGACGGCGGCGCCACGGGATCGGGCGCCCGGTTGCGATAGAGGCGCCAGACCTTTTCACCCTCGCAGTGGATCGCGAACACGTCGTGCAGGTCGTAGTGGGTGCCGAACCCCTGTACGCCGCCGAAGGAGCAGTAGAGGTTGGCGCCGATCAGGGCGGCGAATTCCTGTCCGAGCGTCTCTGAGAGGGCCTGGATGTCCGGGGTCAGGTCGCGGACCTCGTCCAGGATCAGGCTGGCGCCCGAAGCCAGAAGCACTTCGACCTTGGCGGGCGAGGGGCGAAGCACCGGACCCGCCTCCGTCCGAGCCACGATGCAATACCGGTCCGCCGCGACCGGCTCGCCGTTGTGAACCAGCTTCAGGTTCGCGGGCGTCCAGTTGGACACCTGGGTCAGCAGGCGGTTCAGCGTCGCCCATTCCATGATCGACCGCTTGGGCGCGCCCGGCTCGGCGGGAATGTGCAGCGGCTCTCCGCGCAGGCCGGCGAAAGCTTCGGGCGTGACGGGGTGGATCAGGTCGGCGAAGGTCTTCATGTCACGCAAGGGTGAGCGCACCTCGGCCTCAGGTGCAAGTCTCGTCTTCGCCCGGCGCGTATGGCGGTTTCCGGCCGTCATGGTCGGCGAGACGCAATGGACGCGTGATCGCGTCCGAAACCTGGTTCAGAACGAACCCGGCCGAACGCCGAGGTCGCCCCCCGTTCATAGACTGGACCCGAATGCCGCTGACGCCCGACGAGTTGAAAGCCGCCCGCGAGGAACTGGTGCGGCTGGACCCCGCGCTGGAGCGGGCGCACGCCCAGACACCGGTGTTCGACTGGCGGCGCGGGGATCGAGGATTTCTCGGACTGTTCCGGATGATCGTGGATCAGCAGGTGTCGCTGGCCTCGGCGGCCTCGGTCTGGGCGCGGTTGCAGGCCGGGCTGGGGGAGATCACGCCGGAGACGCTTCTGGCCCACGATCTGGAGAGCCTGAAGGGGATGGGGCTGTCGCGCCAGAAGGCGACCTATGGCCAGGGGATCGCGCGGGCGCAGCTGGATGGCACGGTCGATCTGAACCACCTGTCGACCCTGGACGATGAGGCGGCGATCGCGGCCCTGGTGTCGCTGAAGGGTGTCGGGCTGTGGACGGCGGAGGCCTATCTCTTGATCTGCGACGGGCGGACGGACGTGTTTCCGGGCGGGGACATCGCGCTTCAGGAAGCGATCAAGTGGGCGGATCGGCTGGAGCATCGGCCGGACACGAAGGCGGCCTATGCGCGGGCGGAAATCTGGCGGCCGCACCGGGCCGCAGCCAGCCATCTGCTGTGGGCCTGGTACGGCGGGGTGAAGAAGGGACAGATCGTGCTAGACGATTCCCTCAAGTAGGCGAGCGCCGCGCGCGAGCCGATAGGGATACAGGAAACGCGTGACCGGCCTCGTACATCCTGAACTCATCAGCCCCGCGCTCGCCCATCCGGAGACGGTGCTGGGCGCGCTGGACTTCGCGGGCGTGGCGGTGTTCGCCGCGACCGGGGCCCTGGCCGCCGCGCGGGAGAAGCACGACCTGGTCACCTTCGCCTTTTTCGCCGCCATCACGGGCGTGGGCGGGGGTACGCTGCGGGACCTGCTGATCGGGGCGCCGGTCTTCTGGGTCGCGGACTGGCGCTATATCGCCGTCTGTCTGGGCGGGGCGCTGGCGGTCTGGATCGTGGGGGCGGGCGAGTGGCGGTTTCGCGCCCTGCTGTGGCTCGATGCCGTCGGTCTGGGCGCTTACGGCGTCATGGGCGCGGCCAAGGCCGAGGCATTCGGCGTGCCGCCCCTGATCTGCATCGTCATGGGGGCGCTGACGGCCTGTTGCGGCGGCATGATTCGCGACATTCTCGCAGGTCAGCCGTCGATCCTGCTCAGGCGAGAGATCACCATTTCGGCGGCCCTGACGGCGGCCACCGTCTATGTCGTGCTGCGCCAGCTGGGGCTGGATCAGTGGCCGGCCGCGGGCGTGGCGGCGACGGCCGGTTTCGCGCTTCGGGCCGGGGCCCTGGCCTGGGGCTGGAGCCTGCCCGGCTTCCCCGGCGGGCTGTTCCGCAGACGGGCGTCATGAAACCACTGCACAGCCGTCATGGCGGTGCAGGCGAATCGGGCGTAGGCTTCCTTCACTAGAGAGAAGGAGAGACGTCTTCAGTCCGATTTCCTCGATTTCCGGCGTGAGCGGGAGGGTCTGATGCAGGTCCTTCAACGGCCGCCGTCCGGCTATCCGGCCCTGGTGCTGAACGCCGATTTCCGCCCGCTGTCCTATTACCCCCTGTCGCTCTGGCCGTGGGAAGAGGCGGTGAAGGCGGTCTATCAGGATCGCGTGGACGTGGTGTCCGTCTACGACAAGGTGGTTCGCAGCCCCTCGCTGGAGATGCAGATCCCCAGCGTCATCGCGCTGAAGTCCTATGTCGACCAGAACCGCAGCCCGGCCTTCACCCGGTTCAACGTCTTCCTGCGCGACGGCTTCACCTGCCAGTATTGCGGCGATACGGCAGAGCTGACCTTCGACCATGTCATTCCGCGCAGCCGGGGCGGGCGGACGACCTGGGAGAATATCGTCGCGGCCTGTTCGCCCTGTAACCTCCGGAAGGGCGGGCGGACGCCGCAGCAGGCGCATATGCCCATCCGGCGGGCGCCGCACCGGCCGAACGCCTTCCAGCTGCAGGAGGCCGGGCGGCGTTTTCCGCCCCACTATCTGCACCAGAGCTGGCTCGACTACCTCTACTGGGACATCGAACTCGAACCTTAGCATTGGCGGGCGGGGGTCGGGTCGTGCCATACGGGCGGCCTTCCGCGGCAAGGCCGTGCTGTATGAGTCCGTTTCATGCGTTTCCGTTCGAGCCTGCTGGCTGGGGCCTGCGTTTCAACCGTGCTGACGGCGGGGGGCGCATACGCCCAGACGCCGCAGGGAGCCGAGCGGGTCGATGACATCGTCGTCACCGGATCGCGGCTCGCGGGGGCCGAGCGGATCGCGCCGGTGGAGGTGCTGGATCGGCGGACGTTGCAGGCGGCGGGCGTGGACGATGCGTCGCGGATGCTGGCCCTGTTCACGGCCAACTCGGGCTCTGAAGCCCAGATCGACCAGCTGAACCAGCCGCAGAGCTCGGGCACGGCCCAGTTCAATCTGCGGAACCTGGGGCTGGGCTCGACCCTGGTTCTGGTGGACGGACAGCGGTGGACCAACAGCGCGGTCGTGGCGACCGACGGCTCGGCCTATGTCGACATCAACTCCCTGATCCCCATGATCGCGCTGGAGCGGGTCGAGGCGGTGAAGGACGGGGCCTCGGCCATCTATGGCTCGGACGCCGTGGCCGGGGTGGTGAACTTCGTCACGCGTCGGCGGGTGGAGCGGCCGGAGGTCAGCGTCAGCTATTCGGCGGCGGACGGGGCGGACCAGACGACGGTCCAGGCCATCGGCGGGCTGGAGGTGTTCGGCGGCGACCTGACGCTGGCGGCGTCGCACCTGCATCGCTCGGGCCTGGGCTCGGACGAGCGGGATTTCACCCAGGCGGCGCGCTACGGCCGGGCGGCCTGGACGGCGGTGACCAGCTATGGCCAGCCGGGCTCCTATTTCCGGCCGAGCACCAACGGCTTCGCGCCCGATCCGGCGTGCGGGAATGCGGCCTTCCCCGAGGCCTATCGTAACAGCGCGGCGGATACGTTCTGCCGTCTGGATTACTCGGACTTCTTCGACCTGGTGCCGGAGGAGACGCGGACGCAAGCGTTCGCGGATTACCGCAAGGCCGTGGGCTCGACGGACTTCTGGCTGCAGGGGGCGTGGGCCTCGACCGAGACGGTGGCGCGGCAGTCGCCGTCCCTGCCGATCCTGGCGCGGTCGCTGACTGTGCCCGCCAACCATCCGGACAATCCGTTCGGCGAAGCGGTGCTGTTCCGGGGGCGTCTGCTGGGCGCCGAGGCCGGGGCGTCGCATGCCGACTTCGCCTATGAGACCTGGCGTCTGGCGGGCGGGGCCGCAGGGGAGTTCGACAACGGCTGGACCTGGGATCTGTCGGCGACGGCCAGCCGCCAGCATGTCGACTACGACAAGCCCGACACCATCGGCAGCGCGCTTCAGAACGCCCTGAACGGCGTCGGCGGTCGCTGGTTCAACCCGTTCGGCAGCGCCCATCTGGGGACCGGGACGGCGAACAGCCCGGAGCTGATCGCCAGCCTGATCGGCTCGACCGGACTGCGCGGGGCGGCGGGTCTGATCACAGTGGACGGTTCGGTCGGGGGCGAGGCGTTGGCCTGGAGCGGCGGGTCGGTGTCGCTGGCCATGGGCGGCCAGTATCGCAGGAGCAGTTTCCGTCACGACTGGAGCGATCTGGTCAATGCGGGCGACCTGCTGACGGCGGGCTTCTCGCCGGACTTCGAGGGGGATCAGGAGGCGCTGGCCGCCTTCGCCGAGGCGCGGGTCAAGCTGGGCGACCGGATCGAGGCGCAGCTGGCGGCGCGGTACGAGGCCTATGACGGCGACCAGGGCGAGCTGAGCCCCAAGGTCGCCGTGCGCTGGGATGCGACCGACACCCTGGCGGTGCGGGCGGCCTGGAGCCAGGGCTATCGGGCGCCGTCTGTCTATGCCCTGACGGGGGCGCAGGCGTCGCAGCCGTCGGTGTTCGACCGCGGGGCCTTCGTGTTCGTGAACACCCTGACCTCGGGCGATGCGGACCTGAGGCCGGAGGAGTCCGAGAGCCTGACGCTGGGCGCCGTCTGGCGGCCGTTGGAGGGGCTGGAGTTCAGCGTGGACGCCTGGCGGTTCGACTATCGCAATCTGGTGGTGAAGGAGGCCGCTCAGGCGATCATCGACCAGGCGGCGGCGGATACGGCGGCGGGCCGGACGGGAACGCCGGCGCAGGCGCGGATCACCCGCTCGGCCAGCGGCGCCCTGACCTTCGTGCAGCTCTATTTCATCAACGCCTCGTCGATCGAGACGGAGGGGCTGGATCTGGCGGCGCGCTATGGCCGGGATCTGTTCGGCGGGCGGGCGACCGTGTCGGCGGGCTGGACCCATGTGGATCGCTATGACGTGAGGCTGGCGGCGGGCGCGCCCGTGGTGTCGGGCGTCGGCTCGACCAATCTGTCGAACATCGGCCGGTCCCTGCCGGAGGATCGGGGCGAGTTCGGCCTGGGCTGGAGCGACGCGGTGCAGGGGGTGACGGCGCTCGTCCACTACACGGCCGGCTATTCGAACGACCGCAGCGGCATCACCGATACGACCATCGCCAGCCAGACGACGCTGGACCTGCTGTACACCCGCTCGGTGGGCGAGGCGCTGGAGCTGTCGCTGGGGGTGGTGAACGTGACGGACCGCGATCCGCCGCTGGCCCAGTTCACACTGGGCTATGACCCGGTGGTCGCCGACCCGCGCGGGCGGGTGTTCAGCGTGGGGCTGACGCGGACCTTCTAGACGGCAAAAAGCCCCCGGACCTGCATGGTCCGGGGGCTCTTTCGTTTCAGGCCTTAGAAGTCGACGCGGGCCGAGAGCCAGAGGCGGCGGGGCTCCTGGTTGTTGGCGTATTCCGTGCCATAGGCGACCGGCGTGCCGTAGGGCAGCAGGGTCACGAAGTCCTTGTCGAAGACGTTGTAGACGACGGCGTTGAGGGTGACCCGGTCGTTCAGCTCATACGAGCCGCCGAGGTGGAAGAGCTCGTAGCTCTTGTAGTCGCCGAGCGCGACGCGGGCGGGGCCTTCGCCCCGGTAGCGTTCCGACTGGTACTCGCCCCGGATCCAGGTCGAGAGACGGTCGGTGGTCTGCCAGGCCAGACGCGCGTTCAGCATATGCTCGGGCGTGTCGGTCAGGGGCTGGCCGGCCGAGGCGCCCGACTTCTGTTCGCTCTCGGTGTAGGTGTAGTTGGCGCTGAGGCTCCAGTCGGGGGCGAAGCCCCAGCGGACCGATGCCTCGGCGCCGCGCGTCACGGCCTCGTCGATGTTGACGCTCTGGCCGAAGGTGGCGGCGTTCGGGAAGAAGCCGACGTCGGTGCAGTTCGTCTTGTTGTAGTTTCCGGCCGCGTAGTTGGCGGCCGAGACGCCGAAGGCGCAGTTGGTCAGGGCCGGGCCCGAGGCGATCTTGTCCTCGAACTGGTTGTTGAAGACCGTGAAGCTGGCGCGGAAATTGTCTCGGTTGTCATAGAAGACGGCGACCTCGGTGGCGGTCGATGTTTCCGGCGTCAGGCCGGGCGAGCCCAGCAGCGGCAGGCGGCCCTGCTGGCCGAAGCCGTTGATGCCGGGGGCCAGCTGCTCCAGGCGCGGGGTCTTGAAGCCCTGGCTGACGCCGCCTTTGACGGTCCAGTTCCCGTTCGCGTTCCAGACCAGATAGGCGCGCGGGCTGAAGTGGCCGCCGAAGGTGGAGTGGTTGTCGTAGCGACCGCCGAGCGTCAGGGCGAGGGTGTCGGTGAAGCGCCATTCGTCCTCGGCGAACAGGGCCCACTGGGTGAACTCGAACTGGGTCGGGGCGACCCCGTCCGTCATGGTCGCGTCCCAGTACTGGCCGCCCAGGGTGAAGGTGTGGTTGCGCCACTGGGACGACAGCTTGGTGTCGAAGATGACGCTCTCGGTCTCAAGCGCGCGGGCCGAGCCGGCGCCGGGGACGCCGGGGGGCACGATGCGGCCGATGGTTTCGGTCTGGCCGTAGGAAAGGGTGGACTGCAACTCGCCGAAGCCGAGGCGCCAGTTGTGGGCCAGGACCGCCTGATCGCGGTTGAACTCAAGCGCGTCGGCATAGCCGCCGGCGACCGTGTTGGTGCCCATCTGGCCGGCGGCGTTGTCGTACCACTGGCGCGATACGTCGAGGTCCAGCCACAGGTCGTGGTCGGGGTGGGCGTTCAGGCTGAGGCGGCCGCCCAGGGTCCAGATCTCGCTCTCGGTCGAGCTGCGGCCGAAGCCGGTGACCGGGGTCGAGACGCCGTTGACCGTCTCATAGGTCAGGGCCGATTCCTCGCGGGTCAGATAAGAGCCGCGCAGGGCCGCGCCGAGAACGTCGGCGACCAGGGGGCCGCTGGCGTAGAGGTCGCCGCCGTAGAGGTTGCCGAACTCGTCGTCGCCTTGCAGCGTCGCATTGGCCGAGAACGACCCGCCCCACTGGTCGCCGACCTTCTTGGTGATGATGTTGACCACGCCGCCGATGGCGTCCGAACCGTAGAGGGTCGAGACGGGACCGCGCACGACCTCGATCCGCTCGATGGCCGAGACGGGCGGCAGGAAGCTGGACGAGGTCTCGCCGAAGCCGTTCGGGGTGACGCTGCCGGCGGCGTTCTGGCGACGGCCGTCGATCAGGACCAGGGTGTAGTCGGAGCCCAGGCCGCGCATATTGATGGTCAGGCCGCCGGTCTTGCCGACCGGAGCGCCGACGTCGACGCCGGGCACGTCGGACAGGATTTCGGCCAGGGAGCCGGCGCGCTGGCTGCGGATGGTCTCGCCGGAAATCAGGCTGATGGAGGCGGGGGCCTGTTCGATCCGCTGTTCGAAGCCGGCGGCGGTGACGACCACGTCTTCGACCTGGGAGGAGGCCTGTTGCGCGATCGCGACGGTCTGGGCGGCGGCCGGAACGGCGAAGACGCCGGCGGCGAGAACGGTGGAAACGAACAGATGACGGTGGCGCACTTTGATCCCCTATTTGCGAGTGCGTCTCAATCTGTTTCGCAACTGAGAAAGGCAAGGCTTCCGTCGGGGGCGCGACAATCGACCGCTAGGGTCGCACCCCTCTGAAGAGGCGGGTCTCGCTTCCGTCACAGGACCCCGCTAGAGGACGCAGCCCGATCCGGAACGGCCGCCCATGCGCGACGTTGACGGCTCGGCCCCCTCGCATCCAGTCCCCCAAGGTCGCCTATGAAAATTCGCGTGCGCGCCGAGCTCGTCTACCGTTTCGATCCGCCGACGGACGCGATCTACAAGATCCAGGTCGCCCACTGGCCGGGCCAGGACATCCTGGAGGAACGGTTGACGGTCTCCCCAACGCAGGAACTGCACGAGGACGAGGATGTGGAGTTCGGCGCCCGGACCCTGCGGGCGCGCCTGTCGGGCGAGGTGGGGCTGACCTATGAGGCGCTGGTCGACAACGGCAAGCTGATGGGTCTGCCGCCGGGGGTGACGCAGCACGACTGGAACGACCTGCCGGCCGAGGTCCTGACCTATCTCTGGCCCAGCCGTTACTGCCCGTCGGACCAATTCGGCCGGTTCGTGGAGCGCCAGTTCGGCGAGACCACGGGCGGGGAGCGGGTGCTGGCGATCCTGAACTGGATCGCCGAGAACATCGACTATGAGCGCGGCGTCTCGAACTCCGAGACGACGGCGGCGCGGACCTTCATCGACCGGGCCGGGGTGTGCCGCGACTTCACCCACATGGGCATCACCCTGTGCCGCGCCTCGGGCATTCCGGCGCGGGCGGTGGGGGCCTATGCCCACCAGCTGACGCCGCCGGACTTCCACGCCATCTTCGAGGTCTGGCTGTCGAATGGCTGGTGGCTGGTCGATCCGACCGGGCTGGCGCCGATCGAGGGACTGGTGCGGATCGCGTGCGGGCGGGATGCGGCGGACATCGCGTTTCTGTCGACGCAGGGGACCTGCGAGATGGTGCGACTGGCGATCTCGGCCGTGGCGGAGGATGGGCCGGAGCGGGTGGCGGCTTAGTCACGAGGCTTTCCCTCCCCCTCGGGGGAGGGTGGTCGGAGCGCAGCGGAGACCGGGTGGGGACAGCAAGGCAAGGCCCCCACAGTCCGTCGCCACGTCGCCTGGCCCTCCCCACCCCGTCGCTTCGCGACGACCCTCCCCCGAGGGGGAGGGAGAAGCGGCCTAGCGATCCGGCCTGCTTGCCCGGTAGGCCTCGATGAAGGGCAGGCGGCGCAGGACCTTGTTGGCGGGGTCGATCAGGACGTGGGCGCCCTCGGGCACGGCGACCTCGCCCCGGCCGCCGGTCATGGCGAGCGTCTGGACCCGGCCGTCGATCTCGACCTCCACCGGCAGGGGGAAGTCGGCGCCGTCGCCGGTGACCCAATGCAGCGACAGGCGGTCGCCTTCGCGCGTCTGCACCAGATCGGGCAGTGCGGCGTTCATCAGATAGCCCCGGAACAGCCAGCCGTAGTCCTGGCCTGTGTTCTGATTGACGATGTCGATGAGGTCCTGGGTCGAGCGATAAAGGGTGGTGAAGTTGCCCGGCTGCGGATCCGGGCGACCGTAGACCAGGGTCGTGATCGACCGGAAGAAGGCCTCGTCGCCGATCAGGAGGCGCAGGGTGTGGGCGAACAGGGCGCCCTTGAAATAGATGTCGTTACCAGGGCCGTTGGAGACCTCCGCGTCCGTGCGATGACGGCCGGTGACGACGGGGTGTTCGTTGACCAGATCGCGCTGCATCTCCGCCAGTTCGGTCTGGAGATAGCGGTCGCCGTGCAGCCAGCGGCCGTAGAGAGGCTGCATATAGGCGCCCAGACCCTCGTGCAGCCACAGGTCGTCGGCGTCGATGTTGGTCATCTGGTTGCCGAACCACTCGTGGGCCAGTTCGTGCTGCAGGAGCCAGTCATAGCCCCGGCCGTCGAGACGATACTGGTTGCCGTAGGCGTTGATGGTCTGGTGCTCCATGCCCAGGTGCGGGGTCTCCACGACCCCCATCTTCTCGTCGCCGAAGGGGAAGGGGCCGACCGTCGCCTCGTAGAAGTCGAGCATCGGCTTGAACTCGGCGAAAAGGGCCGCGACCTTCTCCGGATCGTCCGACTTCAGATGCCAGAAGGACATGGGGAAGCTGTTGCCGAAGCGGCTGTGATAGGTCGCCGTCGTCTCCTCATACGGGCCGATGTTGAGGGCGATGGCGTAGGTGTTCGGATTGGCCGCCGACCAGTTCCAGGTGGTCCAGCCGTCGCCGTGATCTTCCGACCCCAGAAAGCGGCCGTTGGACGGGGCGACAAGGCCGGTCGGCACGGTGATGTGCAGATTGACCCGGCCGGACTCGGACAGGGGATGGTCGATGCAGGGCCAGAAGATGTCGCAGCCCTCGCCCTGCACCGCCGTGGCGATCCAGGGTTGGCCGTCCGGCGTCTGGGACCAGACGAAGCCGCCGGACCAGGGCGCGCGGGGAGCGACGCGGGGGGCTCCGGCATAGGCGATGGTCAGGGACGGGGTCGCGCCGACGGCGAGGCCATCGGGGATCTCGACGGTCAGCCGGCCCTCGGGGTTGGACCAGCGGTCGGCCGGGAGCACCTGGCCGTCCAGCCGGACCTCCGAGATGGCCAGCACCGTGTCCAGCTCCACCGCCAGCCGTCGGATCGGCGAGGTGACGGTGAAGTCGAGCGTCGCCACGCCCTCGATCCGCTTCTGGTTGGGGATGATCTTCAGGGTCAGGTCGGCCTGATCGAAGCGGACGGCCTCCTGCTCCGGCGTGCGGGGCTGGCCGCTTTCGAGGGTGAAGGGGGTGGACTGCCGCTCCTGGGCGAGCGCCGGGGCGGCCGCCAGCAGGGCGAGGGCGAAGACGAGACCCCGAAGCATCAACGGGCGGTCCGGGCGGCGCGCTGGGTGCGGTTGTAGGCCTGGAGGTCGTCGACCAGATCCAGCTGACGCAGCAGCTTGTTCTGCGGGTCGATCAGGATCGTGGCGTCTGCTGGGACGGTCAGCGAGCCCCGGCCGTCGCGCATGGGGACGGTCTGGACCTCGCCGTTCATCTCGACCTCGACCGGCATGGGGAAGGGCAGGCCGTTCGTGTCCCAGGCCAGGGTCAGCTGATCGCCGGTGCGCGTCTCCGTCAGCTTGGGCAGGGCGGCGTTGTAGAGATAGACGTCGAAGAACCAGTCGTAGTTCTGGCCCGTCACCTGATTGACGATGGCGTTGAAGTCCTGGGTCGTGGCCAGGCGCGGGGCGAAATTGCCGGGGCGCGGGTCGGGGCGGCCGTAGACCAGACGACGGATGGCTTCGTAGAAGTCCTCGTCGCCCAGCGTCATCCGCAGGGTGTGGGCGATGAGCGAGCCCTTGTTGTAGATGTCGCCGCCGGGGCCTTCCGAGCCGCCATAGACGGCGTTGACCGAACGGTCGGTGCGCGAGACCACGGGGAAGGCGTTGACCAGCCCCATGCGCTGGGTCTTCAGCTCGGCCTGCATGAACTGTTCGCCGTGCAGGAAGCGGGCGTAGAGGGGCTGCATGTAGGAGCCCAGCCCCTCGTGCAGCCACATGTGGTCGGCGTTGGCGTTGGTCAGCTGGTTGGCGAACCATTCGTGGCTGAACTCGTGCTGCAGCAGCCAGTCGTAGCCCCGGTCGTCGATCCGGTACTCGTTGCCGTAGGCGTTGATCGTCTGGTGCTCCATGCCGAGGTAGGGCGTCTCCACCACCCCCATCTTGGAGTCGCCGAACGGGTAGGGGCCGATGGTCGATTCGAAGAAGTCGAGCATCCGGGAGAACTCGCCGAACAGCCGCTCCACCTTGGCCGGATCGTCCGAACGCAGGTGCCAGTAGTGCATCGGGATCGTGTTGCCGAAGCGGCTCTGGTAGCCCGCCGTCATCTCCTCATAGGGGCCGACATTGATCATCCCCGCATAGATGTTCGGGGTCTTGATGCTCCAGCTCCAGGTCTTGGTCCCGTCGGCGTTCTCGGTCATGCCGGTGAAGACGCCGGGGCCGGGGGCGGAGACATTGCCGGGCGTGGTGACGTGCATGTCCAGCTGGCCCGGCTCGGCGTGGGAGTTGTCGATACAGGGCCAGACCAGGTCGCAGCCGTTCAGCTGGACCGCCGTGCCGATCCAGGGCTCTCCGGTCGGGGCGGTCGACCAGACCCAGCCGCCGTTCCAGGGCGCGCGCGGGGCCGTGCGGGGCTGACCGCCATAGGTGATGGTCAGGGTGGGGGTGGCGCCCTCGGCGAGGCCGGCCGGGACCTCGACCGTCAACCGGCCTTCGGGATTGGACCAGCGGTCGGCGGGCACGACCTCTCCGTCCAGCTTGATCTCGGAGATGGTGAAGAGGGTGTCGAGCTCGACCGCCAGACGCTGGATGGGCGACAGGACCGTGAAGTCGAGGACGGCGACGCCCTCGATGGACTTGGTCTCCGGCAGGACCTTGATGGAGACATCGGCCTTGTCGAAGCGGACGGCCTCCTGCTCCGGCGTGCGCGGCTGGTCGGTTTCCAGGGTGAAGGCGGTCGGTTCTCGGGCGGGGGCGTCCTGGGCGGCGGCGGGCTGGGCCGCCAGCGCCAATGCCAGAGCAGCAATGCTCGTCGCACGCAGACTCGATTTGGTCATTCGTCCAATCCCCTCAAACTTCTTCGTCACCGTGCACCCCAGCGAAGGCTGGGGTCCAGATGGAAAAGACGGTGTGGAGGACTGGATCGGGAGGTGATCCCGACAGACGATGTTCGTGATCTGGACCCCAGACTTCGCTGGGGTGCACGGTGAGTCGAGCAAAGAAAAAGGCCGGTGTTTCCACCGGCCTCGTTCAAATCGTGTGGTCCGTCAGGACTTAGGCGGCGGCTTGCTCAGCCAGCTTGGCCTTGACCTGGCGCTTGATGCGCTGGGCGGTGACCGACAGGTTCTCGTCGTTCGCCTTGACGATGAAGGCGTCCAGGCCGCCCTTGAAGTCCAGGGTGCGCAGGGCGGCGTTCGAGATACGCAGCGAGTACGACTGGCCCAGGGCTTCCGAAGCCAGCTTGACCTTCTTCAGCGACGGCAGGAAGCGGCGCTTGGTCTTGATGTTCGAGTGGCTGACCGAGTGGCCGACCATCGGCCCGACACCGGTGAGTTCGCAACGACGCGACATCGTCTGATCCTTGAGGTGGCGCCCGCCGAAACGATGGCTGACGCATGAAATGAATGCGCGCGGGGGAGGTCCCCGCGCGAGAGGGGGCCGTATAGAGGAAGCGGGGTCTCGCCGTCAAGGCGTCAGACGCCTGAATAGACTCAAGGAACCGATCCCGCGGCCCGATGCGTTCATGCGTCGTTCAAACGCCGTGTTTCAATGCTTAAGCTCACCGGATCGAACCGGGGATGAGATTTACGATGACCATGATTGCCGTCCTGACCCGCACCTTCGCCGTCGCCGCGCCCGCTCTGGCCGGAGCGATTCTGCTGGCGTCGCCGTCCACGCCGACCCAGGCCCAGGCCGCCGCGACCGAGGTCCTGCCGGGCTACTGGGAATATACGACCAGCGCGGTGGGCATTCGCGACACGGAACAGAAGTGTGTGCGGCCTTCCGAGATCAATCGCTTCTTCGGCGGTCTGTCGACGCGGCGCTGGCAGTGCGTCTATCCGACCCGCGTGGTCGGGGGCGGCACGGCGCGGTTCGAGGGCACCTGCACCGACCATCGCGGGCGTCGCGTGAACGTGCGTCTGGGCGGCTCTTATCAGCAGGAGAGCTTCCGCTTCACTGGCGGGGCACAACTGGCGCGCGGCACGCCGTACCTGCCGGCCTCGATCACGGCGCGACGTCTGGCCGCCCAGTGCCCGGCGGGCGCGGAATATTTCTGATCCCCACTCCGTCGTCCTCGGGCTTGTCCCGAGGACCCATTTATCCGCTGCACGAATGCGAGACGCGCTTCTGCTCAAATAGGGCTGGGGCGCTGAACCGTGGATCCTCGGGACAAGCCCGAGGATGACGCAGATTGAAATTTAGGCGTCCAGCCAGCTCAGCAGGGCGGCGGTGACGGCTTCCGGCTGTTCAAGGGTCGAGACGTGGCCGCTGTCGGGAATGATCGACAGGCGGGCGTTCGGAATGGCCTCGGCCATCTCGCGCGCGATGTCGGGCGGGGTCAGGGCGTCCTGATCGCCGACCAGGACCAGCGTCGGGATCGTGATGGCTGACAGGTCCGGCCGGCTGTCGGCGCGGCCGATGATGGCGCGGACCTGATGCCGGAAGCCGTCGACGCCGACGGCCTGGGCCATGCGAAGATTGATCTGGAACAGGGCGTCGTCGTCGCGACGCGCGGGGGCGGGCAGGCCGCGCAGCACAGGCTCGACCACCGCCTCGAAGGCTTCGGAATCGAGGCGGGACAGGAGGCCGCGCCGCTTTTCGGTCTGTTCCGGCGTGTCGGGCCGGGCGGAGGTGTCCAGGAGGGCCAGCCGTTCGACCCGCTCAGGCGCACGGCGCAAGATCTCGAAGGCGATGTAACCGCCCATCGACAGGCCTGCGAGGGCGAAGCGCGGCGGGGCGTTCGACAGGATGTCCTCGGCGATGGCGGCCATGCTGTCCCCGCCCAGATGCGAGGCGACGGTGACGGGACCGCGCGTCCAGAGGGCCGGAAGCTGGGGTCCGAACAGTTCGGCGGTGCAGACGAGGCCGGGGATGAGGACGATGGGGGTCATGCCGTCTCCAACGAAAAAGGCCCCGGATCGCTCCGGGGCCTCTTCCATATCAGCTCTGCGCTGAAGATCAGGCGGCTTCGGCCTCTTCCTCGGCGTCGGCTTCGGCGGCCGCGGCCACGACGGCCTTCTTGGCGCTCAGCGACTTGGACAGAAGCTGGACGGCGGCGTCCTTGTCGATGCGGTTGGCGGCGGCGACTTCGCGAGCCATGCGGTCCAGGGCCGATTCATAGAGCTGGCGCTCCGAATAGGACTGTTCCGGCTGGGTGTCGGCGCGGTGCAGGTCGCGGACCACCTCGGCGATCGAGATCAGGTCGCCCGAGTTGATCTTGGCTTCGTACTCCTGAGCGCGACGCGACCACATGGTGCGCTTGATGCGGGCGCGGCCCTTCAGGACGGTCAGGGCCTTGGACACGGTGTCCTCGGCGGCCAGGGTGCGCAGGCCGGCGGTCTTGGCCTTTTTCGTAGGGACGCGCAGGGTCATCTTCTCGTGGTCGAAGGTCACGACGTAGACCTCCAGCGACATGCCCGCGACTTCCTGGGTCTCGATGGCGGCCACCTTGCCGACGCCATGCGCCGGATAGACGACGGCGTCGCCGACCTTGAATTCCAGACCGCTCTTGTTCGTCATGTCATTCCTTTCCCGGACGCAGGGGACAGGTCATCGAAGGCGCGAAAGACAATAGGTTTCCTGTCCGGCGTGGGGGACGCCGGCGGAATGTTCAGTCGTCAAACGTGGAAACGGATCACCCAACCTCTGGCCGACCCCGTCTTCATGGACGAGGTTCTGTCGCAAACGCGGGCGGCGCGTAGGAAACGCAGACCGCCCGACCCAATGTGAAGGAACATATCACAAAACGAGGCAATTTCAAAACGTCGCGTGCGAGAGCGTGCGTGGCTACGGAAAACCCAACCGGCCGGACTTGTGGAAGCGGGGCTTCACGGCGGGCACGGCGAATTCACAGCGAACACGGCGGGAGCGCCCGCGCGGCGACGTCATCGCGCGCGAGAATTAATGGGCGGCTTCAGCCGCCACGTGTCCGATCGGCGGGCCATGCCATCTCCGGGGTCCAGGTGTGCGGTCGGGGGGCATTGACGATATCGTCGTGTCCTCCGTGGATCGCCGTGTTCGCTGTGATGAACCTGAGACTCAGACCCGTCAGGAGCCCTTGCCGGGATTGGGCGAGAAATACTTCTCGAACTTGCCGGTCTCGCGCTCGAACAGTTCCTTGTCGGCCGGGGGCGTGCCCTTGACCGTGATGTTCGGCCAGACCTTGGCGTATTCGGCGTTGATCTGAAGCCACTTGCCGTCAGGCTCGTCCTCGGTGTCCGGGACGATGGCGTCGATCGGGCATTCGGGCTCGCAGACGCCACAGTCGATACATTCGTCGGGCGCGATGACCAGGAAGTTCTCGCCCTCGTAGAAGCAGTCCACCGGGCAGACCTCGACGCAGTCCATGAACTTACATTTCACGCAGGCGTCGGTGACGATGTAGGTCATGGGCGGGCGGAAGTCGGCTTTGCGAGGGGCGGGAGAGGCCCGGCAGATGACCCCGCGAGGGGCCGGTGTCAACCGAGGCGACCCCGGAACGGCGCCGGAGGCTTGTCAGTGTGACTACACGGCCTATTTGCATCAGTGCTGATTGCAGTTATGCCTTGGCCATCCTCAACCGGAGCTCCTCCCCATGCTGAACCGCCGCCTTCTCGCCCATGCCGCCGTCGCCGGCATCCTGACGCTGAGCCTCGTCGGCGGCGTCGTCACCGCCCAGACCGCCACGACCCGCGTGCCCGCCGAGGTCCAGGCCGGGACCTACAAGCTGGATCCCGGCCACGGGAAGATCACCTGGCAGGTCAACCACCTGGGCTTCTCGACCTACGTGGGTCAGTTCATCAACGTCTCGGCCGACCTGACGCTGGACCCGGCCAACCCCTCGGCCTCGACCCTGACGGCGACCGTGCCGCTGACCGACGTGGCCCCGAACGACGACGGCCTGAAGCGTCACCTGCAGACGCCGGATTTCTTCGACACCGCCCAGTTCCCGATCGCCACCTTCGTCGCCACCTCGATCGTGGTCGATGAGGACGACGCCACCGAGGCCGAGGTGACGGGGAACCTGACCCTGCACGGCGTGACCCGCCCGGTGACGCTGGAAGTCGAGTTCAACCAGGCCGGTCCGTCGATGGGCAATACCTACAAGGTCGGCTTCGACGGCAAGGCCACGATCCGTCGTTCGGAGTTCGGCATGAGCTACGGCCTGCCGGCCATCGGCGACGAGGTCGAGCTCCACATCGAAGGCGAGTTCGTCAAGCAATAGGCTTGAAAATGCCTACCGCTCACCGTCTGACGTGGGTTGGTCGGTGAGTTGAGAATAGAGGGCGCGGGCTTCTTCGGGAGGGCCGCGCCTTTCGCCCAGAGCCTCCACCCGCACGGCCGTGACCCGGCCGTTGATCGCGAAAGTCAGTTCGTCGCCGGGGTGGACGCTGCGGCTGGGCTTGTCGAGCCGGGTCTGTTTGCCGTGATGGGTCAGCCGCACGGCGCCCTTCTCGACCAGGTCGGCCGCCAGACCACGCGTCTTCACGAACCGCGCGCGCCACAGCCAGAGATCGACACGGCAGGAGCCGTCAGCCTGTTCCATCCGGCCCAAGGTGGGGCCTGACGCCGCCGCGCGCCAGCGGGACCGCTCAATAGGCGCGTTCGAAGGCCCAGGCCTCGTTCACCTCTCCGCTGCACGGCCAGCGGATCACCTTGATACCGCGTTCGCGACGCTGGCCCTCGATGTTGAGGCACTGGTCGAACAGGGTCTCGATCGCGAACGGCGACCGGGCGTTGAATCGGAAGGTCTGGTCCCCGCCGCCGCATTTGGCGAGCCGCATCTGTTGACCTTGCCATGAGGGAAGCTGGACGCAGTAGAGGCCGTCCGGTCCCTGGATGGTCAGACGCATCCAGCCGTTGTCGCCGGCCCGCTGGGCCCGGAAACGCTCGTTGGGGGCGTCGACGCAGTCCCAGGTGATCAGGACCGCGCCCTCATAGATGCGGCCCCCGGATACGTTCAGGCACAGGCCGTTCATCCGGCTGACGATCCGGTAGTCGCCGCCGTAGAAACGTCGGTCGCTGGAGCTGTATTCCTGGGCCGCGACGGCGGACGGCAGGATGGACGCGGCCAGGCAAAGGCCGATCAGAAGGGCGCGGATCATGGGAACCTCCTCGAAAGTCGAGCCAGCTTAACCATATCCGAAGAACGAGGATAGGCGAGCCGTCTAGGTCGCGGGTTCGACCTCGGGGGCGGCATAGGTCGCCGACAGTCGGCGATAGGGTCGCGAGTTGAAGGCGGCGAGGGTCAGCAACACCCCGGCAAGTCCTGCGACCGTGAAGACGAGCGCGATGCCCCGGTCAGGCCCCGTGCCGAACCATCCGCCGATGGCCCGGGCCCCGGCCCCGTCGGTCATGAAGGGGATGACGACGAACTGGGTCAGGGGGCCGATCAGGAAGGCGGTCAGGGGCGAGGCGGCCTGTTCCACCGACTGGGCGAATCCGAAGACGCGCCCCTGACGCTCGAACGGCACGACCTTCTGCAGCGTGGTCTGTTCCGCCGCCTCGGCCCAGGGGCCCAGGAACATCCACATGAAGCAGCCGGCGCCGAGCAACCAGATCGACGGCTGGATCGTGAAGAGACTGGCCGCCGCCCACATGATAAGGTTGACGATCATCAGGGTTCGCAGCGGGTTCGATCCCAGGCCGGTGCGGGCGATCACGATGCCCGCCAGGATGAAGGCGACCGACACCCCGCCCCACATCAGGCCCCAGGCCTGGACCGCCATCAGCGACAGGCCGTAGGCGTCCATCAGGGCCATGAAGACCCCGCCCAGGAAGTTGTTGAAGGTGGCGAACAGGATCAGGGCGAACAGGCCGGGCACCGCGCCGATGACCGCCAGAGTGCCCTTCAGGTCGATCTTGGCGGGTCTGGCCTCGCCGTCGGCTTCGTGCGCCGGCGTCGGCTCGTCCAGCCGGATCGCGGCCATGTGGAGCCCGACCAGAACCGTCGCGCCCGCCGCAGCGATCATCGTCCCTATCATGCCGGTCC
Organism: Brevundimonas staleyi; assembly: GCF_041893865.1. Classification (GTDB taxonomy): domain Bacteria; phylum Pseudomonadota; class Alphaproteobacteria; order Caulobacterales; family Caulobacteraceae; genus Brevundimonas; species Brevundimonas staleyi. The sequence continues at coordinate 1,101,412 of NZ_CP169082.1, forward strand.
AGGCCACCAGAAGGCCGCTGATCACCGAGGTGGTCAGGAAGCCGATGCCGGTGACCATGCCGACCAGACCGTTGGCCCGGTCGCGCCGATCCTCGGGGATCAGGGCGGTGACCAGGGTGGGCAGGGCGATGGAGCGGATGTTGCCGGCGATGACGCCCATCATGACCAGGCCGATCAGCACCCACAGCACCGGCCCGGACACGTCGCGGAAGGCCATGGGCGGTGTCAGGACCAGCAGGACCAGCGACGCCGCATAGAAGCCCAGCGAGGCGACGCTGGAGGCCAGCATGACCCGCGTCTTCCGGTGATGATCCACCAGACTGCCGAACCAGATGGCGAAGGCGGCGGTCAGGACCAGGAAGACCCCCGCGATCATCCCCGTGGCGAAGACCGACCGCGTCTCCAGGAAGACCCAGAAGGTCAGGGCGAACCAGACCGTATAGTTGGTGATGTTGGCCACGGCGTTGTTGGCCAGGATCCAGTGGAAGGCGCGGATCGGGGAGGGCGTGGTCATCGGCGGCACTTCTCGCCGTTCGCCGCCTGGGCGCAAGAGGCGATGCGGTCGCGGAGCAGGACGGTCAGGTCGCCGCCTTTTTCCGCCTCGGCCGTTTGCGGCGCGCGGGCTGGGGCGGGGCAGTCAGTTCGGCAAGCTTGGCGAAGGGGGAATCCGGGCGGACCACGACGGGACGGCCCTCGCGGTCGGGCATCTGGGCGCGGACGGTCTTGAGGGCGTTCCAGATGGCCTTGGCGTCGCCGGCGGTCCAGCCGAGGGATTTCAGGGCCTCGTCCGAGAGGTTTCCCTTGTTCTCGCGGCGGAGCTCGGAGGCGCGTTCCAGATCATCGACCGGCACGGCCCAGCGACCGGCGGCGCGCACGCCGAAGGCCGACAGGGACCGCGTCGAGGGCGCGGGGATGGGCAGGAGGGTCAGGCCGGACGGTTTGGCGCGGAAGGGCTCGGCGGCGGCGAAGGCCTGGGACAGGACACGGCCGCGCGGTTTCAGGGCGCCCGGCAGCCAGACCGAATGGGTCCCGACCCGGATGGCGAAGGTCTTGATCGTGCGACGCTCGACCTGGCTGAGGGCGGCGAGATCGCGTTCGACGTCGCGGCGGTCGATGACGCCCCCGGCCTCCAAGAGGCGGAAGGCGATGCCGCGCGGGAGGCCCTTGAGGGCGCCGCTCTCGACGGCCTGTTTGAGGCGGCGCAGATCGCGGAGCGCCCGCCCGGCCTCGGCGGCCAGCCAGGCCTCGATGCGGCGCTGGGCCCGGTCGCGGGCGGCCTGGGGGCCGAGGTCGCCGATCAGGCGGACGCGGGGGCTGAAGGGGTCGGTGTTGACGATCTTTGCGGCGAGGGCGCCGGACCACAGGATCTCGCCCTCGGGCGTAACCGAGAAAGCCTCGTCGGCGTCGGCGGCCAGCTTGCCGAGACGGCGGGCGATCTCGGGTCCGACGGCGCGGAGGGCGGCGGTCTTCAGCGTGCGGTCGGCGAGGGCCGATCCTCCGGCCGAAGGGGCGAAGCGGACGCCCTCCAGATGACCGACCTCCTCGCCGTCCACGGTGACGATCCCGTCCGGGGCGACCTCGGCCATCGTCGCCTCGCGGTCGTGCAGGGAGCGCATCAGGGCGGTGGTCTTGCGATCCACGAAGCGGGCGGTGAGGCGTTCGTGCAGGACGTCGGACAGACGGTCCTCCAGCGCACGGGTCCGGTCGCGCCAGCCTTTATTGCCCTCCAGCCAGTCCGGCCGGTTGGCGATGTAGGACAGGGTTCGGACACCGGCGAGCCGGGCCGAGAGCTGGTCGATCTGGCCGTCGTCGCGGTCGACCTCGGCGAAGCGGGGGGCGAACCAGTCGTCGGTCAGGCGGCCGCGTTTTCCGGTCAGGGCGTGGAAGACGTCGCGCGACAGGCGGACATGCTCCTCCAGCGTCGTCTTCTGGAAGTCGGGCAGTTGGCAGGCTTCCCACAGCCGCATGATGGTGCCGCGCGAACGGCCGATGCGCTTGATCTCGTCGTCCTGCATGGCCCGGCGCAGCAGGGTCTCGTCCAGGGCCTGACCCGTCAGTTTCAGGCCGGGATAGTCGGGCGTCTGGGTCAGGGACCGCAGCAGGTCGGGCAGGGTGTCGAAGTCGAGCCGGGCGTTCCGCCACTCGATGGCCTGGATGGGATCGAAGCGGTGTTCGACCACCTGCTGGACGAGGTCCTCGTCCAGTTCTTCGGCCTCGCCCGTGACCCCGAAGGTGCCGTCGCGGATGTGACGACCGGCGCGGCCGGCGATCTGGGCGATCTCGTGGGCGTGGAGCCAGCGGGTGCGACGGCCGTCGAACTTCCGCATCCCGGCGAAGGCGACATGGTCCACGTCCATGTTCAGCCCCATGCCGATGGCGTCGGTGGCGACCAGGAAGTCGACCTCGCCCGACTGGAACAGGGCGACCTGGGCGTTGCGGGTCCTGGGACTGAGCGAGCCCATGACGACGGCGGCTCCGCCGCGCTGACGCCGGATCAGTTCGGCGATGGCGTAGACCTGATCGGTCGAGAAGGCGACGACGGCGCTGCGGCGGGGCAGGCGGGTCAGCTTCTTGGAGCCGGCATAGGTCAGGTTGGACAGACGCTCGCGGGTGACGATCTCCAGATCGGGGATCAGCCGCCGCATCAGGGGCTCCATCGTCGCGGCGCCCAGGAACATGGTCTCGAACCGGCCGCGCGCGTGGAGAAGCCGCGAGGTGAAGACGTGGCCACGCTCAGGGTCTGCGGCCAGCTGGATCTCGTCGATGGCCAGAAACTCGACCTCGCGCTCCAGCGGCATGGCCTCGACCGTGCAGACCCAATAGTGGGGCCGGGTCGGGATGATCTTCTCTTCGCCCGTGATCAGGGCGACGGCAGCGGCGCCCCTCAGCTTCACGATCCGCTCGTAGATCTCGCGCGCCAGAAGACGCAGCGGCAGGCCGATCATGCCGGACGCATGGCCCAGCATCCGCTCGACCGCCAGGTGGGTCTTGCCGGTGTTGGTCGGCCCCAGGACCGCGACGACGCGGGACGGGGCGAGGCCGGTGGGGCGATCGCTCATGGTCTTGATAAGGTGGCGATTCGACGACGGTTCCTCAAGGCGGGAGCATTGTCTCTCTCCTGCAAGGGGAGAGGGTTACGTCAGCAGCATCTCGATCTGCCCCAGCCTTTCCTTGCCGAAGAACATCTCGTCGCCGACGAAGAAGGTGGGGGCTCCGAAGGCGCCGCGGTCCACGGCGGCGGCGGTGTTGTCGGCGAGCTTCGCCTTCACAGCGTCGGTCTGGGCCAGGGTCAGCAGCCGTTCGGCGTCCAGACCGGCCTCGGCCAGAACCGACGACAGGACGGCGGGATCGCTCATCAGAAGGCCCCGCTCCCAGAAGCCGGCCAGGACGGCGTCCAGGTAGCGGTCGAACTCGTCGCCGGGCGCGCAGGCGCAGAGCCCCCGCATGGCGAGCAGGCTGTTGACCGGGAAATGCGGGTTCATCTGGAAGTCGGTGATGCCGTGGGCGGCGACGAAGCGGCGGATCTCCAGCATCTCGTAGTCGATCTTGCCCTTGATCCCGGCGAAGGCCTGGAACGGCGCCTGGTTGCCCGTGGCCTTGAAGATGCCGCCCAGCAGGCAAGGGATGACGTTGACCGTCGCCCCCGTGCGCCCGACCAGCTCCGGCAGGGCGCGCTCGGCCAGATAGGCGTTCAGGCTGGCGAAATCGAAGATGAAGTCGATGGTCTTGGCGCTCATCACCAGGTTTCCTTCCATGGGCGTAGGTCCAGTTCGAACCTCCAGGCGCTGCGTTGCTGGTTGTGCAGCCAGACGTAATTCCTGGCGATCTCGTCGGGCTTCAGAATGGCGTCCTCATCCAGCAGGGTCTGGATGTCGGGCGCGATGGAGCGGGCGAAGGTCCCGTCGATCATCCCGTCCACCACGACATGGGCGACATGGAGGCCCTTGGGGCCGAGCTCGCGGGCCATGCTCTGGGCCAGCTGGCGCAGCGCCGCCTTGGCCCCGGCGAAGGCGGAAAAACCCGCCCCGCCGCGCGTCGAGGCCGTGGCGCCGGTGAACAGGATGGTCCCCTTGCCGCGCGGGGTCATGACGCGGGCGGCTTCGCGGCCGGTGAAGAAGCCGGCCAGGGCCGCCATCTCCCAGACCTTGGAATAGACCTGGGCCGTCGTCTCCGTGACCGGGAAGCGGACGTTCGCACCGATGTTGAAGACCACGACGGAGAGCGGACCGATCTCGGCCTCGATCCGGTCGACCAGGGCGATCGTCTCGTCCTCGTCGCGGGCGTCGACGCCGAAGGCGTGGGCCTCTCCGCCGTCCTCGCGGATCGAGGCGACGAGGCTTTCCAGCTTGTCGAGATGGCGCAGGCGGCGGGTGACGCAGACGGCCAGGCCCTCACGGGCAAAGGCGCGGGCGATGGCCGATCCGACCCCGTCTCCGGCGCCGACGATCAGACAGGATGGGGTGGACGCCATGACGATCTCCCGTTCGAGCCGAGACCGTTTCAGATCGAAACCCAGTCGTCAACGCGGCCGATGCGACGACGCTTAACGGTGGACGGGGAAGGGGCGGAACAGGCGCGAAACGAATCAGGACCGAATCAGTGACACGGCCCGATTCGGGATTTGTTCACCCCAAGATATTGTATCTTAAGACTGATTAACCACAAACCGGAAAGCTTGCGCGGCCTTCGTAAACGCCGCCCGTCTTTACGCGCACCGTCGCGACCCGCTAGGACCGGTCCCAGTGCGGTCCCGTAGCTCAGCCGGATAGAGCAAGGCTTTCCTAAAGCAGAGGTCGGGGGTTCGAGTCCCTCCGGGATCGCCACAGTCATCGGGAGTCGCATCATGATCGCATCATTCGCCTTGACCCTGCTGCTGAGCGCCGGCGTGGGCGCGCAGGACCAGACCCAGCCCGAGCCGACGTCCGGTTACGAGGCGGACGTGCGCTGCATGGCGGTGCTGAACATCGCCCAGGGCATGCTGCGATCGACCGACCCGCGCCGTGACGAGGTCGCGGCGGTGGTTCCGGCCATGACGGCGCGGATCGAAACCTATCTGAGCGGCGGGGCGCACGATGAAAGCCAGGTCGTCATGGACCTGCAGGCGGCGGTGAACGCCCACCGCCCGACCTATGATGCGGAACTGGCCGGCTGCGTCGCCCACGCCGCCGCGCTCGCTGACGACGCCGAGGCCGCGCCCGAGGCCTGAGGTCAGGCTACCGCCATTTCGAGCCTTCGCCGTGGCCGCCGATGCTCTCCCATTCGGGGGGCGCGGCCTTGTGGACGAACTGTTCGGACACCAGCCAGCCCTTGAACGGCCGCAGCACCAGGGTGCAGGCAAGCGCGATCAGGGGGAAGGTGAGGGCGAAATGGACCCAGATCGGCGGGTGGACGGTGAACTCGAAGGCCATGAAGGCCATCATGCCGACGATGCCGATGGCCGACATGGCGAAGAAGGCCGGGCCGTCCGCCGGGTCGGCGAAGGAATAGTCCAGGCCGCAGGCGGGGCAGTTCTCGCGGATGGTCAGGAAGCCCTTCAGCAACGGTCCCTGGCCGCAGCGCGGGCAACGGCAACGCAAACCCGTCGACAGGGTCGACAGGCGGGGATATTCGGCGTCTTCGGGGGTGGTCATGGGCGCTCCTGACGGGGCTCAAGTCGGCCTTTGAAAGCCCTGGCGCAAGGGGCCTTTCGGTCACACCCCATTAACCGCGTCTAAAGGGCGTTCGCGCGAGTGTGCGCGCGACTATGGCAGGCGCGCGCAACACCACCGCGATCGGAAGGACCTCTGTGGCGCTCGGCGTCGCCGGGACGATCGTGCTCGCCCCCGTGGCGGGATCCGTCGTGCCCGCCTTCGCCCAGGAAGTCGCCAACGCCGCCCTGGACCCCATCACCATCCGCGTCGGCGCCAATGACGGCTTCACGCGGGTGGAGTTCGCCGGCGTCGTCGGCTCGCGGGCGCGGGTGCGCAAGGACGGCCAGACGATCATCGTCCGCATCGGTTCGACCGCCGCCCCCGACGTCACCCGACTGAAGGTCGATCCGCCGCCGGGGGTGGAGAAGGTCGAGACCCGCGCCATCCTGGACGCCACCGAGGTCGTCATCACCCTGAAGGAGGGCGCGGACGCCCGCACGGGGTCGGCGGACGGGGCGGTCTGGCTGAACCTCTATCCGGCCGGAGAGGCGCCGGCCGCGCCCGCAGGGGCCGCCGTGCCCACGGGCGGCGCGGTGCCGGTGGTCGCGACCAAGGCCGACGACCGGGTCAGCCTGTCCTTCACCTGGGGCGCGCCGGTCGGGGCCGCGGTCTTCCGGCGCGGAGACGCCGTCTGGGTCGTGTTCGACACGGCCGCCCGCATGGACATGTCCAAGGCGCGCGATCTGGGCGTCGCGACCGACGCGCGCTGGGCCGTGGGGCCGGACTACACCGCCATCCGCATCGCCGCGCCCGAGGCCCTGCCGGTCTCGGCCACGGGCGAGGGGGCGACCTGGACCGTCACCATCGGCGGCCCGTCCTCGGCGACGCAGAGCGTGGAGGTCGACCGCGACGACAGCCACGACACCACCCTGATCGCCCGCATGGCCGGAGCGACCAAGACGGTCTGGCTGACCGATCCGATGGTGGGCGATCGCTTCGCCGCCGTCACGGCGCTGGCGCCCGGCAAGAGGTTCGCCGACGAGCGTCGGACCATCGACCTGACCCTGTTGCCGACGGCCCAGGGTCTGGCGGTAGAGACCCCGACCGACAACCTCCAGATCAAGGCCGAGGGCGATCTGGTCACCCTGTCGCGGCCGGGCGGCCTGACCTTGTCGCCGCCGTCCATGGCGCTGGAGGCGGCCGCCCCGCCCGAAGCCCATGCGCCGAAGAAGGCCGAGTTCCCCGCCCTGATCCTGAGCGACTGGTCAGATGTAGGCGACGAGGGGTTCAACGCCCGCTATCGCCGGCTGCAGGACGCCGCCGCGCTGGAGTCCATCGCCGCGTCCGATAATCCGCGCGCGCCGATCGAGGATCGTCTGGCCCTGGTGAGGTTCCTGGTCGGATCGGGTCTGGGGTTCGAGGCCGTGGGCGTGGTCAACGCCATGTTCGCCCAGACGCCGTCCCTGCAGGGCGAGCCGGAGCTGCGCGGCCTGCGCGGCGCCGCGCGGGCCTCCATCGGCCGCCTGGAAGAGGCGGAGCTCGACTTCTCGTCCGGCGCCCTGGCCGGCGATCCCTCGACCAAGGTCTGGCAGGGCTGGCTGGCGGCCGAGCAGGGCGACTGGGCCGGCGCGCGTCAGGCCTTCAGCGGCGGGGCCGCCGCCATCGACGACTTCCCGCCGGTCTGGCGCGCCCGCTTCGGGGCGGCTCACGCCATGGCGGCGCTGGAAACCGGCGACCTGAACGCGGCCAAGGCGCTTCTGGCCTACAGCTTCTCGCAGAACGCCCCGGCGGCGGACCAGCTGACCGCGCGTCTGGTGCAGGCGCGGGTGTTCGAGCAGGAGGGCGCGACCGACCGGGCCCTGGCGGTCTACAAGGCCATCGGCCGGGCGCCGCTGGACGGGATCGCCACCCCGGCCAAGCTGGGCGTCATCCGCATCGAACTGGCCAAGGGCACGATGACGGCGACCGACGCCGCCGCCCAGCTGGAGACGCTGAAGTGGCGCTGGCGTGGGGACGCGACCGAGCTGGCGGTCATCCGGACGCTGGGCGGCCTCTATCTGTCGCAGGGGCGGTATCGCGAGGCGCTGGATACGCTGCGGGGCGCGGGCAAGCGTCTGGGCGACCTGCCGGGCGCTGCCGAGCTGCAGACCGATCTGTCGAACGCCTTCCGCGCCCTGTTCCTGGACGGGGCGGCCGACGGATTGCAGCCGGTGCAGGCCCTGGCCCTGTTCTACGATTTCCGCGACCTGACGCCGGTGGGCGCGGACGGGGACGAGATGGTGCGGCGTCTGGCCCGTCGTCTGGTCGACGTCGACCTGCTGGATCAGGCCGCCGAGCTTCTGAAGTACCAGGTCGACAACCGGCTGGAGGGCGTGGCCAAGGCCCAGGTGGCGACGACGTTGGCCACCATCCTCCTGATGGACCGCCAGCCGGAGCCGGCGCTTCAGGCCCTGTGGTCGTCGCGCACGACGCTCCTGCCGACCGCGCTCAACTCCCAGCGCCGGGCGCTGGAGGCGCGGGCCCTGATGGATCTGGGCCGCTACGACCACGCCCTGGAGGTTCTGGATACCGACCGGAGCCCGGAAGCGCAGCAGGTGCGCGCCGACATCTTCTGGAAGCAGGAGAACTGGGCCGGCGCGGCGGCCCTGTACGAAGCGCGGCTGGGCGAACGCTACAAGGACACGGCCACGGCCCTGACGCCGGACGAGGAGAGCCGGGTCATCCGGGCGGGCGTCGGTTATTCGCTGGCCCGCGACGCCGGGGCCCTGGGGCGTCTGTCGCGGAACTATGAGCCGTTCAAGGCCCGGGCCAAGTCCGGCGCCGCCATGCGGATCGCCCTGGACAGTCTGAACGGGATGGATGGGGCGGCGGACGCCCAGAGCTTCGCGGGCCTGACGGCCAGCGCCGACACCTTCGCCGGCTGGGTCAATCAGATGAAGACCCAGCTCAGACAGGAAACGGGCGGGAATCGCGCTGCCGCGACGCCCGCCCGCCCGAGTGCTCCTGCCGCCGCGGCTCCCGCGGGCGGCTAAAGCCTTACAGTCTTACTTGTTCACCGCGTCCTTGAGCGGCTTCGACACGCGGAAGCGCACGGCCTTCGAGGCGGCGATCTTGATGGTTGCGCCCGTGGCCGGGTTGCGGCCTTCGCGAGCGGCGCGGGCGGCGGTGTCGAAAACACCCAGGTTGGAGATGCGGACATCGCCGCCGCCGATCAGCGACGAGTGGATGTTCTTGACGATGGCTTCCAGCACGCGGCCGGCGTCGGCCTGCGAGACACCGGCGTCCTTGGCGACGGCGGCGATCAGTTCAGCTTGAGTAGTCATATGGGTCGTTTCCCGAAAAGCTCGCCCCGATTCCCGGGGCGACGACCGGGGGATCAACACGCCTTTTGAGCGACTTGGCAAGCGCCAATGGGTCGCAAAGCCTTTCAGGGTGGGGATTCAACCCGTTCCGGAGGCCTGTCTGAAGCTCTCCACGAGGCTTCCGGCGACCAGTCTCCAGCCGTCCACGAGGACGAAGAAGATCAGCTTGAACGGCAGGGAAATCACCACCGGCGGCAGCATCATCATACCCATGGACATGAGCACCGAGGAGACCACCAGATCGATCACAAGAAACGGAACGAAAAGGAGAAATCCGATTTCGAAGGCCTTCTTCAGCTCCGAGATCATGAAGCTGGGAACAATGACGCGAAGGGGCAGGTCGGCCGCCGCCGTGGGGGCCTCCAGACGGCTCAACCGGGTGAACAGGGCGAGGTCTCCCTGGTCCACATTGGCCAGCATGAAAGTCTTCACAGGTTCCGACGCCAGATCGAAGGCCTGAGGCAGCTCCATCTGCTGATCCATCAGGGGGCGGATGCCCGAATCATAGGCGTCCTGCCACGTCGGGGCCATGACGATGGCGCTCAGGAACAGGGCCAGGGATACCAGAACCGCGTTCGGCGGAGACTGCTGCATGCCCAGCGCCGTCCGCAGGAGGCTGAGCACCACCACGATCCGCACGAAACTGGTGGTCATGATGACGATGGAGGGCGCCAGCGACAGGACGGTCATCAGACCGACCAGCTGGACGACCCGCTCGGTCAGGCCCGCGCCGGTGCCGAGATCGACATTGATCGCCGCGCCCGCGCCGCCGGCGGCCGCCGCATCCTGGGCGAAGGCGACGAGGGGCCAGGCGAGGCAGAGCAGGGTGGCCAGACCCGACAGCTTCAGCGCGCGGAAGAACTCTTCGCGGGTGGGGAGGGCGAAGATGCGTTCTTTCCCTCCCCCACGGGGGAGGGTGGTCGCGGAGCGACCGGGTGGGGGCGGCAATGCGGAATGGCGACGGTTTGTGGGGGCCTTGCCTGGCCGTCCCCACCCGGCTTCGCTTTGCTCAGCCACCCTCCCCCGAGGGGGAGGGAAAATGTTGAGGCGCTTCACTGGCCTGGCCCCCGAGGCTCGATCAGCTCGCGGCCTTCGCCCAGCAGGATCAGCCGCTCCTCGTCGTCGACCTGAACCAGGACCAGACGGCGGGCGGGGTCCAGGACCAGGGTCTCCACCACCTTCAGCCGACGTTCGCCGCGCTCGGCGTTCAGCCGGGCCATCAGCTGGGGCGCGTAGCGACGCGCGGCCCAGGCGGCCAGGCCGATCAGGCCGAGGGTGAAGGCGAGACCGAAGACGGCGCGCGCGAGATCGAGGAAATTCATACGACAAAAGCCCCGGCAGACGCGGGCGACCTTTAACCAACGTGGTTAACGTCCCGTTGAGATAAGGCCTCGTTAACCATGCAGGCGGCATTTTCTGCCCATCTTGAACGAGGACGATCCCGATGGGCGTCGCCGACATCTCTCTTCTGAGCCAGATCAAGGGCCGCCTGACCTGGCTGGACGCACGCCAGAGCGTGGTCGCCCAGAACGTCGCGAACTCCGACACGCCCGGCTACGTCGCCCGCGACCTGCGCGCGCCCACGGATTTCGCCGCGGCGTTGCGGGACGGAGGCGGGCTGCGGATGGTGCAGACCTCGGCCGCTCACATGCCGATCGGCGGGCCCAACGGCGCCCCGTTGGCGCGCTTCATCTCGGAAAAAGCGCCCGATTCCGAAACCACGCTGGACGGCAATTCGGTGGTGGTCGAGGAACAGATGCTGAAGATGGCCGAGAGCCGGGGCGACTATGACGCCGCGATCGGCCTCTACACCAAGTCGATGGCCATGATCACCCTGGCGGCCAAGGTCCCGGGTCGATGAGCCGTAAGGACGCCGCGAAATGACCGACCCCATCAACGGCCGCAACAGCGCCCAGCGCAACTCCGCCATGGCGGTGGCCGCCTCGGCCCTGACCGCGCAGCAGTCGCGCATGCGGATCATCGCGGAGAACATCGCCAACGCGGAATCGACCGCTCCCACCGCCGGCGGCCAGCCCTATCGTCGCCAGATCCCGGTGTTCGAGGCGCGCGGCATCGACGGCGCGACCGGGGTGTCCCTGGCCGAGGTGCGGCCGGACCAGAGCAACTTCCGCCGCGAATACGATCCATCCCACCCGGCGGCGGACGCGGACGGCTATGTGCTGCGGCCCAACGTCGACACCCTGATCGAGGCCATGGACATGCGCGAGGCGCAGCGGGCCTACGAAGCCAACCTCAACGTCATCGAGACGGCGCAGTCGATGGAATCGCGCACGCTCGACATCCTGAAGCGCTGACCATGATCCCGGAAAGTGTGAGCGGCCTTCGGATCGGATCCTGGTCCATCAGGAATGAGGTCTAGCCGATGTCGATGAACCCCCTGATGGCGGCCCGCGCCTATGCCCAGGCGCAGGGCGCGGGCGGAGTGACCGGGGGCGCGTCGGCCGCCGGCGCGCCCGAGTTCTCTCAGCTGTTGTCCAACGTCATGGGCGACATGACCCAGCAGACCCGTGCGGCCGAAACCCAGATGACCCAGACGGTGCAGGGCCAGGGCTCGCTGATCGACGTGGTCACCGCCGTGTCCAGCGCCGAGGCCTCGCTGCAGACCGTCATCGCGGTGCGCGACCAGGTGATCTCCGCCTATCAGGAGATCATGAGGATGCCGATCTAGGGGTTAGGCAGTAGGCAGTAGGCAGTAGGTAGTAGGTAGTAGAGTTGCCGGTGACGCCCAGGCTTGGACCACTCTTGCAGCCTCCCTCACTGCCCCAGCAATCCCTTACTGCCTACTGCCTACTGCCTACTGCCTATCCCAGGCTGGACGTCGAACGCGATCGTCAGGCGTTCGCCTTCGCCCGTGAAGGGCTCGGTGCCGTGCCACATCCACGAGGGGAACAGGGCGACCGTGCCGGGCTTCGGCTCGATCCAGTGTTCCGGCGGCAGCTCCAGCCCGACGCCGAGGCGGCACGCGCCGAACCTTAACCAGCCGGCTTTCGGTTGATCCGGCGAGGGGGCCGGCGTCTCGAGGTACAGGGCCGAGGACACCCACCCCTTCGGATGGATATGGTCGCTGTGATGCCCGCCGGCCCTCAGCCGCACCGACCAGGCGCCGACGATCTCGAACCCCGAACCGGCGCGACGGCTCATCGGATCGTCGCGACCGGCCATGTCGGAGATGTAGGTCTGGATCGGTGCGGACAGGGCGTCGAAGACAGCGTCGATCGACGGGTCGCCCGCGAACCGGGGGTCCAGCGCGGCCTGGGCGCCGGAGCGGATCGACTGACCCAGGGGTTCGGCGGAAAAGGGATGCAACGCCCGCAGGGCCTCAGCCGCCGCGCGCAGCCAGTCGTTCCGATCCCGGCCCTGCGGCGGCGCCAGTTCGAAGGCCGTCGTGAGACGTTCGTAGTCGGCCTTGCTCAGGGCGCGGGGGTCGCCGAGCACCCTAAGGGCGACCTGGCGCAGCGCGAGGGCGTACTGGTCGTCGGGATGGGCGTTCAGATGACGTTCCAGGCCGGACAGGGCCTCGTTCGACCGACCGGCCGCGATCTGGGCCGCCAGCAGGGTTTTGCGCGCCTCGGCGACGCCGGGCAGGGCGCGATCGGCGGCCTTGGCGTGCGTCAGGGCCAGGGCCGGATCGAAGCCGGACGCGGCCGTGGCGGCGATCAGGTCCAGCACCGGCGGATGGGGCCGGGCCAGCCAGGGCTCCAGACCCGAATAGGCGGGCCGATCTCCAAGTATGTCCCGCGCGATCCGCGCCCTCAACCCCGCCAGATCGACGTCGGCGGGATCGGCTGTCAGCAAGGCGTCGATCGCCGCGAGCGCTTCCGACGCATCGCCGGTCCGCATCCAGACGAGTTGCGCCTGGTCGCGCAGGGCGTCGGCGTAGCGCAGGCGCCGCGTCAGCGTCTGGCGAAGCGCCGCCTCCGCCTCTTCCAGGCGGCTCAGGGAGATCAGGACGCGGGCGAACACCAGCCAGGTCTCGGGCGCGTCGCCGCCCTTGGCGAACGCGCGTTCCACGGCCTCCAGGGCGGCGGGCGAATCGCCCATGTCGCCCAGCGCGGCCGCAAGGTTGTGCTCGGCGACGGCGCTGGACGGACGCTCGCCGACCGTGCGCGTCAGGGCGGCGATCCGGGCCGCCGCATGGGGTCCGTGCGGGCTCACGACCGGCCTCGCGTCAGTTCTCGCGGCGAGCCCGGACGGAGCGTCCTCCGTCGACGCTGAGCAGATAGCTGCCCATTGCGGCCTGACGAATACGCACCGACGCGCCCGGCCTCATGCGGATCGTGACGTTCTCCCCGTCGATCTGACGCCAGGTCGAGCCGTCGGCCAGGTCGAAGATCCACTGGCCTCGCGCGTCCTGGCGGGCGCTGGTCAGTTCGGTTTCGATGGCGTTGATCGGAGCGTCCTGACGCAGGCCGGCGAACAGGTCCGCCGTTCCCAGGTTGAGGCCGAACAGACGGGCGCGGGTCTCGCGCGCCGCCTGGGTGTCGATCACCGTCACCTCGCCCTGTTGCTGCGCGGTTTCGAACGCGCCGGCGGCCGCGTCGAAACAGGCCAGTCGCGCCTCTGGCGCCGCAATCTGACGACAGGCCATGAGATCGTTCAAAAGAGAAGGCCGCCCCGCCGCCGCGTCTTGGGCCACGCCCGCAACGGGCGCGGCGAACGTCAGACAAAAGAACATGGCCGCGATGCGACATTTGGATGCACTTATCAGCATTAACTTAGCCCAGATCAGTTGAACGCGCCGTCTCTTGTTAGGCGATATTTTATACGCCGCCGCAATGGCATGAGGCGTGGTCTGAAAGTGACAATCCTTCACGAAAGCGTCGCGTTTTGGCCATTGTCGTTGACCCACCACCGGTCTGCGGTAACGCTCGACGTCAAGCTCCGGAACCTGCGTCTGCAGGCTCTGGGCTGGCGGGCCGATACGGGTCCGACCTGAAAAGACTAAAAATGCTCATGGAGAAGCCCCTTTGATCGACACCACCTATCGTCGCCGACTTCTCGGCACCTCGATGTTCGTCGGCGCCGCGCTCGCAGCCAGCGTCGTGGCGGCGCCCGCCATGGCGCAGACCTCGCAAGAGGACACCGTCGACACCATCGTCGTGACGGGTTCGCGCATCGCTCGTCAGGACTACGTCTCCACCAGCCCGATCGTCACGGTCGGCCAGGAAGACTTCCAGTCGACCGGCTCGGTCACCATCGATAGCCTGATCAACGACCTTCCGCAGTTCGTGCCGTCGATCAACTCGACCTCGAACAACCCGTCCAACGGCGGTCAGGCCAACATCAACCTGCGTGGTCTGGGCACCGTCCGCACCCTGGTGCTGATGAACGGCCGTCGCGTGATTCCGTCGAACTCGGACGGCACCGTCGACGTCAACATCTTCCCGACCGCCCTGCTGCGGAACGTCGAAGTCATCTCGGGCGGCGCCTCGGCCGCCTACGGTTCGGACGCCCTGGCCGGCGTCGCCAACTTCATCCTGAACGAGCAGTTCGAAGGCGTTCAATTCGACGCCCAGTACGGCATCACCGACCGTAACGACGGCGCCACCGAGAGCTACTCGCTGACGATGGGCGCGCCCTTCGCCGACGACCGCGGCCACGCCATCTTCTCGCTGGGCCGTTCGACCCGCGACTTCATCTACAACGCCGCTCGCGACTTCTCGTCGGTGTCGGGCGCCTCGGGCGCCTCGCCGCTGGGCAGCACGGTGTTCGACGCCAACAACCTGCCGACGAACGCCTTCGTTCGCAGCTACTTCAACGACGCGACCCTGACGAACACGGGTTCGTTCGGCTTCAACGACAACGGCTCGGTCTTCAGCTACGTCCGTCAGCTCGGCTTCGTCAGCCCGGGCGGCATCGACTACGACGGCTTCCGCACGCGTTCGACGGACTACGTCTATAACACCGGCCCGCTGAACTATAACCAGCTGCCGCTGGACCGCTGGAACGCCTACTCCTCGCTGACCTACAAGCTGAACGACGCCGCCGAACTGTACGGCAGCCTGCTGTTCACCGAGTACTCGGCTGCTCAGGAACTGGCCGCTTCGCCGGCCGCCGCCGCCACCGGCTTCCGCGTTCCGTCGACCAACCCGTTCATCACCCCGGCGATCCGCTCGTTCCTGAACGCCCGTCCGAACCCGGCCGGCTCGTTCCGTCTGGACAAGCGCTTCAACGAGGTCGGCGGCCGTCGTTCGACCGAAAACTACACCATCTACCAGGGCACCTTCGGCGTCCGTGGCGATGTGGTCGGCCTGAAGGACTGGACCTACGACATCTACGCCCAGTACGGTCGTAACGAGCGCACCACCCTGCAAACCGGCAACGTATCGCGTTCGGCCGTCCAGACCCTGCTGGACGCCGCTGACGGCGGCGCCTCGATCTGCGCGGGCGGCTTCGATCCGTTCGGCATCTCGAACATGTCGCCGGCGTGCGTGGCCTACATCGCGCGCGTCTCGCAAAACGTCACCGCTCAAGAGCAAACGGTCGTCGAAGCCTCGCTGCAAGGCGGCCTGTTCGACATGCCGGCCGGTGAAGCCCGCTTCGCCGCCGGTATCCAGTACCGTGAAGACGACTACGACTTCCGTCCGGACGCCTCGCTGTCGCGCGTCAACCCGACCGTGACCCGCGCCGACGGCGGCACCACGGGCGGTTCGGAAATCGCCGGCTTCAACCCGACGCCGGCGCTGAAGGGCACCACCAACTCGCTCGAATACTTCGCCGAACTGCTGGTTCCGCTGCTCGCCGACATGCCGTTCATCCAGTCGCTCGACCTGAACCTGGGCTACCGCTACTCGGACTACTCGACCGTTGGCGGCGTGCAGGCCTACAAGGCCGATCTGGACTGGGCGGTCGTGGACAGCCTCCGCTTCCGCGGTGGCTACTCGCGTTCGGTTCGCGCGCCTTCGATCGGTGAACTGTTCGCCGCCGGCGGCACGACCTTCCCGAGCATCGGTTCGCCGTCGGCCACGGGTCTGTCGGGCGATCCCTGCGACATCCGCAGCTCGTACCGTCAAGCCTCCAACCCGAACGCCGCCGCCGTCCGCGCGCTCTGCATCGCGCAGGGCATCTCGGCTGCCGCCATCGACAACTTCGTCTACTCGAACCAGCAGGTGTCGGGCATCAGCGGCGGCAACCCGAACCTGTTCGAGGAAACCTCGGACTCGTTCACGGTCGGCGCCGTGTTCACCTCGCCCTTCCAGAGCCCCTGGCTCTCGGGCATCTCGGCCTCGGTCGACTACTACAACATCGAGATCACGGACGTGATCGGCAGCGTCGGCGCCTCGACCCAACTGCAGGGCTGCTTCAACGCCCAGGGTCAGAACCCGACCTACTCCAACAGCAACGGCTTCTGCCAGCTGTTCGTCCGTGACCCGCTGTCGGGCAGCGTCCAAGGCGCTCAGGAAATCCAGTCCAACCTGGCGACCCTGAAGACCTCGGGCATCGACGCCCAGTTCGACTGGACCGTGGGTCTGGCCGACGTCGGCGCTCCGGACTGGGGCAACCTGGCCCTGAACGTCGTCATCGGCTGGCTGGAAAACCGCGAGCGTCAAGACGTCGCCGGCGGTCCGTTCATCAACCGTACGGGCACGATCGACAGCGTCTTCGGCAACACCTTCCCCGAGTGGAAGAGCCTGACCTCGCTGACCTGGGCCAACGGTCCGTTCTCGGTCGGCGCGCGCTGGCGTCACGTGGGTGAAATGCGCCAGTTCGCCACCACGACCGACCTGGACTCGGCCGACTACTACGACCTGATCGGCAGCTGGGCGATCAACGACACGGTCAGCCTGCGCGCCACGGTGAACAACGTCGGCGACGAGCAGCCGATCGTCTACTCGCCGGGCGTCCAGGCCAACACCGACCCGTCGACCTACGACACCCTGGGTCGTCGTTACTCGATCGGTCTGACCGCCCGCTTCTAAGGCGCGTCAAAGGCTAAAAAGTTGGGGGCGGCCGAGACATCGGCCGCCCCCTTTCTTTTGCGCGAAATCAGGGCCGGGGCGGACGCGCCGGCCTTGTCAGGCCGATCAGTCGGCGTCGGCCAGGAGGGCCAGGAGGGCGAAACTCGCCAGCCAGTGCTCGCCCATGTAGTCGCCGGTGACGTGAGGCAGGGCGGCGTCGAGGTGGTCCTGGGCCGCCTTGAGCGCGACGGCGCGACGCGGGTCGGAGGCGGGCAGGGCCGAGGCGATCCCCCGCCAGCACCAGGCCCGGCTGAGGTTCAGACCGTCCAGATGGGCGATCTTTCCGTCACTGCGATCGCTGACGGTGGCGGGCAGGAAGAGGGTCGTCGGCTCGCGTTTTTCGAGGTGTGGAAGATGGAGATCGAACCAGTCGGCGAAGGCTCCATCCTCAAGCACATGACGCATCAGTTCGCTCACCATCAGGGCGGGTGAGAGGAACTCGTCCTGCGACGGCTCCCAGGCCTGATTGTCGCGGTCGTTGGAGTGCCAGCGCAGGGCCGAGGCGCGACAGAGGTCGCCCAACTCGGCGTCGCCTGTGCTGTCGGCGTAATCGAGGGCGAGCCGGAGGGCGAAGGCGGTGTTGTAGTGGGTGCCGACGCGGACCGGATAGGTCGAGATCGGCAGGAAGGTCTTGAATCGCCGGGCGAAGGCCTCGGCGAGGGGGCGGAGATTGGCCGCCCAGACACGGCCGCGCGGGTCGTCGTGCCGCTCCAGCTCCGTCTGCAGCATCAGGAGCCAGCCCCAGCCATAGGGACGCTCGAACGGCCCGGCGTAGGGGCGGCCGAGGTAGGCGACTTCGACGCCGACGTTATCCGGCGTGAACAGGGTATCGGCCAGATCGGCGATGGCGGCGGCTTCGGGCGCTTCCGGATAGAGGCGGCGCAGGGTGAACAGGGTCCACCAGCCGTGGACGCAGGAGTGCCAGTCGAAACTGCCGAAGAAGATGGGGTGGAGGGCGCGGGGGCCCAGCGCATCCTGCGGCCCGTTCAGGACGTGATCCAGCTTGTGCGGGTACTCGCGGGTGACGTGGCCCAGCGCCGCCTGGGCGAAGCGGGCGGCGGTCTGGGCGTCGAGACTGTGGGGCATGTCAGAACCGGAAGGCGAGGGCGTACATCAGGACGATGTTGACGACGAGGAGGATCAGGGCGGTCGGGGCCTGGGCGCGGATGACGCCGTTGAAGGCGGCGTTGCGGTCCGGCAGCTCCAGCAGATTGGCCGGGACTACGTTGAAGTTGGCGGCCATGGGCGTCAGCAGGGTGCCGCAGAACCCGGCCAGCATGCCGATGGCGCAGACGATGGCCGGGTCTCCGCCGAACTGATGCACCACGAAGGGCAGGCCGATGGCGGCGGTCATGACCGGGAAGGCGGCGAAGGCGTTGCCCATGACCACGGTGAACAGGGCCATGCCGAGGCAGTAGGCGATGACGGCGACCAGCGGCGAGCTCATCGGCACGGCCTGGGTGACGACATCGCCGACCACGCCCCCGACGTTGGAGGCCAGGAAGATGGCTCCGAGCGCGGCCAGCATCTGGGGCAACAGGACGGCCCAGCCGATGGAGTCGATCAGGCGGCGGCCTTCGTGCAGGGGCGCGGTCGCGGGCGGACGCAGCCAGGCCATGGCGGCGATCAGGGCGATCAGACAGCCGAGCGCCAGGGCGATCAGGGTGGTCTGGGTGGAGGACAGCAGGACCTCGCCCCAGCCGGTGTGCTTGGCGGCGAGGGTCCCGCCGACGGCGACGACCGGGACGATCAGGGCGGGCAGGAAGAGCCAGTTGCCTCGGCGCGCGGCGCTGTCGCGGCGTTGCTCGGTCGTGGTGGTCTCGGGCTTGCCGACGCCGAGCTTGGACAGGCCGCCGAGCGCGACGAGGGCGATGACGAGGAGGCCGTTGCCGAGGCCGCCAAGGTACGAACCGAACAGCATGGATCCGGCCAGCAGCCCCCAGAACAGGGCGCTGCGGATGCGGGTCGGATGGGCCGGATCGCGCAGGGTCAGGATGGCGAAGGCGGCGAACATCAGTCCGACGAGGATGTAGACCTGATCGAGGGTGATCATTGGCCGGCCTCCGCTTTCGGAGCGGCAATCCTGCGGCGGACCTCACGGTCGAACATCAGCAGGCGGAAGCCGTGGACGATGAAGGCGGCGATGGCCGTGGGGATGGCCCAGACCGACAGCTGCAGCGGCTCCACGATGATGCCGGCCTGTTCGAGGAAGCCGACCATCAGGATGATGGAGCCGATGGCGATGAAGATGTCCTCGCCGAAGAAGAGGCCGATGTTGTCGGTGGCGGCGGACATGGAGCGGATGCGGTTGCGGGCGTCGTCGGGCAGGGCGCCGCCCGCCTCGACCTCGGCCGCGCCCTCGGCCATGGGGGCGACCAGGGGGCGGACCATCTGGGGGTGACCGCCGAGCGACGTCAGGCCCAGCGCCGATGTGGCCTGACGGATGAAGAGGTAGACGACCAGAAGACGTCCGGCGGAAGCCGCCTTCACCTTGCCGATCAGCATGCGGGCGCGCTCCTGAAGCCCTGCGCGTTCGAGGAGGCCGATGACCGGCAGGATCAGCCAGACGACGTGGAAGTATCGGTTGTCGTTGAAGGCGTCCCCGAAGGCCGTGAGGGTGGCGACGGCGGCCTGGTAGAGGTCGGCGAGGCTGACACCGGGGACGATGGCGGCGCAGATGCCGGTGACGAGGGCGGCCGCCAGGATGACCAGCAGCGGGTTGATGCGCGCCACGAAGCCCGCGACGACGACCAGTATTCCGAGCAGTACGAGCATGTGTCCCTCCGACTCCCTCGCCGCGACGATGCACCATCCCGCCTCCCTCTCCCAGAGGGAGAGAGCTTGAGCGCACACGAGCGTCAGCGAGTGTTCTGGCGCGAAAGGGTGAGGGGTTATGCTCTCACCCGGACGCACCGTAACCCCTCACCCTTTCGGCTGGCGGATCGCTATCGCTCTCCGAGCCTCAAGCCCTCTCCCTCTGGGAGAGGGTCAGGGTTCGCCGAACCCGCCGCCGCCGGGGGTTTCGATGACGAACACGTCGCCGGGGGTCATGGAGGCTTCCGCCGTGGAGCCGAGGGGTTCGACGCTACCGTCGGCGCGTTCGATGCGGTTCGCCCCGACCTCGCCCGGATCGCCTCCGGCCGCGCCGAAGGGCGGGACCCTGCGGTGGCCGGACAGAATGGCGGCGGTCATCGGTTCCAGGAACCGCACCCGCCGCGTCGCCCCATCGCCGCCGTTCGCCGCCCCCGCGCCGCCGGAGCCGCGACGGACGGAGAATTCCTCCAGCAGGACGGGGAAGCGGGTTTCCAGCACCTCGGGGTCGGTGAGGCGGCTGTTGGTCATGTGGCTCTGGACCGCGCTGGCGCCCGGCGCGTTCGGGCCCGCGCCCGCGCCGCCGGCGATGGTCTCGTAATACTGGCGGGTGGCGTCGCCGAAGGTGAAGTTGTTCATCGTGCCCTGGCTGGCGGCCAGCACGCCGAGCGCGCCGTACAGCGTATCCACCACCGCCTGGCTGGTCTCGACATTCCCGGCGACGACGGCCGCCGGATAGCGGGGGTTCAGCATCGACCCCTCCGGCACGATCAGGGTGATGGGCTTCATGCAGCCCTCGTTCAGCGGGATGGCGTCGTCCACCAGGGTGCGGAAGACATAGAGGGTCGCCGCGCGCGTGATCGACAGGGGGGCGTTGAAGTTGGTCGGGCGCTGGTCGGCGCTGCCGGTGAAATCGACGACGGCCTTGCGGGCTTGCGCGTCCACATCGATGCGGACGCGGATGACGGCGCCGTCGTCCATCTCATAGGCGAACGAACCGGGCTTCAGGGCGGCGATGGCGCGGCGGACGGCCTCCTCGGCGTTGGACTGGACGTGGGCCATATAGGCCTCGACGACCGGGCGGCCGAACTCGGCGACCATGCGGACCAGTTCGTCGGCGCCGCGCTGGCAGGAGGCGACCTGGGCCTTCAGGTCGGCCATGTTCTGATCGACGTTGCGGGATGGGTATGTCCCGGAGGCGAACAGGGCACGGGTTTCGGCGTCGCGCAGCCGCCCGGCCTCGACCAGCAGGAAGTCGTCGATCAGCACCCCCTCCTGTTCGACCGTGGTCGAGGAGGCGGGCATGGAGCCCGGCGTAATGCCGCCGACGTCGGCATGGTGGCCGCGCGCGGCGACGAAGAAGGCTGGCGTTGCTTCGGCCTCGAGGAAGACCGGCATGATGACGGTGATGTCGGGCAGGTGGGTGCCGCCGTTGTAGGGCGCGTTCAGCATGACGACGTCGCCGGGCTTCATGGTCTGGCCCCGCGAGGCGAGGACCACGCGGATGCTCTCACCCATCGAGCCGAGATGGACCGGGATGTGCGGGGCGTTGGCGATCAGGGCGCCGGACGCGTCGAAGATGGCGCAGGAGAAGTCGAGCCGCTCCTTGATGTTCACCGAATAGGCGGTGGCGCGCAGGGCCTCTCCCATCTGTTCGGCGCAGGCCATGAAGCGGCTGTTGAACACCTCCAGCAGGATGGGGTCGGCGTGGGTACCGATGGGGGCGCGGTTGGCCAGCGGGGTGGTGCGCTCGAGGATCAGGTTGGCGTGGGCGTCGACGCGGGCGGTCCAGCCCGGCTCGACCACGGTGGTGCCGGTGGATTCAAGGATGAGGGCGGGGCCGGGGATCGTCGCACCGGCGGCAAGGGCGTCGCGGTGATGGACGGGGGTGGCGTGGTCGGCGCCGGCGAGGCGGACGGGGACAGGCGAGATCTCTCCCTCCCCCTGCGGGGGAGGGTGGTCGGAGCGAAGCGAAGACCGGGTGGGGGCGGCAAGGCGAGGCCCCCCTGACGTCGTCGCCACGTCGCCCTGCCCTCCCCACCCGGTCGCTGCGCGACCACCCTCCCCCGAGGGGGAGGGAGAGCTGACAGCCTCGACCTCCAGCGTCTCGACGACCAGCGCCTTGTCTTCGGCGAAGAAGCCGAAGCGCTGGCGATGCAGGGTCTCGAAGGCGGCGGCCATGTCGGCAGCGGGGCCGAAGGGGACGGTGAGGGGGGTGTCGCTGCCGGCGAATTTGATCTCGGCGCGGGCCTCGGCGGCGATGGAGGCGGCGGGCAGGTCCTGGGCCAGGAGGTCGGCGCGGGCCTCGGCCTCCAGCGCCCCGACGCGGTCGGCGAAGGCGCTGTCGGAGGCGGGGGCGAGGGGGGCGGCGACGGTCGTCTGGCGGATCGTGCGGATGGAGGCCAGGCCCATTCCGTAGGCGGACAGAACGCCCGCGAAGGGGTGTAGCATGACGGTCGTCATGCCGAGCGCGTCTGCGACGAGACAGGCGTGCTGGCCGCCCGCGCCGCCGAAACAGTTCAGCACATATCCGGTCAGGTCGTGGCCGCGCCGGATGGAGATCGACTTGATCGCCTCGGCCATGTTCTGGACGGCGATGGCGACGAAGCCCTCGGCTAGGTCGAGTGGATCGGTCGGGCGGCCGGTGGCGGCCGTGACCTCGGCGGCGAGGGCGTCGAACTTTTCGGCGACGGCGGCGTGGTCCAGCGGCTGGTCGCCGTTCGGACCGAAGACGGCGGGGAAGAACTCCGGGCGAAGCTTGCCGAGCAGGACGTTGCAGTCGGTGACGGTTAGGGGGCCGCCGCGCCGATAGGCGGCGGGTCCCGGGACGGCGCCGGCGCTCTCGGGCCCGACGCGCAGGCGCGAGCCGTCGAAGCGGCAGATGGAGCCGCCGCCCGCCGCCACCGTGTGGATCGACAGCATGGGGGCGCGCAGGCGGACGCCCGCGACCACGGCGTCGGAGGTGCGCTCGAACTCCCCGGAATAGTGGGCGACGTCGGTCGAGGTGCCGCCCATGTCGAAGCCGATGACGCGGTCGAAGCCGGCGGCCTCGGCGGTCGCGGCCATGCCCACCACGCCGCCGGCGGGGCCGGACAGTATGGCGTCCTTGCCCCGGAAGGCCGAGGGGCCGGCCAGGCCGCCCGACGACTGCATGAACATCAGGGGCGTGTCGGGTCCCAGCGCGCGACCGACGCGGGCGACATAGGCGTCGAGCACCGGCGACAGGTAGGCGTCGGCCACCGTCGTGTCGCCGCGCCCGATCAGCTTGATCAGGGCGCCGACCTCATGGCTGACCGAGATCTGGGTGAAGCCGATCTCGCGGGCGAGGGCGGCGAGGCGGCTTTCGTGGTCGGTGAAGCGCCAGCCGTGGACGAGGACGATGGCCAGGGCGCGATAGCCGTCGGCGAAGGCGGCGGAGAGGTCGGCGCGGGCGGCGACCTCGTCCAGCGGGCAGTCGATGGCCCCGTCGGCGCGGACGCGTTCGTCGATCTCGACGACCCGGTCGTTCAGCGGTTCGGGCACGACGACGTGGCGGGCGAAGATGTCGGGCCGGGCCTGCCAGCCGATCTTCAGGGCGTCGCCGAAGCCACGCGTGATCGCCAGGACCGTGGGCTCCCCCTTGCGTTCCAGCAGGGCGTTGGTGGCGACCGTGGTGCCCATGCGAATGTCGGCGACGAGACCGGCGGGCAGGGGACCGGGCGCGGCCTTCAGGATGCGGCGCACCCCCTCGACGGCGGCGTCCTCATACTGGTCCGGGTTGTCGGACAGGAGCTTGGCGGTGGTCAGGGCGCCGTCGGGGGCGCGGGCGACGATGTCGGTGAAGGTGCCGCCCCGGTCGATCCAGAACCGCCAGCCGTCGCTCGAGATCGTGTCGTTCGCCATCCCCGATCCTTCGCGGATCGGGGCGGCGGCGGCAAGGCTTCAGACGGCGAGGCGAGCCCGATCTGCGTCGAGGAAGGCGACGATGTCGGGGATGGTGGTGCGCGGGTTCCGGGTGTGGGGATAGGCGTGGGCCGTGCGGGCCTTCCGGTCGAACCAGATCTCGTCGACCACCTCCGGCGGGCGGGTGGCGGCCAGCCAGTCGATGGTGTCGGCGCCCTCGTGGTCGTTGCGGAGGATGGGGGCCAGGATCTTGCGGAATTTGGGCAGGCTGGTCTTCACGCCGGCGGTGTCGGCCCAGCCGGGATGGACGGCGTAGGTCTTGATGCCGTCGGCGGCCCAGGCGGCGCGCCAGTGCTCGGCCAGGGCGATCTGGGCGCGCTTGTGGGCGGCATAGGCGGCGAAGCCGTTGAAATGCTCCTCCGGAATGTTGAGCATCTTCTTGTTGAGGCCGAGGTTGTAGAGGCCGCCCGAGACGACGTTGATGACCGCCGCGCCCGACTTGATGAGACCGGCCTTGTAGAGGTCCTCGGTCAGGATCCAGTGGCCCAGAAGGTTCGTGGCGTAGGAGGTTTCCAGACCCTCGGGCGTCGCCTGATACTCCCGCATCAGAAGGCCGACGTTGTTGACGACGACGTCGAACTTCACCGCTGCGATCTCGGGCCGCTTGGCCAGACCCCCGACGGCGGACATGGAGGAGAGGTCGCAGGTGACCGGCACGATCTTGCCCGGCCCCGGCGCTTCCTGAACCAGATCGGCGAGCGCCTGCACATTGCGGCCGATGGCGTAGACGGTCGCGCCCTTGGCGGTGGCGCGAAGGGCCGTGGCCTTGCCCAGACCGCCCGTGGCGCCCGAGATCAGCCAGTTCTGGCCGGCGTAGTCAGCCTTCACCGGCTTGAACGGCAGACCGCGCGCGACATAGCCGACGCGGGTGAAGGACGGCGCGAACCGGCCGTAGAAATTCACCGACTTCATCAATGCCGTCCAGAAAGGGGGCTCGGCCATGGGGTGTTCTCCGCGCGATCCTGCGTCGCTTGCGTAAACACACTAATCGTTCGGTGCGGCTTGGCAAGCGGCTTGCGTTTCTGGACTTAACGCGCCAGCGTTAGGACAGAAGACGCGGCGACAGCGTCCGGGAGGCGGAATGACCAGACCCATCCGGGTGATCCAGTGGGCGACCGGGTCCATGGGCAAGGCGTGCCTGAGGGCCGTCCTGGACGACGACCGGTTCCAGCTGGTCGGCCTGTTCGTCTATGGCGCGGGCAAGGCCGGACGGGACGCGGGCGACATCGCGCGCAGGCCCGAGACGGGGGTGATCGCCACCCGGTCGATCGACGAGATCCTGGCCATCGACGCCGACATCGTGGTGCATACGCCGATGCTTTCGGCCCCCTATACGGGGCACGACGCGGACGTGAAGCGGCTCTTGGAAAGCGGCAAGAACGTCGTCTCGATCAACCACTATTTCGAGCCCGCCGCCCTGGGGCGCGCCTATGCCGGGGGGCTGGCCGAAAGCGCGATCAGGGGCGGCGCGACCCTGGCCGGGACCGGGGTCAATCCGGGATGGGTGGCCGAGCGGATGGCGGCCAACGCCGTGTCCCTGTGCCTGTCGCATCGCAACATCGCGAGCCGGGAAATCATCGACTGCACAACGATTCCGAACCCCGACTATGTGTTCGGGGCGCTCGGCTTCGGCTCCGCGCCGGGGGCCATCGATCTGACGAACGGGCCCTTGGCCGAGACCTTCACCAGCATGTTCTCCCAGAGCGTGGAGGGGCTGGCGCAGAGGCTCGGCCTGTCGCTGGACCGGTTCGAGCCGGACCATTCGGTCAGCCTGGCGGAGCGCGATCTGACCGTGGCGGCGGGCGAGATCGCCAAGGGGACGGTCTCGGCCACGACCTGGCGCGTACACGGCCTGATCGACGGCGAGCGGCGCATCACCCATGAGGTCAACTGGATCATGGACACGGCGCAGCAACCCTTCGCCGGCAAGCCGCACTGGGAGATCGAGGTGGACGGCCTGCCGGGGCTGAGGATCGCCATGGACATGGTCGACACCGCGCCCGAGGGCGTCCGCACCAAGCCCGAACAGTTCGCCGTGGCCGCCATGGTGCGCGAAGCGATCCCCCGCATCGTCGCGGCGCCGCCCGGCCTGATGAGGCTCTAGAACCCACCGCCGCAGACTTGCCCGCTAACGCAAGTCATGTCACTTTCGATTCAAGACTGACTATACAGTCGCCCGAGGAAACATATGGCCGACCGCGATCCCGAGGTGCAGGCCCTGCTCGACAAGAAGGCGATCGAGGAGGTGCTGCTGAAGTTCCTGCGCGGCTGCGACCGCGGGGATCCCGACCTGGTCGAACGCGCCTATTGGCCGGACGGCTGGGAGGATCATGGCGGGACCTTCGACGGGCCGGCCAGGGACTGGGTGGCGGCGGTCAAGGAGCGGCTGAAGACGGCCGGGCTGATGAACCATCTGGCCTCCAACATGGTCATCGACCTGACCTCGGCCACCACCGCAATCGCAGAATGCTACATTCTGACGGCGACGCGGCTGAACGGCGAGACCGGGCCGTTCGACGTCCGCACCTTGGCCCGCTGCGTCGACCAGATGGAGAAGCGCGGCGCCGAGTGGCGGATCAAGCGCCGCACCATGTGCTGGGAATGGAACGAGGAGCGGGAGCTGTCCGAGACCTGGGCGCGGGGCGGCATCACCACGGACCCTTCCATCCTGCGCCGGGGCGCCAAGAAGCCCCACGACATTCTCTACACCGCCGTCGCCTGAAGGGATCGGACATGGATATTCAAGGCTCAGTCGCCATCGTCACGGGCGGCAATCGGGGGATCGGCGAGGGCTTCGTGGAGGTCCTGATCGAGGAGGGGGCGGCCAAGGTCTATGCCGGGGCGCGCGATCCGGCCTCGGCCCAGCATCTGGTCGACCGCTACCCGGGCAAGGTCGTGGCCATCGCCCTGGACGTCACCAAGCCGGAGACGATCGCGGCCGCGGCGGCCGCCTGTCCGGACGTGTCGGTGGTGGTCAACAACGCCGGCGCCTTCCACAACAAGCTTCTGATCGGGGCCGACGACATCTCCGCCGCGCGCGACGAGATGGAGGTCAACTATTTCGGTCCGCTGCAGATGGCGCGCGCGTTCGCGCCCATTCTGAAGGCCAACGGCGGGGGCGCCATCCTGAACGTCCTGTCGGTCGGCGGCATCGTCGCCGTGCCGAACATGGGCGGCTACAGCCCGTCGAAATTCGCCATGCGCGCGGCCGGAAACTGCATCCGCGCCGAGCTGGCCGGACAGGGGACCAGCGTCACCTCGCTGATCGTCGGCTCGGTCGATACGCGGATGGCCTCGCATGTGAAGGGCGCCAAGGAACAGCCTTCCGACATCGCCCGCGCGGCGATGAAGGGGATCACGCGCGGCGTCGACGAGATCGATACCGATCGCTTCGCGGTGGAAAGCCGCGCCGCCCTGGCCCGCGATCCCAAGGGGATGGAGCGGGGCATGGCCAAGATGCTGCACGCCAAGGAACTGTCGACCGGCCGTTGATGCCGGACAAATAGGGGGAGACCAGACCATGCCGCCCATCACCGAAGTCCTGACCCTGCTCGGGATCAATTTCGCCATCGCGCTCGCGTCCTTCATCATCCTCTGGCGGGTCGGGGTGGCGATCAAGGACGTGTCCTTCGTCGACGCCTGGTGGGCGTTGGGCCTGGCCCTGATGGCGGTGACGACCTTCTTCATGGCCGACGGCGCGCCCGAGCGGATGCAGTTGATCACGGTGTTGAGCTGCATCTGGGGGCTGCGGCTGGGAGGCTACATCCTGTGGCGCTGGCGGGCGCACGGGCCGGACCGTCGCTATGTGAAGATGCTGGACCGGGCCATGGAGGCCAAGGGCTGGAGCTATTCCAAGGCCTCGTGGCGGATGGTCTTCATGACCCAGGCGCCGATCCTGTGGGTCACCAGCTTCCCGGTGCAGCTGGGCCAGATGTCGTCGATCCCGGCCGAGGTCGGGACCCTGGGCTGGGTCTGCGCGGGTCTGGTGGTGTTCGGCATCTGCTTCGAGAGCCTGGCGGACTGGCAGCTAGTGAAGTTCAAGGCCAATCCGGACAACGCGGGCAAGGTCTTCGACAAGGGGCTGTGGCGCTATACGCGGCACCCGAACTATTTCGGCGACCTCTGCACCTGGTTCGGCCTGTTCGGCATCGCGGCGGAGACGACGCTGGGCCTGTTCGGCATCGTCGGGCCGCTGCTGCTGCTGGTGCTGTTCCTGAAATATTCGGGCGGGACGTCCTATGAGAAGCGCCTGACCTATCATCGCCCCGGCTATGCGGATTACATCGCCCGCACCAGCCCGCTGATCCCCTGGCCGCCCAAGCGCGCGGTCGCCGGAGAGAAGTCCGCCGCATGATCCGACCCGCCCGGCCGCGCATAATGTCCACCCCGGGGGTCGCCATGCCGGCGCCCCAGTCGGTCGGGACCCTGTTGAACGTCCATGCGGAGCGGGACCCGGATCGCCCGGCCCTGACGTTCGAGGGCGTGACCCTGACGCGGAAGGCGCTGGCGGACCGGGTCAACCGGCGGGCGCGGACGTTGCAAAAGGCCGGGGTGGTCGAGGGCGATTTCGTCGCCATCGCCCTGCCCAACTGTCCGGCATTCCTGGAGCTGGCCTTTGCGGTCTGGGCCCTGGGCGCGACGCCCGCGCCCCTGTCGCACAAGCTGCCGGCGATGGAGCTGGCGGGGATCCTGGATCTGCTCCAACCCCGGCTCATCGTCACCGACGATCCGGCCAAGGCGAATGGGACCAAGCGGCTGTCGGAGGCGGAGACCTATGACGCCTCCGCCGATCCCTCGCCCCTGCCGGAGATCGTGTCGAAACACCTGAAGGCGATCGCCAGCGGCGGCTCGACCGGGCGTCCCAAGGTCATCGTCGACATGGCCCCGGCCCTGGCCGATCCTGACGTGCTGTTGCTGGGGATGATCCCGGAGGACGTCCTCCTGAACCCCGGCCCGCTCTATCATGCGGCGCCCTTCGGCATGACCTGTCTGGCCATGGGCTGGGGCGTGCATGTCATCCTGATGCCGCGCTTCGACGCGGAGGAGACGCTGCGCCTGATCGACCGGCACAGGGTCAGCTGGCTGTTCCAGGTGCCGACCATGATGCACCGCATCTGGTCCCTGCCTGACGAGGTGAAGGCGAAATACGACGTGTCGTCGCTGGACGCCGTCATGCACATCGCCGCCGCCTGTCCGCCCTGGCTGAAGCGGAAATGGATCGAGTGGGTGGGGGCTGAGACGGTCTGGGAAATCTACACCGGCACAGAGGCCCTGGGCGGCACCGGCATTCGCGGCGTCGAATGGCTGGAGCATCCGGGCTCGGTCGGAAAGGTCCTGCCCGGCTACGAGATGAAGGTGCTGGACGAGGCGGGAGCCCCTTGCGCGCCCGGCGTCGTCGGCGAGATCTATTTCATGCCCCTGCGCGGGCAGGGGACGACCTATCGCTATCTGGGCGCCGAGCCGCGCGCCAACGGGACGTTCGAGACCCTGGGCGACATGGGCTATGTCGACGAGGACGGGTGGCTGTATCTGGCCGACCGACGCGTGGACATGATCGTGTCGGGCGGGGCCAACGTCTATCCGGCCGAGGTGGAGGCCGCGATCGACAGCTTCCCCGGCGTTCAGTGCAGCGTCGTGGTGGGTCTGCCGGATCCCGACTTCGGCCAGAAGGTCCACGCTATCGTGGAGACGGCGGACGGGACGCTGGATCAGGCGGCTCTGGGCGAATGGCTGGCGGAGCGGATGGCGCCCTACAAGCGGCCGCGTTCGGTAGAGGTCACGACCGAGCGTCTGCGAGACGATGCGGGCAAGGTGCGGCGTTCCGCGTTGCGGGCCGCGCGGATGCCGGCGGAGGCCTGAAGCCCCCGCCGATCCGGTATCAGGCGCTGGCCTTCTGGGCGTCCGGCTTGGCCGGGGCGTGGACCTGGGACGTGTCGTAGTAGTCGCGCATCCGGTAGATCAGGCCGTCGCGAACCTGGAAGACCTGGACGAAGGGGTTGTCCATCTTGGTCCCGGTCGAGCGGTCGACAAGCACCTCCATGCCCTCGACGAACAGGACCTCGCCGTTCTCGGCATGGTGGGTGACGCGCCACTCCTGCTGGTCGAACCCGGCCTCGTAGTTGGACAGGAATTTCCGCATCTTGTCCTTGCCGACGGCCGGACGTTTGGTGGGGTGCCAGTGGTATTCGATGTCGTCGGCGAGGGTGGCGATGAAGCCCTCCACGTCGCGCTTCTTCCAGGCGGCCATCATGGCCTCCACGACCTGCATGTTCTGACCCACGGCACGTCTCCTCGTTCTGTTTGAGGAAAACGCTAGGACCAGAAGTCTGCTAATGCAAGCGCTGGAAGGTCGCTTTCAAAGCCGAACTTTTCGTCAGGCGGCGGGCTTGATGCGGCCGGCCTTCATCAGCACGGTTTCCAGCGTCAGACGGCCCTTGCAGGCGCTGCAGCAGACCTGGGCGTTCAGGGGTTCGCCGCAGTTGTGGCTGATCTTCACCGGTGGTCCGGCCCGGTCCTTCAGGTGGGTGTCGGCCCAGGTCATCATGGTCAGGGCGTGGGGGTAGAGGTCCCGCCCCTTGGTCGTCAGCCGGTACTGATAGCGGGGCGGCGTCATCTCGTAGAGGCGACGCTCGAAGATGCCCGACATTTCCAGCGTCCGCAGCCGGTCGGTCAGGATGTTGGAAGCGATGCCGAGGACGCTCTGGATCTCGTCGAACTTGTGCAGGCCGAAATACTGGACGGAGACCACCAGCGCGGTCCAGCGGTCGCCCAGCAGATCGACCAGTTCGATCGTCGGGGCCTCGTCGTTCGGCTGGCGGCGGCGGTGCATGCGCTGGACCGGCAGCTTCTCCATCCCCTGGCCGGGGCCGGGGGTGAAGGAGCAGGTGTGAAGCGTCAGGGGTTCGCCGCAGCCGCCGCAGCGCAGCTCCGGCAGCATGGCCTTGCCGCACTCGGTGTGGGTGAAGACGGTCGGGGCCCGGCCGCCCGTCACGCCCCAACGCACGCCCCAGCCCCACATCAGCATGATGGAATCGAACAGGCCCAGACCCCGCGGGGTCAGGTGATAGGCCATGCGCGCGCCCTCGTCCTTGTGCGGCTTCTTCACCAGGATGCCGTGGCGTTCCAGGGCGGCGAGGCGGCTGGACAGGGTGGAGCGGGCGCCGCCCAGACGGGCGTGGAACTCCTCGAACCGTGTGGCGCCGAGGAAGGCCTCCTGCACGACCAGCAGGCTCCATCGGTCGCCCAGGGCGTTCAGGGCCCGGTTGACGGAGCTCTTTGGAACCAGACGGATTTTCGGCGCGGCGCGAGACATGACCTTTCTTACGGGACGCCGTTAGGTCTTATCAAGCAACCGTCAATTTCTGGCGTTTGACGACTAGTCCGGCGGCCTCCCGGTCGAAGGTCTCCGGGGTGACGCCCTGATCGCGCAGACCCGTCTTCTGGATCTTGTTGGTCGGGGTCTTGGGCAGGGAGGCCTCGACCCGGACGTAGCGCGGCACCATGAAATGGGTCATGCGCGGGATCAGCCATTCGACCAGTTCGCGGGCGTCGATCTCCGCCCCCTCGACCGGGGCCACGGCGACCATCACCTCCTGTTCGCCGCCCGGCAGATCGACGCCGTAGGCCGCGCATTCGCGCACGGCCGGGTGTGCGATGACCTCCAGCTCGATCTCCAGCGAGGACATGTTCTCTCCGCGCCGGCGGATCGCGTCCTTCTTGCGGTCGACGAAGAAGAAGCAGCCCTCCTCGTCCCGCCACATCAGGTCGCCGGTGTGGAACCAGCCGTTGCGCCAGGCCTTCGCGGTGGCTTCCGGATCGCCGAGATAGCCCGAGAACAGGGTCCAGGGATTGTCGGAGCGGATCACCAGTTCGCCCGGCTGGCCGTGCGGGACCTCGTTGTCGTGGTCGTCGACGATGCGGCATTCCATGCCGACGCGGACCCGGCCGCACGAACGCATGACCGGATCGTTGATCGCGCTGATCAGCGGGCCGGAGACCTCGGTCATGTTGAAGCCGGACAGGTAGTCGAAGCCGAACCGCTTGGCCAGGCCGACGGTGTCCTCGTTGATCGGCGACAGGGTCACCATCCGCAGGGGATTGTCGGCGTCGTCAGGCTTCGGCGGCTCCTTCATCAGGAAGGAGGTCAGGGCGCCGATCAGGCCGGAGCAGACCGTCGATTCCGTCTCGCGCACCGTGTCCCAGAAGCGGCGGGTATCGAAGGCTTCGAACAGGGCGACCGAACCGCCGCAGGCCACCGCCGCCGTGATCGCCGAGATGCCGCCGACGTGGAACATCGGCAGGTTCACCAGCATCCGGTCGGACTGGACCATATAGCCATAGGTCGTCCGGGCCGTGGTCCACTCCTGCACATAGGAGGTGACGACGGCCTTCGACGGGCCGGTGGTGCCGGAGGTGAAGATGATGACCGGCGGATCCCACGGATGCTGCTCGACCGGGACGCAGGCGGCCGGGTCGCCGTCGAGCGCCGACGCGGGCTCGATCTGAAGCGGCAGATCGAGGGTCACGTCGGTCGGGCCGGCGAGGATCAGCCGCTCGGCGGCGCCCAGCGACAGGCCTTCCAGGCGCGGGGCGAGGTCGGGATGGACGATCATCACCTTTGCCCCGGTCTTGCCGATGGCGTGTTCCAGCAGACGACCGCGGAAGCTGGTGTTGATGGGGGCGAGCGCCGCGCCGGCGTAGTTGGCGCCGAACCAGGAGCGCACCAGGGCCGGGCCGTTCGGGGCCCAGGCCGCGACGATGTCGCCGCCCTTCACGCCCCGCGCCTGAAGCGCGGCGGTGGTGGCCAGCGCGCGCCGGCGGGTCTCGGCCCAGGTCCAGGTCTCGCCCGTCTCGAAGCGGATGAAGACCTTGTCCGGCATCTCGGCGGCATAGCGGTCGATCAGGCGAGGGATGACGCAGTCCTCGGCGCTGGGCGGCGCCGGATCGAACCAGGGAATCGAAAGACGTTGATCCGTCACCGGGCGGGCTCCTGCCATTCACGAGCTTCCTCGACGCTGTCGCGGAAGGATTTCAACGCACGGGTCAGCAGAAGGGCGGCGATCGCGACGGTCGCCCCGCTGACGATGGCCAGGGACAGGCCGATGCTCTGGTCGCCGCCCAGCCACTGATCGCTGATGGCGGCGACGATGGTCGGGCCGAGGCCCAGCGAGATCAGATTGCCGATCAGGAAATAGATGGCGGTGATCTGGGCCCGCAACTGGTTCGGGGCGACCGACTGCAGCGCGGTCGCGGGCAGGCTGTTCATCACCCCGGCGAAGAAGCTGAAGCCGGCGAGCGCCGCGATGGCCAGGTCGCGGCTGGGCATCAGGGGCATGGCCACGGCGAAGGGAATGCTGGCGATCAGGGCCAGGATGGCGACGCGGAGGGGGGCGTCGGTGCGGCCCCTGTTGGCGAACCAGTCGGTCATCCAGCCGCCGACCAGAACGCCGGGCGTGGCGGCCAGAAGCAGGACCAGACCGTAGGAGAAGCCGACATCGGCCGGGGTCATCTCATGCTGGCGGATCAGCACCGCCGGCGCCCAGGCCAGGTAGGAGATGCCGGCCATGCCGAAGATCGAGAAGGCGAAGATCAGCATGTAGAAGGTCGACTTGCGCGACCACATGTATTTCAGGACGCCCGCCTGAACCCCCGACTTGGTCACGCCGTGGCGGGGCGGCTCTCGCACGATGATGAAGAGGGCGGCGATCAGAAGGCCCGGCGCGCCGACCAGGACGAAGGTCTGCTGCCAGGGGGCCAGTTCGCCGACGAAGGGCAGTTGCAGGGCGCCGGCCTGGGCGATGGCGTCGATGACGGCGCCGCCGATCATCAGGGCCAGACCGGCGCCGATGTAGGGAGCCATGGAATAGACGGCCAGCGCCCGGGCGCGCTGACGCGGCGGGAAGTAGTCGGAGATCATCGAATAGGCGGCGGGCGACAGGGCAGCCTCGCCGATGCCGACGCCGATGCGGGCGGCGAACAGGGCCCAGAAGCTGTTGGCCAGGCCGCAGGCCACGGTCATCACGCTCCAGACAACGATGCCCCAGAAGATGATCCAGCGCCGGCTGCCGCGATCCGCCAGCCGAGCCAGGGGCACGCCCATGACGGTGTAGAACAGAGAGAATGCGATCCCGGCCAGGAGGCTGAACTGGGTGTCGGAGATGGTCAGGTCGGCGCGGATCGGCTGGACCAGCAGGGTCAGGATCTGGCGGTCGATGAAGCTGGACGTATAGGCGACCATCAGGGCCGCGACGGCGAACCAGGCCCATCCCGCGTGGGGCCATATGCGAGGCGCGGAAGGCGCGGAAACGCCCATCAGTCCGTCATGCGTGCTCATGCCGCGATCCCGTTCAATCTCAAGATGAAAGTTACTTTCGCAGGTGCGAAATAAGTATCAGAGCGGCCCGAGGTCGCAGCGTGGCCGAAAACCCGGAGTTCCCGCCGCGAAACGCATGATCGTCGATCACTCACTCTCAACTCCCTGTTTCGGAACGATTTAGTGTCCGAAAATCCGCCCGATCTTCGCCGGGTCGGTGCGCCGATATCTTCAGCTTTGCTGGAGCGTGTCAGCTCGCTCACACTGAAGCACACAAGTCGGTCTGATTACAAAAGCTATTTGACAGTCTCAATTCGCCAGTTACACATTGGTCACACGAAGCACCTCGGCAAACGAGGGCTCAAGGGAGGATAGGGCGTGAATATCAGAGGCTCAGTCAGCGTATCCGCATTGCTTGTCGCCGCCACGCTGACCGCGTCGCCGGCGCTCGCCCAGACCGCTCCGTCGGAGCAGGAGGCGACCCGGGTCGACGAGATCATCGTCACCGCCACCCGTCGTGAGCAACGACTGATCGAGGCGCCGGTCGCGGTCACGGCCGTCAGCGGCGAACAGCTGGAGAACTCCGGCGTCAGCGACATCCGCGAGCTGACCAGCCTGGCCCCCAGCGTCCAGTTCCAGACGCCCGGCGGCGGTTCCGACTCCTCCATCCGAATCCGCGGCGTGGGCACGACCTCGACCAACCCGGGCCTGGAGTCCTCGGTCGGCGTCATCATCGACGGCGTCATCCGCGCCCGCACCGGCGTGGCCCTGTCCGAGCTGGGCGACCTGCGGAGCATCGAGGTCCTGCGCGGTCCGCAAGGCACCCTGTTCGGCCGCAACACCTCGTCCGGCATCATCAATGTGATGACCAAACAGCCGGACTTCGACGGCATCCACGGCAACATCACCGGCACCTACGGCAACTACGACAACCGTCGCCTGTCGGGCGCCATCAACCTGCCGCTCATCGAAGACGAGCTGGCCCTGCGGGTCGAAGGCAGCTGGGAGGTCCGCGACGGCTTCTATACCGACGCCAACTCCAACCAGAGCCTGGACAATCTGGACCGCCAGTTCGTTCGCGCCAAGCTGCTGTGGCGCCCGACGGACAATGTCAGCTGGACCTTCTCGGGCGACTACACGAACCGCAACGAGAACTGCTGCGTGGCGCTGCTGGCCATCGCCGGCCCGACCTACAACCTGGTCAACCAGCTGGCCGCCGCGCGCGGCGGCGTCGGCTATCCGACGACCGATCCGTTCGAACGTCGCGCCTCCAAGAACGCGGTCCGCCGCAACCAGGAAGACATCACCGACGGCGGCCTCTCGGCCGTGGGCGAGATCGACCTGGGCTGGGCCAACCTGACCTCCGTCACCGCCTACCGCGCCTGGGAGGCTTGGCGCTCTCAGGACTTCGACCACTCGGGCGCCGACCTGGGCTTCTTCGCGCCTGACGGCCTGCACCAGAAGTTCAACGTCTTCACCCAGGAGCTGCGTCTGCAAGGCAACGCGGGCAAGCTCGACTGGTTGGTCGGCCTGTTCTACGCCGACGAGAAGGTGCTGAACGACAGCGCCTATCGGATGGGTGCGGACTATCCGCTGATCTACGGCGGCGCGGCGACCTTCCAGGCCTCGACCCTGGCGGCCTTCCGGCCGGGCGACGGCGCGCGCGGCATCGGCGAACAGGAAGGCACCGACCTGTCGTTCTTCACCCACAACGTCTATCACATCACCGATGCGCTGAGCGTGACGGGCGGCCTGCGCTGGACCCAGAACAAGAAGTCGATCGACTTCCGGGGCGAGAACTTCAACCCAGCCTGCGACAGCGCCCTGCGCACCGCGGACACGCCCGGCATCACCCGCTTCTGCGCCCCCTTCTGGGACACGCGCCTGAACCCGGCGGGCGACACGGATTCGCGCACCGAGGAGGCCCTGACCGGCACGGCGAACATCGCCTATCGGATCAGCCCGAACCTCAACACCTATCTGTCGTACTCGCGCGGCTACAAGTCGGGCGGCTACAACTTCGACCGCGCGGGCTTCACCACCCCGGCCACGCCGAACGCCCGCGATCTGGCGTTCAACGAGGAGACGGTCGACGCCTATGAGTTCGGCATCAAGGGCGAGTTCTTCGACCGCACCCTGCGCGCCAACTTCGCCGCCTTCCACCAGACGTTCGAAGGCTTCCAGCTGATCGAATACACGGGCATCAACTTCGTCGTCCGCTCGCTGTCGGAGGTCATCTCCAAGGGCGCCGAGCTGGAACTGACCTGGATGCCGATGGACGGCCTGACCCTGACCAACGGGCTCAGCTACACCGACGCCTACTACCCGGTGAACACCGGCAACTCGACCTATTCGGGTCGCGAGCTGGAGCAGTCGCCGGACTGGGTGAACGTGTCCTCGATCACCTGGGAGTTCCCGATCGGATCCAGCCTGACCGGCGTGGCCTATGCCGACGCGCGCTACTCGTCGGAGTTCTTCACCGGCGGCTTCGATCCGAACCGCGTGCAGACCAGCTTCACCACCGCCAACGTCCGCTTCTCGCTGCGTGACGCGAACGAGGCCTGGCAGCTGGACGTGTTCGCCCGGAACGTCTTCGACCAGGAATACTATCGCCGTGTGATCCCCGCGACCTTCCAGACGGGCTCCTACTCGGCCTTCCTCGGCGACCCCCGCACCTACGGGGTCACCCTGCGGCGCAACTTCTGAGCCGCATTACCCTCCGGGTTTTCCTGACCTGAGACACCTGGCCCCGCTGTGTGAGCAGCGGGGCCGTTTTTCTGTGCGAGCGCGCGAGATGGTTTCCCTCCCCGTCCCGGGGAGGGTGGTCGCGAAGCGACCGGGTGGGGGCGGCCCGGCTTGGCAAACAAAAGGGCGACCGATTTCTCGGCCGCCCCCACCCGGTCTTCGCGAAGCCTGTCCTCCGGCCGATCGAAGATCGCACCGGGGGGCTTCGACCGCCCTCCCCCGCAGGGGGAGGGAGATCTTTCGTCGCCTCAGAACCCCATCTGCTTGGCCGCCAGATCGCGCAGGATTTCCTCCGACCCGCCGCCGATGACGAAGATCCGGGCCTCGCGATAGATGCGCTCGACCCGGTTGCCGCCGGTGTAGGCGCGGCCGCCCAGGACCTGGAGGCTTTCGCGGGCGCAGTGTTCCAGGGTCGTCGTGGCCTGGACCTTCAGCAGCGCCAGGTCCGCGACCGGCAGTTCGCCGCGCGAGAAGCGCCAGACCAGGATGTCCAGCATGGCGTAGGCGACCTTCAGCTTCTGGACCATGTCCACGATCTTGTGGCGCATCACCTGGTGGTCGATCAGCCGCTTGCCGAAGGTCTGGCGTTCGCGGGCGAAGGCGATGGCCTCGGCGACGCAGGTGCGGGTCATGGCCAGGGTCGCGGCGATGCCGGAGAAGCGTTCGATGTTGAACTGACTGGCCAGACCGGCGAAGCCCCGGTTCTCGGTTCCCACCAGATTGGTGACCGGCACCTCGACGTTCTCGAACTTCAGCCAGCCGTTGTTCTTGTTGTACCACTGGAGGCCCGGCAGGGGGCCGCGCGTGACGCCGGGCCGGTCCGTCTCGATCAGCAGCATGGACAGGCCGCCCATGCCGGGGCCGCCGGTGCGGACCGCCGTCAGCAGATAGTCGGCCTTCATCGCGCCGGAGATCAGGGTCTTGCCGCCGTTGACGACGAAGACGTCGCCCTTGCGCTCGGCCGTGGTGGTGAAGCCGGAGACGTCGGAGCCGCCGCCGGGTTCGGTCACGGCGAAGGCGATCTTCTTGTCGCCGGCCAGCACGGGCTTGGCCACACTCTCCAGCATCTCGGGCGTGCCGCCGTTGATGATGGGGGGCAGGGCGATCCAGGGCGTGGCCAGGTCGGCGAAGACGACGCCCGAGCCCATGCGGAAGAACTCCTCGGCGAACAGGATGCGGTGCCACAGGTCGATGTTCTCGCCCGTGCCGCCCAGGTCCTCGCGGAAGCCCATGCCGCTGATGCCCTCTCGCGCGGCGTCCTTGTAGAGGCTGTCCGGGAAGTCGGAGGCCGCATCCCAGTCATCCAGATGCGGGGCGACATAGCCGTCGATGAAGCCGCGCAGCTTGGCCCGCCAGGCGTCGTGCTCGGGCGTCAGGAAGGGGCTGGGCGGCCTCAGGCCGTCGAAATCAAGCGCGGGCGGAGTGTGATCGGCCATGGTCGTTTCCCTTTCGCGCCAGCTTATCCGGCGTCGCTTTCACTTTCATACTAATCCCCTCTCGCCATCCGCTGCAAGAATGGTATTCTAACGCAACTCACTCGGCGTGGACCGAGGGGTCGAAGGAGTGACCGATGGGACTGGAACAGACGGGCGGCGCGCGCGAGGCCTTCAACGACGGCGTGGCCGAGGCGCCGCTGAAGGTGACGCTGGAAGATCGTTCGCACCCCTACATGCAGGGCGCCTGGACGCCGCAGCATGAGGAGCACACCGCCGACGACATGCCGGTGATCGGGACCATCCCGACCGACATCGACGGCGTCTATGTGCGCAACACCGAAAACCCGATCCACCAGCCGCTGGGCCGCTATCACCCGTTCGACGGCGACGGCATGCTGCACGCCATCGCCTTCAAAGACGGCAAGGCCAGCTATCGCAACCGCTTCGTCCGCACCAAGGGCTTCCAGGCCGAGCAGGAGGCCGGTCGGGCGCTCTGGGCCGGTCTGGCCGAACATCCGTCCCTGTCGGAAAAGCCGGGCTGGGGCGCGCACGGCGGGCTGAAGGATTCCTCCTCGACCGACGTCATCATCCATGCCGGCTCCATCCTCTCGACCTTCTACCAGTGCGGCGAGGCCTACCGGATCGACCCCTATACGCTGGAGCCGATGGGCACGGACGGCTGGTGCCCGCCGGAAGGCATCTCGGCCCACCCCAAGGTGGATCCGAAGACGGGCGAGCTGCTG
Source organism: Brevundimonas staleyi (assembly GCF_041893865.1). GTDB lineage: Bacteria > Pseudomonadota > Alphaproteobacteria > Caulobacterales > Caulobacteraceae > Brevundimonas > Brevundimonas staleyi. The sequence continues at coordinate 1,140,372 of NZ_CP169082.1, forward strand.
TTCTTCAACTACTCCAAGGCCGCGCCCTACATGCACTACGGCGTGGTCGGGGCGGACAACCAGCTGAAGCATCTGACGCCGGTGCCCCTGCCGGGGCCGCGCCTGCCGCACGACATGGCCTTCACGACCAACTGGTCGATCCTGAACGACTTCCCCCTGTTCTGGGAGCAGGACCTGCTGCCCAAGGGCTATCACGTCGCCCGCTTCCATGCGGACATGAAGAGCCGGTTCGGCCTGATCCCGCGCTACGGTTCGCAGGACGAGGTCCGCTGGTTCGAGAGCAATGCGACCTATGTGCTGCACTTCCTGAACGCCTGGGAGGACGGCGATACGATCGTCATGGACGGCTATTTCCAGGACAATCCGGTGCCCAAGACCAGCCCGGACGCCTGGCCGCAGTACGAGCGGATCATGACCTTCCTGGATCAGAACATGCTGGAGCCCAAGCTGCACCGCTGGCGCTTCAACCTGACGACGGGCGAGACGACGGAACAGCGGCTGGACGACCGGGTGCTGGAGTTCGGCATCATCAACAACCAGTTCGCCGGGGTGAAATACCGCTGGGCCTATTCGGCGGTGTCCAAGCCCGGCTGGTTCCTGTTCACCGGCCTGGTCAAGCACGACATGGACACCCAGGAGAGCTGGGCCATCGACTTCGGGCCGGAACGCTATGGGTCGGAGCCCGGCTTCGCCCCGCGCGTCGGGGCGACGGAGGAGGACGACGGCTATCTGATCACCTACGTCACCGACATGATCGAGGATCGGTCCGAGTGCGTGATCTATGATGCGCGGAAGCTTGCCGACGGGCCGGTGGCGCGGATCATCCTGCCGGGCCGGATTTCCAGCGGCACCCATGCGACCTGGGAACAGGGCGAGACCATCCGGGCCTCGAAAGCGGCCAACGCGGCGTAAGGACGAGCGGACATGACCTATATCCTCGGCGGCTGGCAGTCGGACTTCGCGCGCAACTACGCCCGCGAGGGGCTGGAGATCGGCGACGGGTTCGCCGAGGCGGTTCACGGCGCTCTGAACGAAACGGGGCTGGAGCCGCAGGACATCGACGTGGGTCACGTCGGCAATTTCGTCGGCGACCTGTTCACGGGGCAGGGGATGCTGGGCGGTTTCTTCGCCATGGCGGACGAGCGGTTCACCGGCATGCCGGCCTCGCGCCACGAGGCGGCCTGTGCGTCGGGCAGTCTGGCCGTGCTGGCCGCCGCCGCCGACATCGAAAGCGGTCGCTACGGGACCTCCATCGTCCTGGGCATGGAGATGATGCGGAACGTGCCAGGTCAGACCGCGGCCGAGCATCTGGGCGCCGCCGCCTGGGCCGGGCACGAATATCTGGACGCCACCTATCCCTGGCCGCGCGCCTTCTCGGACCTGACCGAGGAATACGACCGCCGCTACGGCATCGACGAGCGCCATCTGCGCCACATCGCGCGGGTGAATTTCGACAACGCCAAGCGCAATCCGAACGCCCAGACCCGCAAATACACCTTCACCGACGCCAGCTTCGCCAATGACGACGAGGCCAATCCGGTGATCGAGGGCCGGGTGCGCAAGACCGACTGCGGCCAGGTCACCGACGGCGCCGCCGCCATCATCCTGGCCTCGCCGGAGCGGGCTGCGGAGTATGCCCGCAAGCGCGGCATCCCGCTGGAGAGCCTGCCCCGCATCAAGGGTTGGGGCCACCGCTGCGCGCCGATCGACTACGGGCGGAAGATCAAGGCCAGCGAGGGCCAGCCCTATGTCTTCCCCGAGGTGAAACGCGCCATCGACGACGCGCGCGCCCGCGCCGGCATCGACCTGTCGGGCGTGGACGCGGTGGAGACGCACGATTGCTTCTCCATGACCGAATACATGGCCATCGACCATCTGGGCCTGACGGCGCCGGGCGAAAGCTGGAAGGCCATCGAGGCCGGCGATATCGAGATGGGCGGCAAGCTGCCGATCAATCCGTCCGGCGGCCTGATCGGTCTGGGCCATCCGGTCGGCGCCACCGGCGTGCGGATGGCGCTGGATGCCTTCAAACAGACGACAGGAACGGCCGGGGCCTATCAAGTCGAGGGGGCCAAGACCGTCCAGACGTTGAACATCGGCGGATCGACGACCACGACGGTCAGCTTCGTCGTCGGGGTCTGATTTCCTGTCTCCTCCCCGTCCGCCGCTTGGCGAATGGGGAGGTGGTTCGGAGCGTAGCGGAGAGACGGAGGGGGCGACCGGGTCTCGGCGAGCGAGCCCCCCGAACCCTCACTCACGCCATCGCCTCGCCCCCTCCGTCAGCTCGCGAAGGGCTCGCTGCCACCTCCCCATCGCTTCGCGACAGGGAGGAGACGTTTAGCGCGGCGCGCGGATCGCCACGCCGACCGACCCCTGCGCCACCACCACGCCCGTGTCGGTGGCGACCTGAACCGCCACGGTGGCCTTGCGGTCGTCGCGATAGGTCAGGGTCCCGGTCGCCTCCAGCTGTTTCGCCCCGCCCGGCGCGGCGTTCAGGAAGCGCGTCGTCAGGTCGGTGGTGGCCAGGGTCTGGCCGGGCGTCAGAACCGTCATCACCGCCGAGGCGCCGGCCATGTCGACGATGGCCGCGGTGACCCCGCCATGGACGATGCCCATGAGGTTCAGATGCCCGACGTCGACGTCCAGGAGGAAGCGGACGAACCCCTCGCGCGCCTCGACCGGCCGGGCGCCCAGACGCTGCAGAAAGCCGCCGACCTCCAGGCCCGCGTCCATCCACTGGCGCACAAGCTCCAGGCCATCGACGGTCGGATCGAGCTTGAACCGGACGGGATAGGTCACGCGGCCCCGCGCAGGGCCGGGCGTTTGGCGGTCTTGGTCTCGAACCGCTTCAGGGCGGCGAGGTATTCGCGCTCCAGCTGGGCGACGACGTCGGCGATGGGCTCTTCGACGCGGACGGCTTCCAGCCCCTGACCGGCGGCCCAGATGTCGCGCCAGCGCTTGTTGTCGCCGCCCGAGACATAGCTGCGCTCGGCCGGGCCGCCCAGATTGTCCGGGTCCTGACCGGCGGCGCGCAGGGAGGGTTTCAGCCAGGAGGCGGGGGTGCCGGTGACGGCGGCGGAGACGACCAGATCGTCGGGCCCGGCGTCGATGACCATCTGCTTGTAGGCGGGCTGGGCCATGCTTTCGCGCGTCGCGAGGAAGCGGGTGCCCATGTAGACGAAGTCGGCGCCGGCCGCGACCGCGCCCGCGATCCCGGCCCCGTCGCCGACCCCGCCGCCGACCGCGATATAGCCGTCGAAGAAGTCCCGCACGGCCGAGATGAAGGCGAAGGGCGACAGGTGTCCCGTGTGGCCGCCGGCGCCCGCGCTGACGCAGGCCAGGCCATCGACGCCGGCCTCCGCGGCCTTCTTCGCCAGCTTCATGGAGACGACGTCGGCGAAGACGAGGCCGCCGTAGGCCTTCACCGTCTCCATGACGGGCTTGGGCGAACCGAGCGCGGTGATGACGACCGGCGGCTTGTATTCGGCGACCAGACGCAGGTCGTCGGCCAGCCGGGTGTTGGTCGAATGGGTGATCATGTTGGCGATCCACGGCGCGTCGCCGGGGGTGAGGGCGGACGTGATCTGGTCCATCCAGCGGTCGAGGTCTTCGACCGTGCGGCAGTTGGGCGTGGGGAAGGCCCCGCCGATGCCGGCCTTGCAGGACGCGATCACCATCTCCGGCCCCGAGATCAGGAACATGGGCGCCGCGAAGACGGGGAGGCGCAGGGTGTCGAAGGCGGTCATGCGGGCACGGTCTCGTTGAAGGCGGCGCGCAGGTCGCGTTTCAGCACCTTGCCCACCGGATTGCGGGGCAGGGCGTCCAGCGTCTCCAGCCGTTCGATCTGCTTGTAGACGGCGACCTGACGCTCGGCGGTCAGGAAGCGGTTGATCTCTTCCATGGTCGCGCTCTGACCCGGTCGCCAGACGACGAAGGCGGCCAGGCGTTCGCCGAGATTGGGGTCCGGTGCGCCGACGACGGCGGCCTCGGCGATGGCCGGATGGGCGACCAGATGGTTCTCGATCTCCTCCGACGAGATGTTCATCCCGCCCCGGATGACGATGTCCTTCAGCCGGCCGACGAATTTGATGAACTGCAGCCGGTCGCCGGCCAGTTCGAACAGGTCGCCGGTGCGGAACCAGCCGTCCTTGTCGAAGGCCCGGGCGTTGATCTCCGGCGCGCGCCAATACCCCGAGAAGATGGTCGCGCCCTTGACCCTGAGCTCGCCGGGCTTGCCGGCATCGGTGATGGTTTCCTCCGTCTCCGGATCGACGATCCGGGTGAAGATCCGGTCGTGGAGCATGCAGTTCCACTTGAATCCGTCGCCCAGGCGCGGGAACAGGCTGGCCCGCTCGGCGGCGTCGGGAATGTCCTTCAGCGCGCTCGGGAAGGAAGCCCCCTCGTTGGAGCCGAAATAGTTCACGATCTGCACGCCGTGCTTCTCGTGGAAGGTCTTGACCATCCATTCCGACAGGGGCGCCGAGCCCGAGCCGATGGACTTCAACCGCTTGAAGTCGATGCCTTCCAGCAGGGCCTCGTTCTGGAGAAGCAGGTTCAGCACGGCGGGCGGGGCGACGGTGTAGTCGATCTTCTCCTCGCGGATCTGCTTCAGCAGGATCGGCAGGTCGAACGGCTGGTGCTGGATCAGGACGCCGCCCAGCAGAAGCCAGCCGACGAAGGCGGTGGAGATGCCCGCCATGTTCACCATCGGGAACGGGTTCAGCAGGCGCGCGCCGGGCTCCAGATCCGCCGCGTCGATGACGCCGGCGCCCATGATGATCCATTCGTTGTGGCTGCGCGGCACGCCCTTGGGCTGGGCCTCGGTGCCGGAGGTCCAGCAGATGGTGACGATGTCGTCGGCGGTGACGCGGGCGTCCTTCACCGCCTTCTGGGCCTCGCGATGCTGTTTGCCCGTGACCCCGTCCATCAGGGGCTCGAGATCGAGCGCACCCGCCGGGCAGGTCTCGCCCAGCACGAAGACGGTCTTCAGCGTCGGGCAGCGGCCCTTGAGCGCGACGATCATCTCGCCGTGCTGCTGCTTGCCGATCCGGTCGGCGGTGATGGCGGCCACCGCGTCGGTCTTGTCGATGATGTAGGCCAGCTCGTTCTCGCGGTACTGGACCGGGGCCGGGCTGGCGATGACGCCCAGCCGCAGGCAGGCCAGATAGGCGATGGTCAGCTCGGCGATGTTCGGCAGCTGGATGACGACGACCTGATCCTTCTTGATCCCGTGCGCCACGAGGACGGCGGTCAGGCGGTCGACGGCGTGGGCCGTCTCCTGCCAGGTCAGGCGGTCGGGTTGGCCGCCGACGACATCGGCCGCGTTCAGCGGATCGACCAGGGCCTCGGTGTTCGGATGGGCCGCGACGTGTTTGCGGAACAGGTCGTCGAGCGTCGTGTCGCCCCACCAGCCCTTCGATTTCATCTCCTTGATGCGGTCCTTGGGGATCACGATCATCGGGCCAGCTCCAGCGGTCGGGTTTGGGATTGGCGGCAAAGGGCTCGGACGTCGTCGCGCACCACCTTGCCGACGGGATTGCGGGGCAGGTCGGGGAGGATGTGCAGTCGCTTCGGCGTCCGGACCGGGCCGATCCGGTCGCGGACGAAGGCGGTGATGACGGCGGGGTCGGCGTCGGGCGAAGCGGCCACCGCCGCCTCCAGCCGTTCGCCCCAGACGTCGTCGAGTTCGGCGAAGGCGCAGGCCTCGCGCACCATGGGATGCAGATTCAGCGCCGCCTCCACCTCGCCCGGATAGACGTTGTAGCCGCCGGTGATGATGAGGTCCTTCGAGCGACCGATCAGATAAAGCAGACCGTCCTCGCCGATCCGACCGATGTCGCCGGTCTTCAGCCAGCCGTCATGCCGCGACGCCGCCGTCAGCTCGGGCGCGTCCAGATAGTATGTCCGGGTCAGGTCGCCGCCGACCACGATCTCACCCTCGCCGCGCTCGACCAGATCGCCGCCGGCGGTCAGGAGGCGGACGGGCGTGTCGTCGAACGGGCGACCGACGCCCGCGCGCTTGTCGGGGTCGGTCATGTCGGCGGGCGACAGGCCGGCGATGGTCATGGGGGCTTCGGTCTGGCCGTAGAGGGTCGAGACGACGGGGCCGAAACGGTGGATGGCCTGGGCGATCCGGTCCGGCGACATAGGGGCGGCGGAATAGGTCAGGTGGCGCAGGCGGGGGAAGTCGGCCGGTGCGAACGCGGCCTCGCCCATCAGAAGGGCGATCAGGGTCGGGGGCATGAAGACGGTGGAGACGCGGGTCTTCAGCTCACGGAGGATGGCGGCGCGGTCGGGCTCGGGCAGCAGCACATGCGCCCCTCCCGCCGCCAGCACCGGCAGGACATAGTGGGACGAGCCGTGGGTCAGGGGCGCGACCGCCAGGTTCACGTCGTCGGCGGTGAAGCCGTAGAAGTCCGACAGCGACCGCAGGGCCGCCGCACCGCTGGCCTGGCTCTGCACCACCCCCTTGGGCACGCCGGTCGAGCCGCCGGTGAACTTGAGCGCGAAGGGGGCGTCGGCCTCGTCGAGGATCGCTGGCGGGCTGGCATCGCCGACGCCGTCCAGCCAGGCCTCCAGCGGCAGGGGGCGGGGTGAGGCGCCCGCCGCCTCGACCGAGGCCGCGTCGATCAGGGTCAGGGCCGGGTTCGCCCGCGCCTGGAAGTCCGAGTTCAGCCGAGCGCCGTTCCTGGGGTTCAGCGGCATCCAGACGGCGTTGGCGCGCAGGATGGAGAGATAGGCGACGACGTGCCGCCAGCTGTTCCGCGCGCACAGTCCCACCCGGTCGCCGGGACCTATGCCGCGCGTCGCGAGGTCTGCGGCCGCGCATTCGACGAGGGCAATCAGCGCGCCGTGGGTCAGGGTCGTCTCGCCGTCGAACAGGGCGGGGCGATCCACCTTGGCGTCGCGGTGCTCGTAGAGGGCGCGGATCGGGTTCATGCGGCCCGCTCCAGCACGGTGACGACGGTCGCCGCCTCCTCGACGCCGAGGAAGCCGCCGCCGTTTTCGGCCACGGCGATGCGGGCGCTTTCGACCTGACGGGCGTCGGCCTCGCCGCGCAACTGGGTCGTCAGTTCGAACAGCTGAGCGATGCCGGTGGCCCCGACCGGATGGCCCTTGGACACCAGTCCGCCCGACGGATTGACCGGGGTCCGGCCGCCGAGGGCGAAGTCGCCGGCGCGGAGGCGCGCGCCGACCGTGCCCGGTTCGGCAAGGCCGAGGTTCTCGATCTGCTGCACCTCGGCATAGCTTGTGGCGTCATGGACCTCGGCGACATCGACGGCGTCCGGCCCCAGACCCGCCTGTTCGTAGGCTTTTGCGGCGGCGCGCTTGCCGATGTGATTGTCGAGGTCGTTGGCCGCCCGGTCGCTGGCGCTGACGAGGGCGCAACCGCGCACGCGGACGGCGCGGGACGCTCCGCCGAGACGCGCCAGACCCCTGGCCGAGACGACCACGGCCGCCGCCGCCCCATCGCTGACGGGGGCGCACATGGCGCGGGTGAAGGGGAAGACGACGGGCTTGTCGGCCATGACCTGATCGACCGTCATGGGGGTGCGGTACTGGGCGCGGTCGTTGGCGGCGCCGGCGGTGTGGTTCTTCGAGGCGATGCGGGCGAAGTCTTCCTGCGTCGTGCCGTGGCGGGCCATGTGGGCGCGGGCCTGGGCGGCGTAGAGGTCCATGAAGAGGCTGCGATCCGGCCCCGGATCCTCCCCGCCCATCGACCGGATATAGGCCACGACGCCCTCGCGGTCGTGGATGTCCGTGCCCCCGGCGAAGGCGGCGGCGACGCGGTCGGGACGGTCGGGCCAGACCATCTTCTCGACCCCGACGATCAGGGCGATGTCCCCCGCGCCGGCCCGGATCCAGTGGATCGCCGACAAGAGGGCGGTGGAGCCGGACGCGCAGGCGTTCTCCACGTTCACGACCGGAACGCCGGTCAGGCCCAGCGACCGCAGGGCGATCTGGCCGCGCACCGTGTTCTGGCCCTCCAGCATCGGCTGGCGGGTGTTGGCGAACCAGGCGGCCTCGATGTCGGCGGCGGTCGCCCCCGCGTCCGAGAGAGCAGCCGTCACGGCCTCGGCGGTCAGCGACTTGACGCTGTCGTCCGGCCGCTTGCCGAAGCGGGTCATGGAGATCCCGGCGATGAAGACCTCCGCGCTCACGCCGCCGGTCTGCGTCGTTGCACGATGCGGAAGCGGGAGGCCACGAAGGCCAGGTCCGCCAGACAGGCGTTGCCCGCCGGGTTGAGGCCCGTGACGTGATAGTCGCTGTAGGCGGCGGCGAAATTGATCCACATCGCGCCCGTCAGATTGATCGACAGGTTGGCGCCGGCGGCCTCGTAGGCGGGTGTGGCGCGGTCGATGAAGTCCTCGTCCGTCGAATAGAGGTAGGAGGAGATGGAGCCCTTGGTCCGGGCCAGATCCGTCGCTTCCATGACCGCCTCGCCGGCGTCTTTCCTGACCAGGAACAGGACTGGGCCGAACCGTTCCTCCGCATACAGATCGACGTGCGATCCATCCTCCACCGCGACGACCAGAGGCGTCATCGTGCGGGCGTCGGGGAACTGCGGATGGGCGTAGGGGGCGGGGTCGCGGAGCGTCCGCACGCCGGGCAGGTCGGCGACGGCGGATTGCGCCTCCGCCACGACTGTCAGCGACACCTCGCCCTGGATCGTGCCCATGATGCCGGACGCCATGGCGGGATCGTTCGCGATGGCGTCGATCTGTTCGACGATGGCGGCGGACAGGGGATCGAACAGGTCCGGCGCGATGTAGATGACCTGCGGGCTGGTGCACATCTGGGCCGAGAACAGGCTGGACGAACGGGCCACGGCGCGGGCGACGGCGTCGAGATCGGCGACGCTCTCGATGACGACCGTGTTGACCCCGGCGGTTTCGGTGAACAGCAGCTTGCCCGTCACCGTCCGCTCCAGATGGCCGCCGTAGCGGGGGCTGCCGGTGAAGTCGACGATCTGGACGCGCGGGTCGTCCACCAACCCTTGCGCCACCGGCTCGGCCAGGGTGTCGACGGCGAGGGTCACGAGGTTCGGATCGAAGCCGAACTCGGTCAGGACCGCCCGGCTGGTCTCGACCACGATGGCCATGGGCAGGATGGCGATGGGGTGCGGCTTGACCACGACCGGGTTGCCGGTGGCGAGCGAGGCGAACATGGCCGGATAGGCGTTCCAGGTCGGGAAGGAGGCGCAGCAGACGACCAGACCGACCCCGCGCGGGACTAGGACATAGGTCTTCTCAAGCGCCACCGTCTCGCCCGCGAAATTGCGGTGGTAGGTCGCCGACGGCGCCACGTCGCGCATGGCCTTGGCGGCATAGGCCAGGGCCTCGACGCCGCGATCCAGCGCATTGGGACCGGAGCCCGAGAAGGCCTGGGTATAGCTCTGACCCGCCACATGCATGACCGCATGAGCCATCTCGAAATTGCGGTCGTAGAGGCGGGCGGCGATCTCCAGGCACATGGCGATGCGCAGTTCGAAATCGGCCTCGCGCCAGTCGCCCATGGCGGCCACGGCGGCGCCGACCAGGGCGTCCGGATCGCTCTTCGGATAGCGGATGTTCAGCGGCTTCTGGGTGAAGGGCGAGACCTCCTCGCCGACCTCGCCGACGACGCCGGGCTGGCCCAGATCGAACGTGGTCCCAAGCCGCGCCTCGAAGGCCGCCTTGCCGGCGCCCGGCTTGTCGGGGCCGTGGATCTTCGTGGACGGACTGTCGCTGTAGGGGCTCCAGCTCTTGCGCGTCTGGACCGCGTCGATGGCGGCTCCCAGCGTCGGGGCATGGCGCGCGATCAGGGCTCCGCGGCGTTCGTCGAGCGTGGTCGCCGAGCCGTCCATCTAGGCCATCCGCTCCACGATCATGGCCGAGCCGACGCCCTGCGCGCCGTGCGCCACCACGATGCCGTAGCGGCCTTCGCAGGCGTCCAGCGCATCGAGCAGGGAGGACAGAAGGATGGCGCCGGTCGCCCCCATGGGGTGCCCCTTGGCCATGTGGCCGCCGCCGACATTGACCTTCTCCGGATCGACCTTCCGGTCGCGCATGAACTTGACGATGGTGACGGCGAAGGCCTCCATGAACTCGATCCGGTCCATGTCGTCGAGCGTCAGCTTCGCCTTGGCGAGCGCTCGGTCCATGGCGTTGAAGCCGGCGGTCAGGGAGGCGGCCGGATCGCCGCCCGATTCCGCATAGGCGACGATCTTCGCCCGCGCGCCGGCGGCCTCTCCGGTGACGATGGCCAGGCCTGCGCCGTCGCACATGGGCGGGGCGTGGGCGACGGTGTGGCGGTGGTCGATGACCCGGCCTTCCAGCGCCTCGGCATACTGTTCGCCCAGCGCCCCGAAGGCGGCGGGCATGGCGGCCAGGCTCTCGGCCGTGGTCGAGGCGCGGGCCGGCTCTTCCTTGTCCAGCCCGTTCATGGCGATGCGCGATTTCACCAGCGGCGTGCCTTCGGCGGCGGCCGTCTTCTGCTGCGAGGTCAGGGCGGCGGCGTCCATCTCCTCACGGCTTACGCCGATGTCCTCGGCCAGGCGGTCGGCGGCGACGACGACGGGGATGTAGCGGGTGCGCGGCGGGAAGCTGGCGTCCTCGTAGTAGTCGGCCTTGTCGCCCATGAAGGGGACGCGCGACATCATCTCGACCCCGCCGGCCAGGGCCGTCTTCGCCCCGCCCGCCTCGACCATCTGGGCCGCCTGTCCGATCGCGGTCAGGCCCGAGACGCAATAGTTGTTCAGGGAAAAGGCATAGGCCTCGTCCGGCAGTCCGGCGTGCATCTTGGAGACCAGGGCGACGTTCGCCCCTTGCGCCCCCACCTGACCGACGGCGCCCAGGATCAGGGCGTCGACCTTGCGCGCCGCGCCGCCGTTGCGGTCGTCCAGGGCGTCGATCAGGCCTCCGACCAACTCATGCGGTTTCATCGAGGCCAGGCCGCCGTCGGGGCGGGCCTTGGCGCGCGGCGTGCGGACGGCGTCGAGAATATAGGCGGTCATGAAACTACTCCCCCGAGGTTCGGATCAGGCTGCGATCTGGTCGCCGGGCGCCCAGGTCCCGTGGAACCCGGCCGGCACGCGGGCGGGCAGGGGAATGCGGGCGATGGGTCCCTTGTCGAAATCCTGCGCGTTCAGCACCTGCACCTCGGACGTCCCGTCTGGCGCCGTCGCGAAGACGATGACGTAGCCGTCGTCCTCCGACGTCGCGCCGATGCGCGGGGCGAAGGCGGGCTCGGAGCCGCCCAGACCCTCGGCGAACTTGTATTCCTGGGCCTGGCCGGTGCCGAGGTCGTACTTCAGCAGGCCGTCGAACCGCTGCAGTTCCTCGTGCGCCATCGACACATGATAGGACCAGCGGGACCTGGCGCCCGTGTAGTCCAGGTTGATGACCGGGAACTCGCCGATACGGTCGTCGAGCTGGCGCTTTCTCACCTCGCCCGTGACCATGTTCATCCGCCACTCGACCGGCACGGCGTTTAGGGCCAGCACGTTCACCATGGAGGCGTAGGGGCCGTATTCCGGGTTCGGAGGGAAGCCGTTCGGCGTCATCATGCAGGCGGTCATGACCACCTCGTCGCCGTCCTCCCAGGCGTTGGCGACGTGATAGATGTAGCAGGTGTCGGTCTCGAACCATTTGATCTGGTCGCCCGTGCCATGCTTGGGCGCGACGCCGAACCGGGCCGGCTGATCGGCCACCTTGATCTGCCACATGTGGTTCCGCAGCCCGCCCTCGGTGAAGACCACCGGCAGGTCGTGCAGGACGACGTAGTTCTCCGTCAGCCCCATGTCGTGCGGCAGGCGCGGCCCCGGCAGGTCGACGCGCTGGAAGTTGGTCAACACGTTGTTCCGGTCGACGACGCCATAGGTCATCCACGGCTCGGTCAGGGAATAGTCGAAGAAGCAGAACTCGCCCGTGCGCGGATCGACCTTGCCGTGGGCCGAGACGTGGCGGGGCAGGGCGCCGCCGAAGGTCTCGTTGCCCAGGGTCTCCAGGGTGCGCGCATTCACCCGCACCGGCTTGCCCGAGATGTACCACAGCGCCATCAGCGAGCCGTTGTGGAAGACCAGGTCGGTGTTGGCCGTGTCCTTGTAAACCAGCTCGCCGCGCTTCGAATCCGGACGCGATTTCGCCGACGGACGCAGCACCCCGCCGGCACCGATGTCGAGCCCGGCCATCTCGGCGCGATAGTCGTCGGTGCCGACGTAGCGGTTGCGGTACTCGGCCTTGCCGTTCTCGAAATAGACGGCGTGGACCATGCCGTCGCCGTCGAACCAGTGGTGCATCCCCTCGGGCGCTTCATGGGGGTTCGGGCCGTTGCGGACGAACGACCCGTGCAGATCCTTCGGAATCTCGCCGATGACCTTCAGCTCCAGCGCGGTCGTCTCGACGGCCACGGGTTCATAGAGGCCCTGCAGATAAGGGTTCAGGGTGTTCAGCCCGGTCAGTTCACCGGTCGAGATCCTGCGGGCTACGGCGGCGTCGTCGGCCATGGCTCAAGCTCCATCCATCCAGATCCGCGAGGCTACGCGGCATGGTATCTTAACGCAAGTCAGGTCTCATCCCTTGGGAGGACGCGCGGCGAAGAACTCGTCGAAGGCGACGTTTCCGTCGTGCGGCCGGGTCCATGTCTTCAGCGACATCAGGGCCTCTGCGGCGGCGTCGAAGCGTGACAGGGGGATGTTCGGCTCGGTCCCGAAATCCAGTCCCTGACCCTCGATCCGGTAGGCGGGGCGGACCTTGCCGGAGCCGACAACCAGGGTCTCTCCGTTCAAGGGGCATTCCTCGCTGACCAGCCAGCTGACGACCGGGGCGACCAGTTCGGCGGGCATGGCGGCGGCCGTGTCCGCGTCGATGTATTTCTCCGTCATGCCGGTCAGGGCGTAGGGGGCGACCGCATTGGCGTGGACGCCCTTGGGCCCGCCCTCCAGGGCGATGACCCGCATCAGGCCGATCAGGGCGGCCTTGGACGCCGAATAGGCCGTCATGCCGTGGACGCCGTGCAGACCGGCGGCCGAGGTCGTCATCACGATCCGGCCCGCCCCCTGTTCGCGCATGTGCCGATAGATGGGCAGGGTCGCGGCCAGGGCGCCGTAGAAGTTGATGTCGAAGACGCCGCGCACCTGTTGCACCGTCTGTTTGTGCAGGCTCATCGCCTCGGGCACGCCGGCGTTGTTGATCAGGCCGTCGATCCGCCCGAAGGCGTCCAGCGCCGCCGCCAGCAGGTGATCCCCGGCATCATCGGCCTCCACGGCCAGGGGACAGGCGACGGCCTTTCCGCCCGCGTCCTGGATGCGTCGGACGGCGCTCTCGGCCGAGGCCGGATCGTCGGCGGCCTTTGGACGGGTGTTCACCACCACGCTCGCGCCCCGCGCCGCCAGGTCCAGCGCATAGGCCAGGCCCAGCCCCCGACCCGCCCCCGTGACGACGACAACACGGTTCTCCAGAGATCGGTCGGTCATGATCTTCCCTCGCGCGACACTTTCGTAAAAGGACTTGCAAATATGGTCTGTTGGCGCAAGCCTCTCCGGCAGAGCTTCCGGCAAACAGGAAGCCAGGGAAGGGACCGCCAACATGAAGACCATCATCGGGAAAACCGCGTCCGCCGCCGTGCTCGTCCTGGCCGCCGGCCTCGCGTCACCCAGCTTCGCCCAAACCTCTCAGGATCAGGCCGCCTCGCTGGACGACGTCATCGTCACCGCCCAGCGGCGCGAACAGTCGCTGCAGGACGTGCCGATCGCCATCACCGCCTTCGGCGCCGAGACGCTGGAGCGGACGGCCGCCGCGGGCATTCAGGACGTCGCGGCCAAGGCGCCGGGCGTGACCCTGACCCAGTTCAACATCGGCGAGCCCCAGCTCTACATCCGCGGGGTGGGCACCACGAGCGACTCGGCCGCCAGCGACCCGTCCATCGGCGTCTCCATCGACGAGGTCTCCATCGGTCGCGCGGGCGGCAGCTCGCTGGCCTTCCTCGACATCGAACGCGTGGAGGTCCTGCGCGGACCCCAGGGCACCCTCTACGGCCGCAACGCCTCGGGCGGCGCCCTGAACATCTACACGCGCAAGCCCCAGTTCGAAGACACGACCATGGCGCTCCTGCGTTACGGCAGCTTCAACGAGTGGGGCGGCGAACTGATCGCCAACCGGATGATGGGCGAGAGCTCGGCCGCGCGCCTGGCCGTCCGCATCAACTCCAACGACGGCTATGCCGAGAACGTGCCGTCGGGCAGGAATCTGGAAGGCGGCCGTCAGTACGGCGCGCGCCTGTCGATGCTGACCCAGGCCGGGAACTGGACGCTGGAAGGGTCGATCGACGCCTCGCGCGACCGGATGGACGGCCACGCCCGCATCCCGGTCACCGCCGCCGGCACGGCGCCTGCCTTCGTCACCCTGATCAACAGCCTGCGCGCCGGCCTGAACGTGCGCCAGAGCTTCTCCTCGGCCGACAACTATCAGGACCGCGACAACTGGGGCCTGACGGTGCGCGCGGAGTATGAGGCCGAGGCCTTCGACTTCGTCTCCCTGACCTCCTATCGCAACAACGACTACGGCTGGCGCGACAATCTGGGAGGCCTGCCGTTCCCGAACTTCCCGCTGATGGTCGACGACCAGGCGACGGAAGACGCCAACCAGTTCAGCCAGGAGTTCCGCCTGGTCTCCAAGCCCGAGTCGGCGATCAACTGGGTCGCGGGCGTCTACTGGTTCAAGGAGGATGTGGACCGGTCCGAGCGGTTCATCGTCCAGGCGGCCCTGCCCATCGCCCCGCCCTCGTTCGGCGGCGACACCACCTTCAGCCAGGTGGCGGAGAACACCAGCTATGCCGCCTTCGGCCAGGCGACCATTCCCTTCGCCAGCATCTGGGAGCTGACGCTCGGCGCCCGCTGGACGCGTGACGAGCGCAAGATCCACCAGATCGCCGTGGACAACGAGAACGGCGCCAATCCGCCCGTCGGCATCCCGCTGGGGCCGACCGGCCAGCCCTACAATGTGCGCGCCTCGGCCAGCTTCCAGGAGCCGACCTGGAAGATCGCCCTGGCGGTCGAGCCGTTCGAGAACATCCGCCTCTATGCCTCCTATGACCGGGGCTACAAGGCGGGCTCCTTCGCCTCGGGCGCCCAGACGGCGGTTCAGGCGGCCACGCCGCTGCGTTCGGAACTGCTCGACAACTATGAGCTCGGCCTGAAGTCGACGATCATGGACGGTCGGCTGCGCTTCAACGCCGCCGCCTTCCGCCTCGAGTACGACGATCTGCAGGTCTACGAGCTGCTGGGCCTGAACCTGGTCACGTCCAACGCCCAGGCCGAGGTCAACGGCTTCGAGATCGAAAGCGCCTTCGCCCTCTCGAACAACATCACGATCGGCGGCTCCTATACGTCGCTGGACGCCAAATACACGTCGAACGCCGTCTCTGGCACGTCGATCCTGCCGTACAACGGCCTGACCCTGCCGCGTTCGCCGGACAGCCAGTACACGCTGTATGCCGATGGCGAGTGGGACATGTGGGGCGGCGAGCTGGCGGCCCGCGTCGACTATCAGTGGACGGACGACATCTTCTTCGACCCGTCGAACAACGCCGAGGTCCGCTCGCCGGCCCACAGCCTGGTCGGGGCCTACCTGTCGTGGGAAGCCGCCAACGGGGTGAAGATCGCCGTCTACGGCAAGAACCTGGGCGACACCGAATACCAGCAGCACATCATCAAGAACGTGGGCGTGGGCTTCAGCGTGTTCGGCCCGCCGCGCAGCTACGGCATGACGCTGAGCCGCAGCTTCTGATCCCTGCCACCGTCACCCTCGGGCTTGTCCCGAGGGGCCATGGTTCAGCGGCGCGAGTTCAAGATTCGACGCACCGACAGGCGGACTCCTGATCCTCTGATCGCGGTGCGGACGAATGGATCCTCGGCACAGGGCCGAGGATGACGAAGTGAGAGTTCAGGCGGCGCTGGTTTCGACCGGCGCCGCCTCCACCTCCCAGCGGATCTTGCGCGGATCGATCTTCAGACCCGTCGCCAGATCGCAGACCACCGCCGAGATCGGCTCGTTCGTGTCCGTCTCGACCAGCCGCAGCGGCGACCCGTCCGGACACAGCCAGCGCTCGGACCAGCCGTGCATGGCCATGATCATCGGATAGAGGTCGCGGCCCGCCTCGGTCAGCCGATACTCGAAGCGCGGCGGCGCCTTCTGGTACAGGCGCTTCTCCAGCACCCCCTGCAACACCATGGTCTTCAGCCGATCCGCCAGGATGTTGGTGGCGACGCCGAGCGCCTCGTGGATCTCGTCGAACCGGCGCAGACGGAAGAAGGCGGCGGCCAGCACGGCCCAGCTCCAGTAGTCGCCCATGATGTCGGTCGAGCGGTCGATGATGGCCCGGTCGGTCTCGATCGGCTGGGTCCGGCGACGGCGGGACGTCGGGGGCGCGATGGGCGTCAGGCCCTCGCCCGCCTCCCAGCGCACATGGTGCATCTCGATCGGACGCCCGCCCTCGTGGTCGAAGACCGCCGGCTCGATCCGCTCGCCGGTCTCGCGGTCGTAGAAGGCCATGGCGTAGCGTTCCTGCAGCGGAGACCGCGCCCATTTCCGCTCCCACTGGCCCTGCATGACCGCGACCCCGAACATGTCCAGGCCCATCTCGGTCAGCCGGTATTCCATCCGCGTCGCCGACCCCTTGGCCTCGCGCTGCTCCAGCAGTCCCGCCGCCACCAGTCGGTTCAGCCGGTCGGTCAGGACGCTGCGGGGCATGCCCAGTCGGTCGCGCCAATGGGAGAAGCGCCGCGCGCCGTAGAAGGCCTCGCGCAGGATCAGCTGGGTCCAGGCGTCGCCGGTCACGGCGAAGGCGCGGGCCACGGGATTGCCCATGATCAGGTCGCGAGTGGTCGGGGTGGTCACGCGTTTCGTCTTTGTCTTCCGCCCGATCTGCGTCGGGCCGAGTCGATCCTAGCACCAGAGAACGCGGTGCGTCGCCCATCCGATAAATCTCGATTTGCAAGTCACCTTCGGCGGCCTAGAGTTCGCCCATGACCGACACCCTCTCCGCCATCGACCTGTCCGCCGCCCCCTGTCGCCCGGTCCGGTTCGGGGAGGTGGGGGTGGAGATCGAACGTCGTCCGGACGGCGTCCTGATCGTGTCCGGCAAGGCGTCGCTGAAACCCTATGATCCGAACCTCGCCGCCGCCTTCTGGCGTCATGCGGATCAGACACCGGACAAGCTGTGGCTCGCCCGGCGCGAAGGGGCGGAGCGCGACTGGACCCGGCTGACCTATGGCGAGGGCCGGGCGCGGGTCGCCTCGGTCGCCGCCTGGCTGATGGACCGGGGCGTCACGGCGGATCGACCGATCCTGGTCCTGTCGGAGAACTCGCTGAACCACGCGGTCCTTATCTTCGCCGGCATGGTGGCGGGCGTTCCGGTGACCTCGGTCAGCACCAACTATTCCCTGATCTCATCGGACTTCGAGCGGCTCAGGCATGTGGTCGATCTGGTGAAGCCGGGCCTGATTTTCGCCGAACAGGGCGCCCCCTTCGCCGACGCCGTCACCGCCGTCGCGCCCGATGACGCCGTCATCATCACCGCCGCGCCGGGCGTCGCGGGCGCCGTCGACTGGTCCGAACTGGCCGGCTTTCCGGCGCCCGATCTCTCGGCCCACGTCGCCGCCCTCGATCCGACCAGGCCCGCCCGCTACCTCCTGACCTCCGGCTCGACAGGACGGCCCAAGGCCGTGATCCACACCATGGCCATGGCGACCGGCAATACGCATTCGGGGTTCCAGGCCATGGGCGACGCCTTCGCCTGGGACCGTCAGGCGCTGGACTGGCTGCCCTGGAGCCATATCGCCGGCTCGTCCCTGATGACCAACATCACCTGCCTGGGCGGCGCCCTCTACATCGACGACGGGCGGCCGATGCCGGGCCGGTTCGACGAGACGATCCGGAACCTGAAGGAAATCCCGCTGCGCTACTACGGCACCATGCCGAACGGCTATGCGATGTTGGCCGATGCGCTGGAGGCGGATGACGATTTCGCCAGACGCTTCTTCACCGAACTGCGCGCCATGCTGTTCGGCGGGGCCGGCCTGCCCCAGGCCCTGCATGACCGGCTGCAGCGGATCGCGGTGCGCGCCACGGGCCAGAGGTTCGTCTTCGTCTCCGGCTACGGCTCCACCGAAACGGGCTCGGCGATCAGCTACACCTGGTGGGAAGACACCCGCGTCGGCATCGGCCTGCCGGTCTCGGGGGCGTCGTTCAAGCTGGTGCCGTGCGACGGCGTCTATGAGGTGCGGGTCAAGGCGCCGTCCGCCACCGCCGGCTATTTCGCCGACCCGGCCCAGACCGCCGCCGCCTTCGACGAGGAAGGCTATCTGCGGATGGAGGACCTCGCCGACTTCCACGATCGCGACCGGCCCGAGGGCGGCATGTTCTTCGCCGGTCGCCGGGCCGAACAGTTCAAGCTGCTGAACGGGACATTCGTCACCGCCGGACGGTTGCGGGACAGCCTGCTCGGCCGCCTCGCCGGGGTGGTGCGCGAGGTCGTCATCTGCGGCGACGGGGAGGCCGAGGTCGCCGTCCTCGCCTGGGCCGATGTCGAGGGCGTTCGTCGCCTGACCGGCGGCGCCGTTGCCGACCACCCCGCCGTGACCGCCGCCGTCACCGAGGCCCTGGCCGCCCACAACCGCGACAACCCCGGCCAGTCCAGCCGCATCGCCCGCCTGATGTTCCTGACCGACCCGCCGGACCCGGAGGCGCACGAGGTGTCGGACAAGGGCTCCATCAACCGGCGGATGGTGTTGAAGCGCCGCGCGGACGAGGTGGCCAGGCTGTTCGCAGGGGAGGGGATAGGGCCGGCGCTCTAGTTCAAATCCGTCATCCTCGGGCCTGTCCCGAGGATCCATCTGTCCGCGGTACGAAAGGTCGGAAGGTCGCGCCGCTCCATCGGTTCGAGCGCGTACAACGATAGGCCCTCGGGACAAGCCCGAGGGTGACGGTGTGTGAGAGCGCTACCCCAGCTCCGGCCCGCCCGTCGGGTCTCTCGGATCGAGCGGCAGCCCCATCGCCTGACGGTGTTTCAACAACCGCAACCACCCGTGCATCGCCTCGCAGTCCAGCCCGTGCATCATCAACCGGAACCCCGCCTGCAACGTCGACAGCGTCACCAAGGGATGCCCGTTCTTGACGAAATGCATGTGGTAGTCGGTGCCCAGAATGCGCCCGATATAGATGCCGACAATCTCGTCCAGCTGCAGCGAATGGCTGGCGCGCATGAAGTCCGAACGCGGAAGCATCAGCGCATAGAGCGGGGTGTAGAACTCCACCGCCGTCTGGATATCGATCTTGTTCGCCCAGCCCGTCGGGAAGGCCTCGAAGGCCGGATCGATGTCGGTCAGCATGGAGAAGTCGATCCGATCCGGCGGGGTGATTTCCTTGCCCGCCTGACGGAGCGCCAGGTTCAGCTCGATGATGAAGTTGAAGATGTTCAGGTCGTGTTGAAGGAAGACATTGTCCTCCAGCGACTTCAGCGTCAGGGGCCGCAACGGCACGGTCTTCACCAGGGCCGGATCGATCCCGGCATTGGCCTTGATGAAGGCGATCAGCTCGGTCCCGATGTGGAAGTGGCGCAGGATCAGGGTGTTGCACTCCGGCGATCCGAACGTCCGCAAGCCCCAGTGGATGGACTTGTGCAGCAGGCCGTTCAGGTTCGGATGGCGCGGCGAGATGGCCCGCAGGATCTTCACCAGACCGAAGAACAGAAACACCACCGGCCGCGACACCGGAAACAGCCACCGCCGCGACCACGACCTTGCGCCGAGCAACAGCGCCCGCTTCGCCTGCGGATCGATCGGCAGGGAGTGGTCGAGATAGAGCGCCAGCCACGGATCCGGATCGTTCGGATCGTATCGACCCGCGTCGAACGGATCGGCCGTGGTCACGCCGCGATCTCCTCGATCTGGAGGGCGTAGAGGCGGGCGGTCACTTTCGCCGTCATGACGATGCGTTCGGCGACGGCGGCGTCGGGCAGGACCATCCGCAGCATCTCCTCGAACTCCTGCATGTGCTCGGCGTCGTTCTCGCCGTGATACAGCAGGAACCGCACGGCCTCGTCGGGCAGGTTCAGCCGCTCCTTGACCAGCCGGCCCCAGGGCGCGGCCTTGATCGAGCCCAACCCCTCGATGATGAACATGGCGCCCAAGAGGCCGAACGGATCGGGCCTGGACGCCTCGTGGAACATCCAGGCCGAGATGGCTTCCGAGCCGACGTTCTTGGGCGCGTTGCGGATGACCTCGACCTCGCCGCCGGAACAGACGAAATCGGCCTCCAGAAGGCGGAAGTCGCGATGCTCGGTCACCGCGTGGCGCATCAGCGTCGATCGCAGTTCAAGGTGGTCCTCGCCGACGTTCGACGCCGCCCGGCTCATCCACAACGCCCCGTCCTTCACCTGCTGGCGCAGGTTGACGAGGAAGGTCTGGTAGTCCGCCAGCTCGAACCGCCCGCGCGTCAGCTTGCGGATCAGGGGCGTCGCCTCCAGCCGCTGTTCGAAGTCGGCGAAGACCACCGCCAGCTTCCTCAGGGTGTCAGAAACTTGATCCGACGCCGGCGCCTGTCCGTCAGCCATTCTCTTCTCCGCTCATCCCCGCGAAAGCGGGGACCCAGTTCTTTGGGCGATGACTACGACCGGTGGTGCTCAGGCAGCAATCCCGCGCACCGTGCCTCACGAAAGCACTGGGTCCCCGCTTTCGCGGGGATGAGCGGGAGTGAGAACGCATCATCACACCACCTCGCACATCATGAAGCCGACCATGGCCCGTCCGCTCTCGGGCACGATCAACAGGACCTTCTCGCCCTTCTTCGCCCGCCCCGATCGCATGAACTCGTCCAGCATGACCCAGATCGAGGCCGCGCCGATGTTGCCCACGGTCGGCAGGTTCGAGAACCACTTTTCCTCGGGGATCATGGCGGCCGTGCTCTTCAGGATCGACACGATCTCTTCCCGCAGCGACCGGGCCGAATAGTGACAGAGCAGGTGATCGACCTGATCGGGCGTGATCCGCCCCTGATCCACCTTCTCCAGCCAGACCCCGATCCACGCCCGGATGACGATCTTCAACAGCTCGAAATCCTGCACCAGCGCGACCGACCCCGACGCATGGGCGGCCACCGGCCCGGCGTGGCTCCAGGCGGACTTCATGTCGGCCCGGTCGGCGAAGGTGGAGCCGGCCCACATGCAGGGATCGAACCGTCCCGCCAGCGACGTCAGGTCGATCCACTCGACCTTCAGCGACAGGCCGTCCGGTCGCGGCCTCGGCTCCATGACCACCGCGCCCGCCCCGTCCGACAGGGTGAACCGGAGGAAATCCGCCTCGACCCGAGCCCGGCCCTTGGCGTCCACAAGCGACGTGCCCTCATAGAACTCCGGCCGGAACCAGCGGGAGGAGAACTCTCCCGCCGCCGTCGCCGCGACCTCGGTCTCTCCCGCCCGAACCTGCAACCAGGCGCCCTTGGCGGCCATCAAGGCGGAGGCGCAGACGGACTGGTAGCTGGCGATCTCGATAGGGGGCGCGCCGAGCTCGGCATGGACCGCGCTGGCATGGCCGGGAACGATGTAGTCGCCCTGCGTCGTCGCCGTGGAGAGGAAGCCCAGATCGCCCAGCGACAGGCCCGCCTTCTCCAGCGCCGCCTTCGCCGCCGCCGCCGTCATCGAGGCGTTGGAGTGCAGCGGCTGGCCCTCCGGCGTCAGGGCGTAGTGCCGCGTCTCGACCCCGTTCCAGCGCAGGGCGCGGCGGCCCACGGCGGAGCTGCGCCCGGCGATGCGGCCGATGAAGTCCTCCATGGCGTCGGCGCCGACCGGTTCGCCGGGCAGGAAGCTGCCGGTTCCGGTGATGTAGACGTCGCGAAGCGCACTCGAGCCCATGGCCTTTCAATGCGCACGATTGCGGTCCGTGCCGCAAGCGGACGAACGCGGCCGTTTGGAACGCCCTTCGCGCCCCGCACGCTATCCCCGTCATCCCAGGAGGAGACGACCATGCTGAAGGACAGGGATTCCGCCGCTATCGTCGGCACGAAGGATCTGGCCCGCGCCCGCGCCTTCTACGGCCAGACCCTGGGGCTGGAGGAGGCGCCGGCCTCCGGCGAAGGCGTGGCCATGTTCCGGACCGGCAAGACGGTGCTCTGCGTCTATCCGTCCGACTTCGCCGGAACCAACAAGGCCAACGCCGTCGTCTGGGGCGTCGGCGACGAGATCGAGACCATCGTCTCCGACCTGGCCGGCAAGGGCGTGACCTTCGAGCAGTACGACATGGACGGCGTCACCTTCGCCGGCGGCATCCACCGCGCCGGCGATTTCCGCATGGTCTGGTTCAAGGACCCGGACGGCAACATCCTGCATTTGAACAGCGGGGATTAATCCTCATCTACTCCTCTCCCCTTGCGGGAGAGGGAGATCGCACACGGCGGCGAAAGCCGTCGTTATTGTGCGATCGGGTGAGGGGTGAAACTCGCTCTTGCCAAGCGAGCACAGGACTCATCTCGACCGCGTCCTCATACCCCTCATCCGTCCGCTTCGCGGCCACCTTCTCCCGCAAGGGGAGAAGGGGAGTGCCAGGGCTTACCCCTCCAGCGACACCACCGCGCCCTGTTCGACCGGGCGGCGACGCACCTTGCCGCGGGCCAGCCAGCGCTTGATCCGCGTCTGCATCGGATCGTCGATCACCGCGTGGAAGGCGAAGGCGAAGCCGATGGCGGCCAGGACCCCCGCGCCCCAGATGACCCACTGGACGCCCGTGGACAGGGCGTATTTCGCGATCAGCACATTGGCCACGCCGAACCAGGCGATCCGCACCACCTCGTTGGTGATGAACATCGAGAAGGAGACGACGCTGGCCCGCTCGACCAGTTTCGACGGCTTCGCGACGGGAATCGCGCCCGCCGCCAGGATGATCAGGCTGATGAAGGTCAGTGACAGAAGCGCGTTCTTGTCGAACCACTGGACCGTCGCCAGACCCACGGCCGCCGAGACCCCGACGATCCGGGCCAGACGCGGGGCCACGAACACCTTCTCCGAGAACACCGCCAGACCCATGCCCAGGATGAACAGCGGCAGGGCGCGGAAGAAGCCGAACTTCATCGGCATCTGATAGACGGGATAGCCCAGGAAGGCGCGACAGGCCTCGTTGGCGGCCAGGTACAGCAGGATCACGCCCGCCATCACGCCCCACGGCCCCATCCCCTTCAGCACGCGCAGGATATAGGGGAACAGGACGTAGCAGCCGATCAGGGCCGAGATCGACCAGCTGGGCGCGTTCCAGCCCAGTCCGCCGTGAATGCCGAAACCCTGCGTCAGGGTCAGCTGGGCCGGCAGCTGGTCCCAGGCGAACCATTCCGGATTGCGCGGCGACACGCCGCCGAGCGCGCTCAGCAGCACCAGGGCCACCAGCGACAGCCCCATGATCAGGTGGGCCGGATAGACCCGCAGGAACCGCTTGATGAAGAAGTCGCCGGGCGACATGGCCCCGCGTCCGACCGCCCCGCCATAGACCCGCATCAGCACATAGCCGCTGTCGATCAGGAAGAAGTTGGTCAGCAGGAACCCGCCCCGCTCGAACACGGGATGCAGGCTCTCGGCCAGCGCCACGGGCCCCGCCGCCTGGAAATGGTGAAGGACGATCATCGTGGCCACAATGAAACGCAGCGCGTCCAACCAGCCCCCGCGTGCGATCGGCGGTGTCTCGTTTCGGGTCGAAATCGCTGTCCAGGCCATGGGAGGACCTCCTTCTGGCCTTCCCGTCGCAAGGGTCGGACCGTTTTGCCGTCCAGCGAACAACGGTTTAGTCTGGGCGCTTCAGGGGGCTGAATGACCGACGAAGATCCGCGCGAAGGGCGTATCCGGCTGGGCCGGCGTCGCGAGAAGGCGACGGAGTCTCTCGACGCCATCGAGATGGCCGAGAACGCCATGGAGGCGGCCGAGCCGACCATGGGCCCGCCCGATCCGGCCGTGCTTCTGGTCGAGGAACAGCGTCGCCTGATCAAGGCCCAGGTCTCCAACGAGCGTATGGGTCTGGTTCTCCGGGTGATGACCGCGATGGTCGGCCTGGGTTTCGTCATCGGTCTGGCGATGATGGTCTGGACCGCCGCCCATTCTCGCGCCGTGGTCGTCGATCCCTTCGACAGCCCCTTCGATCTGAGCCGACGCGGTCACACGGGCCAGGTCATCGCCCGAAGCGTGTCGGACGTCGTCACCACTATCGGCGCGGACGCCAGAAACTCGGCCGAGAACCGCGCCGTCGCCCTGAACTGGACGCGCGACGTGGCGGTGGTCGTGCCCTCGACCGGTGTCTCCATCGGCGAGATCGACAAACTGCTGCGCGGCTGGTTCGGCAAGGAGACCCATATCGGCGGCGCCGTTACGGTCAGCCCGACCGGCGAGGTCTCCCTGACCATCCGCGCCGACGGAGTGCGCGGCCGCACCTTCACCGGGCCGGAATCCGAGATGCCGCGCCTGATCACCGAGGCGTCGGAATACATCTACGGCCGGTTCGAACCCCAGCTCTTCGCCAGTTACCTTCTGGAGACCCGGCGCTACGAGGACGCCGAACGCTTCATTCCCGGCGCCTATGCCGGCCATCCGGGGTCGCGGGGCGAGCTGGCCTACAACTGGGCCATCCTGCTGACCAGCATCGGACGCCCGGCCGAGGCGGTCGAGAAGCTGCGGCTGGCGCTGCAATCCCTGCCCGACGATCAGGATGTTTGGGGCATGCTGATCGGCACCCTGTTCGACGTCGAGGGCGAGGAGGCCGCCGCGCGCGCGGGCCGCGAGTTCGCCGCGAAGAAGGACGCGGACGGCAAGCCGAGGGAAAGCGCGCCCTACCTCCTCCTGCTGCAGGACTGGACCCGCACCGTCGAGGCGGCGGAGGCCGATATCG
This sequence comes from Brevundimonas staleyi, assembly GCF_041893865.1. GTDB lineage: Bacteria > Pseudomonadota > Alphaproteobacteria > Caulobacterales > Caulobacteraceae > Brevundimonas > Brevundimonas staleyi. Next base: position 1,165,267 of record NZ_CP169082.1, read on the forward strand.
CGGAGACCGGCGGCGAGGGGATTCTGGGCGGCCAGGAATTCAGCCTCGCGGACGCCGAGGGCCGCCGACATGACTTCGCCGGCGCCCTGCGCCACCTCGCCGCTGCGACTCCCGACGCACCGGTCACCATCGCCACCCGCCACATGATCGAGGTCTATCGCGCGCTCGCCGTGAACGATCGCCCCGCCGCCGTGGCCGCCGCCGAGACGCTGGATGCGCTGTGGACCACCGACGACGATGTGGCCTTCACCTTCTACGAGGCTCCCTGTTTCCTGGGCCTGGCCGAGGGACTGTCGGGCCGCTACGCCCAGGCCGAGGCCGCCTTCGTCCGCGCGGACCGCTACGTCGCCTGCGCCGCCTTCCGCGCCGATGTGCTGGAGGCGAGGGGACGACGCGCCGAGGCCGATCGCCAGTACGGCGTCGCCATCCGCCTGGCGCCCTCCCTGCCGTTCGCCTACCAGCGCCGGGGCCTGGCCCTGCTGGCGCGGGGCGACACGGCGCGGGCCGTCACCCGGTTCCGCGACGCCCATGTGCGGGGGCCCCGCTGGGCCGATCCGCTGAAGGGCTGGGGCGACGCCCTGGCCGCTCAGGGCCGCTGGGCCGAGGCGGCGGCGAAGTACGCCGAGGCCGAACCCTTAGCCCCCAGATGGCGCGACCTGCATCTAGCCCATGCGACGGCGCTGGACCGGCTCGGTCGCCGCCGCGAGGCGGAGGTGCAAAGGGAGAAGGCGGCGAACTAGGTCCTGACGGTATGCGCCGCCAAATAGGCGTCGAACTGTTCGACGTCGGGCGCGACCGAGGCCACGGTGACCTCCGACAGTCGGGCGCGTAGCATCCGCTCCGCATCGCTCAGGGTCTCGGTCATGGCCGCATTGACCGCCCGCTCGATCAGACAGGCGGGGTCGTCGTCCGCCAGCCCGATGGCGAACAGTTTCGGGCTGCCCACCGCTTCGTGGATGTCCAGGAGGGTGATCTGGTCCAGCGGCCGCGCCACCGTCCAGCCGCCGCCGTGGCCCTTTTCCGAGGCGACATAGCCGGCGGCCTTCAGCCCCGACATGGTCCGGCGCACCACCACCGGATTGGTGCCCAGCATTCCCGCGATCGTCTCCGACGTGAGCGGCCCGCCATGTCGATCCATGTGGATCAGGACGTGCAGCATTCGGGACAGGCGGCTGTCGGTCGGCATGGCCGGACCCTACACCAACTCCATCACGAAACAAAACAAGTTGCGTGAAGTGGATCCGCGCCCTATCTCGTAACTCACGAAGATACGAGAGGAGCGTTTCGTGGAATATGATGCAGTCATCGTCGGCGGCAGTTTCGCGGGACTGTCCGCCGCCATGCAGTTGGTGCGGGCGCGTCGCAGGATCCTGCTCGTCGATGCGGGTCAACCGCGAAACCGGTTCGCGCACGCCTCGCACGGTTTCCTGGGCCAGGACGGCGTGGCTCCGGCCGAGATCATGCGTCTGGGTTTGGCCCAGCTGTCCGCCTATCCGACCTTCGACTTCTTCCACGGGCGGGCCGAGAGCGTCGCGGCGGTCGAGGACGGCTTTCGGCTCAAGCTGAGCGACGGATGCGAGGTGGTCGGTCGGCGGCTGGTTCTGGCCACCGGCGTCGCCGACGAACTGCCGCTGCCGTCGATGACGCCGCGCTGGGGCGTCAGCGTCCTGCACTGCCCCTACTGCCACGGCTACGAGGTCCGCGACCGGCCGCTGGCCGTCATCGCCAACCACCCGATGGCGGCCCATCAGGGCCTGATGCTGCCGGACTGGGGACCGACCACCTACTGCACCCAAGGGATCTTTGAACCGACGCCGGAAGAGGTCGCACACCTTATGGCGCGGGGCGTGATCATCGAACGCACGCCCGTGGTCGAACTGCTCGGAGAAGGCCAGACGACACGCGCTCTGCGCCTCGCCGACGGACGCGAGATCGCGGCCGAGGCGGTCTTCACCGCGCCGAAGACCCGCATCGTCGGCCCGCTGGCCGAACAGCTGGGTTGCGCCCTCGTCGAAGGCATGACCGGCCTGCATATCCAGGTCGATCCCATGCAGCAGACGACGGTCGCCAATGTCTTCGCGGCCGGCGACGCGGCCCAGCCGATGCACAACGCGACGCTCGCCTCGGCCGCGGGCGTCATGGCCGGGGTCGCCGCGCATCGCTCCCTCTTCATGGAGGCGGCCGCCTGAAGACCCTCGAAGTTGGCAAAGCACGCCCGGATTTCGCCTGCGATTTCAACGCCCGGTCCTGATGAAGCGGTTTATGTCTAACGCTGTCTCGAACGGTCTTAGACTGGTCGGCGCTGAACGACGGGCCTCGGCCCGTTGCGACGGCATCCGAACGCTTCGGACTCTTCGGACGCTTCGGACGGTGTTTTGGAGTCCGGACGCGTCGAACGGGGGGCGGGCGCTAACGCCCCGTTAACCACGCTCCCGGCATTTTCTGCCCAGTAGTTTTCGGGATCAGGTCGATGAGCGGCGCGGAAGTTCTGGATGTGGGCCGCGACGCCCTGTGGCTGACGATCCAGCTGTGCGCCCCCGTGCTCATCGTAGGTCTGGTCGTCGGCGTCGGCATCGGTCTGTTCCAGGCCCTGACCCAGATCCAGGAACAGAGCCTGGTCTATGCGCCCAAGATCATCGCCATCTTCATCTCGCTGCTGCTCTTCCTGCCGCTGATGGGCGGACTGCTGGGCGCCTTCATGCGGACCATCGCGGCGCGCATCTCGGGCATGTAGGGGCGGCGTGGAACCCTACGCCACCGCCGATCAGGTCTGGGCCGGCGGGCTGATCTTCGCCCGCATCGGCGCCATGATCCTGACCCTGCCGGGGATCGGCGAGACCTATGTGCCGCCGCGCATCCGGCTGTCCCTGGCCTTGGTCGTCTCGCTCTGCCTCTGGCCGGTGGTCGGCGGCGCCCTTCCGGCCCTGCCCGACAGCCTGGGGGCCACCGTCGGCTGGGTCATTCGCGAGGTCGTCACCGGCCTGATGATCGGCGCCATCATCAGGATGTTCACCTCGGCCCTGTCCACGGCGGGCGAGATCGTTTCGCTGCAGACGACGCTCAGCTTCGCCCAGACCGCCAACCCGCTGCTGGGCGGCCAGAACACGACCATCGCCGCCTTCCTGATGCTGTTCGGGACGGTGCTGATCTTCGCCACCAACACCCATCACCTGTTCATCGCGGGGCTTGTCGGCTCCTATGAGCTGATCGCCCCGGCCCGGCCCCTGATCGCCGCCGACTTCACCGAGCTGGCCATCCGCACCCTGGGCGACAGCTTCATGCTGGGCGTCCAGCTGGCGGCGCCGGTGATCGTCTTCTCCCTGATCTTCAACCTCGCGGCCGGTCTGGTCGGTCGGGTGATGCCGGCCTTCCAGATCTTCTTCGCGGCGGCCCCGCTCAGCATCATCCTGGGCCTGTCGATCTTCGCCCTGTCGCTGGGCGTGCTGGGAACGGTCTTCATCGACCGCTACCGGTCGCTGGCGAACCTCTTCGTTTCGGGAGGGACCGGTGGCTGAAGACCAGGATCCCGAGTCCAAAACAGAAGAGGCGTCTCCACAGAAACTTGAGGAGGCGCGAAAGAAGGGTGACGTCGCCAAGTCGGCGGACGTCGCCCCGGCTCTCAGCCTCCTCGGCGCCTCGGCCGTCATCATCATGGGCGGCGGCTATTTCACCACCACCATGGGCGAGGCCCTGCTGCCCTTCATCGCCGCCCCGCATCAGATGCTGGGCGGGCTGGAGGCGGGCGCCGGCGTCGAGATCGGCGCCAGGGCGCTGTGGGCCATCACGCCCTTCCTGGGCGCCGTCATGCTGGCCACCATCGTCGGCGGGGTCGGCGGCAATGTGATCCAGTCGGGTCTTCTGTTCTCGGCCGAGAAGATGAAGCCGAAGTGGGACAAGGTCAGCCCGATGGCGGGCTTCAAGCGCATCTTCGGCCCCGACGGCCTGATGCAGTTCGCCCAGACCTTCATCAAGCTGATCGTGGTGTCGGTGATCTGCTGGATGGTGCTGAAGCCCCACGCCCGCGAGTTCGAGAACATGGCGGCCATGTCGCCCCTGAACATCCTGCCCATGGCCCGCGACCTGATGTTGGCCCTGATGGGATCGACCATCGTCTTCCTGGTGCTCGGCGCCGGGGGCGACTTCATCTGGCAGAAGATGCGTTTCGCCAAACGCCAGCGAATGACGAAGGAAGAGCTGAAGGAGGAGTTCAAGAACTCCGAAGGCGACCCGCACATCAAGGCCAAGCTGAAGCAGATCCGCATGCAGAAGAGCCGCCAGCGGATGATGGCCAACGTCCCCAAGGCCACGGTCATCGTGACCAACCCGACCCACTATTCGGTCGCGCTCCGCTACGAGCCGGACCAGGGCGATGCCGCGCCGATCTGCGTCGCCAAGGGCGTGGACGCCATCGCCCTTCGCATCCGGGAGGTGGCCAAGGAGCACGAGGTGCCGATCGTGGAGAACGTGCCCTTGGCCCGCGCCCTCTACGCCGCCGTCGACATCGACGAGACCATCCCGCGCGAGCATTTCGAGGCCGCCGCCAAGGTCATCGGCTTCGTCATGCAGAAGCGGAAACGCCGATAGTCTCCTCCCCGTGCGAAGCATGGGGAGGTGGCGCGGCGCTCCTTCAGCGCCGTGACGGAGGGGGCGAGACGATGCTTGAGGTGAGGGGTTGCGGTGCTCGCTCGGTGAAACCCGGTCGCCCCCTCCGTCAGCTCGCGAAGCGCTTGCCGCCACCTGCCAATCGCCTGCGGCGACAGGGAGGAGACGGCTGCCGTATACTCAGCCCACTGATTCGAGGGGCCGCCTTCCCATGACCGTCTCCAGCACGCCCTCGGCGCCGAAGTTCGACGTCACCGTCATCCTGATGGCGGTCGGGTTCGCCGTCGCCATCGCCGCCCTGGCCTGGCCCGCCTTCCAGGCCGGGCCCATGACCACGCCGCACATGATCCTGATGATCACCATCGCGGCCGTGTCGCTGATGGGGCTGTTCGCCTTCAACCGGATCGAGACGAAGACGTCCGACCGCCCGGCCGGCGATGTGGCAGTGGAGATGCTGGACGCCATGGCCGAGCCGGCCGCGCTGGTCTTCGCCTCCGGCGCGGTCCTGGCCTACAATGGCGCCTGGGCCTCGCAGAACGGGGCGACCGTCAGCCTGCCCAAGGGCAAGTCAGCCCAGGCTCTCTACATGGCCTTCGCCCAGGCGCGTCAGGGCCATCAGGGTCGCGCCATCGTCCTCATCGGCGAACGCGAGCTGGAGGTCACCATCGGCCTGGCGGGGGAGGGGCGCTATCTGGTGCGCGAGGCGCCGGAGGCCGCCTTGACCACCCCGCCCGTGGTCGCCGCCCCCGCATACGCCGCCTCGACCGGCGACGCCCGGGCCATGGCCGCCGGCGCTCCGTTCGGCTCGGCCGTGATCGACGGCGACGACCTGTTCGCGGGCAAGGCGGAGGAGGCCAATCCGGCCCTGGCGACCCTGACCGGCCCGGCCGCCGCCCGCAACGCCGCCTTCGGCCACCTGTTCGACCCGGCCGGGGTGATCGAGGCCCGCGCCCGTCTGGCCGCCGGTTCGACCGGCCCGATCGAGCTCGTCGCCCGCGCCTATCCCGACAAGATGCTGCACCTCTACGTCGCCCCGGAAGGCGACAAGCGCCGCGTCTGGCTGTTCGACGTCTCGGCCCAGAAGTCGATGGAGCTGCAGTTGTCGCAGGCTCAGAAGATGCAGGCCGTGGGCCAGCTGGCCGGCGGCGTCGCGCACGACTTCAACAACCTTCTGACCGCCATCCAGCTGCAGCTGTCCGAACTCCTGGAGCGTCATCCGGTCGGCGATCCCTCCTATGACGGGCTGAACCAGATCCGCCAGACGGGCATCCGCGCCGCCGATCTGGTGCGGAAACTGCTGGCCTTCTCGCGCAAGTCCACCGTCCGTCGCGAGCGTCTGGACCTGGGCGAACTGGTCGGGGAGTTCGCCGTCCTGCTGCGCCGGCTGCTGCGCGAGGACGTGCGTCTGGAGACCGACTACGGCCGTGACCTGCCGGTGGTCCTGGCCGACAAGTCCCAGCTGGAGACGGCGGTGATGAACCTGGCCGTCAACGCCCGCGACGCCATGCGCGGCGTGGTCGAGCCGGGCGCCGGGGTCGTCACGATCACCACCCGCCGCCTGACCCAGATCGAGTCGGTCGCTCTGGGCTGGCGCGAGGCGCCGGTCGAGGACTCGGCCCTGATCGAAGTGTCCGACACCGGCCCCGGCGTTCCGCCCGAACTGCTGGACAAGATTTTCGAGCCCTTCTTCACGACCAAGGCGGTGAACGAGGGCACGGGCATGGGCCTGGCCACCGTCTACGGCATCGTCCAGCAGGCGGGCGGCCATATCGGGGTGACCAATGTCGAGGGCGCCGGCGCCGCCTTCCGCATCTTCCTGCCCGCCGCCTCGGAGCAGGAACTGGTCGAAGCCGGTCCGGTCGAGGTCAAGGCCAAGGCCGCCCCGCGCGACCTGTCCGGCAACGGCCGCATCCTGTTCGTCGAGGACGAGGCCGCCGTGCGCGGCATCGCCGCCAAGCTGCTGCGTCAGCGCGGCTACGAGGTCATCGAGGCCGCCGACGGCGAGGAAGCCCTGATCCTGGCCGAGGAATGGGCGGGCCAGATCGACATGCTGATCAGTGACGTCATCATGCCGGGACTGGACGGTCCGAGCCTGCTCAAGAAGGCCCGCCAATACCTCGGCGACGCCCCGGTCATGTTCATCTCCGGCTATGCCGAGAGCGACTTCTCCGACCTGCTCCAGGACGAGGCGGGCGTCTCCTTCCTGCCCAAGCCCCTGGACATCAAGACCCTGGCGGAGCGGGTGAAGCAGGAGCTTCGGCCGGGGTGACGCCAACCGTCTCCTCCCCACTTGTGGGGAGGTGGCAGCGAGCTCTTCGCGAGCTGACGGAGGGGGCGACTCGGTCGCACCGATTCAGCGCTCGCCAGCCCCCACTCAAACCACCGTCTCGCCCCCTCCGTCACGGCGCTGAAGAAGCGCCGCGCCACCTCCCCATTGCATGGGGAGGAGACAGCATGCCCTTGCCACCCGGCTCCGCTTCCTCCCCTATGCACGCCGCTGTTCCGGAGTTCCCATGTCCGTTCGTCGTCTGCTGACCGCCGCCGCTTCCGCCGCCCTGATGACCGGCGTCGCCCAGGCCCAGGAATATCGGGTCAGCTTCGACAACGCCGTCCACCACGAGGCCCAGGTCTCCGTCACCTACCGCGACGTCGGCTCAGGCCCGGTGCGGTTCCAGATGTCGCGCTCCTCGCCCGGCCGTTATGCGATCCACGAGTTCGCCAAGAACGTCTATTCGGTCTCGGCCGTGGACGGACGGGGCCGAGACCTGACCATCGACCGCACCGATCCCTACGGCTGGACCGTGCCGGGTCACGACGGCACGGTGACCCTCTCCTACACCCTGTTCGCGGATCGGTCGGATGGCACCTACGCCCAGATCGACGCGACCCACGCCCACCTGAACATGCCTGCCACCCTGGCCTGGGCGACCGGTTTCGACGATCGGCCGGTCGAGATCGTCTTCAAACCCTATGACGACAGCTGGAAGGTCGCGACCCAGCTTGAGCCCGGCCCCGACCCCTTCACCTTTGCCGCGCCCAATCTGCAGTATCTGATGGACAGCCCGGTCGAGCTCAGCAACCACATGGTGCGCCAGTGGACGGTCGACGACGCCGGCGTGCCCCGCACCCTCCGCCTGGCCGTCCATCACGCCGGCACGGAAGAGGAGATGGACGTCTTCGCCGAGCGGGCGAAGAAGGTGGTCGACGCCCAGATCGCGGTCTTCGGGGATGCGCCCGATTTCGACTTCGGGACCTACACCTTCATCGCCGACTACCTGCCCTATGTGAACGGCGACGGGATGGAGCACCGCAACTCCACCGTCATCAACAACACCCGTTCGTTCAAGGAGGCCGACTTCGCCCAGATCGGCACCCTCAGCCACGAGTTCTTCCACGCCTGGAACGTGGAGCGGATTCGCCCGGCCGAGCTGGAGCCCTTCGACTTCACCCGCGCCAATGCGACCCCGTCCCTGTGGTTCGCCGAGGGTTTCACTAACTACTACGGTCCCCTGACCATCCGCCGGGCCGGGGTGTCGACGGTGGACCGCTTCCTCGCCGACATCGGCAATCAGGTGAACGGCGTGTCGAACGCCTCGGGCCGTCGCTACGGCTCGCCCCAGGAAATGAGCCTGCGGGCGCCCTTCGTGGACGCCGCCACCGCCATCGACCCGGTCAACGACAACATCTTCGTCTCCTACTACCCCTATGGCGCGGTCATCGCCCTGGGCCTGGACCTGACCCTGCGCCAACGGTTTCCGGGCGTGACGCTCGACGACCTGATGCGGCGGATGTGGCAGACCCACGGCATCACCGAGCGGGCCTACAGGCCGGAGGATTTGCAGACCGCCCTGACCCAGGTGACGGGCGACGCGGCCTTCGCCGAGGACTTCTTCGCGCGGATGATCCGGGGCCGTGATCTGCCGGACTTCGCACCGCTCCTGGCCCAGGCCGGTGTGTCGATGGAGCCGGTCAACCCCGACGCCGCCTGGGCCGGCGCCGCCCGCCTGCCCGCGACCGGCGCCCCGATCATCGGCGGCGCCGTCGCGCCCGGCACGCCGCTGTACGAGGCGGGCCTGGATCGCGGCGATCAGATCGTGGCCCTGGGCGAGACCGAGATCGACGATCAGGCCGGCTGGATCGCCGCCCTCGCGGCCGCCAAGCCGGGCGACGACCTGCCGATCCGCTTCCTTCAGCGCGGCGTGGAGCGATCCGCCACATTGCATCTGGTCGCCGATCCGTCCTTCCGTCTGGTGCGGATGGAGGCCGATGGCGAGGCCATCACCCCGGCGCAACAGGCCTTCCGCGACGCCTGGCTCGGCGTCCCGAAAGAGTAAGAATTTATTCTTTGCCTGCCCTTGTCGTCGGCCCGGCTGCTTCCCATCTCTGTCGATCAGCAGAAGCCGGCCGGCGTTTCGTCCGTTTCGTCCGTTTCGTCACCCTATCTTTCGTCCGGACGAACCGGACGAGCCAGATGTTCCTCTCGCGTCCGAAAGGCCCACCATGCTGAACCGCCGTCATCTGATGCTCTCCGCCGCCGGCGCGGGCCTCGTCGCCACCCTTCCGATCCGCGCGATGGCCCAGTCGCAACAGGACGCCGCGCTCGACGCCCTCCTGACCGAATGGTTCAACGCGAACGTCGAGCGCAATCCGACCTTCGCCACCAGCCTGGGCATCGACAAGGACGACCGGGCGCATCTGGCGGGCAAGCTGTCGGACCTCAGCCTGGAGGCCGAACGCGCCGACAACGCCCGCGCCGTCGAACAGTGGGGACGGCTGAAGGACTGGCCGACCGAGGGCCTCTCGGATGGCTTCAAGGTCACCCTGGCCGTGCAACAGTTCCAGGCCGAGACGGCCGCCATGCGCGCCGAACTGCCCTTCATCGGCTCGCCCTACATCGTGATGCAGAACGGCGGCGCCTACTTCAACGTGCCGGACTTCATGACCAACCAGCACCGGTTGGAAGCCACGGCCGACGCCGAAGCCTTCCTGTCGCGACTGAAGGCTTTCGCGGTCCAGATCGATCAGGAGAACGCGCGTCTGGAACAGGATGCGGACGCGGGCGTCACCCTGCCGGCCGTCATCATGGACAAGACCCTGACGCAGCTGAAGACGCTGCGCGACACGCCCGCCGCCGAGATGGCCATGGTCCAGGCCCTGGTCCGCAAGACGGGCGAGAAGGCCATCGCCGGCGACTGGGGCGCCCGCGCTTCGGTCATCGTCGACGAGGAGATCAAGCCCGCCCTGACGCGCCAGATCGCCGTCTTCGAGGCCCAGCGTCCGACCGCGTCCGAGGACGTCGGCGTCTGGCGTCTGCCTCAAGGGCAGCGGCTCTACAACCTCGGCATCCGGGGCTACACCACGACGACCTATACCGGCGCCGAGATCCACGACATCGGCCTGCAACAGGTCGCCTCGATCCAGGCCGAGATCGCCGAGATCCTGGAAGGCCTCGGCATCACCGAGGGCACGGTCGGTGAGCGGGTGAACGCGCTCGGCCGCGACCCGCAGCATCTGTGGCCCAACGACGACGAGGGCAAGGTCGCCCTGATCGCCTCGCTGAACGAGATGGTGGCCGAGATCACGCCGCGTCTGCCGGAGGTCTTCTCGACCCTGCCCCAGGCGCCGGTGGAAATCCGTCGCGTGCCGGTGTCGATCCAGATCGGGGCGCCGGGCGGCTACTATCAGGCGGCGTCCTTGGATGGGTCGCGGCCGGGCGCCTACTACATCAACCTGCGCGACACGGCGAACCGGCCGAAATGGTCGCTGAAGACCCTGACCTATCACGAGGCGGTGCCGGGCCATCACTTCCAGATCTCGGTCGCGCGCGAGGCCGGGACCCTGCCCATCTATCGCCGCGCCTCGGGCTTCTCGGCCTACAACGAGGGCTGGGCCCTGTATTCCGAGCGCGTCGCCGCCGACGACCTGAACATGTACGAGGGCGATCCGCTGGGTCGGATCGGCTACCTCCAGGCCTATCTGTTCCGCGCCGTCCGTCTGGTCGTCGACACCGGCCTGCACGACAAGCGCTGGAGCCGTCAGCAGGCCATCGACTACATGATCGCCGAGGCCGCGACCCCTGCGAACTCCGCCCAGTCAGAGGTCGACCGCTACATCGTCTGGCCGGGCCAGGCCTGCTCCTACAAGTTGGGTCAGACGGTGATCGAGGGCCTACGTCAGGAAGCCGAGGCCAAGCCCGACTTCGACATCAAGGCCTTCCATGACCGGATGCTGCTGAACGGCTCGGTGCCGCTGGCGGTGCTTCAGGGCATCATGCGGGCGTAAGCGCGATCTCGGCGGCGATGTCGGGATCGGCCGCCGCCTCGGCCATCAGCCAGTCGCGGAAGCGGGCGATCTTGGGCGATCGCCTGCGGTCCTCGGGCCAGGCGATGAAATAGCCTTTCGACAGCTTCACCGTCTGAACGAAAGGCCGGACCAGCAGCCCCGCCTCGATCTCGCGGGCAAACAGAATAGGAGACCCCAGGGCCACCCCCTGCCCACCCATGGCGGCGGCCACCTCCAGCCCCTGGATATCGGCGCGCAGCCGGGACGCAGGATTGGTCGTAGTGGTCACGCCAGCGCAGGCGAACCAGGCAGCCCATTCCTTCTCGTCCCCGACGCGTGGGGCATCGACCAGATCGGCGGGTTCCTTCAGCCCCAGCCGCTCGCACAGGGCCGGGCTACACAGGGGCGTGAAGACGCTGGGCATCAAGGGCGCGCACTCCACCCCCGGCCAGTCGCCGTCGCCGGACCTCAGGGCGACGTCGAAGCTGGACCGCGCCAGATCGATGATGGTCGGACTGGTGTCCAGCCGCACGGCCAGCCCCGGATTGGCGACCTGGAAAGCCCCCAGCCGGGGCGCCAGCCACTGGGTCGCCAGGGTCGTCAGGGTGGTGATCGACAGCACGCCCTGATCGGCCTCGGTCACCTCGGCGAAGGCGCGGCGGAGCAGGGTCATGGCCTCGGTCGCCGCGCGCGACAGCCGCTCGCCCTGTTCGGTCGGCTGGACCTCGCGCGGCAGACGCCGGAACAGGCTGAACCCCAGCCGCGTCTCCAGCGCCTTGATCTGCCAGCTGACCGCCGCCTGGGTCATGCCCAGCTCCTCCGCCGCGCGGGTGAAGCTGTTCAGACGCGCCGCCGCCTCGAACACGCGGATGGACGACAGGGGCAGGCCGGCAAGCGGATCACGCATAAGGGTCTCTAGGGCTGACCCGCCATACTACTGGTTTGCGAAGAGAACCTGTCAAGCCGATACCTCCGATGCTCAGAAGCGATCGGCGCAGGAGGCCGTTATGGAAGAGATTCATCGCAATCATAAGGACGCCGCGTGGGGCTGGATCGCGATTCTGATCAACCTTCTGGACGGTTTCCCGCGCCATCGGTCCAGCCCGGCCCCTGCGCGTCTGATATCGCCCCGCCTGACGGCGCGACCCTCGACCTGAGCGATTTCTGACGGTGTCGGCTTGTCGAAGCGGCGCGGTTGGTGACTGATGCGGCCCTTGGTTTTTCGGGAGCCCGCCATGATCGATCGTCGCCGACTGCTCGCCTCGGCCGCCGCGGGCGCGGGGCTGGCCGCCCTGCCGGGTGCGGTGCAGGCCCGGATCAACCATGAGGATGCGCGGCTGGACGCCATCCTGAGCCGCCAGTTCGAACAGGGGCTGGACGAGGCGCCGCAGTCGGCGACCTCGCTGGGGCTCGACGTCGGGGCGCGGGCAGGTCAGCGGGGCCGGCTGAACGATCGGTCCCTGGCGGGGGCCGAGGTGGATCGGGTCAAGGCGCGGTCGGATCTGGCCGAACTGAGAACCATCGACCCGGAGGCCCTCTCGGCGGAGGGGCGGGCCAGCTACGACGTGCTCTCGTTCCAGAAGGAGGTCGCGGCCGAGGCCGCCGCCTTCGCCTGGCACACGGCCGACAGCTGGCGGCGGACCCCCTATGTCGTCAGCCAGATCAACGGCGCCTATGTCGATGTGCCGAGCTTCCTGGACACCACCCATCCGGTGAAGACGCGCGAGGACGCCGACGCCTTCATCGAGCGGCTGAGCGCCTTCCCGGCCTCGCTGGACGGAGACACCGATCGCAGCCGCGCCCATGCGGGCATGGGGGTGGTGGCGCCCGACTTCATCCTGGACAAGGCGATCCAGCAGCTGACCGCCCTGCGCGATCAGCCCGGCGCCGAACAGGCCATGGTCCGCACCCTGGCCCGCAAGATGGGCGAGGCGGGGATCGAGGGCGATCACGTCGACCGGGCCGAGGCCCTGTTGGACGGGCCGGTGAAGCAGGCGCTGGAGCGCCAGATCGCCGAACTGCGGAGCCAGAGAACCAGCGCCGTCCACGACGCGGGGATCGGTCGCCTGCCGAACGGGCCCGACTACTACGCCCTGAACCTGAAGGCCTATACGACCACGACCTCGACGGCGGCGGAGATCCATCAGCTGGGTCTGGATCAGGTCGCCGACATCCAGGCCCAGGCCGACGAACTGCTGAAGAGTGAGGGCTACACCCAAGGCTCGGTCGCCGAACGGATGGCGGCCCTGCGTCTGGAAGACCGGTTCCTGTGGCCCAATACCGACGCGGGCCGGGCGGATCTGCTGGCCTATGTGAACACCGAGATGGACCGGGTTCGGTCGCGGATGCCCGAGGTCTTCGCCCGCGTGCCGACGTCGGAGTTCCTGGTCCAGCGGGTGCCGCCCGCGATCGAGGCCGGAGCGCCCGGCGGCTACGCGCAAGGGGGAAGTCTGGATGGGTCGCGGCCCGGCATCTATTTCATCAACCTGAAGGACACGGGCGACTGGCCGCGCTGGACGCTGAAGACCCTGACCTATCACGAGGCGGCGCCGGGACACCTGTTCGAGGGGGCGCTGGCCCTGCAGTCGGCGAACCTGCCGCTCTATCGCAAGACCGTGGGCTTCTCGGCTTACGGCGAGGGGTGGGGTCTGTACGCCGAACGGCTGGGCGACGAACTGGGTCTGTACGAAGGCGATCCGTTCGGGCGGATCGGCTATCTGGAGAGCTTCCTGTTCCGGGCCTGCCGTCTGGTCGTCGATACCGGGCTGCACTCCAAGGGGTGGAGCCGCGAACAGGCGATCCGCTACATGGCCGAGAACGTCGGCGATCCGAACGAGACCGAGATCGACCGCTACTGCTCCGCGCCCGGTCAGGCCTGTTCCTACAAGATGGGCGAGATCGCGATCACCGGATTGCGGGAAGAGCTGAAGGCGGGGCCGAACTTCGATCTGAAGCGGTTCCATTCGGCGGTGCTGGACGGGGGGCGGATGCCGCTGACCGTTCTGGAGCGACGGGTCAGGGCCGCTTTCGCCTGAGCGTTTCGTCCGGTGGGTCCGGACGAAAAAGCAGCGGACGAAACGGACGAAACGGACGAAGTCGGGTCGATGTCCGCACTCTCCGCGAACCGTGAGCGCATTGTACGCGCGTTTTGGACTTGGGCAGACATGAGAGCAGAATCGGGCTGCTTAGTCAGGCGGGGCCGTGTTTCGGGGCGCCAGAAAGATTTTTATCTTTGACGCTCGAAGACGGTGATCGTCAAACCACCATCCCCTCCGCCTGCCTCAGCCGGTTGTGGATGGCGGTCGCGGCGACGGCCGCTTCGGCGGTGGCGACGGCGATCTGGTTGAGGCCGCGGACGACGTCGCCGGCGGCGTAGAGGCCGGGAACGCTGGTCTTCTGATGCAGATCGACCTCGAGGCGGCCGTCCTCTGCGAGACGGCAGTCCAGAGCGGCGGCGAGTTCGGCGTTCGCCGACGTGCCCAGGGCCGAATAGACGAGGTCGAAGGCGCGGTATTCGCCGCTCCAGCACAGGGCCGTGACGCGGTCGCCCTCCAGCCGGACCTGTTCGATCGGGGTCTCGACCAGTTCGACGCCGAGGCGGGTCAGGGCCTCGCGCTCCGTCAGGTCGTCGGGCGGACCGATGTGGATCAGGGTGACCCGGTCGGAATAGGTGCGGATGAAGGCGCATTCGCGCACGCCCAAGTCGCTGTCGCCGATCACGGCCACAGCCTTGTCGGTCGCCTCGTAGCCGTCGCAGATCGGGCAGATGCGGACCAGGGCGCGTTCGATGGCGCGCTCCACGCCCGGCAGGTCGGGGTGGTGGTCGACCACGCCGGTGGCGAGGAGGACGGCGCGGGCGCGGACCTGATCGCCGCCGAGGGCGGCGGTGAAGATCTCGCCGTCATGGGACAGGCGATCGACCCAACCGGCCTGGATGACCGCGCCGTACTCCCGAGCCTGTTCGCGCATCCGGGCCAGGATGGCGTCGCCCGAGATGCCGGCTGGAAAGCCCGGCATGTTGTGGCTGAGCGGGATCCAGCCAGCGCGCGGTTGGCCGCCGTCGGCGACGAGGACCGAGCGCCGGAAACGAGCCAGATAGTTGGCGGCGGTCAGTCCGGCGGGACCCGCCCCGATGACGAGAACGTCGACGTCGGTGGTCACTCGCTGACCCAGGAGGACGGCCAGTAGTCGCTGGGCACGCCCCAGCATTCCGACATCTCGGACGCCGACTTCAGGAGGAAGCCCCGGCCAGTCCAGGTCCAACTGTCGGCCAGGCCGCAGTCGCCCAGGCCCCGGCCTTTGTTGAAAGCGTCGATGACGCGGGTCGCCGGGTCGTAGGCGGCGTTGACCAGCTGGTCGCGCGGCTCGCCCGAGGCGGTCGGGAAGGTGACGCGGCGCGGGTTGGTCCCGGCGGGCGTGGTCGTGAAATAGGCGTTGGAGAGGTTGTAGGCCCCGGCGCCGCAGGGGACGCTCCACAGGATGGTGTTGGCGTCCAGCCGGGCCGAGGAAATCACGGCCTGGAGGTCGGGGTTGAAGGCGGTCTCGGCGCGGCACTGGACCACCGCCGGCAGGGCTTCGATGGCGGCGGGCAGGGTCTGGCCCTCCTGATCGCCATAGCCGGCCTGGCTGACGGCGGGGGCGGCGACGATGCGGGGCCGGGGCATGGCGGCGGGGACGGTCGCGGCCGGGCGAGCCCCCTTGCGGAAGAGGGCGGTGGTGGTGTCCAGCCGGCCCTGATGTTCGTCGATCCACAACAGGGAGGCGGCGGCGCCGCTGAGGGAGATGGTCACGCCTTCGGACCCGGCGTGCAGGGACATGGTCTGGCCCTGGGCGATCCGATCGACCATATCGCGCGTCAGCTCGGCGTCGACGATTGCGACAGGCAGGGCGTCCTCTCCGGTCGCGGCGATCAGGCCGTGGAAGGTGACGTTGTCGATCCGCGCCGTGACCGGGCCGCCGAAGGCGCCGTCGTCGGGCCAGAAGCCGACGACGACCTCGGGCTGGGCGTCCGGGCCGGCGGCCATGGTGATGCGAACCCAGCCGGTCCCCTCGGTCGCATGGCCGAAGGCGTGGCAGGTCCCGGTGTTGTCGCAGGCCGTCAGCCAGTCGCGGAAGGTATGCTGGTTGTCGGTTTCCTCCGCGCCCGCGCTGGCGTCGCGGCCGGGCGCATTGGGATGGCCGCTAGCCTTGGCCGTCCGGCCGTCGCCGCACGAAGCCAGAACGGCCGCCACGGCCATCAGTGCGATCACGCGCATCGTCTTCCCCCGAACGGCAAGGTCCGATCAGGCCTTGCGCAGTTCCGTCGGCTTGTGCGCGGCGCGGGCGCCGGTCTTGCCGCTCTCCACCAGATATTCCGGGTTTTCGACCGAGGCCGCAACCTTGTGGGTCTTGATGGTCGTCGGCTTCGTCAGCTTGCGGACGACCTTGCCGGTAGTGGTTCCCTGGGAATGGTCCCACTTAACCCTGTCTCCGGCCTTGAAGGTCTTGTCGGTCATGGCGGCGGCTCCTTCGACTGCGTCTCCATGTCAGCGAGCACGGCCCGCATCAGTTCCGGATCGACCAGGGCGGGCATTTCGCAAAAGGCGATAATCCAGCGTTGAATCAAGGCGTCGGTGTCTTCGTCCATTTCGGGTATCCCTCCGGAAATGCGCGTTACCCTTCCGCTTGAGACAACAGGCGTGGCCGTATCGGGTTCAGCTTGGCCGCAGGGGGCTTTTTTCGGGCACGGTTAATCCGCGAACGGTTCGCGGACCCTTTGCCTCGCGCGCCCGCGCTCGCTATACCCCCGCCACCTCCCAAACTTGCAGAACAGGACGAAGCCGCATGGCCAAGATCAAGGTCGCCAATCCCATCGTCGACATCGACGGCGACGAAATGACCCGCATCATCTGGCAGTGGATCAAGGACAAGCTGGTCTTCCCCTTCGTCGACGTCGAACTGGACTACTACGACTTGGGCATGGAGCACCGCGACGCCACCGACGACCAGGTGACGATCGACGCCGCCCACGCCATCCAGAAGCACGGCGTCGGCGTGAAATGCGCCACCATCACCCCCGATGAGGCGCGCGTCGCCGAGTTCGGCCTGAAGAAGATGTGGAAGTCGCCGAACGGCACCATCCGCAACATCCTGGGCGGCGTGGTCTTCCGCGAGCCGATCATCTGCCAGAACGTGCCGCGTCTGGTTCCGGGCTGGACCCAGCCGATCGTCGTCGGCCGTCACGCCTTCGGCGACCAGTACAAGGCCACCGACTTCCTGATGCCGGGCAAGGGCACCCTGTCGATCAAGTTCGTCGGCGACGACGGCAAAGTCATCGAGCACGAAGTGTTCAAGTCGCCGGGCGCCGGCGTCGCCATGGGCATGTACAACCTCGACGCCTCGATCCGCGATTTCGCCCACGCCTCGTTCAGCTACGGCCTGGCCCGCAACTATCCGGTCTATCTGTCGACCAAGAACACGATCCTCAAAGCCTATGACGGTCGCTTCAAGGACATCTTCCAGGAGATCTTCGACGCCGAATACGCCGAGGAGTTCAAGAAGCGCGGCCTGACCTACGAGCACCGCCTGATCGACGACATGGTGGCCGCGGCCATCAAGTGGTCGGGCGGCTTCGTCTGGGCGTGCAAGAACTACGACGGCGACGTGCAGTCGGACATCGTCGCCCAGGGCTTCGGCTCGCTGGGCCTGATGACCTCGGTGCTGATGACGCCGGACGGCAAGGTGATGGAGACCGAGGCCGCCCACGGCACCGTGACCCGCCACTATCGCCAGCACCAGAAGGGCGAGGCCACCTCGACCAACTCGATCGCCTCGATCTTCGCCTGGACGGCCGGCTTCAAGCACCGCGCCAAGCTGGACGACAACGCCGACCTGCTGCAGTTCGCCGAAACCCTGGAGAAGGTCGTCGTCGACACCGTCGAGGCCGGCTACATGACCAAGGACCTGGCCCTGCTGGTCGGCGACCAGCAGTCGTGGCTGACGACCGAAGGCTTCCTGGACAAGGTGGCCGAGAACCTGAAGACGGCCCTGCCGAACCTCGGCTAAGGCCTGATCTGAGCCAACACGGTTCTGATTATTTCGACCCCGCCGGAGCTTCTCCGGCGGGGTTTCGTTTGAGCCCAGCCTCAAGCCGTGCATTGTTGACGCATCGCTGGGGAGGGGAGACCGCCGCGTGAAAAAGGTATTCGGCAATCTGGTGCTGGCCGCCATCGCCCTGACGGCGATCAGCTTCTTCGCGGCCCCGGCCGTGGCCTTCTTCGGCATCCGCTCGGCGGCCCAGTCGGACGATGTCGCGGGGCTGCAGCGACTGGTCGATTTCGATGCGGTGCGGGCGTCGTTGAGGCCCCAACTGTCGGGCCGGCCCGAGGCCATGACGCCGCCGCCGTCCTTCATGAACGACCCCATAGGCGCCTTCCGCCGCCAATTCGAGGGCGTCGCGGCGCCGCAGGGGCCGAACCCCGACGCCTATCTGACGCCCGACGCCATCGACGGCCTGACGCGGGCCGAGGGCCGGTATGCTTCGATGCGTCAGGTCCAGCCCGGCACGGACGAAGCGGCGGCGCCCTGGCCCAAGCCCTACTACTGGGGGATCAACCGGGCGCGGATGGCGGTGACGGACGAAGGCGGGTCGGACACGGTCTTCACCTTCGAGCGACGCGGGCCGTTCGAATGGAAGCTGGTCCACATCGGCCTGCCTGACGGGGCGACGCCGCAGGTTCCGGCGCGAGCCGCGCCCGCCGCCCAACCGGAGACGAAACGATGAAGGGCCTGATCAAGGGCGTTCTGGTCCTGGGCGTTCTCGCCTTCCTGGTCGCCTATTTCGCCACGCCGATCCTGACGGTGAACGCCATCGTGGCGACCGCCAAGGCGGGGGACGAGGCGGCGCTGGAGCGGTTGGTCGATTTCCCGGTCTTTCGGGACAGCGTGAAGGACGAACTGACCGCGCGGCTGATGGCCGAGGCCAACGCCGATCCGGATGTGAGGTCGAGCGGTCTGGGCGGGCTCGGCATGATGCTGGCGCCCATGCTGGTGTCGGGCGCCGTCGATGCGCTGGTCACCGCCCCGACCATCGCGGCCATGGTGCGGACGGCCGAGACGCCGGACCCGGAGGATGTCGCCAGGGCCCGCGCGCCCGAGCCGGAGGGCCAGGACAAGGACATCCGCCAGAGCTACGGCTACCGGGACCTGAACACCTTCGTCCTGACCCTGACAGATCCGGACCAGCCGCAGCAGCCGCTGAAGCTGTTGCTCAAGCGACAGGGGCTGTTCGGCTGGAAGCTGTCGGGGATCGACCTGCCGGAGAAGCCGGCGGCCTAACGCGCCTGCTGAGCCGCGATCCAGGCGTCCATCCGGCGGTCCAGGAGGTCGAGGGGCAGGGGGCCGTCCACCAGCAGGGCGTCGTGGAAGTCGCGGACGTTGAAGCGTTCGCCCAGCGCTTGCTCGGCGCGGGTGCGGATGGCGCGCAGGCGGATCTCGCCGATCTTGTAGGCCAGGGCCTGACCCGGCCAGCCGATGTAGCGCTGCAGCTCGGTCTCGATATTGTGCGGCGACAGGGCGGAGTTGTCGGTGAAACAGGCTCGGGCCTGTTCGATGGTCCAGCCCATCCAGTGCATGCCGGTGTCGGCGACCAGACGACAGGCGCGCCACATCTCGTAGCTGAGGCGGCCGAACCGCTCTTCCGGCGTGCGGTAGAAGCCCATCTCCTCGCCGAGGAACTCCGAATACAGGCCCCAGCCTTCGGTGAAGGCGGTGACCCCGGCGTTGCGGCGGAAGGCGGGGCCCTGCTCGGCCTCCTGTTGCAGGGCGATCTGCAGGTGGTGGCCGGGGACGGCCTCGTGCAGCGTCAGGGCGGGCAGCTCGTACAGCGGCCGCTGGTCCAGCTTGCCGGTGTTGACGATATAGCCGCCGGGCACCCCCTCCTCGAGCGAGCCGCCGTTGTAGCGGCCGGTGGTGTAGTTGTCCTCGATATCCAGCGGCACCGGCCGGACGTTGTACGTCAGGCGCGGCAGGGTGCGGAACAGGGCCGGCAGGCCGCCGTCGGCGCGCTTGGCCATCTCCGAGGCCTTCTCCAGCATGTCTTCGCGCGAGGTCGCATAGAAGCGCGGATCGGTGCGGAGGTGGGCGAGGAAGCCGGCGAAGTCGCCGGTCCAGCCCGAGGCGATCATCTCGGCGTCCATGCGGGCGCGGATGCGGGCGACCTCGTCCAGCCCGATCTGATGGATCTCGTCCGGCGTCAGGGCGGTGGTCGTGTAGCGCCGGGCTTCGAAGGCGTAGAACTCACGACCGCCGGGACGTGAGCCGATGCCGACCTCGGCCGGGGCGGCGGGCAGGTATTCGTTTCTGGTGAACTCCACCCAGGCCTGACGGCGCGGCACGATCTGTTCGGCGACGATGGCGGCGGCGCGAGCGCGAAGCTCGGCCTGATCCGCCGCCGGGATGGTCGCGGGCAGGGTGGCGAAGGGGCGCAGAAGCGGGTCGGTCTCGGGCGTGAAGGCCGCCTCGTTGCGGAAGATGGCCAGGGCGCTTTCGACCACGGACTTCGGCTGGACGAAGCCGGTCTCGATGCCGCGCCGCGCATCGGCCAGGCCCTCGTCATACCAGGTATGCAGAAGCGCCAGACGCGCCAGCCAGGCGTCGGCGTCGGCGCGATTGGTGATGCGAGTGCCGGCGGCGAGATAGCCCGTGCTCTGGCCCGGTCCGCCCTCAGAGTTGAAGGCCAGACGGCCGCCGTCCAGGCCGATGGACTCGATCGACCGGTCGACGATGATGGCCAGGAAGTCGCGGTTCAGGGCGTCGTTGGACGACAGGGTCGAGGCGTCGACGGCGGCGAGGCGGCGCTTGAATTCGTTCAGCGGCTCGAGGCGGGCCAGCTCGGCGGCGCGGGAGTTGTCGGATAGACGGGACTTGGCGGACTGGTCGCCCTGGCGCGCGGCCTGTTCCGGATTCAGGCTGAGCTGCCAGGCGTCGTAGTCGGCGATGATAGAGGCGAGGGCCGGGTTCTCGGCGGCCGTGGCGGCGGTCGCGGGCGGGGTCTGGGCGACGGCCGCGACCGGGCTGGAGAGAAGGAGACCCGCGACTGCGGCGACGACGAAGCGATTCATGGAAGACCCCCGAACTGAGGGCGGCATGGGTAAGGAAGAGGGGGGCGAGGTCAATACCTCACTGTCCTTCTCCCCTTGTGGGAGAAGGTGGCGGGCGAAGCCCGACGGATGAGGGGTTGCACGGGCGGTCGAGGTAAGGTGCGGCTCATCGGTCGAAGCCGGTGTGACCCCTCACCCGCTCGCACAAGGACGACGGCTTTCGCCGCCGTGCGCGAGCTCCCTCTCCCGCAAGGGGAGAGGGCTTTACCCCGCCAGAGCCGCCCGCACGGCTGCCAGGCCGTCCTCGGCCTTGGAGCCGTCGGGGGCGCCACCCTGGGCGAAGTCGGCCTTGCCGCCGGCGCCCTGACCGCCCATGGCGATGACCGCCGCGCGGGCCAGATCGGCGGAGTTGACCCGGTCGGTGACGTCGGAGGTGGCGGCCACGGTGACCGCCGCCTTGCCGTCCGAGAGGCCGATCAGGGCGACGACGCCCGAGCCGACCTGTTTGCGGAAGTCCTCGGCCACGCCGCGCAGGCCCTTGCCGTCGACGCCGTCCAGAACGCGGGCGATCAGTTTGATGCCGCCGATCTCTTCAGGCGCGGCGGACGCGCCCGAGCCGCCGCCCAGGGCCAGCTGCTTCTTCAGGTCGGCGACCTGCTTTTCCAGCGCCTTGCGCTCGGCCGAGAGGGCCTCGACGCGGGCGGGGACGTCCAGGGGCTGGACCTTGAAGGACTGGGCGAGGGTCTTGGCCACCCCGGCCTGACCCAGCAGGAACTGGCGCGCGGCCTCGCCGGTCAGGGCCTCGACGCGGCGGACGCCGGCGGCGATGCCGGTCTCGCCCGTGATCTTGAACAGGGCGATGTCGCCGGTGCGGGCGACATGGGTGCCGCCGCACAGTTCGACCGAATAGGGGGCGTTGTTGTCGCCGGTCAGGGCGCGACCCAGGGTGACCACGCGGACCTCGTCGCCGTATTTCTCGCCGAACAGGGCCACGGCGCCGGCGTCGATGGCGTCTTGCGGCGTCATCAGCTGGGTCGTCACGGGGACGTTCTGGCGGATGATGGCGTTGACCTCGGTTTCGATGGCGGCCAGTTCGTCCTCGGTCACCGGGGCGTTGTGGCTGAAGTCGAAACGCATGCGTTCGGCGTCGACCAGCTGACCCTTCTGGGCGACGTGCGGGCCGAGCACGTTCTTCAGCGCCGCATGCACCAGGTGGGCGGCGGAGTGGTTGGCGCGGGTGGTCAGGCGCTGCTCGGCGCCGGCGCGCAGCTGGACGCGGGCGCCGATGCTGAGGGTGCCGGACTCGATCTCGATCTTGTGGGCGTAGAGGTCGCCGCCGGCGTGCTTCTGGACGTCGAGGATGACGCCGAAGCCTTGCTGGCCGGATGCATCTGTCCATTCGACCTCGCCGCGGTCGCCGGTCTGGCCGCCGCCTTCGCCATAGAAGGGGGTCTGGTCGAACAGGACCTCGGCCGTCTGACCGGCTTCCAGGTCGTCGATGGACCCGCCGCCGCGCACGATGGCCAGGACCTCGCCCGAGCCCTCGATGGCGTCATAGCCGGTGAAGACGGTCGGCCCGAGACGGTCGCGCAGGGCCAGCCATTCGCCGGCCGAGGCCGTCTGGCCCGAGCCCTTCCAGTTGGCCTTGCCGCGCTCGCGCTGTTCGGCCATGGCGGCGTCGAAGCCCTCGTTGTCGACCGACAGGCCGCGACGACGGGCCTCGTCCTGGGTCAGGTCCAGAGGGAAGCCGTAGGTGTCGTAAAGGGTGAAGGCGGTCTGGCCCGAGATGACGCCGCCTTCGGACAGGCCGCTCGTCGCCTCGTCCAGCAGACCCATGCCGCGACCGAGGGTGGTCCGGAAGCGAATCTCCTCCTGCTTCATCGTGTCTTCGATGGAGGCCTGGGCGCGGGCGAGTTCGGGGAAGGCCTCGCCCATCTGGTCGACCAGGGTCGGGACCAGACGGTGCATCAGGGGATCGGCGGCGCCCAAGAGGTGGGCGTGGCGCATGGCGCGGCGCATGATGCGGCGCAGGACATAGCCGCGCCCCTCGTTCGAGGGGGTCACGCCGTCGGCGATCAGGAAGGACGACGAGCGCAGGTGGTCGGCGATGACGCGGTGGCTGGCGGCGCGGTCGCCCTCGGCCTTGGTCGAGGTGGCGTCTTCGGAAGCCGCGATCAGGGTCTGGAACAGGTCGGTGTCGAAGACCGAGTTCTTGCCCTGGAGCACGGAGGTCATCCGCTCCAGGCCCATGCCGGTGTCGACCGAGGGCTTGGGCAGTTTGCGAACGATCTCGTCGTTCTCTTTTTCAAACTGCATGAAGACGTTGTTCCAGATCTCCACATAGCGGTCGCCGTCCTCGTCCGGCGAGCCGGGAGGGCCGCCGGGGACGTGGTCGCCGTAGTCCCAGAAGATTTCGGTGCAGGGACCGCAGGGGCCGTTGTCGCCCATGGCCCAGAAATTGTCCGAGCCGGCGATGCGGATGATCTTGTCGTCGGAGAAGCCGGTGACCTTCTTCCAGATCGCGGCGGCCTCATCGTCGTCGATGTAGACGGTGACGAGCAGACGCTTCGGATCCAGGCCGTAGTCCTTGGTGACCAGGTTCCACGCGCGGTCGATCGCGTGTTCCTTGAAATAGTCGCCGAAAGAGAAATTCCCCAGCATCTCGAAGAAGGTCAGGTGGCGCGCGGTGTAGCCGACATTGTCCAGGTCGTTGTGCTTGCCGCCGGCGCGGACGCATTTCTGCGAAGAGGTCGCGCGCGGGTAGGGCGGGACGGCCGCGCCGGTGAAATAGTCCTTGAACGGCACCATGCCCGCGTTGACGAACATCAGGGTCGGGTCGTTCTGCGGCACCAGGGGAGCCGAGTGGACCTTGGTGTGACCGTCGGCCGCGAAATAGTCGAGGAAGGTCGAGCGGATCTGTTTCAGGCTGGCCATGAGCGTTCAGTCGTTCGTCAGTCGGAATGCGGAGGAAGGGGCCTCATATAGGGTTTCCGCGCGCGCCGCATCACCCGTCCGTGATCCCCGGTTTCAGTCTTCGTCGGCGTCGTCGTCGACCGCGTCGTCCTCGTCGGAGAGGAGGGCGTCCAGGGCCTCGATGATGGCGTCGATCTGTTCGGCGGTGGCGGCGACCTGGAGGACGGCGCCGTCCGAGCCGCCGATTTCCAGAACATAGCCGTCGTCGGTCTCGGCCAGGTTGAACTGGGTCAGGGCGGGGATGGTCTCGGCCATGGCGGTCTCCTCGGGGGCATCAACCGCCGATGGGGGGAAGGGTTCACGGTTTTGCGCGACGGGGTGACGCGGGGCAAGGCGGGATGGAGGGGCGTAGGGTGAGATATGGCTGAGCTGGAAGTCTGGTTCGACGGCGACTGTCCCCTGTGCCGGCGCGAGATCGCCCTGTTGCGACGGCTGGATCGGCGCGGGGCCATCGTCTTCACCGATGTGGCGACGGGGCAGGGAAGCTGTCCCATCGACCGGGGCGCACTGCTGAGCCGGTTCCACGCGAGGGAGGACGGGCGGATGGTCTCGGGCGCCGAGGCCTTCGCGGCCATGTGGCGGGCGATCCCGGTGCTGGCGCCGTTCGGACGGATGGCGCGGAACCGGCGGGTGCTGGTGGGGCTGGAATGGCTCTATGTCAGGTTCCTGCGGGTAAGGCCCCAGCTGCAGCGGGCGTTGCGGGGGCGCTGAAGAAAAAGAGCCCGCCCGGACGGACCGGGCGGGCGGCTCCCCCCGGCCCGAGCCCCGCGGGGGTCGGCGGCGGGTCGCGGGACCAGCCGAGGGGAGTGTTCGATATCCGGACTCCAAAACACCGTCCGAAGCGTCCGAAGAGTCCGAAGCGTTCGGATCAGCCCTCGAGGTCCTGGCCTTCGTCGGGCTCGGGCGAGCCCAGCATGTCGTCGGCGATCTTGTTGGTGGAGGCGCGCACGGCCTTCTCGATCGCGTCGGCCATGTCGGGGTTGGCCTTGAGGAAGTTGCGGACGTTCTCGCGGCCCTGACCGATGCGGGTCGAGTCGTAGGAGAACCAGCTGCCCGACTTCTCGATCACCCCGGCCTTGACGCCCAGGTCGATGATCTCGCCCAGCTTGGAGATGCCCTCGCCGTACATGATGTCGAAGATGACCTCGCGGAACGGCGGGGCGACCTTGTTCTTGACCACCTTGACGCGGGTGGTGTTGCCGGTGACCTCGTCGCGGTCCTTGATCGCGCCGGTGCGGCGGATGTCGAGGCGGACCGAGGCATAGAATTTCAGCGCGTTTCCGCCCGTCGTCGTTTCCGGCGAACCGTACATGACGCCGATCTTGTGACGGATCTGGTTGATGAACAGGACGATGCACTGGGTCTTGTTGATCGAGCCGGTCAGCTTGCGCAGGGCCTGGGACATCAGACGGGCCTGAAGACCCGGCAGGCTGTCGCCCATCTCGCCCTCGATCTCGGCGCGCGGCGTCAGGGCGGCGACCGAGTCGACCACCACGATGTCCACGGCGCCCGAGCGCACCAGGGTGTCGACGATCTCCAGCGCCTGTTCGCCGTGATCCGGCTGGGACACCAGCAGATCATCCAGGTTCACGCCCAGCTTCTGGGCGTAGGTCGGGTCGAGCGCGTGTTCGGCGTCGACGAAGGCGGCCACGCCGCCGGCCTTCTGGATCTCGGCCACGGTATGCAGGGCGAGCGTCGTCTTGCCCGAGGATTCAGGGCCGAAGACCTCGATCACCCGGCCGCGCGGCAGGCCGCCGATGCCGAGCGCCATGTCCAGACCCAGCGAGCCGGTCGAGACCGAGGGGATCACCTCGGCCACGCCGTTCTTGCCGAGCTTCATCACCGAGCCCTTGCCGAAGGCGCGATCGATCTGCGCGATCGCCGCCTCCAGAGCCCGTTGCTTGTCGCCGTCTTCCTTGCCGACCAATTTCAATGCCGCCTGCGATGCCATCTTACCACTCTCCCTTGCCATGATTCCCATTGATGCCTTGGGGGAGAGGCCCGCCTTCGGTCCGGTGACCGTGACCCGCTCCCTGTGAGCCGGACTATGTGCATGGTTTGTTCCGGTTGCCAATATGTTCTTGTCATCCGTTCTGATGATGCGTCCATTTTTGTCGCACCTCATGGTTGTCGCCGAGGTCCGGAATTACGGATATCGGCGTTCTAAATGGAGGAATAGGCGAATGAAATCAAGGTATCTGATTGCGGCCATGACGGTCGCCATGGCGATGACGGCGCCGCTGGCGGCGGCGGCCGAGACGTTCGATATCCGGATGACGGGCCAGAGCAGGAACTCCCTGCGCGGCGACCGCTTCGTGATTCCGACCTATCACGTCAACTTCGTCACCTCGCAGCAGGCGACCTCGGTCGTCAGCATCGGGGCGCGCACGCGTCTGGCCATGGTGCTGCAAGGCGTGGATCAGGCGACCATGCGGCGGCTGGCGGACGAGGCCTATGCCGACCTGCGTCGCCAGATGGAGGCGGCGGGCCTGACCGTCATCGGCGCCGAGGAGGCGCGGGCGATGACCGAGGCGGCCGGTCTGGAGCGGATGCCGAACAATATCGACGTCGCGGGCATCGGGCCGGGCATCACGGTCGGATCGAGCATCCGGCGCGGTTGGGTCACCGTGGGGCCTGAGGCCGCGCCGGCGATCCGGGGCGTGGGAAGCATGGGGAACTCGGTGATGCGGATCGGGGCGTTCGGCGCCCTGGGCGGCTTCAATCGGACGCCCAACTCGGCGGGCCTGGTCGCCTTCGCTCCGGCCCTGACGCTGGACTTCGTGCGGATGCAGGCGGCGCGTGGCGGCATGTTCGGCAACACCGCCTCGACCAGCGGACAGGTGGGCTTCGGCGTCCTGATGACCCCCTCGATCACGGCCCAGAAGCCGGTGGGGCGGATGAACACAGGCACACCGGGCCAGTTCGGTCCGCGCGCGGACGTCTTCACCCAGACCCCCTTCGCCGAACTGGTGCAGGGCGGGGCGGCCGTGCGCGCCGGGGCCTCGTTCGCCGACGACGTGGACGAGAACTACCAGGCCGTGGTGCGGGCGCGCGGCGACGCCGTCGTGGTCAACCTGCCGGTCTGGGAAGGTCTCGTGAGGGACGCCTACCGCGACTACAACGCCGCCATCGTCGCGGCGATCGTGGCGCAGCAGTAGGGTTCGGCAGGGCCCGTTTCGCGAGGGGCGGGCCCGATCAGCCGATGGTCTCTAGCGGCGCAGAGCGGCACGTCATCAGCGCGAGCATAGCCGATTTAACGTACGACATCTCTTGGCTGCCTCGATCGGGCACCATAACTTCGGCTCCCGCGACGAGAGGTGACCGATGGAAATTCAGGAAGCGATCCAGACCGCCAAGCAAACCGTGGCGGAACTTTTTGAGCCGGAGGGTGCGACCAATATCGGCCTGGAGGAGCTTGAGTTCGATGAAGACAGCGATACTTGGGATGTGACTATCGGGTTCTCGCGACCCTGGGATCGACCGACCCTCGGCGCCATCGCGGAAATGACCGCTTTGACGACAGCGACACCAAGACCTGCTTTGCGGAGGACCTACAAGATCGTTTCCCTAGCCAAGGGTGATGGGAAACTGATCGCGATCAGGAACAGGAACGTCTAGCTGCGGTGCGTAAAGTTTTGCTCGACGCAAATCTGATCGTCCTGCTGGTCGTCGGGAACGTCGGCCGCGAGAGGATTTCGAAGCACAAGCGGCTTTCGGCCTATCGCGCCGAGGACTGGGACCTGCTGATGGAGGTATTGGCCGGTTACGAGCAGATCGTGTTGACGCCCAATGTGCTTACGGAGGCGTCCAATCTCATCCGGAGCGGTGACAAGAGCTCAAACGACGGCTTCTCGATCATCCTGCAATCACTCACCGTGGATGCGGCCGAAGAGTACGTCGCGAGTAGAGACGTGGTGATCGACAGTCGATTCCCTCGCCTCGGCTTAGCCGATGTCGCTACCCTCGGTGCGATCGACGCCGAAACCACATTGCTTACAACGGATCTCGGCCTGTTCTTGGCTGCACTCGGCCAAGGCAGCCAAGCCACCAACTTCAATCACCTGCGGGACGTGTCGTAGCACACTCCAGAGGGGCGGGTTGGGCGCGGCCTTCGACCTCTCCACCGACCGAGACCCCGAAGCTGACAATCTCTGGGAGGTTCTCGGCCGTCATCCGGCTCAACAGAACGTCGAGATCGCGCTCCTCCCCAGTGCGGCGCTCTTCGTTTTCTCCGTACATCGCAAGCTCCATCGTACGAACGCCAGACTACTGGAGAGCCTCCCCGCCGCCTACTCCTTCAGATGCGGGTCCAGCAGGGTGTACCAGGTCGAGGTCAGGCGCTGGAACTCCTCGGGGCACTGTTCGGCGCGGGCCTCGGTCAGCCATTCCTCTTCCAGGAGGTTGGCGTATTTCCGGGTGTCGGAGCCGTACACTAGGCAGGTCAGGGTGTAGTAGCGCTGCTGGCTGAGGGAGTGTTCGTCCTCGAAATCGCTCTCCTCGACCTCGGCGGCCTCCGATGGGTCGGTGTAGAAGCTGAGTGCGCCGGAGATGGCGGATTCCTCGCCGTCGTCGCCGTCGATCAGCCACCAGGCGGCCAGGCTGTCGGCGGCGTCCTCCTCACGGCCCGTGAAGGGGATTTCCAGCACGTCGATCAGGGCGTGGCCGACCTCGTGGAAGACGGTGAAGAGGAAGGAGCCGTTGACGGCGTCCTCGATCTCTTCCTCGCTGTCATAGTAGTCGGCGAAATTCTCGCGCTCGCCCTCGAACATCTCGATGCAGACCTGAATCTCGTGGTCCTCGGGGATGTAGTAGGCGTTGTTCTCGCCGCACTGGGCGAAGCGCATGCCGATGTCGCGGGGCAGGTTCAGGCTTTCGTTCAGGACGTCGGCGACGTCCTCCAGCCAGCGCTCCTCGGAAAGCTGGGCGGCCAGTTCGGTGTATTCGTCGTCTTCCAGAACGGCGGGGCGGACGACGAAGTCGCCGCGATCTTCGCCCGACGCGCGGGCGGCCGAGGCGGTCTCGGCGACGCCGTCCTCGCAGGCGGCGAGGGACAGGGCCCCCAGCGCGACGAGCGTGAAACGGCGCAGGTGCGCTCCGAGCGACATGGACATGGTGTTCCCCCCCGAACGGCGGCATCTAGCCGTGCGGCGGGAGGCGCGGCAACGCTTGGAGCGTCGCCGTCAGGTCACGTCAGTGAACGGCGGGGTCGCGCACCGCGATCAGGGACTTGGTCAGGCCGGCGACGACCTCATCCACATGGGCCGCGTCAGGATAGAGGAAGCGGAACTGGGCCTTGTCCAAAAGGCGGGCGTGCTGGACGTCGCGCATGGCCGCGCCCATGTCCGGCGCCTTCTGCGAGAAGCCGTGGCGGCGCTTCAACAGCGACCTGGCGCGGCTCTGTTCCGATCGCCAGTGGAAGAAAGGGGCCGAGAAGTGGGGCTCCACCGGGAACCAGAAATAGGGTGTCTGGACATAGTAACGCGGGGCCAGACGACGGCATTCGGCGGCGAAGGCCTCCATGCGCGTCCAGTCGCCGACGTGCTCGATGACCGAGTTGGAATGGACCATGTCGAAGCTGTGGTCGGCGTACTGCGGCAGGTTGCAGGCGTCGCCGTCGACGATGGTGAAGAGTTTGGGGTCCGCGACCTCGTCGATGCCGCCCGGATTGACCAGGGTGATGTGGACTTTCGAGGCGTCCAGGAAGTCGCGGTCGAACAGGGTCCAGTAGTTGGCCTCTCCGCCCAGATCGATGATCCGGACCGCGCCCTTCTCGGCGTGGATGCGGGTGATCATGTCGACGATCCGCTTGGCGCGGGCGCGGCGGAAGCGCGACACCAGCGAGTTGGGATCGTTGTTGTCCTGGAGGGCGTGGATCAGGTTCATGCCGACCGCAATACAGGGTCGGCTTTGCGGTCCGCTTAAACGGCAGGGTTAGCGGGCGGGTAAGGTCTCAGGTCGGGCCGGTGGCGCTGGGCGGCGGGGCGGGCTCGGCGTAGCGGGCCGTCAGGGACAGACCGCAGGCGAGGATCAGACAGGCCGCCGCGGCCGCCGCCAGCGTGCCCTTGGCCTTGGGGGCCAGGGGGGTGACGAACAGCAGGATCAGGACGGTCATCAGGGCGAGAGTGCCTGGCAGGTCCATGCCGACGCCGAGGAAGACCTGATGCGACTGGGCCAGGATCCAGGCGCCGCCGACGACCGTGGCCAGGGCCGCCGGAATGAGGGCGCGGGGGTTCTCCAGACGGGCGCCGATCAGGGCGGCGTCGGTGGCCGCGAAGGCCGCCAGCAGGCCCGGCCAGATCAGGATCAGCGCCGCCTCGGGCGCGACCGCCTGAACCGCGCAGCCCAGGACGAAGACGAAGGCGATCAGGCCGAGCCAGCCGCCCCAGACGGTCTTGGGCGCGCTCTGCGGCCAGAGGGAAAGGCCGAGCGCGACGACCCCGGCGCCCAGGACGACGGGATCGAAGCCGCCGAGGATCAGGCTGACCGCGACCGCGAGGACCACGACGCCGGCCAACAGTTTCGCCCCCAGGGCCTCGCGTCCGGCCAGAAGGGCCAGGGCCACGGCCGCCATGGCCAGACCGGTCCCGGCCTCCATCCACGGCAGGCGACGTAGCAGGGTGTAATAGACCTCGGCCGACTCGGCGCGGGCCGAGAGGGGGCCGGCCAGGACGCGCACCCCGTGGGCCACGACGATGCCCATGGCGAGGACCCACAGGCCCGAGACCATGCCGCGTCCGACGTCGGCGGCCTTCAGCCCCGTCGCATGGCGCGCGCCCCAGGCGGCGAAGGCGCCCAGGGCGGCGGTCAGGCCCAGGAGGACCCAGCCGAAGGACGGCGTATGGGAGATGACGCCCAGACCCAGATAGTCGCCGTATACGGCGTTCTCTCCGCGCGCGGGCAGGGTCGGACCGCCGCGCAGGAGGGCGTCGGTCGCCTCCATCGCCTGGGAGCCGATGTGCTGAAGCGCGCCCTGATCCAGGTTTTCGGGCGTGGAGGTGGGGGAGTGGTACTGGGACGGACGACCGATGAAGGCGAAATTCATTCCGCCGACCCCCCGGTTCTTGGGGATGGTGAAGTCGGTGCCGTTCGGCATGTTCTCGTAGACGAAGACCGCCAGAGAACTGGACGAGGCGCCGCCGTCGGCGCGGCGCGCGGCCTGGGCGTAGACGTCGATCGTCTCGGCGTTGCCGCGACCTGTCTCGAACATGAAGGCCCGGCCGCCGCCGCCGCGCGCCTCCAGATTGACCACGGCCCCGACGCGGTCGCGCAAGGGATGTTCGGAGAAGAAGATGCGGGCGCCGTCGAGGTTGAGCTCCTCCGCATCGGTGATGAGGACGATCAGGGTGCGATCCAGCGGACCCCGCGCCTTGATGGCGCGCACCGATTCCAGGATGGCGGCGACGCCCGACGCGTCATCGGCCGCGCCGGGCGAGCCCCAGGCGCTGTCGTAGTGGGCCATCATCAGGACGGCGGGTCGGGACGGATCGAGGCCGGGCAGGAGGCCGACGATATTGACCGCCTGATTGCCCGCCGCCGCCGGATCGCCGCCCCACCGGCGCAGGCGATTGACGCTCTCGGGCGACAGGGCGCCGGCCTGGAGTTGAGGGTTGAGGCCGAGGAAGGCCATGCGGTCGAAGATGTGGGCGCGGACGCGGGCATGGTCGGCCGAGCCGACCGGGTGGGGCCGGATGGCGATCTGGCGCACGTCGATCATGGCGCGGGCGGCCGAGAAATCCTGGTCCGGGGTCTCGAGGCCGCGCGGGGCGGGGACTTGCAGCGCCCAGACGCCGATCAAGAGGGCGACCGCCAGTGATCCTAGAAAGAGAGCCCACCGCATCGCCGCATCCCCATGCACCGTCATCCCCGGACTTGATCCGAGGATCGGAGCTTCCGCAAGTGAACTGTGGAAGACGCCGTACAAAAGAGGTCGCCTCGCCCGACCGTCCTGGGTCCGGACAGTCCGATCCTCGGATCAAGTCCGAGGATGACGGGGGGAGGTGTCAGGCGGCGCGGCTGAGGGCCGAGGGGGCTTTGACGAACAGGCCCTTGCGACCGCCGACCGGACGGAAGGCCACGGTGTCGGCGTCGATCCGTTCGTCGGCGCCCAGGATCAGGACGCCGTCGTCGACCAGACGCTTCTCCAGACCGTCGACGACCTGGCCGCGCTTGGCCGGGTCCATCTCCGAGAGGACGTTGCGGCACAGGATGACGTCGAACTGGGCGGCGTCGGCGGGCTGGTCCAGCAGGTTGTGACGGGCGAAGCGGACGGCGTTCTTCAGGGCCGGCTTGGCGACCCAGGCGTCGTCGGCCGGATCGAACCAGTTCAGCATGGTCTGGGCCGAGAGACCGCGCTGGATCTCGAAGGCGGTGTAGGACCCCGCGCGACCGCGCTCGACCGCCCGCTGGGACAGGTCGGTGGCGACGATCTCGACATTGGCCCCGGTCTCAAGCGCGCCCATAGCCAGGGAATAGGGTTCCTGGCCGTGGGAGCAGCCGGCGGACCAGACCTTGACCAGGCCTTCGGGACGGGCGCGGCCGATGGCGGGCAGGAGCTCGCGGGTGAAGGTGTCGAAGACGGCGCGGTCGCGACGGAACCAGGTCTCGGGGTTCAGAAGCGCCTCGATGACCGCCCAGCCCAGGCTGGCGACCGGCTTGGCCCAGAGGCTGGCCAGCATGTCGTCGACCGTGTCGAAACCCTCGCGGCGGGCGACGGGCGCCAGACGGTGTTCGGCCAGGTGGATGCGATCCCGCCCCAGCCGGAAGCCGGCGCGAGAGACCATCAGGGCCTGCAGGCGTTCGAAGTCGTCCTGGATCATGTGGCGGCCACACGGGTCATGACGGGATCAGACCGCTCCGACTTCGCTGAATTTCGACTGGAGGATCTCGGAGTCGAACGGCTTCATCACATAGTCGTCGGCGCCGGCGGACAGGGCCTCGGCGATGCGGTCCGGCGCCGTCTCGATGGTGCAGAACAGGACCTTGGGCTTCTCGCCGTTCGGGGTGGCGCGCAGGCGGCGCAGGAAGGTCAGGCCGTCCATGACGGGCATGTTCCAGTCCAGCAGGACGACGTCCGGCATCATGCCGGCGCAGTAGGACAGGGCCTCGACGCCGTCGGCGGCCTCGTCGACCTCGAATCCGAGACCTTCCACGATGCGGCGCGCGACCTTCCGGATGATCCGGCTGTCGTCGACGATGAGGCAGGTGCGGATGTCCAAGACGCTCTCCAAACGGCCGGAATCACTCGCCGCTTCAACCGCCAATATCGCTGTCGGGCGGTTAACGAGGCGTTGGGATTCGGGATTAAGACGGCATGCGTACGGTCATGGACACGCGGCCTTCCACAGCCTCGACCGACAGGGTTCCGCCATGCTGGTCGGCCGTCAGCCACAGCCAGTAGGGCTGGATCCACTGGCCCGCGAGGCCTTCGGTCAGGCGCTGGCCCGACAGGCCGGTCACGGCCTCGGGCTTCAGGCGGGCGCGGGCGCCCTCGGCCAGGCCCTCGATGACCAGCTGTGCGCCCTCATGCCGCACGGAGACCGTGGCCGCGCCGCCCATCGGCAGGGCCGCGACGATCAGATAGGCGAGGTTCACCAGAGCCCGCGACTGGGGCTTTCCGAAGTCGCCGGAGCCGAGGTCCCAGGCCAGGGTCGCGCGGCCCCCGGCGGTGACCCCGTCGACCAGGGCGGTCAGTTCGCCCGCCGTGAAACGCTCGGCCGTCGTGGCGGCCCCGAAGGCGACGCGGCAGAACTGGACCAGGGCGACCATCTTCTTGGCGCTGTCGGTGATGAGGGACAGGGCGTCGTCGCGCATGTCCTGGGCCGTCGGGTCGTTCAGCAGGTCCAGGCCCGACATGATGGCGCCGGACGGGCTGATGAAGTCGTGGCAGAGCTTGGCGGCGATCAGACTGGCCAGTTCGGGGCCATCGACGGGCAGATCGGACGGGGCGGGGAAGGCGGCGTCGGTCATGCGGGGCTCTGGCTCGGCTGGGGCGATGGATCGGCCGGCACCCTCGCGTGATTTGTCGTTTCGCGAAACCGCGCCGGATGGTCTATCCCCCGCGAAATGAAAGACCGCCTGACCCGGGATATCGCCTCCGGCGCCCTGCACGACCATCTCGCCGACATCGCCGAAGAGGCCGCGGCCGTCATCCTGCCCTACTGGCGCGCCGGCGGAGAGGTGTTCGCCAAGGCCGACGACAGCCCGGTGACCCTGGCCGACCGCGAGGCCGAGGCCCTGATCCTGTCGCGCCTGACCGCCCTCTATCCCGAGGTTCAGGCCGTGGCCGAGGAGCAGTCGGAGGCCGACGGCAAGCCCGAGAGCGTCGCGGAACGGTTCTGGCTGATCGACCCGCTGGACGGGACCAAGGGGTTCGTCCAGGGCAAGGAAAGCTTCACGGTCAACATCGCCCTGATCGAGGGCGATCGGCCGACGGTGGGCGTGGTCTCGGCGCCGGCGACGTCCCTGACCTGGCGGAGCGCGCCCGGCGGCGGGGCCCAGATGCGCCGCTATGGCGACGTCTGGCGGTCGATCCAGGTGCGCGACCGGCCGGATCAGGGTTCGGCCCTTCTGAGCCACAGCGTCACGGACGAAGAGGCGGTGCGTCTGGCGTCGCGCTACGGCTGCACCCAGTGGCAGGGGACGGACTCCTCGCTGAAATTCTGTCTGATCGCCGAGGGGCGGTTCGACGCCTATCCGCGCACCGGCCCGACCATGGAGTGGGACACCGCCGCCGGGCAGGCGGTGCTGGAGGCGGCCGGTGGACGGGTGCTGGGGCCGGACGGCCAGCCCCTGACCTACGGCAAGCCGGGCTTCCTGAACGGGCCTTTCGTGGCGATGGGCGGCTAGACGGCGCCTGGGCGGGCCTCGGGGGCTGCCGGCGGGCGGCAGGCGGCCCTGAACCCGGCGATGCCGACTCCTGTCTCGCGTCCGCGCATGAACACGCCTGTCTCGGAGATGCCGACGACGCTGACCCGCCGCGGTGCTTCCACATTGTAGGCGTCGATCATGCGAGCCAGATTGATGTCCGACAGGGGGTCACTGATCGCCTGGTCCAACTCGCGACCGAGCATCCACCTGAAGGCGGTCGTCATCTTCCAGCCGATGCCGTTGACGAACACAGAGACATCCTCGTCGCGCAAGACGCGGTCGCGGCTGCTGTCTCGCGCGCGAGTTTCCCATCGTAGGTCGCCGGGGATGGGTAGTCGGGTCTGCAACAAAAGGCGAAGCGCACCGTCTGCGTCACAGACCAGGCTGAGGGACGCGGTTCGGCGAAATCCTGTGTTTTGGGCGATCTCGATCCCGGCCTGAAGATCGACGCCAAGAGGATGGGCACGCTCCCATCCGACCTTGGGGCTACAGCCGGCGAGCACGAGACTCAGCAAAAGACCGGAGGCTGAAACGGCGAGCTTCATGCGCCTACTGTGTCAGAGGTCTGGTCAGAAAGGATGAAGGTCAACCGATCCGTTTAGGCCCGAACGGGCAGACTCAACATCAGCCCCTTGGCGCGATCGGCCAGCACCGGAACGCCATGTTCCTGTGCGGCTTCGGCGGCTTCGGACAGGACGAAGGCGGCCTGATCGGGGTCCGAGCCCATCAGGTCGGCGCGGGCGATCATCAACCGGGCCATGGCGATCTGATCGACGGCCCAGTCGATGGCCGAGGGGACGCCGTCGCGTTCGGCCAGACGGCGGCGGACGCGGGTCTCGATCTTCGTCAGGTCGTTGAGGTCGCCGGCGGAGGCGGCCGCCTCGATCTCGCGCGAGATCATCAGGTCAAGCGCGAGGGCACCGAGGATCGTGCCTTGGCCGGTGGTCAGGGCGACCGACTGGCGGATGGGCTCCAGCGGGGCCGAGGCGTCGATGGAGCGGGCGATCTGGATGGCGACCCAGTCAAGCGGGCTGTGGTCGACGAAGAACTGGTCGGCGGCGGCGTCGAACATGTCGTGGCCGGTCTTCCTCGCGGCCTCGTCATTGGCCATGGCGGCGAGGGCCGAGAGGCCGGCGGCGCAGAGGGCCAGGGCGCGGGCGCGGGTCAGGGGGCGCTGGTCCGGCGACGAGGCCTCGACGAGGGCCGTCAGGTCGCGTCCGGCCTGATCCAGCAGGCGGTGATCGCGCTGGATGATGCCGCCTTCCAGAGCCAGGGCGGCGCTGTCCAGACGCAGGTCGTCGGCCTCGACCGGATTGTGTTTGGTCAGGGCGTGGAGGGCGGCGTCCATCAGTGCGGCGGCGTCCTGGCGGTCTTCCTTCTTCTCGCTGATCCGGGCCTGACGGGCGCGGATGCGGGCATGGACCCCGGCGCAGGAGGCGAGGGTCGGCAGGCGTTTGGCGTTGACCTCGC
Organism: Brevundimonas staleyi; assembly: GCF_041893865.1. Classification (GTDB taxonomy): domain Bacteria; phylum Pseudomonadota; class Alphaproteobacteria; order Caulobacterales; family Caulobacteraceae; genus Brevundimonas; species Brevundimonas staleyi. The sequence goes on from NZ_CP169082.1 coordinate 1,201,539, forward strand.
GCGCCAGTTCCGCGGCCAGAACCACGGCCTCGCGGTCGCCGTAGAGGTCGAACTTGACGATCTGGGCCTGGGCGGCGGCGAGGAGGGCGCGGGCGCGGTCGTCGTCGGATTTCGCGGCCTTGAGCGCATCTTCGGCGGTGGTCAGAGCCTTGGCGAGGCTGTCGGGCTGGCCGCTGCGCCGGGCGTGTTCGCGCCACAAGATGGAGGCGCGGCGCCAGGTCTGGGACGGCTGGGAGCAGGAGACCCGGCCGCCGTCGGTGGTCAGGCTCTTGGCCTCCCGCGCCAGCAGGTTGACGCTGATCAGCTCCAGCCAACCCAGGTCTTCGCTCTCGCGCGCCTGTACGAACAGCCGTCTCAGATCCTTGCCGAACTCGAACATCGCCACTGCACAAATCTCCGCGTGTCCCGCATCGGGACCGTCTCAAGCCTTCGCGTCCTTGTCTAGCAAACCCGACGCCGCGACGCGGTTCCCGCTCCTCCTCGTCGCCGCGCGACAAAGGAGGGGAAGCATATGAGTTGCGGACGGTTTCGGCGGCGCCTACGTCTGCTGCACCGCAACAGCAGGTGTTTCCCATGACGACCCTTTTCGACCCCATCGACCTCGGCGCGATCCATCTCAAGAACCGGATCGCCATGGCGCCCCTGACGCGGAGCCGCGCGGTCGAGGGCGAGGTCCCCAATCCGCTGGCGGTCGAATACTACGCCCAGCGTGCGTCCATGGGCCTGATCGTTTCGGAGGCCACCCAGATCAGCCGCTCGGGCCAAGGCTATCCCAACACGCCCGGCATCTTCACCGAGGAGCAGGTGGTCGGCTGGAAGGCCGTCACCGACGCCGTCCACGCCAAGGGCGGCAAGATCGTCGCCCAACTGTGGCACGTGGGCCGGGTCTCGGTCAGCGCCTATCAGCCCGACGGCCTGCCGGGCTTCGCGCCCTCGGCCGTCCTGCCCGACAGCGGCAAGGCGATGACGCCGGACTTCGCCCTGGTCGATTTCGAGACGCCGCGCGCCCTGACCGTGGAGCAGATCCAGGCCATCGTCGGCGACTACGCCCACGCCGCCGAGATGGCCAAGAAGGCCGGCTTCGACGGGGTCGAGGTCCATGCCGCCAACGGCTATCTGATCGACCAATTCCTGAAGGACGGATCGAACAAGCGCGATGACAGCTACGGCGGCTCTGTCGAGAACCGCAGCCGGTTCATGCTGGAGGTGGTCGCGGCCGTGGTCGCCGTCTGGGGCGCCGACCGGGTGGGCATCCGCCTGTCGCCGTCGAACGGATCGAACGGCACGAAGGACAGCGATCCGGAGACGATCTTCGTCCACGCCGCGACGGCCCTGAGGCCGTTCGGTCTGGCCTTCCTGCATCTGATCGAGGGCGAGCCCGGCTCCCAGATGGCGAGCTGGGAAGGCGCGCCGAAGCTGGCCAGTAAGATCCGCGACGCCTTCGGCGGTCCGGTCATGCTGAACGGCGGCCTGACCCGCGAACTGGCCCAGAAGGCGATCGCCGAAGGCCGCGCCGACCTGGTCAGCCTGGGCGTGCCGGCTCTGGCCAATCCGGACATCGTGGCGCGCTGGGAGAAGAACGCGCCGCTGAACGCGCCCGACAAGGCGACGTTCTACGGCGGCGGCGCCAAGGGCTACACCGACTATCCGTTCCTGGAGACGGCGGAGGCCTGAGGCTTCAGAAGACGTCCGGTTCCGGCGCCTTGGTGCGCCGGGCCGGGCGGTCGCTGATGCGGGACCAGGCCTCGGCCAGGGTGTCGATGGCGGCCTCGAGATCGGCTTCCGGCAGGCAGTAGGGCAGGCGGACGAACCGTTCGAAGGCGCCGTCGACGCCGAAACGCGTGCCGGGCGCGATGACCAGTCCCAGCTTCTGCGCCTCGACCACCAAGGCCGCGACCGAGGGGCGGGGCAGGGCGACCCAGAGGGACAGGCCGCCGGGCGGGCGGGTGGTTTTCCAGTCCGGCAGGATTTTCGACAGACGCGCGTGCAGGACCGCCTCGCGGGCGGACAGCATATGGCGGCGTTCGACGACCGGGCTCTGATCTCCGGCGATCAGGTGGGCGGCGGCGAGCTGTTCGATTACGGCCGCGCCGAGATCCAGCGAGGCCCGCGCGCGGACGGCGGCGTCGGCGACCTCGGGGCTGGCGCGAAGCCAGCCGATGCGGAGGCCGCCCCACCAGGTCTTGCTCATCGAACCGACGCGGACGACGTGGGGACCTGCGGCCGAAGGTGCGGGCGGCGGCCGGTCGAACCAGAGCTCGCGCTGGGTGTCGTCCATGACCATCAGGGCGCCGACACGGGCGACGGCGGAGGCGACGGTCGCCTCGTCCGCCGCGCTCATGACATGGCCGGTCGGATTCTGGTGCGCGCCCAGGAGATAGACCAGCCGGGGGCGGACCCGCTCGATGGTCGAGGTCAGGCCGTCGATGTCCCAGCCCGCCTCGGTCAGGGCCACGGGGACCGGCCGCATCCCGGCGCGCTGGATGGCCTCGATGGCGTGGGGATAGGTGGGGTGGTCGATGACCACGGCGTCGCCCGGCCGCCCGAAGGCGCGCAGCAGGATGGCCAGACCGTTCTGGGCGCCGGAGGTGACGACGATCTGGTCCGGCGAGGTCGGCAGGTCGGCGGCCTCATAGGCGTCGGCGGCGGCGCGGCGCAGGGGCAGGAGGCCGATGGGGTCGTAGCCGTGGCCGGGCAGGTGCGGCGGCAGGCTTTCCAGCGCCCGCGCATAGGCGGCGTGGACATGCGATCCGGCGGGCAGGACGGCGGTGGACATGTTCACCACGTCCGGTCCCGGCGCGACGTGGAACAGGCCCTCCAGTCGCTCGGCCCGGCGGAAGGGCAGGGCGGTATAGGTGCCGGCGCCGACGCGGCTGGTCAGGAAGCCGTCGGCGCGCAGACGGTCCATCGCCGCGCTGACCGTGATGCGGCTGACGCCCAAGGCCTCGGCCAGTCGGCGCTCTCCGGGCAGGCGGGCGTCGAGCGGCAGGCGACCATCCAGCACCAGACCCTTCAGGGCGTCGGCCAGGCTGCGATAGGCGACGTCCTCGGCCCCGGTCGCGCGCCAGTCGCCGAGCTGGCGGGACAGGCTGTTCAGATTGACGGGGCCGGTCATGAGGCCATCGTCGTGAAAGTGGCTATGGATTACAAGGCCGGTTCGACTAGCGTGGCTGCATGTTCATTCGTCGCTTCATCCAGCTCCAGATCGGTCTTCTGCTCTACGGGGCGTCTCTGGCCCTCATGGTGCGCGCCAACCTGGGCCTGAACCCGTGGAGCGTCTTTCATCAGGGTTTGTCGGAGCTGACCGGGATCAGTCTGGGTCTGATCGTCAATCTGGTCGGGGCGCTGGTGCTCTTGATCTGGATCCCGCTTAGGCAGAAGCCGGGCGTGGGGACGATCTGCAACGTGCTGGTCATCGGCACGGCGGCGGACGTCGCCCTGGCCATGTTGCCGCCGATCACGGGCCTGCCCCTGCGGGCCGCCTTCCTGATCGGAGCGATCCTGCTGAACGGGGCGGCGACGGGGGCCTATATCGGCGCAGGTCTGGGGCCGGGGCCGCGCGACGGACTGACGACCGGCGGGGTGCGGCTGACCGGCTTGCCGGTCGGCTGGGTGCGGACGGCGCTGGAGGCCATCGTGCTGGCGCTCGGCTGGATGCTGGGCGGGACGATCGGGATCGGCACCGTCCTCTATGCGATGTCGAACGGGCCGCTGTTGCAGTTCTTCTTGCCGATGTTCGAGATCAAGGACGCGCCGAAGGTGGCTCCGGCGACGGCCTGATCAGGAGGCGAACTGGGCGTTCTCCGGCACGTCGTCCAGAGGGCAGAAGTTCCAGAGGTCGTCCTCGGCCGCGTCGACGTCGTCGCCGAAGCGGGCCGTACGCTTGATCTGGTCCGCGGCCAGAACGTCATAGGTGACGTTGTAGGCGCCGGCGTCGTCGCCGCGCTCGGTGCGGCAGCGCTGCTCCTCCTTCCAGCTGTTCGGGCCGGTCTGCAGGAACTGACCGGGGTCGCAGCCGCCGAAGTCGATGGTGAAGGCGGTCGGGGTCAGGAAGGCGATATCGCCTTCACCCGGCCAGATCTGATCGCAGTCCTTGTCGCCCCGAACATAGTAGCCGAGCGTCATCGGGATGGGCTCGGGCTCGGTCTGACCGGCGGCGAGGGTCACGCCGGTGCGGGCCGGAGGTGTGGTGGTCTGAGGCCCGGCGTCGTCAGCGGTCGAACTCAGCAGCGCCTCAAGGGCGTCTTCGCCAGTGGAGGGTTGCGGGCGCGATGTCGAGCGGGTCGGTGCGTTCTGGGGACGCGCGGACGGGGAACGTTCCTGAGCCGTCAGCGGCGGCTGGGCGTTCGGCTGGGTGGTGAGGGTCGAGGCGGGCGGGGCGCCGTTCAGCGCGCGTGTCGCGGCGGAGCCCGAGGTCTCCTGGGCCCAGGAGACGCCGCCCAGCAGCAGGGTTCCGGCCGCGATGGCCAGGGTCGTTCCATAGATCTTCGCGTGTTCGTTCATGCGTCCGTCCAACCATGTTCGAGCGACAAAACGAAGGCGAACGGCCAAGGTTTCAATGCCAAACGGCTGACAGGAAATGACAATCGCTTGATGGTGGAGCCTGATCCGGAAAACCGCGCACGCTTTTCCGTATCTGGCTCTAGCCGCGTTCCTTCGTCTTGGTGAAGGCGACCTTCGGGAAGCGTTCCATGACGTAGCCGGTCTCCCAGCTCGATTTGGCCAGGAAGACCGGGGCCTGGTCGATGTCGCGGGCCATCTGGCCGCGGTATTTGGACATGAAGTCCTCGACGTCGGCCTTGTCGCCGTCGATCCAGCGGGCCTCGGCATAGGGGCTGTGCTCGAAGATGACTTCCAGGCCGTATTCCTCGCCGAGACGGTCGGCCATGACCTCGAACTGCAGCTGGCCCACGGCGCCGACGATGAAGTCCGCGCCGATCTCCGGGCGGAACAGCTGGGTGACGCCTTCCTCGGCCAGACCGTCCAGCGCCTTCTTCAGGTGCTTGGCCTTCAGCGGGTCCTTGACGCGGACGCGTTGCAGGATTTCCGGGGCGAAGTTCGGCAGGCCGGCGAAGCGGATCAGACCGCTTTCCGACAGGCTGTCGCCGACGCGCAGCACGCCGTGGTTCGGAATGCCGATCACGTCGCCGGCGAAGGCGTCGTCGGCCAGTTCGCGGTCAGAGGCGAAGAACATGATGGGGGCGTTCACCGACAGCTGTTTGCCGGTGTTCTGGACCTTCAGCTTCATGCCGCGCTTGAAGCTGCCGCTTGCCATGCGGAACATGGCGATGCGGTCGCGATGGTTGGGGTCCATGTTGGCCTGGACCTTGAAGACGAAGCCAGTGACCTCGTTGGAGCCCGGCTGGACCGTCAGTTCGACGGGGGCGGGGGCGTTGCGGGTCTCGGGCGGGGCTTCCTTCCTGGCGTTCATGACCTTGGGGGGCGGGGCCCATTCGCCGATGGCGGCCAGAAGCTCGTCGATGCCGAAGTGGCGGAGCGCCGAACCCCACAGGACCGGGGTCATGTGGCCTTCGAGGAAGGACTGGCGGTCGAAGGACGGATAGCCGGCCTCGACCAGTTCCTGGGCCTCCATCAGGGCCTCGTGCTCGCCCTGCTCGAAATATTGGGCGGCGTCGGCGAGAGGCAGGGCTTCCGGGTGGCCGGGGTCCTCGGCCGAGCCTGCAGGCTTCTTCGTGTAGGGCTGGAACTTGCCGGTCCCCATCTCGACCATGCCGCGCAGGCGGTTGCCGCTCTCGGCCGGCCACCAGATCGGGGCGGGGTCGAGTTGCAGGCGGCTGGCGATCTCGTCCAGCAGGGCCATGGGGTCCTGGGCCTCGCGGTCCAGCTTGTTGATGAAGGTGATGATCGGGATGTCGCGCAGGCGGCAGACCTCGAACAGCTTCAGCGTCTGCGGCTCGATGCCCTTGGCGGCGTCCAGCACCATGATGGCGCAGTCGGCGGCCGTCAGGGTGCGATAGGTGTCTTCCGAGAAGTCCTCGTGCCCCGGCGTATCGAGCAGGTTGAACATCTTGCCGTCGTGCTCGAACGTCATGACCGACGCCGAGACGGAGATGCCGCGCTCCTTTTCGATCTTCATCCAGTCGGACTGGGTGCGCCGGTTCTCGCCCCGCGCCCGCACCGCCCCGGCCGCCCGGATGGCCCCGCCGGACAGCAGGATATGCTCCGTCAGCGTCGTCTTGCCGGCGTCGGGGTGGGCGATGATGGCGAAGGTCCGGCGACGGCCGGCCTCCTGTTCGAGGGTGAGTTTCGACATGCGGCGGGGGAGGTAGCGCGCGACGCCCTGAAAGTCACGCGGACGGGGCCTTCGGCCATTCTCGAAACTGTGTCGAGAACTGATGCAAAAACCCCTCGCCAACCGGGGTCTTTGGAGTCATCTTTCCGTCACGAGACGTTCCGGACACGAGCCGGGACGCCGTTGGGAAAGGAAACGATCATGGCTCTGCTGGATACAGCACACCGCGTTTCGAGTGTCCGGGCGCCGTCCAAGCGCTTCACGGAACGCGATTTTCACCCCGCGCTCTGCCTGGCGACCGGCTTCGGCGTCATCATCGGCGCGGCCGCCTTCGTGCATATCGCCTTCAAGGTCCTGACCTAGGACCTCAATCCTCCGTCGGCTCGGCCTCTTCCGGCGGGGCCTCTTCCGCTGTCGTCAGGCCGAGTTGGGCGCGCGCCTGGGCGATCAGGCGACGGCCCTCGGCGCGCTGGCCCCCTCCGTGCGGGCTGTTCGCCACGGGGTGCAGAACGGCGACGGCGTCCGCGGGCCGCCCGCGAGAGATCAACACCCGCGCATATCGCGTCCGTGCGTCGAACGACTGAGGCGCCAAGGCGACGGCGACCTCCAGGGTGGCCATGTCGTTCTCGCTCGGATATCCGGCGACGCCCTGCCGCATCCGATCCATGTCCAGATAGGTCAGGAAATCCAGCGGGTCGATCTCGAGCGACTGCGCCAGAAGGCTGCGCGCCTGTCGGATCTGCGTCAGCCGCTCGTCGCCCTCTGACTTCGCCGCCAGATCCAGCCAGGCCTCGGCGGCATAGCGAAGCGCGCGCGCGTCCTGGGAGTCGGGGCGAATGAGGGGTTCGAGCAAGGCGATCGCCGTCTGAGGCTCGCCGGCCAGCCGTTGCGCCCTCGCCCGCGCCTTCACGCTGGCCGGATCGTCCGGATTGACGGTTGATGCGGACAGGGCGTCGCGGATCAGGTTCCGGCGTTCATCGACGAACGCCTGGCTCACCTCCTGGCGCCGGGCGGCGAAGGCCCGGTCGCTTTCACCCTCGCGCTGCTCCAGCGTGGGCTCGGGACGGTTCGGATCGACGCGACCGAGGCGAAGGTCGATCCAGGCCAGCCGCCCCTCGTTCGGGGTCATGCGGGACACATCGACGGACGGATCGGGCAGGTCGATCTGGGGCGTCAGGGAGGTGATCGCGCCGCTCAGATAGCGCCACACGTCATCGCGCAGCTGCGCCGGCGTCCGGTTGATCGTCCCGTCCAGCGCGGCGATCGGATCGGCCCCTTGCGAGATCGCGGACAGATAGGCGCCCAGGGCGCGGGTGCGCGCCGGGTCGCTGAGCATGTAATGGGTCAGGGCCCAGGAGACCGAGTAGTATTCCGAGCCCCGATAGCGGCCGCTGGCCGAGACGCGCCAGCGCAGCACATCCTCCATCGGCACCCAGCTGTTGGCCGGGCGGGTCAGGGCGGCCATGCGGCGCGGTTGGTGCAGACCGACCAGATAGCGCCCGTCGCGGATGCGCATGGTGGCGTAGTATTCGGCGAACCCTTCCACGAACCACGCCGGGTAGGCGATGCTGTTCATCTGGAACATGAAGTGGTGGGCGTATTCGTGGAAGATGACGTCGTCCGACAGCACGGACTCGACATTGGCGACCGCGAAGATCCGTCCGCTGTTGGGGGCGTAGAAGCCAAGTACGCTTCGCTGGATGTCCGGCTCGGCGAGCTTCAGGTCGGCGGCGCTGTTGGCCATGTAGAGTTCCAGCTTGGGAACCTCATGGTCGATGGCGATGGGGTAGTAGGCGCGCAGCAGGGCGTCGAACCGTTCGACCTTTTCCGCATAGGCGCGGATGTTCCGCTCCGAGGTGTCGCCGTAGACGATGAAATGCTCGGTCTCGGCCCTCAGCCATTCCGCGCGTGCGGGCGCCGTGGCGCAGACCGACAGAGCCGTGGCGAGCAGGATCGCTCGAGCCGAAACAGACAGACGCATGGCGAACTCCCCCGAGAGGGTTTCAACCTAGCGGGGTGCGGGCCCCATCCACAAGCGTGGGCGTATCAGGCGGCCATTCGGCCCCAGACGGCGCGGTCGGCGGCGACGGCGTCCAGCTTGCCCTTGCGGCCGCGGCTCATCAGCTGGTTCAGCACCATCTCGGGCAGGGCGCAGAACTGCGGTTCGACCAGGGCCGGGTCGCAGTCGGTTTCCGGCGCGGCGAACAGGGCGGCGTTCACTTCCGGCGAGCGGTCGTGGATCAGCCAGGCCAGGCGACGGGCGCGCTCCGGATCGTTCCGGTGCATCAGCGGGTCCTCGGCGAACAGCTCGCAGCCCAGCTCCATCAGATAGTCGAAGCCCAGCTTCTCGAACCGGCGCGCATCCGCCAACGTGACCGGGGAGGCCTCGTCCAAATCGAACACGACGTCGTTCATGAGAAACAGCATACGGGGCACTCGCCTTGACGCCGACGCTTCTCGCCGACGTCCCGACCCTAGGCCCGGGGTGTTTTCGGTTCCGTTCCCGAACGTCGTTAAGGATTTGCGACCGGCGTCCTACTGGTAGCCGAGCGCCGAGAACTGGCTTTCCAGCCACCACCAGCTGAGACCGGTCAGGGCGATGATGAGACCGAAGATGGCCCAGCCGAGCGGCGTCAGCTGCTTCTTTTCCTTGTTGCGATACTGATATCGACCGCCGATCGTCAGCATCACCACCCCGATCACAAGGGCGGCCGGGACCAGCAGGAAGGCCTTGGTGTGATAGCGCACCTCGGGCACGCCGTTCAGAGCGTCCTGGTACGGCGACCAGATGAACATCCAGCCGAACAGAAGGCCGCCCGCGACAAAGGCGAGGCCGCCGAGGCGGGTCTTTACGTCTTCGCTCATGGATATCCCCGAAGACCGCATCGCCCCACGCAACGCGGTTCCGCCAGAGGGAAAGCTCTACCGTGCGACCGGTTCCGTGATGAAATTGCGACCCTGGCGGTCCTCGACCTCGACCACCCAGAGGTCGGGATCGTAGCCGAGCTGGCGTTCGATATAGGCGTCGATGTCGGTCTCTGTCCCAGTCACCGGCTGGATCCACAGGCGGTCGCCGTCCTGTCCGAAGGCCTCGGTAAAGACCTGGGCCGTGCGGTCCGAGGTGTTGTAGGCCTTCACGATCACCGTGCCCGCGCGCGCGTCGCCCTTCCTGACGACGGTGGCGTGGGCACCCTCGATCTGGGCGCGGCGGATCAGGGCACCGACCCACAGGTCTGAGTTCAGAAGCAAATCGGTAACCCTGCCTGGAAACGGGACCGGAACGACGTGGCGCTACGGTGGCCTCATGACCCTAGGCCTTTTCGCTCGTATCGCCAGAGCCGTGACGGCCGCCGCCCTGATCGCGGCGACGCCGATGGCCGCCCATGCCGACGGGACGGGCACCTACTACGACCGGACCTTCGTCCTGGCCGCGCACCAGAAATGCAACCTGTTCCGCGCGCCGGTCGCCGGGGCGCTGTCGGCCGCCGCGCTTCAGTCGCGGGGCGCGGCTCTGCGCGCCGGAACCGCCGAGACCACGCTTCAGGCGACCCAGAGCCGGGCCCAGGCGCGTGCGCGCCAGGTGTCCTGCGCCAACCCCGAACTGGCCGTGGTGCGCGACCGCGTCGCCGACGCCTTCGCCGGGTGGCAGCGCATTCCGCGCATGGATTTCAACGGCGACCGCATGACCTGGACCGCCGACCGCGTGCGCCGCGAGGCCGCGACCTGGCGTCTGGCCCAGACCTCGGTGACCGGCGCCTCGCCCGTGCGGTTCGGCCTGAGCGCGGCGGCGCCGGGCGCAGGCAATGTGTTCGGCAGCGAAACCCTGTCCGCCGTCGTCTCCTTCGTCGGCCGCCCGCGCCCCTATGCGGCGCGAATGGTCATGCGCGACCCGGCCCTGGCTGCCCGCCCGTGGCTGACGGCCTCGGGCCGCGCCGTCCTGCCGCCGGAGAACGCACGCCAGCAGGTCTGGTCCGCCGGCACCGCCGCCGCGCCCACGACGCTTCTGGTGACGGGCAAGACGCAGGGCGAGGTGTGGACCTTCCCGACCTCGGGTGGCGACCGTCTGGCCCGTCTGGACCCGCGCGAGCCCTTCCTGATCGAGTTCCTGTTCCGCGACGGCAGCGTGGCGACCGCGACCTTCGAGGCCGGCGACTTCGCGGCGGCGCGGGCCTTCGTGGCGCTGGGGACGGTCTGAGGCCGCGACAAACCGGCGCTTGCCGGTAACGGCTAGGTCTGTCCTGATCGGAACATGGAAGCGCATCGACTGATCCAGACCTCCGTGATCGCCCTGGCGATGCTGATCGCGCCGGGGACCGTCCTGGCCCAGGTCGATTTCCGGCAGATCGAAGGCGAGGCGCGCGACCTGACCTTCGAAGGCCGAGGACCGTTCGGCGGATTGAGCGAGGTTGGGGCTTTAAACCGCGCCTGGTCGGTGAACACCTTCTACGCCGTCTTCCGGGGCGACTATCCCCGCCAGACCGTCTTCTGGGCCATCCGGCGCGAGGCGGGGGACCATCGGGGAGAGAGCGGCGTGGTCTGGGCGGACTCGCGCTCCTGCCCCGCCGTCGAGCGGGTCCTGACCGACATGGAGCGGATCCCAGCCGTCCGGCCCGACGCCATCCGGCTGGGGGAGGAGAGCGAAATCCTCGGCATCATTTTCGATGGCACGGCCCATACCTTCTGGAACAGCTCGGCCCGGTCGGGGTCGCAGGACGCCAGGGTCGGGCTGGAGATCACCGGCAACGTCAACTCGCCCATCGCCGTCTGGTGGGCGCGGTCGGCGGAGAAGCTGGCGGACTGCTGGGCGGCCGAGCCGCCCGGTCCGGGACCGGGAAGCCGGCCGAACTGATCCGCCTCACGCTCGCAGGATCTTCTCCATCGGCCGGCCCTTGGCCAGTTCGTCGATCAATTTGTCCAGGTAGCGGATTTCCTTCATCAGCGGGTCCTCGATCTGCTCGATGCGGACGCCGCAGATGGTCCCGGTGATGGCTTCGCGCGCCGGGTTCAGCTTCGGGGCGGTGGCGAAGAAGGTCTCGAAATCGGTCTTGTCGGCGAGGCGGGCGTCCAGTGTCGGCTGATCGAAGCCGGTCAGCCAGCGGATGATCTGGTCGACCTCGTCTTTCGTCCGGCCCTTCTTTTCGGCCTTGGCGACGTAGTGGACGTACACGCTGGCGACGCTCATCCGGTAGATGCGGTGTTCGGCCATGGTCAGCCTCCGGCGTTGAAGGGGATCACCTCCGCGCCACCTTCGGGCGTCGGCGCCCGGACCGCAACCGCCACCGGCATCCGCACCGTCACGGCCGTGCCTTCGCCGAGGGTGCTCTCAAGGCTCATCCGCCCGCCGTGCAGTTCGGACAGGGCCCGCACCAATGAGAGGCCCAGACCCGTGCCCTGGACCTTCTGTTCGACCGCGCCCGCCTGTTCGAAGGGACGGCCCAGACGCTTCAGGTCGCGGGCGGCGATGCCGATGCCGGTGTCGGAGACGACCAGCTCCAGATACGGGCCGATGACGTCGAGCGTCAGGGTGACCGAGCCGCCCGAGGGGGTGAACTTGATGGCGTTGGACAGGAGGTTCAGCGTGATCTGCTTCAGCGCCCGCTTGTCGGCGTCGACGGTGAGCGGCTGATCCGGGACCAGGCTCGACAGGAAGACGCCCTTGTCGTTGGCGGTGACGCGGACCAGGGCGACGGCGGCGGAGACGATCTCGCGCGCGTCGAAGGTCTCGCGCGACAGCTCGTAGCGTTCGGCCTCGATCTTGGAGACGTCCAGCACGTCGTTGATCAGGTCCAGCAGGTGACCGCCGGCCTCATGGATGCTGTCGGCGTAGTCGGCGTATTTCTGGGGCAGGGGGCCGAAGATGCGCTGGCGCATGATGTCGGAGAAGCCGAGCACGGCGTTCAGGGGCGTCCTGAGTTCATGGGACATGTTGGCGAGGAAGCGGGTCTTGCCGCTGTCGCGGGCCTCGGCCTCGGCGCGGGCGGCCTCCAGGCCGATCTCGGTGGCGAACTGGCGGGTGGCGTCGAAGGCCTGGGCGATGACGCGCTGGCCGCCGTCCACGTCGTCCATGCGGCGGACGATCAGGTTGACGCGGCGGTCCAGGGCGATGCGGGGGGCGAACTGGACCTGACCTTCTTGACCAGCCAGCGCCCGGTCGATGGCGGCGAGGATGGCGGGGCGGTCCGGCGCGTGGACGGCGGCGAACAGACCGGCCTGGAACAGGGCCTCGGGCTCCATGGCCGGAGGAGGCGAACCATAGGCGGCCAGGACCCGGCCGTTGGGCTCCAGCACCAGGGTCAGGCCGGGTTGGGCGGCCAGAAGGGTCTCGACCCGGTGGGCCATGGCCTCGGCGGCTTTGAGCTTGTTCTCGCGCAGACGCCAGGCGAGGCGAACGGCCAGAACCGCCGCGATCATGGCCAGCAGGACGGAGAGGGAGGCGGGCAGGGGCTGGCTGGCCGGGGCGCCGATCAGGAGGGCCGAGAGCTGGCCGCCGAGCGCCGCGACGCCCGCGCCGATCGAACCGGCCTGGGCCAGGCGGACGCCGTGGCGAGGACCGCCGAGGGCCAGGGCCGCCACGAAGGGCATGATGATATGGCCGACCAGGGGGCCGGCGAGACCGCCCGACAGCATGGCCGCCGCCAGGGCCGCCAGGGTCCAGACGACCAGGACCAGCGAGCGCTCGCCGGTCCCGTCCCGCCACAAGAGGCCCAGGCCCGCCAGTCCGGGCAGGACCATCGCGGCCGCGCCGAAGATCACGGAGCCTCCGAATCCGCCCAGCAGGGTCCCGGCCAAGGCCAGCACCGCCGCGCCCACGGCCCAGGCGGCATGCCAGGCCGTCAGGGCGGACAGACCTTCGGCCATCGTCGCGCGCGCGGGCGGCGGAGAGGCGTCCGGATCGGTGTTGGCGACAGGGTTCAAACAGGTGTCCGGATGGCCGGGGCGAGCGGCCAGGCAGGGGAGGTCGCCCGACCGTAAAGACTAGCGTTCCGCCTGAGTCGTCTAAAGCCCGCTCCCGCGTGAGGCGACTCCTCCTCGGGGACCCGGGCGCCGCAACTGGGGATGGACCGCCCGGTTGTCGTTAACCGGCGGGCGGCCTATCTGGCGGCCCATGACCGACCCCGCCGACAGCATCGACGCCACCCTGGACGAACTCGCCGACGATTTCGACGTGCTGGAGGACTGGGAGCAGCGGATCGCCTACGTCATCGACCTGGGCAAGGACCTGGCGCCCCTGCCGGACGCGGACCGGACCGAGGCCAACAAGGTGCCCGGATGCGCGGCCCAGGTGTGGCTGGCGTCGGACCGTGACGGGGACCGTCTGACGTTCCGGGCCGACAGCGACAGCGCCATTTCCAAGGGCAATGTGGCCCTGTTGCTGAAGCTGTATTCCGGACGTCCCGCCGAACAGATCCTGGCCTTCGACGCCAAGGCGGCGCTGGACCGGTTGGGCCTGCCGCAGGCTCTGACCCGGCAGCGCGCCAACGGGCTGAACGCCATGGTCGGCCGGATCCGGCAGGAGGCGATGGCCGCCGGGTGAGGTGGCGCCTTGGCACTGTTTTCGAATTTCGAGTGCCAACGTGCCAACGTGCCAACGTGCCAACGTGCCAACTTGCCAAAGCGCCATGGCGCTCAACCGATCCCGTAGTGGCGCGCCAGGGCCTTTAGTCCGGCCTTGAGAACCGTCTTGCCCTCACGGCGGGCCACGCGCGTCCGGCGTTCGGCGAGTTGAAGACTGCTCTCGCGCAGGCAGACCTGTTCCAGAAGCGGGCGGTGGCGCGGATCGACGGCGGACAGGGCCTCGACGACGCGACGTCCGGCCGCGAGCGCGCGATCACCGGGCTCGGCGCGGGCCGACGAGCCGGCGCCGGTGCGGGGCAGGGCGTCCCAGCGCATGGTGAGGGACGGGCCCGCGCGGGCGATCTCCGCATCGGACCGCAGGCGTTCTCCGGCCGCCGCTTCGGCCGGGCTCAGGAAGGGGCGGCCGTCGGCGTCCTTTCGGCGGGCCAGCCAGGCGATGGGGCTTTCACCGAGGTTGGCGCGGTGCTGGGTCAGGCCGTCCGGCGTCATGACGGCGCGCTCGCCCTCTATCCGGCCGGGGGCGCCCGTCGTCGCGGCGGGCGGGTCGGCGACGACGGGCCGTGCGATCCAGCCGCCGCCCGCACGGGCCTTGAGACCCGGCGTCTCGACCAAGGCGCGGAAGGTGGTTTCGCTGAGGGCCATCGTCGCGCGGCCGCGGCGGTCGGCGCCCAGTCGAAGCGGATAGGTCCCGTCCGGCGCCGCGCCGTCGATCCAGCCGCCCCGCGCCAGAAGGCCGCGCGCCCGTGTCGCCGGGCCGGTCATGCCACGTCCGGCAGGTCGGTGACCGGCGGGGCGTCGCACAGGGTCTGGATGGTGTCGGCCAGCTGATCCAGAAGATCGTTCAGGTGCGGTTCGTCTCGGGCGTTCTCGATCCGGGTGCAGGCCGTCCCCACGGTCTGGCGGCTGGTCCCGAAGGCGTGGGCGACCCGCTCCAGCGTCCAGCCCAAGGCGACATGGGCCAGATAGAGCGACACCCGCCGCACCCTGAGCGCCGAGGCGGACAGACGGCCGCCCCGTGTCACGGTCTCGACCGGCGTGCCGAACCGCAGGGCCACGATCTGGACGACCAGGTCGGCGCGATCCCGCTCCTCGGACGGCACCATGATCTGATAGGGTATGTTCAAGTCTGTCCTCCCACGCCCGCTGCGAACGAGGCCTCATTCTGAAGCCGTTTCGCGGGATGCTAGGAACATTATCCTGTTTGACGTCAGAATCGGTCGTATCGCCAGTTGTGGCGGGGCGCACGCGGAGCGAGCTTGGCCAAACAGGAGGCGGTGAGCGCCGGTCGGCCGAAATAATTCGAATCGTTGACTCGTGGAGTCTCGACGCGATTCGCAAATCACCCCAGATTCGCCTTCATAGGGTGCCGTTAATACTTCTTAAGGGTTCGGGAGGTTAACTCTCGAACAAGGTTACCCGGCTGTGTGCGCGGGTCATATGGTCTAGCTTTTGCCTGGAGGGGCATGAATGCGCGTTCTGCTTATCGAAGACGATCACGCGACGGCGCAGAGCATCGAGCTGATGCTGAAGTCGGAAGGCTTCAACGTCTACACGACCGACCTGGGCGAAGAAGGCATCGATCTGGGCAAGATCTATGACTACGACCTCATTCTGCTTGACCTGAACCTGCCCGACATGAGCGGCCTGGAAGTCCTGCGCCAGCTGCGCGTCGGCAAGGTCAACACCCCGGTGATGATCCTGTCGGGTTCGACCGAGATCGAGACCAAGGTCAAGACCTTCGGCGGCGGCGCCGACGACTACATGACCAAGCCCTTCCACAAGGACGAGTTGATCGCGCGCACCCACGCCGTGGTCCGTCGTTCCAAGGGTCACGCCCAGGCCATCATCCACACCGGCGAGATCGCCGTGAACCTGGACGGCAAGACGGTCGAGGTGAACGGTCACCGCGTCCACCTGACGGGCAAGGAGTACCAGATGCTGGAGCTGCTCTCGCTCCGCAAGGGCACGACCCTGACCAAGGAAATGTTCCTGAACCACCTGTACGGCGGCATGGACGAGCCCGAGCTGAAGATCATCGACGTCTTCATCTGCAAGCTGCGCAAGAAGCTGGCCACGGCCGCCGGCGGCAAGCACTACATCGAAACCGTCTGGGGCCGCGGCTACGTCCTGCGCGACCCGTCGGAAGGCGCCCAGACCGTCGCCGCCTAGCGTCCCGATCGGTCGAGGCCCTTCGCCGAGACCGTGAATCGGGCGCCGAGGAAGCCTTCAGGGAAGAAACGGCCAGAAAATGCAGCGCCCGCCGGGAGACCGGCGGGCGTTTTGCTGTTGGCGGGCGCCGCTGTAAGCGGACGTGCCGAACGTCCGAGATGGGTGGATTGCGGACATTGACCGCTCCGGTCTATGCGTCCGATCATCTCCAAATGATATTGGCGCGAACCTTTGTGCCCGCACGAGGCACCCGAGCAGCTTGGCTAGCCGCGTTTTCGCTGGCGGGCTGCCAGAGTATGGTGACGCCTCCGGGCCTGACCTTTCCAAACGCCTACGAAATGACTTTCGACTATGGGCGCGACCTGACAGGCGAAGTCCTCATGTTCGTATATGACCAGCCCGCGATGATGTCGGCAGTGATGCGTCGTGACAGTCGCAACATCGAGATCGGATCGTTTGAGGAGATCTTTTCCTGCTCCTGGGGGGATCGGTGTCTTGTAGTCGGCGAGCTGGAGGGGCCTTTGGTGATACTTGCTCCGCCCCTCGATCAGGTCGTTGCAGACGGATGGCGCATCGAGGTCGCCCGAAATACGATGGATCGGTCTTCCTGTGACTCCTATACGGCGTCGCGGACCAACGATGCCCTTCGATATCAGTATGTCCACTGCGGCGGTGTCGGCGTCATCCGCATGACGACCTTTGATGGTCCAACGAAACTCCGGGAATACGAGCTTCGGAGCTACATCGGAGTGGCAGCCTTCCCAGGGTAACCGATGTCTGCTTGGGGTCGGAAGCGGACTCAGGGGATGAACAGCGCGTCGATCAAATCTTCGATGATCCGCCCTTCGGCGGTCAGCTCGTAATCCGCGTCAAAGCCGACCGTCGGCAACAGCGCTGTAAGCTCGTCGCGGACGGTCTCCGCAGCGTCAGTATCAAGCTCGAAGCTGGCCTCTTGCAAAGTCTCCACGATGCGGTCCGGGAGTTGCAGCCGTTCGAGAACGGCTCTTTGATCTGCCGTTGGAGTGAGTCGGGCGCGCATGCGTCAACCTCACCTCCAATCTCAACGTCCGCAATGGGTCGAAAGCGGACCCACGTTCCAGATCCAAATGCAGAAACGCCCGCCGGGGGAGGGCCGGCGGGCGTTTCGTCATCGGGCGGTGCGAGGGGGGATCACGCCGCCAGAAGACGTCCGTTGAGATGCTGGTTCATGACCACGCTGCGCAGGAGCGAGATGGCGTAGTCGCAGTCCTCGTCACAGGCCGAGATGGCCAGGTCGATCTGAAGCTTCAGGCTGGGGAGCATGGTCGGGGAGGCCAGGGACCATGCGCCGAAGGAACGGTGGGTCACCGGGCGGCGGGCGACGACCTCGACGTTCTGGTGACGGGGATCGGCCTCGATGCGGGCCAGGGTGGTTTGGATGGCGTCCTCGTCGCCCTCCAGCACCTGGAAGTAACGGGCGCCCGAGACGGCGATGGCGCCGGTCAGGTCGGCCTCGCGGTTGCGCCTTTGCGCGCCGGACAGGATGTCCAGCAGGCCGCTCAGGCTTTCGCTGGCGGTCGCGGCTTCGCTGCGGAAGGCGAGTTGCTGGATCTGTTCGGCCATGTCGGTGTCCTCGATGTCGTGCGAGGAGGGATGCGCCGGCATGCTTGGCGACCCCTTAACGGCGGGGTTTCGCAGACCGCCGTTAGGACCAAAGTTATAGATTTGGTCAGAGTTTCGGCCGGACCGAGAGGCTGGGTCAGCCCGCGCGGATGGCGTCGGCGACGGCGGTGAACATGGGGTTGGGGCGGCCGGCGGCGTTGAACAGGAGCGGTGAGTCCTTGCCGTCGTCGCGGGCGTCGCGCCGCAGCCAGCTGTCGGTGTCGCGCAGGCCCCAGACGGTGAAGGCGAACCTCTGGGTCTGGGGCAGGTCCATGAAGGCCTCGGTGAGCTCGGCGACGCGGGCGGTCTGTTGCTCCAGCCTCTGACGGGGCGAGCGCAGGTCGATGCGGCCCTCGGACCGCAGGCTGGCGTCGAGTTCGGAGACATGGATCGGCAGGCCGAACTGGGCGGCCTGGCGGAAGAAGGCGGCGGTCTGGCCGGCGGGGATCTCGATGTCGAGGTGGGACTGGGTGCCGATGCCGCCGACGGGGACGCCGGCTTTCAGCAGCCGCTCGACCAGACGCAGGAAGGTCGCGCCCTTGGTCGGCAGGTTCTCCAGATTGTAGTCGTTCAGGAACAGGACCGCGTCCGGATCGGCCAGCTTCGCCTGTTCGAAGGCGCGGATGATGTAGCCGTCCTGGCCGAAGGCCTCGGACCACATGCAGGTGCGAAGCCCGTTTCCGTCCTCGGCCACCGCCTCGTTGACGACGTCCCAGCCGGTGGCGCGTCCGCGGTAGCGACCGGCGACGGTCTGGATATAGCGGTCGTACTCGGCGCCGAACCGTTCGCGCGGCAGGGAGCGGAAATACGCGCTGTCCTGCGAGTACCAGACGAGAGTCGTGCCGTAGAGGCGCAGACCGTGGGTGGTGCAGAAGTCGGCGATCCGGTCGGGCGCGTCCCAGCGGTAGTCGCCGGTCTCCGACAGGATGTATTCCATCTTCATCTCCCACTCGGGAGTGATCTGGGAGCAGTGGGTCAGGCAGAGATCGACCCAGGCCCGGTCGTCGAAATGCCCCGTCATGGCGCACGTGCCGATGGGGAAGGGGGCGATGGATTTCAGGGGCGTGGCCGCGGCGGCCGGGGCGGCTGAGGCATTCTTCTCGCAAGCTGCAAGGGCCAAGGCGGAGCCGAGGAGCAGACGTCGCGAGATACCCTTCTCCCCTTGCGGGAGAAGGTGGCCGAGCGCAGCGAGGTCGGATGAGGGGTGAGACTCGGTTTTGTCGGTGGGGGCTACTCGACGCATCGCATCCGTCTCCTCGTACCCCTCATCTGTCAGCCTTCGGCTGCCACCTTCTCCCGCAAGGGGAGAAGGGACGTTAAGCGCTGCGCCGACGCAGACCCATCTCGTCGAACGCGGCCGTCTCGCGCTTGCCGGCGGCGATGAGGGCGTTCAGGCGGGTGGTTTCGGCGACGTGTTCGAACTTCTTCAGCTCGGAATAGGCGTCGGTCAGGGCGTCGCGGGCGCCGGCCTCCTCGGCGTCGAGGACGACCAGATCGCTTTCGGCCGCGCCCTTGCGGGCCTTCCAGCCGGCCATATAGGCCTGAAGCAGCATGCCGGCCTCGGCGTCGGCGCGGGCGCGCTCGCGCTCCACCTCGATCTCGGCGTCCAGCACGGCCAGACGGACTTCGGCGGAGGCCTTGCGGCTCGAAATCTCGGCCAGGCGCTTCTGCAGCGTCTCGACCTCGTAGTTCGAGATACGGATCAGCGAGTGGGCCCAGGCGGTCATGCGTTAAATCCAGTCACTACTGAGGGACCATGCCCTGGTTCAGAATTGCCTCCAGGCGGGTAAAGGAATCGGAAAGACGGGTGGTGTCGTCCTTGTCCTGACCCAGGAAGGCTTCAAGCGCGGGGTTCAGGGCGATGGCCCTGTCGGTGATCGGATCGGAGCCCGCGCGGTAGGCGCCGATCTTGATGAGCTCTTCCATCGAGGCGTAGGCGCTGAGGCACTGGCGGGCGCGCTTGTTCAACTCGCGCTCGGGCGGCGTCTGGCAGCCGGGCATGGTCCGGCTGACGGATTTCAGGACGTCGATGGCGGGGAAACGGCCGCGCTCGGCGATCTTTCGGTCCATGACGATGTGGCCGTCCAGAATACCGCGCACGGCGTCGGCGATGGGCTCGTCATGGTCGCCGCCGTCCACAAGCACGGTGAACAGGGCGGTGATCGGGCCCGCCGTCGTGCCGTCCGGCCGGATCGGACCGGGGCCGGCGCGCTCCAGCAGTTTCGGCAGTTCGGTGAAGACGGTGGGGGTGTAGCCCTTGGTCGTCGGGGGTTCGCCGGCGGCCAGGCCGATCTCGCGCTGGGCCATGGCGAAGCGGGTGACGGAGTCCATCAGGCACAGGACCTCCATGTCCTGATCCCGGAAATACTCGGCGATGGCCAGGGTCATATAGGCGGACTGGCGCCGCTTCAGCGCCGGTTCGTCGGAGGTGGCGACCACGACGACGGCGCGACGCAGGCCCTCTTCGCCCAGGGTCTCCTCGATGAATTCCCGGACCTCCCGGCCCCGTTCGCCGATCAGGCCGACGACGACGACGTCGCACGTCGCCTCCTTGGCCAGCATGGACAAGAGCACCGACTTTCCGACACCCGAACCGGCGAAGATGCCCAGACGCTGGCCCCGGCAGGTTGTGGTGAAGACGTCCATCGAACGAACGCCCAGATCCAGACGCTCTCCGACCCGTCCGCGCGAGTGGGCGGGGGGCGGCGAGGCGCGAAGGGTGTAGGGGGCGGGACCCTGAGGCAGGGGACCCTTGCCGTCGATGGGGTTGCCGAAGGCGTCGATGATGCGGCCCAGCCAGGCGGTCGTCGGGCGGACGCTGGCCTGTTCGCCGATGATGTGGATGTCGGCGCCGGGGGCCACGCCCTCGACCGGGCCGAAGGGCATGAGGAGCGCCTTGGAATCGCGGAAGCCCACGACCTCTGCGGGCAGTGGCGTCTGGCCCCGGCGGCCGATCTCGGCGCGGGCGCCGACGGCGAGGCGGCTGAGCCCTCCGCGCGCTTCGATCAGCAGGCCGCTGACGCCCGCCACCTTGCCGGTGACGACCAACGGATCGATCGCTTCGACGGCGGCCACGAGGTTGCGCATGGCGTTAACGAATGCGGCATCGTGGTTAACGCGGCATGAATCCGGGGCCTCAGAGATAGCTCAGGATCGGATGCGGACGGCGGGCTTTCAGGGCGATGAAGGCCTTGCAGGGCAGCCACAGCAGGGCGGCGCAGAGCATGGCCGCGAGCCAGATCCAGGCCATGTTCGGCAGGCTGAAATAGTCGCCCTGATTGGGGCCCCAGATCGCGAGGCAGATGCGATTGGCGGCGCCCAGCAGGAACAGGTGGACGATGTAGAAGAACAGGGGCGCCCCGCCGAAGACGGCCAGCAGGGAGGTCAGGGCGGCGGGCGCCCGCTCCAGCGCGACGAGCAAGAGGGCGCCGATGCCGAGGGTGACCAGAAGAAGTCGAGCGACGGCGGGTATTTAGTCAGGTTGAGGAAGGAGAGGGCGGTGCGGCCCCAGGTCTCTCCGACCTGCCACGGCACGGGCTCGCCATAGCATGTAGCCTGATATGTAATGATCTAACGTTACACAACCCGTGCGGGGTCAGGTAGGCCTCTCAGTTCGGGTTGGGCGCGGGGGCGTCCGTCGGGGCGGCCTCTTCCTTGCCCGTGGTCAGGATGGCCCCGACCGAGGCGGCGACGATGCAGCCGATGGCCAGCCACTGCTGACCGGTCAGAAGTTCGTGCAGGAAGATCATCCCGGCCATGGCGCCGATGGCCGGCTCTCCGCTCAGCAGGACGCCGAAGGTCCGCTTGGGCATGCCGCGCATGGCGATCATGTCGAGCGAATAGGGCAGGGCGCTGGAGCAGATGGCCACGACGACGGCCAGGACCAGGACGGGCGGGGCGAACAGGCCGGCTCCGGCCGTGGCGACGCCGAAGGGCAGGATGACCAGGGCCGCGACGCTCATGCCCATGGCGACCGACGGGCCGGACGGGATGTGCGACAGCCGCTTGCCGAAGACGATGTAGAGGGCCCAGCAGACGGCCGCGATCAGGGCGAAGCCGACGCCGACGGGGTCCAGCGATCCGGCGCCCCCGCTGAGCGGCAGGAGGAGCAGCAGGCCGATGGCCGCGCATCCGATCCAGACGAAATGGATCAGCCGCCGGGCATGGATCAGGGCCAGGGTCAGGGGGCCGGTGAACTCGATGGCCAGGGCGAGACCCAGCGGAATGGTCCGGAGCGACATGTAGAAGGTCAGGTTCATCAGGCCGAGCACCAGGCCGAAGGCCAGGACCCGCTTCAGATCCTCGCGTCCCAGCCGCAGCCGCCAGGGCCGGAAGACGGCGAGCAGCATCAGGGCAGCCAGACCCACGCGCAGGGCGGCGGTCCCTTCGGCGCCCACCATGGGGAACATCTGTTTGGCGAAGGAGGTGCCGAAGGCGAGCGACAGCATGGCCCCCAGCAGCGCCGCATAGGGGAGGGCGGAGGCGAAGCTGGGCGAGTTCAGGGTGCGGCGCAGGGCGATCATCGACATGGCCGCAGGGTAGCCGTTTGCCGGTTGCGCTTCCCGGCGATTTCAGGCTCCAGTGCGCCTGAAATCGTCACCAAGGTCGATCATATGACGGAATTCGCCACGCTTGACGCCTTCGACCACAAGCTGCTGGCGCGGGTTCGGCTGAACGCTCTGGAGCCGGCGCGGGTCACGGCTGAGGCGGTGGGCCTGTCGGAATCGGCCGTGCTGCGCCGGCTGCGTCGGCTGAGGGCCGAGAAGGTCATCGTGGCCGACGTGGCCATCGTCGATCCGGCCCGGGTGGAGCCGCGCATCGTCCTGCATGTGCTGGTCGAGATGAACACCCAGGACCGCAAGGTCATGAACGCCTTCCAGGCCGCCATGCGCGCCAGTCCGGAGATCCAGGGCTGCTGGGACGTGACGGGAGAGACCGACTATCTGCTGACCGTCGCGGTTCGGTCGATGGCCGAGTACGAGGCCTTCGGCATCCGCGAGATGGTCCCCGAGAAGGGGGTGCGCGCCTACAAGAGCATGATCGTCATTCGCGAGGTCGTCGGGCCCGATCCGGCGCGAGCGGTGCTGTCGCGCTGACCGGCGCAGGGCTTTGACCTAAGGGATTCTACCTACTGTCGGACTCTGTTTTGGGTAACGGTGTCACGCGTAATTCTGCAACCAAGGGTGGTCGCGATCGCGGCCGGGGATGGAAGCAGATGTTCGGACAACAGGCACGGGCGCAGGCCCGCATCCAGGCGGAAACCCTCCAGGCGCTGGAGGGCAAGATGGCCGCGATCGGCCGGTCCCAGGCGGTGATCGAGTTCGATCTCGACGGCACGATCCTGGACGCCAACGAGAATTTCCTGGAGGCCATGGGCTACCGGATGGAGGAGATCCGGGGGACGCATCACCGCAACTTCATGGATCCGGCCGAGGCGGCCTCTCCGGACTACGCCCGGTTCTGGGCCGATCTGAACAAGGGCCAGTTCGCGGCCGGCAAGTTCCGGCGCATGGCCAGGGGCGGGCGCGAAATCTGGCTGCAGGCCTCCTACAACCCGATCTTCGTCGACGGGCGGCCGGTGCGGGTCATCAAGCTGGCCGTCGACATCACCGAGGCCGAACACAAGGCGGCGCGGAGCGAGGCCGAGCGGGTCGAGGCCGAACATGTCCAGACCGCCCTGGTCGAGGCCCTGGCGGCCAGTCTGTCGAACCTGTCGGACGGCGACCTGACGACCTCGGTCGCGATCGAACCGAACGACGCCAACGCCCGGATCAAGACGGACTACAACGAGGCGCTGGAGAGCCTGCGCGCCGCGCTGGAGCAGGTCGGAGCGGCGGTGTCGGCACTGCGGACCGGGTCGGACGAGATCTCGGGCGCGTCCGACGACCTGTCGCGCCGCACGGAACAACAGGCGGCCAGTCTGGAGGAGACGGCGGCGGCCCTGGACGAGATCACCGCCACCGTCAGACGCAGTTCGGACGGAGCGAAGCGGGCCGCCGAGGCCGCCGCCGGGGCGCGCTCGGAAGCCGAACGGTCGAGCGAGGTCGTGCGCGGGGCCGTCACCGCCATGGGCGACATCCAGAAGAGCTCGGCCCTGATCGGCGACATCATCGGGGTGATCGACGAGATCGCCTTCCAGACCAATCTGCTGGCCCTGAACGCCGGGGTCGAGGCCGCGCGGGCGGGCGAGTTCGGGCGCGGCTTCGCGGTCGTGGCCTCCGAGGTCCGGGCCCTGGCCCAGCGGTCGGCCGAGGCCGCCAAGGAGATCAAGGTTCTGATCACGTCGTCGACCGCCCAGGTCGCGGCGGGGGTGCGACTGGTGGACGAGACCGGGGCGGCGCTTCAGGCCATCGTCGGTCGCGTCGCGGAGATCGACGGCCTGGTTCACGAGATCGCCGCCTCGGCCCAGGAACAGGCGACCGGGCTCCAGCAGGTGAACACGGCCGTGAACCAGATGGATCAGGTGACGCAGCAGAACGCGGCCATGGTGGAGGAATCCACCGCCGCCGCCGCCAGTCTGAAGATGGAGGCCGAGCAGCTGGCCGAACTGGTCGGGCGGTTCAACACCGGCGCGGCCGCGGTGCAGGCCGTCGCCCGCGCGCCGGTGCGCGAACGCAGCCGTCTGCGGGTCTATGCCGGCGGCGGGGCGGCGCTCGCGGATCAGTGGGAAGAGTTCTAGGCCTCGATCATGTCGTGGACTTTGGCGGCCAGGTCGCCCATGACGAAGGGCTTGGTCAGGACCTCCATGCCGGGCGCCAGCAGGCCGTTGCCGACCGCCGCGTTCTCCGCATAGCCGGTGATGAAGAGGACCTTCAGGTCGGGCCGTGACACGCGCGCGGCATCCGCCACCTGTCGTCCGTTCATCCCACCGGGCAGGCCGACGTCGGAGATCAACAGGTCGATGCGCCGGTCCGAACGCAGGATCTCCAGACCCGAGGGGCCGTCCGGCGCCTCGATGACGTTGTAGCCGGCGTCGCCCAGGACCTCGGCGACCAGCATCCGCACCGTCTCCTCGTCGTCGATGATCAGGACGGTCTCGCCGTGCCCGCCCTCTGCGACGGGGGTGATGCCGACATCCTCGTCGCCGTCCACATCGCCCTGATAGCGCGGCAGATAGAGGCACATGGTCGTGCCCTTGCCGATCTCGGAATAGATCCGGACCTGGCCGCCTGACTGGCGCACGAAGCCGTGGATCATCGACAGGCCCAGACCCGTGCCCTGGCCCAGGGGCTTGGTGGTGAAGAAGGGGTCGAAGGCCTGGGCCTGGACCTCGGGCGGCATGCCGGTTCCGGTGTCGGTCACGCAGAGCGAGACATACTGGCCGGGCGGCAGGTCGCGGGCGCGGGCGGACCGATCGT
Source organism: Brevundimonas staleyi (assembly GCF_041893865.1). GTDB lineage: Bacteria > Pseudomonadota > Alphaproteobacteria > Caulobacterales > Caulobacteraceae > Brevundimonas > Brevundimonas staleyi. Next base: position 1,226,535 of record NZ_CP169082.1, read on the forward strand.
CCAGCCACTTGTTCGAGGTCTCGATGGTGAGGCGTCCGCCCGCCGGGGCCATGGCGTCGCGGCCGTTGATGCAGAGGTTGAGGAGGGCGTTTTCCAGTTGCGACTGGTCGATCTTGGTCGCCCACAGACCGCCGGCGCCGACGACTTCCAGCTCGACGTCCGGCCCGATGCTGCGCCGGATCAGGTCGTCCATGCCGTTGATCAGACGGTTCACGTCGGTCGGCCTGGGGTCCAGCGTCTGGCGGCGCGAGAAGGCCAGCAACCGCTGGGTCAGCGACGCCGCGCGCTGGGCGGACCCCTGCGCGGCGTCGATATAGCGCTCCATCCCGTTCAGCCGGCCTTCCGACAGCCGCTTGCCGAGCAGTTCCAGAGAGCCGGAGATGCCGGCCAGCAGGTTGTTGAAGTCGTGGGCGATGCCGCCGGTCAGTTGACCCACCGCCTCCATCTTCTGGGACTGACGCAGGGCCTCGTGGGCGCGGGTCAGTTCCTCGGTGCGTTCGACGACGCGTTCCTCGAGGGTGGCGTTTAGCGACTGTAGCTCGAGCTCTGCGGCCTTGCGCGCGGTCAGGTCCTGAAAGAGGACGGCGACCTGTTTCCGCTCCGGCGGCTCGACGCGGAAGGCGGACAGTTCCAGCCAGCGGCCTGTGGCGACCAGTTCCTGTTCGAAGCGGATCGGCTTGCCGGTTCGCAGCACGGCGCCATAGCGCTCGACCCAGGCGTCGGCCTCATCGCCCACCATGTCGCGCAGCTTCTGGCCGACGACGTTCTCGATCCCGGCGTTGGCGGCGTAGGCGGGGTTGGCGTCGATGTGGATGTAGTCGCTGTCCGGCCCGTGCGGTCCGTCGATGAACTCGATGACGCAGAAACCCTCGTCCATCTCGTTGAACAGGGTGCGATAGCGGGTCTCGGATTCTTCCAGCTCGGCGGTGGCGCGGGCGCGTTCGATGGCGATGCGGACGCGGGCGGCGAACTCGCGCAACAGGTCGCTGTCGCCCTCCGTCCAGTGACGCGTGGCGACGTTGTTGACGAAGACCATCGCCACGACCCGGCCCTGTTCCTTCAGCGGCATGTTGATGAAGGAGGACACGCCGATACCGGCCAGGGCGTCCGCGGTGGCGGCTGTGCGGGGGTCGGTGCGGGTGTCGGTGACCAGGACGGTCTCGCCCCGCGCCAGGTCGTCGATGTAGGAGCCGAAGTCCCGGAACCGCAGCGTCCCGGCGATGCTGGTCATGCCCGGCGCGTTGAAGTCGCGGGCGATGGTGATGGTCTCGGCGTCCATGTCCATCACGCCGTAACCGGCGCGGGTCACGTCCAGCGCATCGGCCAGGATGGCCGAGGAGGTGGCCGCGATCTCTTCCGGGTCGGTCAGGTCGCGAAGCGCGTCGTTCAGCCTGAGCAGGGCCGCCTGACGCACCTCCTGTTGTTTCCGGTCGGTGATGTTGGTGAACAGGATGGCGACCTGATGCCGATCCGGGTCGCCGATCCGCAGGGCTTCGACATCGTACCAGCGACCGAAGATGTCGGCCGGATTCTCGAACCGCACCGGCTGCCCCGTCAGGGCGACGCCGCCGTAGAGGTCGAACCAGTGCTGCTCCAGCCCCGGCGCGATGTCCGACACCCATTTGCCGGTGGAGCCATGCAGGCCGGTCAGTTCCTCGTAGGCTGGGTTACCCTCGACGATCATGTAGTCGACCGGGCGCATGTCCTCGTCGAACTTCATCTGCACGATGCAGAAGCCGGTGGTGGTCGAGTTGAACAGGGCGTCGTAGCGGCTCTCGGTCTCCGCCATCGCCGCGTCCCGCGCGCGCCGGTCGGTGATGTCGAAGGTGACGCCGGGAAAGCGGACGGCCTTGCCATTCTCGTCGGCGATGATCCGACCCTCGGCGGCGACCCAGCGGACCTCGCCGTCGGCCTGGACCAGCCGGTACTCGGAGCGGAAGGGACTGCGGGTCTTGAGAGTGCGCTGGATTTCCTCGCCGACGCGGACAGCGTCGTCGGGGTGCATGGCCTTGAAGAACTCGGACAGGGGCGCACCCCGGCGGGCCAGCATCGGATCGACGCCGTAGAGTTCGGCGAATCTCTGGTCGGCGACGACCCGGTCGGTGACGATGTCCCAATCCCAAGTGCCGACGCCGCGTCCGGCCGAGAGGGCAAGCTGCAGCCGCTCGTTGGTTTGGCGCGTCAGCCGGTCGGCCTGAACCCGGTCGGTGGTCTCGGTGACGAAACACATCACCCCGGCGGGACGACCCGTTTCGTCGGGGACGGGGGCATAGTCCAGGTCCATCCATACCGGCTCGGGCTGACCCTTGCGATCCAGCTCCAGCTCCTGGTCGCGCAGGGACCAGGATTCTCCGGCCAGACCGCGACGAATATTCCCGTCGTTGAAGTCGGCGATCTCGGGCCAGCCTTCGCGGGCGCCCATGCCCAGAAGGGCGGGATGGCGCTGACCGGCAAACCGCGCGTAGCCGTCGTTGTAGATCAGGACGCCCTCGGCCCCCCACAGCAGGACCATGGGATTGGGCGCGGCCAGCAGCATGCCGACGATGGTCTTCAGGCTCTGGGGCCAGGCGTCGAGGGGGCCCAGGGGCGTGGATGACCAGTCCAGCGCGCGCACGCGCCCGGCCATCTCGCCGGCGCCGGCGGGAAACTGCGATACGGAAAGCGGTTCAGACAGCGGAGGGCCCCCAGGCGGCTCTTCCGGCCGCCGCGAATTGTCGCAAACGCGGTAAAGCTTGAAAGGGTCCACGGACAGAGGTTGTCTGTCGCGACGACAGCCCTATGTCCCCTTGAGGCCACGCTTCAGGAACGGAAACCGGACTCTTTCGGCTTCGTTCTCATGGGGCCGAACCCGACTCTCTGGACTATCTCGACTCACATTTTCCCCAGCGACCAGCCGGAGCTCCCCATGTCCGACACCGCCCCGAACGCCCGCCAGACCCAAGGTCGCGGCAAGGTCTATGACTCGATCGTCGACACCATCGGCGATACGCCGCTGGTCGGCCTGCCGCGCCTGTCGGCCGAGCACCAGCCCAAGGCCCGCGTGCTGGCCAAGCTGGAGTTCTTCAACCCGATCGCCTCGGTGAAGGACCGGATCGGGGTGGCGATGATCGAGGCGCTGGAAGCGACCGGGAAGATCAAGGCGGGCTCGGTGCTGATCGAGCCGACCTCTGGCAATACCGGGATCGCCCTGGCCTTCGTGGCGGCGGCCAAGGGGTATCGGCTGGTGCTGGTCATGCCGGAATCGATGTCGATCGAGCGGCGCAAGATGCTGGCCCTGCTGGGCGCCGAGTTGGTCCTGACCCCGGCCGAGAAGGGGATGAAGGGCGCCATCGCCATGGCCGCCGAACTGCTGGAGCGCACGCCGGGCGCCGTCAGCCCCTCGCAGTTCGAGAACCCCGCCAACCCGGCCATCCACCGCTCGACCACGGCGGAAGAGATCTGGAACGACACGGCGGGCGCGGTGGATATCGTCGTGGCCGGCGTCGGCACGGGCGGCACCATCACCGGCGTCGGTCAGGCGCTGAAGGAGAAGAAGGCCTCGGTGAAGATGGTCGCCGTGGAGCCGACCGCCTCGCCGGTGCTGTCGGGCGGCGAGCCGGGGCCGCACAAGATTCAAGGCATCGGCGCGGGCTTCATCCCGTCCATCGTGGACCGCTCGGTCATCGACGCCGTCGAACAGGTCTCCAACGAGGACAGTTTCGAGATGGCGAGGAAGGTCGCGAAGGTCGAGGGGATCCCGGTCGGCATCTCATCCGGCGCGGCCCTGACCGCCGCCTTCCGTCTGGCGGCGCTGGACGAGAACGCAGGCAAGACCATCGTGGTCATCATCCCCAGCTTCGCCGAGCGCTACCTGTCCACGGCCCTGTTCGAAGGACTGTGACAGCGACAACCGGCGGTTAACCCGCGAGGATTTAGGCTGTGACGTCATGTCTGATCCGGCGCTCGTCGCTCCCATTGAAGAGGCTCCGCAGCCCGCCTTCCGGGCGCGCCACGCGTTGCTGAAGCGGCTGGCGGACGTCGTCTCCCTGCCGGGCAGCCGGGTGAACGCCTTCGAGCGCGCGGTGACGGGCGATCTGCTGGTCGAGATGCTGCGTCTGGCCGCCCCTCGTGAACGCCAGCGGGTGGCGCAACGCCTCGCGCCCCTGGCCGAACTGCCGAACAGTCTGGCGCGGATGCTGCTGCGGGATGAGCCGCCGATCGCGGGGCTGCTGCTGGAACAGTGCGCCTCTCTGAGCGACGCCGATCTCGTGGCCTGCGCCCAGGACACGGGGCCGGAGCACCGGTTCCTGATGGCCGGCCGTCGCGGCCTGACCGAGGTGGTGACCGAGACCCTGATCAGCTTCAACGAGCAGGGGGTGATCGAATGCCTGCTCAAGAACACCACGGCCCGCCTGTCGCAGAGCGGGGTCGAGCATATCGTGGCGCTGAGCCGTCAGATGCCGGTGCTGTGCGGCCATCTGTTGCGCCGTCCGGAGCTGAGGCCCTCGGGCGCCTACGTCATGTTCTGGTGGGCCCCGGCCGAGGATCGCAAGACCATCCTGCAGCGCTTCGCCGTCAGCCGCGAGGTCATGCAGGAGGTGGTGGAGGACGTCTTCGCCATGGCCGCCGAGGAGGGCTGGCAGGACCCGGTCTCGCGCAAGGCCCTGCAGTTCATCGAGCGGCGGCAACGCAACCGCGCCGCCATCGAGAAGAGCCCCTACGAAAGTCTGGAACACGCGGTGACCATCGCCGGTCGCGACGGGCTGAACCGCCAGGTGGCGGCCGAGATCGCCTATCTGGCCGGCATCAAACCCCTGACCGGCGCGAAGATCATGGGCGACGTCGGCGGCGAACCCCTGGCCATCCTGTGCAAGGCCACGGGCATGTCGCGAGTCGATCTGCAGAACCTGTGGCGTTCGGTGCGCCGTCCCGAGACGACCGCCGACGGCCTGGTCCATCCCGACTGGGACCGGGTTCAGGTCACCTATGAGATGCTGGCGGTCGATCGCGCCCAGACGGTGCTGCGTTACTGGAACTGGTCTCTGTCCTCGGCCCTGTCGCCTGAACTGCTGAAGGCGATCCGCGAAGGTGACGATGTGGCGCTGGATGAATATTCGACGCCGGAGCGCGCGGCGATGATGGCTCTGGCCGAGAACTTCGGCCGGTGAAACCACGCAGAGACACAGTCGAACTATAGTTCGCGCGACTGTTGCACGACATAAGCAGGCGTTCTGTCCACAGGCGCATTGCTTTCGCGTCCGAACATCCGTATCTGCCAGATCAGAATCGCCATCGCGCGACAAGAACAGGCAAGGAAAAGCTCGTGGACGCTGCAAGACTGGACGACCGGTCCGAACTTCTTGAAATGACCGCCGACATCGTCTCGGCCTATGTCGGCAACAACAGCGTCGCGGCCAATGACCTGCCGTCGCTGATCGCCAATATCCACGCCGCCCTGTCCCAGGTTTCGACCGGCGTCGTCGAGGTCGAGCCCGAGGTCAAGGAACCGGCCGTGCCGATCCGCAAGTCGATCAGCCCCGATTTCCTGATCTGCCTGGAAGACGGTCGCAAGTTCAAGTCACTGAAGCGCCACCTGCGCACCAAGTACGACATGAGCCCGGAAGAATACCGCGCCAAGTGGAACCTGCCCAAGGACTACCCGATGGTCGCCCCGAACTACGCCAAGGCCCGTTCGGACCTGGCCAAGCAGATGGGTCTGGGCCAGGGCGGTCGCAAACCGGCCCGCGCCACCCGCGCCAAGAAATAGTCTTCGGACGTTTCGAGATCAGGACGCCGGCTTCCGGAAGGAGGCGGGCGTTTTGCTGCGTCAGGCGGCCTGGGCCGTGCCCCGGCGCATCCGCCAGAAGCGCAGGGTCCTGAGGGCCGCGTCGCGCTGAAGCTCGGCGTAGAGTTTGGCGTAGCCGCCGGCCTTGCCCATGGCGTTTTCCTCGCCGCCGATGATGACGACGGCGAAGGTCAGGAACAGGGAGCGGTCCAGGTCCGCCGCCTTGCAGATGACCGCCAGCGCGTCGAGCTCCTTCTTCTCCACGATCTGCTGGGCGGTGTGGAAGTCCACATCGGCCAGCTGGGCCAGGGCGATCAGGAAGGAGGTCTTGGAGCCGGAGCGGAGGAAGCGGGCCAGCATGGTCGGGGTCAACTGGTTGGCGGCCTTCAGTTCCTCGACATAGGCGAGGCATTCCGAATAGTCGGCCGGCAGGGCGCCGTCCTCGGTGGCGACGCGGGCGCGACCGGCGGCCAGGGCGCTTTCCAGCAGGGCCGGGTCCATCGAGGCGTTCTGTTCGAGGATCTGCTGACGCAGCCGGGCCTCGACGACGAAATACATGTCGTTGAGCAGGTCGGCGGGCAGACCCTTGCGCTGAACCGCGGCCTCGTGGAGCGCCGGATTGGCCTTGGCGCGTTCGACGGCGGTCTCGGTCGCGGTGCGCGACAGACGGGCGCCGTCGTTGCGGAGGAGCGTGCCCAGGGTCTCGTCGTCGCCGCGTTCGACGATGACTTCGGAGACGGCCTCGGAGACGGTCGCGCGCTCGGACACGGCGCGAAGGTGCGCCTGCCCCTTGGAGCGGACGACGCCCAACAGATCATCGTCGGTCAGGACGGTGGAGGCGCGCAGGACCGCATCGGCCACGGCGACCTCGTCGTTCGCCAGGCGACGGATCAGGCCGCGCGGGGCGTCGGGGGACAGGGCGAACCGGGCCGAAAGCTCGGCGCGGACGGCGGTCTCCATCTCGGCGGTGAGGTCGGTCAGGACGGAATCGTAGAGGGCGTCCTCGGCGGCGCTGCGCTGGGCCGCGCCGAAGAAATGCTCGGTCAGTTCGCGCAGCAGGGCCCGGCGTTTCTCGCTGGAGGGCTCCTGGGCGAGGAGGATCAGATCGGGCAGGCGCGAGCCCGTCTCCACCGGGGCGAAGGCGGCGTCGCTCATGGCAGGGTCGGATCCTGGTTCGGGACCACGCGGCGACGGCCCTGGGCGTCGCGAAGCGGCAGCTCCTGCGCGGGCTGATCGGCGAGGTCGAGCGTGACGCTGTCGAAGTAGACGGGTTCGGGCAGGGCGGTCGGATCGGGGCGGTGGCCCGCCTCGCGATGGACCGAATAGTAGCGCGGACCGGATTGGCCGGACGCGGCGGGCGCGGGCAGGGCGGCCGGGGCCTGACCTTGCGGTGCGTTCTGCTGCATCTGGAAGATGCGGGCGTCCTGGCGCGGCGCCATGGGGTCGGCGGCAGCCTGTTGCTGGACCGGAGCCTGAGTCGGGGTGGGAGCCTGTTGGGCAGCCGGCGCCTGGGGCGCGCGGGGCATGTTCAGGACCGGGGCGTCGCGACGCGGGGCCATCGGATCGACGGCGGCGCGCTGAACGGGTTGCGGCTGGGGCGCGGGCTGGCTGACGGTCGGGGCGATCGGAGGAGCGACCATCGCGGTCACGTCGCCGACGGGATCGGGCGCGCCGGGCGCATAGGCGGGGGTGACGCGCGGGCCGATCCAGGCGCTGGCCGGGGTCAGGCCGCGTGACGTGGCGATGTTGGAGACCGGGGCCTGCATCACCGGCTGGTAGGGCGACTGCGAGGGTGCGACGCGGCGCGGGATGATGCCGGTGCGGGCGCGGTTCTGGGCGGCGGTCACGTCGGCGGGCGTGGTGCCGGCCGGACGATTGGCCCAGGTCAGGTAGCGGCCGGAAGACGGGGCGGTCTGGGCGCTCGCCGCGGTCGTGACGAGGCACGCGCCCGCTGTCGCAAGAACAAGCGTCAGGAGGCGAGGGGCGCGATGCGGCAAGGGCGGGCTCCCGTTCGGAGAGGAACGAATGGTCAAGCCTAGCCGGATGCGGCTTAACCCCGCGCTAACGAGCGTAAAGGTTTCAGGCCTCGACGTTCAGGTCTGGTCGCGCAGGATCCGGCGCTCGATCAGGCGAGTCGCGGCGTTGAGCGCCAGACCGAGGACGGCGAGGCAGACGAGGGCGGCCAGGAGATCGGCCGTGCGCAGACGGTTTCCGGCCTCGAGCAGACGCCAGGCCAGGCCTTGCGCGGCGCCCGAGCCGGAGACGAACTCGGCCACCACGGCGCCGACGACCGCCTGACCGGCGGCGACGCGCAGACCCTCCAGGGCGAAGGGCAGGGCGGAGGGGAGGCGCAGACGCCAGAGGCGTTGCAGGGGCGTGGCGGCATGCAGGTCGAACAGACGCTCCAGATCCGGGTCGGCGGACTTCAGCCCGGTCAGGACGCCCGAGAAGATGGGGAAGAAGGCGATGGCGGCGGCGAGGGCCGTCACGGCGCGGTCGGCGTGGTCGAGCCCGAACCAGATCAGGACCAGGGGGGCGATGGCGACGACGGGGGTGACCTGAAGCGTCACGGCGAGCGGGGCCACGGCGCGCTCGGCCGGGCGGCTGAGAGAGACGCTGATCGCGAGACCGCCGCCGATCAGGGCCGCGACGATCAGGGCCTTCAGCGCCATCCAGAAGGTCTGGAGCGCCGAGCCGGCGAGGATGGGGCCGTTGTCGATCAGCGCGCGGGCGACGTCGCTGGGCGGGGGCAGGAAGTAGACGGGGACATGGAGCAGGCGGACGGACGCCTCCCAGATCGCCAGAAGGGTGGCGGTCAGGGCGAGGGCGGGCAGGGCGTCGAGGAGGCGTTTCATGCCGGGCGCTCCATGGAGCGGTCCAGCGCCTCGGCCACGGTTTCGACGGCCTCTCGATAGGCGGGGTCGCGTCGCCAGTCGGCAGGGCGGGGCAGGGGGCCGGGCATGGGCAGATCGGCGACGACGTGGCCGTCGGCGGCGGACAGGACGACGACGCGCCCGGCCAGATAGGCGGCCTCCTCCACGTCGTGGGTGACGAAGACGACGGCCATCGAGCGGGCGGCCCAGAGGCGGTGCAGGTCCTCGATCAGGCCCCGGCGGGTGATGGAGTCCAGCGCCGCGAAGGGCTCGTCCAGCAGGAGGAGATCGGGCTGGATCGACAGGGCGCGGGCGAGGGAGACGCGCATGGCCATGCCGCCGGACAGCTGGCGCGGACGGGCTGTGGTGCGGTCGCCAAGGCCCACGGCGGCGAGGGCGTCGTCGGCGCGGCGGCGGGCCTCGGCGGCGGGGACGCCGGACAGTTCTAGCGGCAGCGCGACATTGGTGCGGGCGTCGGCCCAGGGCATCAGGGTCGGGCTCTGGAAGACGAACCCGGTCCGGCCCGCGGGGCGGGTCACGGCGCCGGAGGCGGGCTGTTCGAGGCCGGCGAGGAGGCGGAGCGCGGTGGACTTGCCGGCGCCGGAGGCTCCGACCAGGGCGACGATCTCACGCGGGCCGACGCCGAGGGTCAGCGGGCCGAGGAGGGCGCGTCCCGGATAGTCGATGCGGACGTCGGCGAGGCCCGCGACGGCGTCAGCCACGGCCGGGCAGGAAGTCGTCGGTGAAGGCGGTGCGCCAACGCAGGTCGGCGGGGTAGACACCGGCCTGTGAGGTCACGTCGAAGAAGGCCTGCCACCGCTCGTCGGTCATGGTGCCCAGGCCATAGAGGGCGGCGTCGCCGGAATCGACGATGCCGTTCTCGCTGAGCTTGGTGCGGGCCTGATCCAGGATGTCCTGGGTCATCTCGGGGTTGGCCTTCTTGATCAGGTCGTCGGCGGCGGCCGGGTCGCCCCGGATGTAGTCGCGCCAGCCCTCGGCCGAGGCGGCGATGAAGCTGCGGAGCGCCGCGCCGTTGTCCCGCGCGAAACCGTCTGGCGACAGGACCATGGTGGCGTAGGAGGGGTAGCCTTCGTCAGCGAGCAGGAAGACGCGCGGGTCGAAGCCGGCCTCCTTCTCGATCGTATAGGGCTCGGAGGTCAGGTAGCCCTGCTGCACCGCTCGCTCGTCGGCGAGGAAGGGGGCCGGGTTGAAGTTGTATTTGCGGACCTGATCGTCGGTGAAACCGTATTTGGCTTTCAGCCAGACCCAAAAGGCGGTGATGGAGGCGTCCGCCAGCAGGAAGGGACGGCCGGCGAGGTCGGCGATGCTCTCCAGCTCAGGGTCGGGGTGGGCGATCAGGACCTGGGGGTCCTTCTGGAAGAAGGCGGCGACGGCCTTCACCGGGGCGCCCTCGGCCACGAGGTTCATCGGGATGAAGCTGTTGGAGCCCATGCCCAGTTCGACGGCGCCGGAGGCCAGAAGCTGGGGCACGTTCACGCCGGGACCGCCCTGGACGATCTGGACGTTCAGGCCGCGCCGTTCGTAGGCGCCCGAGGCCAGGGCCTGGTAGAAGCCGCCATGCTCGGCCTGGGCGCGCCAGTCGGTGGCGAAGCGGATGCGGACGCGGCCCTGGTCGTCGACGGGCGCCTGCTGATCGCCGCAGGAGGCCAGGCCCATGGCGGTCACGGCGACGCCGCCCGCGAGAACGAGCCGGCGGCTGACGACAGGTTGAGTCGAGCGACGCTGCATCGCCGCAAACTAGGGCCGGAGGGCGCGCAAGGGAAGGTGACGCTTGTCGTGTCGAACGACCAGGCCTGTCTCCTCCCTGTCGCGAAGCGATGGGGAGGTGGCGCGGCGCTTCTTCAGCGCCGTGACGGAGGGGGCGAGGTGATGTCGAAGTGAGGGCTCGTGGTGCTCGCGCGTCGAGACCCCGTCGCCCCCTCCGTCAGCTCGCGAAGGGCTCGCTGCCACCTCCCCATCGCTGCGCGACAGGGAGGAGACGAATAGGTCGGAGGGGCTCAAGCAGCGAAGCGCCGCGCGCTGAGCGGTAGCCCACTCCAGAATTGAGCGAGGGGACGACAAGCCCCGGCGAACCGAAACTCCTCGTCCCCTCGCCAAGTCCGGGTTGGGACTTGGCCATTGAGGTTCAGGGCCCTGGCGTCAGCGTCCGCAGGCGAACCCGGAGACGGTCGGCTGTATCCTGGCGGCTCCTGTCCGATGCCGGTCCGTCGGAGATTGCGTCCCCGCCGTCGTTCATCGATCCCGATCCGGTTCCCGTCCGCCTCGACGCCGAAGCGCCGGAAGCCTGGGGCCTGGACCCTGCCCGGTCTTTCCGCCGTCGCCCGAAAGCGCCTTTGGATCCTTGGTCAGAGAGCCGGACCGACCCGCTTGAAGTTCCGGCTCTCACCGGATTTCCGCGCCGCCGTGTCCCTCGGCCTGTTGACGTTCGCGCCAAATCCGTTAGACGGCAAGCGCCTGAAATCGCTGGGATGTGCAGCATCCGGCGAACGTCGGTGGACAATCTTGTTAACTTCTGTGGACGGACGAGATTCGCCTTGGCGGATCAGCGGTTTGGCTTGTCCACAGTTTCGGCCGGGATGATGGTGTCCGGGACGAGAGCAACCGCGTAGGCCAGATTGGTGATGTGGCCGCCTTCGATCTGCATGCGCGGGATGGGCGTTTCTCGAGCGACGGTTTGGCGCCGTGCAGAGCCTTCCCGTCCTATGACGAAGGTTTCGCAATTTCGAAGAGTCAGCCAGGCGACCTGCTTGTCACCCGTGAGCGAGATGGTCTCGACCTGTCCTTCGTAGCCAATGGGGAGGTCGCTCATTTCGAGGTCCGTGACCACCCAGGCGATCAGATGCTTCTGGTAGCCGGCTTCAGGCTGAAGTTGGCCGATGACCGGGCTTAGCCACCCGTACAGCAAGGCGTGCAGTGTCGAGTTCGGGCTGGCGTTCCGGGCCACGCGCCGGGCGGCGAGGAAGCCCAGCGCAGACAGGCCGAGCAGTTGAACCAACAAAAGAGCGATCTCGGTTCCCAGCCGATCGGCCTTCCTGTCGCCGAGGAAGAACCGATAGACATTTGGGTCGAATGGCACTCTCCACTCGGTGAACTCACCGGCGATGTCGTTGAGAAGCAAGCCGACCGCCGCGATGGAATGCGTCCCCAAAGCGCCGAAGACGACGATCGCCAGAGAGATCAACGACGTCGGTGCGGGCGCGGCCGGATGGACGACATCCTTGCCTTTTGAAAGGAACAGGCCTGCGAAGACCGCAAGCCCCGGCGCCAGCACGAACAAAGCCCAGGCGACCGTCAGGGTGATCGCCATTCAGGGCACTTCAGGCGGCGGCTTTCGCCTTAGGTCTGGGGGCGGGCTTGGGCTTCACGACAATGACCCCGTCAGGTCGCAGTTCGCCATTCGCCAACATCTTGGACCAGCTGCCATAGACCTTGAGCAGCGTCGGGCCGGTCGCGATAGCGGCGTCCGAGGTCAACTTCGTTCCAGTCATCTTCGCCTCCGCTCTCGCTCGTTCCTTAGCACAGTTGGGGATTTCGACCCCGAACGCAAGTGCGTCAGCCCGCCAGGGCCTCGCGCTTCTCTTCCAGCTCCAGCCATTCCATCTCTGCGGCGTCGAGCTTTTCCTGGGCGGCTTCGAGGGCCTTCATGGTGGAGGCGAAGCCGGAGGGGTCGCGGCTGTAGAAGTTGACGTCGTCGAGGCGTTTCTGGTGGGTCGCGATCTCGCCCGGCAGGGCGGCGATCAGGGTGTCCAGCTCCTTCAGGCGGTGCTGGTCCTTGAAGGAGAGTTTGCCGGGTTTGGCGGGCGGCGGAGGGGGCGCAGGTGTAGCGACGGCGGGTTTCGACGCAGCCGGGGTCGCGACCTTGGGTTTGAGGAAGTCCGGGTTCTGGCCGATAAAGTCGGTCCAGCCGCCGGGGGTCTCGACGATGTCGCCCCGGCCGTTCATGCCGATGGTCGAGGTGGCCAGGCGGTCGACGAAGTCGCGGTCGTGGGAGACCAGGATCAGGGTGCCGTCGTACTGCTCCAGCAGCTCTTCCAGCTTGTCGAGCGTGTCCATGTCGAGGTCGTTGGTCGGTTCGTCGAGGACCAGCATGTTGGCGGGCTTGGCCAGGGCGAGGGCCAGCAGCAGCCGGTTGCGCTCGCCGCCCGACAGGGTCGAGATCGGCTGGCGCAGCTGGGCGTCGGTGAAGAGGAAGTCCTTGGCGTAGGCGGCGACGTGTTTGGAATGGCCGCGCACGATGATCGAGTCGCCGCCGCCGGGCGTCAGAGCGTCCCACAGGGTCATGTCGGACTTCAGCCCCTCGCGGGACTGGTCGAGGTAGACGGTCTCCAGGGCCGCGCCGAGTTTGACCGTGCCGGCCGTGGGCTCCAGCTCGCCCAGCATGATCTTGACCAGGGTGGTCTTGCCCGCGCCGTTGGGGCCGACGATGGCCAGGCGGTCGCCGCGGATGATGCGGCTGGTGAAGGGCTTGATGACGACCCGGTCGCCGAAGGATTTGGTGATCCCCTTGAGATCGGCGACCAGCTTGCCCGAAGTACCGCCGGAGTCGACGCCGAGCTGCATCTCGCGCGGACGGTCGCGGGCCTGTTCGGCGCGTTCGGCGCGCAGAGCCGCCAAGTTGCGGGCGCGGCCCTCGTTGCGGCTGCGGCGGGCGGTGATGGAGGAGTAGAAGGTGGCCGTCTCGCGCTCGATGGTCTTGGTCAGCTTCTCGAAGGCGATGGCTTCCTCTTCCATCGTCTTGGCGGCCCACTCGTCGAAGGCGTCGAAACCCTTGTTCAGGGTGCGGACGCGGCGGCCTTCAAGCCAGTGGCAGGACTGGGTGACGCGGTTCAGGAAGGCGCGGTCGTGGGAGACGATCAGGGCGGCGGACTTGGCGTTGATGATCTCGTTCTCGAGAAGCTCGATCGCCATGATGTCCATGTGGTTGGTCGGCTCGTCGAGCAGGAGCAGGTCGGGCTCCTCGGCGAAGGCCTTGGCCAGGGCCGCGCGACGCGTCTCGCCGCCGGACAGGCCCTTGGTGGACTTGTGCGGGTCCATGCCGAAGGTCTCGAGCCAGGCGTCGGCGGTCCAGTGGTCGGCGCCGTTGGAGGTGGCGTAGTCCGACAGGGTGTCGCCGGCGATCAGGGGCTCCTGCGGCACATAGGCGAACTTGACCGCGCCGTTGATGGTGCGATTGCCGCTGTCGGGCTCGATCAGGCCCATGACGACCTTCATCAGGGTCGACTTGCCGGCGCCGTTGCGGCCCACGAGGCAGGACCGGGTGCGCGGCTCGATCGACAGATCTACGCCGTCGAACAGGGGGCGCTGGCCGTCCTGGAGACGGACGTCCTTGAGGGCGACGAGGGGCGGACGGGGAGAGGAACGGGGAGCCATGGCGGGCGCATATAGAGGACGGGCGGAGGTCTCGCCATCGAACTCGGGTGATTGACACATACCGTCCGGACGGTATGTAGCGCGCATGAACGCTCTCGCTCGCCGTCGCGCCCCCGAAACCACCCGCGCTGAAATCCTGGACAAGGCCGTGGAGGTGGCGTCGGAAGGCGGCACGGGCGGCTTCACTCTGGACGCGGTGGCGGCGCGGACGAGCTTCAGCAAGGGGGCGGTGCTGCACCACTTCCCGACCAAGACGGCGCTGCTGGAGGGGATGGTGGATCATCTGGGACAGATGTTCACCGAGGCCATCCTGACCGAGGCGGCGCGGGATCCGGAGCCCTATGGGAGAAACGCGCGGGCCTATCTGAGGGTCACGATCAACGACACGGTGACGCCCGCGGACGTCAGCGTCGGTCGCATCATCCTGGCGGCCTGCGCCATGGAGCCGAGCCTGGCGGCGCGGTGGACGAAGTGGGTGCGAGAAGTGACGAAGGACGACCCCTGCGATCCCGTCGGGGCGGATGACGCCCTGTTGCTGAGGCTGCTGGCGGACGGTCTGTGGATGTCGGACCTGTTCGGGGTTCACGAGATTTCGCCCGAGCAGAGGAAGGCGATGCTGTCCCTGCTGACGCCCGGTCATCCGGCCATGCTGGAGCCGGCGGAATGAGCCCGCTGACCTGGGCGGCCTTGCTGGGCGCGATCGGGTTCGAGGTGGCGGGGACGACCCTGCTGCAGAAGAGCGAGCAGTTCACGCGGCTGTGGCCGACGCTGGGGATGGCGGCCTGTTACGGCCTGGCCTTCTATCTGCTGTCGATCTGCCTCAGGCAGATGCCGGTAGGGATCGCCTATGCGGTCTGGAGCGGGCTGGGCGTCGTGCTGATCTCCGTCATCGGCCTGGTGGTGTTCCGGCAGAAGCTGGATGCGCCGGCGCTGCTGGGGCTGACGATGATCGTGGGCGGGGTGGTGGTGATCAACCTGTTCTCCAAGGCCACGGGGCACTGATCGGTCGCGACATCGCCTGCATCGGGGCGTAAGAGGCGGCGGATGACCGCCCCCTTCTGGCAGACCAAACGCCTGGATCAGATGACCCGCGAGGAGTGGGAGAGCCTGTGCGACGGGTGCGGCCTGTGCTGCCTGATCCGGTTCGAGGACGAGGATACGGGCGAGGTCTTTCCAACGCGGGTCCACTGCAAGCTGTTCGACGGGCAGCTGTGCGCCTGTACGGACTATGCCAACCGCAAGGAGCAGGTGCCGGACTGCATCAAGCTGACGCCGTGGAACATCCAGGCGCTGCAGTGGATGCCGAAGTCGTGTGGATACCGGCGCGTGCATGAGGGGCGCGGGCTGGCCTGGTGGCACCCCTTGGTGTCGGGCGATCCGGAGACGGTGCATACGGCGAACGTCTCGGTCCGGGGGCAGACGATCTCGGAGGAAGAGCTGGATCAGCCGGAGGACGCGATCGACCACGACGCGTCGGACTGGATCGAGGAACGCGGGCTGGAACAGCCAAGCTCCGGATCGCGCTAACGAAAACTTCGGATGTCACCGTCATCTTCGTCTCTGGACGGAGATCCGCATGACCGCAGAGCGCGTTGTGACAGAGAGGGAGCAGGGAGGAGATCAGGCGGCGTTCGACCGGCTGGTGACGCTTGCCTGCACCATATTCGACACCCCTGTCATCATGCTGTCCGTGCTGGACGGCGAGCGGACCGTGTTCCGCTCCAATGTGCCGATCTCGATGGGGTCGATGCCCCGCGAACAGAGCGTGTCGCAGGTCGTGGCCGCCATGGGGCCGAGCGGGGTGCTGGTGGTCGAGGACGCCACCGCCCTGGCGCCGTTCAACGCCCACCCGATGGTGACCGGGCCGGACGGGATCAGATTCTATGCGGGGGCGGCGATCACGACGGCGGACGGCCGGACGGTCGGGGCGTTTTCGGTGCTGGATGTGAAGCCGCGGCCTCGGCCCGGCGAGCAGATGCTGGACGCGCTGAAGCTGATGGCCGGGATGGCGGGCGACATCCTGGATCAGACGGCGGCGACGCGTCGGATCGACGAGCAGCTGGGTGTGCTCAGGATGGCCGAACAGATGTCGGGCGTCGGTCACTGGCGGCTGGAACTGGCCACCAACAAGGTCTTCTGGTCGGACGAGGTTTACCGGATTCACGGCGTCAGTCGGGAGACCTTCGACCCCGGCTATGACGATGCGGTCGGCTTCTATCATCCCGACGACCGGGCCGAGGTCCGGAGCTGCATCCAGCGGACGATCGAGACGGGCGAGCCCTATGAGTTCCGGCTGAGGATCGTGCGGGGCGACGGCGAGGCGCGGATCGTCGTGTCGCGCGGCATGGCCGAGAGCGATCCGGAAGGACGGGTCAGTGCGCTGTACGGCGTGTTCCAGGATGTGACGGAGGCCGAGACGGCCCACGCCCGGATCGTCGAGAGCGAGGCGCGCTATCGGATGCTGGCCGATGGGGCCACGGACATCATCATCACCTACGGCATCGACGGGATCGTGACCTATGCCTCGCCGTCGGTGGAAACCTCGAGCGGCAAGACGCCGGCGGAGGTGGTTGGGCGGCCTGTGACCGACATGATCCTGGCGGAGGATGTGCCGGCCTTGGCGGAGAGCTTCCGGGCCCTGGTGAAACTGCCGGTCGGACAGGCGTCCAGCGGCGTGCGGTATCGCGGGGTGCATCGCGACGGGTCGGTGAGATGGTTCGAAGCGCGGACGACCCTGATCCGGGACGCCGAGGGCAAGGTCACGGCCTTCCACGACGTGGTGCGCGACATCACCGAGACCAAGCGGCTGGAGGCCGAACTTATTGCGGCGCGCGACGTGGCGGAGGCGGCGGCGCGGGTGAAGTCAGAGTTCCTGGCCAACATGTCCCACGAGCTGAGGACGCCGCTGACGGCGGTGATCGGCTTCTCCAGCCTGTTGCAGGACAGCGCGGCCTTGCCTGAGGCCGAGCGGCGCTATGCCGACCGGATCGCGACGGCGTCGGAGGCGCTGCTGAGCGTCATCAACGACATCCTGGACTACTCCAAGCTGGAAGCCGAGGCGGTCAGTCTGGATGCGGCGGCGTTCGATCCGGAGGCCATGGCGCGGGGCGCGGCGGCGATCGTGGAAACCCAGTGTCTGGCCAAGGGGGTCGGGCTGACGATCGCGGTCGCGGACGACCTGCCCGCCGCGGTTCTGGGCGACGAGGGCCGGCTGCGGCAGGTGACGCTGAACTTCCTGTCCAATGCGGTGAAGTTCACGGTTTCGGGCGGGATCCGGCTGGACGTCGGGCGCGCCGGGTCAAGGTTGAGGGTCGCGGTCACGGACAGCGGCATCGGGATCGCGCCGGAGAAGATCGCCGCCCTGTTCGACCGGTTCACCCAGGCCGATGCGTCGACGACGCGGGTCTATGGCGGGACGGGTCTGGGGCTGGCGATCTCGCGCCGGCTGATCGAGCTGATGGGCGGCCAGATCGGGGCGGACAGCCGGCCGGGCGAAGGCTCGACCTTCTGGTTCGAGGTTCCGCTGCTGGAGGCCGAGGAGACGGCCGAGGCCGAGGCCGAGGACGCCGTGGGCCTGGCGCCCGGCACGCGGATCCTGCTGGCCGATGATGCGCCGGCGAACCGGGAGCTGGTGCGGATCATCCTGTCGGGATGGGGCGTGGCGCTGGACGCCGTGTGTGACGGGGCGGAGGCGGTTCAGGCCGCCTCGAGCGAAGACTACGACCTGATCCTGATGGACGTGCATATGCCGGTCATGGACGGGATGGACGCGTCGCGGGCCATCCGGGCGCTGGAGGGGCCGAGAGCCTCGACGCCGATCCTGGCTCTGACCGCCAATGTCCAGCCCGAGCAGGTCGACGCCTGCGCCGAAGCCGGGATGGACGGTCACGTCGGAAAGCCGATCCAGATCGGCGAACTGATCGCGACCATCGCCGGGGCGTTGAAGTCCAGGGACGAAACCGGGGCCGCAAAGGCCGCCTGACTGTCAAGGATCCGGCCGAAGTTGGCAAAGGATCGTCCGAATACGCCTTAGATTTCAAAGGTCGGAACTCTTAAGAGCCGATTTGCGAGCCCAATGACGCTGATCCCCTATGGTTTGGGCATGGCGGGAAAAGGGGCGACGCGGTGAGCGGGCCCGGCGACCGCCTCCGACATCCGAAATCGAGGAGACGATCATGCCATCCAGCCCGGATGCCTATGCCGCGTTCGCGCCTGCGCCGTCCGCGCCCGCGCGCCGCGCCGAGGCGGTGACGCCCAACGACACGACCGATCTGCCGAACCTGGCCAAGGCGCTCTACGTCGGGGTGACCGGCGATGTGCGCGTCGTCCCGGTGGCTTCGCCGGGTGGGGCGGCGGTGACCTTCGTCGGGCACCCGGTCGGCTATATGCCGATCCAGTGCGCGCGGGTGATGGCGACGGGCACGACGGCCGGGTCGCTGGTGGCCCTGTTCGACTGATGCTGTCCTTCGGTTATCCGCACGCGGCGCCGGGTGGAGCGATCGCCGGGCGTCGGTTCGAGGTCGCGGGTCTGCCGCTGTGGTCCGCGGCCGTGCGACGCGCCCAGGCCGGGCAGGGACGGGCCAGGGTGCTCTGTCTCGGCGACAGCACGACCGCAGGCTTCGGTTCGGTGGTACGGGCGGACGCCTGGCCGCGTCGGCTGGCGGGTCTGATGACGTCGCGCGGCGGGCGGGAGACCAACCTGTTCTCGGACGCCAATCTGGCCGTCTCCTATGATGCGCGGATGGTGCGTGGCGCGGGGTGGACCAAGAACGGGTCGAAGACCCTGGGCGGGTTCCTGTGGCTGAACTCCACGACCGCCAACGCCATGACGTTCACGCCCCAGACCGCCTTCGATACGGTCGATGTCTTCACCTATGGGGGCGGCGGGATCACGGTCGCCATCGGCGCCGGGACGCCGGTCAGTTTCGCCGCCGGCGGGGGCGTGTTGAGCAAACAGACCGTCACGGTCGCGCAGGCCGGGCTGACGCGTGGTCTCCACGCGGTGTCGATCACACGAAACGGATCGGCGACCCTGTCCGGGCTGAACTGTCACACCGCAGCGTCCGGCATCGATGTGATGAACGCCGGAGTGGCGGGGTGGAAGGCGTCGGACTTCTCGGGTTCCGCCTATGCGGCCGACGCCGCCTTCAGTTTGATCGCGCCGGACCTGACGATCATCACCCTGGCCATCAACGACTACAATCAGACCACGCCGACGACCCAGGCGAGCTTCAAGGCCAGTGTTCAGGGGTTGATCGACAAGGCGAAGCTGACCGGCGACGTCCTGCTGGTCGTGCCCAACGACACGGGCGGGACCTATGCCGCCAATCGCGCGGCCTTCGTCCAGTATGTGCGAGATCTGGCTGCGACGAACGGCCTGAAGACGCCGCTGGACCTGGCGGACGTTCTGGGCGGCTACGCCACGGCCAATGCGGCGGGCGACATGCTGGATATGTCCCACCCGTCCGCTCAGGGGCACGGCAAGATCGCGGCGGCGATCCACAGAAGCATCGCCTGAGCCATCGCCGGCGAGACCGGCGTCACAGACACAAGGATCGCCATGAACTGGATGAAACGGCCGTTCGGCCGGCGCGCCTCCGCGCCTGAAGTCAAGGACAGCCGCGCCGGGCCGATGATCGCCCTGACGGGGGCCGGGCGGGCGCGGTGGACGCCGCGCGACTACGCCAACCTGGCGACAGAGGGGTTCGGCAAGAACGCCGTGGCCTATCGCTGCGTGCGGATGATCGCGGAGGCGGCGGCCTCGGCGCCCCTGGTGGTGTTCGCGGATGGGGTGCGGGACGACGACCACCCGGCGGCGGGGCTGCTGAGGAAGCCGAACCCCGAGCAGTCGGGGCCGGAGTGGCTGGAGACGATCTATGGCGCGCTGCAGACGGCGGGGAACGCCTATGTCGAAGCCGTGGGCGACGAGACGCCTCAGGAGCTGTGGAGCCTAAGGCCGGACCGGGTGCGGATCGTGCCGGGCAAGGCCGGTTGGCCCGAGGCCTATGAATATGCGGTCGGCGGGCGGTCGGTGCGGATCGGGCGGGAGGCGGACGGCTGGATGCCGGTGATGCAGCTGAAGCTGTTTCATCCGACGGACGACCACTACGGGTTTTCGCCGCTGGAGGCGGCAGCGTTCGCCATCGACGTCCACAACAGTTCGGGCGCCTGGAACAAGGCGCTGCTGGACAATGCGGCACGGCCCAGTGGCGCGCTGGTCTATGCGTCGAAGGACGGCGAGCGGCTGAGCGAGGCGCAGTTCGCCGCGCTGAAGGCCGAACTCGGAGAGGCGCACCAGGGGGCGACGAACGCGGGACGGCCGATGGTGCTGGAGGGCGGGCTGGACTGGAAGCCTATGTCGATGACGCCGGCGGACATGGACTTCATCGCCGGGAAACATGCGGCGGCGCGCGAGATCGCCCTGGCCTTCGGGGTGCCGCCGCAGCTGCTGGGCATTCCCGGTGACGCGACCTACGCCAACTATCGCGAGGCCAATGCGGCCTTCTGGCGAGGGACGGTGATCCCGCTGGCGCGGAAGACGGCCGGGGCGCTGACGGGGTGGCTGGGCGGACGGTTCGAGGGGATCCGGGTCGAGCCCGATCTGGACGCCGTGCCCGCCTTGCAGCCCGAGCGGGACGCCCTGTGGGCGCGGCTGTCGGCGGCGAGTTTCCTGACGGATGAAGAGCGCCGCCGGATGGCGGGGGTCGGCGCCTGATGGACGATCTGAAGAAGACGGCCGTGGCGCTGGGCGTCGCTCTCACCGTGCAGACCATCGGCGGCCTGGTCTGGGCCGGCGGGGCGGCGGCGCGGATCGCGACCCTGGAGGAGCGGGTCGGGGAACAGAGGCTGGTCGCCGAACGGCTGGCGCGGCTGGAGGAGCAGGGCGTGGCGACACGGGCGGCCGTGGCGCGGATCGAGCACCGGCTGGAGGAGATGCGATGAGGGTCGCGGTCGAGGCGGGTCTGACGATTCAGGGTTATGCGTCGCTCTGGGGCGTGGCGGACCTGAACGGGGATGTGGTGGCGAAGGGCGCCTTCGCCGACAGCCTGAAGCGAACGGGCGCGGGCGGGGTCAGAATGCTGCACCAGCATGAGAGCCGCGCCGTGGTCGGCGTCTGGGACGAGATCGTCGAGGACGCGAGGGGCCTGTTCGTGCGCGGCCGGATCTCCGACTGGTCGGCCGAGGCCCGCTATGCCCAGGCGCTGAGCCGGGCGGGGGCGCTGGACGGACTGTCGATCGGGTTCCGGGCGGCGAAGGCGCGGCGGGACGGGCGGCTGAGGGTGCTCAGCGGGGTGGAGCTCTGGGAGGTGTCGCTGGTGACGTTTCCGATGCTGCCGGCGGCGCGGTTCAGGCCGATCTAGGAACTCCCGGTCGTTCGCGACCGGAGGACGGCGGGGCGCGGCGTTCCGCCCGCTCCTTATCAACGGGAGACATCATGAAAGAGATCAAGACTGCCTCGGGCACGCCCGAGGCGCGCGCTGCCATGCACGAGATGATGGCGGCGTTCGAGGCGTTCAAAGGGGCCAATGACGCCCGGCTGGACGAGATCGAGAAGAAGGCGTCGGCCGATGCGCTGCTGGAGGAGAAGGTGGCGCGGATCGACCAGGCGGTGGGCGCGGCCCAGGCGCGTCTGGATCGGGCTTTGTCGGAGGCACGGCGTCCTGTGATCGGCGCTGAGCCGGCGGCGGTCGCCTCGGCGCCCGAGGCCAAGGCGGCTTTCGAGGGTTATGTGCGCACCGGGCGCGAGCTGGGTCTGGAGCTGAAGGCGGGGCTGTCGGCGGCGCCGACCTCGGGCGGCTATGTCGTGCCGCCGGAGACGGAGCGGGCCATCGAGCGTCGCCTGATGGCGACCAGTCCGATGCGCGAGATCGCCACGGTGCGAACGGTGGCGTCCGGCGTGTTCCGGAAGCCGGTGTCGACGGCGGGCATCGCCTCGGGCTGGGTGGCGGAGACGGCCGCGCGGCCGGAGACGGATCCGGCGACCCTGGCGCTCCTGGAGTTCCCGGCAGCCGATCTCTACGCCAATCCGGCGGCGACCCAGACCTTGCTGGACGACGCCCTGGTCGATCTGGACGAGTGGCTGGCCAGTGAGGTCGAGGACGCGTTCGCCGCGCAAGAGACCACGGCCTTCGTGACCGGCGACGGGGTGAACAAGCCGAAGGGCTTCCTGGGCTATCCCATCGTGGCGGATGCCGGCCATGCCTGGGGCGACATCGGCTATGTCGCGTCGGGCGCCGCCGGAGCCTTCGCGAGCTCGAACCCGACCGACAGGCTGATCGACCTGATCTATGCGCCCAAGGCCCAGTTCCGGCCGAACGGTCGGTTCGTGATGAACCGAAAGACCGTTTCGGCGGTCCGCAAGTTCAAGGACGCGGACGGCAACTACATCTGGTCGCCGGCGACGCGGCCGGGCGAGACTGCATCGCTGCTGGGCTATCCGGTGACCGAGATCGAGACGATGCCGGACATCGCGGCCAACAGCCACGCCATCGCGTTCGGCGACTTCCAGCGCGGCTATCTGATCGTGGATCGCGCGGGCGTTCGGGTGCTGAGGGACCCGTATTCGGCCAAGCCCTATGTGCTGTTCTACACGACCAAGCGCGTGGGCGGCGGCATCCAGAACTTCGACGCCATCAAGGTGATGAAGTTCAGCGCGAGCTGATCCGCCCGGTCTCCTCCCCTTCGGCGCAGCCGATGGGGAGGTGGCTCGAAGCGTAGCGGAGAGACGGAGGGGCTCTTCGTTCAGTCGCCTGTGCTGCGGCCAGAACCCCTCCACCACTTCGTGGTCCCCCTCCCCATTCGCCAAGCGGCGAACGGGGAGGAGACGCCGACACCTGACATCGGAGAATACCCATGACCGCACCCGTGAGCCTCACGGAGGCGAAGCTGTTTCTGCGCGTCGAGCACGAGGCGGAGGATCAGCTGATCCAGACGTTGATCGACGCGGCCCGGGCGCGGGTGGAGGGGGAGGCGGGGCTGAGCCTGACCTCGACCTCTCCGGCGCCGCTGAGGCTGGCGATCCTGATGCTGGCCCTGCGCGCCTACGAACGGGGCGAGGTCGAGATGTCGATCCAGCCGGTCGAGGCCTGGATCGCGCCCTATCGCGTGGTGCGGCTGTGAGGGTCCTGGCGGATCTCCTGGAGCCGGTCGAGGCGGAGACGCCCTATGGCGGGCGGGTCGTCAGCTACGAACCGCTGGGGTCGGTCTGGCTGCGCGTCGAGAGCCGCAGACGACGGGACCGCACCGAGGCGGGCGCGAGCGCGGCGGTCGACACGGCCACGGTCGAGACGCGGGCGGACCCCCGGCTGAGCGAGGGACGCATCGTCCGCTTCGGCGGGGGCGACTGGACCATCGCGGCCGTCGGCGGCGACCCGGACCGGCCGGGACGCGTGACCCTGAACATCGAGAGGACGCGATGAGCGGACATGAGGCGGCGCTGCAGAAGGCGCTGATCGCGCATCTGCGCGAGGATACGGCCTTGCAGGCCCTGGTGGGCGATCCGGCGCGGATCTGGGACACGGCGCCGAGGGGCGCGGCCTATC
The DNA here is from genome assembly GCF_041893865.1 of Brevundimonas staleyi. Lineage (GTDB taxonomy): Bacteria > Pseudomonadota > Alphaproteobacteria > Caulobacterales > Caulobacteraceae > Brevundimonas > Brevundimonas staleyi. The sequence goes on from NZ_CP169082.1 coordinate 1,250,105, forward strand.
CGCACCTGTTGATCGGGCGATCCGAGAGCCGGCCGGTCGAGGCGGACGGGTGCGGGGTCGAGCACCAGCTGTCCCTTCGGTGCGCCTCACGGTTCGAGGGGACGGAGGAGGCCAAGGCCATCTGCGCGGCGGTTAGGACGGCGGTCCATGAGGCGGCGCTGGAGGCGGACGGGGTTCGCGTCGTGTCGATCCGAGCGACCTATGCCGACGTGTTCCGCTCCAGCGATCACCGACGGACCTGGGGCGTGATCCGTCTCCGGGCCGTCACCGAAGACATCTGAGGAGAGCGATCATGGCCGCACAGCGTGGCAAGGACATACTGCTGAAGATCGAGAGCGCGCCGGGCGTGTTCACGACGGTCGCGGGCCTGCGGGCACGAACGATCTCGCTGAACGCCCGGACGGTGGATGCGACGGATGCGGATTCCGCAGGCCGATGGCGAGAGCTGCTGGGCGGGGCGGGCGTGAAGTCGGCGGCGGTGTCGGGGCAAGGGATCTTCCGGGACGCGGTGTCGGACGCCCTGATCCGGGAAGCCTTCTTCGATCAGGGGCTGAAGATCTGGCGACTGATCGTGCCGGACTTCGGAACTCTGGAGGGGCCGTTCCTGGTGTCGGCGCTGGAGTACGCTGGAGATCACGAAGGCGAGGCGACGTTCGCCATCAGCCTGGCCAGCGGGGGCGCGGTGGCGTTCAGCGCGGCATGAGTGTGAACGGGGCGCGGGGCGAGGCCATCGCGGTGCTGGCGGGCGAAGAGCGGAGGCTGTGTCTGACGCTGGGGGCTCTGGCGGAGATCGAGACGGCGCTTGGCGTGTCGGGGGTGGCGGCGCTGGCTGAGCGGATGAGGGCGCTGTCGGCTCGGGACCTGATGGCCGTGCTGGCGGCCCTGTTGCGGGGCGGCGGCGAGGGTTCGCTGGCTGGCGCGTTGGATCGGGCGGCGGTCGATCCGGTCGAGGCGGCGGAAGCGGTGGCCCTGGCGTTCGCGGCCTCATCCGGTCGGGCCGGAGCGTGACGAGGTGGTTGAGGCGACGCCCTGGGCGGCGATGATGCGGACGGCCGTTGCTCTCGGCGTGGCGCCTGACGGGTTCTGGCGGCTGTCGCTCATGGAATGGCGGATGCTGACGGAGACGGCGGTCGGGACCGCGCCCTTGGGGCGGGATGAGTTCGAGCGCCTGATGGCGACCTGGCCGGACGGAGGTATGGAATGAGCGACGACGATCGACCCGACGCCTTGGACCGCGTGCCCGCGCGAGCGGCGGAGGCCGCGGCGGCTCTTGAAGCCCTGAGGGAGCCGGCTGAGCGGGCGGCGTCCTCGATCGAAGAGGCGTTCGGCAGGGCGGGGGCCAGTCTGACGCGATCCCTGGCGCGGGCGGCCGCGGATGGCGAGGTCAGTCTGGCCGAGCTGGCGCGAGCGGTGCTGGGCGCGGTGGGCGCGGGGCTGGGCGGTTCCGGCGGCGGGTTGGGCGCGGCGATCGCGCAGGCGGTTGCGGGCGCGGTCGGCTTCGGCGGAGCGCGGGCGGACGGCGGGCCGGTGCTGGGCGGCGGGGCCTATCTGGTCGGCGAGCGCGGGCCGGAGGTGTTTCGGCCGCAGGGCGCCGGCGTGATCGAGACTGTGGGCGGAGGCGGAGTGACGGTGAATGTTTCCGTCGATGGCGGGGCGCCGGGCCTGCTCAGATCCGAGGCGCAGATCGCCCAGATGCTGGCCAGAGCCGCCGCGCTGGGGGCGCGGCGGCTCTAGGCATTCCTGGAGGGCTACCGCTCGATGCGCCCCCCGGTCTGATCTCCGATCGGCCGGAGGACAGGCTATGTCTCGCTGCTTGAGCCCGGCAGGATCTATTGACCCTTGGGGTTGGGGCCGAAGCGGTTGTCGCCGCGCTGGCTGTCGCTCAGGCCGATCCAGAGCAGGAAGCCGAGGCAGAGCAGGCTCAGGATGCCTATGATGCCGAACACAGGGGCGATCATGGCCCAGACGGCGGCGGGGTCTTCGTTCTCCAGGGCGGCGTAGTTGGCGAAGATCGAGGCGCCGACGGTGGCGAAGATGGCGAAGAAGCCGATGACGGTGGCCACATAGGGAATGGCGGCGAGCCAGCCCGTGTGCCCCATGTCATGCAGACGCTTCACCGCGATGGCCAGGTTCGGCCAGATCAGGGCGATCGAGATCAGACCGCCCAGGAACGGGATCCAGCCGGCGACGACGCCGACGCCCAGGCAGATCAGCCAGCCGATCCAGAAATGCGACCGCCGCATGCGGCCCTCGAACGAGAAGAGGGCGGTCTTGAAGTCGAAGCCGTCAACGGGAACCCCGGGCGTGGCCGAGGGGGCGCCGGGCGCGGGGGCTGCGGCCAGAAGCATGATGTTGGTGGCCTCGCCGGCGACCGGCACGAAGTCGACGCGGAGCCCAGCGGTGATGGCGGCGGGCGGTGACACGGCCTCGCGGCCGAAGGTGTAGCGAATGCCGTCGTCGCCGGAGATGAGACCGGCGCCCGAGGCGTCGTCGAAGCTGAGAATCTGACCGCGCATTGAACCTGGGGCTCCCCTGCCTGCGGCCGAAGGTGGCCGCGTTCGGCGTCGAGACTGGACGAGCGGTGCTCTGCGGACAAGTGAAACAGGAGCAATGGAATGGCCTTTCACGAGGTGCGCCTGCCCGCGCGGCTGGCGTTCGGATCCACGGGCGGGGTGGAGCGGCGAACCGATGTCGTGACCTTGGCGTCCGGGTTCGAACGGCGGTCCAGCCCGTGGGCCATGGGGCGCAGACGCTATCTGATCGGCGCGACCCTGAGATCGCTGGCGGATATGGCGGAGTTGACCGCCTTCTTCGAGGCGCGGCGGGGAAGGCTGTACGGGTTCCGGTTCCGGGACTTCGCCGACTTCGCCTCATGCGATCCAGGCGGGACGCCGGCGGCGGCGGACCAGGCGCTGGGGATCGGCGGCGGTGGGCGGACGGCGTTTCCGCTCGTGAAGGCCTATGGAGATGTGCTGCGGTCGATCGCCAAGCCGGTCGAGGGGTCGGTGCGGGTGGCGGTCGGCGGCGTCGAGCTGGCGAGCGAAGCGTTCGCGGTCGATGCGGCGACGGGTGTCGTGACTCTGGCCTCGGCGCCGGGAGCGGGCGCGGCGGTGACGGCGGGATTTCTGTTCGACACGCCGGTGCGGTTCGACGCGGACCGGCTGGAAGTCACGCTGGAGAGTTTCGGCGCCGGGCGGATGGCGGCGGTTCCCCTGATCGAAGTCAGGGTCTGAGATGCGCGACATACCGGGGGAGTTGGCCGCCCGCATCGAGAGCGGGGCGGCGACGCTGTGCCATGTCTGGATCGTCGAACGGGTAGACGGCGAACGACTGGGGTTCACTGATCACGACCGGGACCTGACCATCGACGAAGTCGTGTGTCGGGCGGCGAGCGGGTGGTCGCAAGGGGCGGCCGAAACGGCCGAGAGGCTGGCGGCCGGAAGCCTGGCGGTGCGCGGCGTGCTGGATGACGAGCGGATCGTCGAGGTGGATGTGGCGGCGGGGCTGTGGGACCGGGCGACGGTCGCGCTGTGGCGCGTGGACTGGCGACGGCCGGATCTGAAGGTCCTGTTGGGGCGTGGGACGTTGAGCCGGATACGGCGCGAGGGCGAGGGATTCACGGCCGAGATCGAGGGGCCGCTGGCAGCGCTGGAACGGGTCGTGGGGCGGACCTATGGGCGGACCTGCGACGCCGTGCTGGGTGATGCGCGATGCGGCGTCGATCCGGGCGGGAGGGGCTGCGACAAGCGATGGGAGACCTGCGTCGGGACCTTCGCCAACGCGGTCAATTTCCAGGGCTTTCCGGACATTCCGGGCGACGACTTCCTGACCGCCTGGCCGGCGACGGGTGGGCGGAATGACGGCGGAAGCCGACGATGAGCGCGGTGGTCGAGGCGGCGAAAGGCTGGCTGGGCACGCCCTATCGGCATCAGGCCAGCGTGAAGGGCGAGGGAGCGGACTGTCTGGGTCTGGTGCGCGGAGTGTGGCGTCAGGTCGTGGGCGAGGAGCCCGAGGAGACGCCGGCCTATCAGCCCGACTGGGCCGAGGTCGGCGGGGAAGAGACCCTGCTGGAGGCGGCGGGGCGATGGCTGGTCGAGAAGCCGGTTTCGGAGATGGCGCCCGGCGACGTGCTGCTGTTCCGCATGGCGGAGGGGGTGGCGGTGAAACACTGCGCCATCCTGAGCGACATCGGCGGGCCGGAGCCCAGGATGATCCACGCCTACTGGGGTCGGGCGGTGGTCGAGAGCTGGATGGGGCCGTGGTGGATGCGGCGGCTGGCGGCGGCGTTCGCCTGGCCTGAAGGAGGTCGTTGATGGCGCAGGTCATTCTGGGCGGGATCGGCGCGGCCGTCGGCGGCGGGGTCGGACAGGCGATAGGCGCGGCGCTGGGCGGGGTGGTGGATCGGGGGCTGATCGGCGCCCTGTCGCCGGCGCGTCACCGGGGGCCGCGACTGGAGACGCTGAGGGTCCAGTCGACGGCCGAGGGATCGCCGATGGCCTGCGCCTTCGGCCGGGCGCGGGTGACCGGTCAGGTGATCTGGGCCGCCCGGTTCCTTGAACGGCGGCACGAGAGCGGCGGCGGCAAGGGCGGACCCAAGACGGTCGAGCACGCCTATTCCCTGAGCTTCGCGGTGGCGGTCTGCGAAGGACCGATCGACGGGATCGGACGGATCTGGGCCGACGGCAAACTGATGGACCAGACCGGCGTGGCGATGCGGGTCTATCGCGGGACGCCGGACCAGACGCCCGACCCGCTGATCGAAGCGGTGGAGGGGACGGCGCCCGCCTATCGCGGCACAGCCTATGTCGTATTCGAGGATCTGGCGTTGGACGCCTTCGGAAACCGGGCGCCCCAGCTGAGTTTCGAGGTGTTCAGGAGGCCCGGCGGTGAAACCCTTGAGGAAAAGCTGGAGGGGATCTGCCTGATCCCCGGCGCGGGCGAGTTCGTGCTGGCGACCGATACGGTCCTGCGGCGCGAGGGTCTGACGAAGACGACGCCGGAGAATTCGCATCTGGGGGACGGTCGCACCGACCTGATCGCGTCGCTGGATCAACTGCAGGCGCAGTGTCCGAACCTGAAGCGGGTCAGTCTGGTGGTCGGATGGTTCGGCGGCGACCTGAGGGCGTCGCACTGTCGGATCAGACCGGGCGTCGAGCGGCGCGACAAGCCGACCGAGCCGATGGAATGGTCGGTCGCCGGGCTGGACCGGTCCAACGCGCACCTGATTTCAGAGACCGGAGGCGCCCCGGCCTATGGCGGGACCCCTTCCGACGACAGCGTGCGACAGGCGGTTGCGGCGCTGAAGGCGCGCGGCTGGGCCGTGACCCTCTATCCGTTCGTCTTCATGGATGTGGCGGCGGACAATGATCTGCCCGATCCCTACGGCGGTCCGCGACAGGCGGTCTATCCGTGGCGGGGACGGATCAAGGGTCGGGACGGCGCGAATGCGACCGGCGATATCGCGACGATCTTCGGCGGGGACTGGGGTCTAAGGCGGCTGGCCCTGCACTATGCCGCGCTGGCGGCCGAGACGGGGTGCGACGGTCTGCTGATCGGATCGGAGATGCGGGGGCTGACCTGGACGCGGGATGCGGCGGGCGGATACCCGGCGGTGGCGGCCTACCGGACCCTGGCGGCGGACTGCCGGGCGGTGGTCGGACCCGGCATGGCCTTGTCCTATGCGGCGGACTGGTCGGAGTATTTCGGACACCGTCCGAACGACGGATCCGGCGATGTGATCTTCCATCTGGATCCGCTGTGGGCGGACGAGGCGATCAGCTACGTCGGCATCGACTGGTATCCGGCGCTGGGCGACTGGCGCGAGGGCGACGGCGGTCTCGACGCGGAGGATTTCGCCGGGGCGGACGACCCGGCCTATCTGGCGAGCCAGGTGGCGGGCGGCGACGGGTTCGACTGGTTCTATGCGGATGCGACAGACCGCGCGGTGCAGGCGCGGACGCCGATCTTCGATGGAGCCCACGGCGAGCACTGGGTGTTCCGGTCCAAGGATCTCGTCGGCTGGTGGTCGCACGAGCACCACGACAGACCCGGGGGCGTGCGCAGTGCGACCCCGACCGCCTGGGTTCCGCAGATGAAGCCGATCCGGCTGACGGAGTTCGGCTGTGCGGCGGTGGACCGGGGCGGCAATGCGCCGAACCTGTTCCAGGATCCGAAGTCGTCCGAAAGCTTCCTGCCGCCTTATTCGACGGGCGCGCGGGACGACCGGATGCAGCGGCGGGCGCTGGAGGCGGTGCTGAACCATTTCGAATGGCCCGGAAACAATCCGGTTTCGGCCGTCTATGACGGGCCGATGCTGGAGGCCGCGGACGCCTGGTGCTGGGACGCGCGGCCCTGGCCGGCCTTTCCGGCGCTGTCGGACGTGTGGGCCGACGCGGGCGCCTGGGCGGCGGGACACTGGCTGAACGGACGGATGGGCGGCGAGGCGACCTTGTTGCTGGCGGCCATCCTGAAGCGCGGCGGGGTCGAGGATTTCCAGATCGGCCAGCCGGCGGGCGCCGTGTCCGGCTATGTGATCGACCGCCCCATGCGGACACGCGATGCGCTGGAGCCGCTGTTGCAGGCCGTCGACATGACGGCCTGCGAGCGAGGCGGGCGGGTGTCCTTGATCGGTATGGAAGCGGTGGGCGGGACCTTGTCGCTGGAAGACATGGCGCTGACGGATGACGGCGCGGGGCCGGTGCGGCTGCGGTCGCTGGAGGCCCGGCCGGGAACGGCGCGCGTGCGGTTCATCGACGAAGGCGCGGACTATCAGACCGGATCCATCGTGGTGCGCGGCGACGGCGAGGCAGGGGGCGTGGACGCCGACCTGCCGGCCGTCTGCGACGTGGGGCTGGCGAAGGGGCTGGCGGGCCGTCTTCTGAAGGCTGAGGGCGAGGATCGGCTGACGGTGGCGCTGGGCCCGCTGGAGGCGTTGCGGATCGAGGCCAGTGATACGGTGGCGATCGAGGGCGAGACCGGCGAGTGGCGGGCCGAGCGGGTAACGTTGGACGAGACTCCGACGGCGGTTCTGTCGCGGATCGAGGAGACGGTGGTCGGGCGCGAACCGGTCGTCTGGCGACCGGGGGAAGGCGTCGAAGTCGCGGGGGCGCCGTTCGTGCGGATCCTCGACCTGCCGCCCCTGCCGGGGGCGGAGGGGGACGGGCGACTGATCGCGGCGGTGGCTGGCGAGCCCTGGCGACCGATGACGGTCCATGTCGGAGAGGACGTGGACACCCTGACGGCGCGAGGCGTGGTCGGCTCGCCGGCGACGGTCGGGCGGCTGACGGAGGTGTTGTCGCCGGGCGTGCTGCATCGCTGGGACGAGACCCATGCGGTGGTAGTGCGACTGGAAGGCTCGGCGCCCGCCAGTCAGTCGGAAGCGGCGGTGTTGGGCGGGGGGAACCTGCTGGCGGTCGAGACGGCGGTCGGCTGGGAGGTCGTGCAGTATCGGCAGGCGACCCTGTTGGGCGATGGCGTCTGGCGTTTGAGCGGACTGTTGCGGGGGCAACAGGGGACCGAAGACGAGATGGCGACGGGCGCTGTCGTCGGCGCCGTGGTCGTTCTTCTGGACCCGATGGCGGGACGGTTCGAGACGGCGGTCGGAGAGCGAGGGCTGGCGCGGATCGCGCGGGTTGGACCCAGCGGCCGGGTTCCGGGCGGGGCCGGGTTCGCGGAGGTCGCCTTCACGCCGGTGCGCCGCCACGCGCGTCCATGGAGCCCCGTTCTGACCGTGGAAGCCGAAGGCGATGGACGGCGGCTGGCCTGGACGCCAAGGGTGCGGATCGGGGATGTCTGGGATCTGGAGCCGGCCGAGGTCGATCCGCGTCGGTTCCGCATCAGGGTGCTGGACGGAGGGGTCGAACGGCGGGCCTTCGAGGTCGAGGGGCTGTCGGCCCACTACTCGGTAGAGAAGATGGCCGAGGACTTCCCGGCCGGTGTCGGGCCGGGCGCGATGGTCGCGGTGGCGCAGTACGGACCCGGCTTCGGGTGGGGCGTGGAGGCGCAGGCGGCCTTGTTCGTCTGAAAAACATTGCGCCGCACACCGCATGCCTTAACTGACGAAGCGCAGACCGGTCGCGTTGTGTGCGCCGGATTCGACGGAGCGGCGACGGCGTGGCGGGTGATCCCTACAAGGAACTGGGCGTATCCAGGGGAGCGAGCGCCGCCGACATCAAGGCCGCGTTCCGCAAACTGGCCAAGGAACTGCACCCCGACAAGAACCGGGGCGACACCGCAACCGAGGAACGGTTCAAGCGGGTCTCGGCTGCGTTCGACCTGCTGAACGATCCCGACAAGAAGGCCAAGTACGACTCGGGCCAGATCGACGCCGACGGCCAGCCCCAATATCGCGGCTTCGGCGGACAGCCGGGCGGTGGCGCCGGGCCGGGCGGGTTCGGCGGTTTCGGTGCGGGCGGGCCGGGTGGACCGGGCGGACGCGCGGCCTTCGAGGACATCGACCTGGAGGAGATCTTCGGGCGTTTCGGCGGCGGGGGGCGCGGTCGCGCCGCCGGCTTCGGGCGCGGTCAGGATGTGCGCGCGACGCTCGAGATCAGCCTGGAGGATTCCATCGGCGGGGCGACGCGGCGGATCCAGTTTTCGGACGGGCGGACGCTGGACGTCGCCATTCCGAAGGGGGCGACCAACGGCCAGACCATCCGCTTGCGCGGACAGGGAACGGCCGGTCGAACCGAGCCCGGCGACGCCCTGATCGAACTGCGGATCGCGCCGCACCCGGTGTTCAAGGTGGACGGTGCGGACCTGACTATGGACCTGCCAATCTCGGTTCCGGACGCGATCCTGGGCGGCAAGGTCGAATGCCAGACGCCGGATGGCGTGGTGTCGGTGACCGTGCCGGCGGGTTCGAACTCGGGCCAGATCATGCGGCTGCGCGGCAAGGGCGCCTTCGCAGGCGGGGCCCGCGGCGACCTGAAGGCGCGGCTGATGGTCGTCCTGCCCGACAAGATCGATCCCATCCTGCAACGGGTCGCCGAGGACTGGCGGTCGAACCGTCCCTACAAGCCGGGACGCGGCTGATGATCTCCAAGCCGAATGTGAAGCCGACGCGGCCCTGGTTCGCGGCGGGGCCGACGGCCAAGCGGCCGGGCTGGTCGTCGCAAGGCCTGCCGCACGATCTGCTGGGCCGGGGCATCCGCGCGCCGGAGGTGATCGAACGGTTCGCCTATGGTTTGCGGCTGACGAAGGACGTGCTGCAGGTCCCGGAGGACTGGGTGCTGACCTATCTGCCGGGGTCCGACACGGGCGCGGTCGAGGCGGCGCTGTGGAACATGCTGGGCGAACGGCCCGTGCAGGTCATGGCCTTCGAGAATTTCGGCAAGCAATGGGCCATCGACACGAAGGACCATCTGAAGCTCGCCGATCTGGAAATCCTGGATGCGCCCTGGGGCCGGTTCCCGGACGTGTCGAAGGTCGATCCGAAGAAGGATCTGGTCTTCCCGTGGAACGGCACGACCTCGGGTGTGAAGACGCCGGGCGTGGACTGGATCGCCGACGACCGCGAGGGGATCGTCATCTGCGACGCGACCTCCTCGGCGTTCGCGATGCCGATGGATTTCGCCAAGCTGGATGTCGTGACCTTCAGCTTCCAGAAGGCCTTGGGCGGTGAGGCCGGGATCGGTGTGGCGGCCCTGTCGCCGCGCGCCGTGGCCCGGCTGGATGGCTATGAGCCGCCGCGTCCGGTGCCCAAGGTGCTGCGCCTGCGTGACGCCAGGGGGTTCGACCGGACCCTTGCGACGGGATCGATGATCAACACCTTCTCGCTGTGGACGCTGGAAGACTGGATCGACGCCCTGGAGTGGGCCAAGGGCGCGGGCGGGTTGGACGAACTGATCCGACGCACGGACGCCAACGCGGCGGCGTTGGACAGCTGGGTGCAGGCGACCGACTGGGTCGACTATCTGGCCGAGGATGCCGCGATCCGATCGACCACCTCGGTCTGCTTGAAGATCGTCGATCCGCGCGTCACGGCCCTGGACGACGCCGGGCGTCAGGCCTTCGTCAAGCGGATGAAGACCCTGCTGGAGGCGGAAGGCGCGGCGTTCGATGTCGAGAGCCATCGCAATGCGCCGGCGGGCCTGCGCGTCTGGTGCGGCTGCACGGTCGAGACGGACGACATCGTCGCCGGTGCGCCGTGGTTGGACTGGGCGTTCCGGACGGCGGTCGCGGAGCTTTCGCGCTGATTTCAACGTTGAGCTTCTTGAGAGCTATGCTTTCCAGCAATTCAACTCTAGGGTCTCGCCAAACGGTGATTGAGCAAGCTATGCAGCTTTCTGATGACGTGACCCCCTGAAACTCCTCCACGAATAGCTAGAGTCCGCCCCTCGAAAGGACGGACAGAATGAAGCGATCACGGTTTACGGAAGAGCAGATCATCGGGATCCTGCGCGAGCAGGAGGCCGGTGTTCCGGTGGCGGATCTGTGCAGGAAGCACGGGCTGAGCTCGCCGACCTTCTACAAATGGAAGGCCAAGTATGGCGGCATGGACGTGTCGGAGGCCCGGCGGCTGAAGGCGCTGGAAGAGGAGAACGCCAAGCTGAAGCGGATGCTGGCGGACTCGATGCTGGACAACGTCGCGCTGAAGGATCTGCTGGGAAAAAAGTGGTGACGCCCGCTGCGCATCGAGCGGCGGCGGCGCACCTGCAGTCGGCTTACGGGATGAGCGAACGGCGGGCCTGCCGGGTGCTGGGCGTGGACCGGACGAGCGTGCGCTATCAGGCGACGCGACCGGACGACGGCGCCCTGCGCGATCGGCTGAAGGCCCTGGCCCAGGAGCGTCGGCGGTTCGGCTATCGACGTCTGCACGTGATGCTCCGGCGCGAGGGCCATGCGGTCAACAAGAAGCGTGTCCAGCGGATCTACCGCGAGGAGAAGCTGACGGTGCGTCGGCGCGGCGGGCGCAAACGCGCGATGGGCACAAGGCGGCCGCTGGAGATTCCTCTGGTCGCAAACCAGCGCTGGTCGCTGGACTTCGTGTCCGACCAGATGACGGACGGGCGGCGCTTCCGCATCCTGACGGTGATCGACAACTGCACCCGCGAGTGCCTCGGGCTCGTCGCCGACACCTCGCTGTCAGGGCGACGGGTGGCGCGCGAGTTGGACGCCATCATCCTGCGACGCGGGCGACCCGAGACGATCATCAGCGACAACGGCACGGAATACACGTCCAACGCCATCCTGGCCTGGGCCGACGACGCCGGTGTGGGCTGGCACTACATCGCGCCGGGCAAGCCTCAGCAGAACGGCTTCAACGAGAGCTTCAACGGCCGTCTGCGTGACGAGCTGCTGAACGAGACGCTGTTCCGATCCCTGCCGCACGCCCGTGCGGTGCTCGAAACCTGGCGGCGCGACTACAACGAAACCCGGCCGCACTCGAAGCTCGGCTGGCTGACGCCGCAGGCCTACGCAGATGCGCTCAGCGGAAAGATCGGCCGGTCCGCTGCGCTGGTTGGAGGCTGCGCTGACCGGCCTCTTGCCAACCCCACCAACCCCAGTTCAGATCACCAAAGGACTCTCGTTATGGCTGGATGAGAAACGGGGGTCACGTCACTGAGGATCGCGTCTGGGTGGGGGAATGGATTGACCGCAATCGCGGCAGAACAAGGAAGCTTGTCGGTCGAGGCTCGGACCAAGGCTGGCGAAATCAAGGTAGAGGGAACGGAAGGGGCTTGGGACAAAGTCTTGAATTGGTGGGAACGATGCTACCGTCTCACCCTCGACTGGATGGCTCAGAACCCCATCTTGTTTGGACTGGTAGTCGCAGCCTTTCTGGTTTGGCGGTGGCAGGTCCATCTGACCAAAGTGGAGTTGGCACGCCAGAAAGCAGAGTATGCGGAGGCCCGGGCTCGCGCTCGCGTGCCAAAGACGCCTCAAAAAGGGCGAGGTCGAAAGTGATGTTGAAGAGATGACTTACGTCGACATCATCCCATTGGTGATAGTGGGGGCGCTTGCCGGTGCCGAATTCATCCTCCGGAACGTCTCCAAATCCGCTCAAGATTATCGTCTGACTCTCGCAGAAAAGGGCGAGCGGCTTCTCGCACGTGAAGACCTACCGCTTGAACTTCGTGCCGAAGTTGAGCGTTGGTTGGACGACCCTTTTCCATGCAGTTGCTGGCTCGGGGTTTTGCTACTCCCGTTCATTCCATTTTTTGTCTGGATCAGCTTGGCCCAGAATCGAGGAAAGGCGAGCTTTGATGCTCTTCGCCAGACGTCTCCCGATATTCGAGGTAGTTATCTTGAGTTGCGCGCGATAATTCGCAAGCTTCAGCTTGCCAACCATCCGATCATGACCCCTCTCGGGGAGTTTGTGGTTAATTTGTCCTTGGTTATGGCAATACCTGTGTTGCTAATAGTGCACCGATCTCCGGCCAACTCTTTTGATCGCGACAATTCGGCTGTCTCAGTCGAAGAGTTCTGGTCGCATGTGCCGAAGCTAGCGCGCTCTTGATGACCTCTGATGGTTGTTCAACGTAGCTGACAGTCCAGAATTTCGCTTACCAGAAGCACGACATTCGCCGATTCCCCCGCTATAGGCTGCGCCCGCATTAGAGCGGAGACTTGCCTTGGCGAACGTAGCGGTGGTCGGAGCCCAGTGGGGCGACGAGGGCAAGGGCAAGATCGTCGACTGGCTGTCGAACCGGGCCGATGTGATCGTGCGGTTCCAGGGCGGCCACAACGCCGGCCACACGCTGGTCGTCGGCAACCAGGTCTACAAGCTGGCGCTGCTGCCCTCGGGCGTGGTGCAGGGCAAGCCGTCGGTGATCGGCAACGGGGTCGTGGTCGATCCCTGGCACCTGGTGAAGGAAATCGACGGCATCCGTGCCCAGGGCGTCGAGATCACGCCCGAGATCCTGAGCATCGCCGACAACGCCTGTCTGATCCTGCCCATCCACCCTGCGCTGGACGTGGCGCGCGAGGCCGCCGCCAGCGCGCCGGGCGCCAAGATCGGCACGACCGGTCGCGGCATCGGCCCGGCCTATGAGGACAAGGTGGGCCGTCGCGCCATCCGCGTCTGCGACCTGGCCAATGCCGAAGACCTGAAGGTCAAGATCGACCGCCTGCGCTCGCACCACGATCCGCTGCGCGCCGGTCTGGGACTGGAGCCAATCGACCCTGAGGCGCTGCTGGCGCAGCTGCTGGAGATCGCGCCCAAGATCCTGCCCTATGTGAAGCCGGCCTGGCGGGTGCTGGATCAGGCGCAGAAGGCCGGCAAGAAGGTGCTGTTCGAGGGGGCGCAGGGCGCCTTCCTGGACGTCGATCACGGCACCTATCCCTATGTCACCTCGTCGAACACCGTGGCCGGTCAGGCGGCGGCGGGGTCGGGTCTGGGCCCGCGCGGCGTCGGCTATGTGCTGGGCATCGTGAAGGCCTATACGACCCGCGTCGGCGAGGGGCCCTTCGCCTGCGAGCTGAATGACGAGGTCGGTCAGCATCTCGCGACCGTGGGTCGCGAGGTCGGCGTCAACACCGGCCGGGCCCGTCGCTGCGGCTGGTTCGACGCCGTCCTGGTGCGCCAGTCGGTGGCGATCAACGGCATCGACGGCATCGCCCTGACCAAGCTGGACGTGCTGGACGGGTTGAAGACCCTGAAGATCTGCGTCGGCTACAAGGTCGACGGGGAGGTGCTGGACTATCTGCCCTCGAGCCTGCGCGAGCAGGCCGCCGCCGAGCCGGTTTTCGAGGAGTTGGAAGGCTGGACCGAGAGCACCGCGGGCGTTCGCAGCTTCAAGGACATCAACGCCAACGCCATCAAATACGTGCGCCGGATCGAGGAACTGATCGGCGCGCCGGTGGCCCTGTTGTCCACCAGCCCGCAGCGGGATGACACCATCCTCATGAGGGATCCCTTCCAAGGCTAGCTTGGAAGGCGGTCTCATGTGCGACCTCTTCCAAGAGTAAGGGACGAAAAACGGGCGGTTCAACCGGACCTTAACCGGAGCGGCGTTAGGGATAACGCTCGCCTTGCCGGAGTACCCGCTTGTTCGCAGCCGACGCCAAGACCCTGAACCGCATCGAGCCGGTCGTTCGACGCGTGCTGATCGCCGACCCGAACATGGCGTCGGCGCGTCTGCTGCTGGACATCATGAAGTCGCTGGGCGCACGCGAAGTGGTGACCGAGTCCGACGAGAGCCGGGTTCTGGACCATGCCCGCGAGATGGAGCCGGGCCTGATCTTCACCGAACGCAACGGCGCGCGGCTGGACGGCGAACGTCTGGCCAGGAACATCCGCCGCTCCAACCTGGCCTGCCGCCGCGCCCCCATCATCATGATGACCGCCGATGCGACCGCGACCTCGATCAAGGGCGCGCGTGACGCCGGCATCCACGAGTTCCTGAGAAAGCCCTTCACCTCGGCGGACCTGTTCCGCCGGGTCGAGAACGTCGCCCTGAAGCCGCGCGACTGGATCGAGGCGGTCGGCTACGTCGGGCCGGATCGGCGCCGGTTCAACTCGGGCGAATATGCGGGGCCGCAGAAGCGCAAGGCCGACAAGCCGACGACGGCGGCCGGCGCGGCCCTGGCGGTCAAGGATCAGGCCCTGCGGATCCTGGCCGCCTCCCTGGCCCAGTTCGACAATGACCCCATGCAGGCCCTGCGCGCCGTCCGGCAGCAGGCCGAGACCCTGAAAGCCCTGGCCATCAAGACCTCGGACGCCCGGCTGGCCGTGGCCGCCGCTGGTCTGGAAGGCTGCCTCTCCGTCGGCGCCCCGACCAAGGCGACACTGGCCGGACCCGTCGGCGCCATCCTGGCCCTGGCCGAGCCGGGTACGGAGCTGGCCCGCGCGGGCTGACACTCCCAGAACCAGACAGCAAAACAGGCGCACGAGGCTCTCGTGCGCCTGTTTTCGTTTGTCCGACGTGCGGCGCGTTACGCGTCGACGAGGTTCCGCTCTTCCGCTGCGGCGCGCATGGCCTTCTGCAGCTTCTCGAAGGCGCGGACCTCGATCTGACGCACCCGCTCGCGCGAGACGCCGTATTCGCCGGCCAGCTCTTCCAGGGTGACCGGATCGTCCTTCAGGCGGCGTTCGGTCAGGATGTGCTTCTCGCGGTCCGTCAACTCGCCCATGGCCTCTTCCAGCAGGCTCATGCGGATCGACTTCTCTTCGTCGTCGGCCAGCTGGGTCTCCTGCGAAACCGCGTTGTCGTCCGAGAGCCAATCCTGCCACTCCGACTCGCCATCCACGCGCAGGGGCGCGTTCAGCGAGGCGTCGCCGCTGAGGCGGCGGTTCATGTTGGTGACCTCTTCTTCCGACACGCCCAGCTTGGTGGCGATGGCGGTGAGGTGTTCCGGATGCAGGTCGCCTTCCTCGAAGGCCGAGATCTGGCTCTTGGCCTTGCGCAGGTTGAAGAACAGCT
Organism: Brevundimonas staleyi; assembly: GCF_041893865.1. Taxonomy (GTDB): domain Bacteria; phylum Pseudomonadota; class Alphaproteobacteria; order Caulobacterales; family Caulobacteraceae; genus Brevundimonas; species Brevundimonas staleyi. The sequence goes on from NZ_CP169082.1 coordinate 1,265,470, forward strand.
TCTTCTGCGCCGCCGTGGTGCCCATCTTCACGAGCGACCAGCTGCGCAGGATGTATTCCTGGATCGAGGCGCGGATCCACCACATGGCGTAGGTCGCCAGGCGGAAGCCCTTGTCCGGGTCGAATTTCTTCACGGCCTGCATCAGGCCGACATTGCCTTCCGAGATCACTTCGCCGATCGGCAGGCCGTAGCCGCGATAACCCATGGCGATCTTGGCCACGAGGCGAAGGTGCGAGGTCACGAGCCGGTGGGCGCTTTCGGCGTCCTGGTGCTCGGTCCAGCGCTTGGCGAGCATGAACTCCTCGTCCTTGCTCAGCATCGGGAATTTGCGGATTTCCGTCAGGTATCGCGACAGCCCCTGTTCAGGCGACATCACCGCGAGCGTATTGTTGGCAGCCATATTGGTCCCTCCGAACCTAGATCAGAGCAGGCTCAGCGCAGACGGCCACCGAATGTGCACCGTCTCCTCACCCCTCGAACGGACAAATGGCTATGGGGCGCCGTCTTTGTCAGAGGCGGATTGTCACACGAAAGCGTGACCGTGTCCCAGGCGCCACTCGCGCCGTTGGTCAGGGTGTATAGCGGATAGTCCGTCCTTAATCAAGACTTACTTTACACGCCCCAGCGGCCGGGCAGGTGGCAGGCCGTCGGGGCCTCGTCCTCCGCGCCGAACTGAAGCGTGAGCCGGACCCAGCATCGCGGTGCGGACGCCATGCCGGGGGGCGTGCAGACATGTTCGGAGACGAGCAAGGCCTCTCCGTGGCCGGCCTTGGTCAGCATCCAGGCGACGCGTGCGGGGGTTTGACGCAGCGTCCGGTCAGCCTTGTCCATCTCCGGTGTGAGGACGGCCGCCTCACGAGAGATCTCGACCGCGCCGACCCCGAGGGGACCGAGCGCTTCGAAGACGCCATCGTGGTCCAGTTCGGTGTCGGTGGCCGACACGGCCAGGGCGCGGACATCGCTGTCGTCGCCACAGGCCGCGACAGAGAGGGTTCGTCCCTCGCGGGAGACCCAGCCCAGGCGCCGGTAGATGCCGGGCTCGAGGTCGCGCTGCCCGACGTCGTAGCCGGGCTCGGACAGATGCCAGCGCACCTCGCGGCCCAGACGCACGCCGAACGGGCTCCAACGCATCGACCAGTCGTAGGCCTCTGGCGGAAGTGCGAGGTCGAGAACGCGCGCGGCGGCCTGATCGAGCCGCGCGCTCTGTGCGGAGGCTCCGAGGGTCGCGACGAAGGCGAAGGCGGCGAGAGAGACGGTCATCCCGCCACCCTGCCGGGAGCCGGAGGGTTCGTCAGCCGCCGAAATCTGACCGTCAGATGCCCAGAATGCCCCGATAGGTCGGGTGAACCGCCTCGGCATGCTCCGGATGCTTCTGCAGATAGGCCGAGAAGAAGGGGCAGACCGGCAGGATCAGCAGGCCGCGCTCCTTGGCGTCGGCCAGGACGTGTTTGGCCAGGCGGCTGGCGATGCCCTGACCTTCCAGCGCCTCGGGCACCAGGGTCTCGGTGATCATCAGATTGGGTTCGGACAGGTTGTAGGTGACCACGGCCACCTGATCGCCGACCTTCAGCTCGTAGCGCTTCAGGTCCTTGTTGTCGTGGATCTCGTCGGTCATGGCGGGTCTCTCTACAGAGCGGCGAGCAGGGTCTCGAGCCGTTGCATGTCAGATGGGGGCGCGGTCTCGAACCGCAACGCTTCGCCCGTCACCGGATGGACGAAGCCCAGCACCGCCGCATGCAGGGCCTGCCGCGTCAGCCCGGCCTCGGCGAGGGCGGCCTTGACCGGGGCGGCCGCGCTGCCCGACCCATAGACGGCGTCGCCAAGGATCGGCGACCCCTTCGAGGCCATATGCACACGGATCTGATGCGTCCGGCCGGTGTGCAGGGTGCAGGCGACGCGGGCGGCAAGGGGCGCGGCCCCGGCCTTGGCGGGCACGCCGTAGCGGGCCTGGACCACATAGTCGGTGATGGCGTTGCGCCCGCCCGACTTCAGCACCGCCATCTTCTTCCGGTCCGAGGTCGAGCGGCCGATCTGGGTCTCGATCCGGCCGCGCTCGGGCGAGGGGGCGCCGCGCGTCAGGGCGATGTAGGTCCGCTCGATGTCGTGGGCGGCGAACAGCTTCGACAGGCCGGCATGCGCCCGGTCGGACTTGGCGGCGACCATGACCCCGGAGGTGTCCTTGTCCAGCCGATGCACGATGCCCGGTCGCGCCACGCCGCCGATCCCCGACAGACTGTCTCCACAGTGATGCAACAGGGCGTTGACCAGCGTCCCGTCCGCCGTGCCCGGCGCCGGGTGGGCGGCCATGCCGGCGGGCTTGTCGATGACGATCAGGTCCGCGTCCTCGTAGAGGACCGTCAGCGGAATGGCCTGGGGCAGGGGAATGGCCGAGGCCACCGGCGGCACGGTGATCTCATACGCGCCGACGACCGACTTGGCCGAGCCGTTGGTCACCACGGCGTCGTTCAGCCGCACCGCCCCGTCCGCGATCAGGGCCTGGATTCGCGCACGCGACAGGTCCGGAACGGCATCGGCCAGCGCCTTGTCCAGGCGCTGGCCGGCGACCGTCACGGAGACGGTCAGAACCTCGCCGCCCGGCTCGTCGTCCGGGTCGGCGTCTTCGATCGGGTGATTCAGGACGCTTCCTTCATGACGCGGCCATAGACCGGGTCCAGGTCGCCCGAGGCGTAGCGCTTGGCCATCTGGGCCGTCGACATCGGACGGATCTTCGACGCCTGACCCTCGCAGCCGAACTGCTGATAGCGTTCGATGCAGAGCTTCTTCATCGCCTCCTTGGCGGGCTTCAGATAGGCGCGCGGGTCGAACTCGCCCGGCTTCTCGGCCAGCACCTTACGGATGGCGCCGGTGATGGCCATGCGGTTGTCGGTGTCGATGTTGATCTTGCGCACGCCGTGCTTGATGCCGCGCTGGATCTCCTCGACCGGCACGCCCCAGGTCTGGGGCATTTGGCCGCCGTACTGGTTGATGATGTCCTGCAGGTCCTGCGGCACCGACGAGGAACCGTGCATGACCAGGTGGGTGTCCGGCAGGCGGCGGTGGATTTCCTCGATCACGTTCATGGCCAGGACGTCGCCGTCGGGCTTCCTCGTGAACTTGTAGGCGCCGTGCGAGGTGCCCATGGCGATGGCGAGCGCATCGACCTTGGTGCGGCTGACGAAGTCCACGGCCTGATCCGGATCGGTCAGCAGTTGCGAGTGGTCCAGAACGCCTTCGAAGCCATGGCCGTCCTCGGCCTCGCCCATGCCGGTCTCCAAGGAGCCCAGCACGCCCAGTTCGCCCTCGACCGACACGCCGCAGCTGTGGGCCATCTCGGTGACGCGACGGGTCACGTCGACATTGTACTCGTAGTCGGCGGGGGTCTTGGCGTCCTCCATCAGGGAGCCGTCCATCATCACCGAGGTGAAGCCGTACTGGATGGCGGTGGCGCAGGTCGCCGGGCCGTTGCCGTGGTCCTGGTGCATGCAGACCGGGATGTGCGGATAGAGCTCGGCCAGGGCGTCGATCAGCTTGGCCAGGACGATGTCGTTGGCGTAGCTGCGGGCGCCCCGCGAGGCCTGGATGATGACCGGCGCGTTGACGGCCTCGGCCGCCTCCATGATCGCCAGACCCTGTTCCATGTTGTTGATGTTGTAGGCCGGCAGGCCGTAGTCGTTCTCGGCCGCATGGTCGAGAAGCTGTCGCAGCGTGATGCGCGCCATGGCTGATAGTCCCCTGATGTCTTGTTTTGCCGATGGCTTTAGCCGTGTGAGCGCCTCAAGTCACGCCGTGTTACAGCCGCACCCGGTCAGGAAGCGACAGTCGCACCCGAACCGGGTATTTCGCACAACAGGGGTCTGTCGAAGGAGGGTGCGATGAAGGGTGCGGTTCTGGCCTTGGCGGGGCTTTTGATGCTCGCGGGTTGCGAGAGCGTCAGTCCGGGCGGTCTCGACGACTGGTGCCGCGACGCCCGCAACTGCGCCCCGCGCTGCGGCTCTGTCGCCACCGGCGCCTCGCCCGAATGCAGCCCCGCCCAGAACGAGGGCCGCACCCGGGGGTGGACGGTCTGACTATTCGGCCGGGTGGGTGCGATCCCACTCGGCCTTGCGTTCTTCGTCACGCGACCAGCGCCGCTCGTCGCGCATGTGCGTGATGTAAAGAACGGCAGCCACCGTGCAGAGCATGGCGATGGACATCCAGATCCATTCGATCGTCATGTCAGTCCTCCAGGCTGCGCAGCAGGCGCCGCGCGAGCAGGTGCAACACCACGGATATAGCACCGCAGGCCCAGATTGTCAGGGTGGAGGAGGCCCGAGCTCCGGTGATCAACGGGGTCAGCACGCCGATGCCCGCGACGGTCAGACCGATCGTATTGAAACTGCTCGAAAGCAGCTTGCGCCGCTCGTTTCTGGCGGCCTTGCTGATCGGTCTGGCGTCGAAGGGTTGGGTCAAGCCCTGAGCGCCTCGACGCCGGGCAGGGCCTTGCCCTCCATCCATTCCAGGAAAGCGCCGCCGGCGGTGGAGACGAAGGTCATGTCGTCCACCACGCCTGCGTGGTTCAGGGCCGAGACGGTGTCGCCGCCGCCGCCGACCGCGATCAGGGCGCCCGACTTCGCCAGATCCGCCGCCGCCTTGGCGACCTTGACCGTGGCCGCGTCGAACGGGGGGACCTCGAACACGCCCAAGGGGCCGTTCCAGATCAGGGTCTTGGACAGGGCCAGGGCCTTGATCAGCTTCTCGACCGTCAGAGGGCCGGCATCCAGGATCTTCTCGTCCGCGCCGATGTCCTCGCGGGCCAGGACGGTGCGGGTCTCGACCCCCGGCTTGACCTCGGTCGCCACCACCACGTCGATGGGCAGCAGAATTTCGCAGCCCTTCGCCTCGGCCTCGGCCAGGATCTCGCGCGCCGTATCGGCCATGTCCCGCTCGGCCAGCGATCCGCCGATGTCGACGCCCTGCGCGAACAGGAAGGTGTTGGCCATCCCGCCGCCGATGGCCAGGCGATCCAGCTTGCCGACCAGGTTCTTCAGCAGATCCAGCTTGGTCGAGACCTTGGCCCCGCCGACGATGCCGATGACGGGTCTCGAAGGATCGCCCAGGGCCGCGTCCAGCGCCTCCAGCTCGCGCCGCATCGATTCGCCGGCATAGGCGGGCAGTTTGTGCGCCACGCCTTCGGTCGAGGCATGGGCCCGGTGGGCGGCGGAGAAGGCGTCGTTGACGTAGAGGTCCGCCAGTTCCGACAGGCTGGTCGCGAACTCGGCGTCGTTGGCCTCCTCGGCCGCGTGGAAGCGGACGTTTTCCAGCAGCACCACCCCGCCGGCGTCCAGATCGGCGATGGCCGCATGGGCCGCGCCGCCGACGCAGTCCTCGGCGAAGCGCACCGGGGCGCCCAGCAGTTCGGACAGGGGCTGGACTAGCGGCTTCAGGCTCATCGACGGCACGACCTGACCCTTCGGCCGGTCGAAGTGGGCCAGCAGGGCCACCTTGGCGCCGGCCTCGCGCAGTTTGTTGATCGTCGGCAGGGCGACGCGCAGACGGGTGTCGTCGGTGACCCGGCCCCCCTCCATCGGCACGTTGAAGTCCACGCGGACCAGGGCGGTCTTGCCGACCAGCGAGCCGGCGTCGTCGAGGGTGCGGAAGGTCATGGGTTTGAAGCCTGGATGAAGCTGAAGACAGTCGCGCCAATCAGGGCGACGGCGAATACGATGCAAAGACCACGTACAAGAGAGTTGGCGCGCTGTGACAAAAACCAGCACCCCCAACTGAGCAATGCGGTCACCACCAGAGCAATCACAAACGTAGCTGGTCGCGGCAGTCGGATGGCGCCGGCCGCCATGATCATCGCTCGACCTGCGAACATGCCGGCCAAGGCCGCGAAACACAGGGCGGCGGTTTGCGCGCGAACAGAGCCTATGCTCGCAAAGGGGGACGGGGCCGGCGTGCGCTGAGCCTCAAGCTTTGAAGCCCAGCGCGGCTTCATCTTAAAGGAACTTCGCCATCACCAGCGCAGTGTCAGACATACGCGTCGCGAAGCCCCACTCGTTGTCGTACCAGCTCAGCACGCGGGCCAGCTTGCCGTCCACGACCTGCGTTTGCGGCAGGGCGGCGGTGGACGAGGCGGCGATGTGGTTCAGGTCCGAGGAGACCAGCGGGTCCTTGGTCGTGAACAGGACGCCCTTCATCGGGCCGTCGGCGGCGGCCTGCAGCGCGGCGTTGATCTCGTCCACGGTCACGTCGCGACCGGCGACGACCTTCAGGTCGACGACCGAGACGTTCGGGGTCGGGACGCGGATCGAGGAGCCGTCCAGCTTGCCCTTCAGTTCCGGCAGGACCAGGCCCAGGGCCTTGGCGGCGCCGGTCGAGGTCGGGATCATCGACAGGGCGGCGGCGCGACCGCGGTACAGATCCTTGTGCATCGTATCCAGCGTCGGCTGGTCGCCGGTGTAGGCGTGGATGGTGGTCATGTAGCCGCGCTCGATGCCGAACAGGTCGTTCAGCACCTTGGCCACCGGGGCCAGGGCGTTGGTGGTGCAGGAGCCGTTCGAGACGATGATGTCGTCGGCGGTCAGGGTCTCGTGGTTGACCTTGTAGACGATGGTCTTGTCGGCGTTCTCGCCGGGCGCCGAGATCAGGACGCGCTTGGCGCCGGCCTTCAGGTGGGCCTCGGCCTTGTCACGGGCGGTGAAGATGCCGGTGCACTCGAACGCGATGTCCACGTTCAGGTCCTTGTGCGGCAGGTTGGCCGGGTCGCGCTCGGCCGTCACCTTGATCTTGCCCAGACCCACGTCGATCCAGTCGTCACCATGCTCGACCGTGCCGGGGAAGCGGCCGTGGACCGAGTCGTACTTCAGCAGGTGGGCGTTGGTGGACACCGGGCCCAGGTCGTTGATCGCCACGACCTCGATGTCGCGACGGCCATGTTCGACGATCGAACGGAGGACGAGGCGGCCGATGCGGCCGAAGCCGTTGATGGCGACGCGAACGGTCATGGGCGGGTCTCCTGAGGTGCGAGTGTTCGTTGGGGGCTTCAATGGAGCCGGTCACGTTCGGTTTCAACCTCGAAGACGCCCGACGCCATCACACTCGACCAGCGACTGTTACGCTTCCCGCCCTGCCGGTCGGTCCCAATCCAGCGTCGGCAAGGTCGCCATGGCGCAGGCCTGCCAGCTGAAGGTCCTGGCCCGCTCCCGCGCCTCCCGCCCATCCAAGGTCCGCCGCTCGGGATCGTCGACATAGGTCCGGATCGCCGCCGCCAGTGCGGCCACGTCGCCCTGCGGCGTCAGCATGCCCGTCTCGCCCATCACCTCGGGCACGCCCCCGGCGCGCGTCGCCACCGACGGACACCCCTGCGCCGCCGCCTCCAGCAACACCAGCCCGAACCCTTCCGTCTTCCCCGGCAGGTCCCGTGCCGCCAGGACATGACAGGCCGATCGCGCGAAGAGTCGCTTCAAATCGTGCCGAGACACCGCGCCGGGCAGGACCAGCCGCACGCCCGTCTCGACGGCGATCCGCTCCAACTCCGCGACATAGGCCGCGCTCTCCGCCCGCCCCGCCGCGACGAAGACGATCTCTCCCTGACCCGTCAGAGCCCGGATCACGTCCGTATGACCCTTCCGCGCTTCCAGCCGTCCCACGGTGCAGACGACCGTCGCCTCGGGCGCGATCCCGGCCAGGGCCGGATGCTCGAACGGCCCCGGCGCGTGCTCGAACCAATCGGGTTCGACGCCCAGATAGGTGACCCGTCCCGGCGGCGCGTCCGGCAAGACGCCCTCGAAGGCCGCCAGGGTGGCGCGGGAGTTGGCGTAGATCGCCTCCGCCCCGCCGTAGGCCCTCCGCGCTATCAGACTGGCCGGTGATCGAGACGCCAGCTTGGCCACCTCGCTACCGTGGATCATGGCCGTGTAGGGCCGCCGGTGCAGGGGCCGCAGAAGGCTCAGCGCGACGACCGACCGGATGTCCGCCGCCAGCACCGGCCAGTCGCGCGGCGCGGATCGGAGCACTTTCAGGAGTCGGAAGAGGGCGACCAGCGAAATCCTGTGATGCCGGAAAAGCCGGTGCGCCTCTCCATCGGCGGGCGACCCCAGCTCTGGATAATCGGGCGCAACGACCAGCGCGCCATGCCCCTGTACCCGCACCGCCTCGACCAACCGCGTCGCATAGGTCCCTATCCCGCCCGGAAACGGCTCGTACTCGCAGGTCACCACGACCACGCCCGACCGGGTCATCCCGAAACCCCCAGCGCCGCCCGCCGCTTCCGCAACCGCCTCCGCAGCCAGCCCAGCACCGGAGCCCCTGCCGCCGACGTCAGCAGAACCCCCGCCCACGCGCCCAAGCTGACCGGCCGCAACCGCACGGCCAGCCCATAGAAGCCCGCCGCCGCCTTCGGATCGTCCATCAGCAAATGCTGGTTGCCCAGCTTCCGAGCCCGCTCCGACAGCCGCCGCGGCACGAGCGGCAACAGGCGCGGCTCCGTCGCCGTCGCCCGGAAGGCGACCAGGGCGTGATGCGCCATCAGGTCCTTCCGCCCGCCCGTGATGCTGGAGGTTCGGTATCGCTTCAGCGTCAGCGGCGCGTCGACCAGGGCGAACCGGCATGCTCTCGACATGCGGATGAACAGATCCGTGTCCTCGAACACCGTCACCGCCTCATCGAACCCGCCCGCCACCTCCAGCGCCGACCGCCTCAGCACCACGGTCGAGGGAATGATCGGCGGATCGTTCAGGACATAGGCGCGGGTCAGGTCGCGGGCGCCGGTGATGTCCTTCACCCCGGCTCGCCGCGCGGTCGCCAGATCCTCGCCCGCGAAGTGCAACAGGTCAGAGTAGCAGAGGCCGACCCTCGCGTCCGCGAACACCGGCAGTTGCCGCTCCAGCTTGTCCGGCGCCCACAGATCGTCGCCGTCCAACAGGGCGATCAGCGGCGCCGCGCCCTCGCCGATCGCCCAGTTCCTCTGGGCCGAGATTCCCGCGCCGCCCGGTCCGCGCAGCACCCGGATGCGGGCATCCCACCTCTCGATCTCGCCCAGCACCGCCAGGGTCGCGGCGTCCGACCCGTCGTCGGCGATGACGATGTCCGCGATCCGATCCGCCCGCGTCTGGTCCAGCACGCTGCGCACGGCCGCCCCGATCCACGGACCCTCGTTGTAGCAGGTCATGACCACGGAGACCGTCGGCGTCCCGCTCATGTCGCCATCCCCTTCAGGATCGTCTCGACCACGCGCTCCGGCCGGAACCGCGCGACATGATCCGCCACCCGCCGCTCATAGGCAGACCGAACCTCCGGCGCGGCCCGATGGCTTTCGAACATATCCCGCGCCTGAACCAGAGCACGCCCGACGCTCGCCTCGTCGTCCGGATCGAACGTCACGCCCAGATCGTCGGTCGCCTCAGGCAATCCGCCCCGATCCGTCCGCAGCACGATCGCGCCGGCCGCCACGCCCTCCAGCGCCACGGCCCCGAACGGCTCCCCCCACAGCGACGGCACGACCAGATAGGCGGCCTTTCCCATCTCCACAGCCGTCGCCTCGAAGCTCAGCGGCCCCAGACTGACCACGTCGGGCAGGGCGCCGCCCGCGATCCTCCGCTCCACCGCCGCCCGCAACGACCCGTTCCCGACGAGGGTCAGTCGCTCGACGCCCAACCCCTCCCGTACCGCCGCCCACCGCTCCAGCAGCCAGAGCAGCCCCTTCTCCGGCTCCATGCGCCCGACGAACAGGAGGCCGCTTCGCTCGCCCGGCGGACGCACCCTGTCTGGCGTCAGGTGGGGGTTGGCGAACGGAGGGGTCACGGCGTACCCCTCGAACCCGCTGCGCTGCCCGATGAAGTCGCTGGTCATGAAATGCCGGGCGCGCGGCAGGACCACCCGGCGCAACAGATCAGCCGAGACCGGCGACCGCGACAGCCGGAACGCGCTTTCGGAATGATGTCTCAGGGCGAACGGCCGCCGCAGGATCAACAGCGGCCAGATCAGCCGGATCGCCAGGTTCGACAGGATCAGGACCTCGGCGTCCCGATACAGCCGGAACAGGGTCGCTGGCCCCGGTCGGCGGACGACCGCGTGCGGATATCCCTCCACCGGCCCTTCGCCCAGGGTGACGACGGTCACCTCATGCCCCTGATCCACGAAGGCGCGCGCCAGGACGGACTCCGTCGTCGCCACCCCGCCGATGCTGGGCAGGAAGTCGTAGGTCGCCAGAACGATCCTCACGCCGCCGCCTCTCGCTTCCGGATCAGCGACCGCACCAGATCCCGGTCCACGACGACCGCCAGACCCGCAGCCATCACCGCCAGCGTCGCTCCCCCGATCGCGATCAGCCTCAGCCAGACCGGAAACCCATCCATGGCACCTAGGGTCACAGCCGCCGTCCCGCCGACCACGACGCTGGCGACCGCCGCCGGGATCAGGGCCCGCACGAAGTCCCAAGGCCTGACCGGACTGCCCCGACAGGCCCAGACCACGCCCGGCGCCAGGGTCAGGAGGCTGGCGGCGAAATACCCCTGAGCCACGCCGACCGCGCCCCACGACAGGCCGATCACGAAGCCGGCGACATAGATCGGCACGGTGATCAGGGCCCACAGGAACTGCCGCCGCGACCGCTCCAGCGACAGATTCAGCCAGCCGAGACTGACCGAGGCCACATGGATCGCCCCGATCGGCGCCAGCCATCTCAGGATCTCCACCGCCCCCAGCCAGTCCGCCCCGACCGTGAAGACGATCACGTCCCGCGCCGCCACGCTGACCGCGATCAGGGGCGGTGCGCCGACCAGGGCCAGCATCCTCAGCACCCCCAGATACCCCCGCCGATACCGCGCCGGATCGTCGCGCAGCTTCGACAGCGTCGGCACCATCACCTCTTCCAGAGGCTGGCTCAGCTGTTGGACCGGGGTGAAGAACAGCCGATAGGCCAGCGCATAGGGCCCCAGCGCCGCCTCGCCCCAGCGCCACCCGATCAGGATATTGTCCAGCTGCCGCCCGCCGACGGTCAGAAGGCTGAAGCCCAGGTTGAACCCGCCCAGCCGAAGGGCCGTCATCCGCCCCGCCCGCCAGTCCGGCCGCCCCGGCCGCCACGGCGTCAGCCCCCAGACCGCCATCGCATAGACCGCCGGCTGGGCCAGAACCCGCACGACGATGGCCCAGTAACCCCAGCCGATTAGCGCCGCCCCGATCGCCAGCACGCTCGCCCCCAACGCCGCCGCGATGTCGGCGATCAGCAGCGAGCGGAAGTTCAGACTGCGCTGAAGCAGGGCCTGATGTTGGCCAGCCAGTCCCGTCAGTGGAAAGACCAGGCTCAGGGCCAGGCCGATCGCCACTACGCGGCTCTCGGCGAACAGGCCTGCCAGGAGGGGCGCCGCCATCGCGAACCCGGCCGCCAGCACCACACCCGACGCCATGTTCAGATAGAAGAGGGCCGAGGCCTGCCCCGGCGTCATCCGCGCCGACTGCAGTGTCGCGGTCGACATGCCCAGGTCCCCCGCCACCGACACGATGGCGATGAAGGGCAGGAGCATCCCGACCAGTCCGAAATCCTCGGGGCTCAACAGGCGCGCCAGGATGACGAAGGTCGCGATCTGGCTGGCGACCCGGCACCCTCGCGCCAGGAGGCTCAGCGACGCCCCGACCGCCGCCCGCTGTTTCAGACGGTCCGCCCCGTCCGAAAACAGATCGGCCCCTGTCCATCCTGGCCCCCCGACCGTCATCTCAGCGCATGGCCTCGACCCCGGGCGGGCGGAGCGGCGGCGGGTCTGTCAGGGAGGATCGGGCCGTCATGGCCCTACCGTGCCGCCGGTTTCGGCGGAGGTAAACATCTATTGATTGTCCGGCGTCACCCGCAGAGGGCGAAAAACCGCTCGACCCCGTTCTCGGACCCCGGATGGGGCGCATAGACCTCGCGCTCGCCGTCGATCCACTGGGCGATCCAGCCGAGACGGCGGAACCGCTGCATCACCGGCTCGCGGCTCGCGGCCGTGGCAGTCAGGATGTCGCCGTCGTGCAGTTCGGACGGCTCGCCCTCGGCCCGATAACGTTCGGTCTCGCCGCCGGATTCCAGCTGGATCTCGCGCTGGCCCGTCCCGGCCAGAACGGTCAGCTCGATCTTGCCTGTCCCGGCCATGCAATCCAGACCGAGGCGCAGGTCGTCGCTCTCTTCCACTCCGTAGGCCAGACGCGCCGCGCCCGCCTCGGGGGTATAGTGCCAGTCGTAACCGGGCACGGGGGCCGGGGCGGATGCGGCGGCGGTCGCCACCGGCTCTGGCGTCTCCACGCTGGCGCAGGCGCTGACAAGGGCCGCGGAGGCCAGGACCGGCAGCCAAAGAACTCTCATGGAACCTCCGCGCATCACCCGCTGCAAAGCTCGGCGAACCGGCGCAGCTTGGCAAGGTGGGTGGGCTGAACCGCCACAGCCTGATGGGCGCCGGCCACGGCCACGTCCAGCTCTCCGGTGACCAGGAACTGGCCAAAGACGGGGTGGTCGGTACGCAGGGCCACGGACTGGTGATCGGCGGCGGCCTCGCTCTGACCCGTCGCGGTCGCGGTGCCAGAGGCAATGGTGGCGATGCCGGACGACGTCGGCCCGAAAAGATCCAGCCGCGCCACGCCGGAGCCCGGATTGCACTCCAGGATGGCCTTCAGCTGCGGCGTGTCGGGGATCTCGTTGGCCAGAACCAGCGGGCCGTCCTCATACAGGGTCCAGGTCCAGCCGCCCTGAAGGGCGGCGATCGCCGCCATCGTCGCCAGAAATGTCATTGTCTAAGGCCCCCCGACCGAGCGATTTTACGTTCGGCTCGGCGAACAATAGGCCAGAAAATCGCGCACGAGGCGACGTTCTTCGTTCGAGGCCGACAGCTGGAACCGCCCGGCGTCGCCGGTCACGGTCATGCGACCCTCGCGCGCCAGTCCGGTCAGCGACGGATCGTTCAGGGCGATGCGGCTTTCCTCAGCCTCGCCGCCCGACAACGGATCGACCGCATAGCTGGCCTGGGTCAGGCGCGCGCCCTCGACCTGCACGTCGCCATAGACGACAGCGCTCCGGTCGCCCGGCATGCAGGTCACCATCAGGGCCAGTTGGTCGGAGTTGGCGACGCCGTAGGCCAGCTTGGCCAGGGCGCCCTCATGATGGACGCTCCATTCCATGACCGGCATGGCCATGACGCCCTCGGCCTCGAGCTCCGGCGCGACGTCACGCGACTGGGCCGTAAAGGCGACCAGACCGAGGGCGGCGACAGCGGGGATCAGAACCTTGAACATCGTTGGAAACCTTGCGTCTGACTGGGCAAACGCGGGCATTCGTTAACGGTTCACGGCAAAGCTTCGGCCTGACGAACCCGTGATGTTCAGGACACGGTGAAATGTCTCCTCCCCGCGCCAAAGGCGTGGGGAGGTGGCAGCGAGCTCTTCGCGAGCTGACGGAGGGGTTCTTCGTGCACGCAGAAAGAGCCCTTCCGTCTCTTCGCTACGCTTCGAGCCACCTCCCAATGCTTCGCACGAGGAGAAGACGACCGCGCTCAAGCAGCGAGCGACCGCGTCGCGAGCGGTAGCGCCACTAAAATGGGCTGAATCTTTCCACCAGGCTCTGCGCGGCCGGCGTCGACTGCACCCGGCTGATGTCGCCGCGACCGCCGTAGCTGATGCGGGCTTCGGCGATCTGGGTGTGGGCGATGGTGTTGGCCGAGGAAATATCTTCCGGGCGCACGATGCCGGCGACGGTCAGTTCGCGAACCTCGCGGTTGGTGCGCACTTCTTGCCGACCCTGGATGACCAGGTTGCCGTTGGACAGGATGTCGGTGACCACCGCAGCGATGGTCAGGTTGACCCTCTCCGACCGGCTGACCGAGCCGGTGCCGTTGGCGTTCGACTGACCCTGCACCCCGACCAGGGCCTGGGGGTCGAACCCGCCGGGGAAGGCGCGGCCCAGGCTGTTCTCCAGGCCGAAGAAGTTGGTGACTCCGCCCGAGATGTCGTTCGTCCGGCTGCGGGCCGTGGTGTTCTGGGTTTGCGCCCGGTCGTCGATGTTGATGTTGACGGTCAGGATGTCGCCGACGTTCCGCGCCCTCTGGTCGCCGAAGAAGGCGCGCGCGCCCGTCCGCCACAGGGAGTTGGCGCTGGCCGCCGGACGCTGTTCCGGCGGGACCATATAGGCCTGGCTGACCGGCACCAGCTGGGCCGGATAGCCGATGGGGGCCAGTTCCGGCCCGCGCACCGTTTCGACGGCGGTGGAGCAGGCGCCCAGGGAAAGCGCGGCGAGGGACAGGACGAGGATGGATTTACGCATGACTGGCATTCCCTAGGAGGGGGGCCCTACCGGGCGGCGAACTGGGTGGAGGCTTGGGCGCGGGCTCCGGCGCCCGCACGGGCCTGACCGGGACCCGAGGCGATGGCGTCGATGGTCCGGCCGGACGTGGTGTTGAGCACGGGCACGGGCTCGCCGACGGCGGCGTCGCGCGTCGCGCGGCCGGTGACCGTCAGGGTCACGCCCCCGGCGATGAAGGCGACCTCGACCATGTCGTTCCTGGCGATGACGCGGGGCGAGATCAGGTCGCGCGCGCCGACCACGGCCCCGGCGCGCAAGGCCCGGCGGGCGCTCTGGCCCACGACCATGTCCGGGTCGGACGGCGAAACGCCCTGCGCCAGATGGGCTTGAACTGTGGACCAGATCACGTCTTCCGGCTGCAGCACGTCTCCGGCCGCCAGGTTGCGGGCATAGGTCAGGACCTCGACCGTCGCACCGCGCTGGGCGATTGCGGCCGTCGCGGCGCCGGCGACAGCGGGCGCGGCTCCCGGCGCCATGGCGGCGTTGCGGACGACCACGCGGCGCAGCCCTTGCGGATTGGGCCATTGCAGGCCGGCGCGCGACGCCATCGCCTGAAGCTGTCCGGCCTCGAACACGACCGACGGTCCCGCGCGATTGGCGACCACGACGCCCGAGGCCGCGCCGGCCCCGTCGAAGATGTCGCCGAGCGTCACGCGCCCGTCGTCGTCCACCGGGTTGGCCTTCAGCGTCACCGGATCGGCCAGGGCGGGGGAGGCGACCAGCGCCAGCGCCGCCACGAGTGTCAGAAGCCGGGTCATCAGCTCTTCACCTGCGACGAGACGCTCATCATCTCGTCGGCCGTGGTGATGACCTTGGAGTTCATCTCATAGGCGCGCTGGGCGATGATCAGGGCGCTGATCTCGGTCACGGCGTCCACGTTCGAGGCTTCCGTGTAGCCCTGCAGCAGCTTGCCGAACCCGACATCGCCCGGCGTGCCGGTGGTCGCGGGACCCGAGGCGGCGGTCTCCAGCAACAGGTTGTCGCCGATGGCTTCCAGACCGGCCTCGTTGAAGAAGGTCGCCAGTTCCAGCTGACCCACCACGGCGGCTTCCGGCGATCCCGCCGAGATGACCTGGACCTGGCCGGTCTTGGAGATGATCACGTCCACCGCGTCCTGCGGGATGGAGATGGCCGGCTCGACCGCATAGCCGTCCTCGGTGACCAGCTGGCCTTCGGCGGACAGGGAGAAGTTGCCGGCGCGCGTATAGCCGATCTCGCCGGAGGGCAGGGTGATCTTGAAATAGCCCTGGCCGTCGATAGCGACGTCATAGTCGCTGCCCGTCTGGGTCGGGGTGCCCTGGTCGGTGATGCGATAGACGCTGCCCGCCTTGACGCCCAGACCGACCTGGATGCCGGTCGGGACGACCGTGCCCTGGCTGGACGACTGCGCGCCCATCCGTTCGACGTTCTGGTAGATCAGGTCCTGGAACTCGGCCCGTTGGCGCTTGTAGCCAACGGTGTTCATGTTCGCGATGTTGTTGGAGATGACCTCCACGTTCAGCTGCTGGGCGGCCATGCCGGAGGCGGCGGTGCGAAGAGCGCGCATTCAGGGTCTCCTTAGTTCGGCTTGCCCAGCCGCTCGACCGAGCGACGGGAAAGTTCCTGGACGTTTTCGATCATCTTGGTCGCGCGTTCGTAGGCGCGGCTGATCTCGATCAACTGGGTGATTTCGACCAGGGTGTTGACGTTGGACCCCTCCAGCATGCCCTGGCGCACCTGGACGCCGGCGGCGTCGAGTGGGACGGCGTTGGAGCGGTTGCGGTACAGGCCGTCGCCGTCCTTCGACAGGACCGACAGGGTGTCGAACCGGGCCAGGCCCAGGCGGCCGATCGGCACGCCGTCCTGGCTGACGGCGCCGTCCTGGGCCACGCTGAGCGGGCCGCGCGCCGGATCGACGACGATGGGGCCGCCTTCTCCGAGCACGGGCAGGCCGCCCTTGGTGACCAGTTCGCCCTCGGGGCTGATGGTGAAGGCGCCGTCGCGGGTATAGGCCTCGCCCGCCCCGTCCTGGAGCTTGAAGAAGACGCCCTCGCCGTCGATGGCGAAGTCCAGGTCGCGGCCGGTCTGCTGCAGTGCGCCCTGGGTGAAGTCGCGGCCCACGCCGTTGTCCAGCACGAAGCTGGCGCCGGGGCGGATCGCATCGTTGCGGGCGCGCGAACCGACCTCGGTCCCGACCAGCAATTGCTCGACCTTGAATCCGGTCGTGTTCGCGTTGGCGATGTTGTTGGCCGCGATGTCGAGTTCGCGACGCAGCGTCATCTGCCGGGACAGTCCGATGTAGGCGGCGTTTTCCACGGGTGGCGGGCTCCTTCGCGGAAAGCCCACGCAACGACCGTGCCAACACGGTTAACGCCCGTCCTGACAGGGTTTCCGCCGGATTCACCCCGTTCCAGCCCGGCAAAACTTGCCGGATTTACACCTCGCGTTAACCAAACGGGCGCATCTCGGAGATTGGGATATTCCGAAGGCGTCGCCTGATGATCAAGCTTGGCAAGAAGAAGGAAGCGCCGGCCGGCGCGGACGACGCGACCAAGCTCGCCGTCAGCCATGGCGCCGAGGTCGAGGGCGAGGCCCCGGCCAAGAAGAAGCTGCCTCTCCTGTTCATCATCGCTCCCGTGGCCTTGCTGGTTCTGGGCGGCGGGGGCGCCGGCGCCTTCTTCATGATGCAGCCCAAGCCCGCGGCCGCCGAGGGCGAGCACGGCGCCGAGGCCGACAAGGGCGGCGGTCAAGGCGAGGAGAAGAAGGGCGGCGGCGGTCACGGCGAGAAGAAGGGTGGCGGCGGCGAGAAGGGCGGCGGCGAGGCCGATCCGTCGCTGGGCAAGATCGCCGAGGGCCCCGACGGCGTCACCTTCTTCACCCTTCCGGACATGGTGGTGAACATCCAGTCGCCGGACGGCCGCCCGACCTTCCTCAAGCTGACCCTGACGCTGGAGATGCACGACGCCGACCTGGCCTATTCGCTCCAGGGCGAGATGCCGCGCCTTCAGGACATGTTCCAGGGCTTCCTGCGCGAACTGCGTCCCGAGGACCTGGCCGGTTCGGCCGGCAGCTATCAGCTGCG
The DNA here is from genome assembly GCF_041893865.1 of Brevundimonas staleyi. GTDB lineage: Bacteria > Pseudomonadota > Alphaproteobacteria > Caulobacterales > Caulobacteraceae > Brevundimonas > Brevundimonas staleyi. The sequence goes on from NZ_CP169082.1 coordinate 1,282,833, forward strand.
CGCCGAGATCCTGCGCCGCGTGAACCTGGTCGCCGCCCCGGCCAAGGTCGACGCCGTCCTGATCGAAGAGATGCTCGTGCAGTAATGGCTGATACGGACGAACTCGACCCGTTCGCCTCCGCCGACGCCTTCGGCGAGGACCGCGCCTCATCGGCCGCGTCCGAACGCGTCCTGAACCAGGACGAGATCGACAACCTTCTGGGCTTCGATCTGGGCGACGACGACGGTTCCGAGCGGACCGGCATCCGCGCCATCATCAACTCCGCGCTCGTCTCCTACGAGCGTCTGCCGATGCTGGAGATCGTCTTCGACCGCCTGGTGCGGTTGATGACCACCTCGCTTCGGAACTTCACCTCCGACAACGTCGAGGTGTCGCTGGACAACATCTCCTCGATCCGCTTCGGCGACTATCTGAACTCCATCCCGCTCCCGGCCATCCTCGCGGTCTTCCGGGCCGAGGAACTGGACAACTACGGCCTGCTGACGGTCGATTCCAACCTGATCTATTCGATCGTCGACGTGCTTCTGGGCGGCCGTCGCGGCACGGCGGCGCTCCGTATCGAAGGTCGCCCCTACACCACCATCGAACGCGTCCTGGTCCAGCGGATGGTCGAGGTCATCCTGGCCGACGCCCAGGCCGCCTTCGAACCCCTGACCCCCGTCCACTTCAACCTGGACCGTCTGGAGACCAACCCCCGCTTCGCCGCCATCGCGCGTCCCGCGAACGCCGCCATCCTGGTCAAGCTGCGCATCGACATGGAGGACCGGGGCGGCCGGGTCGAACTCCTGCTGCCCTACGCCACCCTCGAACCCATCCGGAAGATGCTGCTGCAGCAGTTCATGGGTGAGAAGTTCGGCCGCGACAACATCTGGGAAGGCCACCTGGCCACCGAGCTCTGGACCACGGACACCGAGGTCCGCGCCGTGCTGGACGAACAGTCCGCCCCGCTCTCGACCGTGCTCAATCTGAAGGTCGGCGACACCTTCATGCTCAACGCCACGCCGGACTCCGACGTCTCGATCCGCTGCGGTCCGATCCCGGTCACGACCGGCAAGATGGGCCGCAAGGGCCAGCATATCGCCGTCAGGGTGGAGGCGCCGATCTCGATCGAGGCCGCCACCAGCCTGACCAAGGGAAGGCGCTGACATGACCGGAATGATCCTCGACGCCATCCTGATGCTGCTGCTCGTGGCGGCTCTCGGCTACGGCGTCCGCCTCGAGAAGAAGCTGACCCAGCTGCGCGCCGGCCAGCTGGCCTTCGCCGGCGCCGTCACCGAGCTCAACGCCGCCTGCACCCGCGCCGAGAACGCCCTCAGCTCGCTGCGCGCCTCGGGCGAGGAGGCGGACCTGCTGCACGACCGCATCATCAAGGCCCGCGCCCTGAAGACCGATCTGGAACAGCTGATGGCCCGCAGCGGCCGCAGCGCTTCTCCCTCCCCCTCGGGGGAGGGTGGTCGTACCCCCGACTTGATCGGGGGGGAGACCGGGTGGGGGCGGCAAGGCGAGCCAGACTCCGCCGACCGTGTCCGCGTCGCGGCGCCCCCCCCACCCGGTCGCTCCGCGACCACCCTCCCCCGAGGGGGGAGGGAGAACGTCAGCACGGCCGCTCCGGTCGCCGCCGACCCCGACGATCGCGCCTTCCGCATGGCCGCTCTGGCCGAGCGCATCCACGGCATCGCCGCCCCGGCCCCCGCCGCGGCCGGCGCCGGCAACGTCCAGGCCATCCTGCACGCCCTGACCGCTAACCAAGCCGCGAAGCAATCCCTCAACCGTGCTCGCGTAAACCTCGCCACCGACGACGACCTGTTCGCCGCTTAAAATCTCTTCCGGATTCCTGACCTTATGGCCAAGCTGCCCCGCCTCCTGCCCCTGATCGCCGTCGCCATCGGCGGGGTCGTGGCCGTGCGCGCCGTGGGCGCCGGGCCCGACATCTTCCAGGGCGCCCGCGCCTGGGCCGAGACCGCGACCGAGGCCGCGGGCGAAGCCGTGGCCCCCGACGCCGCCAAGCCGCCGCCCGCCGTCTGCGCCCTGTCGCCCGAGCAGCTGGCGCAACAGGCCGGCATCTCCCCGGCCGAACTTCGCATCATCCAGTCGCTCAGCGCCCGCCGCACCGAGCTGGACGCTCGCGACGCCGACTTCGCCACGACGCTTCCGCTGATGGTCGCCGCCGAACAGAAGCTGGACGCCAAGATCACGGCGCTGAACGCCATCAAGGCCGAGGTCCAGGGTCTGCTCGGCCAGGTGGACGAGCGCGAGGCCGCCGAGACCGCCCGCCTGGTCGCCGTCTATTCCGCCATGCGCCCGCGCGAGGCCGCCGCCGTCTTCACCACGCTGGACGACAGCGTCCGCCTGCCCATCGCCGCAGCCATGCGTCCGCGCGGCCTCTCGGCCATCCTGGCCCAGATGCAGCCCGCCGCCGCCCGCGAACTGACCGAGAAACTGGCCCGCCGCTTCCAGGCCCAGCAACTGGCCGCCCGCGCCGCCGCCGCCTCGGCTCCGGTCACCCCGGCCGAGGCCCAGCAGGCCGCCGCCACGCCGGCCGTGAACGCGCCCGCCGCCAGCGCTCCGGCCCCGACCCAGACCGCCGCGCCCGCCGCGACCACCCCGCCGACGGCCCAGCCCGCCGCCAACCGCGCCCCGGCTCGCCAGCCCGCGCGTCAACCGGCCCGCCAGACCCCGCGCGCCGCCGCCCCGGCCGCGACGCCGCCCGCCCCGACCGGGCCCCAGCCCTACCAGCCTGCCGAAGGCGCCGGCGGCGGCAACCCGTCCGCCCCGCGCCAGTCGGTGCAATAGGGCTCATCCCTACATCAGTGCACCCCAGCGAAGGCTGGGGTCCAGATCACGGATTCAGGCGGCTTGGAAAAGCACCAGAGCGTCTGACCGCCCTCTGAGTTTTCCATCTGGACCGCAGCCCTTGGTTTATCCTCGGGCCGGCATTGCGGGACCCGGGGGCTGGGGTGCACGGTGAGAAAAACAGGGAGCGACACATGGCCTTCGACTTCACCGGCAAGACCGTCATGGTCTTCGGCGGCACCTCCGGCATCAACCTCGGCATCGCCAGGGCCTTCGCCAAGGCCGGGGCCAAACTCGCTGTCGCCAGCCGTAGCCAGGACAAGGTCGACGCCGCCGTCGCACAGCTCTCCGGCCAGACCCCGGCCCTGGGCTACAGCCTGGACGTCCGCGACTTCGACGCGGTGAAGGCCGCCGTCGCCGACTTCCGCGAGAAGCGCGGCACCATCGACGTCCTCGTCTCCGGCGCGGCCGGCAACTTCCCGGTCCCTGCCGCCGCCCTCAGCTCCAACGGCTTCAAGACCGTCACCGACATCGACACCCTGGGCACCTTCCATGTGCTCCGGGCGGCCCACGAACACCTGACCAAGCCGGGCGCCTCGATCATCAACATCACCGCGCCCCAGGCCTGGATCCCCATGGCGCTTCAGGTCCACGTCTGCGCCGCCAAGGCCGGCGTCGACATGATCACGAAGACCCTGGCCATCGAATGGGGCGGGGAGGGGGTGCGGGTGAACTCCGTCTCGCCCGGTCCCATCGACGGCACCGAGGGCATGGACCGTCTGGCCCCGACGCCCGAGGCCAAGGTCGCCGCCGCCCGCGCCGTGCCGCTGAACCGGCTGGGCACGGTCGATGACGTCGCCGACGTCTGCCTGTTCCTGGCCTCCGACTACGCCCGCTACGTCTCCGGCGTCGTCCTGCCCGCCGACGGCGGCTGGAGCGTCGGGCGCGGCTTCGCCGGCCTCGGCTGAGCCCTTCGACGTTGTCGGATCGAGCGGGGGCGGCTATGCACCCCCGCTCAAGTTTCTCGAAGGCCCCGCCATGTCCGACACGCCCCCCGACCGCCTCTCGGTCAACCCGAGCAGCAAATACTATGACGCCGAACTGCTGCAGCGCGGCGTGGGCGTGCGCTTCAAGGGCGAGGAAAAGACCAACGTCGAGGAATACTGCGTCTCGGAAGGCTGGGTCCGCCTCGCCGTCGGCAAGGCCGTCGACCGCAAGGGCAACGCCCTGACCGTCAAACTGCAAGGCACGGTCGAGCCGTACTTCCAGAGCGAGGCTGAAGAGGCAGAGGGCTAAGCGCCCTTCACCAGCACATCCGTGCACCCCAGCGAAGGCTGGGGTCCAGACCCAGACTCAGACGGGTGGGGCGCCCCACCGGTCACTCTGATCCGGCAGCCATGTCCTCCATCTGGACCCCAGCCTTCGCTGGGGTGAACGGCTAGAGATCGAGTGAGGAATTATTTCCCTCTCGCCTCTTGCGCCTTCACAGACCGACCCCATTTGCCAAGGTCGGTCTTTGACATGTCCATCACGGCTTCAGCCCCGCCAGGCCCACGCGAAAATTTCGCATAATCTGGCACTCCGCCGCGCGCCTTCACGCTTAACGCACTGATTTCACTCAGTTGGCACGTGGCACGTGGCACTCCATTTTCGGAAACAGTGCCAAATCCTCACACCAGGGCGATCGCCGACATCAGCCGCCCGAAATCCGGCTCGCCCCGCTGGAACGCCCGCCGGTTCGAATAGAAGGCCGCCTCGTCCGCACAGGTGTCGTGCCCGGTCCAGGCGGCCTCGCCGACCCCCGCCTGCTCCAGCCGCCACAGGACGAAGCCCGGCAGGTCGAACATCCGCTTCTCGGCCGTCGTCCCGGCGATGAAGAACCGCTCCGATCCCGGATCGTGGTGGGAAAACCGCTCCTCGAAATCGGCCCCGACCTCATAGCTGGCCTGGGCGATGCACGGCCCGACCACGGCGACGATCCGCCCCGGCTTCGCCCCGAGGGCCTCCATCGCCGCTACCGCCGAATGGACGACCCCGCCCAGCGCGCCCTTCCAGCCCGCATGGACCGCGCCCACGACCCGCGCCTCGGCATCCGCCAGCAGCACCGGCGCGCAGTCGGCCGTCAGCACGCCGGGGATCACCCCCGCCGTCGCCGTCACAACCGCGTCCCCCTCCGGCCGCTCGCCGGCCCAGGGGCCTTCCGCCACCCGCGTGATCGCCGAATGGATCTGGTAGCAGGCCGCCAGATCGTCGGACCCGCCGCCCATGTGCGCCGCGATCCGCCGCCGGTTCTCGGCCACCGCCTCCGGGGCGTCCGACGACCCCAGGCCGGTGTTCAGCCCCGCATAGAGCCCCGTCGAGACCCCGCCCTGCCGCGTGAAGAAGCCGTGGCGAACGCCTTCGCGCTCCAGCAGCGGATGGGTGATCGGCGTCAGGTCGCTCATGCCTCAAACCCCGGTACGCTCAGGCTGCGGGGCGAGAAGATCGCCGCCGCCTTGAACAGCTCGCCCATCTGGTCGGGCGCGATCAGTCGGTCCAACTGGCGCGCGATCACCGGCGCCGAGGCTGGCCTTGCCGAAGACAACCGTTCGGCCCGCGCTTCGATCCCCAGCCGCCTCAGGAACGCGCCCTGACCCAAGCAGCCGGTGACGTCCGCGCCCGACCGGATCGCTGCCTCCAGCACCGCCGGGAAATCCGCCCACTGGGTCAGGTCCGCCTCGCCGGGCTTCTCCAGCACATCGACCTTGGAGTGCCGCCACAGGCCTTGCAGCGTATCGCCCGGCCCTGGACGGTCCCGCCCATAGTCGATCAGCAGCGCCGCTCCCGACGCCTGATGCACTAGGGCCCCCAGGTCCCGCCCGAAGGCCGCCTGCTGCTCCGAGATCTCGATGACCTGACCGGGCTCGATCTCATAGGGCGGCTTGTCGAAGCCCCCGCTGATCCCCACCAGCCCGAACGTCAGCCCACCCTCGTCGGTGACCCCGACCCGCCGCTCGGCCCACCCGCCCTCGGTCCGCACGAACTGGCGGGCGGGCAGACAATCCAGCACCTCGTTGGCGATCAGGATGACCGGCGCGTCGGTCTCCACCTGGGTCAACGAACTGACCCAGCGCGGCGAGACATCGGCCTGGCTCAGCCGCCGCTCCTGCACCTGCCGCAACGGCCCCGACGGCTCGATCAGGATCAGGTCGCAGGCCTCCAGGAACCCCGGCGCGACCCGCGCGGCCCTGAGCGCATCGTCCATCAGGGTCCCGTCGCCCGGCCCCACCTCCACGAACCGGAACCGCTCCGGCGCCCCCAGCCGATGCCAGGTCTCCACGGCCCACAGGCCGATCAGTTCTCCGAACATCTGGCTGACCAGGGGCGCGGTGATGAAGTCCCCCTGAGCCCCCAGGGCCGGCCGCGTCGCATAGTAGCCCTCGGCCGGATCGTGCAGGCACCGGGTCACATAGTCGGCGACCGTCATCGGCCCGGTCAGGGCGATCTCCCGCGCCAGCCGCTCCTTCAGGCTCATCAGGCTGCGGCGACCGGCGGCCGCTTCCACGCCCGTTGGATCAGCCAGAGACCGACCAGGATCATCGGGATCGACAGCATCATCCCCATGGTCAGGCCCAGAGGGAAATGCTCCATCCCGGCGTCCGGCTGGCGAACGTTCTCCAGAAGCGCCCGCGACGCGCCGTAGCCGACCAGGAACAGGCCGGTGACATAGCCGGGCTTGGCCAAGAGCTTCCACTTCCAGATCGCCAGACCCAGGATGATGAACAGCAAGAGGCCTTCCAGCCCCGCCTCGTATAGCTGGCTGGGGTGGCGGGGTTCATTCCCGGCGGGGCAGAAGCCGTACATCTGCTCGATGCGGGCGTTGCAGAACCGGATGGCCCACGGGACATCCGTCGTCCGGCCCCACAGCTCCCCGTTCACGAAGTTGGCCAGCCGCCCGAAGAACAGGCCGATCGGCGCCGCCGCCAGGGCCATGTCGCCGATGCTCAGCGCATTGGCCTTGGTCCGCCAGGCGTAGACCAGCACCGCCAGGGTGCAGCCCAGCATCCCGCCGTGGAACGACATTCCGCCGGTCCACAGCTGGAACAGCTCCAGCCGCTCCGCGAGGTCGGCGCCCGTGAACAACTGGGCGAACATCACGGGCTTGTAGAAGAGGGCGTAGCCGATCCGGCCGCCCAGGATGATGCCCAGCGTGATCCACAGGATCAGGTCGTCCAGCTGCGGCCCCGTCAGCGGCGGCTTGCCCGGCGCCCAGACCCGTTCGGTCTTCAGGATCTGCGCCGCATAGATCCAGCCCAGCACGATCCCGGCCACATAGGCCAGGGCGTACCAGCGGATGGGCAGGGGCCCCAGGTGGATCAGGACGGGATCGAACTCGGGAAAGGGCAAGCCAGTCGCTCCTGCGAAGGTTTCCCTCGCCCCTTAGCAAGCGCCGATGCGTCGCGCGAGCGTGACACGTTTATGCCCCGATTGCCCCCGATCGAGGGGTGTCTGGAAAGGTTTCGTTCACCATATCAGGCAACCCTCCCTTAACCACCCGCCGCCGGGCCGGAGCCTTTCGATGCAGACGCGCAACCCCTTCCTCGACGAGTTCGCCAAGCTCTCGACCAGCGCCATGGGGCTGGCCCAGGCCGCCGGCGAGGAGGCCAAGACCGCCTTTCGCGCCCAGGCCGATCGCTTCGCCGCCGAGATGGATCTGGTCCGCAAGGACGAGTTCGACGCCCTGAAGGCCGAGGTCTCGGCGCTCCGCGCCGAGCTGGCGACCCTCAAAGGCGAACCCGAAACCAAGCCGAAGAAGCCTCAAAAGGGAACGTCCACAGACGGAACTCGTCTCCCGGACGCAGCCGGTTGAGACGAATCTGCGAACACGCCTACCGTCAAATTCACAGGCGACACTGAGTCGTCGCCGCTCCTCCCACGAGATCGAGACCCCCGAATGGATGCTGCCGGACAAGAGGTCGATGTCCCCTACGATCCGCTGGACGTGGTCGAGCATGTGCTGAACGCCGAGAATCTTCCGTTCGACCGGACGGACGACGGCGATCTGGCCTTCGCCCTGGCCGGCGACTGGAAGGACTACGAGCTCTGGTTCGCCTGGCGGCCCGAGGGCGACTGCCTGCAACTGTGCTGCGCCCTGGACCTGCGCGCGACCAAGTCGCGGCGCAACGCCGCCTATGAGCTGGTCTCCATGGTCAACCAGCGGACCTGGATGGGCCATTTCGAGGTCTGGGCCGAGGATGGCGAGATCGTCTTCCGCCACTCCCTGGCCCTGCCGCATGGCGAGCGTCCGACCCTGGCCCAGGCCGCGTCCATGATCGACGCCGCCGTCGAGGCCGCCGACCGCTACTACCCGGCCTTCGACTTCATGATCCGGGGCAACAAGAAGCCCCAGGACGCGATCGACAGCTGCCTGTTCGAGACCGTCGGCACGGCCTGAGCCGCCGATGCGGGTGACCCTCCTCGGCCACGGCCGCCTCGGCTCCGCCATTGCGGAGGGCTGGCGGCTGACCGGAGCCGTCTCCGATCCCACCATCCTGACCCGCGCCGTCCCGCCGGTCTGCCCGCCCGAGACCCAGGCCCTGGTCGTCGCCGTGAAGCCCGCCGCCTGGCGCGAGGCCGTGGCGCCGCTGCTGGCGACCCTGCCGGTCGATGCGGTCGTGGTTTCCGTGATGGCCGGCGTCCTCGCGGATGATCTCGCCGCCGCCGCGCCGGGCCGCCCCGTCGCTCGCGTGATGCCGACGACCGCCGTTGCGCAAGGGCAGGGGGTGGCCGCGATCTGGTCCGCCGACGAACCCGCTCGTGCGTTGGCCCACCGTCTGTTCGACCCCATCGCCGACACCGTCGATCTGGACGAGGAGGCGATGCTGGACGCCGCCACCGCCGTCGCCGGTTCCGCCCCCGCCTTCTTCTACGCCCTGGCCCAGGCGCTGGCGGCGGCAGGTGTCGAGGCCGGACTGACGCAGGACGCGGCCGAACGGTTGACGCGCGGCGCCCTTCGCTCGGCCGGATCCGGCGCCGGGACTGACGCCTCTCTGGAAGACCTGATCGCCCGCATCGCCTCGCCTGGAGGCACGACGCGAGCGGGTCTGGACGCCCTCGTAGACGCCGATCTGAACGGCGCGGGAGCCGCGGCGGTTCAGGCCGCCGTCAGCCGGGCTCAGGCGCTCGCTCGAGGCGACTGAGGCCGAGAGCCGGTTGGCACTGTTTCCGAAAATGGAGTGCCAAAGTGCCAAAGTGCCAAAGTGCCAAAGTGCCAAAGTGCCACGCCATGGGTCGGCAAGTTTGCACTGTCGCGGGATTTTCGAGTGCAAGACAGTGCAAGGGAAAGTCCGCGAAAACAGCGGCTTGATGACTCACGGCCGCTGACAGTGCAGGCATTATCGGAAATGCCGGCCGCCGAGCTGCGCGGTTTGATTGCCTGACGTGTCAAAGACCGAGCCTCAGATGGAGACGCCGGGCGCGAACGCAAGGCTTGGTGAGGAATAAATTCTAAAGCGGGGGCCGGCCTCTATCTCGAGACCAGCCGCCCCGAGACGAGATTGCCGGCCAGCCGGTCATACGCCCGGTCCGCGTCCTGCCAGGTCGTGTAGCCCTGCACATCGGCCAGGGACGACGAATAGCGCGAGTAGCGGACCGGCAGGGTCTGGCCGTCCGCGGTGACGATCTCACCCTCGATGGTCGCGCCGCCGATGGAGATGCTGTCGATGATCGACAGGCCGGGCTTGTCGGCGGCCTGCTGCCAGGTCGGCCGGTTGGGCTTCAGGTCGGTGAGGACGAGGTTGACCGTGGCGCCTTGCAGGGCGTTTTCGCGGGCCAGACGACGTTCGACCACGCTCTGCAGCCGCTCGATCTGGCGATCCACGTCGCGTTGACCCAGTTCCTCGACCTTGTCGGTCAGGTCGCCGCCGACAGTGACGGTGACCTGCTGGGCCATGGCAGGCGCGGCCAGGACGGCGGCAAGGGCGAGGGGGGCGATGAAGGCGAAGCGACGCATGACGGTCTCCGATGTTTCCCTGTCCCTCTCAAGATGCGCTTGCGAGGGCTCTTTCACCAGTAGACGCCGCCGAAAGTGAACGGCCTTATCCGGGCAGGCGGATCAGGGCGCGCAGGCCCCCCAGATCGCTGCGCGCCAGGGTGATGTCGCCGCCGTGCCCGCGCGCCACGTCCCGCGCGATGGCCAGGCCCAGGCCCACGCCCTTGCGGTTCTGGTTGCGGCTCTCGTCCAGACGGCTGAAGGGGCGGAAGGCCTCCTCGTGCATCTCGTCGGGAATGCCCGGCCCGTCGTCCTCGACCGCGATCTCCAGCCCGCCGGAGGGCAGGGGCCGCGCCGACAGCCGCACATGCTCCCCGTGCGAGGCCGCATTGCCCGCCAGATTGGTCAGGGCCCGCTTGAAGGCCAGCGGTCGCAGCGACGCCGTCAGGGCGGCGGGAGCGGCGATCTCGACCTCGGCGCCGGCGCGCTTCACGTCCTCGCCCGCAGCCTGCAGCAGGGCGGAGACATCGACGGGCTGCGGCGCCTCTCCGGCCTCGCCCTTCGCGAAGGCCAGATACTCGTCGATCATATGCTCCATCTCGTCTAGATCGCCCTTCATGGCGCTCTGACGCTTGAACTGCGGGGCCAGGGCCAGTTCCAGACGCAGCCGGGTCAGGGGCGTCCTCAGGTCGTGGCTGACGGAGGCGAGAAGCGCCGTCCGCTGTTCGATGTGACGCTGGATCCGGTCGCGCATGGCCAGGAAGGCGACGGCCGCCTGACGGACCTCGCGCGCCCCGTGGGGCTTGAAGCTGGGTGACATCTCGCCCCGCCCGAACGCCTCCGCCGCCTCGGCCAGCCGTTCGATGGCCCGGACCTGATTGCGGATGAACAGGATGGCGACCCCCATCAGGAGCACCGTCGCCAGCATCAGCCACAGCACGAAGATATGGGCCTGTGTCGCCACCGCCCGCTCACGCGGCGCGATGATCCGAAGGACCCCGGTCGGCTGCTGCACCTGAATGTCGACATAGGCCGGATAGCGGGTCGTATCGAACCAGAAAGGCTGGTCCAGCCGCGCCGCCAGCGCCGCCTCCAGCGTCCGGTCCACCACCCCGATCGGCCCGCGCCTCTGTTCGTCGGGCAGGGTCGTGTTGGGCCGAAGGGCCACGGACAGCTGCATGGATCGCTCGGCCCGGTCGGCGATGGCCGCCAGGTTCGCCTCCGTCGGCTCGTCGCGATAGCTTTCGGCCGCCCAGGCCACGTCGCCGGCCAGCCCCTCGGACAGGCGCGCCGTCACCGTCTGCCAGTGCATGTCGAAGAAGGCCCAGGTCACCGCCCCCTGCATGATCAGGATCGGCAGGACGATGATCAGCAGCGACCGTCCCCACAACGACGTCGGCAGCCTGCGCTTCAGGAACCGCGCCAGGACGGGGAAGGGCAGCAGCCTCATGTCAGTCGGGCGCCAGCATGTACCCGATGCCGCGCACGGTCTGGAGATAGCGCGGGTTCTTCGGATCGGCTTCCAGCTTGCGACGCAGACGCGTCACCTGCACATCGACCGCGCGACCGGTGATGTCGGCCGTGTCCGGCGACAGGTCCATCCGCTCGACCGGCGCATGGGCGTGCAGGGCCAGGGTCTTAAGCAGTTGCGCCTCGGCCTCGGTCAGGCGCATGGGCGCGCCGTCGCGGGTCAGCTCGAGCCGCTCCAGGTCGAACATGGCGGTACCCAGCCGAATCTCGCGCGGCATGATCGGCTTGACCCCGGTGCGACGCAGGATCGCATCGATCCGCAGCGCCAGCTCCTTCGGGTCGAAGGGCTTGGACATATAGTCGTCGGCGCCGCGCGACAGGCCGTCGATGCGGTCCGAGGCTTCGCCCCGCGCCGTCAGCAGCAGAACCGGCGTCTTCGACAACTGGGCCTTGTTGCGGACCCAGCTGGTCAGCTCCAGCCCGCTCTCGCCCGGCATCATCACGTCCAGCACGACCAGATCGAACTCGATCAGCTCCATCAGACGACGCGCCGCGGCCGCGTGGGCGGCGCCGGTCACGCGATAGCCCTCGCGCGCCAGATACTCCTTCAGGAGTTCGCGAATCCGGTCGTCGTCGTCGACGATCAGCAGGTGACGACCGACGCCGGCGCCGGCCACGGGCCCTGAACGACTGCTGCTCATGCGAACATTCCGATGCGGATGGCGTTGACCTTCGGCGCTTCGGGCGTTCTAACCGGCAAATCTTCGCAGGAGACGTTGTTCAATGGCCTTGGTTCCTTTCGACGATCGTGACGGTTGGCTGTGGGTGAATGGCGAATTCGTTCCCTGGCGGGAAGCGAAAACGCATATTCTGACCCATGCCCTCCACTACGGCTCGTCGGTGTTCGAGGGTGAGCGTATGTATGGCGGCGAAATCTTCAAGCTGACAGAGCATTCCGAGCGTCTGCATCGGTCCGCCAACCTCTTGGATTTCGAACTGCCGTACTCCGTCGCCGAAATCGATCAGGCCTGCAAGGACACCTGCATCAAGATGGGGATGGAGGATGCCTACATCCGTCCCGTCGCCTTCCTGGGCCCGGAACAGGTCAGCGTCTCGGCCCTGAACAACAAGGCCCACGTCGCCATCGCCGTGTGGGACTGGCCCAGCTATTTCGACCCCGAGGTCAAGAAGAAGGGCATCAAGCTGGAGTGGGCCAAATGGCGCCGCCCGGACCCGGCCACGGCCCCGACGACGGCCAAGGCCGCCGGCCTCTACATGATCTGCACCATGTCCAAGAACGCGGCCGAGAAGCGCGGCTTCGCCGACGCCATGATGCTGGACTGGCGCGGCTATGTCGCCGAGGCGACCGGCGCCAACGTCTTCTTCGTGCAGGACGGCGTGATCCATACGCCTGACGTCACCCATATCCTGAACGGCATCACGCGCCAGACGGTCATCGACATCGCCCGCGCCAAGGGCATCGAGGTCGTGGTGCGCCACATCCGTCCGGAAGAACTGTCGACGTTCTCGGAGTGCTTCCTGACCGGTTCGGCCGCCGAGGTGACCCCGGTCCAGTCGATCGGCGACTACACCTTCACGCCGGGCGACCTGTCGCTGACGCTGATGGACGACTACGGCAAGCTGGTGCGCGGCATCAAATAGGCCGGTCTGATCGAGACCGACGAACGGCCCGGCGGCGACGCCGGGCCGTTTCGCATTCCAGCCTGCGACAAATAGGCTTGCGGCCCGGCGCGCAGTCGCGTTCAACCGGGAACGGACCCGGCGACGCCGGTGTGGGGAAAACCGTCCTTGTTCAGCATCCTGAACCTTCAGAGCCTTCTGGGGCTCGTCGTCATCGTCGCCGCCTGCTGGGGCCTGTCTGAAAACAAGCGCGCCTTTCCCTGGCGGCTGACGCTGGGCGCCATCGGGGTGCAGGCCCTGCTGGTGCTGGGTCTGTTCGCCATTCCGGGCTCGCAGAACGTGCTGGCCGCCATCACCGGCGCGGTGGACGGCCTGTCCCTGGCCACGACCGAGGGCGCCAAATTCGTGTTCGGCTGGCTGGCCGGCGGGGACCAGCCCTATCAGGTCACCAACCCGGCCGGGATGTTCACCTTCGCCTTCAACGTCCTGCCGATGATCCTGGTGATCTCGGCCCTGTCGGCGTTGCTCTGGCACTGGAAGATCCTGAAGTGGCTGACCCACGGGTTCGGCATCCTGTTCCAGAAGACCATGGGTCTGGGCGGCGCCTCGGCCCTGGCGGTCGCGGCCAACATCTTCCTCGGCATGGTCGAGAGCCCGATCGTCATCCGCGCCTATCTGGACAAGCTGACCCGGTCGGAAATCTTCCTGATGATGGTCGTGGGCCTGGCGACCGTCGCCGGATCGACCATGGTCGCCTACGCCACCATCCTGGCGCCGACGCTGACCAACGCCGCCGGCCACGTCCTGGTCGCCTCCATCGTCTCGGCGCCGGCGGGCGTGCTTCTGGCCCGCATCATGATCCCCGAGAAGCCGGGCGAGGGCGGTCAGGTCGCCGACTACGGCTCGGCCCTGAAATACGACTCGGCCATCGACGCCATCGTGAAGGGTACGGCCGACGGCCTGATGGTGGTGTTGAACATCTCGGCCGTGCTGATCGTCTTCGTGGCGCTGGTCGCCCTGGTGAACATCATGCTGGGCGGTTTCTGGCTGTTCGGCGATCACGTCACGGTGGAGCGTCTGCTGGGCTGGATCTTCATGCCGGTGGCCTGGCTGATCGGCATCGACTGGGCCGAGACGGGCAAGGCCGGCTGGCTGCTGGGCGTCAAACTGACCCTGACCGAGTTCGTCGCCTTCATCCGTCTGGGCGAGGTGCCGGTCGGGGAGATGAGCGAACGGACCCGCATGCTGCTGACCTATGCGCTCTGCGGTTTCGCCAATATCGGGTCGGTCGGCATCACCGTCACGGGCCTGTCCGTCCTGATCCCCGAGCGTCGGGAGGAGGTTCTGGGCATGGTGTGGAAGGCGCTGTTCGCCGGTTTCCTCGCCACCCTGATGACGGCGGCGGTTGTGGGAGCCATGCCCGCCTCCATATTCCGCTAAACCGGAGACGCCCTCGATGAAACTCTACGACAGCCACCGCGCCCCCAACCCCCGGCGCGTCCGCTGGGTGATGGCCGAAAAGGGCATCGAGGACGTCGAGATCGTGCCCATCGACATCATGTCGGGCGAGCACAAGACGCCCGAGTATCGCGCCAGGGTCGGCGTCCCCCACGTCCCGGCGCTGGAGCTGGACGACGGCACGACCATCTCGGAATCGGTCGCCATCGGCCGCTATCTGGAGGCCCTGTACCCCGAGCCCAACCTGTTCGGCGTCGACGCCCGCGAGCAGGCGGTGGTCGAGATGTGGACCCGCCGGTGCGAGTTCTATCTGGCCAACCCCATCATGCTGAACGTCCGCCTGACCCATCCGGCGCTGGCGGCGCTGGAAAGCTCGCAGCAGCCTCAGGTCGCCGACTACAACCGGGTCGCGGCCGAGCGGTTCATGCGGACGCTGGACCGGCATCTGGCCGACCATCCGTTCATCGCGCTGGACCGTTTCACCATCGCCGACATCGTGGGCGTGGTGGGCCTGGACTTCGCCCGCATCGTCAAATACCGCCCGCCCGAGGAACTGACCAACCTCGCGCGCTGGCTGGAGGACTGCCGCGCCCGCCCGGCGGCGAAGGTCGGGGTCTAGGTCCTCGGCGTGAACTTCTTGATGATGCCGGAGTAGGTCATCAGGCTGCGGTCGCCGGTGGTGATCTGGCCGCGCACGAAGATCAGGGAGCCGCCGGCGCGGACCACCTCGCCGGTCGATTCGACCAGTTCGCCGACGCGGGCGCCGTCGATGAAGGTGGAATCGAGCTGGACGGTCACGCCGTTCTTGCCCTCCATCTCCTGATAGGCCGTCTGGAACAGGGAGATGTCGGCGAAGGTCATCAGGCAGCCGCCGTGCATCCGGTCGCCGGCGTTCATGTGCTTGGGCTCGGCGCGGAAGGCGCAGCGCATGCGGCCGTCGGGGTCCGGCTTGAAATAGAAGGGCCCCACGGTCTGGTCGAAGGTGCCGTGCAGGTCGTAGGTTTGCCAGCCGGCGAACTCGCCCTCGGTGACTGTGATCTTCGCTACCATCCGAAACCCGCCTTCTTTTTGATCTTGCAGTGCAGCATATAGGCCCGATGAGCGATCCAATCGAAGCGGCAATTTTCGAAACCATTGCCAAGGCCAACCCCAAGGGCGTCGACGGCAAGTCCGTGGAGCCGGCCGAAGTGGCCAAGGTCCTGCAGCCGGAACAGTGGCAGCGGATGCTGCCCAAGGTCCGGGCGACGGCGCTGGGTCTGATGCGCCAGGGCAAGCTGACCATCACCAAGAAGGGCAAGGTCGTCGATCCGAACGACTTCAAGGGCGTGACCCGGCTGCGTCTGCCGACCGAGGCGGAGACCGCCGCGGCCCTGGCCGCCCTGCCGCCCAAGGCGAACGACGAGTTCGAGGATTAAACCTCTCCGCTCATCCCCGCGAAAGCGGGGCCCCAGTTCTTTCGTGAGGCAGGTTGCGTGGAATCGGCGTCCCGGAACATCTCCAAGAGCGGCGCGCCCAAAGCACTGGGTCCCCGCTTTCGCGGGGATGAGCGGGCGGGAGAGAACCTCGACGAGGTCCTGGAAGACATCCGCGCCTGCCGGGCCTGTCTCGGCGAGCTGCCGCATACGCCGCGTCCGGTGGTGCGGGTCTTTCCGGAGACCCGGCTCTTGATCTGCGGCCAGGCGCCGGGGCGGCGGGTGCATGAGAGCGGGATGCCCTTCACCGATCCGTCGGGCGACCGGCTGCGCGACTGGATGGGCGTCGACTACGAGGCCTTCTACGCCGATCACCGCATCGGGGTGGCGGCGCAGGCCTTCTGCTATCCCGGCACGGCCCCGAAGGGCGGGGACTATCCGCCGCCGAAGCGGTGCGCCGAGCTGTGGCGGCCCCGGCTCCTGGAGGCGCTGCCGAAGATGGAGCTGACGCTTCTGGTCGGGGGCTATTCCCAGGCCTGGGCCCTGGGCGACCGGGCGAAGGCCAATATGACCGAGACGGTGCGGGCCTGGCGGGAGTATGCGCCCGCCGTCCTGCCGATGCCGCACCCGTCGTGGCGGAACACCGCCTGGCTCCGACGCAATCCGTGGTTCGAGGATGAGGTCGTGCCGTATCTTCGCCAAAGGGTCGCTGGCATGCTCGCCGCATGATCCGCGCCCTGGCCTTCACCGTGATTCTGCTGGCTCTCGGGGCTTGCGCCACGCCCCATATCCAGCCGCCGCTGACGCCGCCCGCCGGGTTCGCGGGGCCGAGGATCGAGGCGGACGCCTTCGTCGTCGATGACGGGGGAAGGCTGCCCTACCTGCACTGGGGGCCGGCCGAGCCCCGCGCCATCGTCATCGGCCTGCACGGGATGAACGACCATTCGGCCGCCTTCCGACTGGCGGGGCCGTGGTGGGCCGAGCACGGCATCGCGACCTATGCCTACGACCAGCGCGGCTTCGGCGCCGCGCCGGGGCGGGGCGTCTGGGCCGGGGAAGAGCGGATGGTCGAGGATCTTCGCACCGTCGTCGCCCTGGTCCGCGCCCGTCATCCGAACGCCCGGATCGCCGTGGCGGGAGAGAGCATGGGCGGGGCCGTGGCCATCTCGGCCTTCGCCTCCGATCGTCCGCCGGTCGCCGATCAGTTGATCCTTCTGGCGCCCGCCGTCTGGGGCTGGTCCAGCCAGGACCCGTTGAACCGGGTCAGTCTTTGGACCACGGCGCGGCTGATGGGGTCGCGCTCGATCACGCCGCCGGACTGGGCCGTTCGCCGCTATCTGGCGACCGACAACCTGATGGAACTGGTCGCCAACGGGAACGACCCCGGCTTCATCCGCTCGACCCGGTTCGATTCCCTCTACGGCCTGGTCGACCTGATGGAGAGCGCGACGAACAAGCTGGGGCAGGTGAAGGGGCCCGCCATCCTGATGTATGGGGCGAACGACGAGGTCATCAAGAAGGGGCCGATGCGTCGGGCGCTGGACCGGGCGGGCGCTCCCGAGAACCTCAGGACGGCCTGGTATCCGGAGGGCTGGCACCTGTTGAACCGCGACTGGCAGGCCGAGGTCATGTTCCGCGACGTAGAGGCGATCCTGGCCGATCCGAATGCGGTCCTGCCGTCAGGGGCGGGGTCGGTGGTCGAGGAGCTGCGTCAGTAGCGACCCGGAGGTCGGCGCTCTGTTTTCGTCCGTTTCGTCCGGACGAACCGAAGCGGACAAAACGGACGAAACGGACGAGACCGCTTCGATGTCCGCACTCTCCGCGAACCGTGAGCGCCATTGTACGGGCGTTTCGGACTTGGCCAGACAAGAGACGCGAAACAGGCCGCTCAGGCAGGCGGGGCCGTGTTTCGGGGCGCCAGAAAGATTTTTATCCTTGACGTCGATGCGGGGTCGATCAGCCGCCCAGCATGACCCGGCAACGCTCGGCCTGGGGCGCCAGGGCTTCAACACGGTCGCCGAAGCCGGGCGAGTCCGGACGGCCCACGGTCTGGAACAGCATGTTGCGGACGCCGGCGACGTCGGCGGCCTTCTCTTCGGGCGTCCGGCCCACCGGGATCAGTTCGTCGGCCAGCCGGGAGGCGCGCAGGCCCAGGGTCCGCATCGGCCCGTCTTCCGGCTCCGCCCGCTTCAGTCCGATCAGGGTCAGCATCGCCGAGCACTGCTGGGCGACCCAGTAGCTGCGGGGAAAGGCGGGTTCGGCCTGCTGGATCATGGCGGCGGCGATCAGGGCGGTCAGCATGGAAGGGCTCGTCGTGGGCGGTGTTTCCGCAATGATATCATGCCCAGCACGGCGATTAACCCCGAATATCGCGCCGTTCACTTCGACACTTAAACCGCCGTTAACCACGCACGCGGCACTTTCTGCCTAGCGAGGGCAGTCGACGACCCCGCACAGTATCAGGCGGGACGCGTGGGCGGCTTCACGGCGGCATTGCAGAGATTTGGGATCGGGCGTCTGGCCATGATCCTGGGCGTAGGGGCCGGCGTCGCCGCCATCCTCGTGGCCATGATGATGCGCGTCGGTCAGGCGCCGGACGCTCTGCTGTATTCCAACCTCGACCTGCGCGAAGCCGGCGAGATCACCGCCTCGCTGGAACAGGCGGGCATCAAATATTCCACGCGCGGCGACGGCTCGACCATCATGGTCAATCGCGACGACGTCGGTACGGCGCGTCTGATGCTGGCCGGCAAGGGGCTCGTGAGCTCCGGTTCGGTCGGCTACGAGCTGTTCGACAACCAGTCGGTGCTGGGCCAGACCGAGTTCCAGCAGCAGATTTCCGAACAGCGCGCCCTGCAGGGCGAACTGGCCCGCACCATCATGTCGATGCGTGGCATCTCCTCGGCCCGGGTTCAGATCGCCCTGCCGCGCCGTGAACTGTTCGCCCAGAACGCCGCCGAGCCCACCGCCGCCGTCGTGGTCGGTCTGGGCGGTCGCGCGCTGAGTGCCGATCAGGTGCGCGCCATCCGCAACGTGGTCGCCTCGTCCGTGCCGAACCTGAAGCCCGGCAAGGTCACCGTGGTCGACGAGACCAACCAGACCCTGGCCGCCGCCGACGACGAGGAGGGCTTCACCTCCGCCACCGCAGAGGCCGCCAAGACCAATACCGAGGCCCAGCTGCAGGCCCGGATCATGAACCTGGTCGAGGGCGTGGTCGGTCCGGGCGCCGCGCGGGTTCAGGTCACCGCCGACATCGACATGAGCCGCTCCACCACCCAGGAGCAGAAATACGATCCCGACGGTCAGGTCGTCCGCTCGACCTCGACCAACGGCACCCAGTCCCAGAGCACCGAAGGCACGCCGGACGGCGGCGCCACGGCGACCAACAACGTTCCAGGCGGCCAGGCGCCGGGCAATACGCCCGCCGGTTCGACCGAACAGGCCAATACCGAGACCACCAACTACGAGATCTCGAACACCACGACGACCACGACCAAGGAGCCGGGCGAGGTTCGGAAGCTCTCGGTCGCCGTGGCCGTGGACGGCAAGCTGACCCCCGCCGCCGAGCCGGGCGGCGAGCCGACCTACACCGCCCGCACGCCGGAAGAGATCACCCAGATCGAGGATCTGGTGAAGGCGGCCATGGGCTTCGACCAGGCGCGCGGCGACCAGATCCGGGTGACCAACGTCCGCTTCAACCGCGACGCCCTGATCACGGCGGGCGGCACGGACGGCGGCTCGCCCCTGCTGAACTTCGACAAGAACGACATCATGCGCGGCGTGGAGCTGCTGGTGCTGCTGGTCACGGGGCTGCTGCTGATCTTCTTCGTCCTGCGTCCGCTGCTGAAGTCGGCGTCCGGCGCGGGCGGCGCGCCTGCCCTGGCCGGCGCCAACGGCATGCCCGTAACCTCGCTCCAGACCACCGTCGTCGGTGGCGCGGGCGGCATGGCCGGCCAACTGGGCGGCCCGTCCGACATGGACAGCCGGCTCGACATCGCCCGCATCGAGGGTCAGGTGAAGGCCTCCTCGGTCAAGAAGGTCGCCGACTTCGTCGAGGCCCACCCGGATGAATCGACCTCCATCCTTCGTAGCTGGGTTCACGAAGGCTGATGGCCAAACTCATCACCAAGAAGCAGTCCGTCGACGACGCCAAGAAGCTGACCGGCCCTGAGAAGGCGGCGGTCATCCTCCTGTCGCTGGGCGAGGAGCACACCCAGCTCTGGAAGAACCTCGACGACGACGAGGTGAAGGAAATCTCCCAGGCCATGGCCGGTCTGGGCACCGTCTCGGCCCAGGTGGTCGAGGAGCTGCTGGTCGAGTTCGTGTCCGGCATGTCGGGCTCCGGCTCGGTCATGGGCTCGTTCGACCAGACCCAGCGCCTGCTCGCCTCCTTCATGCCCGCCGACCGGGTCGACGGCCTGATGGAGGAAATCCGCGGTCCGGCCGGCCGGACCATGTGGGACAAGCTGGGCAATGTGAACGAGGCGGTCCTCGCCAACTATCTGAAGAACGAATACCCCCAGACGGTCGCCGTGGTCCTGTCGAAGGTGAAGCCCGACCACGCCGCCCGCGTGCTGACGGCCCTGCCCGAGGACTTCGCCCTGGAGTGCGTGCAGCGGATGCTGCGCATGGAGCCGGTGCAGCGCGAGATCCTGGACAAGATCGAACAGACCCTGCGCGTCGAGTTCATGTCCAACCTGGCCCGCACCTCCAAGCGCGACAGCCACGAGGCGATGGCGGACATCTTCAACTCGTTCGACCGCCAGACCGAGGCCCGGTTCATCGGCGCCCTGGAAGAGCGCAACCGCGAGTCGGCCGAGCGCATCCGCGCCCTGATGTTCGTGTTCGAGGACCTGAACAAGCTGGACCCCGGCGGGGTGCAGACCCTGTTGCGGTCGGTGGAGAAGGATTCCCTGGGTCTGGCCCTGAAGGGCGCGTCGGAGACCCTGCGCGAAATGTTCTTCACCAACATGTCCGAGCGCGCGTCCAAGATCATGCGCGAGGACATGGAATCCATGGGCCCGGTGCGTCTGAAGGACGTCGACACCGCCCAGATGGCCATGGTGCAGGTCGCCAAGGACCTGGCGGCGCGCGGCGAGATCATGCTGGCCGGCGCGTCCGGCGACGATGAGCTGATCTACTGATGACCGATCACGCCCCCCTGAACGCGCGGCCCTTCTCCTTCGACACCGAGTTCGACGGATCGGGATCGGTCGTGCGCGCGTCCGACTTCCGCCCGACCAAGCGCGCCTACATGCCGTCCGAGGTCGAGGCCCTGGTCGCCCAGGCCCGGTTCGAGGCGCGCGAGGCCGCCCTGGCCGAGGCCGCCAGCATCGAGGCCATGGCCGTCGCCGCCATCGGCCAGGCCATGGGGCAGGCGATCCCTGCGCTGGCCCATGTCGCCCAGACCCATCGCGAACAGTCCGCCGCCCTGGCGCTGGCCGCCGCCCGTGTCATTGCGGCCGCCGCCCTGGAGCGCCTGCCGATCGGGCCGCTGCAATCGGCGCTGGAGACCCTGGGGCAGGAGATCGACGGCTCACCCCGTCTGGTGGTCCGCGCCTCGGGTCTGGCCCCGGCGGTGCAGGAGAAGATCCAGGCCGTCTGCGTCGACGCGGGCTTCACCGGCATGGTGGCCTTCCGCGAGGACCCGGGCCTGCCCCTGGCCGCCTTCCAGCTGGAATGGGCCGACGGCCGCGCCGACTTCGATCCGGAGGCCGCCGCCGAGCGCATCTCCACCGCCCTGACCAACGCCCTGGCCGCCGAGGCCGGGCACGCCGAATCCCTGCCGCACGGGAGTGACTTCTGATGGCTGACGATCTCGCCCTGGAGGAGTTCCCCGACTCCACCGCCCTGGCCACGATGGACGAGCTTGGCGACAAGTCCGCCGCCGACCTGTCGACCGTCTTTGACGTGCCGGTGAACATCTCCGCCGTGCTCGGCAAGGCCCACATGACGGTGGCCCAGCTGCTGAAGCTGAATCGCGGGAGCGTGCTGGAGCTGGACCGCAAGGTCGGCGAGGCCATCGATATCTTCGTCAACAACCGTCTGGTCGCCCGCGGGGAGGTCGTCGTCGTCGAAGACCGCCTGGGCGTGACCATGACGGAAATCATCAAGACCGAGGATTCGGCCGTCTAGGCCGGGTCCTGCGTAAGAGTTTAGAGGAGAAGACCCATGCGGCTTCTGGTGGTTGGACGGCTCTCGGGCCAGCTCGCGGCGGCGGTGAAGATGGCCATGGCGCACGGCGCCAAGGTCAATCACGTCGAACGCGCGGACCAGGCGACGGAACAGCTCCGGCGCGGGCAGGGGGCCGACCTGCTGATGGTCGACTACAACCTCGACATCGCCGGTCTGATCGCTGCGAACGAGCTGGAACGGATCTTCGTGCCGGTGGTCGCCTGCGGCGTCGATAACGATGCCGAGAAGGCCGCCGCCGCCATCCGCGCGGGGGCCAAGGAGTTCATCCCGCTTCCGCCCGACGCCGACCTGATCGCCGCCGTCCTGGCCGCCGTCGCCGACGACGAGCGCCCGATGATCTCGGCCGACCCGGCCATGAAGGCCGTGACCCAGCTGGCCGACCAGGTCGCCCGCTCCGAAGCCTCCATCCTGATCACGGGTGAGAGCGGCGTCGGTAAGGAGGTGATGGCCCGTTACCTCCACACCAACTCCAAGCGCGCCGAGCGTCCGTTCATCAGCGTCAACTGCGCCGCCATCCCGGACAACCTGCTGGAATCCGAACTGTTCGGGCACGAGAAGGGCGCCTTCACCGGCGCCGTGGCCCGTCGCATCGGCAAGTTCGAGGAGGCCGACGGCGGCACCCTGCTGCTGGACGAAATCAGTGAGATGGACGCCCGGCTGCAGGCCAAGCTGCTGCGCGCGATCCAGGAGCGGGTCATCGACCGTGTCGGCGGGACCAAGCCCGTGCCGGTCAACATCCGCATCATCGCCACCTCCAACCGCGACCTGGCCAAGGCCGTGGCCGAGGGCACGTTCCGCGAAGATCTGCTGTACCGTCTGAACGTCGTGAACCTGCGCCTGCCGGCCCTGCGCGAACGTCCCGGCGACATCGCCGTCCTGGCCGATCACTTCGTCAAGAAATACGCCGCCGCCAACGGCGTGCCCCAGCGTCCGATCTCGCTGGACGCCAAACGCGCCCTGACCTCGCACCGCTGGGCGGGCAACGTCCGCGAACTCGAAAACGCCATGCACCGCGCCGTCCTTCTGGCGGTCGGTCCGGAGATCGACGTGGAGGCCATCCGCCTGCCGGACGGCCAGCCCCTGACGGCGGGGGCCTCAGTCGACGCTGGCATGTCCGGCGGTGTCGCCGCCCGTGCGGCCCAGACGGCGGATGCGGTGTCCCGCGCCTACGTCGGCCAGACCGTCGCCCAGATGGAAAAGACCCTGATCCTGGACACGCTGAGCCACTGCCTGGGCAACCGGACGCACGCGGCCAACATCCTGGGCATCTCGATCCGCACGCTCCGCAACAAGCTGAACGAATACGCCGACGAGGGCACGACCATCATGGCCCCCCAGACCGGCATCGCCACGGGCGCCTACGGCTCGAGCGCGGCGTGACCGATCGTCGGACCGTTCTGGCGGGCCTCGGCGCGCTCGGCCTGATGGGCTGTGCGCCCAAGGGTGAGGCCGCCGCCCCCGTCGCCCCTCCGGCGCCCGAAGCCTTCGACCTGTCGGCGCTGGAACAGCGTGGCGGCGGCCGCCTGGGCTTCGTCGCCCACGACCTGGGCTCCGGCCGGGTCCTGACGGCGCGCGGCGACGAACGGTTCGTCTACTGCTCGACCTTCAAGATGTATCTGTCCGCCGCGACCCTGATGCGGGTGCAGGCCGGTCAAGAGCAGCTGGATCGGGCCATCCCGATCACCCGCGCCGACATGATCAACCACGCCCCGGTCACAGAGCCCGCCATCGGCTCCACCCTGACCGTCGAGCAGTTGATGAAGGCCACGACCGAGGTCTCGGACAACCCGGCCGCCAACCTGTTGCTGAAGGCGCTCGGCGGCATCGAGGCCATGCAGGCCTTCTATCGTGGCATCGGCGATGCCTCGACGCGCGTCGACCGGTTCGAGCCCGAGATGAACCGCCTGGACGGCGACAAGGACACCATCACTCCGGCTCAGTCGGTCGCCAACATCCACCGCCTGTTCATCGACGCGGCGACGCCGCTGTCGGCCGACTCCAAGGCCCTGCTGCTGGGCTGGATGTTCGCCTCGCCGACCGGCATGGACCGGCTGAAGGCGGGCGTTCCCGCCGACTGGCGCGTGGCGCACAAGACCGGCACGGGCGGCTATGGCCCGACCAACGACATCGGCATCCTGTATCCGCCCTCGGGCGAGCCGGTCATCGTCGCCGCCTACTACCACGCCACGCGTGAGACGACCGACGCCCAGAACGCCGCCGTCATCGCCGAGGCGACCCGGATGGCCCTGACCACGCTCGGCCGCGCATGAGCGACGTTCCCGCCCCGTCCGCCCAGCCCGTCCTGATGAAGGACGGCATGGCCCGCCCGTCCAGCGCGGACATTCGCGGCTGGCTGATGCGCGGCGAGGTCGGGATGGCCGTCGGCGTTATCGGCGTCATCCTGCTGCTGATCCTGCCGGTCCCGAAATTCCTGCTGGACCTGCTGCTGGCGATCTCGCTGGTGTCGTCGGTGCTGATCCTGATGACGGCGCTGATGATGAAGCGCCCGCTGGACTTCGCCATCTTCCCGACGGTGCTCCTGGTCTCGACCCTGTTCCGTCTTGGCCTGAACCTGGCGTCTACGCGTCTGGTCCTGACCCACGGGCACGAGGGCCACGACGCCGCCGGTCAGGTGATCAACGCCTTCGGCCAACTGATGATGGGCGGGGACTTCATCATCGGGATCATCATCTTCGCCATCATCCTGGTGGTGAACTTCGTGGTCATCACCAAGGGTTCGACCCGGATTGCCGAAGTGTCGGCCCGCTTCACCCTGGACTCCATGCCGGGCAAGCAGATGGCCATCGACGCCGACCTGTCCTCGGGCCTCATCACCGAGGACCAGGCCAAGATCCGCCGCAAGGAACTGGAGCAGGAATCGACCTTCTTCGGCGCCATGGACGGCGCCTCCAAATTCGTGCGCGGCGACGCCGTCGCCGGCCTGATCATCGTGGCCATCAACGCCATCGGCGGCATGCTGATCGGCGTGGTCCAGCATGGCCTGCCCATCGGCGAGGCCGCCTCCACCTATGTGCAGCTGACCATCGGCGACGGTCTGGTCACCCAGGTTCCCGCCATCATCATCTCGATCGCCGCCGGCTTCCTGGTGTCGAAGGCGGGCGTCGAAGGCTCGGCCGACAAGGCCCTGGTCCAGCAGCTGGCCACCAACCCGGTCAGCCTGGGCATGGTCGCGGGCGCCGCCGGCCTGCTGGCCCTGATCCCCGGCATGCCGATCATCCCGTTCGCGGCCCTGGCCGCCGGCGCCGGCTTCATGGCCTGGCGACAGGGGAGGGCGAGGCTCAAACCCCAACCGACCGAAGCCGAAAAGGCCGCCGCCGAAGCGGCCTCCAAGCCCAAGGATGACGCCGAAGAGCCCATCGGCACCGCCCTGACCATCGACGAGGTCAAGATCGAGCTGGGCTATTCCCTGCTGACCCTGATCAACGATCTGGAGGGCCGTCGCCTGACCGATCAGGTCCGCGCCCTGCGTCGCGCCCTGGCGCAGGAATTCGGCTTCGTCATGCCGTCGGTGCGGATCCTGGACAACATGCGCCTGCCGACCCAGGGCTACGCCATCCGCATCAAGGAGATGGAGGCGGGCGCCGGCGAGGTGCGTCTGGGCTCGCTGATGGCCATGGACCCGAGCGGGCGTCAGGTCGAACTGCCGGGCGAGCATACCAAGGAGCCGGCCTTCGGCCTGCCCGCCACCTGGATCGACGAGAACCTGCGCGAGGAGGCGACCTTCCGCGGCTACACCATCGTCGATCCCTCGACGGTGCTCACGACCCACCTGACCGAGATCCTCAAGGAGAACATGGCGGATCTGCTCTCCTACGCCGAGGTGCAGAAGCTGCTGAAGGAGCTGGGCCCGGAAGAGAAGAAGCTGGTCGAGGAACTGATCCCATCGGTCGTCACGGTCACCACCCTGCAGCGGGTGCTTCAGGCCCTGCTGCGCGAGAAGGTCTCGATCCGCGACCTGGGCGCCATTCTGGAAGGCCTGGCCGAGGCCGCGCCGCATTCGTCGTCGGTCACGACCCTGGTCGAGCACGTCCGCACCCGTCTGGCCCGTCAGCTGTGCTGGCAGCACAAGGCCGACGACGGGGCCCTGCCGATCATCACCCTGTCGCCTGACTGGGAAGCCGCCTTCGCCGAGGCCCTGGTCGGGCAGGGCGAGGACAAGCAACTGGCTATGGCGCCTTCACGGCTCCAGGACTTCATCCGTTCGGTCCGCGATGTCTTCGAACGCGCCGCCATGGCGGGCGAAAGCGCGGTCCTCCTGACCGGGCCGCAGATCCGCCCCTACGTCCGCTCCATCATCGAGCGCTTCCGCGGTCAAACGGTCGTGATGAGCCAGAACGAGGTGCATCCGAAGGCGCGACTGAGGACGCTGGGGTCGGTCTAGCGGTTCCGCACGCCCTGAACGTGGGCGGCGACGTCCATCCGGTCGTGCAGAAGGCGGATGATCTGGATCATCTCGTCATCGAACCGGTAGGCGATCAGATGCCTCGGACGCGCGACGCGATCTGGAGGCGGCGTTCCTTTTCGGGAGTTCCGCAGGTGGTAGAGGTAGATGCCGTTCTCGAACGGCTTTGCGCCGACCCGTTCCGGGTCCATCGCGAGGTCGCGATAGGCCTGATTGATCAGAACGCCATAACGATCTGCGGCCAGACGCCCGAAACTCGTGAAACTGGTGTTGACCACGGCGACCGTGTCGAAGCGCGCCGTGATGTCGAGGAGGATGCGCCTCAAGAACGCGTGGCTTCAGTCATGATCTCATCGAAAAATGCGTCGAGGTCTTCAACCTCGATGCCTTCGCCTCGGTCGAGCCGTTCGACGGAGTCCGCGAGCGCGGCTCTCAGGCGCTGACGCTTGGCTTCGTCGTTCGCGGCTTTCTTACTCAGACGTTCGACCGCATCGTTGATCAGGGCCGACCGATCCGCATAGGCGCCGGATCGAACCTGCTCCTCGACGAAACTCTCAAGGGATTTCGGCAATCTGAATGGTGCGTCATCCATCCGTGAAGCCTAGCTCAGAAAGGGCTTCCGCGCCACTAGTTCACCCGGATGAACCCGCCCGCGGACGCCGCGCGGGCCGCGTCGTTGGTGGGGCGGGCGATCAGGCCGGACTGGGTGATCCAGACCTCATAGGTCGCGCCGTTCGCCATCGGCATATAGGCGGCGGAGCCATAGAGGGTATCCACCGCGTCGATGTAGCGGCGGTACTTCCGCGCCACGTCCCAGACGCTGAGGTTCCACGG
This sequence comes from Brevundimonas staleyi, assembly GCF_041893865.1. Classification (GTDB taxonomy): domain Bacteria; phylum Pseudomonadota; class Alphaproteobacteria; order Caulobacterales; family Caulobacteraceae; genus Brevundimonas; species Brevundimonas staleyi. The sequence continues at coordinate 1,310,030 of NZ_CP169082.1, forward strand.
CACATATTCCAGGACGCCGCCGTTGTCGTCGCCGCCCGACAGGGCGTGGACGCTGCGGGCGCCGGTGCGTTCCTGTTCGATGTTCTGGTAGCGGCCGGACAGGCGGTCCAACCGGTACTGGGAATCCAGACCCACCACATTGGCCCAGGGCTTCCACTTCAGGACCTGGGCTTCCATCCGCCATTCGTCGCCGTTGACCGGATAGACGGCGGTGCGGGCCGGCAGGTCGCCGGCGGCGGGCTGGGCCACAACGACCTCGAAATACTGGGGCGCGAGCTGGCGGATCGACAGGGTCGCGACCGGCCGCTCATAGGTCAGGCGCTGATAGGTCTGGACGTTCTGACCGAGCAGGGCCGCGCTCAGCGCCAGGCCCAGCAGGGCCGCGCCGCCGACCGTGCCGAAGAAGCCGCCGAACAGCTTGCCCTTGAACAGGGAGCCCAGGCCCGCGAACAGGATGATGACGCCGATCACGGCCACCGCCGTCGGTGCGATCCACCACCACCAGAACATCAGACCCTCTCCCGAAACGGCACAGCCCGCGGCTGGAACACTTTGACAGTGCACAGGTTGCGCCGCCAAGGACTTCACTGGACACACGAACCTGTGCGGCTAATGCTGCGCGCCGCATGTTCCCGGCTTTGACCCAAACCCTTTCGTCGTTCGGCCGGTTCCTGAAGGAGGGCACGCTCGGGCGGTCGATCTTCCTGCTGATCGCCTCGGCCATCGTGCTGCTTCTCCTGGTCAATGTCTCGACCTTCGTCCTGATCCAGCGGACCGCGGCCTTCAACGAACAGGTGGACGCCACCTGGCAGCTGCGTCGCGCGGCGCGGGGCGTACTGCTGAACATCAAGGACGCGGAGACGGCCCAGCGTGGCTATCTGCTGACCGGCCAATCCGGCTTCCTCCTGACCTTCCAGCAGAGCACGGAGGCGGCGCCCCGGCTGCTGGATCAGCTGGAGCGGCTGGCGGACGGCGACGAACTGGGCGTGGCCTCGTCCGAAGCCCTGACGCGGCTGTCGCGCGACAAATTCCTGGAGATGACGGGGATCATCGAACTGGCCCGCACCGGGCGGACGTCCCAGGCCCTGGACCAGGTCCGGTCGGGGCGCGGCAAGCTCCTGATGGACCAGCTCGACGCCGAGATTTCCACCCTGGACAGCCAGCTGGGCGCGCGGTTGATCAGCCAGACAGGCCAATCGGAGGGGTCGGCCGTCTTCACCATCATCGTCAACGCGGTGGCGGGCGGTCTCATCCTGGTGCTGGGCCTGATCGTGCTGATCCTGATCCGACGCTATCTGGCGGAGCTGGCCGAGGCGCGGGCCGGTCTGGACCGGGCCAACCTGGACCTCGAAGAGAAGGTCAAGGCGCGCACCGCCGCCCTGACCCGCGCCAACGAGGAGGTCCAGCGCTACGCCTATATCGTCAGCCACGACCTGCGCTCGCCCCTGGTCAACGTCATGGGCTACACCTCCGAACTGGAGCAGGTCGGCAAGGTCATCGACAAGGCGATCCACGAGGCCGAGAAGGTCCGCACCGTCGATCCCGAAATCATCGTGGCCGTGCGCGAGGACATGCCCGAGGCCATCGGCTTCATCCGCGCCTCGACCGAAAAGATGGACCGGCTGATCAACGCCATCCTGAAGCTGTCGCGCGAAGGCCGCCGTGGTCTGGTACCCGAACAGATCGACATCGGCGCCGTCGCCGCCCAGTCCGCCGACAGCATCCGCCACATGCTGGAGGAAAGCGGGACCGAGTTCGTCGTCGGCGACATGACCACCTTCGAAAGCGACCGTCTGTCGATCGAGCAGATCGTGGGCAACCTGATCGAGAACGCCGTCAAATATTCGGACCCCTCGCGCCCGAACCGGATCGAGGTCTCGGGCCGCGATCAGCCGGGCGGCTGGGTGGAGTTCACCATCGCCGACCAGGGCCGGGGCATCGCGCCTAAGGACCATGAGCGCATCTTCGAACTGTTCCGCCGCGCCGGTCGTCAGGACAAGCAGGGCGAGGGCCTGGGTCTGGCCTTCGTGCGAAACAGCGTGCGCCGCCTGGGCGGCTCCATCGACGTTCGCTCCGAACTCGGACAAGGCTCGACATTCGTTCTGAAATTCCCCAAACGCCTGATCCTCGACGAGGCTGGAGAGACGCCGTGAACACCCCTGTGAAGATCGTGATGGTCGAGGACGACCACGGCCACGCCAAGCTGATCGAAAAGAACATCCGCCGGGCCAACATCTCCAACGAGATCGTCCATTTCGACCACGGCCAGCCGGCGCTGGACTACCTGTTCAGTGAAGAGGTGAAGGCCAACGGGCCGATGCTGATCCTGCTGGATCTGAACCTGCCGGACATGAGCGGGACGGACATTCTGGCCGAGGTCAAACAGGACGAACGGCTGAAGCGCGCGCCGGTCGTGGTCCTGACCACCACCGACGACAAGGTCGAGATCCAGCGCTGCTACGACCTGGGCTGCAACGTCTACATCACCAAGCCCGTCGACTATGAGAGCTTCGCGGACGCCATCCGCCAGTTGGGCCTGTTCCTGTCCGTCATGCAGGCGCCCGACATCGAATGACGTCCGAAAAGCCGCCCATCCGGCTGCTCTACATCGACGACGACCGCGGCCTGTCGCGGCTCGTGCAGAAGGAGCTCGGCCGTCACGGCTATGAGGTCACCCTGGCCGCCGACGGCGACGAGGGGGTGGCCGCGCTGGACGCCGCCGAGTTCGATATCTGCGCGCTGGACCACTACATGCCCGGCCGCGACGGCATCGACGTCCTGCCCGACATCCTGCAACGGCCCGCGCCGCCGCCCGTCGTCTATGTGACGGGCGCCCAGGAAGGCCGGATCGCGGTCGCCGCCCTGCGCGCCGGCGCGTCCGACTATGTCATCAAGGACGTGTCCGAGGACTTCACCGCCCTGCTGCGCTCGGCGCTGGAGGACGCCCTGTTCCGCCGCCGCCTGGAGCGCGAGAACGAAATCGCCCAGGAACAGGTCCGCCTGGCCCGCGACCGCGCCGAGGCCATGCTGCGCGAGGTCAACCACCGCGTCGGCAATTCGCTGCAGCTCGTCTCGACCTTCATGTCGCTGCAACTGCGCCATCTGGCCGACGAGGGCGCGCGCGACGCCCTGCGCGAAGCCCAGGCCCGGATCGAGGCCGTCGCCCACGTCCACCGCCGTCTCTACACGTCGGGCGACATGGAGACGGTGGATATGCAGGCCTATCTGGACGGTCTGGTCGGAGAGCTGTCGAAGTCGCTGGGCCCCGACGACGCCTCGCCCAACATCACGCTTCAGGCCCAGCCCATGCGGGTCTCGACCGACCAGGCGGTGTCGCTGGGCGTCATCGTGACGGAGTTGGTCACCAACGCGGTGAAGTATGCCTACGCCGCCGACGAACCCGGCGAGATCCGCGTCATCCTGGCCCCCGACGAGACCGGCCGCGCCATCCTGACGGTCGAGGACGACGGTCCGGGCCTGGGCGACGGAACCCCCAAGGGCACGGGGCTGGGCGGCAAGATTATTACCGCCATGGCGTCGGGCCTGCGCTCGGCGGTGGAGTTCGACGGCGCCCACAAGGGCGTCCGCGCCCGTCTGGCCTTCGACCTGTGAAACCCTCCCTCCAGTTCGGCATCGCCGACGCCGGAGCGGACTACCTCCTGCGTCCCGCCACCTTCGGCCTGGTCTTCCACGACGAGAAGATCGCCTGCGTCCGCGTGACCCGCGACACGCCCTATTACGACCTGCCCGGCGGCGCGGTTGACGGGGACGAGACCGAGCAGGAGGCCCTGATCCGGGAATATGTCGAGGAGACCGGTATGACCGTCCGTCCCCTCGAACGGATCGCCGAGGCGGCCCAGTATTTCCGCAAGTCGGACGGCCAGCCGGTCAACAACATCGGCGGCTTCTGGATCGCCGAGATGCTGGCGCTGGACCCCTCGCGAAAGGTCGAGGACGATCACGAACTGGTCTGGCTCCACCCCCGCACGGCCCTGGCCGAACTGCGCCACGACGCCCATGCCTGGGCCGTGGCGAAATGGCTGCGGCGCTAAGCGTCGCCATACGGAACACAGCCGCTTTCAGATCGCTCTTCTGGCCGAAGCGTCGTCCTGTCGGCGGCGTCCATGTCAGGAGTTCGAAATGCCCGATCAAGATCGCATCGAAGGCGCCGCCAAGAACATCGGCGGCAAGATCAAAGAAGGTATCGGCAACGTCACCGGCGACGAGAAGCTGAAAGCCGAAGGCAAGGCCGATCAGGTGACCGGCAAGGTCCAGAACACCATCGGCGGCATCAAGGATTCGCTGCGCGACAACCGCAACTGACGACACCGCGTCAGTCTCAGGGAAGGGCCGCTCCTCCGAGCGGCCTTTTCGCCGTCCGGCGCGCAGCTTTTCGTCAAAAGCTCCGTGCACCCCAGCGAAGGCTGGGGTCCAGATCACGGATACAGGCGGCCGGGATTTCGCACCGGCCTTTCCGACCTTTGGTTCGCCATCTGGACCCCAGCCTTCGCTGGGGTGGACGGGTGACGCTCAGTCCTTGCCGAACAGGCGGAACGACAGGCCCTCGGACCGCTGGTCGTCGGTGCGGCAATCGGTGGTGAACGAGACCGACCCGCCGTGACGCGTCGGGCGCGACCGGCAGTCCTGGATGCGCGGGGTCACCACGGCCGCGGCCTGCCGTTCCGGGGCGCCGCACTGGACGGCGTATCCGCCGTCCTCGCCGGGCGTGGCCAGGCAGGGAACGGGCTCGCCCGGCGGACGCAAGCCAGCGGGCAGACGGTCGCCCAGCGCGGCGAACAGTTCGCTGCGCACCCGCGCCTGACAGGTCTCCAGCGGCGTCTCGCCCCGGATCATCGGATTGCACTGTGACCGCTCCCAGCCGAACGGATCGGCCACGGCCCAGTCGGGCAGGGTGGTTTCGGCGACGACTTCCACCGCCTCGACCGGTTCCGGCTCGGGCGCCGGCGTCGCCCAGACCACGGCGCTTCCCGCCGCCTGCTGAAGCACGAGAGACAGGGCGAGGGCGGTCAGCATGGTGCGAGCTCCTGAACGACGGCCAAGCTCACACGAAATCGCCGTTTCCGCACCTCACGGCTGCGTGTCATCGCGTCAGCGCCCGCATCGCCCGGTCCAGGCCGTCCAGCGTCAGCGGATACATCCGCTCGTCCATGACCTCTTGCAGCAGCTTCACGGACGCCGTGTAGCCCCAGAACTTCTCCGCCACCGGGTTCAGCCACACCGACTTGCCCCACTGCAGACGCGCCCGCCGCATCCAGACCGCGCCCGCCTCCTCGTTCCAGTGCTCGACCGAGCCGCCGGGCATGGTGATCTCATAGGGGCTCATGGTCGCATCGCCGACGAAGATGGCCCGCCAGTCGCCGGGGTATTTGTTCAGGAGGTCCCAGGTCGGGATCTTCTCGGCGTGGCGACGCCGGTTGTCCTTCCACACCCCCTCGTAGAGGCAGTTGTGGAAGTAGAAGAACTCCAGGTTCTTGAACTCGGTCCGGGCGGCGCTGAACAGCTCCTCGCAGAGCTTGATATGGCCGTCCATCGACCCGCCGACGTCCAGGAACAACAGGACCTTGATCGTATTGCGCCGTTCCGGCCGCATCTGGATGTCCAGCCACCCCTGACGCGCCGTGCCGTCGATGGTGCCGTCGATGTCCAGTTCCTCGGCCGCCCCCTCGCGCGCGAACCGACGCAGGCGACGCAGGGCCACCTTGATGTTGCGGGTCCCCAGTTCGACCGTGTCGTCCAGGTTCTTGTATTCGCGCTTCTCCCAGACCTTCACGGCCCGGCCGTGCTTGGGCTGGCCGCCGATCCGCACGCCCTCGGGATTGTAGCCGCCGTTGCCGAAGGGAGAGGTGCCGCCGGTGCCGATCCACTTCGATCCGCCCTCGTGGCGCTTCTCCTGCTCCTCCATCCGCTGCTTCAGCGTCTCCATGAGCTTCTCGAAGCCGCCCATGGCCTCGATCTCGGCCTTTTCCTCTTCGGTGAGGAATTTCTCGTTGAGCAGTTTCAGCCAGTCCTCGGGCACGTCCAGGCTCGGCGCCTCGCCCGCGCCGATGGTCTCGATTCCCTTGAACACCGTGCCGAACACCTGATCGAACCGGTCGTAGTGTTTCTCGTCCTTGACCAGGACCGCGCGCGACAGGTGATAGAAGTCCTCCACCCGGCCGCCAGCGACGTCCTTGTCCATGGCCTCCATCAGATGGAGCCATTCCTTGGTGGAGACAGGGACTTTCGCCTGACGCAGGGCGGAGAAGAAGGGGAGGAGCATCAGAGACTAGCCAGGGCTTCGGAAAGACGGGGAACGTCGTGGCTTACGATCTCCCAGAGGACGGAAAAATTGGCGGAGCCATAGTCGTGGGCCAGGCGGTGACGCAGGCTGATCATGCCACGCCAATCGATGTCCGGCAGTTTCGTCTTGATCTCTGGAGAAAGCTTGGTGACCGCTTCGCCGATCAACAGCAATCGGAAGGCCGTGGCGTCTCTTCTCATCCAGTCAGCCGCGAAACCCCGCTGATCCAGCCCCGCAACGTAGTCACCGATCAAGGTGGCGGACTGTCGGATATCGACGATGAGGACCAGGTCAGACGGCAACGATGTCTCTCATGATCGTCGTCTTCAGGTAGGGATTTCGCAGACCGTCGGTGGTCAGCAGATCGACGTTGAGACCAATAGAGTCCTGAATGTCTTCAGCCAGGCTGTAGAACCTCAGCCCAAGCGGCTTGGACAGATCCACCAGCAGATCGACATCGCTGTCCGGCCCCGCCTCGTCCCGCGCGTAGCTGCCGAACAGGCGCACGTTGACGATGCCCTGTTCTTCCAGCCAGGGCTTCAACTCTCGCAGCTTCACCAGCAGTTCGTCGCGGGTCATGCCGCCATCATAGCCTATCCCCGCCGCAGGATGAACTCGTGGTCGCGCCAGGCGCCGACGGGGTATTCGTACTCCCCGGCCTTGGTGAAACCGTTGCCGGCATAGAGCTTCTGGGCCTTCAGATTTCCGCTCCAGACGCCGATCCACAGCGGGCCGGTCGAATGGGTCTCCATCCAGTCCAGCGACAGGGCCAACAGCTTCGTGCCGAGCCCCAGCCCCTGCGCGGCCTTGTCGACATAGATGCGGCGCAGTTCCTGATCGCCGTCTCTTGCGTCCGGGTGGGGCAGGCCGTTCGGGCCGGCGTTGGCATAGGCGAGGAAGACGCCGTCGCGCTCGGCCAGCCAGTAGCCGCTCCTGTCCTCCTCGATCCTGCGCCGCACCGCCGCCGGGCCGAAGCTGTCGTCGAGATAGGGCAGGAGATCCGCCTCGGGGTAGGGGATGGCGAAACCGTCCTCGGCCACGAAGGTGTCGAGGAAGGTCCGGCGGCCCAGCTCGGCCAGGGCGTCTGCGTCTTCCAGGCGGGCGGGGCGGATCAGGACGTCGGTCATGGCCTGCTTTCACTCAAGCCGCCGAGCCTCTCAACATATTTCCGCTCATCCCCGCGACCCGAAGGGCGGCGCGTAGCAGCCAAAGCGGGGACCCAGTTCTTTCGTGAGGCAGGGTGCGCTGGATGAAGGTCTTGCGGCACACCGGATTGTTTGATCGTCCAAAGCACTGGGTCCCCGCTTTCGCGGGGATGAGCGGGTGGGGTAGGTTGCCCCCATGTCCGTCGCCCTGTTCACCCACGCCGACATGATCGCCCACGCCCCCGGCGCGGGGCATCCGGAGAAGCCCGAGCGGCTGGCCGCCGTCCTCGCGGCGCTGGACGACGCCTCTCTGAAGCTGGACCGCCGTGACGCCACCGAGGCCGCCGTCGCCGACCTCGAGCGCATCCACCCCGCCGCCTACGTCGCCCGCATGATCGAGGCCTCGCCCGCGACCGGTCTGGCCCAGCTCGACGCGGACACGATTCTGTCGCCCGGCAGCGTTCGCGCCGCCCGCCTCGCCGCCGGGGCCGCCATCGACGCGGTCAGAGCCATCGCAAACGGCCAGACCCAGCGCGCCTTCGCCGCCGTCCGCCCGCCCGGCCACCATGCGGAGCCGAACCAGGCCATGGGCTTCTGCCTGTTCTCCAACGTCGCCGTGGCCGCCCGGGTCGCCCAGTCCCTCGGCATGGCCAGGGTCGCCGTGGTCGATTTCGACGTCCACCACGGCAACGGCACCCAGGCGGCGTTCGAGAACGACCCCAGCCTGTTCCTGGCCTCCATCCACCAGATGCCGCTCTATCCCGGCACGGGGGCGGCGTCGGAAACCGGCGTCGGCAACATCGTCAACGCCCCGGTCGAGCCCCATGCCGCGCGCGAATCATGGCGGGCGACCTTCGCCGGCGGATTGATGCCCGCGCTCGACGCCTTCGCCCCGGACCTGGTCATCATCTCCGCCGGGTTCGACGCCCACCGCCGCGATCCGCTCGCCCACCAGAGCCTTGAGGCCGAGGATTTCGCCTGGGCGACCCGCGCCGTGCTGGAGGTCGCAAGGCGACATTGCGGCGGCAAGGTTGTCTCTTCGCTGGAGGGCGGTTACGACCTCGAAGGACTGGGTCGTTCGGCCCTTGCCCATGTCCGGGCCCTTGGGGAGGCGTAAAGCTTGGTTCGCGCCTGCAAGCCCCGCCCCGTTTCCATCACAACATGACGTCAGACCCCGCCCGACATGATCCCGGCCAGATGCTGAAGCCTTCGCGCCCCGGTACGATCACCCTGGCCCGCCACGGCGAGCCGGCGCTGTCGCGCAAATGCATGCTGACGTCCGACCAGTATTGCGACTGGTGGGCTAAGTATGAGCTGGGCGGCCTGCTGGCCGGCCAGACCCCGCCGCCCGAGCTTCTGGCCACGGCGGCAGGGGCCGGCGTCATCTTCGCCTCGACGCGCCAGCGCGCCCAGGAAACCGCCATCGCCGTCTCGGCCGGGCGCGAGATCGTCTCGGACGTCATGTTCATCGAGGCGCCCCTGCCGCCGCCGCACTTCCCGAACTGGTTCAAGCTGCCGCCGAAATACTGGGGCGGGGTGGCCCGCTTCTGGTGGCACGCCTTCAACCACCATGAAGGCCAGGAAACCCGCGCCGAGGCCGAGGTCCGATCCGAACAGGCGGCGCAACGCCTCATCGCCCGCGCCGAGGCCGGCGAGGACGTCCTCGTCCTCGCCCACGGCTATTTCAACCACATGGTCGGAACCCGGCTGAAGGCCGACGGCTGGAAGCTGGTCCACAACCAGGGCTTCAAATACTGGTCCCAGCGTCGCTACGAGCGGGCCTGATCGCCGTTTACCCTGCGACGTTCGTTCCCCGTTGAAGCGAGTGCGCGGCCCCTCTAGGGTCGCGCGGATGTCAGACGCAGCGCCCTCCATTCCCGCCGATCTCAGCTTCGAGGACGCCCTGTCGCGTCTGGAGACCATCGTGTCCCGCCTCGAGTCCGGCCAGGCGCCGCTGGAGGAATCGATCACCCTCTATGAGGAGGGCGCCCGCCTGAAGGCCCATTGCGAGGCGCGCCTGAAGGCCGCCCAGCTGCGCGTCGAGAAGATCGTGGTCGGCGCCGACGGTCAGGCCAAGGGCGTCGAAGCGGCCGAGTTCGGCTGATGGACGCCGCGACCACCTCCCCCGTGGCCGACCGCATCGCCTTCGACGACTTCATGAAGGTCGACATCCGCATCGGCCGGGTGCTCAAGGCCGAGGCCTTTCCGGAAGCCCGCAAGCCCGCCTTCAAGCTGACCATCGACTTCGGTCCGGACATCGGCGTCAAACGCTCGTCGGCCCAGATCACCCGCCACTACACCCTCGACCAGCTGACCGACCGCAAGGTCGCCGCCGTGGTCAACTTCCCGCCGCGCCAGATCGGTCCCTTCATGTCCGAGGTCCTGACCCTGGGCTTCCCGGACGCGGACGGCGAGGTCGTGCTGGTGGGCGTGGACCGTGACGCCGTCGTCGGCGGGAGGCTGTTTTGAGCCAGCCGCCCCAGCCCAAGATCGTCGCCGCCAACTCGCCGGAACAGACGGTCATCGACCGCGTCGCCGAGGTAGCCGACCTTGTCACCGTCGCCCTCGACGAACTCCTGCCCCGCGCCGACGGCCCCGAGACTCGTCTGATGGAGGCCATGCGCTATGCGGCGCTGGGCCCCGGCAAGCGTCTGCGGCCCTATTTCGCGATGGAGGCGGCGCGGCTGTTCGACATCGAGGAGCGGCCGGTGCTGCGGGCCGCCTGCGCCCTGGAATGCGTCCACGCCTACAGCCTCGTCCACGACGACCTGCCGGCGATGGACAACGACGACATGCGTCGGGGCCGTCCGACTCTCCACATCGCCTATGACGAGGCCACCGCCATCCTGGCCGGCGACGCGCTCCAGACCGCGGCCTTCGACATCATCCTGCATCCCGACACCCATGACGACGCCGAGATCCGCTGCGAGCTGGCGGCCCGGCTGTCCTTGGCCAGCGGCGCGCGCGGCATGGCGGGCGGCCAGATGATCGACCTTCTGGGCGTCCACGACGACCTGGGTCAGGTCGCCCGCATGCAGCGGTTGAAGACCGGCGCCCTGTTCACCTACGCCTTCGAGATACCCTTGATCATCGCCCAGGCGCGCGAGGCGCACTGCAACGCCCTGATCAATTTCGCCCACGACATTGGCCTAGCCTATCAGATCGTCGACGACCTGCTGGACGTCGAGGGCACGGCCGAGGAACTCGGCAAGGCCGCCGGCGGCAAGGACGCCGCCCAGGGCAAGACGAACTTCGTGACCTTGCTGGGCGTCGAACAGGCGCGGCATCGCGTCGCGCACCTGGCCGACCAGGCCCGCAGCCACCTCGACCTCTTCGGCCCCGACGCCGAAAACCTCAAGGCGAGTGTGGACTTCGTGCTAAACCGTCGGTCCTGATCCGCGTTAGAGACTTGAATGCCCGACACTCCCCTGCTCGATAAAGTCCGTGTGCCCGCCGACATGCGCGGGTTCGACGCCGCACAGTTGCGTCAGCTGGCGGACGAGCTGCGGACCGAGACCATCGACGCCGTCTCCACCACGGGCGGCCACCTGGGCGCGGGTCTGGGCGTCGTCGAGCTGACCGTCGCGCTTCACCACGTCTTCGAGACGCCGAAGGACATCCTGATCTGGGACGTCGGTCACCAGTGCTATCCGCACAAGATCCTGACCGGGCGGCGCGACCGCATCCGCACCCTGCGTCAGGGCGGCGGCCTGTCGGGCTTCACCAAGCGTTCGGAGAGCGAATACGACCCGTTCGGCGCGGCCCACGCCTCGACCTCCATCAGCGCCGCCCTCGGCTTCGCCGCCGCGCGCGACCAGAAGGGCGAGAAGAACCGCGTCGTGGCCGTCATCGGCGACGGCTCCATGTCCGCCGGCATGGCCTATGAGGCGATGAACAACGCGGCCGAGACGACCGGCCAGCTGACCGTCATCCTCAACGACAACGACATGTCCATCGCGCCCCCGGTCGGCGGGATGAGCGCCTATCTGGCCAAACAGGTTTCGGGCGGCGCCTATCAGAATTTCCGGAAGTTCGGCCGCGAGGTCGTCCAGCACATGCCCCGCCCGTTCCGGGAGGCGGCCAGGAAGGCCGAGGAATACGCCCGCGGCATGATCGTCGGCGGCACCTTCTTCGAGGAGCTGGGCTTCTACTACATCGGCCCGGTCGACGGGCACGACATGGACAACCTGGTCCCCATCCTGAAGAACGCCGCCGCCATCACCGACCGTCCGGTGGTGGTCCACGTCGTGACGCAGAAGGGCAAGGGCTATGCCCCGGCCGAAAGCAGCGCCGACAAGCTGCATGCGGTGGTCAAGTTCGACGTCGTCTCGGGCAAACAGTCCAAGGCCGTCTCCAACGCCCCCAGCTACACCAAGGTCTTCGGGACCGAGCTGATCAAGCGGGCCGAGCGCGATCCGTCGATCGTCGCCATCACCGCCGCCATGCCGTCCGGCACCGGTCTGGACCTGTTCGGCCAGGCCTTCCCCAAGCGCACCTATGACGTCGGCATCGCCGAGCAGCATGCCGTGACCTTCGCCGCCGGTCTGGCCGCGGACGGCATGAAGCCCTTCTGCGCCATCTATTCGACCTTCCTTCAGCGCGGCTACGACCAGGTCGTCCACGACGTGGCGATCCAGAAGCTGCCGGTCCGCTTCGCCATGGACCGCGCCGGTCTGGTCGGCGCCGACGGCTCGACCCACGCCGGATCGTTCGACATCGGCTACATGGGCGCGCTGCCGGGCATGGTCCTGATGGCCGCCGCCGACGAGGCCGATCTGGCCGCCATGATCTCCACCGCCTGCGAGATCGACGACCGTCCCTCCGCCTTCCGCTATCCGCGCGGCGACGGTGTGGGCGTGGACATCCCCGAACTGGCCGCCCCGCTTGAGATCGGCAGGGGTCGGATCGTCCGCGAAGGCACGGCCGTCGCCATCCTGTCCTTCGGCACGCGACTGCAAGAGAGCCTGAAGGCCGCCGACATCCTGGCCGCCCACGGCGTCTCGGCCACGGTCGCCGACGCCCGCTTCGCCAAGCCTCTGGACCACGACCTGATCAACCGCCTGGCGCGCGAGCACGAGGCCCTGATCACTGTGGAGGAGGGCGCCATGGGCGGCTTCGGCGCCTTCGTGCTGCAGCATCTGGCCGCCGAGGGCGCGCTGGATACGGGGCTGAGGATCCGGACCCTGCATCTGCCGGACGTCTTCCAGGACCAGGATACGCCGGCGGCGCAATACGCCGAGGCGGGGCTGGATGCCGAGCATATCGCCGCGGCGGCGCTGAAGGCGCTGGGCGTGGATGCGGCGCGGGGTGCGGTTCGGGCTTAGACATCCGCGTCTCCTCCCCGTCCGAAGGATGGGGAGGTGGATCCGTAGCGGAGCGGAGGAGACGGAGGGGCTCTTTCTGCGTGCACCCAAGAACCCCTCCGTCAGCTCGCGGAAGGGCTCGCTGCCACCTCCCCATGCGCGGAGCGCACGGGGAGGAGACGTTGACGATCTAGCTCACAGCACCCCGATCATGCTCGCCACCAGCGGGTGCCGGACGATGTCCCGGTCCGCCAGCTTCACCACCGCGATCTCCGGCACGACCGTCAGCTTCTCGGCGATGTCCGCCAGACCCGACACGCCGGGCAGCAGGTCCGACTGATGCGGGTCGCCCGTCACCACCATGGTCGAGTGCCAGCCCAGACGGGTCAGCAGCATCTTCAGCTGGGTGTAGGTGCAGTTCTGGGCCTCATCGACCACGACGAAGGCGTTGTTCAGCGTGCGGCCGCGCATATAGCCGATGGGGGCGATCTCGATCAGGCCCTCGGCCATCAGGGCGCCGACCCGCTTCATCGACAGCCGGTCCGACAGGGCGTCGTAGAGCGGCCGCAGATAGGGGGCCAGCTTGTCCTCCATGGCGCCGGGCAGGAAGCCGATGGATTCGCCCGCCTCGACCGCCGGACGGCTCAGCACGATGCGCCCGACCTTGCCGGCCTCCAGCGCCTCGACCGCCTTGGCCACGGCCAGATAGGTCTTGCCCGTGCCTGCCGGGCCCAGCGCCAAGGTCAGGTTGTGGGCGTCGATGGCGTTCAGCAGTTCGGCCTGCCCCTCGGACTTGGGCTTCAGCGTCTTCAGATAGCTCTGGTCCCGGTCGTCGTTCGATGGGTGGGGCGACCAGCCACGGCCCTGCGGTGTCGGCAGGCGGCGAACTTTCGCATCCTGGCCATAGTCGGGACCGTCAAAAGCTCCGCCTTCGCGAGCTTGACGCTTCAGGGCTGCACGCTTGGTCATCAACGCCTCCAGGGCATGAAAAAAGGCGATGCTGCGAAAGCATCGCCTCGAACGAGGGTGGGGAGGTTGGAAGCGACAGCGCAACGCCGTCCGGGGTCGGAGATGTATCCCACATCCAGCGGCAGTCGCCGCAGACCCGCACGCGTCACGCAGACACTCCTGGGCTCTGGCCGGACCGGGATTGATCCGGCTTCGGATCCGGGGTCGAAATGGCGACCTCGAATCGCATCAACAGATTGATGCTATCGTGGTTAGCGAAGGGTTAAAGCCCTCTTTTGCTTGAGAATAAGGTGATGTTTCGATGACGATCTATTCGCTGGCGGACAAGAAACCGCAGCTTCCGCCAGAGGGCGAATACTGGATCGCGGACAATGCTGTCGTCGTAGGAGACGTGATTCTGAAGTCGGGCGCCAGCGTCTGGTTCGGCGCGACCGTGCGGGCGGACAACGAGACCATGATCATCGGCGAGAACACCAACATCCAGGACGGCAGCGTCCTTCACTCCGATCCCGGTTCGCCCCTGGTGATCGGGCGGGACGTGACCGTGGGGCACAAGGTCATGCTCCACGGCTGCGAGATCGGCGACAACTCCCTGATCGGCATCGGGGCGGTGATCCTGAACCGGGCCAAGATCGGAAAGAACTGCCTGATCGGGGCGGGCGCGCTGATCCCGGAAGGCAAGGAGATCCCGGACGGGTCGCTGGTCATGGGCCAGCCGGGCAAGGTCATCCGCGAACTGACCGAGGGCCAGATCGCCGGCCTGACCTATTCGGCCCAGCACTATGTGCAGAACTGGAAGCGGTATGCCGAGGGGATGAAGGCTCTCTGACCCTCTCCCCTTGCGGGAGAGGGAGCCGGCGCACGAGAGCGTAGCCGTCGTTCTTGCGCCGGCGGGTGAGGGGTGAAACTCACTCTCGCCGAGCGAGCGCCGGACGCATCTCGCCTGCATCCTCGTACCCCTCATCCGTCAGCCTTCGGCTGCCACCTTCTTCCGCAAGGGGAGAAGGGAGGTTCAAGCGATCCTTCGCCCATCCAGCGCCGCCAGCGTCAGCGGCGCCCGGCTGGGCACGCCCACGCCGATGGACAGGCGCGCTGTCAGCGGTCCCACGGCCTCCGAGCGGCGCTCCTGCGCCACCACGGACTGGTAGAGGCCGATCAGCCGGTCCGGCGTGCCGTCCGGGCGGCGCATGGGGGCGATGACGATTTCCAGCGCGCCTCTCAGCCGCGCGGCCTCGGCCACCATCACGACGGGGCGGGCCTCGCGAAAGGTCTGGATCACGGCGGCGGCGACCAAGGGGCGGCTTTCGGGCGCCCAGAGATCCAGCCAGGAGACGCCGCGCATCGACCGGCCATGGAGGGTCTCGATCCAGCCGCCGGCCAGCCGGAACGCCGCCCCCTCGGCGGTGCGGTCTGCGGTGAACAACTGCGGGACCAGCCGGCCCATCCGCATCGGCTCGAAATCGGCGCGCGCGGGAATTCGGCCGGCCTCGGGCAAGGCCGCCCAGTGGTCGATCAGAGTTTGCGTGCCGGTATGGAACATCGCTCTCGCCTTCGAGCGATGTGGCGCAAGCCCCGGACCAGCCGCGCCGCGAGCGATAGGGCGACAACCCCGCCCTCAAGCAGCGAGCGGCCGCGCCGCGAGCGTTAGGGCAAAAGAACCTCCCTAACGGAAACGAAACACCTTTGCCGCCAGATGTCAGGTTGAACCGGTCCGCGTCTCGCGCGGCGCCGTCGATTGTATACAGGAGGCCTGCCCATGCGGGTGCGGATGAAGACCTGGCTCGCGGCCGCCGCCGCCGGCATCGGCCTGTGGGGCATCGCCACCGCGGCCGGGTCGGCCCAGTGCACCTCGGGCTGCCAGCCGCCCCCGCCGCCGTGCGACCTGGGCTGCAACCCGCCGCCGCCTCCGCCCCCTCCGCCGCCCCCGCCGGATTGCTGCACCCAGCCGGGGCCGCCGGACTATCCGAGGCCGGGCGACATCAACGTCAACGTCAACGTCAATGCGAACGCCAACGCCAATGCGGCGGCCCGCGCCGGGCTGAACGCCCGCGTCGGCGGCTACGGCAATCTGCGCGGCGGTGGCGGCGGCTCGGCCTATTTCAGCGTCGAACAGCCTTATCCCACGGTCATCCAGGGCCTGAACGTCGAGGCCGGCGCCGTGTCGACCGTCGTCCGTGTCCCCTACGAAGCCCGTCGTCGTTGGGAAAAGCGTGTCGTGATCCAGGCCTTCTGCATCGACGACCGCAACATCCCGCACCCGGCGTCCCAGGTCATTCCGGACCGCGACATCGCCGAGAGCTATGAGGGCGAACTCTATCGCTGCATCGCCGGCACCCATCTGCAGGTCACCTGGTCGGAATGGTCCAGCCAGGCAGGCTACAGCCAGGGCGGCTATGGCCAAGGCGGTCCGGGCGGTCCCGGCGGACCGGGCAGCGGCGAGACCTTCGCCTGCGACAAGGGCTACGCCCTGTGGCGGTCGCGGACGGGCGAGATCATCTGCCGCGTCCAGCGTCAGGAGCGCGACTGCAACGAGCGTTCGCTGCTGCGTCGCTACGGCGCCGGCATGAAGGTCGTCACCTGGGTCCGCGAAGAGACCTACACCGAATACCGCGAGGAAGTGGTCCAGCAGGCCGGCTCCTCCATCGTCGGGGCGACCCTGATGCTGGACGGCGGCGTCGGCGGCCGGGTGTTCTGATTTCAGCGGTCGCCAAACCCTGAACGCCCGACAACGGGCCGTTCAGGCCGGACGCATCGTCCGGGGCGTAAAGTTCGATCGTCGGTTCATCGCCGGCGATCCTGAGTGAAGACTTGGCCCCGGAGTGTAATCTCCGGGGCCATTTTTCCTTACTGGGCCGGGGCGTTGGTCGAAACCACCGAGGCGCGCCAGGCCTTGTCGTCCACCAGCCAGCGCCGGGCCGCCGCCTGGATGTCGGCGACGGTGAAGCCCTCGATGTCCGAAAGCTGGCTGGTGATCTGGGCCACGCTCTCCGAATCGGCGGCCACATCGGACAACTGGGCCGTCCAGTATTCGTTGCCGGCCTGGCTGCGGCGGATGGCTTCGATCTGGGGCGCACGGGCGCGTGTCAGTTCGTCTTCGGTGATCGGCTCGTCTCGCAGGGAGGCGGCGATCGCGTCGACCGCCTCGAAGAACTTCAGCTGGTTCTCCGGCGTCGTCTGGGCCGTGACGGTGATCGAGCCGTAGCCGGCGTAGACGTCGGACGACGAAGCGTTGGAACTGGGCGAATAGGCCAGGGCCTGACGCTCGCGGATCTCATCCAGCACGCGCAGTTCCATCACCGCCGACAGCAGGCTGGCGAGACGGGCGTCGGTGCGATCGTGGATCTGGTCGGTGGTGGGCCAGGCGACATAGCCCAGGGCCTGTTCGGCCGGGCCGGTATGGCGCAGGACGATGGGCTCCGCCGTGCCGTCCGGGAAGCGCAGCACGTCCGCACCGGCCGCCGGGGTCGGGAGGGCGG
Source organism: Brevundimonas staleyi (assembly GCF_041893865.1). Taxonomy (GTDB): domain Bacteria; phylum Pseudomonadota; class Alphaproteobacteria; order Caulobacterales; family Caulobacteraceae; genus Brevundimonas; species Brevundimonas staleyi. Next base: position 1,327,224 of record NZ_CP169082.1, read on the forward strand.
GACGGGCCGGCAAGGCGGCGAGGGTCGAACCGACCGCCGCGACGGCGTCGTCCACCGTCACGTCGCCGACCATCACCACGCTGACCGGGCCCTTGGCCATGTCGGCGGTCAGGCCGGACTTCAGCTGGTCCATCGTCCAGCCGGCGATGTTCTGGGCCGTGGGGAAGGTCTGACGCGCGTCACCGGAGGCCAGAAGGCCCGACGACTGGATGCCGAAGGCGCCGGCCGGGGTCGCCATCTGCTGGGCGATGATCTGCGGGAACAGGGCTTTGATCTGCTCGAACGGCGCCGGACGCAGGCCCGGATCGGTCAGATAGGCCGTCAGAACCTGCATTTCGAGCGTCAGATCCTGGGGCCGCGTTCCGCCGGACAGACGATAGGCGTCTCCCTCGACCGCGAAGTTGGCGCCGTAGATCCGGCCGCTCAGCACCCGGTTCATCTCGTCGGCGGTCAGACGGCCCAGGCCGCCTGCCGTATAGACGAAGCCCGCCAGGCTCTGCGGATCCGGGCGGTCCGTCGGCAGACCCCGCTCGCCCAGACCGGTACGGACGCTGATCAGGATCTGTTCGTCGCGGAAGGTCGTCGGCTTGACGGTCAGCGTCGTGCCGTTGGCGAAGGTGACGACGGTCGCGCCGATCTCGGCGATCTCGCGACGGTCGGTCGGCTGGGCGGATGCGCCGAACTCGGCATAGGGCCACTCCATCGCGGCCTGGACCGCGGGCGCCGTCACAGCCATGGCTTGCGAGGCCTGAAGCAGGGCGGTGACTCCTTCTTCGCCGCCTTCGACCGGCTCGGGCGTGACGACCAGGACCAGCGGGCCCTGACCTTCGAACGCGGTCTTCACGGCCGTGTTGACGGCGTCGGGCGTCACGCCTTCGACCGCGGAGTTGAAGATGTCGAGGTTCGTCTGGGGCGAGGAGAAGACCCTATCGTCGTTTGTCGCGCCGAGGAGGCCGTTCACCAGGGCCGGCGTCGTCCGCGTCGCGGCCGAGGCGACCGCATTCTGAAGCGCGGTGCGCAGGTCGGTGATCTCCCGCTGGATCTCGGCTTCGGTAACGCCGAACTCCTGCAGGCGGCGGGTCTCCTGCTCGATGGTCTGGAGCGCGCGGGGCAGGCCGCCCGGATTGAAGCTCGCCGAAACGCTGCCCAGATCGAGGCTGTCGAACAGGGTCGAGGAAGAGGCTCCGGCGCCGATGAACGGGGGATTGTCGGCGCGGGCCAGTTCGCCGAGGCGACGGTTCAGCACGGCCAGACCGAGGTTGCGTCGGATACGCGACTGGCGCTCCGCCACCGTGTCGGGGTCCAGGTCGGGAGCGCGGGTCCAGTTGATCTGCACCGAGGACTGGATGCCCGGCTCGACCAGGATGCGGGTCTCGGGGCCACGCGGGGCGACCTGGCCCAGGTCCGGCTCAGGACCGTCGGCGGCCTTGGGCTCCCAGTTCTCGAAGGCGCCGCGGATCTTGGCCTCCATCTGGTCGACGTCGAAGTCGCCGACCGCCAGCAGGGTCGCCCGCGAGGGACGGTAGTAGGCCTCGTAGAACTCCACGAAACGCTCGCGCGGAGCGGTGCGGATGATGTCCATGTCGCCGATGGGCAGACGGTTGGACATGCGCTGACCGGGAGCCAGAAGGGCGAACTGGGCCTTGGCGGATCGCAGGCCCGGCGTGTTGCGGGTCCGCTCCTCGCCGACGATGACGTTGCGTTCGGCCTCGATGTCCTCGGGGTTCATCAGGGCTTCGGAGACCTGCTCGCGCATGATCCGCAGGGCCGTGTCGACCGTCTCGTCGTTCGTGCGCGGCAGCTCCAGCTGGTAGAAGGTCTGGTCGAAGCCGGTCGCGGCGTTGGTGTCGGCCCCAAAGGCCAGGCCCAGGCGCTCCAGAATCCGCAGCAGTTCGTTCTCCGGGATGTTGGTCGTCCCGTTGAAGGCCATGTGCTCCATGAAGTGGGCGAGACCCTGCTGGTTGTCGTTCTCCATAAGGGAGCCGGCGGCGATCCGCAGGCGAAGCGAGGCCTGGCCCGGCGGCGTCGCGTTCCTCAGGATCGCATAGCGCATGCCGTTGGGCAGGGTCCCGAAGCGGACGTTGGCATCGACCGGGATATCGCTGGCGACCTGGGGCCAGGGCGCGGACGGCGCCGTCTGGGCGGCGGCGGGCAGGGCGCTGAGGAGCGCCAGCCCGGAGGCGGCGACGAGCAGAAGACGGCGGGCGTTGGACATTGAGGCTCCGGTGGAACTTCGCCGCCCCGGACGAGCGACGAACAGACGTGACTTTACGAACCGTGCGGTGTCCCGCCGGTTGTCGTCAACATCGCCTTGAACCGGCGCGGGTGTAAAATGAACTTTACGTCACGATCCCGGGCGGGAGACGTAGAAGGTCGCCGAGTTTCCGATGGCGTTGGCGCTCGTGGCCACGGACCGGCCCGTGCCGCGGATGGTGGTAGAGGCCGTGGCCGAGACGGCGCCCGAGTTCGTCTGGGCGTTGGTCACGTCCATATAGCCGTTGCACTGCGAGCAGGCGTAGCCGGTGACCGAGTTGCCCACGGCCTGGGAGGCGACACGGACGTCATAGCCGTTCGTGCCCTCGAAGGTCGAACTGACCTCGACGCCGCCCGAGTTCACCTGGGAATTGTCGATCTCCAGATAGACGTCGTTGTTGCCGATCGAGACCTCGTTGCCCGTCCCGTAGGCGTTGGCGGTCGCCGCGCCGAAGTCGTAGCTGGTGACGCGGCTGGCGGTCTGGATCTGCGACAGGTTCGACTGGTCGGTCAGGACGACCGCCGATCCCCCCTGATTGTAGAGGATGGCCTGGTTGCCCGTGGCGCGCGCCCGGCCGGCCAGGTCCCAGGCGTTGCCGGAGTTGGCGCTGGTCGAGGCGGTGACCTGATCCCCCGCCTGACGCTGGCGGATGGCCAGGTTCTGGCTGGAGGCGAGGCCGGAGTTGACCGAGACCGTGTTGCCCGCCGACTGGCTGATGAACTCGGCCGTCTCGGGGATGTACTGCGTCCCGGCGAAGTTCGAGGCGCGGACCCCGGCCGAGGAGTTCTGGACGATGACACCTTCGACCCGCGAGCCGCTGGCGCCCAGCGAGGTGGTGTTGGCGATGGCGGTGACGCCGACCGAGGCCCCGCCGATCAGACGCGCCGACGATCCGGTGATGACCGACGAGGCGGTGACTTCCGACGGGGCGACCGTCTGGCTGGCGTCGACGGTCAGGTTCGCGCCATAGGCGCCGGCGGCCAGATAGTTGCCCCGCGCCTGGGTCTCGGCGTTGACCGGCCCTTCGGTGTCGCCCGTCAGGGTCAGGGAGGTCGTCGCGCGCGTGTTGCCGCGCATCGTCTGTTGCGAGGACAGGTCGATCGCGCCGTTCTGGACCGTGCCGGACGCGGTATTGCCCTGGGCGGCGACGTTGACGCCGACCTCGCCCGTGGCGTCCTCGACGTTCAGGGTCTCGCCCGCGATGACGTCGCCGAGCTGAAGCTGCTGGTTCAGGACGATCGAACGGTCCTGAGCGAAGGCCTCAGTAGCGGCTACGACGCACATCGCCGTCGCGGCGATCGTGCCAGCGAGACGGTTCGGCGCGTGTCTGGCCATTGTTCGTTCCCGTATTGTCGTAGGCGGCGTAGTAGCCGCCGGTCGGACCCACCGGATTCAGCGGGTCGTTTGAGGCGTCGAGGCAGACTTCCGGTCCTGGCGCGCCATACAGATTGGCCATCATTTCCAGCGTGCCGCGTTCGATCAGCGCACGCACAGCCAGCTGGACCGGCTCCATGCCGCCGGTGCCCGCCGAGACGTCGATGACGTTGCCGTTCAGGAAGTCGAACACGCCGGCTGAGACTTCCCGGCCGATGATCTGTTTCTGGTACGAAATGACATCGACCACTTCCTGGGTCGTCGTCTGAACCAGACGCAGGTCCATGGCGATGTTCATCACATAGACCTTGCCCTGGATGATGCCCGAGCCCGGCCGATCGGAATCCGTTTCCCCGACCCCGGCGTCGAAGCCAGCCGAGCGGATGTTGTAGTTCACCTCGGTGATGCCGCCGGCGACATAGAAGTCCGAGCCCGGCACCTGGCCCGCCAGAATGCGGCGATACTCGCCGCCCGGAGCGCCGCTCGGGTTCGGATCGCCGATCAGCCGATTGTTGGCGTAGCGGAGTTCCATCTCCGAGATGGAGGTGTCGTAGCGTTCGACGATCTGGGCGCCGGCTTTGGCCAGCGCCGACATGGCCATCAGCGAGGCGCCCTGGGTGATCTGACGACCGCCGTCGGCGGAGACCGAGCCGGTGTAGTCGCCGATCCGACCCACGGCCAGACGAGGCGAGGGCAGGTTGTAGCGTCGCGCATAGTCGGCGAGGCAGTAGAGCGCCGTCGAATAGGGCGTCGGATTGGACGTCACCGGCGCATTGCCGATGGGCGTGGCGTAGAGGCCGTTGGGTCCCGCCACCGGACTGACGCAGGCGGACAGAAGGGCGGCGACCGCAACGGCGACGACGCCGCTCCGAAGCCGGGGACGAAGCGAGCGCGCGATCATTCGAAGCCTGTCAGAGTGCCGGTCAGGTCCGTTCGGGCACTGACATTGCCCGTATTGGTCTGACGCGAGTTGACGATGACCGTGTTGTGGCTGCCCTGGACCACCACGTTCAGATTGTTGCCGATGGCGGTGGAGCCCGCGATCGCGCCGGGGCCGGACCCGCCGGCGCCGGAATAGGTGTTCGAAACCCCGCCGGACTGGCGGGAATAGGCCGAGGCGCCGGCCTGGATGATGCCGTCGACGATCAGCCGGTTGCCGTTCTGATCCCGCGTGGAGCCGGTCTGGGCCGTCGTCACCGACTGACGCGCCCCGCCGTAGCCGCTCTGGAAGGAGGACATGCCGGCCGAGCCGGTGTTCTGGGCGAAAGCGATGCCGGGCGTCGCCAGGGCGACGGTCAGCAGGGCGATGGACGTCCTCTTGAAGGGCATTTCGGCCAATCCCACGCGAACACGGTTAACGACCGCCAGGATGCGGTCCGCGTGCCAAACTGCGTTAAGGTTATTAAGAACCACTTGAGATCGCTGGCCCCTTTCCGCATTTGAACGGGATGGAGCCGCAGCCCGACCGATTCGCCGGTCCGCCCCCGAAGGAGCCCGTGTTCAACGCGCCGCTGCTGGCCGTGCTGTTGGCCGTCTCGATGCCGCTGCTCTACTTCTTCCAGGAGCGGTCGGCCGACAACTGGATCGGCCTGGCGTTCCGGCCGATCGACCTGAGCGAGGGGCGCTACGGCGGCCTGGTCACCTCCATG